>NZ_JBQPRE010000002.1:0-715717 GCF_052324925.1 Sanguibacter sp. A247 | reverse complement strand
CCCCCCCCCCCCCCCCCCCCCCCCCCCGCTCCTCGCACACGGTGCGGCGCTACTTCGCCACGTGATGAGCTAAACCCTCTTGCCGCGACCAACGACGCTGAGAATGAGACTCACGATGAGGACAACGACGCCGATCCAGATGAGGAACTTTCCGATCTCGGTCGCGACGCCCAGGATCACAAGGACGACACCGACGAGCAGGATGATGAGCCAGGTAGGCATGGAACTCTCCTCTCACATCGCCCCGAGGTGGGGTGACCCTCTCCATCTTGCGTCGACCTTCCGGGTCGCGCACCTCGAAGACCAGCCACGACGCCCAGGCGCAGGGTTCAGAGCCCCGGAGCGGTGCCCCGCAGACGCGCGAGCATGAGGTCGAGGAGCGACTCCTGCAGATAGCCCGCGAGCAGGAAGACGGAGCCAAGGAGCTCAACGCGCGGGTCGAGCTCGACCTCACCCCGCCACGCAGCCTCGACAGCCGTCGAGAGGCGGTCAGAATCGGCGTCCGTGGCGAGACCGAGTCGCTCGGCGAGGACGAGCCTCACGTCGGTGAGGGCACCCGCGAACGACCGGGCGTCCGCCGGCTCGACCGCGATCTCACGAGCTCCGAGGAGCTCGTCGTCAGGCTCCGGATCGTCGTCGAATGCGCCTCCCACGACCTGGGCGTCCACGGTGGCCGCGTCGTCATGAGCGCCAAGATCAAGCAGCGGCTCGTCAACCCCGACGAGCGCCTCGCACAATGACGTGAGGCGCGCGGCCTTCGATAGCGCAAGGTCCGTCTGCGTCAGCCGGCGAAACTCCTCACCCACGCCCGGATCGGTCGGTGCAGCGTTCGGCAGGAGCCGGCGCACGGCGGGGTCGGAGGGAGCCTCGACCCGAGCCTCACCGAGCCCGAGGAGCGCCGCGGGGATCGCGTCATCGGCCACGGCCGCAGCGATCTCTTCGAGACCATCGATCTCTTGCTCCAGGAGCTCGACGATCTGCTCCGCAACCTGCGCGATCGCAAACCGCTCGTCACGCGTGAGACGCGCGACGAAGCGTCCATCGACCTCCTCGAAGGGCCTCACGGCTCCCCTGCCTTCTGCATCGTGGCCCACAGCCCGAACTCATGCATCGCCTGGACGTCACGCTCCATGTGCTCGCGCCCCCCGGTCGAGACGACCGTGCGCCCCTCGTGATGAACGCGGAGCATGAGCTCCTCGGCCTTGTGGCGCGGATACCCGAAGTAGGACTCGAAAACGTATGCGACGTAGGTCATGAGGTTGACCGGGTCATTCCATACGAGCGTCACCCACGCGTCCTCAGGGCGCGCGAGCAGATCGGTGGCCCCGGCGGACTCAAGGTCTGCGCCGGGGTCCGTCGAAACACTCACGCGCGGCAGGTCGAGGATCACGGCCCCAGCCTACGTCGGGGCACCGACACCGGCTCCCGCCACACTACCTGTCTTTGGCCATCCGAAAGGGGTTGCGCCCGGCAGCCAGCCAGCTCACCGGAGCAGAAGCCACCCAGACAAACGCTCCGATCAAGAGCCACGGGCCCGCTGCTGGCGGTCCGCCCAAGACGAGCACGGCGAGCACGCCGCTCGTCGCATAAAGACCTGCGGCCACGACCTGCTCGAGCATGACGAGAAGGAGCAGCTCCCCACGACGTGTGCCCGAGAGGCGATAGGCAGCGAATGCGCTCGACCGCAGCCAGTTGACGAGCAATGTGCACGCAGCACCGAACACACCTAATACCACAGGAATGAACCTCTCGACTCTGCGTGCATGCATGTCGAGCACATCGATGGACTCGCGCAGAGCCGGTCCGGCCACGAGCTCATGGCTGTTCGACCTGAGCGCCGCGACGAGCTCGGGGGCAACATCACCCACCCGCGCCCGATCGACCAACTCGACGAGGCAGTACGGCCCCGTCACGACGTCGGGCGCGAGGCCGACCGCCACCGCGGAGTCCATCCCCGACGTCGGCACACCGCCGCCAGCCACGATCCCGTCCACGGCACGACCATCGAGAAGCAGCCTCACAGTGCCGGGCTCCCCGCCAAGCGCTGGCCCCACGACCGCCTCGTGCTCGACGAGGGCCGGGTGAAGTCCTAGCGACACCCCGACGACCTGGATGTCCGCTCCAAGAGTCGGCAGGTCCATCCGCCTCGACTGCACGAGAAGTCCAGACCGTCGAACATCAGGCCGCTTCGTCAGCACCTCGCACGAACTTCGGTCGATCGCCGCCTCCTGTTCCGCAGAAGCCGACGAAATGACGATGACCCCGCGACCCCTAGCGTGCTGATCAGCGAGCAGGTCGACGAACTCCTGCTGCTGAGCAGACGCAAAAACTGCAGCGCCGCTTCCTGTCAGCACCGCGAGAACCGCGACCGCCCACAGAGCAGACCCGCGACGCACCGTGTTGAGCAGCGCCTCCCTCGCGAGCGCTCCCACGCGCCATCCGCGCCGCCTCAAGTGCCCCGGAGGTGCAGCACCGTGTGCGCGGCCTCCCTCACCACCTCATCATGCGTCGCGACGATCACCACGGAGTCCGTCGCGAGATCACCCAGAATCCTTGCGACCTCCGCCGCGTTACGCGCGTCGAGGCTCGACGTCGGCTCGTCCACGAGCACGATCGGTCGGCCAGCGGCAACCGCCCGAGCCAGTGCCACCCGCTGGAGCTCACCACCGGACAGTTCGCGCGCGATCGATTGCCCCCTGTTCTCAAGACCGACCTGACGGAGCGCTGCGCGCGCCGAGTCCCGAGCCATCTCATTCGACGCGCCTCCTGAGAGCGGCCCGATCATCACGTTGTCGAGCACCGAGCGGCCCACAAGCACGTTGACACCCTGGGGCACCCAGACGACGTCGTCGGAAGAAATCGGCGATGTCGTGCCGTTGCCGTGCGTGAGCGACACAGACCCGACATCAGGCCTTTGCAAGCCTCCGACAACTCCAAGGAGCGTCGTCTTGCCGCTGCCGGACGGACCAACGACCGCATGCACGCGGCCCGAGGCAAAAGTTGCGTCACAGCCATCGAGCACGACGTTGCCGCCCAGCACGACGGTGACGTCGCGGAGGGTCACCTGCACGACGCGAGCACCCCGATCGGCAGAGTTTGCGAGGGTGCGCGAACCACGTCTTCCCCTGCCAGCCCGGGGGGAACTGCCAGCGCACCGCCGAGGCCCGGCATCGCACGCACGTCGTCGACCGGCGTCGCGACGTACTGCTCTCCATGGACGACGAACACACAGGGCGCCCCGGCCTCAGAGACATGAACGGCCGAGCTCGGCACCGTTCCTCGACGTTCGGCCTCAGCCAGTGAAACGGTCACACCGTCGTATGTCGAGGCTCTTCCGTCGGCGGCACCTACACGCGCATGCGCAGCGACAAACTGTGCCACCGAGTCACGGAACTCGGCTTCGACCCAGACGTCAGGGAGCCTCAGGCGCTCACCATTGGCTGCCGTCAGTTCAACTTCCCGCCCCTCGAGCGCCACCAGTCGTGACGATGGGGCCTCCGGGACGATGACTACCGACTCGACCGCAGCCTCGAGGTCGACGACGGGCTCGCCAGAAACGACATCGTCGCCGAGCACGGCGTGGACCGTCGCGACTGTGGCACCTTGCTCTGCCACGAAGAGGACGGAGTCAGCGGCGAAGATGCGATCGCACGTTGTTCCTGAGGCCTTCTGGAACTCACAAATCGCAGCTCCGAGTGCGCTCGAGTAACTCTCGCTCACCCTGTCGACCGGCAGCAGTTCCATCGCCGCGAGGAACGTTCCTAAGGCACGGACGTCTTCGCCCTGCGTCCGCGGACCGATGTCCCGGAACATGGGGGATTCACCCATAAATGCGACCAGTTTGACCCCGTCAATCGAAACGATCGCGTCCCCGGACTTGATCGTCTCGTCTACCCCTACGTGAACCTTCGTGACAATGCCGGCGCGGCGCACACTGACGCTCCGAGGCTCGTTACGCCGCACCTCAATCCGCACCGCGCTGCGGCGTGCGTCCTCGACCTCGCCGACACGCACGACAGTGGGAGGGCGCACGGCGGTGCTCGCAACCTCCGCCGCCGCAGCGCGAGGGAGCAGCATCGCGACGGCAGCAATGGGCACGACCCACACAAGGAAGAGCGCAAGCACGACGGAATGGGGAGAAGACCTGCGGAACACGTTGGTCGCGCGCGTCACACACAGTCCCCAGACGAGATTCCGGCCGCACTCATCTGAGCGGCGATCTCCGCGACGGTCGCCCCGGGCTCGACCCCGTGCCGGCGCAGGCAGTCCCGCAGGCTGTCCGTGCTCTTCGAGTCATCCTGATGCGCGATCTGCCAAGCGGCGTCGACCCGCGCAAACTCGAACGGGTAACAGCGGGCATCTGCGTCAGCGCCTGAATCGGAGACGGCGTACTCGTACACGGTCCGATCCTTGCCGGTCTCCACGACCTCATGTCCAGCCTCAGACATGCACCCGAGGTACCTGCGGTAGGCCGCCTCGTATTCGACAGGCGTCACCTCGCCGTCAGCGATCTCCGCCGACTGAGACGCAGAGAGGACGGGCTCGCTCGATGCGAGTGAAGGCTCGGACGCTGGCGCCGTGCCGGTGCAACCGCCCAGAAGCATCACTCCGGCAACCAGGGCAGCCGTCACGCACGGAAGACCAGCCGCCCTGGCCACCGGACGCGTCACGTGTCGGTCTCCCTAACGCTGTTGAACGCAAGCGCGGGCTTGGTCACCTTATGGCCGCCGCCTTGGATAATATTGCCCGGGAAACGTTTCGCGTGAAGGCTGTGGTAAGTCCATGACGTCGTGTACGTCGGCGAAGACGGGTACGTCTTGTAACGCGCCCGGGCGCCCACCTCCCCGCACGCTCCGGCCTTTGTCTGCCATGTCTCCGCACCAGTACCGTGACTCACCCCTGAATAGGCGTAGTCGAAGGTGCAAGGCTTAGCTGTCACTCCTAGCCCATATGCAGGCGCAGCCATTCCCAGCACTAGCAGGACAACAGCGCTCGCGCCGCCGGCGATGAACGTTCTTGACCGTCTCACGTCGAACCTCGTCTCTGACCCCCCCCCCCCCCCTTGGGGTCGGGAAAAACCTAGCAGGCCCCACGTGCCGCGCCAAGCCCCAAAAGAGGGCAGTGCCGTGCAACTACTACCGGCGCCCGACGAACCAGCCTCGGACCATCGCGACGCGCTGCTCGAGCTGCTCGACCGTCGCCTGCGGAACGTCCGGCCCACCGCATCGTCGGCGCAGCTCAGTGTGGATCGAGCCGTGCGGCTTGCCCGAGCGACGCGCCCAGCCCGCGACGAGCTGGCTCAGCTCCTTGCGCAGATCCGCAGCGCGACGGTGGTCAAACTCCTCGGTGTCGGCCTCGCCGCGCCCCCGCGCCACCTGCCCCGCCTGGCGCTGCCTCAGCAGCGTCGTCACCTGCTCGGCGTCGAGCAAACCTGGCAGCCCCAGGAAATCGAGCTCCTCGTCCGAGCCGATGTCGGCCCCGAGCCCGAACTCACCGCCGTCAAAGAGGACCTTGTCGAACGACGCCTGAGCCTCGAGCGCCTCGAACGAACCGAGCAAGTCGTCCGAGCCCTTCTCTTCACGGTTCGCGGCGGCAAGCAGCTCAGCCTCGGGGTCATGGCCCTCGGCCTCGTTGCGCGGCCGGTCGAGCGCGTGGTCCCGTTCGGCCTCCATCGCGTGCGCAAGCTCGAGAAGCTGAGGAACGGAAGGCAAGAACACCGAGGCGGTCTCACCACGTCGTCGGGCACGCACAAAACGGCCGATCGCCTGCGCAAAGAACAACGGCGTCGACGCACTCGTCGCATACACGCCCACCGCGAGTCGCGGCACGTCCACGCCCTCGGACACCATGCGCACCGCCACGAGCCAGCGCGAGTCGCCGTTGGCAAACTCGTCGATGCGGGCCCCCGCGTCGTCGTCGTCCGACAGAACGACCGTCGGCGAATGCCCCGTGAGCCGGGCAATGTGCCCGGCGTACGCACGCGCGTCGGTCTGGTCGGTCGCAATGACCATCGCACCAGCGTCGGGAACCGTCCGGCGCACCTCGGTGAGCCGCGTGTCAGCTGCCTGGATGACCGACGGGATCCACTCGCCGTTCGGGTCGAGAGCCGTCCGCCACGCCTGGGACACCATGTCCTTCGTCATGGGCTCGCCCAGGCGCGCCGCAACCTCGTCGCCGGCCTTCGTGCGCCACCGGACCTGGCCCGAGTACGACATGAAAATCACCGGACGCACGACGTTGTCACGCAGCGCCTCGCCGTAGCCGTAGGTGTAGTCCGCCGACGACCGTCGGATCCCGTCGTTGCCGCGTTCGTAACGCACGAACGGGATGGGCGACGTATCCGACCGGAACGGAGTGCCCGTGAGCAGAAGCCGACGCGTCGCATCCTCGAAGGCCTCGCGCAACGCGTCGCCCCAGCTGAGCGCGTCACCACCGTGGTGGACCTCGTCGAGGATGACGAGCGTGCGCGAGGACTCCGTGCGCGCCCGGTGCAGCGCCGGGTTGGCAGCCACCTGCGCGTACGTGAGGGCCACGCCGTCGTACTGCGAGCCCGCCCGGCCCTGAGCGTTGCGGAAGTTGGGGTCGATCTTCACTCCGACGCGCGCCGCTGCGTCCGCCCACTGGTGCTTGAGGTGCTCGGTCGGCGCGACGATCGTCAGACGGCGGACCGCGCCCGCCTCGAGCAGCTCTGTCGCCAGACGGAGCGCGAACGTCGTCTTGCCCGCGCCCGGCGTCGCCACGGCAAGGAAGTCACGAGGCTGCGTCGCGCGGTAACGGTCGAGAGCCTCGGCCTGCCACGCGCGCAGCTTCGTCGCCGTGCCCCACGGCGCACGCTGAGGGAAGGCGGGAGCAAGCTGCTCGGCCGCGACGGCCGAGGCATGCACGGGCATGGACTGCACGGCCTGACGTGGCGCGGCACCTCCCACCTGCGTGCGGGCGCGCGCCCGTGCTGCGGCGCGCTCGACCCGCTCGGTCAGCGCGGAGGAGAAGACGTCAGGCTCGCCGTTGGCCGCCGTCACCGGCCGCCGTCACCCTGGCCGCCGTCGGAGTCGCCGTCCTGCGGGTCACGCAGGCCGTCGTACACCTCCTTGCAGACCGGGCACACCGGGAACTTCTGGGGGTCGCGGCCGGGAACCCACACCTTGCCGCACAGCGCGATGACGGGACGCCCCGACAACGCCGACTGCATGATCTTCTCTTTGCGCACGTAGTGCGCGAAGCGCTCGTGATCCCCGGGCTCGGCCTCCTGGGCCTGCTCGGCGCGCTCGAGGACGCTCGTCGCCGAGCCGCCGGGCCCACGGGGATCCGAGGGATCGTCCGGGCCACGGGTCGGGAACATCGGCTCACTCATGAAGGCGAGTCTACGACGCCCCTCGGACACTGCCCACGGCCGTCCGCGATCACCGCGTCACACGTGACGCCTGCCACGGCCTCGCTAGGGTGAGCACGTGACAGACGGAGCCAAGGTGCGGGTCGACAGCTGGACGTGGGCCGTGCGGATCTACCGCACGCGCTCCCTCGCGGCAGCCGCGTGCCGCGCCGGGCACGTCCGGGTGGCAGGCGAACGCGCCAGACCCTCGACGCCCGTCCGCGTCGGCGACGAGGTCCACGCGCGCACCGACGCAGGCGAGCGCATCGTCGTCGTGCGCGCGCTTCTCACCAAGCGCGTCGGGGCACCGATCGCGGCCGAGTCCTACACCGACCACACGCCTCCCCCGCCGCCGCGCACCGCAGGCACCGCACCCGTCGCGATGCGCGAGCGCGGAGCGGGCCGCCCGACGAAGCGCGAACGACGCGCGATCGACGCACTGCGCGGCCGCGACCTCCCGCACCCGGACGACGACTGACCTCCTCCTGACGCGTTGATGCGTCCTCCCCGTCGGACGGGGACCGCGTCAACCCGTCGGAAAGGTGCGCGCGGAAGCGACGCTACGTCGTCGGATCGAGGTGAAGCGCAGCCGCCAGCTCCCGACGCGAGCGCACTCCCGCCTTCGCGAAGATCCGCGACAGGTGGGAGTCCACGGTCCGCACGGAGAGCGTCAGCCGCTCCGCAATCTCCTTCGAGCTCAGCCCCGCCGCCGCGAGCGCCGCAATCTGCGACTCCCGCCGCGTCAGCTGAACCGCAGGCGCCACCGTCGGCACGAACAACCCCGCCGCCGCCATGTCCCGCACAGCAGAGAGCGCCAGCTGGGTGTCGTCCGCGACCACCGCCTCGAGATGCGCGCAGACCGCGGCAGCACGCGGACCGTCCAGACCGGGTGCAATCGCGAGCGCACGCGCCACCAGCTCGGCCACATCGGCCCCGGGCGGCACGGCCGCGCCCTGACGCGCGGCCACGACCGCACGGTGCAACGCCTCGAACTCGACCCGCACGAGCCCGGAGGCGCGGCACTCCTCCGCGAGCGCAATCGACTCCCCCACCAACGTCGAGTCACGCAGCCACGCAAGCGCATCAAGCCGGAGCAAGCCCATATAGCCCACGAGCGTGCGGACACCCGCCCACGAGACCGACCGCGCACGCTCCAGCAGATCACGCGCCTCAACAACCTCACCCAACGCCGCCGCCACGATCGCACCGAGCGAGTACGTCACCGCAAGCCGCCCCTGCACGTCACTGTGCTCATACCGGCGCGAGGCCGCAGCAAGACGCTCACGCGCAACAGGCCAGTCACCCCGCTGCATCGCAGTAATCCCATGCAACAAGTTGAGCGCCACGACGTCGACGTTGAACGGCAGACCCTCCGCGCCCAGCAGCTTCTCGACCTCGGCCGCGGGCAAGACATACCCGAGCAGGCCCGACGCGATGAAGCCGGCCGTCGCCAAGTCGGAGACCGCCCACGACGCCGCATCAGCATGCGCCGTCGCGACCCCCATGAAGCGCTCGACAAGCCCGAGCGCGCCATGGCCACCCGGCATCTGCGCAGCCCCCGCCACGAGCGCGGGAACAAAACCCAGAACGGCCGCAGGACGCTGCGCATTGGCCGCGAAGATCTCTTCAGCACGGGCCATCGGCTCCGCGAGACGACCCGCAGCCGCCAGGCACGTCAGCCGTCGCACCTCTTCGTCCTGCCACCACGACGCAGGAGTCGCAGGCCAGCGCTCACGCACCGCCTCGCGCAGCGTCGACAACACGGCAAGCGCGCCGTCCGCGTCATCGCCCTCGAACTGCTGCAGCTCCGCCTCAAGATGCATGAGGACACTGAGCAGCTCGGGCCCCTCGATCTCATCGAGATCGAGCCCCGCCATGACCTCGTTAGCCGTCACCAGGTCGCGCCGCGCCGCATCCGGACGGGACAAGAACCGGTTCGCCGTCGCCCGCAGCGCGAGCAGGCGCACGACATCGCTCCCAGTCGTGTCCGGCAGCGCAAGCCCGACGATCCTCACGACGAGCTCGCACCGATGCTCTCGCAACGCCGCGTTCGCCGCCTCGAGAACACGTCCCGCCTCCTGCACCACACCCGCATCAAGCGCGTCCGTCACCATCCGCACGAGAGCCTCGGGAGTCGCAGCAACCCCGCCCGTCAGCTCCTCCCACCGGCTCAGCGCCTCGACCCGCACACGCGACGAGATCGTCGTGCGCAAGGTCTCGGCCACGAGCGGGTGCGGACGCACCAGCGTCGGCACGACGACCGGACCATCGGAGCGCGCCGTCACCAGCTCGAGAAGACGGTCGGCAACGAGAGCGTCATACGCATCCCCGTCATCGAGTGCATCGACGACCGACGGGAGGACCCCGCCGAGCGCGACGACCTGCTCGAGCAGGTGTCGCTCGGCAGCAGACAGACCGACCAGCTCGTGCTGCACCAGATCATGGACGCGCGGGTCCAAGACCGCCCAGCGATCCCACACCCACGTCGAGTCCACCGCAAGAAGCGCCCGTGACTCGACCGCAGCACGCGCCAGCTCACGGACGAACAGCGGATTCCCGGCCGTGCGACGCCACAGGACGACCCCGACGTCCGCAGCCACCTCTCCGCCCAGAGTCTCGGAGACGTAGCGCTCCGTCTCCTCACGCGTGAAACGCGCCACGTCGACCCGCTCCGCGACGCCGTCCTTCCACAGCTGCACCCACGGCGCCCGGCTCGCCACACCCGGACGCAACGTCGCCACCAGCCCGATCTCACCCGTCCGGGCAAGGCCCACGAGCACACGACGCGACATGGGATCGAGATGATGAGCATCCTCGACCCGCACGACGAGCCGCCCACCCTCCGCACGCGCCCGCAGCACCGCGTAGGCCATCGACGTCCGGATCGAGTCCTCCATCGCCACCGGAGCCGCCAGGAGCTCGGGCAGAACCACGGACAACGCCGACAGCGCAGTGACATCGTCGGGATCCGGCGAGATCATGAGCCACTCGATCTCCGGATGGCTCTCAGCCATGAGCCGCT
This sequence comes from Sanguibacter sp. A247, assembly GCF_052324925.1. NCBI lineage: Bacteria > Bacillati > Actinomycetota > Actinomycetes > Micrococcales > Sanguibacteraceae > Sanguibacter > Sanguibacter sp. A247. Next base: position 705,326 of record NZ_JBQPRE010000002.1, on the reverse strand, counting down.
GCGCGGCATCCACCACGAACGTCTTCCCGACACCCACCTCGCCGAAGACGAGAGCACACCTGCCAGCGGCAAGCGAGCGCGCAACACGCCCAGCCTCCGCAGTGCGCGAGACCGTCGAGGTGTGAACGGTTCCGTGCCGCGCCGGAACAACCGCGCGGCGCAACGCAGCAGTGTGCCTGTCGTACCGATCGACGGCCGGACGGCCGCGCGAACCTTCCATCGTCGTCTCCCGACGTCCCCTCGACTCCCGTCGCCCCCGCCCGCATATCAAGGCCTTTAGGCCTACCCGCGGATGAGGAACACACGGGACACTACACCGCCGGGTGAAAGTTCCGTAGCAACTACCGATGCTGCCCGCAACCGGAACAGCCTAGGTTCGCTGTCGTCCACCAGTCCGGTGCGCCCTGCGCGGCCACCGTCGTCGACGCAGAGGAAGAACCGTGCCCACCTACACCGCACCCGGCGTTTACGTCGAGGAAGTCCCCTCAAGCCAGAAGGTTCTCGCGTCGGCACCCACCGCCGTCGCCGCTTTCGTCGGGTTCACCGCCCGCGCCCCGCAGGACGACCCGAGCGACCCCCAGGGCCTCGCGCCCCGGCTCGTCACGAGCTGGACCCAGTTCGAGAACCTCTACGGAGGTTTCGTCGAGGGCGCCGTCCTGCCCCTGTCCGTTCACGGGTTCTTCCTCAACGGAGGCACCGCCGCCTACATCGTGCGCGTCCCGCACGTCGAGCCCGCAGGCGAGGCCGCACGCCTCGAGCTGCCCGCGACGGACCGCGCCCTCGGCCTGCCCGTCGCCGTGACGTCCGTCGAGCCCGACGCCGACATCACCGTGACCGTCACGACCGACGACGCCCCCGAGGACCTCGAGGGCCCCGCGCCGTTCACCCTGCGCATCGTCGAGAACGGCATCGAGGTCGAAGAGTTCGCCGACCTCACTCTTGGAGGCCCACGCGACGCCGCAACGGTCGTCAACGCCACCTCGACGAAGGTGAAGATCGAGATCCTCCTCGAGGAGGACACCGACCTCTCCGCCCAGCTCGAGGTCCTGCGCCCCGGCGCCTACACCCTCGAGAAGGCCGACCCCATCCCCGTGCCCGTCACCGGACGCCGCTTCGCGGGATCCGAGACGGCTCGCTCCGGGATCAACGGCCTCTCCATCGCCGAGGACGTGACGATCGTCGTCGTCCCCGACCTCGTCACCGCCGCCTCACGCGCCGATGGCACGGTCGACCTCGACCTGTGGAAGGCCGTGCAGACGTCACTCGTCGCGCACTGCGAGAACCACCCCAACCGCATGGCGCTCCTCGACCCGCCGCCCGGCCTCACGCCGCAGCAGGTCCGCGAGTGGCGCTCCGAGGTGGCGCAGTACGACTCGGCCTTCGCCGCGATGTACTACCCCTGGATCACGGTCGAGAACCCCACGGGCGGCGCCGGCGCAACGACCGTGAGCATCCCGCCGTCAGGCCACGTCGCAGGCCTCTGGGCCCGCACGGACGACACACGCGGCGTGTGGAAGGCCCCGGCCAACGACACCCTGCGCGGCGTCCTCGACGTCGAGCGCGCGATCACCCAGACCGAGCAGGGCTTCCTCAACCCCATCGGCATCAACGCGATCCGCCCCTTCGGCACGCGCGGCATCCGCGTCTGGGGCGCACGCACCCTCGCCTCCGACACCGACTGGCAGTACGTCAACGTGCGCCGACTCTTCAACATGATCGAGTCGACGATCCTCGAGGGCACGCAGTGGGCCGTCTTCGAGCCCAACGACGTCAAGCTGTGGGAGGGCGTCAACCGCACCCTGTCCGGCTACCTCCACGGTCTGTGGAAGGCCGGAGCGCTCTTCGGCGCCTCCGCCCAGCAGGCGTACTTCGTCAAGTGCGACGAGACGACGAACACCCCCGAGTCGATCGACGCGGGCAAGCTCGTCGTCGAGGTCGGCATCGCCCCGGTGAAGCCCGCCGAGTTCGTCATCTTCCGCATCAGCCAGAACAAGAACTCGGCCGCCTGAGCGCGGACCTGACCCAAGGAGACCACCGTGGTTGACGGACTGTTCAACAACGACCCGATCATCGCCCAGAACTTCTTCCTCGAGATCGACGGTGAGGTCATCACCGCCCTCATCTCGGTCTCAGGCCTCGACATCGAGGTGGCCGTGGCCACCGTGACGCAGTCGGGCACGGGCGGCGCCGCCGAGCAGGTCAAGGGCCTGGGCGGCCGCGTCCAGACGGCCGACCTCGCGCTCACGCGCGTCGCCCCGCTCGACTCCCCGAGCGACAAGATGTGGAAGTGGTTCAACGAGATCCGCGGCGCGGGCCTCAAGGCCACCGACCGCACCGGCCTGCGCAAGAACGGCTCGATCGTGCTCTACGACTCGGCCCGCAACGAGGTCGCACGCTTCAACTTCTTCAACTCCTGGCCCTCGAAGATCTCGACCGACCAGCTCTCGGTCGACTCCAACGAGGTCGTCAAGGAGAACATCACCCTCGTCATCGAGCGCCTCGAGCGGGTCAAGTGAGCCTGCAGACGCGCTACGCGTTCACTCTCCCCCGCGGGTACGTCGACCGTCACGGCGACGTCCACCGCGAGGGCGTCATGCGCCTCGCGACGGCGCGCGACGAGCTCGAGCCGCTGCGTGACCCGACGGTCGACGGACCCGACGACCCACGTCTCACCGTGGTGATCCTCGCCCGCGTCGTCGAGCGCCTGGGCACGCTCGAGATGGTGACGAGCCACGAGATCGAGAACCTGTTCGCTGCTGACCTGGCCTTCCTCCAGGACTTCTACGGGGTCATCAACTTCGGCTCGCAGGCTGAGTACGAGGCTCTCGTCGCAGCGCAGGCCGACGCACCGGCGCCCGTGACGGCCCCCGACGGGGCCGTCACGGCGGCGGTGGCCGACGCACCCGACGCCGAGCCGGCCGCGGCCGCGGAACCGGTGTCCACGCCGGCCCCCGCGCTCGCGTCGGCCCGCACGCGGGCCTCGATCGAGGAGATCCGGGACGGAGCCTGATGCTCCGCTACCCGACCGACGCCCTGTGGCAGGAGATCGCCTACCTCTCCTACCACCTGCACTGGCCCCTGGACCAGGTGCTCGACCTCGAGCACCTGGACAGGGTCCGCCTCATCCGAGCCGTCTCGGCTCTGAACGACCGCGCCTGGGAGGCCGCACGTGAGCAGCTCTGACCAGCGCGCGCTTGGCGGCGACTCGACGACCGCCGGCTGGTTCCTCTTCGAGGTCGACGGCGTGCCCATCGGCACGTTCCGCAAGCTCTCGGGACTGTCCGTGCGGCTCGGCACGCACCGCTACGTCGAAGGTGGCCAGAACGACTTCGCGCACACCTTCCCCGGGGTTCTCGAGTGGCCCAACCTCGTGTTCGAGCGCGGGCTCGTCGAGTCCGACGCGTTGTTCTCGTGGGTGCGGGCGAGCGCGGGAGAGGGCCTTGCCGCTGGCGGCGGCAAGCTCGTGCGCGCAACCGGTGCGGTGACGGCGCTCGACTACCGCGGTGAGCGGTTGCGCGCGTGGGAGCTCGACGGTGTGTTCGCGGTCGCGTGGGACGGTCCGACGTTCGACGTCGAGTCGAACACGACGCTCGTCGAACGGCTCGAGGTCGCACACGAGGGATTCCGAGCGAAGACCTCATGACGACGATCACGACCACGCACGACGCCGACGAGCCGCAGGGGCCAGTCCACCTGCGGCCCTCCGGGATGCTCGCGCGCTTCCGTGCGGGTCGCCTCGGCCTCACCGCGGCGAGCTCGCTCGCCTTCGCGCACGGCCTGGCGCGGACGCCCGCCGCGCGGAGCACGGGACCACTGACGACGAGCCTGCGTGAGCCCTCCGACATCGGGGCTCCCGCACAGCCGCAGACAGTGCGCGCACCCCGGTGGTGGTCGCCGACGGCTGCCTCCGAGCCCGACGACGACGCTGCCGCACAGCCGTCGCGCACACCTGCTGCGGCTCCACGGCGAGGGCTCGCGCGCGCGGCCTCGCGCATCGACCGCGACTCCTGGACACCCGGGCGCCTCGGCGTGAGCGCGACGCCCCGTGCCGTCCCCATGCGACTCCCGGCCGAGGTTGCGGCCGCAGGGTCCATGGTGACGTCGCTCGACTCTCGGCGCCGCAGTGCGCCCGCGAGGCGCGCACCAGCATCGTCGCCGACTTCACAGGCGTCGACCCCTCAGGCGTCGCCGGCGGGGAGCTCACTCCCCCGGCCGGCAGGGTCCGGACCCACGGACGGCGTCGCGGGGTCGCGCCGTACCGCCGGACCTTCGACGAGCAGCTCGACCCCGGCACCAGCCCAGTCACCGGCGCAGGTCTCGCAGCCGACCGCGGTGCGACGCTACGTCGCGCCGCCCCGGCTCGCCCGGCGCCGCGCCGCCGCTGCACGCACGGTTGAGGCGGCGCGCACGATCGCCGTCGACACCCGCGTGGCGGCTCGGCCCCCATCTCCGACCGCCACAGGGGCGGCCGCACAGGCGGGCGCGCACGTGGCCACCTCTTTCACCGGAGCGTCGAACGCTGCGGTGACAACAGACGTCGCGGCGCCGAAGCTCGGGGGGATCGGCGCCGCGACCGCGACGGCGCCCGCGGCGTCCGGGCGTGCAGCGGCTGCGCGTGGAGCAGCCGAGCAGGCACCGTCGGAGTACACGGCAGAGCTCACAGCGGCTGAGCACGCACCCGTACCGGAGCCACCTCAGGTCACAGGCGTCGGTCAGTCCGGCGGACCGGTGCGCAGCGCTCCCGCGGCAGTCCGTCGCTCGTCCGCGTCCCATCACCCCGGGACCTCGGCCGCACCCCTTCCGCGCAGCGCGAGTGCTCGGGCCCTTCTTGGGCACGCGCCCGAGGCCGTCGCCGTCTCGCTGTCCTCACCCGTGCTGCGACGGTCGACGGCGGGCCCGGCGCGCCACGTGACGGGCGTTGCGACGCGCGCGCTCGCCGCCCAGCCCGCCGGCGTTCTCGTGCCTGCCACGTCGCACGCCTCCTCGCACGCACCCGGAGCCCCGGCGGCCCCCGGCGCTCGCGCAGGAGCCGGGGTGAGTCGCGCGCCCGCACCTCACGCGCCGCATGCTCCGCACCTCTCGTCGCCGGACCCGCACACGCCCGGTGCCTCGGGGACGCCAGGTGCCCCGGGGACGCCAGGAGCGCTGCCCGCGTCGGGTGCGTCAGTCGTGCCGGGAACACCTGGCCGGCCTGGGTCGCTGGGTGCGCGCACCCCGTGGGCCACGCCCCTCGCCGCCCCGGGTGCACCCTCCGCGGTGACGCCGACGCACCGCACCTCGTCGACCCTCGGCGCGTCGACGCCGGCGGCGCCGGACGCGCGCCCGAACACGACCGGCCCCGGCACGGGATCTCACGCACCTGAGGTGGGGGCGACCCCGGAACAGACGGACTCCCCCGTCGAGATGTCGACACCGCCTGCGCGGACGCCGCTCCGCCGAGCCTTCATCACTCACCGCACGCTCGGCGGCCCACGCACCGCAGGCGCCCGCCTCACCGTCGCACCGACGCGCGGCGCCACGCGGACTGCGACGCACCCACTCCCCGGCACCGACGACACAGGATCCCAGAACCCAGCAGCGCGAGCCACGGCGCACCCGGGCCCGGCGCACGCAGGCCCGGCGCACGCAGTCCCGGCCGCGTCGGCCGCAGGATCCGCGAGCGCTGCGTCCCGGGCCGCGGCGCCGAGCACGGGCGCCCGCGCATCGATGCGCGCCGACGCAGCTGCGTCGCCACGCCTGCCCGGCGCCCTGGCGCGCACCTCGGACATCCGCAGTGCTCCCGTCGGGTCCGCTCGACCCGGCCGCGTCACGGCCGTCCGTCGGCTCATCGCGTCCGCGCGCGCCGCATCATCGGCAGCGCCCGTGCCGACAGCCCTCCACACCGCGCCGACCCACCACGCCGCGCAGGCAGTGCGGGCCGCGCAGGCGGTGCGAGCCACGCAGGTGGTGCGGGCCACGCAGGCAGCGCAGGCCGTGCAGGCCAGGCACGATCACCTCGCCCCGCCGCGACCTCTTCGGCTCGGGACCGCGGCCGGTTCCGCCGCGCTCCTCGGCGCTGCCCCTGCCCCGGGGACGCCCCCGCGACCCGCAGCCCCGTTCGCCGACACCCGCCTCGCTCCCGACGCCGCCAACGTCCGGCGCGCACCAGGCGCCGCCGCACCCTCGCGCGTGGGGCCCGACACACCCGCGAGCGCGACCACGTGGCGCGCCCACCTCACGCAAGGAGCGGCGGTTCCCCTGCGCCGCACCGTCCTGCCGCCACGTGCACCCGTGCGTCTGGCGCCACCCACCCCGGCCGCGGCCGGACCGTCCGGCTCAGACACGAACGACACCGCAGTCGGCCTCTCGATCCTCAGGCGTGCCCTGGCGACCGCCGACGCCAGCAGCACGACGCGCACCGCCCACCCCCCGACCCCCGAGGAGCGGACCATGAGCTCGACAACCGGACCCAGCCCCTCGGCGGACGCCGTGAGGATCGACGACCGGCTGCTCGCCCGGCTTGCCGACGCCCTCGTGGACGACCTCACCGACCGCATCGTCCCCAGGGTTGAGCGTCGCCTCCTCGACGACATCGCCCTGCGGTCGAGCGGCCTCACCCCCGGAGCGTTCTGATGGCTGCCCCCGAGAAGGCGTTCCTCGAGCTCGAGGGCGGCGACCGCATCGCGTGCCTCTACAACCCCGCCGAGCTGCGCCTCACCCGCTCCAACGCCTGGGACGCGACACCGCGCCCCGGCCGCCCCACCCCGCGGCTGCGATTCGCCGGTGCCCGCCCCGGCATCCTTGAGGTCTCACTGTTCTTCGACACGACCGCGACCGGCCGCTCGGTCGCCGAGCACACCGGCCGCATCGTCGACGCCATGGACATCGACGCAACCCTGCCCGGCTCGGACGAGCGCGCAGGCGACGTGCGCCCGCCCCTCGTGACGTTCCACTGGGGGCAGATCCACTCGTTCCGCTCCGTCATCGCCGACCTCGCCCTCGCCTACACGTACTTCGCAGCCGACGGGACCCCGCTGCGCGCGACGCTCGACCTCGTGCTGCAGCAGTTCGAACCCGAGCACGCGTTCGGGCCGCAGAACCCGACCTCGGGGACACCCCAGCCGCACCGCGTCCACCGCGTCCAGTCCGGGGAGACCCTCGATCGCATCGCCGCCCGCTACTACGGCGATGCCACGCGGTGGCGGCCGCTCGCAGCCGCCAACGGGGTGACCGATCCGCTGCGCCTCGTGCCCGGAACCCTGCTGTCCGTCCCCGGAATCGAGGACCTGTGAACGCGGGCGCACAAGCCGTCGCGCTCTCGCCGCACGTCGAGATCGCAGGCGAGCCGCTGCCCATCGGCCTCGACGGAACCCTCGTCGCGCTGCGCATCGTCACCGCACTGCGGACCACCGGCTGGGCTCGGCTCGAGTTCGCCGCGAGCACGACCAAGGTCCTCGACAGCCGCGGCGTCCACGGCGCTGCGGTCGGTGACCGCCTCAGGGTCTCGGGACGGCCGACGGACGGCACCCGCATCGTGCCCATCTTCACCGGCTCCATCACGCGGATCGAGACCGTGCGGGGCGAACGGGGTGGAACACGCCTCGTCGTCACCGCACAGGACGAGACCGCCAAGCTCACGACCGAGTCCGCGCAGACGTTCCTCAAGCAGACGTACGACGACATGATGTCCTCCCTCGCAGAGTCCGCCCACATCACCGTCACCAGCTCAGGACTCCCCAACGACGCTGTTCCGTACCTGCTCAAGGCAGGGTCGGCGCTGCGGTTCATCGACGACATCGCGAAGCGGTGCGGCTCCGACTGGGTGCTCCACGGCACGACACTTCACCTCTGGCCCGCCGGTGCTCCCCGGCCGGGCGTCGACACCGTCTCGCTCCCGGTCGCAGAGCTCGTGCACTGCGAGGTCGCGCAGCAGTCAGGCGGTCCCACCAAGGCCATCGTCACAGCGTGGGACGCGGCGCAGAGCACCGCGCTGAGCAGCGAGGCCGCACGCCCGACGAAGCACGGCATCAACGTCACCGAGCGGGTCGTCCTCGACACCTCCTCGAGCCCGCTCACGGCCGCCGAGGCCTCGACGCTCGCACGCTCGCACCTCGCGGGGAACGGACCCGTCTCGGCACGCGTGCGCGCCCCACGCCTCGTCGCCGTGAGCCCCGGGGCCACGCTCACGGTGGCCGACACGTGGTGGCCAGACGACGCCACCTACGTGCGTGACGTCACCGTCACGTGGGACCGGACCGGCTTCGCCACCGAGATCCTCTCGGGATCACGCGCCGAAACCCGTCTCGCCGACCTCGGCGGGCGCGGAGCAGACCGCGGCTCCGCGGCGTACACGCACGACGGGGTCGTCGTCGGCGTCGTCACGGCGCACGGTCGAGGTGGCGACAACGGACCGCTCGGCCACGTCCGCGTGGCCTTCCCCTTCCTCGGCTCGACGATCACCTCCGACTGGGCGCGCGTCGCGGCTGCCGGCGCCGGTGGCGGTCGCGGGCTCCTCGTCATCCCCGAGGTCAACGACGAGGTGCTCGTCGCCTTCGAAGGCTCGGACGTCCGCCGCCCCGTCGTCGTCGCAGGGCTCTACTCCGAGAAGAACAAAGCACCCTGGAAGGACACGACCGAGAACGGCGAGGTGCAGCACCGCGCGCTCACCTCACGCACCGGCCACGTCATCGAGCTCTCCGACGACAAGGACAAGGCGAAGCAACACGTGCTGCTGGCCCTCGCGGGCGGTCAACGTCGCCTCCGGCTCGGCGGTGACAAGGTCGACCTCACCGTCCCTGACGGAACACCCGTGACGATCTCGTCCGGCACGACCCGCATCCACCTCGATGACCAGGGCGCCGTGACGATCGAAGGCTCAACGATCACCGTCAAGGCCAAGCAGCGGCTCGCCCTCGATGCACCCGAGATCAGCATCAAGGCGCAGAGCAAGCTCGCCCTCGAGGGCGCCGAGGTCGCCGTCAAGGGGCAAGCCAAGACATCGGTCGAGGCCGGAGGTCTCACCCAGATCAAGGGCGGGATGGTGCAGCTCAACTGATGGAACCCTCACCGACCGCCGCGTCCTTCGTCGGACGCGGCTTCACCTGGCCGTTGCGCGTCGATGCCTCCGGCTCGATCGCCCTCACGGACGGCTCGAGCGACCTCGACTCCGCGATCCGCGTCGTCCTGCTCACGGCGCCTGGCGAACGCCTCATGCGCCCGCAGTTCGGGTGCCGGATCTGGGACCTCCTCTTCGAACCCGTCACGCCCAACCTCCTCGGGCTCATCGACCGCGCGGTGCGCGACGCGCTCGCCCAGTGGGAGCCGCGCATCGAGGTCGAGGAGGTCACGCCCCGCCAGGACGAGACCCACCACGGCCTCGTCCACATCGATCTCACCTACCGGGTCAAGGCGACCAACGACCGCCGCAACCTCGTCCACCCGTTCTACGTCATCCCGCACGAGGACTCCTGATGCCACCGATCATCCCGCCGAACCTCGACGACCGGTCCTTCCAAGACATCGTCGACGAGACGAAGCGGCTCATCCCCCGCCACACCCCCGAGTGGACGAACCACAACGTCTCCGACCCTGGCGTCGCGCTCGTCGAGCTCTTCGCGTGGATGAGCGAGATGGTGCTCTTCCGCGTCAACCAGGTGCCCGAGCGGATGTACACCCACTTCCTCAACCTCGTCGGCGTCGAACCCTTCGGCCCGTCGGCGGCAACGACCGACCTCACCTTCTGGTTCTCGGCACCAGCACGCGCGGACGTCGTCGTGCCCGCAGGGGTCGAGGTCGCGACCGCCCGCAGCGCCACGGCCGCAGCGGGCGACGACATCGTCTTCACGACGGTGCGCGACGCCGTCGCGCGCCCCGCGACCCTGCGCTCCGTGCTGACGTCGGCCGCAGGCTCCGACCACCTGGTCGACAGCTGGACGGACCTCGCCTACCAGGGCACGAGCCTCGCCGTCTTCCCCTCCCCCGAGATCGCCGAGAACGACGCCACCTACCTCGGGTTCACGACGTCCCTCGCGGACCACGCACTCGCCCTCACCGTCACGGCCGACGTCCTCGGCATCGGCATCGATCCGAGCGACCCCCCGCTCGTGTGGGAGGCATGGGACGGCGAAGCGTGGGTGCGGCTCACCGTCAACGACGACACAACCGGCGGCCTCAACCGTGACGGGCGCATCGTCCTGCTCATGCCCGCGGCCCACCCGCCGCTCACGCTCGGCGGAACAGGCGCGCACTGGGTGCGCGTGCGACTCGTGCGCGCAGCACCCGGCCGCCCGACGTACCGCACGTCCCCGCGCCTCACGTCGCTCGACGTCGGCGTCGTAGGCGTGAGCGTCCCGGCGGAGCACGCGGCCTCACGCCCAGCCGAGATCCTCGGCCGATCGACGGGGGCTGCAGGCCAGATCTTCCGCGTCGCCCACGCACCCGTCCTCGCGCGGCGTGACGGCGAGGAGGTCGCCGTCGTCACCGCGACGCACGTCGAGAGCTGGACCGAGGTCCCCGACTTCGCGTCCTCGGGACCCACCGACAAGCACGTCGTGTGGGAGGCGACAACAGGCGAGATCCGCTTCGGACCGTCCGTGCGTCACCCCGACGGGACCGTGCGCCAGCACGGTGCCATCCCCGCCGACGGCGCCCAGATCCGCGTGAGCCCCTACCGCTCCGGCGGCGGCGCGCACGGCAACGTCGGGCCGGGCGCGCTGAGCGTCGCGCGCTCGACGCTTCCCATGGTTGCGTCGGTCACCAACGCGCTCGCCGCGACCGGAGGAGTTGACGCCGAGACCGTTGACGAAGCCAAGGTGCGCGGGCCCCTCACGCTCCGCACCGGACGGCGCGCCGTCACCGCGAGCGACTACGAGCGGCTCGCGCTCGCGGCATCGCCTGCGGTCGCGCGGGCCCGCTGCATCCCCTTGGGCGACCCGGTCGCCTCACGGTCGGGAGCCGTGCGCGTCTTGCTCGTGCCTGCGGCCCCGCGCCGCGGCGCAACCGAAGACCGCGACATCGACGACCTCGCGCTCAGCCCGCAGCTCCGCGACGTCGTCGGCGCCGAGCTCGACGCATGCCGCCTCGTCGGCGTCGGGCTCGAGGTCGGCGCGCCGTTCTACCAGGGTGCGAGCGCCGCAGTCCTCGTCCGCGCACTGCCCGGACGGCCGGCGGCCGTCGTGCGGCAGCGCGTCCTCGAGGCGCTCCACGCGCGCATCGACCCGCTGCACGGCGGGGCCGACGGCTCCGGATGGCCCTTCGACCACGACCTCACGGCGGCTGCGCTCGCTCAGGTCGTCGACGAGGTCGAGGGCGTCGAACGCGTCGAGGAGGTCACCCTCTTCGACTACGACCTGCGGAGCCGACGTCGCGTGGGCGACGGCCAGGACGCCCTCACCCTCACGCCCGGGGCGCTCTTCGTCTCCGCAGCCCACCGGGTCGTGGTGCGATGAGTCGCCGGCCCGGCTGGCTCGTCGACCAACTGCCTCCCGGCATGGTCGACGAGGACTTCTTCCGGCGCTTCGTCACGATCTTCGAGGAGCAGGCCGACACACTCCAGGCCCACGGTGACAACCTCGAGGCCCTCGCCGACACGCGGCTCGCCCCCGCAGCGATGCTGCCATGGCTTGCGTCGTGGATCGGGGTGCGGTCGCTCGACGGAGCCGACGGCTCCGACGACGCCCGCCAGCGCGACCTGCTGCGGGCGTGGGCGGCGACCCTGAGCTCACGGGGCACGCCCGCCGCGCTGCGCACCGTCCTCACGGCCCTGTGCGGACCGGGCGTCGTCCTCACCGAGGGAGGCGGCGTCTTCGCCGAGGGCACCTGCCCCGTCGACACCGCGTGGCTCGACGTCTCGCTGCCGTCGGCCGGCGGTCTCGACGACCGCTCTCTGCTTGCTCTCGTGCTCGACGAGCTGCCCGCGCACGTGCGCACGACCGTGCGCGTCGCGGGCACCCAGATCTACCCCGCCCCTCCGGCGGACGACGTGGAAGGTGCCCGATGAACCGCGAGTCCCACCGCACCGCAGGCGCTCACCTGGCCCCCGAGCCGAGCGGCGCTGCCGCGCTCGGCGAGGTCACCGTCGAGTGCCCTGGCTGTGGCACGCCCGCGCGTGTTGCTCCCGCTGAGCGCCGGGCGACGGACTTCTGCCTCTCGTGCGACGAACCGCTCTTCTGGGCCGGGGGCGCCGTGCCGCGGCGCGAGTCTGTTGTCTCGGACGACGCGCGCAGGCGCCTGCCCGGGACGGGCGGCCACGGCAGGACCACGGGCGTCCCGTGTCCCGGGTGCGCCGAGCTCAACACGGCCCTCGCGACCGTGTGCGCCCGCTGCGGGACGCCGATGACGCAGCCTGCGCCTCCGGCGCCCGCGCCGATCGCCGTGCCCGTGCCCGTCGTCGTCGTTCCCGAGGCCGCGCCGGAGCCAGAGACGGTGTCGTGGTGGCCGATCCTCGTCGCGCTCACGGTCGTGGGCGCAGTGTGCGCCGGAATCGCGCTGCTGCTCTGATCTCTACGCTCTCACCGTCACCGTGAGCGGGGCGGCGCCGCGTGCGGCGCGGCCCCGCTCACGGTGAGGCGGGCGGCGTCCGTCAGCCCTCGCCCACGTCGGCGGGGTCGGCCACGCCGGGGTCCGGCGCGGGCGGCGGAAGTGCCGCGACCGCGCCGAGCACCGTGTCCGTCCACGTCGTCCACGTCTCCCAGCCCGCGTGGGCGGTGAGGGACGCCGCCGTGAGCCGCACCTCGAAGGCCGTCGACGGCGTCGCTGCGACCGTGCACGTCGCCGCTCCGCCGGCCGCAAGCGTGACACTCGCGGCGGCGGCGGACGCGCCCACGACGCACGTCGCGTTCGTCAGCGTGATCGCAGCCCCGCGGGTCGAGGACACGCTGAACGTCGCCCCGCGCTCCCAGGCGCCGCCGGGCGCCGTCACCGCGAGCGTCCCGGCGACGGTCGTCGCCGTGACGCTCGCCCCGGCCACGGTGGCCGTCCGGCTCGCCCAACGATCCACCTCGGCCGACGTGTACGCGACCTCGACCTGCCACGTCCCCGGGACGAGCCCGGACGCGGTGCGGTTCACCGTGACGTCCACCGTTCCATCGTTCGAGGTGAGCGTCACGCCGGGGAGCGCGACGCGCGTCGCACCGCGGACGAGGGTGACGACGACGGTGCCACGGGGGCTCGGACTGTTCTTCGGCGCCGCAACCGTGACGGTGAGCGTTGTCGTCGGCGCGGCAAGGGACACCGTGCCACTCGTCGCAGCGAACGTGACGTTCTGCTGCTCGGGCCTCAGCCGTCCGTGCAGGACGAGGTTGGTGGTCCCCGACGCCACACCGCCGTCCACGACCCACGGGAGCGAGTCGGGGATCGACGCCGTCATCGTGTAGCCGCCTGCGTCAGCGAGCAGCCACACCTCTTCGTGCCCGGCTCCCGGCACCACCGTGAGCGTCGTCCCGGCGAACCCGCCCGGCTCGGCCCCCGGGGTCGTGGGCACGATCCTCACCTCGACCGTCGTGCCGCCCTCGGCGGCGAACGCCGCGTCCGCGTCGACGATCGCGCGCGCACGGACCTCCACGACGTCGATCTCGACCGTGTCTCCGCCCGTCGCGGGAACCGGCTGCTCGATCTCCCACACGTGTCCCGTCGGACCCGCGACGACCATCGTCCACGCCCCCGGAGGAACCTGCGCGAACGTCGTGCCGAAGACGTCCGAGCCGAGCCGCGTCACGGGCTGGGCGCCGAGCGGGAGCCGCGTCTCGCTCGCACCACCGCCGCTCGGCCGCATCTCGACGACCGCTCCCGTGAGGTCGCCCCCGTTGACCGACGTGAGCTCGAGCGTCACCTGGCGAGGCGTCGTCGACAGAACGACGTCGACCGAGACGGTCTGGCCTCCCGTCACCGAGACCGTGCGCGTCGCCGAGCCGTACCCGCTCGCGGCGACCTCGACCGTGTACGTCCCGGCCGCGATGCCCTCGAGCACGTAGACACCCGCGCCGTCGTTCTCACCGTCCTGGGTCGCGGCCGTCGTCGCCCCTGCGCGCAACGTCACCAACGCGTCGGGGACCGCGACCGGCGTCGCGCCGCCCGCCTGGCCCTGCACGTTGATGCGGACCGTGTTCTTGCGTCCCGTCACCGGGACGAGGATCGTCGCATTCGAGCCGCCGATGACGGGCCTGATCTCGACCGTGAGAACCGTCCCGCCGTCCGTCGTCACCAAAAGGTTCATGGGCAGCGGGTGAACGCCCCTGAACACGCGCAAGCCGTTGTCGCAGTCGGCTGTGCCCCCGGCGGGCTCGACGCACGTCGGCCGCGGGATCGCCGAGCTCACCGGCGCCACCTTGACCGTGCCGAGGTTGATCGCGAGGTTGTCGACGTCGACGAGCTGGATCGTGATGTCGACCGTCGCAAGCTCGAGGACGAGGTCGATGTCCACGACGACCGCGCCGGGCGTCGCTGGAACCGGGACGCTCTGCGTCGCGCTCACGTACCCGGCCAGGGCCGTCCGCACCGTCCAGGTCCCGTCGGTGAGCCCCTCGGTCTCCGCCGTGCCCGTGATCTCGTAGGTCCCACCCGGGCCCGTGCGGGTGCGGAAGCTCGACGCGCCGGACGTCGCGACGACCTCGATGCCCTCCGCAGCGTGCGTCGCCCCGTCGTGGTCGAGCGTCACGGTGCCCGTGATCATGCCGGACCGGACGAGTGGGACGGGCACCGCGCTCGCGACCGTCGCCCCCGCCACAACCGTGACCTCGGCTCCCGAGACGAAGCGGAACCCTGCCGCACGGACGTCAACCTCGTAGACCCCCGGGGCCACGGCCCCGAAGGAGACAGGCGCGGTCCCCTCGGCCGTGCGCGTCGTCGTCACTCCCCCGAGCGTGAGCGTGACGGTGGCCCCTGAGACGAGGGCGCCCCCGGCCGACTCGACGACGCGCACCGCGAGCACGCCGTGCTTGGACAGGTCGACGACAAGGTTCGGGACCGCTCCGGAACCCACGACCGGGACCGTGTACGGAACGCGCGCTGAGGTGAAGCCCGGGAGGCTCGCCTCGACGATGTAGCGGCCCGGGCGCACCGCGCCGCCCGTTCCGGGAGCGGGCGCGCCGAGCTCGGTGTCACCCCAGACGAGCGGAACCGTGCCCGCCGCCACGTCGGCGTGCGCGCCGTCCCGCACCTGCGGTGCGTGCACGGAGGTGCCGGCGGGGAAGTTCGTCACCGAGTAGGTGACTTTCTGCGCGAGCGTGAGCAGATCTGCGCTCGTCGCCCCGGTGACGCCCGCGAACGCGACGACGCCGTCAAAGGCCCGCGCAACCGGATCCACCGTGAGCGTCACGGTTCCATTGGTGTCGACGCGCATCGCTGACCGTCGCGTGCCGTCGTAGGCCGCGTCGCCGTCGACGACGACGTCGAAGGTGTTGGAGACGAGCACGAGACGCTCGAGGGCCGAGCCGTCCGGATCGGTGCCGACGTCAAAGGTGCCGTCCGTGCGGGTCGTTCCCGAGGCGCTGCCGCGCACCGCGGTGATGCCGTCGTAGCCGACGACGCCCGTGACGGTGACCTTGCGGCCGCCGAGCCCCGTCGGGAGCGTTCCGTCGAGGAAGCTCACGACGCGTCCCGAGAACCTCGTGACCGACGAGGCGACGACGACGGGCCGCGCGACCTCCTGGTTGAGCGCGACCTCGACCCCGGTCGCCACGGTCGTCGTTCCCGAGTCCGGGGCTACGACCTCGATGCGATAGGTCCCCGCGGTCAGGTGCGTGAGAAGAGCCGCCCCGTTGGCGCTCGCCACAACCGTCGACCCGCGCGTCCCGTTGGCCGCGATGGGGGTGACGAGCGCGTTCGGCAGCGGGTCGAGCCCCGAGCCGCCCGTGTCGACGAGGGCTGTCACCGCGATGCGGCCGAGCCGCTCGAGGGTCGCGTCAAAGCGCGCAACCTGTCCCGCGACGAGCGTGATCTCCGTCGCCGCGACCGGGTAGAGGTAGTCGGCGTCCCCCGGCAGGACGGTGACGGTGTAGCCACCTGCCCGCAGTCGCTCGACCTGGTAGGCCCCGTTCGTTCCGGTGCCCGCGCACCGGTGCGGGGCGTCGATCGTGCACGTCGGGCTTCCGTCGTTCGCCGCCGCGACGGTGCACCGGGCCGAGTCGGGCAGGGGTGTGCCCGTCGGCGACACGACGACGCACGTCCCGGAGGGCACCGAACCGACCCGGGCCTGCACGGTTCCCATGATCGAAGGCGACGGGAAGAGCGCGACGTTCGTCGCCGTCACCGTGCGCCCCATGGGCACCTCGACCCGGACCGTTCCCGGCTCGTAGCCGGGGACTGTCAGCTCGACGGTGTAGAGGCCGGGCAGCAGACCGGGCTCGTCGGCCGCGGGGATCGTGTACTCCAGGTCCGGGGTCGTCGTCACGCGTACCGTGCGCGCGACCCCCTCACCGTTCGTCGCCGTGAGCGTCGCGGTGACGAGGCACTCCTCCGTGACGGAGTCCGCGCATTCGATCTGCCCGTTCGAGCGGGCGTCGACCGCACGGCCGCGGATGCGGGCATCGGTCGTCACCCCACCGTCTGCGCTCGCGCCCAGGACGAGGTGGGCGAACTTTGTGTCGCCCGGACCGACGACGACCTCGGCCCGTGCGGTCGTCCTCCCGAACGCCTCAGCCGTGACGACGTACGTCCCCGGAACCATGCCGCCGACGCGGAACGACCCCGAGCCCTCAGTCGTCGACATCGTCTTGTACGTCTGCTCGGAGCCCGTCATCGTCACGCCGACGCCTCCCAGCCCCTCACCGTCGGCGGTGCGGACCGTGCCGCCGATCGCGGCCCCCGCGGCGGGCAGACGCACGTCGCTCTGCGCGGTGCGGCCCGTACGCAGCCTGACGGGCTTCGTCACGGGCGTGAACCCGGGGGCAGACACCTCGAGGGTGTACGTGCCCGGAACCGGCAGCCCGTCGAGCACGTACGTTCCCGTGCGACCCGCGGTTGCGGTCGTCACTGCCCGTTCGACGCCCTCGCCGCGGACGACGATCCTCGCTCCGCCGACCGGGCCGACAACCCCGAGGCCGTCGGGGCCGCGCACAGTTCCTGAGAGCGAAGACTCGCCGTGGCGCAGCCGCATCGTCACACGCTCGGCATCCGAGGCGTCGAGCGTCACGAGGCGCGACGCCGTTCCGAGTCCGTCGGCGGTCACCGTGACGAGGTACGTCGACGGCGTCGAGAGACCGTCGACCTCCCACGTGCCGACGTCCCCCCGCGTCCGGGTCGACGTCGTGATGGTGGCCGTGCCGTCCGTGATCGTCACGGTTGCGCCGCCGACGTGGCCGCCGGGGCCCCTCACGACTCCCGAGAGGCGGCCCGCCCCCGCATGCAGCTCGGCATCCAAGCCGGCCGCGGCCTCCGCACCGGTGACGACGCGCCGCACCGTCTGGTAGCCAGGCTTGGACAGCTCGACGAGGTAGGTCGCGGTCGGGGTGAGGCCCGCGACGGCCCACGTGCCGTCCTCAAGGGTTCGCGTCGTGCGCTCGCGTGCGAGCGTCGACGTCTCAGGGACGAGCGCCCCCGCGGGCGTGCGGGTGAGCGCCGCCCGCTCGGCGCGCACCGGCTCGACCGGCGCCGCAGCCGCATGGACGAGGACGGCGCGCGCACGGCCGCCGGACGCCCCGCCCGACGCTCCCGCCGCGCTCGCACGGCCGGTCGTGGCACCACGGCCGCCCGACGCTCCGCCGGCGCTCGCGGCGCCGCTCGCGCTCTCTGCCCCACCGACTCCCGGAAGCTGCGCGCCGCGGTAGGGCGAGAGCCGCACGGTGACGCCGCCGGGCTCGTCCGACGTGACGAGACCCGCCGCGCGCACGGTTCCCGCAAGATCGTCGGGAGCCGCGTCGGGCTCCTCACCCTCGCCCGGCTCCGCGCCGGGGGTCGCGCCGCCCGGCGCCGTCGTCCCGGGACCCGCGATCGTCTCGGTCGGAGTCGGCGCCGACTGCTCGCCGACCGCCTCACGGATCCGCGGAATCGCGACGAACAACCCTCCCGCCCACAGCGCAACGACGAGCACGAGCGCAAGCGCCCGCATCATCGCGGCCGTGACGAACGGCATCGCGGTGACCCCGCCGCGGAACGTTGCGGGGGCCTGCTGCCCGTGCGCAGCCAGCTCATAGCCGCGCCGGTCGCGGTGCCCCACCCACGACGGCCGCACGATGCGAGCACGTGCCGAGACCCGCGTCGTCGCCCGCGCGGGCACACGGACCTTCCCGGGGACCTCGATGCGCAGGCCGCGGTCAGCGCGAGAGACCAGGTCAAGCTCGACCGGGTCCTCGCCCGTGTTCGAGACGACGACGCTCACGCGCCGCGAGATCCGAGCCCGTGCCTCGGCGGGTTCGACCGCGAGGACGACGTGACTCGGTGCGTCGACCCGCACCTGCGCAGGCGCAATCGTCGACTGCGGCTCGACTCGCAGCCCCGTCGGGACGGTGTCGACGATGACCGCGCACGCGTACTCCCCTGCCATGGCACCCGCGGGAGCGGTGACGGGGAGCGCGACGGTTCCCGTCTCGTCGGGCGCGAGCGCCGACAGCACGCCCGGGGTCGGCGCCCAGCCGTCGTCGAGGCCGCGCACGTGCACGACGACGTCGAGCGGCACGGACGCGATCGAGCGCACGTGGACGACGAGCGTCGCGGTGCGCCCCGCGGGGGCGTGCGCGTCGTCTGCGACGAGAATCGTGCAGGACGTGCCAGGGACGACGGTGCTCACGGTGCCTCCACGGTGACAGCAAGGTGCGCGGCCTGCGACTGGGTGACGGTGACGACCGCCGACGCTGCCAGGACTGACCCCTGGCTCGAGACGATCTCGACGATGTACGTCGCGGGAGCGTCGACGTCCTCGAACCTGAAGGCGCCCTCGCCGTTCGTCGTCGTCGTGGCCACGGGCGACTGGCCCGTCCCGTACGCGGCCGCGGTCCACAGGCGCGCGGTGACCCCCACGAGCTCCGCACCACCCGAGGTCACGGTTCCCGCGAGGGAGGCCGGGGCAACGAGCACGGGGTCGAACGGCGTCGTCGTGCCCGCCGTCACGGTGACGGTCGTCGACACGGGACGGGTTCCCCGGCGCTCAAACGTCACGGACCACGTGCCCGGCTCCAGGTTCTCCACGACGTACTCACCACGGTCGGCCTCGGTCGTCGCAGTGCGCACCCGCAAGGTCGTCGCACCCGAGGTGAGGGTCACAGCAACCCCGCCGACACGCGTCGCGTTGCCGTCAAGGTCCTTCTGCGACACCGTGCCGACGAGAGCTCCACGCGCGGCCCTCATGGGCGTCCGCACGCTTGAGGTCGCCGCGCCACCGGCACGCATCGCCCCCGTCGCATCAAGGCTCACGGACACCACTTGCGTCCCCAGGTCGGCGCGCGAGAGCGTCACGGTGTAGGTCGAGGGCACAGGAAGTCCGGCGACGCGCCACGCCCCCGCGGGCTTCGTCGTCGTCACAGTCTGACGAGTCACGGCGCCGTCGGTCACGGTGACGAGCACGCCGCCCGGGCTCGTCCCCTGGGGGACGGTCACGAGACCGGCGACGCTTCCCGACGCGACGCCGAGCGAGACGGCGACGCCGTCGAGCTGCTGACCACGCGCGAGATCGAGCGCAAGCGTCTCGGAGGCGAGGCCCGGGTGGGACACCTGGACGGTGAACGTCGCCGGCGTCGGCAGGTCGCGCAGCGTGAAGGTCCCCGCGTCCTCACCCTCGGTCTGCGTGAGCGTGCGCACGACAGTGGTGCCCCACGTCGCGACGACGGTCGCCCCCGCCACGGGGCCCGCCGCGCTCGAGACGATCCCGGTAATCGCACCATCCCCCGTGCGCAGGTCGATCTCGACTCCCTGACGATCCTCGCCGGCGCCCACGTCGAGACGGTGGACCTGGGCGGAGAACCCCTCCTTCGACACGACGAGGTCGTAGACGCCGGGCGAGGGGACGGAGGTGAGCAGGAAGGCGCCGTCGGACCCCGCAACCGAGGTGCGCAGAACTGCGCCGTCACCCTCACCCGGGGTCGCGGACGGTGCCGCGCCGTCGGCGGCCAAGACGTCGAGCGGAACCTGCAGCTCGACGCGCGCCCCCGCGACGTCGGGGCCCGACACCGTTCCCGCGATCGTCGCGGGCGTGCCACCGAGCATGACCGTGAGGCCATCGACCGTGCGCCCCCCGCTCAGCTCGATCGGTTCGGCGTCCGCGTCGGACAGCGCAGCCGGGTACCAGACCTCAGCGAAGCCCGCGCCGCGCAAGCGCAGCTTGTACTCCCCCGACGCGAGACCCCCGACGCGGAACGCCCCCGCATCGTCCGACGCGGTCGAGGCGACAACCGCCGTGGCATCGTCGGCCGCGGTCACGTCGACGGACACACCAGTGAGCGGCGCTCCGTCCGGTTGCATGACCCGGCCGGCGAGCGTTCCTGTGCCGGCGATCGTCACATCACGGTCGCGGGCCTGAGCAACCGTGATCGCGAGATTCCGGTCAGCCTCGGACCGCGCCAGAACCGAGCCGAGCCCGACCGAGATGACGACCGCGA
This sequence comes from Sanguibacter sp. A247, assembly GCF_052324925.1. Lineage (NCBI taxonomy): Bacteria > Bacillati > Actinomycetota > Actinomycetes > Micrococcales > Sanguibacteraceae > Sanguibacter > Sanguibacter sp. A247. The sequence goes on along the minus strand of NZ_JBQPRE010000002.1, from coordinate 684,822 downwards.
AGACCGACACGGCCGCGAGGAGGCCAAGCATCGACAACAGCCCGCGCGAGAAGCGCGGTCGCTGCACGAAGGCGCCGAGCGCAAGCGGCCGCGACCCAGGGTCGGGCGCGTTCGCGGCCAGGTCGTCGGAGGCGTGGACCTCGATCTGCCGCACGACCGGCGAGCCAAACCACGCGCGTCGTGCGCGCAGCTCGACCCGCCCGGCGAGGTGCTCGCCGGGGGCGAGGTCGAAGGTCGCCGGGTCCGCGACGAACCGCGTCGCAGCTTCGGGGTCGACGCCGTGCAGGCGCCCCATGAGCCGCGTGTTGCCCTCGTTGGCGACCTCGACCGAGAGGATGCCCCGGCGTCCGCCCGTCACGGTTGTCGGATCGAGGCGCACGCGCAGGCCTGGCGTGGCGGGGACGTGCACGGTGAGGTCGAGGATCTCGATCTCGTCGTCCGTCGTCGTGGCCCGCACCTGGACCGCAAGGCGTCGCGGCCCCGCCGCGACGCCCACGGGAAGCGTGAGCGCGATCCGCACCGTCCCCGTCGTGCCCGGGAACAACCGGGGCTCGCCGTCGACCTCGACCCAGCGCGGGTCCACACCCAGGACGCGCACGTCGTAGGCCGCGATGACCTCGGACGTGTTCGTCACGACAACGCTCACGTACGCGGGGCTTCCCGGGACGCCGTCGAGGACCGCAGGGGTGAGTTCGGCGCGCATCACGCGGTCCGCAGGTTGCAGCGGGCCGTCGAGCCCGCTCGGACGCGGGCGAGGCCGGTTGCGGACCGGCCAGAGTCGGCGGACGCGGTCACCGTGTAGGTGCCCGGAGCCAGAGCGGGGAAGACGTACGCCCCGGTGTCCGTCGTCACGGCTTCACGCTCGGTGAGGCCGTCGGTGAGGATGACGCGCGCTCCGGCGACGGCCGCGCCGGTCGCCTCGTCCCTCACAGTTCCGCGGACGTCGCCCGTCGCGGCCCCGAGCCGCACCGTGAGCGCCTCGGTGGCCGCGGCGGTGCCACCGTCCTCGGTCACGACGCGGCCCTCAGCGTCGAGGTTGACCGGGATCGAGGTCGTCGCGAGGCCGTCGGCGCTCACCGTGAAGGTGTACGCACCGGATGCGGCAAGGCCGCTCACGGTGAAGTCCCCCTTCTCCTTCTCAGTGAGAGTCGTGACCGTGAGAGGTTGCGCACCGCCCGAGACCGTGACGGTTGCACCCCCGACGCCGGTTCCGTCCGGGCCCAGGACGCGGCCGGTCACGGTTCCGGCCCCGTCGACGAGCTCGACGACGTCGGCCTCGCGGACTTCGCCCGCGGCGAGCGTGAGAACCGCGGTGGTCGAGCCGAAGCCCTCACGCGAGAACGTGAGGAGGTAGGTTCCGGGCGTCGGCAGGCCAGGCAGGACGTAGCGGCCGACCTCGCCGAGGGTCGGCGTCCCGACCGTGAGGTCGCGTCCGGCGACGGACGTCGTCACAGTGACGCCGCCGAGCGGGCGGCCACCCGCGGTGACCGTCCCCGAGATCTGGCCGGGGGTCGTTCCAAGGCGTAGATCGGGGACGAAGCGCGACTGCCCGCCCGCGACCTTCTCGCGCGTCACGGCCGGCTGGTAGCCCTCGGCGGACGCCGTGATCTCGTACGTGCCGGGCGCGGGCAGCTCGGCGACGCTCCATGTGCCATCGGCGCCCACCTCGGCGGAGCGCTCGGGTTCGTCCTGCGACCACGTGGCGCGCACCGTGACCGTGACCTCGACGTCGTCGTCGCCCGTGATCGCGCCCGTGTCGACGCGGCCGTGCAGGGTCGCCGGGTCCCCCACGACGACGACGTCGACGGTGCCCGTCACGTCACGGCTCGAGGCCCGCACCGGGGTCCACGAGCTGGATCCCGTCGCGTACCACGTCGTCTCATAGCCGTCCGCGCCGACCTTGACGAGGTACTCCCCCGGGAAGAGTCCGGCGATCGTGAAGGTCCCGTCCTCGAGCGTCGCCGACGAGGCGATCGTCACGAGCCCGTCGTCCGTGCGCCGCACGGCCTCGACCGTCAGCCGTCCGACACCCTCGCCCGAGGCCGCGGAGGTGACGCGACCCGTCAACGTCCCGCCGACGCCCGCAGGCACCTGCCCTTCCTTGGGAAGGGCTCCGTCGGGCGCAGGACCCACCGTTCCGGGCGCGGCACCCTCGGCGGGCGTCGCGGCAAAGTAGGACGTCGGCGCCGTGCGCGTCACGGGATCGGCGCCGAGCGCACCGCGAATTCCGAGCAGCAGGACGACGGCCCACAGCGCGATGATGAGCACGAGCGTGAGGACCGTGAGCAGGCCGCGCGAGAGAACGGGCTTGCGTCGCAGGACGAGCTCGAGCCCGTCCGTGAGGTCTCCTGCGGTCGCCTCAAGATGCACGGTGAGGTCCTGCTCCGACCCCGTCCACGCGAGCGGTGCGCGCACGCGCACGCGCGTGGCGCGCGAGCCGCCCGCAGGGACGGAGAGCGTCGAGGGAACAGGCTCGCAGCGCAGCGTGCGCTCGGCATCGCGCGCCCGCAGGGCGACGTCGACCGGGACGTTGCCCGTGGCGAGCACCTCAACGTCGAAGAACACCTCGCGTCGCGCGCGGATGCGCGAGGGTGCGGCGCGCAGCGCGAGCCCCGCAGCCGCGGGAACGACGACCTCAAGGTCGTGCTGCGCGACGGGGGCCCCGCTCGCCGAGGTCACGAGGACGGCGACGAGGTGGGAGCCCGCGGGAAAGTCGCCAGGAAGGTCGAGCGCGAGGACAAGATCGGCCGACGCCTCAGGGAAGAGGCCCACCGCGTCGGACGTGCACGTGACCGTCTCTTCGGGCAGGCCGACGACGTGCGCGGAGAACGAATCGATGACGCCCGTCGTGTTGACGACGGTGAGCGGGATGCGGGCACTGCCCTCGGGCGTGACATCAACACGCGTGAGCGCGCTCAACACCCTCATGGCGTGGCGACCCCGGAGCGCGGCAGCACGCTCGTCGCGGCCTCGACTCCCGTGACCTGCGGCGGAGCGACCTCCCAGGCGTGGACGTCGGCGACAACCGTGACGACGATCCCGAACGACGCCTTGACCTGGCTGCCGAGCGTGCCCCACAGGTCGCGCGGCCGATGGGCGTCGTCCGTGCGGACCGCGATCTGCACCGAGGACGCGAGCGTCTCGGGAACAGCCCACTCGGGAACAGCCTGTGCGCCGAGCAGGCGCGTGAGCGCCTCGCCGAGCAGCTGGTGCTCGTCACGCACGGACCCCGCCCACGCCGAGACAAGGTAGGAGAGCTCGACGAGGGGCTGGGGCGGCCGACGTTCGAGGCGACCGTCCGCGCCGGGTCGCTGCTGCGCGGGCCGTGGCGGCTGCGGGCTGCGGGCGACCTGGTGGAGGAAGAGGTTGACCGTGAGGCGGTTGACCTGCGCGGACCACGTTGAGGTGGGCGTCTCGAACGAGATGTCGCCCTCGTGGTCTGAGAGTGGGAGGGTGCGGCGCAGAAGCTGCTCGAGCGCGCGGTCGACGTCGGGGATGAGCACGGTTGTTCCTCCCAACGTCGTCGCGGTCCCGTCCGGGGAGTCGCACCTGCAGGTCTCGGCGTCGTGCCGCGGCCGGCCGGCTTCGGGCGCGGCGGCACGCCGCGTCACCTGGACCGGATGATCGACGGTAGGACGCAGGTCCCGCACGCGGCATCGGTAATCGCTACCGAATACCGCGACGAGCTCGCTGCAGCACCCGCTGAGCGGGTGAGATCAGCCGGTCTGCGTGCGCACCGTGCCGGGGACGACGACCTGGATCGTGCCCCCGAACGCGCACTGGCACGAGGCTCCCTGGACGAGCGCGGGCTTGCCCCCGATGAACACGGTCATGGAGCCACCCACCCACGGCGTCGTCACCGGTATGCACGGCATGGGCGTGAGGACGCCGAGCGCCGCGGCCGTCGCTGCCGCGACGGTCGGGTTGGCGAGCGACATGCACATACCGAAGGACGGCACGTTGACCATGGGTGCGGCATCGAGAACCGTCGCGGCCGGCTTGCCCTCGACCAGGACGCGCGCTGCTGGCAGAACGTTGAGCGTTCCCGGTCCGGCGGCGAACGGGCACACGAGCGTGGCCGTCCCCGCCACCTGGCGGCGTCCCACTAGCTCGTCCCTCCGCGCACCGACGCCGTCAACTGCGCGCCCGTCGTGGTGACGAGGCACAGGACCGAGCGGTCGCCGTCCTCCCAGCCGCGTGCGTTGGGCTGCAGGTACGTGAAGAAGAGGTCGGAGTCCCGGTAGTCGACGCCGACGTAGCCCTCGAACTCCGAGGCGCATGCCCCGTCAGAGAACGACTTGAGCCACGCATCGCCCGGGAACGTGTCGATCTCCGCGCCCGACTCGTCGACGACGGGCACGGACGCGTAGGCCTCCTGCTCGTGCGGGTCGGAGCACGCCACGCGCGTCACGGTCTCGACCTCGCCGCTCACCTCGGCCGGTGCGCGCAGGCAGTCCCCGACGACGACGTCCGTCACGTGAGGGGCCTCGTCATCGTCGGACGTGCACCCCGCGAGCGCGCACGCGAGGACGGCGCACGCGCCCGCGGCGCGCCATGCCGTCGCCGGACGTCTCACGCGGGTCGTCCTCATGCGTCGAGCACCGCCGCAACCGTCGCGGGTGGCACCGTCCCGGCGACGACACCTGCGAGCGGCTCGCGCACGAGCGCCCACGTCGCGCGCACCTCGTGCGCGGCCGTGTCGATGAGGCCACCGAGGTCCTCGGGCAGCAACGTGAGGTCGCCGGTCGCCACCGCAGAGCGCACGGCCAGGAGCCCGAGCGCCATGTCGATCTCCACGGCAGTCGTCGACAGTCGGGAGTTGAGGTACGCGGAGGCGAGGGCGACCCGTTCCCGGTCGCCCTGGGGCACGACGTCGTCCGCGACGGCGTACACGGTGATGCCCGCGCGCACCTGGGTGACCACGCCGACGGTGCCGTCCGTCAGGGTGAACGTCTCTTCACCCCAGTCCATCGTGTGCTCGATGCCTGCGGCGTCGAGCGCCGCGTGGGCAGCGTGGGCGAGCTGGCTCGCGAGGGGCGTCTCACTGGTCACGGGGTGCCTCCTGCGGTGGCTGCGGTCTTGGCCTTCTCGGCGAGGAAGAGGAGGACCGCCTCGCGGACGGTCGCGGGGTTCCGGGGGTCGTTGAGGGCGTGCTTGAGCTCGCCGTCGGTCGAGTTCTCGAGCACGGCGAGGACCGTGGCGGCACTCGCCCCCGCGGGGATCTCGGTGGGGCCGACCCAGCCGCTGCGGTGTTCCTCGCGGCGCAGGTCTGTGCGTTCCATCCGCCGCTCGTGCGTCTCGCTGCGTGCGAACATCTGGCCGAAGCGCCACATGAGGCCGCGGTTCTTGCCTTCGGGGCCGCCTTGGGCGGCGGTGTCGCGGTCCATCGCGTTCTTGCTCGAGGCCATGCGTCCAGTGTCGCGGAACCGGTCGAGAACTGAGCCGCCTGCCTCTTTGACGGTCGACGCGTAGCGGTTGAAGATGTGGGCCGGGTTGCCGTCCTCGCCGAGCTCGTCGAGAACAGCGTCGCGGACCTTGACGAGGGTGTCGTCGCCCGAGCCGTCGTCGAGGTCCGATGTCGAGACGCCCGCGAGCATCGCGGCGTCGACGGGCGTGTCGTCGACCGAGAAGCCGGAGAGGAAGGACAGCGCGATCGCGTCACCTCCCGCGGCACGCACGATGATGCCGTCGACGGCCGTCGCGGGGCTGCGCTCGAGCAGCTTCTCGGCGCTGCCCTCGAGCCGCCCGGTCTCCTCGCGCAGCGCGCTGCGCTCAAGTCCGCGCAGAACTTCGTTCGCGATCATGTGGCCGACGTCGTGCAGCGCATCGACGACGGACATGCCGACGCCGACGGCTGCGGGGATGCCGAAGCCACCCGCGGTCGCAACCGTCGCGATGGCGACGCCTAGGTCACCGACCGCCTTGCCTGCGCTCCATGACGCCTTCTCCAGGTTGATCGTCGTCGACTGCGCGACCCGCAGCAGGGGCCGCACCATGACGTCAGCGCCGTTGTTGTCCTTGCCGCGCACGTAGGCCTGCGTGAGGTTGCCCTTCGTCGTGTTGAACGCACGGGACGAGGCAACGACGTCGGTCACGGCCGAGACGACGCCGAAGACGGTCGTGACGATGTTGAGACCGGGAACGACCTTGGCGACGTTGTCGCCCACCTTGTCTGCGACCCCGGCGGCGAACTTCGCGGTGCTCGTCGCGGTCGAGCTCAGTGCGCCGAGGGCGTCGGCTCCCGACTTCACGCTCGTGAGCATCTCGCCTGTGTTGACACCCTCGGTGTGCATCGTGCGCGCCGAGGCCACGAGCTTCTTGAGGTTGACGACGGCCGATTTGAGATGCGTGACGATCGACAGCGCGTCCCCGAAGACCTCCGTCGCGGCTTCTTGCTTCGACGGGTCGTCCTTCGCGTCCTCGAACTGCTTGTCGGTGCGCAGGCCGTCCTTCTTGCGCTTCTTCACGTCGGCGATCGCGTCGACGAGCTCGCCGGCGCCGAGCGGCGTCTGGGCGAGGGCTCGTTCTCCGGCCGACTTTGACCGGTCGGTCATGCCGCTCAGCCCGGCGACCGTCTCGAGGCCCTCCGTAGCGGTGTCGAAGCCACTCTCGACGCGCCCGGCGGTGAGAAGCGGGTTGGCCTCGGGTTCGGGCGTCTCGCGCTCGGCGCGCACGATCGCGCGGCGGCGCATCTCGAGGTCGAGGGTTGAGCCGGGTGTGGGGCGCTTGCGCCGCAGCTTCTCGGCTGCTTGCGCCCATTCAGCCTCGATGAGGGTCGACGCACGCGCCCCCACGTCGACGGGTGCTGCTCCCCCGCCGGGCGGAGCTGTCGGCGCGGCTCCTGAGGCGCGAGCCGCCGCTTGGGCGGCGACGCTGCTGCCCTGCGCACGCTGGGCCTGGCGCGCCTCCTCCACGGCGGCCTTCGCCGCGCGCACGTACACCGCCTCAACATCACGTTCGAGGAGGCCGCCCGCGTCATCGGTCGCGTTCGAGGCGGCCGTCGCGTGCGCTCGTGCCTTGCGGATGAGCGACATGAGCCGCTCGGACTCCGTCCCGCGCGCGGGTGCCCATGGCCCCAGGTGCTCGTGGGTTCCGCCGGGCAGCCACGTCTCGTCGTAGGCCGACTGCGCTGCCTCGGCCGCGCTCATCCCGGCGTCGGCCTTGCTCGAGGCGAGGTCGGACTCTGCCGCGAGCGCCTCGGCGAACTCCTTGTTGATGTCCGTGACCTTCGACTGCGCGGCCCCCAGGTCGCTCGTCGTGCCCGGTGCACCGTAGATGTCGGTCACGGCCGACGCCCGCGCGGCCGTGTTCGTCTCGCGCTGCTGCTTGAGCTTCGCGTCCTCGTTCTTCTTGCCCTTCTTCCCTGCCTCCAGGTCGGCCTTCGCAGCCTCCTTGGCCGGGTCCTTCGGGCCGAAGATCGCCGACTTGAGCGTCCCGAAGATGCGACGGACGCCCGATCCGGTTTCTTGGACGACGTGTGCGATCTCGTGCGCGAGAACGCGCGTTCCTTCGGCCGAGGACGTGTCGACGTCGCCCAGGAACACGTCGTTGCCCGTCGTGAACGCCGTCGCCGACATGCCGCGTGCGAGGGAGCGCGCGGTCGCGTCGTCGTGGATGCGGACGTGACCGAGGCTCGTCCCAAACGCGCCCTCAAGGTCGCGGCGCACGGGGGCGTCGAGCGCGCGGCCGGCGCCGCGTCGCGATTCGATGCGGCTCGTCGTGGCGGTGTCAAGATCGCCGCCTGCGCGCCCGACGGCCGCACCGCTCATCGGGGTGGCGTGCCGGCGCAGGTGGCCGCAGCCCGCGTCGTGCGCGTGCGGTCCGTCCTCACCCTGCGCCTCGCGTGCGCCGGCAAGTCGCGTGAGCACGGTGTCGGCGAGCGCGTCGGCCCGCTCCTCAGCGTGATCGTCGGCGGCGCCCACCGTGAGCGGCACGGGCGCCGCAGGGGCGGGGCCTGCGACGGCGGGCGCGGCTGCGTCCGGGGTCGACGTCGCACGGGTGTGGTCGTGCGTGACGGTCATGGTCCCTCCCCGGGGCACGGCGCGCTGTGGTCGGGACCATCGTCCCGCGCGGCCAGCGGCCCGGTCGTCGGTAGTCGCTACCCAAATCGCGCGGTGCGCACTCAGAACGCCGGGCTGCGGCGGCCGAGCTTGGCCAGCTCGCGGCTTGCTGCTGTGGCGAGGTGACGCATGCCCACGGTCTCGCCTGCGGCGACCGCGTCGTGCGTCGCGGCGAGCACGACGTTGCGTATATCTCCGCCGGCGACCTCGAGACGGGCGGCGAGCACGGCGACGTCGATCGGGTCGGCGGCATCTGTTGCGGGCAGCTGCGCGAGGTGGTGCTGCCACAGCCGGGCGCGGGTCGCCTCGTCGGGATCCGGGAAGTGCACCATGAACTGCAGGCGACGCGCGAACGCTGGGTCGAGGTTGCCGCGCAGGTTGGTCGCGAGCACCGTGATGCCGTCGAACGTCTCCATGCGCTGCAGAAGGTAGGCGACCTCTTGGTTCGCATACCTGTCACGCGAGTCGCCCACCGCCGAGCGCTTGCCGAAGAGCGCGTCGGCCTCGTCGACGAAGAGCACGCAGTTGAGCTGCTCGGCCTCGGCGAAGATCTTCTCGAGGTTCTTCTCGGTCTCGCCCACGTACTTGTCGACGACTGCCGAGAGATCGATCTGGAAGAGCTCCATGCCGAGCGAGTCGGCGACGACGTGCGCGGCGAGGGTCTTGCCCGTTCCGGGACTGCCTGAGAAGAGCGCGGCGACGCCCGTTCCCTTGCCGCCCTTGCCGTGGAGGTCGCCGAGCGCGGCGACGTCGTCGCGGTGCCGACCCCAGGCGACGAGCCGTTCGATCTCGGCCCGGGCATGGGACGGCAGGACGAGGTCGTCAAGGGTCGCCCCTGCTCCGCGCCGCGTGGTTCCGCGCCCAAGCCTGCGCACGGCGGCGATGAGCGTCGCGTCGTCGGGGTCGTGCTCGCCCGCGTCGACTCGCGCGCGTTCCGCCGCGCGCGCGACATCGCGCGGCGCGAGCCTGAGCGTTGCGACGGTCGGGCCGGGCTCGAGGCCATCGAGGTGGCGGCGCCACAGCACGGTGCGCTCGGGCGTCGTGAGGACCGGAGCCTCGAGCGTCACGGGAAGCCACGTGGCCCAGCGTGCGTCCCAGCGCCGGGCTCCGACCGCGAGGACGGGCACGGGTGAGGCGAACAGCGCGGGCATGCACGCGGAGGCCGCGTCTGCGCCCGCGAGGATGAGCGCGTGTCCGTCGAGAAGCGCCTCGAGAAGGAGTGCGTCGACGATGTCCGCGGTTCCCGCGAGCGATCCCGGGCGGAGGTGGTGGTCGGCGTGCGCGAGGTCGGCGACGAGGCAGCCGATTCCGAGGGCTGTGCAGGCCGCGGCCGCGAGGGCTGCGCCGGTCGCGCCGGGTCCCGACTCGATCCACACGAGCGGATCGTCACGTTCAAGCGCTGCCATGACCTCGCCTGTTCCGGTGACCGCGACCGCGACCGGCGCTTCGATGAGGTCGGCCACGAGGGCGGCGGGCGCGTCGTCACCGCGCATGTGGTCGGCGACGCGCTCGGGGACGACGGCACGGCGCGCAAGAAGTGGCAGGTCGCCGGGGGTGCTGAGGAGACCCGTGGCGCGCAGGGGCGCGGTGGCCGCGAGGTGGCGCAGCGCTGCGGGGTCGGTCGCGGGCAGGCCCGCGAGCTCGAGGGCCGACGCTGTCGTCGGCCGGGCGGGTTCGCCGTCGCCCGCGAGCAGACCCGTGAGGTGCAGGGCGAGAGGGTGGAGCTCGGGCAGGAGCGCGGCGGCGAGGATCCGGGCCGCGCCGTCGTCGAGGCCGGTGCGCCGGGCAAGGGCGTTGAGGCGGGTCTCGGCCGTGCGGACGAGAGCGGAGCCGGCGAGGTCTGCGCGGATGACGTCGCACAGCGTGCGTGCGGTCGCAGCGTGGTCCCACCCCACCTCGCTGCGGCGTGCGACGGCGGCGTCGAGCCGCGCGAGAACCTCGCGCAGCGGCGTCGTCCGGGCAGGCGCCGCGGAGACGGCGCTCACGCGAGCGGGCTCGCCAGCGTGTTCGTGCCGAACCCTGCCGCGAAGCGCGGCCCCTCGACCGCGAGCTCGGTCGCGAAGGTGTGCTGCCACGTGGGGAAGGGCGAGTGCGCGAGCGACTCGTTGGCGAAGCGGCGGTCTCCCGTCACCTCGGTGACGCAGAATGCGGGGATCGTGAGGTCGGTGACGGGGGCGCCGCGCTCGCACTCGGCGATGATGAGGCCGCGGTTGCGGCCCGCGAAGACGTCGACGACCCAGCCGTCGGTCCCGAGCCAGGCGGAGTAGCGGTTCTTGATGATGCGCGCGCCGCCGCGACGCATCATCTCGACCCCGACGTGGACGTCGATCTCGCGCTCGGCCTCGTAGCGGGTGCCGCCGGCCTCGGGGCCCTTGACGGTGAGGGCGCAGAAGTCGAACCGGTCGGCGTGCGCGTCAAGAATATCGACCGCGTCGAGGTTGGCGGCGGGGTCGAGGAGGATGCCGTCGGCCTGGACCCTCAGTCGCATGGCGTAGCCGTCGACGGCGAGGAAGTAGGACTGCACGATGAGTGTGGGCGTGGGGTCGTTGCGGACCTCGTCGGGCAGGCTGCGCACGAAGAAGCGCCGCTCGAACTCGAAGTCGCCGTAGCCGGTCTCGGTCGTCATCACAGGGTCCTGAGGTCGGGGCTGGGGTGCGACGGCGTCGTGCCGTCGGCCCGAACGTAGCACCGTCCGGCCTGGAATGGCGGGATCTCGCGCCCAACAGGTCGTTCAACAGCGGATCGGCACACGTGCGCGTCGATCGACCACCCCGCCGACGGGGCGGGGGGCTAGCCCTCGTAGGGCAGGGATCGCCTGCCGTCGGGGTCGATGCGCTCGAGGATCGTGTCGCTGATCCGGTGGAGATCGGCGACGTCCTTCGGCGTGAGCCCCGCGAAGACGGCGTCGCGGACCTGGGCCGCGTGCCCGGGCGCGGCGGCGACCACGGTGCTCCACCCGGCGTCGGTGAGCGTCGCGTTCATGGCGCGGCGGTCCTCGGCGCACTCAGCACGGACGACGAGGCCGCGCTTCTCGAGCCGGGTGACGACGTGCGAGAGCCGTGGGAGCGTGGAGTTCGTGCGCGCGGCGAGGCCGGTCATACGCAGGGTGCGCCCGGGCGCCTCGGAGAGGATCGCGAGCGTGTAGTACTCGAAGTGGCTGAGTCCCGATTCCCGCTGCATCTGCGTGTCGAGGACGCCGGGGAGCAGCTGGACGACGGCGATGAAGCGCACCCAGGCGCGCAGCTCGTCGTCGCGGAGCCAGACGGCCTGGTCGGGGGTGGGTTCGGCGGTCGACATGACAGACAGCCTACCGCATAGGTTGACGCTTAAATCATTACGGGGTAGCGTGTTGGTTGTTGCTTAAACCAAAGACGGCGGTTCCGCCGCGTTCGAGGAGGACCTCATGACCACGTTCACCATCATCGGCACCGGATCCATGGCACAGGCGATCGGTGGCGTGCTCGCCGCAGGCGGCGCCTCCGTCCAGTCCGTCCCCCACGCCGAGACCCCCACGCTCACGGGCGACGTCGTCGTCCTGGCGGTCCCGTACCCCGCCCTCGCGGATGTCGTCGCACGCTTCGGCGCACAGCTCGACGGCAAGATCGTCGTCGACATCACCAACCCCCTCGACTTCTCGACGTTCGACTCGCTCGTCGTGCCGGCGGGCTCCTCCGCAGCAGCCGAGCTGGCCGCACAGCTTCCGGGCGCGCGGGTCCTCAAGGCGTTCAACACGAACTTCGCCGGAACGCTCTCCTCGGGCACCGTGGGCGCTGCGACGACGACCGTGCTCGTCGCGGGCGACGACGCCGACGCGAAGGCCACGCTCCTCGCCGCCGTCGAGGCAGGCGGGCTCGCCGGCGTCGACGCGGGTGCCCTCTCGCGCGCTCACGAGCTCGAGGCGATCGGCTTCCTCCAGCTCACGCTCGCGGCCGGCGAGAAGATCTCGTGGACGGGCGGCTTCAACCTCAGCCGCTGACCCCCTCTCCTGCGGGCAGCGCCCCTCGTCCTGCCCACAGGTGGACGGCATCCCCTGGCCGTCCACACGACGCCCCCGTCGCACTCCGCGACGGGGGCGTCGTGGCGTAGCGTCGGCACCACCCCGACGACCGCCCGCAGGAGGACGCATGACCACGACCGAGATCGCCGTGAGGACCGTCGCAAGCCCGGTCGGCGACCTGCTCCTCGCAGCAACCCCCGTCGGCCTCGTCCGGGTGGCGTTCGCTGCCGAGGACCACGAGGCCGTGCTCAGCGACCTGCGCCGGCGCGTCTCCGCGCGCCTCGTCGAGGCGCCCTCCCGCCTCGACGAGGCGGCACGCGAGGTCGACGAGTACTTCGACGGGCGCCGCACACGCTTCGACATCCCGCTCGACCGTCGTCTCTCGGCAGGCTTCCGGCTCGCCGTCCTCACCCATCTGTCCGCCGTCCCCTTCGGGCGCACCGAGTCCTACACGCAGGTCGCGGCGGCTCTCGAGAACCCACGCGCGGTGCGCGCGGTGGGGAGCGCGTGCGCGACCAACCCCCTCCCCGTCGTCGTGCCGTGCCACCGCGTGCTGCGCTCCGACGGCGCCCTTGGCGGGTACATCGGCGGGCTCGAGGCCAAGACCCTCCTGCTCACTCTCGAGGGAGCCCTCGCGTGACGACCCCCTCCCCGAGCGTCCGGCCCACCGATCTCGTCATCGGCGACGACGGCCTCCGCCGACCGCGGTGGGCGGCATCCGACGCGCTGCTGCGCGAGTACTACGACACCGAGTGGGGCATGCCCGTGCGCGACGAGCACGGCGTCCTCGAACGACTGAGCCTCGAGGCCTTCCAGTCGGGGCTCTCGTGGGCCACGGTCCTGCGCAAGCGTCCCGCGTTCCGCGAGGTCTTCGTGGGGTTCGACCCCGAGGCCATCGCGCACTTCGGCGACGCCGACGTCGCGCGCCTGCTCGAGGACGCGCGCATCATCCGCAACCGCGCCAAGATCCTTGCCACGATCCAGAACGCACGGGCGACGCTCGAGCTGCGCTCGGACGCCGGTCTTGCCGAGCTCGTCTGGTCGTTCAAGCCCGAGGTCAACCTCGCGCCGCGCACCCTCGCCGACATCCCCTCGACCTCCCCCGAGTCACGCGCGCTCGCCAAGGAGCTCAAACGACGCGGGTTCTCGTTCGTCGGCCCGACGACCGCGTTCGCGCTCATGGAAGCGATCGGTATCGTCGACACCCACCTCCTCGGGTCTCACCGGCGCGGCAGCTCAGGCATCTGGCCCTGAGCAGGACCACCTGGCACCGGGCCGGCGACGCCGGTGCGGAGCCCACCGCGCCCCGGTGCTCGTCACGGATGACGCCGTGGGGCACCCAGGGAGCGCGGTGGGCCCGGACGGTCAGACGGTCGCGGGAACTGTTCGCGAGGCGGTCACCCACGTCTGGTACCCGCCGTCGAGGTTGGCGACGTCGTAGCCAAGCTGGGAGAGGATGCGCGCTGCGGTGTGGCCACGTTGACCAACGGCGCAGTGGACGACGATCGAGTGGCCCTCGAGCTCGTGGTGACGGTCGCGAAGCTCGTCGACGGGGATGTTGCGCGCGCCAGGGATCGCGCCGCCGGCATTCTCGGAGGCCGTGCGCACGTCGACGAGCACGGCGCCGGCCGCACGTGCGTCCGCGAGCTCATGCCACTGGAGGGTGCGGGTCGTTCCGGACGCGAGGTTGTCGGCGATCATGCCGAGCATCGTCACGGGGTCCTTGGCTGAGCCGAACTGCGGAGCGTACGCGAGCTCGAGATCGGCCAGGTCAGACGCGGTGAGGCCACCGCGCATCGCGGTCGCGATGACATCGATGCGCTTGTCGACCCCTGATTCGCCGACGCCCTGCGCGCCGAGGATCGCGTCCGTCGCGGCGTCGATAACGAGCTTGAGCGCCATGCGCCGCGCTCCCGGGTAGTAGCCCGCGTGGTCAGATGGGTGGGTGTGGACGACGCGCACGTCGCGGCCCGCGGCGCGAGCCCGCTTCTCCGACCACCCGGTGGCCGCCGCGGTGAGCCCGAAGACTCCGACGATCGCAGTTCCCAGGACCGGCAGCGCATGCACCTCGCGTCCGACGATCGCGTCGGCCACGAGTCGCCCGTGCCGGTTGGCTGTCTGTGCGAGCGGCACGAACGCGTCCGCGTCGTCGACGAGGTCACGCTTGAGCGCGACGTCACCGACCGCGTACACGTGAGGATCCTGCGTGCGCTGGGCGTGGTCGACGAGGATCGCGCCGCGCGCCCCTGTCTCGAGGCCAGCCTCGCGCGCGAGTCGGGACTCGGGGACGACCCCGACGGCCATGACGAGCAGGCCCGCGGGGACACGCGAGCCATCGGCGAGGATGAGGTCGTCGCCCTCGACCGCGGTGGCCCCAGTTCCGGTGCGGACCGTGACGCCGTGGGTGTCGAGCCGATCCTGGACGAGTCGCGCCATCTCGGGGTCGAGCGGTGGGAGCACCTGGTCGGCGAGATCGACGAGCGTGACGTCGAGACCGCGGTGAGCGAGGTTCTCGGCCAGCTCGAGCCCGATGAAGCCAGCGCCGACGATCGCGGCGGTCCGCGGTGCCGCCGCGACCTGCGTCGGGCCGCCCGCGCCGAGCACGGCGTCCGCGCTGGCCGCGCTGAGCGCGGCGACGATGCGATCGACGTCGGCGATGTCGCGCAGCACGTGGGCGCGTTCGGCGCCCGGAATGCTCGGGCGCACCGGGGCGGCGCCCGTCGCGATGACGAGGTCGTCGTACGCGATCGACTCCTCGCCGGCTGCGGTCCGGACGGTGACGGTGCGGGCGTCGCGGTCGATCGACCGCACGTCGTGGCCGGTGCGGACGTCGAGGTCGAAGCGCACGCGCAGCGCCTCGGGCGTCTGCAGGAGGAGCGCCGAGCGCTCCTCGATGACGCCGCCGACATGGTAGGGCAGGCCGCAGTTCGCGAACGAGACGTGCTCACCGCGCTCCAGGACGATGATCTGGCGGAACTCGTCGAGGCGGCGCAGACGGGTTGCGGCCGACATTCCGGCGGCGACGCCGCCGATGATGACGGTGCGTGGACGACGATTCTCGGTCACGACGGCCCCCTCAGCGACCGAAGAGCCGCGAGAAGAAGTTGCCCGACGGCGCGGCGGGTGCGGCATCACGGTCGCAGCGGCACCACTGCGCGGCGGGAACGCCCGCCTTGACGCTGTCGACGTGCTGGCCGCAACCGGCCCAGGTGGTTTTGCCGCAGGTGGCGCAGGTGACGGGACGGCACATGACGAACTCCTCGAAACTCGGTCTCGATACCCCCACGGGTATCGCTTGAGTTCGAGAGTACACACCCCGGGGGGTATCGGCAAAACACCCCGGGGGGTATGCTGACTCCATGCTCCTGCCCGACGACACGACCCAGTCAGCCCTCCGACGCCTCAAGCGCGCACAGGGTCAGATCGGCGGCATCGTCCGCATGCTCGAAGAAGGCCGCGACTGCGAGGACGTCATGGTCCAGGTCGCAGCCGTCGCCAAAGCCATCGACCGTGCCGGGTTCGCGATCATCGCGGGCGGCATGCGCGAGTGCCTGATCTCCGAGAGCGGCGACGGCAGCACGGAGCGCCTCGAGAAGCTCTTCCTCTCCCTCGCCTGACGCGCCCAACCCGAGAGCCCCTCCAAACTCCGGCCACCTGCCCACACAACCGACTGGCGCACGCGGTCAGTAAAGTGATATCACTTTGCTAGCAGCACACCGGATCGAGAGAAGGGCACCCCATGAACGACATCGACGAATCCGTCGGAGGCACCCCGAGCGCCGTCCCTGTCGGCCACGACGGCGTCCGGGTCGACGTCGACGAGCGCACCGTCACCATGAAGAACGGATGGGCCGCGCTCGCGATCGCAGTTCTCCTGCTCGCCGCCGCAGTGGGCTCGTTCGTCGGGACCGAGCTCGTCGAGGGCGCAGGACTCACCGCGCTCTTCGCCGTCCTCGGCGCCACCCTCACCATCCTCTCGGTCGTCATCTTCAGCGCGCTCACGATCGTCAACCCAGGCCAGACGAAGGTCGTGCAGTTCTTCGGCCGCTACGTCGGCACGATCCGCCGCACAGGCTTCGTCCTCACCCCGCTCCTGTCCAGCCGCAAGACCGTCTCGGTGCGCGTGCGCAACTTCGAGACGAGCGCTCTCAAGGTCAACGACGCTGACGGCAACCCCGTGAAGATCGGTGCGATCGTCGTCTGGCAGGTCGCCGACACCGCACGCGCGACGTTCGCCGTCGAGGACTTCGTCGACTTCGTCGAGGTCCAGGCCGAGGCAGCGCTCCGGCACGTCGCAACCTCGCACCCCTACGACAACGCCGACGCAGGCGAGGCCACGTTGCGCGGCTCGACCGACCAGGTCTCTGCAGAGCTGGCTCACGAGGTCGCCGAGCGCGTCGCCCTCGCCGGCGTCGAGATCGTCGAGGCCCGCATCTCGCGCCTCGCCTACGCTCCCGAGATCGCCCAGGCGATGCTCCAGCGTCAGCAAGCTGGGGCGATCATCGCGGCCCGCGAGAAGATCGTCGAGGGCGCCGTGAGCATGGTCGAGACTGCGCTCGAGCGCCTCGAGAGGGACGCGATCGTCACGCTCGACGACGAGCGTCGTGCCGCCATGGTCTCCAACCTCCTCGTCGTCCTGTGCGGCGACTCGCGCGCGACACCCATCGTCAACGCGGGCACGCTCCACTGAGGCACGGATGACGGAGGCGCACCACGACCCGCAGGACCCGGACGCCGCTGGCGATCCGGGTTCTGCGGCACCCGCGCGCCGACCCCGCGCAGCTCGCAAGCAGGTGCTGTTGCGGCTGGACCCGGCGGTGCACGACGCCGTCGCCCGCTGGGCCGACGACGAGCTGCGGTCGGTCAACGCTCAGATCGAGGTTATCCTCCGCGAAGCGCTCGGCAAGGCAGGTCGCGCGCCACGGAACGCCGCCCCGATCCCCCGCCGAGGCAGGCCCCCAGCTCCCCCTCCCTAGCTCCCCTCCCCAGCTCCCCTCCCTAGCTCCCCAGCTCCCCCTTCCCCGGTCGATAGGCGATCCGCACAAGTCACGTGTCCCGATCCGCTATCGACGCTCGCGGGTAGGGCACAGCCTCGCGGGTAGGGCACGGCCTTGCGGGTGCAGCACGACGACGGGCCCCTCGCTGGCGAGGGCCCTTCGTTCACAGCCGAGGCAGGCCCCCAGCCCCCTTCCCCAGCTTCCCCTCCCCAGCTCCCCTTCCCCCGTTCCCCCTCCCTCAGTCGATAGTCGATCCGCACAAGTCACGTGTCCCGATCCGCTATCGACGCTCGCGGGTAGGGCACCGCCTCGCGGGTAGGGCACATTCTCGCGGGTGCGCGGGCACGGCACGCCGAAGGGCCCCTCGCCAGCGGCGAGGGGCCCTTCGCTCACAGCGAAGGCCGGCTCCCAGCCCCCCTCCCTAGTTCCCCTTCCCCGGTCGATAGGCGATCCGCACAAGTCACGTGTCCCGATCCGTTATCGACCCTTGCGGGTCGGGCACAGTCTCGCGGGTAGGGCACGGCCTTGCGGGTGCAGCACGACGACGGGCCCCTCGCTGGCGAGGGCCCTTCGTTCACAGCCGAGGCAGGCCCCCAGCCCCCTTCCCCAGCTTCCCCTCCCCAGCTCCCCTTCCCCCGTTCCCCCTCCCTCGGTCGATAGGCGATCCGCACAAGTCACGTGTCCCGATCCGCTATCGACGCTCGCGGGTAGGGCACAGCCTCTCGGGTGGGCACAGCATCGCGGGTGGGGCACCGCCTTGCGGGTACGGCACCGCCTTGCGGGTCGGGCACCGCCTTGCCGGTACGGCACGCCGAAGGGCCCCTCGCTAGCGGCGAGAGGCCCTTCGTTCACAAGGGTGGAGGTGCGGGGAATCGAACCCCGGTCCGGTGACGCGTATCCAGATCTTCTCCGGGCGCAGTCTGCTAGTGGATTTTCTCGGCCTCAGCCCTCGAGCAGACGCTCAGCTGACAGGCCCAGTCGCCTAAAAGTCCCCGCGTCGTCAGCGACGAACGACGCGAGCAGTGGCTTCCTGGATGACGCCAGGACCCGGGACGGAAGCTAGCCCGGACTGACGGACTTCGAGGCTCGCTCAGGCGGCGAGGGCGAAGTCGGTGCGCTTGGAATCGGCACCTATTGGTTTGCAGACATCGTTGACGAGATGAGTCTGCATTCTCGGCCCGCTTCTTCTCGAAGCACGACCACCGTCGAAACCGATCACCCCCTGTGAAGTTGTCAAGCACTGCCCGTGAAGGCGGCCCCGCGGGGCGTACCTGACGAACATGACCACTGTAGTCGATGAACGCTCAGCGGCTCCACGTTATTTCCGCGGGCGCCGGTCTACCCGAGCTCTCGCTTCCGCATCGCACGGTGCGCCTCGAGGTTGTCCTGGCGTTCGCGGAGCGTCTGCCGCTTGTCGTACTCCTTCTTGCCGCGCGCGAGCGCGATCTCGACCTTGGCACGGCCGTCGAGGAAGTAGATCTGCAACGGGACGATCGTCGTGCCCTTGGCGTCGGCGTCGTTCGCGAGCCGCACGATCTCCTTCTTGTGGAGCAGGAGCTTGCGCTTGCGTCGCGGCGAGTGGTTGGTCCACGTGCCCTGCGCGTACTCCGAGATGTGGGCACGCTCGAGCCACGCCTCGCCGCGGTCGATGAGCACGAACGCGTCGACGAGCGACGCGCGGCCGGCGCGCAGCGCCTTGACCTCGGTGCCCGTGAGCACGATCCCCGCCTCGTAGACGTCCTCGATCGTGTAGTCGTGGCGCGCCTTCTTGTTGCTCGCGACGAGCTGCCGCACGGGCGCGCGGTCCGTATGGGTCCGCTTCTGCGTGGAGCCGTCGGGGATCTGGTACACCTTGCCCTTGGCCATCACCCCTCCTCTCCGTCGCGGCGCACCTCGCCGCACACGTATGCCCCGTGGGTTGCGGGGACGACCTCAACGATACCGGTGGGGTACGCGAGGGCACGAACGCATTTGCGCGCGGACCGCGCCCGCTGCGCCGCGCATCAGAGCACCGCGCCCGCTGCGCCGCGCGTCAGAGCATCGACATCGGGTTGACGGTCTGCCCGTCGACGTACAGCTCGAAGTGCAGGTGGCAGGCCGTGCTCGTTCCGGTCGTGCCCGAGTAGCCGACGAGCTGGCCCTTCTTGACCTTCTGCCCGCTCGAGACCGCGAAGCGTGAGAAGTGGTTGTAGCTCGACATGAGGTTGCGGCCGCCCACCTCGCCATGGTTGACGAGCACCTGGTTGCCGAACCCGCCGCGGTACTGCGCCCACACGACGGTCCCGCCCGCGGCCGCATAGATGGCGGTGCCGCAGTAGGCCCGGAAGTCCGTCCCGGCGTGCAGGCGCACGTAGCCGAGGACGGGGTGCAGACGGTACCCGTACGACGACGTGATGTGGGGAACCTTCGTCGGGTAGGAGAAGAACCCCTTGCCCGCAGGAGGACGCGGGTCGCTCGGGGGCGCGGGGTTGCTCGGCGTCTTGCCGTCCTTCTTCGCCTCCTCAGCCGCGCGCCGCGCCTCCTCCTCGGCCTTCTTGCGGGCGGCGGCCTTGGCCTTGCGGATACGGTCCTTCTCTTTCTTCGTCAGACCGATGATGTCCTGGATGTCGTTCGCGAGGTCCTGGGACGCCTGCTCAGCCTCGGCCTTGGACGCGAGCTGTGCGGTCTTGCGCTTCTCGATGACAGCGAGGTCCGCCTTCTCCTTGGCGAGCAGTCCCTCGACGGTCCTGCGCTTGTCGGCGGCCGTCGTGCGTGCCTTCTCGGCGGCGACGACGGCTGCGTCGGCCTGCTTCTTGAGATCGGCGATCGTGTCGCGCACGGCCTCGAGCCGCGCCTGGGAGTTCTTCGCGGTCGCCTCGGACTCCTGCAGGTCGGTGAGCGTGTTCGTCTGCACGCGCAGGGCCGCCTGCGACAGTGCGTAGCGATTGACGAAGTCGGTCGCGGACTCAGCTCCGACGACGAGGCTCATCGAGTCGGGTGCGCCCTCGCCGCGGTAGGCCCGGCGCGCGAGCTCGGCGATCGACGCCTGTGTGGTCTTGGTGAGCTTGGCCTGCTCGTCGATCTTGGCGACGAGGGCCGCTTCTTCAGCCTTGGCGTCGACGAGGCGGTCGGCGAGCTTCTTCGCCTCGCTCTCGGCTGCCGTGAGGCGGGCTTGCGCGACGTCGAGCGCTGCTTGTGCGACGCCGAGATCGGCGCGCACCTGCGTGAGGCGCACGTATGCCGCGGCCATCGCGTCGTCCGTGTCTTCGAGGTCGTGCTCGAGCGTCTCGATCGTGCTGTCGGCGTCGGCCTTGCGCTTCTCGGCGGCGGCCTGACGTTTCTCGAGGTCTCCGAGCGTGTCGGCGCCTGCGGGCGGCGCGAGGACAGCCAGCAGGACGGCGGACAGGAGGACGGCGAGCATTCGGCGCAGCATGATCACACCTTCATGTACCGGCGCAGGGTAACGACCGACGCGACGAGCGCGAGGATGATCGCAACAGCGAGCAGGAGCGGCGCAACCGTCAGGACGTCGGACTGTCCGACGAGCGGCACCCAGGCGACCTCGCCGGCGAGCCAATCGGTGATGAGGTACTTGACACCGAGCCAGAGGCCGCCGCCCGCGAGCAGCGCGCCGATGCCCGCGGCGATCGCACCCTCGAGCATGAACGGCAGCTGGATGAAGAGATTGGAGGCGCCGACGAGCCGCATGATGCCGGTCTCACGGGAGCGGGAGAGGGCTGAGAGCCGGATGGTCACCGTGATGAGCAGGGTCGCGGCGACGAGCATGAGCGCGGCGAGCCCGACCGTCATGACGGAGGCACGATTGAGGACGAGGAAGAGCGAGTCGAAGATCTTGCGCTGGTCCTCGACCGACTCGACGCCGGGGCGTCCCGAGAGGACGTCGGAGACGATCTGGTAGCGCTCAGGGTCCTTGAGCTTGATGCGGAACGACGACTGCATGTTCTCGACCTTGATCGCCTGCGCCCAGTCTTGGCCCTCGAAGTACTCCTGGAAGGACGCGAATGCCTCTTCCTTGGTCTCGAACCAGGTCTCCTGGATCTCGGGGGCGAGCTCGGGCGAGGTGAGGAGCGCCTTGACGCCCTCGATCTGCTCGGGGGTGGCCTCGCCGTCTGCGCACTGCACCTTGGCGGAGCCCGTCGGGCACAGGAAGACCGAGACCTCGACCTTGCCGTACCAGTCGTCCTTGAGCTTGCCGACCTGGATCTGCAGGAGCCCGGCAGCGCCGACGAACGTGAGCGAGATGAACGTCACGAGGATGACGGCCACCGTCATCGAGAGGTTACGGCGCAGGCCGATGCCGATCTCGGACAGGATGAACTGAAGTCGCATCGTCGTCCCCTCTCAGCGCTGCGAGCCGTAGACGCCGCGGCGCTGGTCGCGCACGAGCTCGCCCGTGGCGAGCTCGAGGACGCGCTTGCGCATCTGGTCGACGATCTCGTCGTCGTGCGTCGCCATGACGACGGTCGTTCCGGTGCGGTTGATGCGGTCGAGCAGGCGCATGATTCCCAGGGAGGTCGTCGGGTCGAGGTTGCCGGTCGGCTCGTCGCACAGGAGGATCGGCGGCCGGTTGACGAAGGCGCGTGCGATCGCGACGCGCTGCTGCTCGCCGCCCGAGAGCTCGTGGGGGCGGCGCTTCTCCTTGCCTTCGAGGCCGACCATCTCGAGGACGTCGGGCACGACCGTCATGATGTGGTGCTTGGGCTTGCCGATGACCTGGAGCGCGAACGCGACGTTCTCGAACACGGTCTTGTTGGGCAGCAGCCGGAAGTCCTGGAACACGGCGCCGATCTGGCGGCGCAGTGCCGGCACCTTCCAGCTCGAGAGCGTTGCGAGGTCTTTGCCGGCGACGGTGACGGAGCCCGACGTGGGGCGTTCCTCGCGCAGGACGAGGCGCAGGAACGTCGACTTTCCGGAGCCTGAGGCACCGACGACGAACACGAACTCGCCCCGCTCGATCTCGAGGGACACCGAGTCGAGCGCGGGCCTCGCGCCGCGCGCGTAGACCTTACTGACGTTGTCGAGGCTGATCACGAGTGGTGCACGTTCCGTTCGGTCGGGTCGGGCGGCCGGCCGCGAGCGGGCACGACGGGATCGTGCGGCAGCGAGGCCCTCTCGAGACTAGGCACGCGCTGGCGTCGATCCGTGCGGGACACGCCGCGCACGACGTCCAGGGACCTCACAGGCTCACCGGACGCGTGACGGCCGCGGCCCTTGGGGGCGCGGCCGTCACGGCAGGCGGTCCGGGCTGCGTCAGCCCTGCTCGGCCTCGATCTGCAGGTTGCGTCGCCAGCGGATGCCGGCGGCCATGAAGTCGTCGATGTCGCCGTCGAAGACCGCGGAGGTGTTGCCGACCTCGTGACCCGTGCGCAGGTCCTTGACCATCTGGTAAGGCTGCAGCACGTACGAGCGCATCTGGTCGCCCCAGGACGCCTTGATGTCGCCCGCGAGCTCCTTCTTCTTCGCCTTCTCCTCGGCCTGACGTTCCAGGAGGAGGCGCGACTGCAGGACGCGGAGCGCTGCGGCACGGTTCTGGATCTGTGACTTCTCGTTCTGCATCGAGACGACGATCCCGGTGGGCAGGTGCGTCATGCGGACGGCGGAGTCGGTCGTGTTGACCGACTGACCACCGGGGCCGGACGAGCGGAAGACGTCGACCTTGATCTCGGACTCGGGGATCTCGACCGAGTCGGTGTGCTCGATGAGCGGCACGACCTCGACCGCGGCGAACGACGTCTGACGTCGCCCCTGGTTGTCGAAGGGCGAGATGCGCACGAGACGGTGCGTGCCAGCCTCGACCGAGAGGTGACCGAACGCGTAGGGCGCCTTGACCTCGAAGGTTGCGGACTTCAGGCCCGCCTCTTCGGCGTACGAGGTGTCGAGGACCGCGGTCGCGTAGCCGTGACGCTCGGCCCAGCGCAGGTACATGCGCATGAGCATCTCGGCGAAGTCAGCGGCGTCGACGCCACCGGCGCCCGCGCGGATCGTGATGACGGCCTCGCGCTCGTCGTACTCCCCCGCGAGGAGCGTGCGGATCTCGAGCAGGTCGATGTCGCGGCGGATCGTGGCGAGCTCGGCTTCGGCTTCGGCCAGCGTGTCGGCGTCGTCGTCCTCGACGCCCATCTCGACGAGGACCTCGAGGTCATCGATGCGTGAACCCATGCCTGAGACACGTTCGAGCTCGGCTTGCACCTGCGACAGCGCCTGCGTGACCTTCTGTGCCGCGTCGGGGTCGTCCCACAGGTCGGGGGCGGCCGCCTGCTCGGTGAGGACCTCGATCTTTGCGCGGAGCGCTGCCGGGTCGCTCACGGCGGCGATCGTCTCGAGGGTCGTCCTCAGTGCGCTGATCTCAGCGGGAAAGTCAATGGTGGCCACGGTCCCCAAGGGTACGCGACTCATGGGCCGCCGGGTCGCGGGGAGCCCCGTGGCGACCAGACGTGGGCACTGTCACGCCCGCGGACGTGCCCCGAGGTCCGTCAACGCCCACCGTCGCGCACGGGCGTGCACCGACGTGCGGGAATGGAGACACGTGGCAAAGCATTGGACGGGGTGGGGCGGCGTGTGCCGCGGCCACGACGACGGAAGGATGCGACGTGCACTACGGACACCGGGTCGAGACGGGGGTGTTCCTCACCCCGACGGCGCGTCCCGCGCAGAACCCGGTGAGGCTCGCCCAGCTCGCCGAAGAGCTCGGCTTCGACCTCGCAACCTTCCAGGACCACCCGTACCAGCCGTCGTTCCTCGACACGTGGACGCTGCTGTCGTGGGTCGCGGCGCAGACGTCACGGATTCGCGTCATGGGCAACGTCCTCAACGTTCCGTTGCGTCAGCCTGCCGTCCTCGCGCGTTCGGTCGCAAGCCTCGACCTGCTTTCGGGCGGACGCGTCGACCTCGGTCTGGGCGCGGGCGCGTTCTGGGACGCGATGGTCGGGATGGGCGCGGACCGTCTCAGCCCCGGCCAGGCCGTCACGGCGCTCGGCGAGGCGATCGACGTCATCCGTGGCGTGTGGGACGAGCACGAGCGGCGTCCGCTGCGGGTTGCCGGGGAGTTCCACCGCGTCGATGGCGCCAAGCGTGGCCCGCAGCCGTCGCGTGAGGTTCCGATCGTGCTGGGTGCGCTCAAGCCCCGCATGCTGCGGCTCGTCGGGCGCAAGGCCGACGGGTGGCTGCCGTCGCTCGCCTATCTCGCGCAGATGGACTCCGGGACGGGGGTTGAGGCGTTCGTCAAGGGCAACGCGACGATCGACGGGGCCGCCGAGGACGCGGGCCGTGACCCGCGTGAGGTCAGGCGCCTTCTCAACATCGCAGGTCGCTTCTCGCCCGTCCGCACGGGGTTCCTCCAGGGGCCTGCGGATTCGTGGGTCGAGGACCTGCTGCCGCTCGTCGCGGAGCACGGGCTGGGGACGATCATCCTCAGCACAGACGAGACCGCGGTCATGCAGGAGTTTGCGCAGGAGGTCACGCCCGCGCTGCGCGAACGCCTCGACGCCGAGGTTGCGGGCGGCGCGAACGGCGTGCGGGTGCGCTCGCGCAGATCGCTCGAGCTGCGGACGTCGACGGTCGAGTACGACGCGGTTCCCGCGTCGCTCGCCGAGATGGCCGTCGAGCCGGGTGATCGCGACTACCAGCGAGCTCGTGGCGGCTATATGCGCGGGGGTTCCCCCGCGCTCGTGCTGCGGCCTCGCTCGACCGACGAGGTCGGCGACGCGCTCGCGTTCGCGCGACGGCACCCGGACGCTCCCCTCGGGATCCGCTCGGGCGGTCACGGCATCTCAGGACGGTCGACGAACGACGACGGGATCGTCATCGACCTTGGCCTCATGCGGACCGTCGAGGTCGTCGACGAGGCCGCACGCCTCGTGCGCGTCGAGCCGGGTGCGCGCTGGATGGATGTGGCGCGTGAGATCGGGCCGCGCGGGTGGGCGATCAGCTCGGGCGACTTCGGCGGGGTGGGTGTCGGCGGTCTGGCGACCGCGGGCGGCATCGGCTTCCTCGGTCGCGAGCACGGCCTGACGATCGACCACGTGCGTGAGGTGGAGGTCGTGCTTGCCGACGGCTCCGTCGTCGTCGCGAACGCCGAGGCGAACCCGGAGCTCTTCTGGGGCGTGCGCGGTGCGGGCGCGAACCTCGGCATCGTCACGTCGTTTGTCCTCGAGGCCGCCGAGGTCGGCGAGGTCGGCTGGGGTGTGCTCACGCAGGACGCGGAGGACACGGCGGGGTTCCTCGAGCGCTGGGGCACGTACGTCGAGGACGCGCCGCGCGACACGACAAGCTTCCTGCTCATGGGGCGCCCGCGCGCGGGGCAGCCGCCCGTCGTGCAGACGATGACGATGGTTGCCTCGGCGGACGCGACGACGATCGTCGAGCGGCTCCAGCCGATCGCCGCGATCTCGCCGCTCTACGGCCAGGACGTGCGCCTCACGACGTACTCGCAGGTCATCACGAACGCGCCCGAGGAGGGGCACGTCTCCGAGGGCGAGCCGCACTCGCGCTCGGGCCTGCTCGAGCGGATGACGCCCGAGTTTGCGGCGGCGGCGGCCGAGATGCTCGCGTCGGGCGACGTCTTCTTCTTCCAGATCCGCGCAACCGGCGGTGCGGCCTCCGACGTCGCGCCGGACGCGACCGCGTACGCGCACCGCTCGGCGTCGTTCGCGGTGAGCGCGATGGGTGTCGACGACGCGCGCCTCGAGCGCGCGTGGGCGCCGCTGCGCGCGCACCTCGTCGGGCTCTACTCGTCGTTCGAGACGGACGTGTCACCCGACCGCGTACGTGAGGCGTTCCCGCCCGCGACCCTGGCGCGCCTCAAGGCGCTCAAGGCTGCGGTGGACCCGGATGACGTGTTCAACGCGAACTTCGACGTGACGAAGGGGTGAGCCGGCTCCCACAGCCACCTGCCACCCACGTCAAGACGGACAACCTCGTGAAGGCGCTCCGCGGCGTGCTCTGACACCTCACCGCAACCGCTCGCGCGTAGCCTCGGAGGAACCGCTACCGACGAGGAGAACCCATGAGCATCTTCACCACGACGACGACCTTCACCAACGGTGTCGAGATCCCGACGCTCGGCCTCGGCACGTGGCAGGTCCCCGACGGCCCCGAGACGTACGACGCGGTCGCCGAGGCCCTGCGCGTCGGCTACCGGCACGTCGACACGGCGCGGGCCTACGGCAACGAGGCGTCGGTCGCCCGGGCAATCGCCGACTCCGGGATCCCGAGCGAGGACATCTTCGTGACGACAAAGATCCCCGCGCAGCTCAAGACGTATGACGAGGCGGTCGAGTCCATTCGTCGCTCGCTCGACAAGCTCGGCCGCATCGACCTCCTGCTCATCCACGCACCGTGGCCGTGGGACGCGATCGGCTCTGACCACACGGCCGGCAACGCCGAGGTGTGGCGGGCCATGGAGGAGGCGTACGAGCGCGGTGAGCTCCGCGCGATCGGCGTGTCGAACTTCGAGGTCGAGCACCTCACGGCGCTCCTCGGCACCGCGAAAATCACGCCGCACGCCAACCAGATCCGCTACTTCCCGGGACACGCGCAGGCGAGCGTCTCATCCTTCTGCGCCGACCGCGGGATCGTCGTCGAGGCGTACTCGCCGCTCGCGACGGGTGCGCTGCTCGGCAGCAGCGAGCTCGCGGCGGTTGCTGAGCGGTACGGCCGCACGGTCGCGCAGCTCTCGATCCGGTACGTCTTGCAGAAGGGTGCGGTCGCGCTGCCCAAGACGACGACGCCGTCGCGCATGGTTGAGAACGCCGACGTCGACTTCGAGATCTCCGCGACGGACATGGCCTACCTTGACGGGCTCGCCGACCCGACGGCCTGACCTTCGGGCGCACCAGGGAGGCCCGTCACGCTCACGCGTGGCGGGCCTCCGCCGCGTGCGGCGGACCTCCGCTGCCTGTGGCGGCCGCCGCGACCGTCGGAGGTGATCAGATCGCGAGACGCGTTCGTCATCGACTTTGGTGAGGCTAACCTCACTCGGGTGACGTTATCTTCGACCGACGACCATGCGGCCCCCGACCCCCGAGCCGACTGCCGCGCCGACTCCCCACGCCTCGACGGCACGGACCTCGTGCTCAGCTACGGGCGACGAACCGTCGTGCACCGCGCAAGCCTGCGCCTCGAGGCCGGGCGCGTCACTGCGCTCATCGGCCCGAACGGTTCGGGCAAGTCCACCCTGCTGCGCTCGCTCGCCCGGCTGCACAGGCCGACGTCGGGCCGCATCAGCCTGCCGGACGAGCCCGACGCGCTCGTCCTCCACCCCAAGGACTTCGCGCGGCGCGTCACCCTGCTGTCGCAGACCCGCCCAACCCCCAACGGCGTCACGGTGCGCGACGTCGTCGGGTACGGCCGCCACCCCCACCAGGGGCGGCTGCGCAAGGGAGACCCCGACGGCGCCCGCGCGGTCGCCGACGCGATGGAGGCCACCGGTGTCGCCGACATGGCCGACCGCGGCATTGACGAGCTCTCTGGCGGAGAGCTCCAGCGCGTGTGGCTCGCGACCTGCCTCGCGCAGGACACCGGTGTCCTCCTCCTCGACGAGCCAACGACCTACCTCGACCTGCGCTACCAGGTCGAGATCCTCGACCTCATGCGGGACGTCGCCGACGACCACGGGGTCGCCGTCGGCGTCGTGCTCCACGACCTCAACCAGGCAGCCGCCGTAGCCGACCACGTCGTCCTGCTGCGCGACGGCGTCGTCCAAGCATCCGGCCCGCCGGCCGACGTCCTGCAGGCCGGCCTGCTCAGCGCGACCTACGGCCTGCGTATCGATGTGATGCGCGACCCCCTCACCGGTCTCGTCCGCACCGAGCCGGTCGGCCGCCACACCGGCCGCGCCGCCGTCCCCGCCTAGCGCCTCCCCGCTCGGCGCCGCCGCATTGCGGCAGCGCGGTCAGGCGGGCGCCGTGCATACGCACCACCCCGCTTCTCGTCACGTCCTGCCACGAGGCCGGACGCCACCGCCGCATGCAGCGGCCCATCATCCCCGAAGGACTCCGATGCATCTTCCCAGATCCCTAGCGCGCCCTGTCACCCTGCTCGTCGCCGTGCTCGCCCTTGCCGCGTGCGGCAGCACCGAGGCAGCGACCACATCGCCCTCCACACCGCCGACGCCGCCCGCCGCGTCGAGCGGGACTGTTACATACACGGACGAGCGCGGCGAGCACACGCTCGACGCGCCCGCGAGCGCCATCGTCTCCCTCGAATGGGGTCTCACCGAGAACCTCCTCGCCCTCGGTGCGGCCATCGTCGGCCAGGCCGACGTCTCCGGATACAACACCTGGGCGCAGGCCATGCCGCTGGACGCGGGAACGCCTGACGTCGGCACGCGCGGCGAGGCGAGCCTCGAAGCGGTCAGCGCGCTCGAGCCAGACCTCATCGCGGTGACGACCGACACCGCCGAGCCGGTTCTCGAGCAGCTCGAGAAGATCGCCCCGCTCGTTGTGCTGCGCGGCTCGGACGGATCAGACCCGATGAGCTACATGCGTTCGACCGTCGAGACGCTCGCGACCGTCACGGGCACAACCGCGAAGGGCGCAGAACTCCTTGCCGCATTCGACACGAAGGTTGCCGAGGCCAAAGCTGCGCTCGCTGCCGCCGACGTCGCCGGTGCAAGCTTTGCGATGGCAGACGGCTGGATCGCAAACGCCACCGTGTCTGTGCGCATGTACACCCCTGGGTCGTTCTTCGGCGCGCTCGGCGACGAGCTCGGTCTCGTCAACGCGTGGCCAGGCGAGGGCGACCCCGTCTACGGCCTCGAGACCACGGACGTCGAGGGCCTCACGGCACTGTCCGGCGCCGAGGACCTGCACTTTGTGTATGCGAGCAACGGCGACGCCGAGGCTGACCCGTTCGCCACCGGCCTCAAGGACAACGCGATCTGGAAGCAGCTGCCGTTCGTCGCGGCCGACAACGTGCACCGCCTGCCTGACGGCATCTGGATGTTCGGAGGCCCGGCCTCCGCGTCCAAGTACATCGACGCGCTCGTCGCTGCGTTCACCGCGTGAGCACCGCGCAGGAGCGGATCGGCGCGGCGCCCTCCCCCACGGATGACAACGGGCAGCCCAGCTCACCAGCTCTCCGGGAGGCCGTTCCGCTCCTGCGCGCGGCCACGGTGTTCTGCGGCGCAGCTCTCGTACTGCTCGCCCTCGTCGCGGTCCACCTCACGCAGGGCACCGCGTCATTGACTGTCACGGACGTGCTGCGCGCCCTGGTGCGGCCCGTCGACGGCGACACCGCGTCGGCGGTTCTCGTCGCGTCCCGCATGCCACGCCTGGTGGCCGCGATCCTCGTGGGCGCGGCGCTCGGCGCTGCGGGCGCGGCGCTGCAGTCGATCGCACGCAACCCTCTCGCCTCCCCCGACACCCTGGCCGTCAACGCGGGCGGCTACGCAGCGGTCGTGGGCGCAGCGGTCGTGGGCGTGTCCCTGCCCTTCTACCTTTCGGGTCTGCTCGCATTTGTCGGCGGGTTGGCAGCTGCGGGCCTCGTGCTCGCCCTTGCGCAGGGCGGGCGCTCCGGTCCGACGCGTCTCATCCTTGCCGGCGCTGCCACAACCCTCGCGCTCAGCTCCCTGACGAACATGCTCCTCGTCGTCTTCCAGCAGGAGACCACTGGGCTGTTCGCCTGGGGCAGCGGGTCCGTCGTCCAGTCCGGAACGCGCGTCGTCACGCTCGCCGCGCCCGTGATCCTGCTCGGCCTGACATCGCTTGGGCTGCTCACCCGGCGCTTGGATCTGCTTGCGCTCGGTGATGACGCCGCGCAGGTTCTCGGGGTCGACGTGCGGACCACGCGGGTGTTCACCGTCGTGGCCTCAGTCCTGCTGGCTGCCGCCGCCGTCACGGTCGCAGGTCCGATCGGCTTTGTTGGACTGTGCGCGCCCGTCCTCGCACGGTTGGTGGCGGGGCGCGTTGGCGGCTTGAGCCGGCACGCAGTGCTCGTGCCACTCGCCGCGGTGCTCGGCGTCATCGTCGTGCTCGCGGCCGACGTCCTGCTGCGCGCCGTGCTGCCCGCTCAACACAGCGCCGCTGTTCCCACAGGCATCGTCACGAGCATCTTCGGCGCCGTGGTCCTCGTCGTTCTCGCACGCCGGCTCCGGGACACAGGGCCTGGGGGCGCTGCGACGCGGGTTCGACCGCGCACGCAGCGACGATCGGTGATCGTGGCTGGGGTACTCGCGGTCCTCGTGGCGGGTGCCGCCGTCACGGCGGCGTTGCTCGGTGATCGGATGCTGCTGCTCGGCGACGTTGTGCACTGGATCGACGGCGTCGCGGGACGCCAGGTGGCTTTCACGCTCGATCAGCGCATGCCGCGTGTGCTCGCGGCGTTGCTCGCTGGCGCTGCGCTCGGGCTTGCGGGCTCGATGGTGCAGTCGGCGTGCCGCAATCCGCTCGCTGAGCCAAGCTTGCTCGGCGTCACCGCCGGTGCAGGTCTGGGCGCGGTGTCCGTCATCATCTTCTTGCCGTGGGCGCCGGTGTGGATGCTGTCCGCGGCGGCGGGCGTCGGCGCACTTGTCGCGTTCGGGGGCGTGTACGCACTCGCGTGGCGCGGGGGTTTGAGCTCGGACCGATTGGTGCTCATCGGCGTCGGGATGAGCGCGGGCGCCGCGGCGCTGACAACGCTCGTCATCGTCGTGGCACAGCCGTGGAACCTCAACCTTGCGCTCACGTGGCTCGCTGGGTCAACGTACGGGCGGACGTTCGAGCATCTTGTCCCGGTGATCGTTGCGCTGGGTGTGGTGACGCCTGTGGCGGTGTGGCGACGGCGAGACATGGATCTGCTCGCGCTTGACGAGGACATTCCGCGGAGCCTCGGCGTTTCGCTCGAGCGGACGCGACTCGTGCTGCTGGGATCAACAGTCATCGTGACGGCTGCTGCGGTGTGCGCGGTGGGCGTCGTGGGCTTCGTTGGGCTCGTTGCTCCGCACGCGGCTCGGGCGCTCGTGGGGTCAAAGAATGCGCAGGTGGTTCCCGTGGCCGTACTCCTCGGCGCGCTGCTCGTCAGCGTCGCTGACACACTCGGGCGCACCGTCGTCGCACCTGCGCAGATCCCGGCCGGGCTCACGACAGCGCTCATCGGTGCACCGTACTTCGTGTGGCTCCTGTGGCGAGGGCGAGCTCGGGAGTAACGAGCGTCTCGTGCGTACCGCCGCGTTCCGGTGAGGTCGGCCCCGCGCGGGCGTCTAGGCTCGGAGGGTGGCGACCTTCTCTTCTGTGACCCGACAGCACATCCTCCAGGCGATCGCCGAATACGACGATCGTGGGGCCGAGGACTTCCTCGGCGTCTACGGGTTCATGCCGTCACGGGACTACACGCTCACCCACGAGGGTCGGACGTACGACTCCAAGGCGATCCTCGGCGTGGCGCACCGGTACGCGACCGGACGCGCGGCCACGTCCGAGGAGTTCAGCGGGGGGAAGTTCGGCGCTGCTGACTTCCTCCGCAAGCGCGGCTTCGAGGTGACCGAGCCCACGGCGGCTCCGCGCGCCAAGCGGGCGGCGACGCCGCGAAAGGCGGCCGCGCCGCGCAAGCCCGTGATCCCTGAGCGCGTGGCGCCGATCTGCCCGACGTGCTTCATGACGTTGCCCGCGACCGGGGTGTGCGACACCTGCGGGTAGGCCCCAGCCGTCGAGCCTAGAACCCTGCCTCGGGGCCCCGCGTCCCGAGGACCGCTGCCAACCCGTCGTGCCCGATCTCGAGCACGACGTCGCCGCTGTCCCGCCGGACCGTGACGTCGGTGAGGTCGAGGGCACGCGGCAGGCCTTCGGTCGTCGACGACTCGTGCGCACCGACGACAAGCACGCGCGCACCTGCCACGAGGGCCGACGTGATTCCGGCGTCGGCGTCCTCAAGGACGAGGCACTGCTCGATCGGCACGCCGAGAAGCTCGGCGCCGCGCAGGTACGGCTCGGGGTGCGGCTTGCCGTCAGTGACGTCGTCCGACGTCACTGTGACGAGCGGGACGGCCACGCCGCTCACGCCCATGCGCGCGACCGCGAGGTCGCGCGGTGCGCTCGTCACGAGCGCAACCGGGACGCCGAGCTCGACGAGGCGGGCGATGAACGCGGCCGCGCCCGGGATCTCGACGACACCGTCGTGGCGGTCCGACTCCCCCGCGAGCAGCCCGTCCGCGAGCCGCGTGCGCTCAGCCGCTGGCAGGTGCGGCAGGAAGACATCGACCGTGTCGTGCGTGAGCCGCCCGTGGCAGTACGCGAGGACCTCGGCCGGGTCGAGGCCGTGGGCCTCGCTGAAGCCCGTCCACGCGCGCACGACCGCGGCGGTCGAGTCGACGAGGGTGCCGTCCATGTCGCACAGGACGGCCACGGCACGAAGAACGACGGGTTCGGTCATGGTCCGAGCCTAGGTGTACCCGGCCATCAGGTTGGTGGCAGTCGGCTGATCGGCGGCTTGCCTTCGGTCCTCTGCCACCAACGTCCGGGCCGGGTACATCTGGCAGGCGCTACGTGCGCATGAGGCGAACCAGCTTTGAGGACCGAGGCCTACTCGGCTTCGCACGCCACCCCTGCAGCCGCTAGGCGCATGGCGATTCGCGTCTCCACGACGTGTTCGGTGCCCGTGAGGTCGACATAGGTGATCGCGAGAGCCTCGGCAGTTCCGCCGCCAGGGTCGGTCTGCAGTCCGACCTTCACGACATACCTGGACTCCGCCTTGAGGTCGCGTGTCGGGGCAGGCGGAGGCGCGTAGGTGTCGTAGTCGTCCGTGACGACCCGCGCCGCCGGGTCATCGGCGTCGACCATGTCGAACCCGAGGAGCGTGAGATTGTCGGGACTGATGAGAGCGATGTTCTTGATCGCGACGTCTCCTCCGACGGTGTCGACCTCGCTCAGCGCGATAACGGCTCGACCGGTCTCCGCCTGCTGCGGCGAGCAGACGGTCGCTTCTTCCTCATCGGCCACGGTCAGCGAGGACGAGGTGGCCGGTGTGCAGGCGACAACCAAGAAGGGGACACAGGCCAGCACCCCGCAGACCGCGGGGCGCTGGCCGGTTGAGCGTGTCACGGCTTGACGACCTCGGGCATATCTCATCGCGTTACCTCCGGCAGCTAAGCGGGTGGCCCTATGTCTTGCGTGCATGCGTATTCCATCGGGAACTCGGCAGTCGTCGCCCGCCCCTCAGTCCACCTGGTGATTGAGCGGGGGTGCGGTGGATCCCCGCCTCACCTCCGTCCGGCGATCGAAAGCAGTTCTCCGACTTCGCAGTCAAGCGCCGTACAGATCGATAGAAGAGTAGAGAATCGGATGGCTCGGGCGCGACCGTTCTTGAGCACAGAAAGGTTAGCCCGCGTTATTCCCGTCGCCTCAGAGAGGTCCTGAAGAGTCCATCCACGGTCGTGAAGGAGCACCTCGATGTGACAATCGATGGTGAGGGGCTCCGGCCCGTCGCCGGGAACCGGGGTCGCCACTATACGATCTCGCTCAGCTCGTCGGAGTGTCGTCTGGCGGCGCGCAGTACAAGGGCGAGAATCAGCAGGCCGACCCCGACTGCGATGAGTGGCCAACTCATCTCAAGCGCAACGTCATCAGGAAACACCATCGGAGCGGCACCCGTTGCGAGCAGATCTTCTGCCACGACTCGTAGGGCGCGATTCTCAAGAACTCCTGACACGATCGCAGTCACGATTATCGCTCCCCCGCCGTAGGCGCTCGACATGGAGAGTAGTCGAAAGACGTCGCGGTTCCGTGCGACCCGGAGCGCGACAGCCGAGATGGCAACGACGCCGCACAGGAGAACTGCTGCGGGAATGGCTCTTGCGAGGGTGAGGTGGGTGTGCGCCTGAGGGTCGAGGAACTGGACGACGAAGTCAGCGGAGCTGAGCGAGCCCTCGAGGGCGCTGATCGGTGGGGTCGAGTTGAAGACCGGCTCGGGGTCTGCGAGCGCCGAGCCTCGTACCGGTAGTGACACCCGCACCTCGCCCACCGCCAACCCTGTGTACAGAGCTGTCCAGAGCGATCGGAAGAGGCTAGGAATCGTGATCGCAAGCAGTGCGAGCAGGAGCGCCAGAATGCCAGCACGCTCCCAAGCTCCGTTGTCGGACTGTCGCGTCACTTCGGCTTCGTCGTCACTCTTGAGCTTGCTCCGCATCACAGTGCGCCCCCTGTGAGAATCGTTTATCGATCTATGACCGCTCGACCGTGTCGATCATCGATGCGGTGCGCAATGTCTAGGTGGCGGTGTTGTGGTCGCAATGAGGCGCTGCGCGAGGAGCGGGTGCGAAGCCGCCTGAGACGAGCCACCTCCCACCCGGAGGTTCTCGTTCGTTCAATGGTCCCAGCTGCTACCAACGTCCTGGCCGGGTCCACCTAGCAGGCCCGGGACGTCACTCGCAGACGATGCCGTCCTTGTCCCTGTCACGGTAGAAGTGGTACTCGGGATCGCGGCCTTCGATGTACGGGCCGGCGCCGTGCCGCTTGGCCTCCTTGCACGTCCCATAGTTCGGGTCGGCTACCTCTGGCTCGGGCGCAGTCGTGGGCTTGCTCGTCGGCTTCTGCGTCGGCTTCTGGGTGGGCTTCTGGGTAGGCGTCTGCGTCGGCTTCGCGACCGGTGCAGGCTTCTCCCCGGTGACGGTGACGCGCAGCGCAGACTCGGCGACCGGCAAGGGCTCGTCCGGGCACGCGGCGAGGATGCGCGAGATCGCGTCCTTCTCCGCGGTCGTTACCCACAGCCCGTACGCGTGCTTGACCGCGACCTGCCGGGCGACGTACTGGCAACGGAATGCCTTCGAGGGCGGGAGCCACGTCGCCGCGTCCCCGTCACCCTTCTGGTTGTTGAGCGGACCGTCGACGGCGAGAAGGTTGAGGGGGTCATTGCCGAAGGCTGCGAGCGTGTCCGCGTCCCAGCGCTGGGCGCCCTTCTGCCACGCGTCCGAGAGCGCGACGACGTGGTCGATCTGCACGGCGTTCGACGTTGCAGTGCCGCGCGTGAACGCGATGCTCAGGCCCGAGTAGGGGTCGGCGAGCGTGCCTGTCTCGACGACGCAGTCGTGCGTGCCCGGCTTGAGCGTCACGCGGCTGAGGTCGCGGCGCAGGATGTCGTTGCGGGTGTCGCAGCCGTTGCGGTCGAGGTCGACAGCCCGGTACTTGAAGGCATCCCGGTCGTAGCCGGTCTTCGGGGCGCGGCCCTTGACCGCGAGCGCCGCGAGCGCGGCGGCCGCCGTCTGTGCGACCGGGGCACTGCTCGGCTGAGACGGTGAGTCGGCGGCGTCGGTCGGCGTCGCGTCTGCGGCGGGCGTGACCTCGGTGCTGCTGGACGGCGTCGCGCCGACGGGAGGCGTATCAGCGGGAGGCGTGTCGGCGGGAGCCGTGTCTGCCGGGCCCGCGGGCAACGCGTCGTGACCGCCCGCGCCCGCTTCTGTCTGAGGCGGCGTGATTGCGTCGTCGGGAGCGTCGCCGAGCGACTCGGTGCCGGGAGGCGTGGGGGAGGGCCCGGTCGTCGCTGCCGACGCGGACGGCGCAGCGGCATGCTCGCCGGCGGGCGGCTCGCTGAGCGCGCACCCACTGATGAGAGCGAGTGCGACGATCGCCGCGGCACGCTGACGCCAGCGTTTTCCCTGTTCACATAGCCCCATGCCCGGAGGATAGCTGCGGGCGAGGCCCCTGCCGCGCACCGAAGGTCCCGGCGTGGTCCCTCAGGGATCGGTGCGCTGCCGCGCGCGCCCCTCCCCCTCGACAACGATTCCCTCGCCGCCCAGCAGATCGGCGAACGCTCCGACGAGCCACGGCCGGACCGTGGTGCGGAGCGTCACCGTGACGGACGTGTCGTCGGCCACGACACCGACGAGCTCAACGTCATCGGCCATGAGGCTCGTCTCGGCGACGTACGCCTCGACTGACGCGGTCGCACCGCGCGTCGTCAGTGCGGGCACTGTGAGACCGTCGGGCGTCATACCGTCGTACACGTCACGGGCGTTGACGTCGGCTGCGGCGAACGCGGCCGCATTGTCGGCAAGGGAGACGAGACGCTTGCGCTCGAGCATGAGCCCCGAGACGGCCGCAAGCGTCACGGTGATCGCGATCGCAAGGACGGCGGCACCGATGACGAGGACGACGACTTGCCCGTCGTCGCGCGCCAGGCGCGCACGCCACGCGGTCACGGCTTCTCCCGCAGCGACTCGATGACACCACGATGCTGCCCCGAGACCGACACGGCGAGGCCGGGAAGCCCCATGAGGTCAGTTCCGGGAAGGACGACGCGCGTCGCCACGCGAACGTCGACCGCCTCACCGGGTGTGAGGCACGGCGTCGCGGAGCACGTCACGTGGACCCGCGCGGCGTCCGAATCGATCCCGTGGTCACCGAACGCCAGCGCCACGACGGCCTCAGCGCGTCCGACCGCAATCGCCTCGTCGTCCGCGATGACGTACGCGCGCACGGCGTCACGCGCGGCACCCTCGGTCGCGAACGATGCGGCCTGGACCTGCGCGATCGCCACCACGAGGTAGACGACAGGCAGGACGAGCAGGACGACCGCGGCGACAAGCTCGATCGCGGCACTGCCGGCATCCGACCCTGTGGACGAGTCCGTCATGACGGCTCCTGCAGCGCGTGGGCGTCGACCGTGAGGGCGCCAGCCGGACCGAACAGTGCAACGACCGGGAGCGGCGCGTTCACGCTCACCTCGACGAGCACCGCACCGTCGCGCTCGACAAGGGTGGCCCTCACATCGCGCGCGTACCGCGCCGACAGGTTCGTCGTCAGGGCTGAGGCCGCACGCTCACGCGCGTCACCGAGTGTCATCCCGGACCGCGCTCCCAGCCGGGCGCCCTCGGATGCTGCATCGATGACGACGGTGCGGACATGCAGCGCAAGAGCGAGCTGAAGGACCGCGAGCAACAGGATGACGACGAAGGCTCCGGCGATGACGAACTCCGAGACGGCCGACCCCGCGTCTGAGCCGCGCTCGACGGGATGGCACAGGGGCTCCGGTGCGTCAGCCGCGCCGGACACTCGTCACGGCCTCCTCGAAGACCTGTGGCAGCAGCGTCTCAGCAGCAGCCCACAGCGCGAGGACGACAGCTGCGGACATGACGGTGACAAGCACCCACCCCGGGACGTCGCCGCGGTCGGCTCCGCACGCGCGGGCCGCGAGCAGCCGCGAGTGGACGCTCGCCGCAACTCGTGTGCGCAGCGGTGCGGGATGAGTGACGCCCGCTGCGGGGCGGCGCGTACGGGTGAGGGTCATGGGAACTCCTTGGTGCGTCTCGGTGCTGGACAGACGGTGGGGTCGGGCGGCGGGTCACAGGCCACGAACGAGCACGACGGCCGTGGGGTAGAGGGCGAAGAGGATCGTGATGGGCAGGACGAGAAAGACGACGGGGACGAGCATCGCGACCTCTTTGCGGCCGCCGATCTCCATGAGCCGACGGTGGCCGTCCTCGCGGACGTCCTGTGCCTGGGCGCGCAGCACCTCGGCCACGGGGGTGCCGCGTTCGACCGCGACCGCGATCCCCTCGGCGAACCGTCCGAGCGCCGGGATCCCGCTGCGTTCGGCGAGCCGGTCGAGCGCGTCGGAGAGGTTGGACCCCGCGTGGATGTCGGCGAGGGCGAGCCGCAGCTCGCTCACCAGCTCGCCTTCGGCCACGCGGGCCACGCGTTGCAACGCTGCGTGAGGGCTCTCGCCGGCGGAGACCGCGAGCGCGAGGATCTCAGCGATCGTGGGGAACTCCAGGAGCATGGCCTCCTCGCGGCGAGTGACTGCGGACCCGAGACGGACGTCGGGGGTGATCGCACCACCGATTCCGAGCAGCCCGACGAGCACGACGGCGACGAGCGGTGGGATCGCTCCGAGGATGCCGGCGGGGAGCGCGACGGCGAGCCCGAGGACGAGCCCGGCGCAGGCTCCGAGGACCTGCGCGGCCCTCACCTGTTCGACGCTCCGGGGGTCACCCGCACGTCGTAGCCGCCGCGCGAGCTCGTCACTGCCCCCCAGCACGCGGATGACAGCGCGGGTGGCCCCTCGCAGCGGTCCGCCCAAGAATCCGCCGAGCAGGCCGACGAGCGGGGCGCGATCGTCGAGGTGGACGCCGGAGCCGAGGCGCGCTCGGGGCACGTACGGGGCGAGTCGCTGGTCAAAGGTGACGCGCCGGGCCCGCAAGAACTCGGCGACGAGGACGAGCCCGATCCCGAGACCGAACCCGGCCCAGATGCCGATCGCGTCGGGCGGGGTCATCGGAGCACCCGCTTGTCCGTCGGCAGGCGGCCGATCCTCACCATGGCGCGGTAGGCCAGGACGCACGCGAGGCCGCCTGCGGCGAGGACGATCGCACCCGGTGCGGTCGCGTAGGCGGCTGCCGTCCCGGGTCGGGTCGCGAGGAGGGCCAGCATGACCCAGGGGGCAACGACTGCGAGGCGAGCACCCGCGACGGTCCAGCTCTGGCGTGCCTCGAGCTCGCCGCGCGTCCGGTTGTCTTCGCGGAGGAATGCCGACAGTGTGCGGAGCAGGCGGCCGAGGTCGGTTCCACCCACCTGACGGGTGATGCGTAGCGACTCGATGAGCCGGTCGGCAACCGGGTCAGCGAGCCGCGCCTTGAGGTCGTCGAGGCTCTCGTCGAAGCGTCCCGAGGCACGGTGGTCCGTTGCGAACCGCGCGAACTGCGCCCTCACCTGAACCGGGCCCCGGTGTGCGAGCTGACCGAGGGCCTCGGGAAGGGAGAGGCCCGCGCGCACGCCCGAGACGAGGTGGTCGACGACCTCGGGCCAGACCTCGCGCATCTCTTTGGCGCGGGAGCTGGCGCGGGCGCGGATGACGGTGGTCGGCACGGTTGCTGCGATGAGTCCGAAGCAGGCCGCGAGGGGAAGCGCGCGCGTCGCGGCGCCCACCCCCACGGCGACGAGCGTCCCGAGAACGGCGGACACCGCCAGGAGGCTCGCAGGCGTCGCTCCCGAGAGGCCCGCGCCCGCGAGGTCGTCCGCGAGACGTCCGACCGCACGGGAACGTGTGCGGGGACCGGTGGTCGGCCAGCAGGCCATCCAGACGAGCAGAAGCCCGCAGCCCAGGAGCAGTCCGACGACGACGTCCACGTCAGTCCTCCGCCCGCAGGATCTGGGTGAGGTCGATCCCGACCCGTGCGAACGGCTCGAGGCTCACGGGGTAGCCGGCTCCGCGGACGAGCCGATCGCCCTCGGTGCGGTACATCTCGGCGAGCTCGACGACTCCGGCCTCGACCCGGCCGGTGACGAGCGCGATCTCGCGGACGCGGCGTGCGCCGTCGGGGGTGCGCGCCACGTGCACGACGACGTCGAGCGCGGTGGCGACCGAGGGGACGACGAATGCCGGGGTGACGTTCTCGCCTGCCAGCAACGGCAGGATGCACATCTTGGCGACTGCTTCCCGTGCGGACCCGGCGTGGATCGTGCACATGCCCGGGATCCCTGAGGACAGCGCGATGAGAAGGTCGAACGCCTCGGCCTCGCGGACCTCGCCGACCACGATGCGGTCGGGTCGCATGCGCAGCGCCTCTTTGACGAGGCGGCGGAGCGGGACCTCGCCGGTCCCTTCGAGGCTCGACTGCCGGCACTGCATGGCGACGACGTCGCGGCCAGGCAGCCGCAGCTCGAAGACCTCCTCGCACACAACGACGCGCTCGTCTGCGGGGACGGACCCGCCAAGGGCATTGACGAGCGTCGTCTTGCCGGCGTGCGTGGCACCGGCGACAAGGACGTTGAGCCCCGCCCGCATGCACGCGTCGAGGAAGGTGGCCGCCGGGCGCGTGAGTGTGCCGAGGTCGACGAGGTCCTCGAGGCTGCGGGCACGGGCGACGAACTTGCGAATGTTGAGCGACCACTCACGCGTGATGTCAGGGATGACGACGTGAAGGCGTTCCCCGCCCGGGAGGGACGCGTCGACGAACGGGCTCGAGATGTCGATGCGGCGCCCTGTCGGCTCGAGCATGCGAGCGACGAGGTCGCTCACCTGAGCTGCGCTGAGGATCGTCGGGGTGAGCTCGGTCGCGCCGCCACGCGCAACAAAGATCCGAGAGGGCGAATTCACCCAGATCTCTTCGATCTCGGGGTCGTCGAGGTAGGGCTGGAGGGGGCCGAGGCCGGCGACCGCGTCACGGACCGTTCGCTCGGCGTGGGCAAGGTCGAGCAGCGGCGGCACCGCGCCGCGGCCTGCGCGGCGCTCGTAGTCCTCGCGTGCGGAGTCGAGGGCTGCGTCAAAAGCTGCGTGGTCACGTGCGGGGTCGATGCCGCGGGAGCGCACGAGCTCGCGCACCTCTGACTCGAGGATCGCCACCGCGTCCACGTCCACCTCCATGCCAACCGGTCAGAACGCCGCTGACACTAGGCGAACGATTCGGACTGCGCGCGCCGAATGTGGAGAACTGTGGAAGACGGAGCCTGTGGACAGCACCGGTTGGATACCACGAATGACCCGAGGGCCTGCGAAAACGCAACGGACGAGGGCTACCCACCCACGTCTCACACAATGGACGTTGCGGGGGTCTCGCCTCAGGCTCCTGCCGACCTCACTCGGCGGATGAGCTCACGCCGTTCCGTCCCGCCCGGGCAGCGGCCTGGTGACGTACGCGTCGTCGTGCGAGAGCAGCTCGCGCGCCACCGCGGGCAGGTCCCCCGCGACAACGTCGGCGAGCGTCGTCGCCTCGAGAACAGAACGCATGGCCACGCGCAGCGCAACCCACGCCTCACGCAGGTGCTCCGACGCGCCGCGGTAGTCGACGCACTCGGGCTGCGCGCCCGCGATGTTCGCGAGCGGTCCGTCGATCGCCCGGATGACGTCGGCGATGGCCACGTCAGCAGGGTCGAGCGCGAGCCGGTACCCGCCGTCCGCGCCGCGGCGTGACTCGACGATCCCTGCCGTCCTCAGGTCGCCGAGGATCGAGAGCATGAAGGCGCTCGGGATCTGCTGGGCGGAGGCGATCTGGTCGGCCTTGAGCATGCCGTCGGCCCGGTGCGCGGCCAGCTCGAGGCACCCACGCACGGCATAGTCGGTCTTGGCGGTCACGCGCATGGGGTCAGCATGCCAGTCCCCGCGACGCTCCGTCCGGGACGCTCACAACGCGCCCCACGCTCCCCCGCGCCGGTAGGCGGGTGTCGCCATCGCCAGCACCATGAAGGCCACGAGGACCGAGCCCGTCATGACTGAGACCATCGCGACGCCGGTGCCGCCGACGAAACCCACGACGGGGGCGATGAGCCCGCCGAGCGCCGCCTGCATGGCCCCGAGGAACGCCGCCGCGGTCCCGGCCATGTGGCCGTAGTCGTTGAGCGCGAGGACGCTCGCGTTGCCGGGGATGAGCCCCTGTATCGACAGCATGAGCCACAGGAGCGCGCACATGAGCGCGAACCCGCCGAGGCCCGAGGCCGTCACGGCGACGAGCAGGAGACCGAAGACGGCCTGCACGATGATGGCGACGCGCAGGACACGCAGGGGTGCGACGCGCTTGACGAGGTAGGCGTTCACCTGGGCGCCACCGACGAGCGCGATGCCGTTGATCGCGAAGAGGAGCGCGAACTGATGACTGTCGAGGCCGTGCTCACGCTGGAAGACATACGTCGAGCCGACGACGTAGCTCATGATGACGGCCTGAGCCATACCCGGGATGAGTGCGAGCGCCATGAACCTCTTGGTCCGCACGAGCTCGAGGTAGCCGCGCGCTACCCCGCGCGGGCCCGCGATGCGTCGTCTCTCCGACGGCAGCGTCTCGGGCATGAAGCGCCACACGAGAACAGCCAGGACGAGGCCGATGCCGGCGAGCACGCCGAAGACGCCGCGCCACGTCCAGGCGGACGCGATCGCGCCACCGGCCGCGGGCGCGAAGAGGGGGGCGACGCCGATGACGAGCATGAGCCGCGAGAGGAGGCGCGCGGCATCGGAGCCGACGAAGCGGTCGCGGATGACGGCGATCGCGACGACCGACGCGGCGGCGTTGAAGAAGCCCTGCAGGACGCGCAGCGCGATGAGCATCGTCATGCTCGGCGCGATCATGCACAGGAGCGAGGTGAGGACGTGACCCACGAGCCCGACGAGGACGGGCAGCCGTCGTCCGAAGCGGTCCGAGAGCGGCCCGATGATGAGCTGGCCGACGGCTCCTCCGACGAGCATCCCGGAGATGGTCAGCTGGGCGGCGGCAGAGCTTGCGCCGAGCTCCGCGCCGACGGTCGGCAGTGACGGCAGGTAGATGTCCGTCGTGATCGCGGGGACGGCGGCGAGCGATCCGAGCAGGAGAACGTACTTCGGACCGGGGTGGTACTTCGCGGGCGCCGGGGTTGTCACTCCCGGATCATAACGTTTCGATCACTGCGGCCGGGGCCAGAAAGTCCGTGGCTCGTGCCACAGTGAAGGCATGTGCGGACGCTTCGCCTCGGCCCGGCAGACCCAAGATCTGCTCGACGCCTTCCTCATCGACCCCACCCTGCCGCTCGACGCCGAGCTGCAGCAGTGGCACGCGTCATGGAACGTCGCCCCGACGCACACGGTCCGCATGGTCGTCGAGCAGCCCCCGCGTGAGGCGCCGGGTGCGGCGCCCGTCCGGCAGCTGCGCACGGCACGGTGGGGCCTCGTGCCCTCGTGGGCCAAGGACCCCTCGGGCGGAGCGCGCCTCCTCAACGCCCGCTCCGAGACCCTCCTCGAGAAGCCCTCGTTCAAGCGCGCCGCGGCCGCGCGCCGTTCCGTCATCCCGGCCGACGGCTACTACGAGTGGCAGCGCCTGGGCGAGGGCACCAAGCCCGCCAAGCAGCCCTACTTCATCCACCCCGCCGACAACACCGTCGCCGCGCTCGCGGGCCTGTACGAGTTCTGGCGCGATACGTCGCTGCCCGACGACGACCCCGGCCGGTGGCTCGTCACGTGCACCGTCCTCACCCGCGCAGCCGGGGGGCCGCTCGCCGAGATCCACGACCGCACCCCCGTCATGCTCACGGACGCGACTATCGACGGCTGGCTCGATCCCTCGACCGACGCCCGCGAGGCACTCGACCTCGCACTTTCCGACGCCCCAGCGCTCGCCTGGCACCCCGTCTCACCCCGCGTGGGCCGCGTGAGCGAAGACGACGCGATGCTCGTCGCCGAACACGCGTAGAGCGGCGCGCGTCAGTCGCGCGCGAAGTCCAGACGCACGGGCGTGAGCGTCCCGAGCCCGGGAACCTCACGGGGCTCGAGGTTTGTCAGCGCAAAGTGCGGGTTGGACGCAAGCCGGTGCGCCGTGACCTCGTCGAGCAGAACGGTCGACGGCTGCGCCTGGTCCGTGAGGCGCGAGGCAAGGTTGACCGACGGCCCAAAGACATCACCGAAACGCGCGAGCACGCGCCCCCACACGAGGCTCACCCGCACCGGCCGGCCCGCAATGCCCTCAACTCCGAGGTCGTCCTCGGTCGCCTTCGCCAACCCCAGAGCAACGCGTGCGCCCGTGACGACGTCGTCCGCGATGAACAGCAGCGCATCACCGATCGTCTTGACGACCCGACCGCCGTTCGCCGTGACGATGTCGCGCGCCCGCGCCTCGAACGCCTGGATGAAGTTTGAGAAGTCCTCGGGCGACATCGTCGCCGTCATCCGCGTGAACGAGACGATGTCAGCAAAGCCCACAGCGCGTGGGAGGGGCAGATCCCGGCCCGAGCGGATCGACGCGGCGTCCTGGTCGGCATCGCCGAACTCGGCAGCCATCCGCGTGACGAGCGCAGCCGTCTGACGACGCCACGCATGCACGAGCTGCCGCTCCAGGACCGGCGCAAGACGGTCCATCGCGCGGATGACAGCGCGGCGGGCATCCGGGTCCAGCAGGCCCTGCTGCCGCACCGTGTGGTCGACGAGCGCCTCGAAGTGCCACCACGACAGCCGCTCGGTCGAATGCCCCACCGACCTCACGAGCGACGCGAACGTGCGCGCATCGAAGTTCTCCTGGTCGGCAACCGCGTGGAGGTCGGCGAGCGCCTCGACATCACGGTGCGTGTACTCGCGCGCCTCGGGGTTCGAGCCCGGCAGGCCCATGAGCTGCCAGTACCGCGCGACCCACGCGTCATCGACGCCCGACTCCTCGGCGAGCTCGTGCAGCGTCGTCGATCGTTCGCCCCCGAGGAGCCGAGCGACAACACGCTCGACCTCTTGCGACCACTCGTCCGACACGTCGGCCATCCTATGCCGCTGCCCTCACTCGACCCCGATGACGCGCAGGTGCTGCACGTCGCCGCTGACGATCCGTTCGACCTCACCCGACGTCACCCGAACGAGCAACGCCCCGTCGGCGCCAAGACCGGTCGACGTGCCCCGGACCTCGCGACCCCCCGCCACCGTGACGCGCACATCCGTGCCCACCGACACGCACAGCGCCGCCACCTCGTCGGCAAGCCCCGCGGCGACCGCATCACCCGCATGCTCGCGCCACAGCGCGAGGATCTCCACGAACGAGTTCTCGAGCGCCGCGACGAGCAGCTCACGCCGCTGCGACGCGCCGTGCGCCGCGAGCGACGAGGCCGACGCGACCGGAAGCTCCTCCGCGCCCTGGTCGACGTTGATTCCCAGGCCGACGACGACGCGCTCGTCGTCGACGACC
Source organism: Sanguibacter sp. A247 (assembly GCF_052324925.1). Lineage (NCBI taxonomy): Bacteria > Bacillati > Actinomycetota > Actinomycetes > Micrococcales > Sanguibacteraceae > Sanguibacter > Sanguibacter sp. A247. Next base: position 640,245 of record NZ_JBQPRE010000002.1, on the reverse strand, counting down.
TCGGCAAGGATGCCGCCGACCTTGCGCCACGGCCCCCACCCGAGCAGGTCATCGCCATCAGGCGCGGGCACGAGCACATCGTTGGGCCACTTCGTGCGGACGTCGAGGCCCGTCATGCTGCGCAGCGCGCGCGCTGCCGCCAAACCCGCGAGAAGCGGCAGCCAGCCCCACGTGGCGCGCGGGGTCGAGGGCGCCACGAGGAGTGAGGCGGTGAGCGCCGTGTGCGGGGGTGTCTGCCACGCGCGGTCAAGACGCCCGCGGCCCGCGGTCTGGTGGTCCGCGACGAGGAGCGACGGAATCGGCCACGCGTGCGGGGCCTCCCGTGCCTCCGCGACAAGGACCGTGTTCGTCGAGGTCACCTCGGAGCGGACCTCGACCCGCGCGAGCACGCCGACGGGCGCGCGCAGCAAGTCCCTCAAGAGCTGTGCGTCAAGCGGCTCACGTGGCGCGTCGGAGGTCATGACCCCATCCTTGCGCACCTTGACGGGGCCGACACAGCCGCGCCCCGCGCAGCACCGCACGCGAGCCCGAACAACCCGTAACTCTTGTGCGACGTCGACATCGTGAGTCCCGGCACGACAGCCCGCCCGTGCCACGTTCACGCCGCCTTTGTCGACTTCCGACAACTCCCGCGTCGCAACACGCATGAGACGCACGGCTCCCCCAGCGCCGCTTCGCCCTACTCTCGGAAGAGTGACCGAGACCCCCCGCACCGCCGCCAAGCTCGACGACCTTCGCGCGCGCCGCCGCGCCGCGATCGACGACCACGAGGCCGTCGCGCGCGACAAGCAGCACCCGCGCAACAAGAAGACGGCCCGCGAGCGCATCGAGGTGCTGCTCGACGAAGGCAGCTTCGTCGAGCTCGACGCGTTCGCGACCCACCGTTCGACGAACTTCGGCCTCGACAAGCGCAAGATCGCGGGCGACGGCGTCGTCGTCGGCCACGGCACGATCGACGGCCGTCAGGTCTGCATCTACTCCCAGGACTTCACGACCTTCGGCGGGTCGCTCGGCGAGGTCCACGGCGAGAAGATCACCAAGGTGCAGGATCTCGCCCTGCGCACGGGCGTCCCGATCATCGGCATCTCGGACGGCGGCGGGGCACGCATCCAAGAAGGCGTCGCCGCTCTCACGCAGTTCGCGGAGATCTTCCGCCGCAATGTTGCGGCCTCAGGCGTCATCCCGCAGATCTCGCTCATCCTCGGCCCGTCGGCCGGCGGCGCGGTGTACTCCCCCGCGCTCACCGACTTCATCGTCATGGCCGACGGCACCTCAAACATGTTCATCACGGGGCCGGACGTCATCCGCTCCGTCACAGGGGAGGACGTCGGCTTCGAGGAGCTCGGCGGTGCGCGCACGCACAACGAGCGCTCAGGTGTCGCCCACTTCATGGGCGCCGACGAGGACGACGCACTCGACTACGTCCGTCACCTCGTGGGCTTCCTCCCCCAGAACAACCTCTCGGACGCGCCCACCTTCGCCGACGAGGCCGAGCTCACGACGACCGAGGAGGACCTCGAGCTCGACACGCTCATCCCGGACTCGGACAACCAGCCGTACGACATGCGCACCGTCGTCGAGCACGTCCTCGACGACGGCGACCTCCTCGAGGTGCAGCCCCTGTACGCCCCCAACGTCCTCATCGGCTTCGGCCGCGTCGAGGGCCGCTCGGTCGGCGTGGTGGCGAACCAGCCGCTGCAGATGGCCGGGACCCTCGACATCGCCGCAGCCGAGAAGGCCGCACGGTTCGTGCGGACGTGCGACGCGTTCAACATCCCCGTCCTCACGTTCGTCGACGTGCCCGGGTTCCTGCCCGGCACGCACCAGGAGTGGGACGGCATTATCCGCCGCGGCGCCAAGCTCATTTTCGCGTACGCGGAGGCCACGGTCCCGCTCGTCACCGTCATCACGCGCAAGGCCTACGGCGGCGCGTACATCGTCATGGGTTCCAAGCAGCTCGGGGCCGACATCAACCTCGCCTGGCCCACCGCGCAGATCGCGGTCATGGGCTCGGGCGGTGCGGTGAACATCCTTCAGCGGAGCGCGCTCAAGGCGGTCGCGGACGCGGGCGGCGACGTCCAGGCCGAGCGCCAGCGCCTCACCGACGAGTACGAAGAAGCGATCGTCAACCCGTGGGACGCGGCCGCGCGCGGCTACGTCGACGACGTCATCGAGCCGTCGACCACGCGCGTGCAGATCGTCCGCGCCCTGCGTGCGCTGCGGACCAAGCGCGCTGCGCTTCCCGCAAAGAAGCATGGGAACATCCCCCTGTGAACATCAACGACGCGACCCCACAGACTCCTGACGACAACGGTCCGGACGCGGACGACGTCGACCCCGCGCACCTCGCCCCGCTCGTCTTCGACGCGAGCGAGCTTCACGCGCACATCGAGTCCCTCACCGCAGCGCTTCACCGCTACGTCGATCTTGCCGTCGGCGCCCGCGCCGAGTTCGACGCGGCGACCGTCGAGGTCGACCCGCGCATCGAGGCCGCCGAGGACGAGATCGGCCTCATCAACGCCGAGATCTCCAGGATCTTTGACGCTGACCTGGGGCTCGTCTCAGGTCATACGACCGAGGCGTGGGACGGGCGCGAGGTCCCCTTCCTCCTTGACGAGGACGATGACGACGAGGACACCCCCGGCGCAACCGTCATCGACATCAGCCTCACCGTCGCCCCGGGCCCCCTCCACACGGGTGCTGACCCCCTCGAACGTGCACTTGAGATCGTCGAGAATGCGGCTGACGACGTGACGGCCACGCTCGAAGACGCCGGGTACACGGTCGACGGCTGGTCCGTGAGCCGTGAGCTCGCGGACGACGACGAGGACGACTGACGGAGATGACTCTCATGACTGACGCGTTCCCCGGCGTCCGGGTTCTGCGCGGCGCCCCCGACGACCTTGAGCTCGTCGCGCTCGTCGCAGGGCTCGCCTCAGCGTCCCCCGACGACCCGGTCGACGAGACGCGCCCGCCCCGTCCCGTGTGGGGCCGCGATCGCGGCATCCGAGGCGCCCAGGCGTTCGGGGTCGCGGACGACACGTGGCGCTGGAGTCTCCAGCGCTGAGCGCGCGAGCCACCACGTCCCGCTCGGCTGCACGAGGGGCCGCAGCACGGCCCGCACGGGTGTGCTCGCGAGGGCGCAGCTGAGCGCGATGCCGACGACGACGAGCGCGACGAAGTCGCGCGGAGAATGGACCGCGTCGAAGAGCCCGACGCTCTTGGCCTGCTGCACGAGCACGGGGTGCACGACGTAGACAGTCATCGACCCCGCCCCCAGGAGCGTCCACCCCGCGATGCGTCGCGTCGGGGTGAGCGCGAGCAGCCCCAGTGCGCCCGTCGCGCCGAGCACGAGGACCAGGCCGCGCACGCCGGCCTCGACAACCTGGTGCTCCCAGCCGCCGCTGTACATCCCCGCGAACCGCAGGACTCCACGTCCCATGAATCGTGAGAGCACGAGCAGGCCCGCCGCCGACACGACGAGGGCGACGCCACCCGCGAGCCGCGCGCGCGTCGTCCCGACGAGCGCTCGCGCGCCACGGGCCCGCAGCCGCCACCCCAGCCAGAACAAGGGCAGGTAGACGAACGCACGCGACCCCGCGAACGACTGACCGAGCTGCGGCATGAACCCCGCGCCCAGCGTGAGCACGACGACGAGTGCCCCAGCCCCCCGCACGCGCGCCAGGAGCGGGAGCGTCAGGCGCCACCAGAACAGCGCAAGCAGGAACCACAGCCCGAAGGCCGGGTAGAGCGGCTCGTACCGCCACAGGTCGTCGACGATCCCGCGCCGCACGAACGCGATCGCGTCCCAGAGGAGGTAGACGCCCAGCACGTTGCGCAGCAGGACGAGCAGCCGACGGTCGTCGAGCGGACGCGCGTCCGAGAAGTAGCCGGCGACGAGCACGAAGAGCGGCACGCGCAGCGGCCACGTCGCCCAGTAGAGCCACCCAGCGATCTCGGAGCGCGCCAGAACGGGCTCGAGCAGGTGCATGACGACGATGAGCGTGGCCGCAACGAAACGCGCGTTGTCAGCCCAAGCGTCGCGCTGCGTGCGCGCAGAGGCAGATCTCACTGTCGCACCGTAGGTCGTGGGCGACGCCCCCGACGCCCGCACGCAGACTGGCCGGTCAACGTTCCCGGGCCGTTCAACGCTGCGACAACGCCCGGCCACACCGCGCCGTGCCGTCCCCTGCTCGCCGTCGCCCGGACACGTCCACCTCACTCTGGCGACACCGGGCGCTCCTAGCGTCGGCGAGGTGAGAGCGAACACCTCAGAGCACGACGCGCACCTGCCCGTCCGCCCCTCCGACGCCGAGCCCCTGGCCGTCGTCGTCATCCCCGCGCGGGGAGGCTCGCGCGGGATCCCCCGCAAGAACCTCGAACGCGTGGCGGGACGCAGCCTCGTCGCGCGGGCCGTCCGGTCAGCGATCGGCGCGAACGTCGGCCTCGTCGTCGTCTCCACGGACGACGAGGAGATCGCGGTCGAGGCAGCCCGGCACGGCGCCCGCGTCGTGCGGCGTCCCGCCGAGCTCGCCGGTGACACCGCCGGGTCCGAGGGCGTCGTCCTGCACGCCCTCGACCAGCTCGTCGCACACGGCGAGCACCTGCCCGCCGTGACCGTGCTGCTCCAGGCGACGAGCCCGTTCGTCGACCCGCTCGACCTTGCGGTCGCGGTCCATCGGGTCGCCGACGGCGTCGCGGACGTCGTTCTGTCGGCGACCAAGGATCACTCGTTCCGTTGGACGCACGACGCCGACGGCGTCGCGTCGCCCGTCGGGCATGACATGTCCTTCCGCGCACGCCGCCAGGACCTGCCGCCGCAGCTGCGCGAGACGGGCGCGTTCTACGTCATGCGCACGGCTGGCCTGCGCGAGCACCGCAACCGGTTCTTCGGCCGCGTGACGCTCCACGAGGTGCCGGGGCTCACGTCGATGGAGATCGACACGCCCGCCGACCTCGCGCACGCCCGCGCGATCGCCTCGCACCTGTTCGACCCGTCGACGGCACCGCACGTCGACGTCGACGCGATCGTCACCGACTTCGACGGCGTCCACACCGACGACCACGCGAGCCTCACGGCCGACGGGACCGAGCACGTACGCGTCCACCGCGGCGACGGCCTCGGGGTCGCACGGGTCCGCCGCGCCGGCATGCCGTTCCTCGTCCTGTCGACCGAGCAGAACCCCGTCGTCGCCTCACGCGCCCACAAGCTCGGCGTCGAGGTCGCGCACGGGATCGACGACAAGGCAGGCGAGCTGCTCACGTGGCTCGCCGCCCACGACCTCGACCCCGCGCGGGTCGCGTACGTCGGCAACGACATCAACGACCTCGGGCCCATGTCGCTCGTCGGCTGGCCCGTCGCGGTCGCTGACGCGCACCCCGAGGTGCGAGCCGCAGCACGCCACGTCCTCACCCGCTCGGGTGGTGACGGCGCCGTCCGCGAGATGTGCGACCTCGTGCTCGCCGCACGCGACGAGCACTCCCCCCATGTCCCCACCTTTGCGGCGCCCGTCGCCGCCGTCACCAGGAGCCAGTCATGACCTCGAACCTCAACGGCCAGGCCACGGCCGCCGCACCCGTCGCGCTCGGCGAGCAGCTCGTCGGGACGGGTCAGCCCGTCTACGTCATCGGCGAGATCGGCATCAACCACAACGGCGACGTCGAGATCGCCAAAGAGCTCATCGACGTCGCCGCCGACGCCGGCGCGAACGCCGTGAAGTTCCAGAAGCGCACGCCCGAGATCTGCACGCCGGCCGCGCAGCGCGACCAGATCCGCTCGACCCCGTGGGGCGAGATGACGTACCTCGACTACCGCTACCGCGTCGAGTTCGACCGCGCCTCCTACGAGAAGATCGCGATGCACGCCGCTGACCGCGGGCTGCACTGGTTCGCGTCACCGTGGGACGTCCCATCGGTCGGGTTCCTCGAGGACCTCGGGGTCGTCACCCACAAGGTCGCCTCGGCCTCCGTCACCGACCTCGAGCTGCTCCGAGCACTCGAGTCGACCGGCAAGCCGATCATCCTCTCGACCGGCATGTCGACGATCGAGCAGATCGACCGCGCGGTCGAGACCCTCGGGACCTCGCGCCTCATCCTCATGCACGCCACCTCGACGTACCCGCTGCCGCCCGAGGAGGCCAACCTCCGCATGATCTCGACGCTCTCCGAGCGCTACGGCGTGCCCGTCGGCTACTCGGGCCACGAGCGCGGCCTGCAGATCTCGGTCGCTGCCGTCGCCCTCGGCGCCGTGACGGTCGAACGCCACATCACCCTCGACCGCACGATGTGGGGCTCGGATCAGGCCTCGTCGCTCGAGCCGACGGGTCTGAAGAACCTCGTCCGTGACATCCGCATCGTCGAGCAGGCGATGGGCGACGGCATCAAGCGCGTCTTCCCCGGAGAGCTCGCCCCGCTGTCGCGCCTGCGCCGGGTCGACGCCTGAGCATGGCCACGGTCCTGCCCGCGTCGGGACGACCGCGTGTGAGCGTCGTCGTCCCGGCGCGGGACCAGGCCGACCACATCGAGGCGGCCCTCACGAGCCTCACCCGGCAGCTCGACGACCCGAACGAGCTCGAGGTCATCGTCGTCGACGACGGCTCGGTCGACGGCACGGGCGACCTCGTCGAGGACCTCGCGGGCCGGTTCGCTCGGCTCGAGCTCGTGCGCAACGACATGCCGACGGGGGTGGCCAACGCGCGCAACCGCGGCCTCGCGCTCGCGCGCGGCCGCTACATCGCCTTTCTCGACCCCGACGACTGGTTCGCGCGCGGCCACCTGCAGCACGTGAGCGACGCGCTCGAGGCTCTCGGCGTCGACTTCGTCCGGTGCGACCACGTGCGCGACGAGCACGGCAACCGCTCCGTGCGCGCCGTTCCCGAGCACCGCCGCAGTCTCGTGCTCGACCCGCGCGAGGGCATCGGCCCGGCCCACCTCACGAGCCCTGTCGACTACCCGTTCGTGCCGTTCGGTCTCTACGACGCGCGTCTACACGACGAGGGTCTGCTCAGCTTCGTCGCGGGCCTGCACACGGCCGAGGACCGCGCGTGGATCTGGCGCATGCACCTGCACGCCCGGACGTGGGCGGTCGTCGACGGGCTCGGCGCCTTCTACCGCCGGGGCACTCCCACCTCGCTCACGCGCGTGCTCGACCGGCGTCAGCTCGACGTCGTGCTCGCCTACCGCGAGATCTTCCTGCTCGTGCGACGCGACCCGGCGCACGAGCAGCACTGGCCCAAGGCAGTCCGGCAGCTGCTCGCGATGGCGTGCCATCACCTCGCGCGCTTCGCCGGCGCTGACGATCCACTCGCCGACGAGCTGCGCGACGGCGTCGACGTCACGCTCGCCATCGCTCCGCCCGACGTCGTCAGCACGGTTCTGGACGGGCTCTCGCCGCAGCGCCGTGCGCTGCTCCTCGGGGAGCCGCAGCATGCCGGCGACGCACCGCGCGGCACCTCACGTCTCGGGAGCTCACGTTGACGCAGATCCTTCTCGTCACCTCACCGCGTCAGATGCTCCTGCTCGCCGCGGCGATCGACCACGGGGCACTGCCCGCCACGTCGGCGGGGAGGATCGTCGCGCTCGCCGACACCGTTCCCGTCCCGGAGACGGGGCCCGAGCTCTCACGTTCGGCCGCGCTCGCGCCGCTGCGCAACCGCACGACGGCCATCGTCAGCTGGACGGAGCTGATCGCGCCGCTGCGTCCCGCCTCGTTCGTGCCGCGCCGTGACGAGCAACCCGTGTGGGAGCGGGTCGTGCGCGAGGCATGGTCCGTGCCCGCAGGGCCCGTCAGCCTCGTGCTCGCCGATCCGACGTCAGGGCCCGGAAGGGCTCTCGTCCGCATATTCCCGCACGCACGTCTCACCCTCCTCGCCGACCGCCTCGAGCGCTGGGCACCGTTCCCGAAGCCGCTCGGTGACGGTGTGCCGGGTCGGCTCGACCTCCTCGTCGCTCCCGAGCTCGTCCCCGGGCTCCGGCCGCGCGTGCTCGACGAGCACGGCACAGCCACGGTCGTCGTGCCCGTGCGACGCCTCGTCGACGTCGTCACCGAGGTCGTCCGCCCGGGGCCGCCGGGCGTTCGCCCCGGCGGCCCCGGGACCGGGCGCACGGCGCTCGTGCTGCTCGATCCCCCGGGCGATCTTGGCCTGGACCTGCCTGACGGTGACGGCCCACCCGATCCGACCGCGGTGTCGCTCGCGGAGGCGCTCACCGACGACCTCGCGGGCCTCGTCGCCGCAGAGGTCCGGTCGGCGTCGATCACCGAGGTCGTGCTCGTCGCCCACCCACGCACGCCCGCGCGGCTCGTCCAGCGCGCCGTTCGCGCCGTGCGCGCCACGGGCGCGACGGTCCGCGCGGCGGACCCCGACGTCCCCACGGAGGTCCTCGTCCACCGTGATCGGCCCGCGCTCGTGCTCGGGACCGCGTCGACGTCTCTCGTCACGGCGCTCGCGCTCGGTGCGCCCGACGTGCGCGCTCTCGGCACGGCCGAGACGCTCAGGTCGCTCACCCCGTACCACCACCCGGCTCGCACGGCGCTCACGGTGGTCGACCGGCTGCTCGCTCCGGGCGCCGACCCGACGGCCTCCGACGTCGTCCGGCTCGTGGACGCGGTCACGTACGTCATGTACCCGCAGCGAGTTCCGCACCTGCGGCCGGCGGCCGTCGCGCTCCTCGTCGCGGAAGGTCAGCACGACGCGCAGGGGCGGGCCGCGTGGCGCCGGTGGGTGCGCAAGCGACGCGTCGAACGCCTCGGGCTCCTCGACCACGCGACGTCGAGGGACGACGCGGCACCATCGAGGGATCACGCGACGTCGAGGGACGACGCGGCCCCGGCGGTCGCGCGCGCGGTGCCTGGTACGCCGCCGACGGCGAACGTGGCCGCCGCTGCCGCGCGCGGGCTGCGCGTCCCGCGCCCGGGTCGGCTGCGGGCCGCGTGGGCACGCCTCACCCCGTCAGGCCACTCCCGGCGCGACGCATGACGCACCTGGCCATCGTCGAGTCACCGCTCCAAGTGCTCGGCCTTGCCGAGGCCGTCCTCGCGGGTGCGGAGGGTCCGGTGACGGTCGTGCCGCGCACGGCCACGGCGTCCGCGACCCTCCGCGTCCTCGCGCCACACCTGCCCGCCAACCTCACGGTGCACCCGTCCTGGCTGCGCCCCGGCACGCCCGGGTCGTCGTCGCTCGTCCTGGGTGACGCGCTCTCGGGTGCGGGGCAGGCTCGCCTCATCCTCCACGGCCGCCGCTCCCCGGTGACGTTGCTCGACGACGGGACGGCGACCCTGCTGCTCATCGACGCGCTCGTGGGACAAGGGTCGCTCGTGCGCGCGCAGTCCCCACCGTCAGTCCCGCGACGAATGCTCGCCGCCGCGGCGCGTCACGCCCTCGCGTCCCGCGCTCGCGCGGGCCTGCTCACCGTGCGCACGTGCCTCCCCCTCGACCCGCACGAGGTCATCGCGCTCACGCGCGAGGGGGTGCGCGTCGAGCGGCACGCGCTCGAACGCGTCCGAGCGCTCGACGTCGCGCCCGCCATCACCGACGACGTCGTCGTGCTGGGCTCGGCCCTCGCGGACGACGGCCTCATCGCGGCCGACGCCTACGAGGTGTGGCTCACGACGACGATCCGGGCTGCGCGCGAGCAGGGATCGAGCGTCCGCTACCTCGCCCACCGTCGCGAGCCCGCCGCGCGGCTTGCGCGAGTTGCCCGCGAAGGTGCGTCGACCGATGCGATCCCGGTGCCCGCCGAGCTCCGGCTTCACGGCCGCGGCGGTGTTCGACGCGTCGTCACCCTGCCGACGTCCGTCCTCCTGACGATCGGCCCAGCACTCGTGGCCGACGGCGTCGACGTCGACGCACAGGCCGTCCCGGCGTCGTGGTGGACACCGCGTGCGTCACTCGCCACCCGCGCCCACCTCGGCATGCCGCTCGCGCTCTTCACCCGGGCTGCCGCCGCGGGCGCACCGCGCCCAGGCCCGGCGCCCGCTCCCCCACCATCTCGAGAGGTCCCCGCAGAATGACGGCACAACTGACCGGCGACATCGCACCCGCACGCGCGCCCCGGATCCTCGCGATCGCTGACTCGGACTCCTACCTCAAGTGGGGCGCCGCGACCCTCGCGACGCTCACCGACGTCGGTGAGCTCGACCTCGTGCTCCTTCGCTCACCGATCCTTCCCTCGGAACTCCAGCGAGCCGCGGCTGTCGCGGGGACGCCGTTCGAGAGCCGCGAGGTTCCGGTGCTCACGCTCCGCAGCCTCCGTTCACGACTACGCACCGCGCGCCCCGACGTCATCGTGCTCTCGGCGACCGGCCCCGTGGCCGAGCTCATCATCGATCTCGTCGCCCGGCTCGGCACGGGCCGCAGCGAGCACGAACGCGCTCGTCGCACCGCGCGCACGGTCGCGGGCACGACCCCACGCGCGGGCAGGCCCGCGCTCGTCGGGGGCCTGCCCGGCATGTCGTACCCCGCGACGCTCAGGGCGTTGCGGTTCCGCGCCGGGCAAGATCTCTTCGTCGTGCACTCCGCGCGTGAACGGCGCGAGTTCGCGGCCGTCGCCGACCAGCTCGAGCTCGACCTGCGCATCGCCCTCGCGCCGCTGCCCTTCCTTCCTGACCGCGTCACCCGCGCACCTGCCCGTGCTGGCGCCAAGGACGCGGAGGACGCGGAGGCTGCGGCCACCGCGTCGGCACCGCACCCCCTCACGCGCGTGGTCTTCACGCCCCAGGCGAAGATGCCCGTGACGCGTGCCCACCGCGAGAAGATCGTGCGTGCGCTCGCGCGGCTCGCGACCGAGCGCCCCGAGGTCGACGTTGTCATCAAGGTCCGGGGTCGAGCCGGAGAAGCCCAGACGCACCGCGAGGACCTACCGTTCGACACGCTGCTCGACGAGCTCATCGCCCAGGGCGTCGTCCCGCCCGGGGCGATCCGGGTCGCGACCGGGCCGCTGGCTGACCAGCTCGAGCCCGGCTCCGCTCTCGTCACCGTGTCCTCGACCGCCGCCCTCGAGTCACTCGCCGCAGGCATCCCGACGCTCATCCTCGAGGACTTCGGCGTCAACGAACGCATGCTCAACGCGGTCTTCCTCGGCTCCGGCTGCCTGGGCTCGCTCGACGACCTCGCAGCAGGCCGCTTCGGAACCCCCGACCCGGTGTGGCTCGAGGACAACTACCTGCACGGTTCCGCGAGCGAGCTGGCCGACGCCGTCCGCGAGCTCGTGCAGCGCGGCAGGTCCGCGGACCTGCCCCACCCGGATCTCGCACGACGACCAGGGGTCGTGCTCGGACGTCAGCGCAGGCGGCTCGTGAGGACCCGGCTGCGCTCGGAGCTCCCGGCAGGCCTGCTTCGCGTCCTCACGGCGCCGGGACGCGCGCGTCGCGCGCTGCGACGCGGCCTGCTCCGCGCGGCACGTCGACCCCGCGCAGGAACCCCGCACCCCAGCTGAGGTGCATGGTCGCGAGCACCGCGGGCAGCCGGACGACGACGCGCCACGGCTGATCCCGTCCCGCGACGAGCGCGCCTCCGGCAAGGACAGCGCCGTAGCCGAGCCCAGGCATAGCACCGAGCCCCGTGAGCCACACGCCCCATGAGTCGTCCGTGAGCAGGCCGACGACGCCCGCGGCGAAGAGCACCAGCCCCGTGACCAGACCGAGCACGGTGAGGGGCGGAGCAAGGTACCTCGGGGAGGCCGTGCCGCGGTGACGCCGCACGACCTCGCGGCGCCACCGACCCGTCGACCAGAACTGGCGTGCCAGGGCCCGGAACGACGCACGCGGCCGATACTCGACGACGAGACTCGGGTCGAACCACACGAGTCCTCCCGCACGCCTGATGCGAAGGTTGAGCTCCCAGTCCTCGGCCCGCTCGAAGAGCTCGTCGTAGCCGCCGGCACGGTCGAGGGCCGCGCGCCTGAACACGCCGAGGTAGGCGGTCTCGCTCGGGCCCGCGGCACCTCCGACGTGGAAGGGCGCGGGCCCGATCCCCACCGGGTGGGACATGCCGATCGCGACCGCACGCTGCGTCGCGCCGACACCGCGCGGGCTCATGAGCCCGCCGACGTTGGCGGCACCCGTCGCGAGGAGGATCGTCACGGCCTCCCGCACATAGCCGTCGGGCAGCGCCGTGTGCCCGTCGAAACGCACGAGGACGTCGGAGCGAGCATCGCACGCACCCATCGCGACATTGAGGCCGTCGGGAATGAGCCCCGTGCGGTTCTCGACGATGCGCACGCGGGGGTCGGAGCGGGCCATCTCGGCCGCGATGCCATAGGTGTCGTCCCGGGACGGCCCCACCGCGACGACGACCTCGAAGTCACCCGGGTAGTCCTGGGTGAGGACCGACTGCAGCGCCCGTCGCAGGTGGTGCTCCTCGTCCCGGACCGTCGCGAAGATCGAGACCGGGGGCCAGGGATGGGCGTCGCGGTCAGCGTCGGTGAGCGTCACGCCCCGACGCTAGGACTCCCGGACGTCCGTGGAGCGAGAAGCTGTCGACGCCGTGGCGTCGGCGACGTGAACAGCCGTCGTCTGGGCGCTCGCGACGCTCGGACGCGGCGGCTCGTTCTCGAGCGACTCGACCGAGACGGGCGCGGCGGACCCGGCGACGTGCCCGCGCACCTCGGCTGGGGCCGCGGTGCGCTGCGCGTCGTCCTGCGGCGCTGGTGGCGTGAAGAGCCACGTGTACGTCGGCTGGATGAGGGGCCTGAAGACGCGTCGCACGGGCGGCGTCGCGAGCAGCGTCGCAAAGACTGCGGTCGCGGCGAGCAGGAGGAGCACGTCCGTGCGGGAGTCGAGCCGGTCGAGGAGGCCCGTCTCGGCAAGCTGCCGCACCGCGAACGGGTGGATGAGGTAGATGTAGAACGAGCCCGAGCCGAGGTACGTGATCCACAGGAGACGTCCGCGCGGCATGAGCGCGAGAACCGCGAGCGCAGCGAGGATCCCGCCACCGATGAGAACGAGCACGCGCGCGGTGAAGTCGCCCATGAGGTTGCTCTCCGCGTACGGCTTGACCATCGAGAACCAACGACGCTTGAGGTCGTCCTCGGTTGCGAAGATCGCGACGGTCCACACGGCGAGGACGGCCACGGAGGCCCATCGCACCCAGACGCGGTCGAGCACGTGACGCAAGCCATGCTCGCGCAGCTTCGCGCCGACGAGGAACACGGGGAAGAACGCGAGCGTGCGGCTCATGGAACCGACCCCCGCGATCGAGGGTGCGAAGCCCGCGATGAGGGCGACGCCGATGCTCAGCAGAACGACCCCGCGCAGGTGCGTGACCAAGGGCAGGAGCGCGCGCCAGATGAACAGCGACAGGAGGAACCACAGGGCGAGCGACGGACGCGCTGGATCGAACTGGAGGGTGCCGCTGAGCATCCACTTGTGCGCGGTCGCGAGGAGCTCGAAGCACAGGTAGACGAACAAGATGTTGCGCAGGAGCGAGATCGCGTGCCGTCGATCAAACGGCCCGGCGTGCGAGAAGTACCCCGCGAGGAGCGCATACAGCGGAACGCGCGCGGGCCAGGCGACGAAGAGCAGGTGGTCGAGGATCGCGCTCTCACCCTGGACCTGGTCACCGAAGTGCACCATGACGATGAGGACCGCTGCAAAGAACCGCGCGTTGTCCGGCCACGGGTCGCGCGGACCGCGCCGCGTCCTGGCCGAGGCGTCAGCCGTGCGGGTGCTCACGTGTGGGATCTCCTCAAAGTTCGGGGGTGGCGCGTGCCGAGGCTGACGGTGCCACCTCACGCAAAGAGAAGTGTGCCGTACTTTCCGACGATGAGGGCTGCGAGAACGATCACAAGGCCGGCTGCTGCGTAGGCGTCGGCTCCCGAACGCACGAAGGCGAGCGCGCGGCGCTGGGCTGCGGGCGGGAGATAGAGGTTGTCCTCGAGGATGTTGTGGTGAAGGAGCGTCATGAAGACGAGAGTCGTGCCGACCGTGATGACGAGGCACCACGGGCACAAGGCGCCGATGACCCACATGGACTGCGAGAAGAGCCACAGCGCGAAGGCGAGGCCGAAGAGGTAGACGACCTGCGCCGAGAACATGAACCATCGCGGGAACCGCACGCCACCCAGGCTTGCGACAGCGATCGTGATGACGACCGGCTCGCAGATCATGCCGAGGAACGCGTTGGGGAAGCCGAAGAGCGCGGCCTGCCACGACGCACCGACCGCGCCGCACGAGAGCACCGCGTTGATGTCGCACGCGAGCGCGGCGTCGGGGTTGGCGGCCAGCGTGATGGCCTCGGTTGAGAGCACCCACGAGGCGATGAGCGAGCACAGGGCGGAAAAGAGCATCGTGCCGAAGATCCAGCCACGCGTGTGGCGGAAACCTTCTCGAGCGTCATCGAGTACGCGCGGTTCGATGTCAGTCATGTGCCCTCCTGGGTGTCCGGTCCATCGTGTGCGACGTCCGGCCACGCATGCTGGGGACGAAGGTCCCCAGAAGCGTACTGTCCCGACGCTGGGAGTTTCCGGGGAGCCGCGATTCTCGATGCACGACTGCTCCCCCGCGGCCTAGTGTGCCGTCATGACCACTTCCGCACACGCCGCGTCCGCACCTGACCCCGCTGCGGCTCCCACCTCTGCCACCTCCTCACGGACGCCGACAGCGATCGACGCCCTAGCAGACGCTCATGTCGCGACGGTGTGCCGCCTCGACCCGTTCACGGCGACGGGCATCGGCGTGCCGGGCTACGACCACCTTGCGCCCGACTGGTCGCCCGCGGGAGTGACGGCTCGGGCGGAGGCGGCGCGCGCGACCCTTGCGGCGCTCGACGCCCTCGTGCCGGTCGACGACGTCGACGTCGTGACGGCCGCTGCCATGCGCGAGCGTCTGGGCCTCGAGGTCGCCCTGTTTGACGCGGGCGAGCTTCTCGCGCCCCTCAACAACATTGCGTCGGCCGCCCAAGAGCTGCGCGAGATCTTTGATCTCATGCCGACCGCGACGCCCCAGGACTGGGAGACGATCGCGTTGCGGCTGCTCGCAGCGCCCGCTGCGCTTGACGGCTACATCGTCTCGCTCCGCGAATCGGTGCAGACCGGGCCGCTGCCCGCCCGCCGTCAGGTCGAGCTCGTCACGGCCCAGGCACGTGCGCAGGCCGACGCGGCCACCTCGTTCTTCACGTCGTTCGTCGAGGGCGAGGCGGTCGACGCGGCCCTCGATGGTTCCGCGACGTGCGCGGCGGTTCGCCGTGACCTACTCGAGGGTGCGGCGGCGGTGCGCGCCGCGTACGGGCGCCTCGCTGACGCTCTCGAGCGCGACATCGCACCGCACGCGTCAGACGTCGACGGCGTCGGCGAGGAGCGCTACGCCCTGTGGTCGCGCTACTTCCTGGGCGCGCGCATCGACCTGCGCGAGACGTACGCGTGGGGGCTCGAGGAGCTTGCGCGCATCGTTGCCGAGCAAGAGGCCGTCGCGGCTGAGATCGGCGGCCCTGGGACGAGCGTCGAGCGGGCCATCGAGCTGCTCGACGCCGACCCCTCGTACACGCTCGAGGGAACAGATGCGCTGCGCCGCTGGATGCAGGAGACCTCGGACGCGGCGATCGCGGCCCTCGACGGCACGCACTTCGACATCCCCGCACCTCTGCGCCTGCTCGAGTGCCGCATCGCCCCGACGCAGACGGGTGGCATCTACTACACGGGGCCGTCGGCCGACTTCTCACGGCCCGGCGCGATGTGGTGGTCCGTGCCCGCGTCGGTCACGACGTTCTCGACGTGGCGCGAGCTGACGACCGTCTACCACGAGGGCGTTCCTGGACACCACCTTCAGGTCGGCGGCGCGGTCGCGCTCCCGCTCAACGAGTGGCGACGCCTGCTGTGCTGGACGTCGGGCTTCGGTGAGGGCTGGGCGCTGTACGCCGAGCGGCTCATGGCCGACCTCGGGTTCGTCACGGCGCCGGGCGACCGGCTCGGCATGCTCGACGCGCAGCGCATGCGCGCGGCACGCGTCGTCCTCGACATCGGCGTGCACCTGGGCCTCGAGCGGCCCGAGGAGTGGGGTGGCGGGACGTGGGACGCGGACAACGCGTGGGAGTTCCTCCGGGCCAACGTGAGCATGGACGAGGACTCGTTGCGTTTTGAGCTCAACCGCTACCTTGGCTGGCCCGGTCAGGCTCCTGCCTACAAGGTGGGGCAGCGCCTGCTCGAGCAGATGCGGGAGGCCGCGGGTGCCGCGGCCGAGTCGCGCGGCGAGGAGCTCGACGTCCGCCAGTTCCACTCGCGCGTGCTGTCCGTCGGGTCGCTGGGTCTCGACACCCTCAAGGAGGCCGTCCTCGCGCAGGCGTGAGCGCGCGCCACGATGAGATGGCGATGCCCCGCCCCCGTGTGTTGGAGGGCACGCGTGGCGGGGCACCGCGACTCCAAGCGTGGGTGCGGGGTATCGGAGGGGTACGTACCCCCGCGCCCACGCTCGCTTGTGGGCGACAGCGTTGTCGCCGGGACCTGACGGCTCCGAGGCGCTCGTCGAGCGCTCCGGGTGATCCCGGCACGTGTCCCTTGCCTTATCCTCGCGGTGCGTGCCCGCCCTCCCGGGGGACGAACGTCCCCGGCGCCGGGGTCGCGCGACCCTCGCCACTACGCTGGTGGCATGACCCGGCTCGTCCTTGCCTCTGCGTCCCCCGCCCGCACCGCGACCCTGACGTCCGCCGGGATCGACGCACCCGTGCGTGTCTCGGGCGTCGACGAGGACGCGGTCCTCGCTCAGGCGACCGCGCGGTTCGGTGAGCTCACGCCAGCCGACGCGGTGCTCGCGCTCGCGCAGGCGAAGGCGCTCGCGGTTGCAGCGGAGCTCGGGTCCGACGACGACGACACCTCGCGCGACGTCGTCCTTGGGTGCGACTCCATGCTCGAGATCGATGGCGCTGTCGTCGGCAAGCCGGGCGACGCGGCGACGGCGCGCGAGCGCTGGCGCGCGATGCGCGGCCGCTCGGCTTCGCTCCACACCGGCCACTGGCTCGTCGACCTGCGCACGGCTGAGCAGGGTGGGACGGGTGGCACGCTCGGCGCGACGAGCACGACGGTCGTGCGGTTCGCTGATCTGAGCGACGACGAGATCGACGCCTATGTGGCGACGGGCGAGCCGCTCGTCGTCGCGGGGGCCTTCACGATCGATGGTCTCGGCGGGCCGTTCGTCACCGCCGTCGAGGGCGACCCGCACGGCGTCGTCGGGCTGAGCCTGCCGCTTCTACGCGAGCTGCTGGCCGAGCTCGGTATTCGGATCCACGACCTCTGGCGCACCGCTCGCTGAGCGGGTTGACGCGCCCGGCTGCTTGTCGGCCGCGCACAACGTCGCACGTCCTGAGCGGAGGCCGGACCCGCCTCGTTTGTTGACCCTGAACAAACGGCTGAGGTCCGGCTTGGACCGCCGTCCAATGTTGTCCCGACACCCGGATGCCTGCCCGCGACGGCACCGGTCGAGGCGATACGGTGAGCCGTGCCCGCACTCACGAAGGTCCTCATCGCCAACCGTGGCGAGATTGCCGTCCGTGTCGCCCGCGCTTGCGCCGACTCCGGTATCGCCTCGGTCGCCGTCTATGCCGACCCGGACCGCGACGCCCTCCACGTCCGGCTCGCCGACGAGGCGTTCGCGCTCGGCGGTGCCCGCGCCGCCGACACCTACCTCGATGTCGCCAAGCTGCTCGACGTTGCTCGCCGCTCGGGCGCCGACGCCGTCCACCCGGGCTACGGCTTCCTCTCGGAGAACGCCGCGTTCGCGCAGGCGGTCATCGACGCCGGCCTCACCTGGATCGGCCCTCCACCGTCCGCGATCGAGTCGCTCGGCGACAAGGTGAGCGCACGCCACATCGCCCAGCGCGCCGGTGCACCCCTCGTGCCCGGCACGGCCGACCCCGTGACGTCCGCGGCCGAGGTCGAGGACTTCGCGCGCTCGCACGGCCTGCCCATCGCCATCAAGGCGGCCTTCGGAGGTGGCGGCCGCGGGCTCAAGGTCGCCCGCACGTATGAGGAGATCGGCGAGCTCTACGAGTCGGCGGTGCGCGAGGCCGTCGCCGCGTTCGGTCGCGGCGAGTGCTTCGTCGAGCGGTATCTCGACCGGCCGCGTCACGTCGAGACGCAGTGCCTCGCCGACGCGCACGGGACAGTCGTCGTCGTCTCGACGCGCGACTGCTCGCTGCAGCGTCGCCACCAGAAGCTTGTCGAGGAGGCGCCCGCGCCGTTCCTCACGGACGCGCAGAACGCCGAGCTCGTCGCGGCGTCGAAGGCGATCCTCTCGGAGGCCGGCTACGTCGGCGCAGGAACGTGCGAGTTCCTCGTCGGGCTCGACGGCACCCTGTCGTTCCTCGAGGTCAACACGCGCCTCCAGGTCGAGCACCCTGTGACGGAAGAGGTCACGGGGATCGACCTCGTGCGCGAGCAGCTGCGCATCGCTGCGGGCGAGCCGCTCGGCTACGACTCGGTCGAGGTCCACGGGCACTCCTTCGAGTTCCGGCTCAACGGCGAGGACCCTGCAGCGGGATTCCTCCCGCAGCCGGGCACGATCACGCGCTTCGACCTTCCGACGGGACCGGGCGTGCGCGTCGACTCGGGCGTCGTCGCAGGCGACACGGTCTCGGGCCTCTTCGACTCGATGATCGCCAAGCTCATCGTCACGGGCGCGACGCGCGAGCAGGCGGCGCAGCGGGCTCGCCGCGCGCTGCGCGAGCTGACGATCGAGGGCATCGCGACCGTCGTCCCCTTCCACCGGGCTGTCATGGCCGACGAGCGCTTCGTCCCCGTCGACCCGGACGAGGCGTTCGGGGTGCACACGCGCTGGATCGAGACGGAGTTCGTCGACACGCTCGCGTCGCTCGCGCCCGCGACGGGGGCTGGCACCGCCGAGCCCGACGGCGCTCCCGCGACCGAGCGCGTCGTCGTCGAGGTCGCGGGCAAGCGCCTCGAGGTGGTCATCCCCGCTGGCCTCACGGGGGCACGCCGCCCGTCAGGGCCGGGGGCCCGGCCGCAACGGGTGCGTCGCCAGACGCGCGTGGCGTCAGGCTCGTCGGGCACCTCGCTGTGCTCCCCCATGCAGGGAACGATCGTCAAGGTCGCCGTGGCCGAGGGCCAGGAGGTCGCCGCGGGCGACCTCGTCGTCGTGCTCGAGGCGATGAAGATGGAGCAGCCGCTCGTCGCCCACCGCGCCGGGACGGTGACGAGCCTGCAGGCGGCCTCGGGCGCGGGCGTGAGCTCGGGCACCGTCATCTGCGACATCGTCTGACCTGACGACCAGCCGGCCGTCCGACCTCTGGGAGTGCGCGCGCCACCGACCGAGAAGTCCCAGCGCGACCAGTCGCCGGAGTCGTACCGTGGGACCGACAGCTTCGACCGAAACGAGGAGTCTCGTGTCCACCTCCCCCATCGACGCCACCACGACGACCGCGTGGCGTGCGCTCAGCGAGCACCGCGACGCGTTCCGCGGCGACCTGCGCGGCTGGTTCGCTGCGGACCCCCAGCGGGCCGAGCGACTCACCCGCACCGCCGGTGACCTGCACGTCGACCTCTCGAAGAACCTCGTCACGGACGAGACCCTCGAGCTCTTGGTCCGTCTCGGCGACGAGGTCGGCCTCCGGGGCCGCATCGAGGCGATGTTCGCGGGCGAGCACATCAACACGACCGAGGACCGCGCGGTCCTTCACACCGCGCTGCGCCGTCCCGCCGACGCCGAGCCCGCGCTCGTCGTCGACGGCCAGGACGTCGACACCGACGTCCAGGAGGTCCTCGCCGAGGTCGCTTCCTTCGCCGAGAAGGTTCGCACGGGCGAGTGGCGCGGGGTGACGGGCGAGCCCGTCAAGACTGTCGTCAACATCGGCATCGGCGGCTCCGACCTCGGCCCCGTCATGGCGTACGAGGCGCTCAAGCCGTACGTCGGCGACATCGAGGTGCGGTTCGTCTCGAACATCGACCCGACCGACGTGGCAGAGACGACCGCGGGTCTCGACCCGACGACGACGCTCTTCATCGTGGCCTCCAAGACCTTCACGACTCTCGAGACGCTGACGAACGCGCGCCTCGCGCGCGAATGGCTCTGGGAGACCCTCACGGCCGCAGGGGCGATCGACGGCTCCGAGGCCGCCCGCGCGGGCGCCGTCGCCCACCACTTCGTCGCCGTCTCGACGGCGCTCGACAAGGTCGAGGCGTTCGGGATCGACCCCGCGAACGCCTTCGGCTTCTGGGACTGGGTGGGAGGCCGCTACTCGGTCGACTCGGCGATCGGGCTCGCGCTCGCGATCGCGATCGGCCCCGACGCGTTCGGGGAGCTCCTCGAGGGCTTCCACACGATGGACGAGCACTTCCGCACCGCGCCGTTCGAGCAGAACGTGCCCGCGCTCATGGGCCTGCTCAACATCTGGTACGTCAACTTCCTCGACGCACACTCCCACGCGGTCCTGCCCTACGCGCAGCACCTGCACCGGTTCGCGGCGTACCTCCAGCAGCTCACCATGGAGTCGAACGGCAAGTCGGTCCGCTGGGACGGCTCGCCCGTCACGTCGCAGACCGGTGAGATCTTCTGGGGCGAGCCGGGGACGAACGGCCAGCACGCCTTCTACCAGCTCATCCACCAGGGCACGCGCCTCGTTCCCGCGGACTTCATCGCCGTGGCAACCCCCGCGCACCCGCTGCGCGACGGCGAGGCCGACGTCCACGAGCTGTTCCTCTCGAACTTCTTCGCGCAGACGAAGGCGCTCGCGTTCGGCAAGACGGCCGACGAGGTGCGTGCTGAGGGCACGCCCGAGGCGATCGTCCCGGCCCGCGTGTTCTCGGGCAACCGCCCGACGACGTCGATCATGGCCCCCGCGCTCACGCCCGCGGTGCTCGGTCAGCTCGTCGCGCTGTACGAGCACATCACGTTCGTCCAGGGCATCGTGTGGGGCATCAACTCCTTCGACCAGTGGGGTGTCGAGCTCGGCAAGAAGCTCGCGATGGAGATTGCTCCGGCGATCTCGGGCGACGACGCGGCTCTCGGGGCGCAGGATGCGTCGACGAAGGGCCTCATCGAGTACTACCGGGCACACCGCGCCCGCTGACGCGCTCGCACGCCTCTCACCGTTCGGCGGTTTCTGGGCCCCCTGCACCTTCGCGGTGCAGGGGGCCTCGTCGTGCGCGAGGTGGTGTGACCCACGTCATAGTCCAGCCTTCGACACGGACGGGCCTCGCGAGTGTCGTGCCCCACACTGTCCGGTAACGTCACGAGCGAACAAAGGGCAGGCTAACCTCACCACGTCGCCTGACCACCGCGCCTGAAAGGACCACACCGTGCTCGCGAACTTCCTCATCGGTCTGCGCGAAGGCCTCGAGGCTGCTCTCGTCATCGGCATCCTTGTCGCATACCTCGTCAAGGTCGGTCGGCGCGACTTGCTCGGACCGCTCTGGGCCGGCGTCGGTCTCGCGATCGTCATCTCGCTCGGTTTCGGAGCCGCCCTCACGTTTGGCCCCAAAGGCCTGAGCTTCGAGGCGCAGGAGGCGATCGGCGGAGCCCTCTCGATCGCCGCCGTCGGGCTGCTCACCTGGATGATCTTCTACATGGGCCGCACCGCGCGGCACCTGCGCTCGCACCTGCACGCGACGCTCGACGACGCGGTGGCAGCAGGCCGCGGCGCGATCGTCGTCGCTGCTCTCCTCGCCGTCGGGCGCGAAGGCCTCGAGACCGCGCTCTTCCTGTGGGCGGGAGCCCAGGCGACGGGCGCCACGACGCGCCCTCTGCTCGGTGCGCTCGCCGGCCTCCTGGTCGCCATCGCGCTCGGGTGGGCGATCTACCGCGGTGCGCTGCGCCTCAACCTGCGCCTGTTCTTCGCGTGGACGGGTGTCTTCCTCATCATCGTCGCGGGCGGCGTCCTCGCCTACGGCATCCACGACCTGCAAGAGGCCCGGATCCTGCCCGGACTGCACACCCTCGCCTTCGACGTCTCGGCCCAGATCCCACCGTCGAGCTGGTACGCGACGCTCGTCAAGGGCATCTTCAACTTCACGCCTGCCACGACGTGGCTCCAAGCCATCGGCTGGACCGCGTACGTCGTGCCGACGCTCGCGCTCTTCGTGCGCAGCGTGTGGTTCTTGCCCGCGCCTGGACGTCCCGTCGCCGCGGTTCCCGCCACAACGACCGCGTGACCTGCTCGACCGCCGCCTCCGATCCCTCCACCCCGCCCCCGCCCGGGCCGCACCCGCACTGCGGTGCTGGGCTGACGTCAAGGACTCCCATGAACCGCACCGCCCGTCGCGCCACCCCGTTCGTCGCGCTCGCACTCACGCTGCCCCTCGCAGCGTGCGTCGACAACGCACCCGCCGTGCCCGGCGGAGCCACCGGCGCGGCGGGTCTCGCGTCGATCACAGTCGACTCGTCCGCGCAGGCGTGTGCGCTCTCGTCCGCGAGCGCACCGTCGGGCAACGTCGTCTTCACGGTGACGAACTCGGGCACGGACGTCACCGAGTTCTACCTGCTCGCCGAGGACGGGCTGCGCATCGTCTCCGAGGTCGAGAACATCGGCCCGGGCCTCTCGCGCGACCTCGTCGTCGTCGCCAAGCCCGGCACCTACGTTGCTGCCTGCAAGCCGGGCATGATCGGCGACGGCATCCGCACACCGTTCACCGTGACGGACTCGGGCGCGATCGTCGCGCCGTCGGGCGAGCTGGCCGAGCAGATCCAGGCCGCGACCGCGAGCTACGTCGCGTACGTCAAGGACCAGACGGAGCAGCTGCTCGCGGGCACGCAGGCGTTCGTCGACGCCTACACGGCGGGCGACGACGACGGGGCGCGCGCGCTGTATGCGTCGACCCGCCTCCACTGGGAGCGCATCGAGACCGTTGCCGAGTCGTTCGGCGACCTCGACCCGCGCATGGACCTGCGCGAGGCGGACCTCGCCGAGGGCGAGGAATGGACCGGCTGGCACCTCCTCGAGAAGGACCTCTGGGCACCCGAGCTCGCGCAGAACGGCGGGGAGACGTACACGCCGCTCACGGACGCGCAGCGCGACGACTACGCGGCTCGCCTGCTCGCGGACACGACCGAGCTCGACGCGCGGACGCACGCGGCCGACTTCGCCGCGACGATCACCGCGGACTTCATCGGTAACGGCGCCAAGGGGCTGCTCGACGAGGTCGCCACGGGCAAGGTCACGGGCGAGGAGGAGATCTGGTCGCACACCGACCTGTGGGACTTCCAGGCGAACGTCGACGGTGCTCGCGTCGCGTACGAGGGGCTGCGGGACGTCGTCGTCGCGAAGGACGCGGCGCTCGCCGAGGACCTCGACGCGCGCTTCGCGACGCTCACGACGCTCCTCGACGCTCACCGCGAGGGAGACGGCTTCGTCCTCTACACGGAGCTGTCGAAGGACGAGGTCAAGAAGCTCTCGGTCGCGGTCGACGCGCTGAGCGAGCCGCTGTCGCGGCTCACGGCGGCCGTCGTCCTCTGACCGACTGCCCGCCGCAGCGCCCGCGACATCCGACCCGCACGACCGATTCGAGAGCACGATGACCGACGCACGCACGACCGGATCGCCCGCCCCCGACGAGGGGGCGGGCGCCGCCGCGCCCGCGGGCACCTCCCCGACCTCCGGGATCTCCCGACGCGGCCTGCTCAGCTTCGCGGGCGCGGGGCTCGCGGCCGTGGGGCTCGGCGGCGCGGGCGGCTGGGCGGCGCGCGGCACGACGGCAGCGGCGCCCCCCGCGGCGGGCTCCTCCCCGACTGGCGTGCACGCGTTCACCGGCCTGCACCAGGCTGGCATCACGACGCCTGCACAGGACCGCCTGCACCTCGCAGCCTTCGACGTCACGACGGACAACCGCGCAGACCTCGTTGCGCTCCTGCGCCGTTGGACGTACGCGGCGGAGCGCATGGCACGCGGTCTGCCGGCCGGGGACCGTGGCCCGACGGGTGGCTCGTACGACGCACCACCGGACGACACGGGCGAGGCTGACGGTCTGCCCGCCTCCAACCTCACGGTGACGATCGGTTTCGGTCCTTCCCTGTTCCGCGACGCGGACGGCCGTGACCGCTTCGGCCTCGCGTCACGTCGACCAGCGCTGCTCGAGGACCTGCCGCACTTCCCAGGCGACACGCTCGACCCGGCGCGCACGGGTGGCGATCTCGTCGTCCAGGCATGCGCAGACGACCCGCAGGTCGCGGTGCACGCGGTGCGCAACCTTGCTCGCCTCGCATTCGGCGCGGCGACGGTCCGGTGGTCACAGCTCGGATATGGCCGGACGTCGTCGACGTCGCAGGCGCAGGCGACGCCCCGCAACCTCTTCGGGTTCAAGGACGGCACCGCGAACATCATGGCCGAGGAGACGGCGGAGCTCGCGAAGCACGTGTGGGTCGACGCTGCCGACGACGCCGGCGCGGGATGGCTCGCAGGCGGCACGTACCTCGTCGCCCGGCGCATCCGCATGACGATCGAGACGTGGGACCGCGCGCCCCTGCGCGAGCAGGAGGCGCTCATCGGGCGCACGAAGGGCTCGGGCGCGCCGCTCTCGGGCGGCGAGGAGCACACCGCGCCTGACTTCGCCCTCGCTGGGCGCGAGGGGACGCCACTCATCGACCCGGCCTCGCACGTCGCGATGGCCCACCCCTCGACGAACGACGGCGTGCGCATGCTGCGCCGCGGCTACAACTACACAGACGGCTCCGACGGCCTCGGCCGGCTCGACGCGGGCCTGTTCTTCCTCGCGTTCGTCCGCGACCCCGCGCGGCAGTACATCCCCATGCAGACGCGCATGGCGCGCAACGACCTGCTCGTCGAGTACCTGCGGCACACCGGCTCGGGGCTGTTCGCGGTGCCGCCGGGCGTGCCGAACGGCGCGCGGCTGTCCCCGATCGACGGGGCGTTCGTGGGCGAGGGTCTGTTCGTCTGACGTGCCGTCGAAGGCATACCGCACAGTACGTGGTGACGACACCATAGCCTCGCCGGTCGGACGTGTCGGTCCGGAAGTTCTCGGCATGTCGGGGGCTGTCGCTAGTGTGCTGCCATGATCGATGCCCCACCGCGCCCCCTCGCGCGCACCGCACTGCTCACGCTGGTCACGGCGCTGACCGTCGAGCTCGTCCGCGTGAGCGGGCCGATGTTCGACCGCGCGTTCGCGGCGGGCGTCGTCATCGTCGCGCTCACGGCGCTCGGTACCTACGTCGCACCGGGTCTCGTGGCCCTCGCGGTCGCGCAACTGCGGCCCGTGACGGGCCGCACGGTGCTCGTGGGTGTCGTGCTGCTCGCGCTCGCGCGGGTCGCGGTGCAGGCGACGGGCGGGGTGCCCCGGTACTGGATCGCGCTCGGTGCCGCATCGGTCGCGATCGGCGTCCTCGTCCTCACCGTGCACCTCGTCGCAGGTGACGACGGCCCGCACCGGGCTGCGTCGAGACGTGCCGCGATCGGCGTGCTGACAGGGGTCGTGCTCGCGACCGGTCTGAGCATGGCGTTGTCGACGTGGGACGCGGTGTGGCGGCCGGGCCTCGAAGGCTGGCTGCCGACGCTCCTCGTCGTGATCGGCGCGCTGTGGTGCGCGTGGCGGCTGCGCGGTGCCGCAGCGACGGCCCCTCCGCGGCGGGTGTGGGCTCTCGGCCCGTACCTCGCGCTCGCGGTCATGGTCATGGGCAACCCCGCGTACCTCGCCTCGCAGCTCGGCCGGGCCCTCGACGACCTCCTCGTACCGCTGACCTTCGGTCTCGTCATCGCGAGCATGTGGCTGTCCTTCGCGCGGGTCGGCGCAGGTCGCGGGCTGGGCCGGCGTGGCCCGGCGCTCGCGCCCGTCCTCATGGCGCTCGTGCTCGTCGCGACGGCGGTCGCGGTCTTCGTCCCGACGCCGGCGCTCGGCGAACCCGCAACCGGACTCGGTGTGGTCGTCGCGCTCGTCGCGCCCCAGCTGCTCGTCGTCGCCTCGACGTACGCCCTCGCGGTCGCCTGGTCGGTCCCGCTGCCGGGTCGCGGTCCCGTGCGCGCAGGCCTCGCCCGGGCGGGCACGGCGACCGCCGTCGGTCTCGGGCTCATCCTGCCGCTTCTCGTCTACCAGCTCGACTACGACGTCCCCCTCGGCTTCCCCAACTGGCTCGTCGTCCTCGCAGCGGTCGTCGCGCTCGGGGCGGCCGGCGTGCGGCGCCCCGCACCGTCGCCGCAGGACACGGACGGCACGCGGTTCCGTCTCACCCGGCCCGCGCACCTGGCCGCGGCGACGGTCGCGATCCTCATGCTCGTCGCCGTGCCCGTGCGGGACAGGGTCGCGCCGCCGCGCGTCGCCCCGGCGATCGACAAGGGTGCGGGCACCGTGCGCGTCCTCGACTGGAACCTCCACTACGGCGTCACGCAGGACCCGGGCCTGGGCCTGGGACGCATGGCCGAGGCGATCCGCGGGACAGGCGCGCAGGTCGTCGCGCTCCAGGAGGTCTCGCGCGGCTGGGTCATGGGCGGCGGAGCCGACATGCTCACGTACCTCGAGCGAGCGACGGGCTTCCGGTCTGTTGCCGCGCCGGCGGCGGACCGCCAGTTCGTCAACGTCCTCCTCGTCGACCCCGCGCTGCTCGGCAGCGACGGCGCGTTCGGTGCGGAGGAGAAGGTCGTGCGCACGCGTCTGCCGTACGGCGACGGGCCGCAGTGGCGCTCCGCGATCACGGCGACCGTCCACGTCGCGGGGCCGAGCGGCGACGTCGTGCCCGTCGTCATCACGAGCGCGCACCTGCAGCACCGTGAGGAGAACACCCCCACCCGCCTTGCGCAGCTCGACGTCCTCATGGCCGCTGACATCGCGTCGAGCCCCGCCGTCGTCATCGCCGGCGACCTCAACTCGGAGCCGGGATGGGCGGAGATCGAGCACGTGACGAGCCGCGGGTTCACGTCCGCGCAAGAGGCTGCGGGCGATCCGTCGGCGCTCACGTTCCCCGCATGGGACCCCGAGGTGCGCATCGACTGGATCTTCGGTCGCGGCGTGACGTTCACGGACGTGCAGGTCATGCCGGACGACGGCTCCGACCACCGTGGCATCCTCGCGACACTCGACCTTGCGGCCGTTGCCGCGGTCCCGAGCGAGTAGGACCCCCACCGTGGACGTGTCACTCACGCTGCCCGAGCTGCTCGCGCTCGCCGCCCCGAACGGGCTGCCGCCCGGGATCGGAACACCGACACTCGTCGGGGATGTGCTCGTGGTCGACGTCGACCCACGCGCGCTGCCCGACCTCCCGACGGCGGCCCGGCTCGCAGCGCGCGCCGCAGGAACCGTGTCGGTGCGGATCACGGTCGTCGGCGTCGTGGCGGGGCGTGCGACGTTCGACGTCGCGGCGTTCGCGCGCGGCCTGCCCGCGCACCGCCTCGTCGGCCTCGTTCATGGCCTGGTCGCGGCGGCTGTCCACGACGCGCTCGTCGGACGCGGGATCGCCCGTGAGGCAGTCGAGCTTGTCCCCCGCGAGGGGCGGCTCGACGTCATCGCCGACACGGCCGCGCTCCTCGCCCCCGCGCGCCTCCCCTCGCACCTGCGCGGCCTGCAGGTCACGCACCTCGCGCTCAGCAGCGGTCGCCTCCACGTGACGGTCGCACTCCCCTAGGGACGTGACCTGCGTCCTTGCGAGCACACGCGAGACTTGAGGCGTGACTTTCGCTGACCGCTCCCTCATCCTGCTCGACCTCGACGGCACGCTCATGGACTCGGCGCCCGGCATCATCGCGTCGGTCGTCCACGCGTTCGAGACCCACGGGCTGCCCGTCCCGTCGCCCGACGACCTCCGCAGGTTCGTCGGCCCGCCGATCGGCACGTCCTTCATGACGCACGGTTTTACGTCCGAGAACGTCGCCGAGGCGATCGGCACGTACCGCGCAGACTTCATCCCGCGCGGGATGTGGATGAACTCCGTCTTCGACGGCGTGCCCGAGCTCCTCAGCACTCTGAGGGCCTCAGGGCGTCGCCTGGCCGTCGCGACGTCGAAGCCCGAGCCGTTCGCTCGGCAGCTCACCGCGCACTTCGGCCTCGACGAGCACCTCGAGGCGGTCTTCGGCGCAACCCTCGACGAGACGAGCCGGGCGACGAAGGCCGCGGTCGTCGGCTACGCGCTCGCCGAGCTCGGCGTCGACCCCGCTGCGGCTCGCAGCGACGCGATCATGGTCGGCGACCGGTCCCACGACGTCCACGGCGCGGCCGAGCACGGCCTCGCGACGATCGGCGTCGCCTGGGGCTACGCGGACCCCGGCGAGCTCGAGTCCGCAGGAGCGGTCGCCGTCGCGGCCGACGTGACTGCGCTCCGGTCGCTCCTTCTCGGCTGAGGGCCGGCCGGGCGGGCGCCGAGCCCGTCAGTCCTGCGGGCGGAGGTGGCCCATGCGCGCGACCTCCGCGATCGAGCCCGTGAGCGACGGGTACACGGTGAACGCCTCCGCGACGTCGTCGACCGTGAGCCGGTGCTGCACCGCGAGCGTGATCGGGAAGATCAGCTCGCTCGCGCGCGGCGCCACGACGACGCCGCCGAGCACGACGCCCGCGTCGGGGTGGTGGAAGAGCTTGACGAAGCCGTGACGCATGCCGAGCATCTTGGCGCGCGCGTTGCGCGCGAGCGGCAGCATCGTCGCCGTGTACTTCGACCCGCGTTCCTGGAGCGCGGTCTCGGAGTAGCCGACGGTCGCGATCTCGGGGGTCGTGAAGATGTTCGCGGCGACGGTCCGCAGCCGGATCGGCACGACCGCATCACCGAGCGCGTGCGACATGGCGATGCGTCCCTGCTGCGCGGCGACCGACGCGAGCGGCAGCACCCCGGTGACGTCGCCGGCCGCGTAGACGCCGCGCACCGACGTGCGTGAGACTCGGTCGACGTCGATGTGGCCCGACTCCGTGAGCCTCACGCCGACGTCCTCGAGCCCGAGGTCGCTCGTCGAGGGCACCGAGCCGACCGCGAGGAGCACGTGGGAACCCTCGACGACGCGGCCGTCGGCGAGCGTCACCTCGACGTGCTCGCCCTCCCCCTCGCCTACGACGCGTGCGGACTCCGCGCGCGAGCGGCCCATGACGGTCATCCCGCGGTCGCGGAAGACTTCCTCGATGAGGTTGGCGGCGTCCGCGTCCTCGCCGGGCAGCACGCGGTCGCGGGAGGAGACGAGCGTGACCGGCACGCCGAGCGCGTTGTACGCGCCCGCGAACTCGGCGCCCGTCACGCCGGAGCCGACGACGATGAGGTGCGTGGGCAGCTCGGTGAGCTGGTAGACCTGCGTCCAGCTGAGGATCCGTCGCCCGTCAGGTCGTGCCGAGGGCAGCTCGCGCGGGGTTGCGCCGACGGAGAGGAGCACGACGTCGGAGTCGTGCGTCGTCACGGTGCCGTCCTCCGCGGTCACCGAGACGCGCGTGGGCGACACGAGACGGCCCGTTCCCGTGAGAAGGCGCACACCTTCGCGTTCGAGCCGGGCACGGATGTCGACCGACTGCGCCTGCGCGAGCTCGCGCACGCGGGCGTTGACGCGCCCGAGGTCGACGCGGGCGCGCAGGGCGCCAGGCTCGGCGTCCTCGCCCTCGGGGGCGAGGGAGATGCCGAGCTCGTTGGCGCGCTCGGCGATCGTCATCCAGTCCGACGTCGCGATGAGCGTCTTGGACGGGACCACGTCCGTGAGGACGGCCGAGCCACCGACGCCGCGCCGTTCGACAAGAGTGACCTCGGCGCCGAGCCGGCACGCGATGAGCGCCGCCTCGTACCCCCCGGGGCCTCCTCCGATGATCGAGACGGTCTGTGCCCTGTGGTCCTGTTGTGCATGTGTCACGGACCCATCGTGCCACCATGCGGACATCGGGACGAGCGCGGGCGAGAAGAGCAGGTCCGGGAGCACCAGGTACCGCTTAGCCTGGGTGCATGACGACTCTTTCGATCGACGACCCCACGACCGACCCCCTCGACGTCGCGGCGGCCGCCGCGGCAGTCATCGCTGAGCGCACGGGTGTGGCGCGCCACGACGTCGCGCTCGTCCTCGGATCCGGGTGGGGCGGCGCAGCCGAGCTCCTCGGCGAGACGGTCGCCGAGATCCCGTCGGCCGAGATCCCCGGCTTCTCTGCCCCCGCCGTCGCCGGCCACGGTGCGTCGATCCGGTCGATCCGCATCGAGGCGACCGGCGCGCACGCGCTCGTCCTGGGGTCCCGCACCCACTACTACGAGGGCAAGGGCGTGCGCCGCGTGGCGCACGGCGTGCGCACGGCCGCGGCCGCTGGCTGCTCGACGGTCATCCTCACCAACGGCTGCGGCGGCCTCAACCCCGCGTGGGGCCCGGGCACGCCCGTCCTCATCTCCGACCACATCAACCTCACGGGCACCTCACCGATCGAGGGTGCGAACTTCGTCGACCTCACCGACCTCTACTCCTCGCGCCTGCGCGACCTGGCGCGCGAGGTCGACGGCACGCTCGACGAGGGCGTCTACGTGCAGTTCCGTGGCCCTCACTACGAGACCCCGGCCGAGGTGCGCATGGCGGGAACGATCGGTGGCGACCTCGTCGGCATGTCGACGACGCTCGAGGCGATCGCAGCACGCCAGGCGGGCCTCGAGGTCCTCGGCATCTCGCTCGTGACGAACCTCGCGGCCGGCATCTCGCCGACGCCGCTGTCGCACGAGGAGGTCATCGAGGCCGGTCAGGCCGCTGGCCCGCGCATCTCTGCGCTCCTCGCGACGATCGTCGGGAAGCTCTCATGAGCGTCTCGAGCGAGCTCCGCGCCCAGGTCGAGGCGTGGATCGCGGACGACCCCGACGCCGGCACGCGCGCAGAGCTCGAGGTCCTGCTCGACCGCGCGACGCCCGACGACAGCGAGGCCGACGTCTTCGCGGCGGAGCTCGCGGACGCGTTCAGCGGCCTGCTCCAGTTCGGCACGGCCGGCCTGCGCGGCAAGATGGCGGGCGGCCCCGCCCGCATGAACCGCGCGGTCGTCATCCGCGCCGCGGCGGGCCTCGCGGCCTACCTGCTCGAGGCGCGCGCCGGCGCGCAGCCCTCGATCGCGATCGGGTACGACGCGCGGCACAACTCACGGACGTTCGCCCTCGACACGGCGGCCGTCATGACGGCTGCGGGCGTGGCCGCGACGGTTCTGCCCCGTGCTCTTCCGACCCCCGTCCTCGCGTTCGCGGTGCGTCATCTCGGACTCGACGCGGGTGTCATGGTGACGGCGAGCCACAACCCGCCCCAGGACAACGGCTACAAGGTGTACCTGGGCGGGGCGATCGTCACGGATGCCGGCCAGGGCGCCCAGATCGTGCCGCCCTACGACGGGCTCATCGCGGCGAAGATCGCTGCGGTCGAGTCGGTCGCGTCGGTGCCGCGGGCCGAGGACGGGTGGACGACGCTCGGCGAAGAGATCCACCTCGCCTACCGCGAGTCCGTCGGGCGCCTGGCGCACCCGCAGGACGAGACCTACCCGCGCGACCTGCGCGTCGTGTACACGCCGCTCCACGGCGTGGGCGCGGAGACCGCGCTCACGACGCTCGCGGGCGCCGGCTACGGCGACCTCTTCGGCGTCGAGCAGCAGCTCGAGCCCGACCCCGACTTCCCGACGGTCACGTTCCCCAACCCTGAGGAGCCCGGTGCGATCGATCTCGCGATCGAGCTCGCCCGCACGGTGGGCGCGGATCTCGTCGTCGCGAACGACCCCGACGCCGACCGGTGCGCCGCGGCCGTCCTCGACCCGCGTCGCGCGGGCCCGGACTCCGACGGCTGGCGGATGCTCCACGGCGACGAGGTCGGTGCGCTGCTCGGTGCGACGCTCGCCGAGAACGCGGCGCGGCTGCGCATCGCGCCGAGCGCGCTGACGTTCGCCAACTCGATCGTCTCCTCGCGTCTCCTCGGCCGGATCGCGACGTCCCACGGCTTCACGTACGCCTCGACCCTCACGGGATTCAAGTGGATCTCACGCGCCGAGGGTCTCGTGTTCGGTTATGAGGAGGCGCTCGGGTACTGCGTCGACCCGGTCCAGGTGCGCGACAAGGACGGCATCTCCGCTGCCCTTGTCCTCGTGCAGCTCGCCGACCGTCTCAAGGCCGAGGGGCGCACGCTCCTCGACCTGCTCGATGACCTCGCGCGCACGCACGGCCTCCACGTCTCGTCGCAGCTCTCGGGCCGCTTCCGCGACCTCGCGCTCATCCCGGCGACCATGGAGCGCCTGCGCTCCGCTCCCCCGTCGATGCTCGCCGGCTCGCCGGTCGTCTCGGTCGAGGACCTCTCGCAGGGTCTCGACGGCTTGCCGCCGACCGACGGGCTCCGTCTCACGGCGGCGGACGCGACGCGCGTCATCGTGCGGCCGTCGGGCACCGAGCCCAAGGTGAAGTGCTACCTCGAGGCGGTCTTCCCCGTCGAGCACGACGCGTCCTACGAGGCGATCTCCAGGGCACGCATCGAAGCCCACGCGCACCTCGAGATCGTCACGAGCGAGCTGCGCGAGCTGCTCGGGCTCTGAGGGCGCGTGAGCGCGGGATGCGGCAGCCCCTGATCCGCCGCATCCCGCGCTCCCACGAGCGGACGCCGCTGGTGCGGCGCGGTTCAGCGGCCTAGTGCTGCCGTTCAGCTGCCGAGTGCTGCCTCGTCGCGTGCGACCGCGTCCTTCCACTCGCTCTTCGAGGCGCGCCAGCCCTCGTCATCGACGCCTAGCCGCCAGTAACCCGACGCGGAGAGGTCCTCTCGCGTGACGCGGCGGTCGGCCCGGACGTGACGACGCAGCTCGCGCACCACGCCCGCCTCGCCGTGAATGAACGCCTGGACGCGGCCGGTCGGCAGGTGCGCGTCGCGCACCGCGCGGACGAGCGCTCCGCCCCACGTCTCGCCGCGCAGAACCCACGTGACGTGGATTCCGTCGCGCGGCGCAACGTCCTGGCGTTCGTCCAGCGAGGCGACCTCGACGAAGACGGACGTTGCGAGCCCGTCGGGCACAGCCTCGAGCGTGCGCATGATGGCGGGCAGCGCGGACTCGTCGCCCGCAACGAGGAGCGCATCGCACGCCGCATCGGGAAAGAAGTCGCCGCCTTGCCCGCGCAGCGTCACCTGGTCGCCCACCGCCACGGCGTCGGCCCACGGCCCCGCAACGCCAGCGGCGCCGTGCACGACGAAGTCGATCGTCATCTCGCGAGCAGCCGCGTCCCACGCGCGCACCGTGTACGACCGCATGACGAGGCCGTCCTCGGTGGGCAGGACGACCTTGACGTACTCGTCGGTCCACGGAAGTTCTGCGACCTCAGCGAGCCCGGGTCCGCCAAGGACGACGCGGACCATGTGCGGGGTGAGGCGCGCGACGCGCACGACCTCGCCCACGTGCTCGCCACGGACGCGGGTCGGCGCGTCAGGCAGGGGCACTCAGTAGCCCCCCGCGTCGCCGCTGACGTAGTCGGCCGCCGTGGCACCCGCGTCGATCCCGTCGAGGACGGCGGCAGTGCCCGAGAGGCCCAGCCGCGTCGCCCCCGCCTCGATCATCGCGAGCGCTGCCGCACCGTCCCGGATCGCGCCCGACGCCTTGACGCCAAGACGCGGGCCGACGGTCTCGGCCATGAGCCGCACCGCGTGCACGCTCGCGCCCCCGGTCGGGTGGAACCCGGTCGACGTCTTGACGAAGTCCGCACCCGCAGCCTCAGCAGCACGGCACGTGCCGATGATCTGCTCGTCGCTCAGCGCGGCCGACTCGATGATGACCTTGAGGATCTTGTCGGCCGGAACCGCCGCGCGCACAGCTGCGATGTCCGCCTCGACGGAGTCGAAGTCGCCCGTGCGGGCCGTGCCGACGTCGATGACCATGTCGATCTCGTCGGCGCCGTCCGCGATCGCACGCGCGGCCTCGGCGGCCTTGATCTCCGACTTCACCTTGCCCGACGGGAATCCGACGACCGTCGCCACCTTGAGCCCCTTCGCGTCGAGCGGGAGCATCGACGGCGAGACGCACACGGAGAACACTCCGAGGGCGACGCCCTCGTCGACGAGGGCCGCGACGTCCGCGCCAGTCGCCTCCGGCTTGAGCAGGGTGTGGTCGACGAGTGCGGCAACTTCAGCAGACGTGGTCACTTGGATCGTTCCTCCTTGACAACCGCGGTACGCGGCAAGATGAGCTGGGCGACGAGGTCACGACGTTCGCCGAAGGGCAGGAACGTGTTCCACGCAGCGGTGAGCGTCACGGCGAGCAGGTCGTCGAGCGTCCAGTCCGCGTCGGTGACGAGGCGGTGCATCTCTGTGGACATCGACGTGCGCGACATGAGCCTGTTGTCGGTGTTCACCGTGACGGCGAAGCCGAGGTTCTTGAGCAGCGTGATCGGGTGGTCACGCACCGAGGTCGCGGTTCCGGTCTGAACGTTGGAGAGCGGGCAGAGCTCGAGAGCGACGCGGCGGTCACGCAGCCACGCGGCGACCGGGCCGAGCGTGAGCTCGTCGAGATCGGCCTTGCCGCGGCGACGCATCGCCTCGGGAACGCCCTCGATGTCCTCGATGATGCGCGCGCCATGGCCGATCCGGGCGGCGAAGCCGTCGGTGATCGCGGAGCGCACGGAGTCGACGCCGTCGGCCTCGCCCGCGTGGATCGTCGTGGGGAACAAGCCGTCGTGGAGGAGCTCGAACGCCTCGGCGTGCTTCGACGGTGGGAAGCCGATCTCGGCACCCGCGATGTCGAAGCCGACGACCCGGTGCTGGCCTCGGTTGGCGAGCGTGAGCTCGGCGATCTCGACGGAGCGGTCTGCGTGACGCATCGCGGTGACGAGCTGGCGGGCGATGATGCGTCCGCCCGAGGCGCTCACGTCGGCCTCGCCCGCGGCAAGGCCGCGGCCCACTGCCTCGACGGCGTCCTGCAGGGTGAGGCCGTTGCGCAGGTGCTGCTCGGGTGCCCAGCGCTGCTCGGTGTAGACGACGCCGTCGGCGGCGAGGTCGATGACGGCCTCCCGCGCGATGCGCTCGAGCGCGTCGGCCGTCTGCATGACCGCGATCGTGTGATCGAAGGTCTCGAGGTAGCGCACGAGCGATCCGGAGTCGGCCGCTTCTTCGAACCAGTCGGCGAGAGCCTCGGGAGTGCTCGCGGGCAGCTCGTACCCGATGAGGTTCGCGAGCTCAAGGAGGGTCTGGGGCCGCAGGCCGCCGTCGAGGTGGTCGTGGAGGACAACCTTCGGCAGGGCGCGGATCTGGTCGAGGGACGGCGCAGTCATGGGCTCAAGGATAGTTGTCCGGGCAGCGTGCGGCGGCCATTCGCCGCGTGTCCGGGCCAGCACGTCATTGCGGCGGGGCGTCGCCCGGCTCGGAGGCCTCGTCGAGGACGACCTCGACCGCCTGGTCGGCGACGTCACCTTCGCTCGCCTCGCCGGTCGTGTCCGGGCGGGCGATCGAAGGGATGTACTCCTCGGGGTCCTCCGGCTCAGTCCCGGGGTCGTGGAGAAGGTCGACGGGTTCGCCGGGCGTCGGCGGCTCAAGGCCTGCGTCGGCCCACCCTTCGGTGGGATCGGTGCTCATGGGAGACCTCCTTGTGGGCGCGGACGGGCTCACCATCTTGCTCGCGTCCGCGCGCGCTCGCACCCGGAGCCGGCCGCGTTCAGCGCGGCAGCAGGATCCAGTGCGGGCGGCTCCACCGTCCCCAGGCGTCCCGCCGTTCCGGCTGCGCCCAGGTCGCGGCGGCAACCGTGAGGACCCTGCCGGACGCGGGCTCGTACACGCGCCAGTGCGGGTTCTCGCCCGGCTGGGCTGGGAGACGGTCGCCTCCGGGGCCATCGTCGAGGTCCGCACGGCTGTCCTGACGCGCCCCGACGACGGTTACGGCCGCGACGTCGACGAGCAGGACGACGTGGCGGGGCACCGCGCTCGCCCATCCCGTCGCGCTCGACCCACCCGTCCACAGCGGAAGGGGGATGCCCTCGCGCAGGTGTGCGTCGATGCGTCTCGTCAGGCGGCGCACGCCCTGTGCGTCGTCGACGTCGACGACGACGCCTCGGTAGCGGACGTCCGCCCACCGGACCTCGCGGGCCAGCCCCCACGGAGTGGTGCCGAGCGCGCGAGGCCAGGGCAGAAGAGCGAGGAGCGACCGGCGAGCCGTGGCAGCGTGCAGGTGGCGCTGGAGCGCCACGAAGCCGCGCGAGGCTGCGACGAGCCGGGCGTCGAGCGGCTCCGAGGTGGCCGGGGGCCGCGTCGGGTTCGCACCGGGCATACGCGTGAGGTTGACGCCCGTCTCGAGCGCATAGGCGAGCACGGGGTCCCCGGCGGCGCAGAGCATCGCGCCGACGGCTGCCCCGCACGTCGTGCTGTCGGTCTGGGACGCGCGCTCTCCGCGCCACTGGGGAGCGTCGACGCTGAGCGGCGCGCCGACGCGCTCGAGCTCGGTCCGCGTGAGCGTGCGCGTCGCGTCGCGCAGGCGCCCGACGGTTGCGGGCGTGTGGCCCGCACGATGTGCACGCACGCACATGTCGTCGACGAGCGCGTCCCTGGCGGCGAGGACCGCGTCCCTCCCCGCGAGGCGGGCACCCTTCGCGGCGAGGTGCGCGCCCTTCCCCGCGAGGGGTGCGTCCCACCCCGCGTCGGGTGCGGCGTCGGGCGCGGCGGGCGTCCCGAGCGTCCCGCGCGGCTCAGGCTCGGGCCCGACCCGCGTGCCGATGCCAAGCGCGCCGAGAAGCCGTGCGAGGGACCAACCACCGAGGACGCTCTCGCCGCCGGAGCTCGCGCGAGGCAGGCGGGTCGTCACCACGTCATGCCCTCGATCGCCAGGGCCGCGCCGACCACGGCGAGCGCGAGCACGCACAGCGCGGCCCTGCACAGGAGCGGCCAGCCCTCGCGGACGAGCGCACCGGCCAGACCGCCGCCCGCGAGCGTTCGGCCCCTGCGAGGGCGCAGCACCCCGGGCCAGATCGCCGCGACCGCGACGCCGAGCGCACCCGCGGCGATCCACCAGTGACCCGCGTGCAGGGCGGTCGTCCCCGCCAGGACCGACCCCAACGTCACGCCGAGCACGGTGCGCTGCCACGCGAGGCTTGAACGCTCCGCAGGCAGCCCCTCGTCCCGCGTGAGCGCGACGTCGACGTTCATACCGCGCGGCCCAGGGCGAACGCTGCGAGCAGGAGACCGAGCAGGACGACTCCCGCCACGAGCGTCGGCAGCGCCCCCGGGACAGGAAGCGGCTGTCGGAGCCGCAGGGCCCGCTCGTTCGCACGCCAACGCGCGAGGGCGTAGAGCGCGACGAGCCCTCCCGTGAGGCACGCGAGCGCAGCGACGATGTCGACGACGACGTGCGGGTCCGTCAGGCTCGCGAGGCTCGCGAGCCCCACACCCCCGGCGACGAGCCCGAGCGCGGTTCGCAGCCACGCGAGCGCCGTCCGTTCGTTGGCGAGCGAGAAACGTGCGTCGGGCTCCGTCCCGACCCCGTACACGGACGCGGGCCGCCGCGGCGGCGCAGCCTCCCCCGGCGGGGGTGGCGCGCCACCGACAGGTGGTGTCACGTCCTCGGCCACGCTCAGAACCCGCTGATGCGATCCATGATGAGAGGTGTGGGCTCGAAGCTCGCGCCGTCGTTGACGTCGAACGAGCCCTCGAGCGCCTCGAGCGCACGGCCGAACCTCTCGGGCGTGTCTGTGTGGAGCGTGAGCAGCGGCTGCCCCTTGCGGACGGTGTCGCCCGGCTTGGCGTGCATGACGACGCCCGCGCCGGCCTGCACGGGGTCCTCGCGGCGGGCCCGGCCCGCGCCCAGACGCCACGCGGCGATGCCGATGTCGTACGCGTCGAGCCGCGTGAGGACACCGTCAGCCGGAGCCAGGACGTCCTGCGTCTCGCGGGCCCACGGAAGCTCCGCGTGCGGGTCGCCCTCCTGCGCCTCGATCATGCGGTTCCACACGTCCATCGCGCGGCCGTCGGACAGGGCTGCACGGACCTCGTCCTCGCCGACCGGCTTGCCCGCGGCGGCGAGCATCTCGACGGCAAGGGCAACCGTGAGGTCGACGACGTCACGCGGGCCACCACCTGCGAGCACCTCGACGGACTCCCGGACCTCGAGCGCGTTGCCGGCCGTGAGACCGAGCGGCGTCGACATGTCCGTGAGCAGCGCAACCGTGCGCACTCCCGCATCCGTCCCAAGGTCGACCATGGTGCGAGCGAGCTCGCGGGCGCGGTCGAGATCCTTCATGAACGCACCCGAGCCGACCTTGACGTCGAGCACGAGCGCGGCAGTTCCTTCAGCGATCTTCTTGCTCATGATCGAGCTCGCGATGAGCGGGATCGCCTCGACCGTCCCCGTGACGTCGCGCAGCGCGTAGAGCTTGCGGTCCGCCGGGGCGAGGCCCGAGCCCGCCTGGCAGATGACGGCGCCGACGCCGTCGAGCTGCGCCATCATCTCGTCGTTGGTGAGCGCAGCGCGCCAGCCCGGGATGGCCTCGAGCTTGTCGAGCGTCCCGCCGGTGTGTCCGAGGCCGCGGCCCGAGAGCTGCGGGACGGCAACGTCGAACACCGCCACGAGGGGCGCGAGCGGGAGTGTGATCTTGTCGCCCACGCCGCCCGTCGAGTGCTTGTCGGACGTCGTGCGCGACAGGCTCGAGAAGTCCATGCGCTCACCCGAGGCGATCATCGCGGCGGTCCAGCGCGCAATCTCGGGACGGGTCATGCCGTTGAGGAGGATCGCCATGTTGAGGGCGCTCATCTGCTCTTCGGCGACGACGCCGCGCGTGTACGCGTCGATCACCCAGTCGATCTGGGCGTCGCTCAGAACCGCGCCGTCGCGCTTGGCGACGATGACGTCAACAGCGTCGAACGCTTCGGTCGGAGACTGGGTCATGGGGTCCTCCTGGTGTCGGGGCTCGGCGACCCGGTCGGGGTCGCGGCGATCGTGTGTCGTGCGCCGGTCGGGCGCTGTGTGCGCGGATCACGCACGGTGTGCGCCGGTCAGGCGCGGGTCACGAGGTCGTCGGGCCCGAACGCGTCAGGCAGCACCTCGGTCATGGGGCGGATCCCCGTGACCGAGTCGACGAGAAGGGCAGCCCCGCCGTGCTCCCACAGGAGCTGGCGGCAGCGGCCGCACGGCATGAGCTTGTTGCCGTGACGGTCGACGCAGGCAAAGGCGACGAGCTTGCCGCCGCCGGTCGCGGCGAGCTGCGAGACGAGCCCGCACTCGGCGCACAGGCCGACGGGGTACGAGGCGTTCTCGACGTTGCAGCCGACGACGACGCGACCGTCGTCGACGAGCGCTGCTGCGCCGACGGGAAACTTCGAGTAGGGCACGTAGGCGCGGGACATGACCTCGCGCGCTGCGGCGCGCAGGGCGTCCCAGTCGATCTCGGGTGTGGGCACGGGTTACCTCCCGGACGAGGACACCCCGCGGCCGTCCGGCCGCGGGGTGTCGGTGGTCATTCCTTGACGTAGGCCGTTCCGGACGCCGCCGGCGCCCGGGACTTGCCGATGAGTCCGGCGACCGCGAGCAGGGTGACGACGTACGGGAGCATGAGCATGAACTGGCTCGGCACGGGTGCCTGCACGATGCTCATGGCGCTCGCGAGCGCAGTCGAGAAGCCGAAGAGCAGACCCGCGAGGGTCGCCTTGATCGGGTTCCACTTGCCGAAGATCACGGCGGCGAGGGCGATGAACCCGGCACCCGCGGTCATGTTCTTGCCGAACGACGACACGGACACGAGCGTGTAGTACGCCCCGCCCATGCCGACGATCCCACCGGCGACGAGGAGCGCACGGTAGCGCACACGGTTCACCTTGATGCCCACCGTGTCTGCGGCGAGGGGGTGCTCCCCGACCGCGCGCAGACGCAGGCCCCAGCGTGTGCGGAACATCGCGAACCACACGGCCGGGACAGTGAGGTACATGAGGTAGACGATGACCGACTGGTGGAAGAGCGCGGTTCCGACGATCGGGATCTCGCTCAGCAGCGGGATCGAGACGCGCGGGAAGCGGTCGGTCGAGTTGAAGAGGTCGGCCTGCGGCACGAGCACCTGGGAGTAGATGAAGCTCGTCAGACCGAGGACGAGGACGTTGAGCACGACACCGACGATGACCTGGTCGACGCGGTACGTGATCGTGAACAGGCCGAGGACGAGGGCGACGAGCGCGCCCGCGAACACACCTGCGAGCAGACCGGCCCAGGGGCTCTGGGTCATGGTCCCGACGACCGCAGCGACGAAGGCCGAGCCGAGCAGCTGGGCTTCGATCGCGATGTTGACGACGCCGGCGCGCTCACCGATCGTGCCGCCGAGCGCACCGAAGATGATCGGGACGGCGAGCAGGACGGTCGAGCCGAGGAGGTTCGAGATCGGCATGTCCTGGGCAGAGCCGGCGCCCGCCCACGCGAGGAAGCCCGCGAGGAAGAAGAGCGCGAAGACGACACCGATGAACCAGGGGGTCCTGCGGCGCGCGCGCCACAGCATCCAGCTGAGGAGCGTGAGCACGAGGCACACGACGACGCTCACCCATGCGACAGGCATCGCGGGCACCGACACGCTCGCGATCTGCAGCGACTCACCCGAGCCGGAGAAGCGGAACTTCGCTTCGCCCTCGCGCGGGACGAGCCCGATGATCGCGACGAGGATCGCGCTCGCCGCACTGAGGACGATCGCAAACTTCGCGCTGATGATCTCGACGTGGCGCATGCCCGCCGAGACGGACTGCTCCTCGGGAATGGTCGTGGGGGCACTCATGCCGCCACCTCCTTGCGGGCACGTCGCGTGGCCTTCGTGGCCGAGCTGCCCGGCGCAGGAAGCCGGAAGATCGCTCGGACGAGGGGCGGTGCGGCGATGAAGAGGACGATGAGGGACTGGATGACCGTGACGATCTCGATCGGGATGGTCTCGGCGGCCTGCATGGTGGCACCACCGGACTTGAACGCTCCGAAGAGGATTCCTGCGCCGAGGGTTCCGAGCGGCGTCGATCGGCCGAGCAACGCGACGGTGATGGCGTCAAAGCCCATCCCCGCGTCGACGTCGGTCGAGAAGCCGGTCGTCGAGGTGCCGAGCACCTGGGTGGCGCCTGCGATGCCGAGCATCGCACCCGAGACGAGCATCGAGTAGACGGTCGTGCGCTTGACGTCGATTCCTGCGACGCGTGCAGCCTGGGGGTTCTCGCCGACAGCGCGGAACGAGAAGCCGAGGCGGGAACGTTCGAGCAACCACCACGTGACCGCGACGGCGCCGAGCGCCAGCAGGAAGCCCGCGTGGAGCGGGAACCCGCTGCCGAAGAGGTTCGGCAGGACCGCCGAGTCGCTCATCGGGGGTGTCTTGGGGTTCGCAGAGCCGGGGGCCTGGAGCAGGCCCGGCGTCGCGAGCAGGAAGAAGAGCAGGTAGTAGGCCGTGTGGTTGAGCATGATGGTCGTGATGACCTCGTGCGCTCCCGTCGCGGCCTTGAGGAGACCGGCGATCCCGGCCCAGAGGGCGCCCGCGACGACGCCGACGACGATCGCGAGCAGCAGGTGCAGGCCGGCGGGGAGGTCGAGCGCGAAGCCCACCCAGCCCGCACCGATCGCGGCGAGGATCATCTGTCCCTGGCCACCGATGTTGAACAGGCCGGCACGGAAGCCGATCGTGAGGCCGAGACCGGCGGCGATGAGCGGCGTCGCGTAGGTGAGGGACGTGGCCAGCGGGCGGATGTTCTCGAGGAACGTCTCGCCTCGAGGGTTCCAGACCGCGCCGCGGACGAGTGCGCCGTAGGCGTCGCGGACGGCGCCCCACACGGCCATGACCATGTCGCCGGGCTTGGAGAAGAAGTAGGTCGCGGTCTGACGGACGGTCTCGTCGGTTGCCGCGATCATCACGGCGCCCGCGAGGAGCGCGAGGATGACGGCGCCCACGGACACGCCCCACGAGCCGCCGACGATCTCACGCCACGCGTTCGCGAAGCGGTTGTCGGGCTCGGTCACGGGGGCGGTGGGCGCGGGAGCCGCGGACGACCCGGGCGACGCTGCGAGGCTGTGGCCCTCGCCGCCCGGCTGCGGGTTCTCGGTGGTGCTCATGCGGCTTCGTGCCCTTCTGCCGGGATACCGGCCATCATGAGGCCGAGGACGTCGCGCGGGGTGTCCGCGGGAACGATGCCGACGATGCGTCCGCGGTACATGACGAGAATGCGATCAGCGAGTGCGACGGCTTCGTCGAGCTCGGTTGCGACGACGATGACGGGAACGCCCGCATCGCGGGTCGCGACGATGCGCTTGTGGATGAACTCGATCGACCCGACGTCGACGCCGCGCGTCGGCTGCGAGGCGACAAGAAGGCTGAGGTCGCGCGAGAGCTCGCGAGCGAGCACGACCTTCTGCTGGTTGCCTCCGGAGAGTCGGCCCGCGTGCGTCGTGATCGACTGCGTGCGGATGTCGAACTCGGCGACCTTCTCTTCTGCGAAGCGGTCGCGCTCGCCGAGCTGGAGCGACCCGGCCTTGACGAACGGGGCACCGTCGGTGCGGTCGAGGATGAGGTTCTCGGCGACGGTGAACGTGCCGACGAGGCCGTCGTGACCGCGGTCCTCGGGAACGAACCCGACGCCGGCGTCGAGGAACTGGCGCACCGAGCGCCCGACAAGGTTGGTGCCGTTGAGGCGGATCTCGCCGCCGGCGGGTGTGACGAGGCCGAGCAGCGCGTCGGCGAGCTCGGTCTGGCCGTTGCCCTGAACACCTGCGATGACGAGGATCTCGCCGCCTCGCACGGAGAACGAGAGGTCATCGACGAGGACGAGCCCGGTCGCGTCACGGATCTCGAGGTTCTCGATCTCGAGCAGCGCAGACGAGTGCTGGGGGGCGTCCTTGTGGACCGTGAGCTCGACCGCACGACCGACCATGAGCGAGGCGAGCTCCGCGTCGCTCGAGCCCGGCTCGGCGTGTCCGACGATCGCCCCGCGGCGCATGACCGTGATCCGGTCCGCGACCTCGCGGACCTCACGGAGCTTGTGGGTGATGAAGACGATGGCAGTGCCCTCGTCCTTGAGCTGGCGCATGATCATCATGAGCTCGTCGGTCTCTTGCGGCGTCAGCACGGCGGTCGGCTCGTCGAAGACGAGGACCTTGGCCTCGCGCGAGAGCGCCTTGATGATCTCGACTCGCTGCTGGACCCCGACGGGGAGGTCTTCGACGATGGCGTCGGGGTCGACCTGGAAGCCAAAGCGGTCGGCGATCTCTCGGACCTTCGTGCGCGCGGCGTCGAGGTCGAGCCGGCCGCCGGCCTTGGTCTGCTCGTGACCGAGCATGACATTCTCGGCGACGGTGAACACGGGCACGAGCATGAAGTGCTGGTGCACCATGCCGATCCCTGCGGCCATCGCGTCGCCGGGCCCAGCGAAGTGCACGGGCTGGTCGTCGAGGAGAACCTCCCCCTCGTCGGCCGCGTAGAGGCCGTAGAGGACGTTCATGAGGGTGGACTTGCCAGCACCGTTCTCGCCGAGGAGACAGTGGATCTCTCCGGGTTCGACCGTGAGGTCAATGTGGTCGTTGGCGACGAGGGCGCCGAAGCGCTTCGTGATGCCGCGCAGCTCGAGCTTCATCGGTCGGGGTTCCTTCACAGAGGGATTCGCGGGGCATGCATCCTCCCCGGGGCGGCCGTGCCGCCCCGGGGAGGATGCATGGGGTCACTTCGCGAGGTAGGACGT
Organism: Sanguibacter sp. A247; assembly: GCF_052324925.1. NCBI lineage: Bacteria > Bacillati > Actinomycetota > Actinomycetes > Micrococcales > Sanguibacteraceae > Sanguibacter > Sanguibacter sp. A247. The sequence goes on along the minus strand of NZ_JBQPRE010000002.1, from coordinate 596,788 downwards.
GACCTTGACGGTGCCGTCGGCGATCTGCGCCTTGAGCGCGTCGACCTCGGCGAGCAGCGTCGCGTCGACCTTGCCCTCGAAGTTGTGGAGCGGGGCCAGGCCCACACCCTCGTTCGCGAGCGTGCCGACGTAGGCCTCGGCCGAGAAGTCGCCCTTGCCGGCGGAGATGACGGACTCGTAGACCGACTGGTCCATCTTCTTCTCGATCGACGTGAGGATGACGTCCTGCGTCTTCGGGTCGGTGTTGAAGACGTCCGCGTCGACGCCGATCAGCGCGATGTCGCGGCCCGAGTCAGCGATCGAGTTGAGCGCAGCCTGGTAGATCGGGCCACCCACGGGGAGGATGACGTCGACGCCCTGGTTGATGACCGAGTCAGCGGCCTCACGGGCCTTCTGGTTGTTCTCGAAGCCACCCGTGAACGTGCCCTTGTCGCCACCCTCGAAGCCGATGACCTTGACGTCGGCCGACTTCACCTTGTTGTAGTGGTCGACGCCCTGCTTGAAGCCGTCCATGAAGATCGTCACGGTCGGGAACGGCATGCCGCCGTACGTCCCGACCTTGCCAGCCTTCGAGAAGCCGGCGGAGAGGTAGCCCGCGAGGAACGCGGCCTGAGCCGTGTCGTAGACGAGCGGCTTGATGTTCTCCGCGTCCTTCTTGCCGTCGAAGTCGTTGTCGGCAGCGTCGTCGACGAGGACGAACTGGACGTCCGGGTTCGCGTTCGCGGCCTCAACCGTGGCGGCCGAGAGCGCGAAGCCGACCGACGTGATGAGCGAGCAGTTCGTCGAGAGGAGCGAGTCGATGTTCGTCTTGTAGTCGGACTCCGACGTCGACTGGACCTCGCCGGCCTTGACGCCGAACTCGGCGGAAGCCTTGATGAGGCCCTCGTGCGACAGCTGGTTGAACGACTTGTCGTCGAAGCCGCCAGCGTCCGAGACGATGCACGGCTTGAAACCGTCGATCGGCTTGATGGTCTGGACCGGCGTCGGGGCCGACGTCGCGCCGTCCGTGCCGGGTGCTTCGGCGCACGCGGCAAGCGCGAGCGCGGCCACGGCCGCAACAGCCGTGAGCTTCATGGTCTTGTTCACTCGGATCTCCTCAGCAGATCTCGCTATGTCGCTCGTCGGCAGGGGTGCGGCGGCACTCGGCGCACGCCGACAGCCGTCACACCGCACCTCACGTCAGAGCGTGGTGGCACGACTCTACCCAAGGAGTTCGAGTGACATTGGCGACATGGGCCCCGCAGAACCCAGCCGTTACGGAGTCGGTACGGATCGTCTCGTTCCCGGGATGGGACGTCTCACACACCGGAAGCGCGGTGGTCGGGCGCTCAGGAGGGAGCAGAATCGTCGCCCGCGTGCGACGCAGCGAGATTCTCGATCGCAACCGCGGCGAGCAGCCGGACGCCGAGCGCGATCGCGGCCTCGTCGGGCACGAAGTCACCTTGGTGAAGATCGCCCGGCAGCGCACCGGGCGCGCGCGTCCCGAGCCGCGCGAGCGCTCCCGGCACCTTCGTGAGGTACCACGCGAAGTCCTCTCCCCCGAGCGACTGCTCGGTGAGCACGGTCGCCTGCCGCCCCACGACGTCGCGCACAGCACGGTCGAGCGCCCGCGTGCACTCCTCGTCGTTGACGACGGGTGGCACGCCCCGGACGTGCGTGAGCTCGGCAGCAACGCCGAGCGGCGCCACGACGTGCCCGACGGCCTCCGCGAGGATCGGCCCGGCGAGCTCGGCCGACCGCGCGGTGAGGCTCCGCAGCGTGCCCTTGAGGATGCCGCGCCCAGGGATCGCGTTGTGGGCGTCACCCGCCTGGATCGCTCCCCAGGTGAGGTTGATGCCCGAGCGAGGGTCGAGGCGCCGACCGAGGATCGCAGGAAGCTGCGTCGCGAGCTGGCCGAGAGCTGCCACGACATCACCGGTGAGGTGCGGCCGGGACGTGTGCCCGCCCGCGCCTTCGACGCGGATCGTGATCTCGTCGGAGGCCGACGTGATGGGGCCGATGCGCGTCCCCACGAGCCCCACGTCAAGCTTGGGCTCGCAGTGCACCGTGAAGATGCGCGCGAGCCGCTCGGTCACACCCTGTTGCAGGAGGTCGAGCGCCCCGCCTGGCTGCACCTCTTCGGCCGGCTGAAAGACCAGCCGCACGGGGTGCGGAAGGGGCGCCTCGCGGTGGAGCCGCGCGAGCACGATTCCGGCCCCGAGGACGACCGCCGTGTGGACGTCGTGGCCGCACGCATGCGACACGCCCGGGACCGTCGAGGTGAAGGGCAGCCCCGTCGCCTCGGGCACAGGGAGCGCGTCGAGGTCGGCCCGCAGGCCCACGCGCAAGCGCGTGTCCGCTGGGCCGTCGGTCCCGATGTCGCACGTGAGGCCCGTCCCCGCGAGCATCCGTGGCTCGAGGCCCTCGGCGCGCAGCCGCGCGGCGATGAGCGCGGTCGTGCGGACCTCGGCGCGCGCGAGCTCGGGGTGGGCATGGATGTCCCGCCGGATCGCGACGAGCTCGTCAGCGAGCTCGTCGACGAGGTCGAGGACCCTCTGTGCGGCGGTGGTGCTCATACCTCGAGGTTATCGCCGCCCGGTCAGAGCAAGTCGTCGCGTCCGCGGTCGCGGACCGCGTCGACCGCGGCCTTGACCTGCTGGGCACGGGCGCGGGTCGTAACGAGCACGACGTCGTCCGTGTCGACGACGACGACGTCGTCGAGCCCGAGCACGACGATCTGGCGGCCCGCAGCAGGCACGACGACCGATCCCGCGGACTCGATCCGCAGCACCTGGTCGACGTCACCCAGCACCTTGGACCCGCGGTCGTCGACCGCGGGCAGCAGAGCGGCAAGAGAGTTGAAGTCGCCGACGTCGTCCCACCCGAAGTCACCGGGAACCATCGCGACCCCGCCCGCGGCGGCCACGGGCTCCGCGATCGCGTGGTCGATCGCGATCTTCTCGAGCGTCGGCCACACGCGCGCGAGGACCTCGGCCCCCTCAGCGGTGTCCCAGGCGCGAGCGATCTCGCGCAGCCCGTCGTGCAGCTCGGGACGCTGCCGCGCGAGGTGAGCGAGCAGGACGTCGCTGCGCGTGATGAACATGCCAGCGTTCCAGCGGTACTCCCCCGACGCGAGGTAGCGACGCGCCGTCGCCGCGTCGGGCTTCTCGGTGAAGCCGCGCACGCCGCGCACCTGGGGCGCGCCCGCGATCCCGAGCGGCTCGCCCGCGTGGACGTAGCCGAACGCGATCGAGGGGCGCGTCGCCGCAATCCCGATCGTCGTCACGTAGCCCGCGCGCGCGGCCTCGATCCCCTCGCGCACCGCGGCGATGAAGGTCGCCGCGCTCGTGATCACCTGATCGGCGGCGAACGACCCGAGCACGACGGGACCGTGCCGCTGCTCGAGGACCGCGGCGGCGAGGCCGATCGCGGCCATCGAGTCGCGCGGGCTCGGCTCCGCGAGCACGTCGTCGTCGCCCAGCGCGGGCAGCTGCCCGCGCACCGCGGCGACGTGCCGCATGCCCGTGACGATCATGACGCGCGGCTCGCCGAGACCGCTGAGGCGGTCGACGGTTGCCTGAAGAAGACTGCGTCCCGAGCCCGTGAGGTCGTGCAGGAACTTGGGCGCGCCCTCCCGGGAGAGGGGCCACAACCGGGTGCCCGCGCCGCCTGCGGGAATGACCGCGTAGAACGGAAGAGAGGCGGCGGCGACGCCCTCGGGGAGGGCGGGGGTTGCGGGGCTCGTCATGACGACGATCCTAGGTGCACGGGTCACCAAGCCTGTCCCTCGCGTGTGCAGTGCGTCACAATCTGGCGCCGCTTGCGCACAGTTCCGCCACGAACGCGTCACGGGTCGTGCCGCGTAACACTAGAGTGGGGCCGTGCGGCAGGACCTCCGTCCTATCCGCTCGACAGGAACGACGACGAGGACGTCGCCGTCGGGAACTCGCCCCCGGGAGGCCCCCGTGCCCAAGGCACAAGGCACCTTGTACCGCGGCCGTGAAGGCATGTGGTCGTGGGTCGCGCACCGCGTGACCGGAGTGCTCATCTTTTTCTTCCTGCTCGTGCACGTGCTTGACACGGCGCTCGTGCGGGTCTCGCCCGAGGCGTACAACGCCGTCATCGGCACGTACAAGAACCCGGTCATGGGTCTTGCCGAGGCCGGGCTCGTCGCAGCGATCGTGTTCCACGCGTTCAACGGCCTGCGCATCATCCTCGTCGACTACTGGAGCAAGGGCGCCAAGCACCACCGCACCCTCTTCTGGGTCGTCGTCGGCCTGTTCGTCGTGACGATGGCTGGATTCCTGCCACGCCACCTCATGCATGTCTTCGGAGGCTGACCGTGACCACTCCCACCATCGCCGCGCCGCGCTCCCCCTTCGCACGCCGCAAGACCACCCGGGGCAACTTTGAGCTCTACGGCTGGGTCTTCATGCGCCTCTCAGGCGTCGTCCTCGTCGGGCTGATCTTCACGCACCTGTTCGTCAACCTCCTCGCGGGCGAGGGCATCAAGGCCATCGACTTCGCGTTCGTCGCAGGCAAGTGGGCCAGTCCGGTCTGGCAGGTCGTCGACCTCATCATGCTGTGGCTCGCGATGATGCACGGGACCAACGGCGTACGCACGATCATCAACGACTACGCCGAGAAGGACCGCACCCGCGGCATCCTCAAGACCCTTCTCTACGCGGCCTTCGTCATCGTCGTCATCACCGGGACGCTCGTGATCTTCACGTTCGAGCCGTGCCCCGCCGGTGCCGACCCCGCGGTGCTCGCGGACTTCTGCAAGAGGCTCTGAGCCAGGCCCTCGGCCAGCCCTACCCGAACCGTCCCAGGAGGCATCAGAAGCGATGCAGATCCACCAGTACGACGTCGTCATCGTCGGCGCAGGCGGCGCCGGCATGCGCGCAGCCCTGGAGTCCTCGACCCGCGCCCGCACCGCCGTCATCTCCAAGCTCTACCCGACGCGCTCCCACACGGGAGCCGCCCAGGGCGGCATGTGCGCCGCGCTCGCCAACGTCGAGGAAGACAACTGGGAGTGGCACACCTTCGACACCGTCAAGGGCGGTGACTACCTCGTCGACCAGGACGCCGCCGAGGTCATGGCCAAGGAGGCCATCGACGCGGTTCTCGACCTCGAGCGCATGGGTCTGCCGTTCAACCGCACACCCGAGGGCAAGATCGACCAGCGCCGCTTCGGCGGTCACACGCGCAACCACGGCGAGGCCGCTGTGCGTCGCTCGTGCTACGCGGCCGACCGCACGGGCCACATGATCCTCCAGACGCTCTACCAGAACTGCGTGAAGAACGACGTGGAGTTCTTCAACGAGTTCTACGTGCTCGACATCATCCTCGACAAGGACCTCGCGCACGAGGACATCGTCGAGGGCGAGCCCGTTTCCGTCGCCGGAGTCGTCGCGTACGACCTCGCCACGGGCGAGATCCACATCTTCCGCGCCAAGTCCGTCATCCTCGCGACCGGTGGCGCGGGCAAGATCTTCAAGACGACCTCGAACGCCCACACCCTCACCGGTGACGGCATGGCCCTCGCCCTGCGACGCGGCCTGCCCCTGGAGGACATGGAGTTCTTCCAGTTCCACCCGACAGGCCTCGCGGGCCTCGGGATCCTCCTGTCCGAGGCCGCACGCGGCGAGGGCGGGATCCTACGCAACGGCGACGGCGAGCGCTTCATGGAGCGCTACGCCCCGACCATCAAGGACCTCGCCCCGCGCGACATCGTGGCGCGCTCGATGGCCAACGAGGTGCGCGAAGGCCGAGGGGCAGGCCCGAACAAGGACTACGTCCTGCTCGACCTCACGCACCTCGAGCCCGCGCACATCGACGCCAAGCTGCCCGACATCACCGAGTTCGCGCGCACCTACCTCGGAATCGAGCCCTACACCGAGCCCGTGCCGGTGTACCCGACCGCTCACTACGCGATGGGCGGCATCCCCACGAACATCACGACCGAGGTCCTGCGCAACAACACCGACGTCATCCGCGGTCTCTACGCGGCCGGCGAGGTCGCGTGCGTCTCCGTCCACGGCTCCAACCGCCTCGGCACGAACTCGCTCCTCGACATCAACGTCTTCGGCAAGCGCGCGGGCGTCGCGGCCGCCGAGTACGCGGCCGGCGCAACGCTCCTCGACATGCCCGAGGACGCAGCCAACCGCACGATCGCCGAGCTCGACGCGATGCGATCGCGTCCCGACGGTGAACGCGTCGCCGACCTGCGCCGCGAGCTGCAGGAGTCGATGGACCGAGGCGCGCAGGTGTTCCGCACCGAGGCCTCGCTCACCGAGACCCTCGCCGTCGTGAAGAACCTCCAGAAGCGCTACAGCAACGTCTCCGTCCAGGACAAGGGCCGCCTCTTCAACACCGACCTCCTCGAGGCCGTCGAGCTCGGCTTCCTGCTCGACCTCGCCGAGGTCGTCGTCGTGGGTGCCCTCGACCGCAAGGAGTCACGCGGCGGTCACTTCCGTGAGGACTACCCCGACCGCGACGACGCGGGCTACATGGCGCACACCATGGCCTACCGCCGCGGTGACGCAGAGGCCGCCGACGCGGCCGGCATCCCTCCGCACGAGATCCGGCTCGAACAGAAGCCGGTCGTCGTGACCCGCTACCAGCCGATGGAGCGTAAGTACTGATGACTGCCACGACTGAGCAGACCACCGCCGCGATGCCGGTGGGTGAGATCCCGACCTTCGAGGTGACGCTTCGCGTGCGCCGGTTCCTGCCCGAGGGTCCGCACGGCGACGAGTCGTACTGGGACGATCACGTGCTGACGATGAACGGCACCGACCGCGTGCTCGACGCGCTCCACAAGATCAAGTGGGAGCAGGACGGCTCGCTCACGTTCCGCCGCTCGTGCGCCCACGGCATCTGCGGCTCCGACGCGATGCGCATCAACGGTCGCAACCGCCTCGCGTGCAAGACGCTCCTCAAGGACCTCGACATCCGTAAGCCGATCACGGTCGAGCCCATCAAGGGCCTGCCCGTCATCAAGGACCTCGTCGTCGACATGGAGCCGTTCTTCGCCTCCTACCGCGAGATCATGCCGTTCCTCATCACGTCGGGGAACCAGCCGTCCGGCGAGCGCATCCAGTCGGCAGAGCAGCGTGCGGTCTACGACGACACGACCAAGTGCATCCTCTGCGCCGCGTGCACGTCGTCGTGCCCGGTGTTCTGGACTGACGGCCAGTACTTCGGCCCCGCCGCGATCGTCAACGCACACCGCTTCATCTTCGACTCGCGCGACGAGGCTGCGACGCAGCGCCTCGAGATCCTCAACGACAAGGAGGGTGTGTGGCGCTGCCGCACGACCTTCAACTGCACCGAGGCGTGCCCGCGCGGGATCGAGATCACCAAGGCGATCGGCGAGGTCAAGCGCGCGATGATCACGCGCGCCTTCTGACCTGAGACCAGCACTGACCCCAGGTCACGACAACCCCTGGGGACACGACCACGACGGCCCGAGCTCGGAGCGCCTCACGGCATTCCGAGCTCGGGTCGTTCGTTCGGTGCGCGGCGATGGTGCGTCCGGCGCGCAGTGCGCGGCGACAGTGCGCTCAGTGCGCTCAGTGCGCGGCGACGCTGCGCTCGGTGCGCGGGGTCAGCGTCCGAGCGGGAACGACCGGCGAATGCGCCAGACGCCGTCGTCGCCGTGCGCGTACAGGTCGATCTCCGTGACCTCGAACGCCGCGTCATAGTCGGCCATGCTGACGAACGCTTCGTCGAGCGCCTCGTCGGAGACCTCGTGCGCGACCGTGACGTGCGGGTGGTAGTGGAAGCGGAGGTCCTGAGCGAGGATGCCTCGGCGCACCCGCGCCTCGAGCCCCTCACACTCCGCGATGCCCTGGGCCACCTGGACAAACACGACGGGCGAGACGGGACGGAACGTGGCGGCACCGCGTAGGTGAAGCGTGAACGCCGCGGACTCCTGCGCGACCCGCGCGAGGTGCTCCTCGACCGCGGGCATGTCTGCCATGTCGACGACCGTCGGTCCGAGCAGCGTCACGTGCGGCGGGATGAGATCCGCGTAGGGGTCTCCTGTCGCGCGCCGCGCATCGGCCAGCTGCGTTCCGAACGGCTCGGGAACCGTGACCGAGACGCCGATGCGCGCCTGGTCATCACCGCGCTCCGGCATTCTCATCGCACGGCTGCCGATGCCGGGCGGACAAGACCGAGCCTGTCGTAGACACGCTCGAGGGTCGCCGACGCGACGTCGCGCGCCCGCTCCGCTCCGCGCGCGAGGATCGCGTCGAGCTCGGCGGGGTCGTCGAGGTACGTGCGCGCCGTCGCCTGAAGCGGCGTGAGGAACTCGACGACGATCTCGGCGAGGTCGACCTTGAGGTGGCCGTACATCTTGCCCTCGTACTCCGCGACGATCTGGTCGATCGTGCGTCCGGTGAGGACCGAGTAGATGGTGAGGAGGTTGGAGATGCCGGGCTTGGCGGCGGGGTCGAAGCGGATCTCGCTCCCGTCGTCCGTGACGGCCGAGCGGATGTTCTTACGGGCCTGGGCGATGTCGCCGAGCAGCTCGATCGAGCCCTTGCCGGACTCGGACTTGCTCATCTTGCGCAGCGGGTCCTGGAGGTCCTGGATCTTGGCGCCCGCCTTGAGGATGTGGGCCTCCGGGACGACGACGGTCCCCTCGCCGAAGCGCGTGTTGAGCCGCGTCGCGATGTCGCGCGTCAGCTCGAGGTGCTGCCGCTGGTCCTCGCCGACCGGAACGAGCGCCGTGTCGTAGAGCAGGATGTCGGCTGCCATAAGGACCGGGTAGGTGAAGAGCCCCACGGTCGTACCGTCGTTGCCGCTCTTGGCGGACTTGTCCTTGAACTGGGTCATGCGGCCGGCCTCGCCGAAGCCCGTCTGGCACGAGAGCACCCACGCGAGCTCCGCGTGCTCGGGGACGTGCGACTGGATGAAGAGCGCAGCCCGCTCGGGATCGACGCCGCCCGCGAGGTACTGCGCCGCCGTCGCGCGCGTCCTGTGCCGCAGTGCAGCAGGGTCGGGATTGACCGTGAGGGCGTGGAGGTCGACCACGCAGTAGAACGCGTCATACGCGTCTTGGAGTGCGACCCACTGGGACAGTGCCCCGATGTAGTTCCCGAGGTGGAGCGAGTCCTGTGTCGGCTGCATCCCCGAGAGAATGCGCGAGGTCGGCGGCGTCGTTGCGGGCATCTGCCCATCATGACAGGTGAGCCGGGCCCGCTGGAAATCCGTTCGCGGCGATGTGGACGGCCGCGTCCGCAGCCCCGCGCTGGTAAGCGACGTGCCCGTCGCGTCAGGTTGCCTCGTCGTCGAAGGGAGCGGGGTCCCCGTCGGCGAGCGTCGCGTCGTGCCGGGCGCCGGCCGCGCCCGGTGCCCCCGCTGCGCTTGCCCCGCGCACCGTGCCCGACCCGGTGGCCGCGACCGAACGGCGGGAAGCTGACGCGGGCTCGTCGAGGAGCGCCTCGCGCACGATGCGGCGCGGGTCGTACTGCCGCGGGTCGAGCGCCTTCCAGTCGACGTCGCCGAGCTCCGCGTGCACCTCGTCGTCGACGCGGTCGCGCACCTTGGTGATCTGCTCGCGCGCTGCGCGCACGAACTGTGCGAGCTGCCGCGCGTACTCGGGCAGGCGGTCGGGTCCGACGACGAGCGCGACGACGAGCAGGATGACGACGAGCTCGGCGCCGTTGATGTTGAAGAGACCGCCGTTCATCAGTCTGCGTCGGCCTCGTCGAGGACCACCGTGACGTCGCGTTCCCGTCCGGCCTCGCGGATCGTGAGGGTGACCTCGTCGCCCGGGGCGAGCGCGCGGATCGTCACGAGCAGCTCGTCCTCTTGCGTGACGGCGCGGCCGTTGATCGCCACGATGATGTCGCCCGGGCGCACGCCCGCCTTGTCGGCGGGGCCCCCGGGAGTCACGGGGTGCTCCCCCGGTCCGACGTCCTCTTGGCGGACGACGCGCACGCCCTCGCCCTCGTAGCGGTTGTCGATGAGCGCGCCGATGATCGGTCGGGTCGCCCGGCCTGTCTCGATGAGCTGCTCAGCCGTGCGCCGCACCTGGTTCGCGGGGATCGCAAAACCGAGACCGATCGAGCCCGAGCCGGACTGCCCGGCCCCCGGTGCCTGCGCGATCGCCGAGTTGACGCCGACGACCTCACCCGCGAGGTTGACGAGCGGCCCACCGGAGTTGCCCGGGTTGATGGCCGCGTCCGTCTGCAGCGCGTTGATCCACGAGGTTGCTCGAGCGTCGCCCGCGGTCACGGGACGGTTGAGCGCGCTCACGATCCCCGTCGTCACCGTGCCTTCGAGGCCCAACGGGGCGCCGATGGCGATGACCGGGTCGCCCACGACGACGCTCTCGGAGTCGCCCAACGTCAGCGGCGTCAGGCCTGTCCGGTCGACCTTGACGACCGCGAGGTCGTAGCCCTCGGTGCGGCCGACGACCGTCGCGCCGACCTCTGCACCGTCGGCGAACGTCACGGTGATGGAGTCCTGGCTCGAGGCCCCCGCGACCACATGGTTGTTCGTGATGACGTAGCCGTCGGCCGAGTAGACGAAGCCCGAGCCGGTCGCCACGCCGTCCTGGCCGCGGACCTCGAACGAGACGACGGACGGCAGCACGGCCGCCGCAACACCGGCGAGGGACGTCGGCGAGCGATCCGTCGTCCCGCCCGCAGGCTTGCCGGGCACCTCGACCACGGTCGAGGCCGAGCCCGGACCGTCGCCACGCAGCGACAGGAGCGACACTGTTCCGACGGCGCCGAGCGACCCGGAGGCGAGCCCCAGCACGATGACGGCAACGACAGCGCCGGGGCCGAGGCCACGGCCGCGGGACTGCCGGCGCGGAGCCCGCCCGGGGATCGTGCCCTCGGTGCCCCACGCGGGCGCGCCCGCGAGCATCCCGGCGGGAGCGACCGGGCTCGGCGGGTACGACGACCCGGGTGGCGCCGCGGCCGGTGCACCGTAGGGCGTCGGGCGCGGTGGCGCGTACGGTGACGGCTGGGGCGGCGAGTACGGGCCGTACGGCGAGGCCGGGGACGCGAACGGCGACAGCGGAGCAGGTGGCACAGGCCCGTGTCCGCCCCGCTCGGGATCTGCGGACGGATGGGTCATCGGGAGATCTCCTCGGTGAGCACTGACCAGCCATGCGACACGCGCGAGACGATGCCGACGCTCGCGTGGCCCTCGAGCGAGGCGAGGACGTCGCGCGCCGGCTCTCCGTCGCCGGGTGCGTACAGCTCGACGACGACGTCGCCGACCTGGGTGACGACGTGCCAGGGCTCGGTCGTCAAGACATAGACGGTGTGCCCCTCGACATCGACAGCGGGGTGCTGCGCGAGAGCGTCAGCAAGGGTTCCCCTGCGCTCGATCACGACGACAGCACCGGACGGCGTGTCCAGGTCGATCTCGAGCACGTCACCACGCACCGCGTGGTGCGCGAGGCTCACGCCGTCCGGAAGCGCGGACGGCAGGATCCACCCCTCGCGACGCAGACGCGCGAGCACGTCGTCGGACCCGGTCGTCGCCGCGATCCCCACGACGCCGCGCACGGGCGCGAGCGAGAGCGTGTCCAGGGCGGACGCCTGGGCGGTGTCGGGGTTGACGAGAGGGGGGCGGCCGAGCTCGGACAGCCCGATGACGCCGCACCCGACGACGACGGCCGACACCGCGACCCACCGTCGTGTGCGGCGGCGCCGACGCAGATCGCCCGTGAGCGCCGGGAAGGACCTGCTCCCGGTGTCAGGACGCAGGTCAGGATGGCACTCCCGGCGCTGCGTCGGGTGTGCGGCAGATGCGGGGGGCGCTCCCGCGAGGATGCGCGCCGCGAGGTCAGGGCCAGGCGCGACGTCGCGTGCGGCGAGAAGGAGCGAGCGGGCGCGGCGCTCGTCCCCGAGCTCACGGGAGCACGCCGCGCACACGAGGATGTGCGCCTCGAGGCGCTCTGCCTTGGCCGAGGGCAGCTGGCCGTCGGCGTACGCGCTGATCCAGGGACCGAAGTGGCTGCTCACGTACCAACCTCGAGCGTGCTGGCCCCCTCGGGCAGGCGCCGGTGCGCGAGCTCACGCCGCAGCTGGGCACGAGCCCGGTGGATGCGCGAGCGCACGGTGCCGAGCTTGATGCCGAGCGTTACTGCGATCTCTTCGTAGGAGAGTCCTTCGATGTCGCACAGGACGACGGCCGCACGGTACTCCGGGGCGAGCGCGTCGAGTGCCTGCTGGATGTCGACGTCAAGGTTGGCGTGCTCGAAGCCGCGCTCGGGCTCGACCTCGCTCGAGCCCGCGACGCGGGCCGCGTCGTCCCCCATCGCGTCCATGCGGATGCGCTGACGCCGACGCGCGCCGTCCAGGAAGAGGTTCGTCGTGATGCGGTGCAACCACCCATCAAAGTTGCCGGGCTCATACCGGTCGAGCGATCGCAGGACGCGGACGAAGACATCCTGGGTGAGGTCCTCCGCATCGTGGCGGTTGCCCGTGAGCCGGTACGCGAGGCGAAACACGCGCGCGGAATGATCCTGGACGATCTGCTCCCAGGTCGGCACGGTGGTCTCGACATCGCTCACCGGGCCAGTCTCTCAGGTGCCACGCCCGCACGGGAACCGGATGCGCCACGGGCGAACACGCCCGCTGCCGCGGGCTCTCGCCCTCGCTGCCGCGGGCTCGTGCGCCCGTGCCGATCAGGAGCCGCCGCGCGGAGCGTCCCCGGCGGTAAGATCGGCGAGGGCCGACGTGTACCGCGACCGGCCGCACGCCGACGAGGAGGACACCATCTCCAGCGACAAGACCCTGGCCTGGGACTACTGCGAGGACTACGTCGTCGAGGACGACGTTCTTCTGCGCGCGCGCGAGCGCGCGGCACAGTACGGCTGCCACGCGATCGCGCCCGGTGCTGGTGCGGTGCTGCGGCTGCTCGCGACGACGTTGCGTGCGCGCACGGTCGTCGAGGTCGGGACGGGCACGGGAGTGGCTGCGCTGTGGCTGCTGCGCGGCATGGAGCCTGACGGCGTTCTCACGACGATCGACCCCGAGGCGGAGAACCAGCGGGCCGCGAAGGCCGCGTTCACCGAGGACGGGGTGCGTCCCGCGCGTGCACGCACGATCAACGGCCGGCCGCGCGACGTCCTGCCCCGCCTCGCCGACGGCGCTTACGACCTCGTGCTCGTCGGTGCGGACTCCCCGCACGCAGCCGACCACGTGGAGCAGGCGCTGCGTCTGCTGCGCCCGGGCGGTGTTCTCGCGCTCGACGAGGCGCTATGGCACGGCCGCGTCGCCGACCCCGCGCGCCGTGACGAGGCAACGACGCTCGTGCGGGAGATCGGGCGCACGCTGCGCGAGGACCCGCGGGTGGTCCCGGCGATGATCCCCTCGGGCGACGGTCTGCTCCTCGCGGTGCGCCGCTGAGTCACCGCGGTCGACACTGCCCTGGAACGCGGGCGTGACGGCCACAAGCTCGACACGACGATGCCCGGCAGTCGGTGACTGCCGGGCATCGCCACGTCGACGTGAGCTCGCGCTCTACCTCGTGCGGGCGGGCTGCGTGCGGGCGGGCTGCGTGCGGGCGGGCTGCGTGCGGGCGAGGCTCTCGAGCGCTCCGAACACGAGTCGAGCCCCGAACCCGGTCGCGCCCGCGGGGATCTCGTGCGAAGCCTTGTCGGCATGGGCGGGACCCGCGATGTCAACGTGGGCCCAGGGCACGTCCCCGACGAAGCGGCGCAGGAAGAGCGCGGCCGTGATGGCACCGCCGCCACGCTCGTCGGCGGGCACGTTGCGCACGTCGGTGAGCGAGGAGTCGATGCGCGCGTCGTACTCGTCGACGAGCGGGAGTCGCCAGACGGGTTCGCCCGTCGTCACGGCGGCCGACTCGATCGCTCCGGCGAGGGCGTCATCGGTTGCGAGGAGGGCTGCGGTGCGCGCACCGAGCGCGACCTCGGCGGCGCCCGTGAGCGTCGCGACGTCGATGATCGCGTCAGGCGCGAGGGTCGCACGCGACCAGGCGATGGCGTCGGCGAGCACGAGGCGCCCCTCAGCGTCCGTGTTGCCGATTTCGACGCGGGTCCCGTCGGCCATCGTGAGGATGTCGGCGCGACGGTAGGAGCTCGCGCCGAAGTGGTTCTCGGCGAGCGGCAGCACCGCGGTGACGCGCAGCGGCAGCTGGGCGTCGCGAGCCGCGAGGACGGCCGCGAGCACGACGGCTGCTCCGCTCATGTCGTTCTTCATCGTCACCATGGAGGTGCGCGGCTTGATGTCGATGCCGCCCGTGTCGTAGGTGATGCCCTTGCCGACCAGCACGATGTGCCGGGCGTCCGCGGGTGCGTCGTCGGGCGTGTAGGAGACCGCGACGAGCTCGGGGGCGGAGTCGGAGCCCTGCCCCACCGCTGCGAGGCCGCCGAGGCCGGCCGTGGCCAGGTCTGCGCCGTTCAGACGTGTCACGGTGAGTCCTGCGGAGCGGCCGAGCCGCTCGGCGACGTCGGCTACCCACCGGGGGGTCTTGATGTTTGACGGGACCGTCGTGAGGTCCCGCACGAGCCACGTCGCGCGCGCCGTGCGCACGGCCTCGTCGACAGCGGACTGGGCGTGCGCCCCGAGGAGCACGAGCTCGGTCGCGGGAGCCTTGCGCGGCTTGGCCGTCGCGGCGCTCGGCGCGCGGTACGCGCCGAGCAGGTAGCCCTCGACGAACGCACGCTGGTCCTCGAACGTGTCTGTTCCGCTCGCGGTCGTCACGACGCGCCCGACGCCGCGCGTGACGCGCGCGACCGCGGCGCCCGCTCGGCGGAAGTCCTCGACGCGCGAGAGTCCCAGCCCGAGCAGGACGACGCGCTCGGGGAGACCGGCCCACGGCAGTGCGTCCGTGCCACGGTGCGCGCGAGGAAGGTCGACGACGAGCGTCTCGCCCGCGCCGCCGTCGAAGCTCGCGCGGTCCGCGAGCTCCGAGAAGTCGACGCCGTAGCGCAGCGCTGCGTCGATCATGCCGTGACGCGGCTCGAGGCCGTCGCCCTCCTCGGGCCCGGGGGCCACAGGGAGGACGACGACCTCGACCTCGTCCTGCGTGAGAAATGCGCACTCCGCCAGCCGCCCGGCCACGACGACGACCTGAGGAAGGTCGTGGTCGACGCTCCACGGGTCGACGATGGGCGCAGCCGTGCGTGCAGGCGTCCGCGGCAAGGTGTCAGCCCACCACGGCGTCGAGCGCAGCGCCGAGCTCGGCAGCCTCGCCAGCGTTGAGTTCGACGACGAGCCGGCCACCACCCTCGAGCGGGACGCGCATGACGATGCCGCGGCCCTCCTTCGTCACTTCGAGCGGTCCGTCGCCGGTCCTCGGCTTCATCGCTGCCATCGGTGGCTCTCCCTTGTGTCCGTTGTGGCCGCCGTCACAACCCCCGGTCCGCTCGCCCGGCGCCTCGGCGCAGGTCGAGCGGGGTCTTCCAGTGGTTGGACACGACGGATTCCTTACCCATTCTAGTTCATAGACGCGTCATGACGCCGCCCTATGCAGCACGGACCGCCCCCAAAGCCTCGGGTTCACAGTCCGCGAACAGCGGCACGCGGTGGCAGGTCACCGCGGATCGCAGCGACCATGTCGAGCGTGCGGCGCGTCGCTCGGACGTCGTGCGCCCGAAAGACGCGCGCACCGCCCCACGCGGCGAGGGCCGTGGCTGCGAGCGTCCCCTCGAGACGTTCGTTGACCGGGAGGTCGAGGGTCTCGCCCACAAAGTCCTTGCGGGAGAGTGCCATGAGGACGGGATGGCCGAGCGAGACGAGGGCCGGTGTGTGCCGCACGAGGCGCAAGGAGTCCACCGTGCGCTTGCCGAAGTCGTGCGTCGGATCGACGAGAACCCCGAGCGGGTCGACGCCGCAGGCGACCGCGCGCGCCGCGCCGCGCCGAAGGGTCGCGACGACGTCGTGCACGACCGCATCGAGCGGATCAGCATCGTCAGGGGCGTCGGGAGGCAGGTCGAAACGCACGCCGTGCGGGTCGGTGCGCGGCGGCAGTCCACCCGTGTGCGAGACGACGACCGCGAGGCCGCGCCGGCCCGCAACCTCGACGAGGCCCGGGTCGGCTCCCGCCCACGTGTCGTTGAGCAGTTCAGCACCCGCCTGGGCAACCGCCTCGGCCACGTCGGCACGCCACGTGTCGACGGAGAGCACCACGTCGTCACCCACCTCGGACCGCAGCCGCGCGATGAACGGTGCGACCCTGTCGATCTCTTCGACCGGACTCACGTCGGGGCCGACACCCGCGCGCACACCGCCCACATCGATGATCTCGGCACCGTCGCGCACCGCACGCTCGACGGCCGCGAGCGCGACGTCGTCGTCTGCATGGCGGGCACCCGGGAAGAAGGAGTCGGTCGTGCGATTGACGATCGCCATGACGGCGCCGCCCCGCACGCCCACGTCACGGCCGCGCACGCGCAGCGGCGGCGACAACCGAGGCGGTGCGAGGAGCGAGGAGGCGAGGGCGGACCACGGCAGGGCGCCGCCCTCAGCCTGCCTCGTCATGACGCGTCGCGAACGTCCGTCGTCCGGCCCGCAGCCGCGTCCTGGTCGGCCTCGAGCGCGTCGAGGGCCGCGCGCTGCGCTGCGCGCAGCTCGATGTCGCGGCCCACGACGATCTCGACCGCTTCCTCGGCGGAGTCGACGATCTTCACAAGCTCGAGGTCAGCGGCCGAGATCATGCCGCGCGCGAGCACGGGGCCCCGCAGCCACTCCATCATCGGCGTCCAGTAGTCGGAGCCCACGAGGACGATCGAGAACTCCGTGACCTTGTGCGTCTGCACGAGGGTGAGCGCCTCGAAGAGCTCGTCGAACGTGCCAAAGCCGCCGGGCAGGACGACGAAGCCCGACGCGTACTTGACGAACATCGTCTTGCGCGCAAAGAAGTAGCGGAAGTTCACACCCAGGTCGACCCACTGGTTCATGCCCTGCTCGAACGGGAGCTCGATGCCGAGACCCACGGAGACTCCCCCGGCTTCGGAGGCGCCCTTGTTCGCAGCCTCCATGATCCCCGGGCCACCGCCCGTGATGACCGCGTAGCCCTTCGAGACGAGCCTGCGACCCACGTCGACCGCGAGCTCGTAGTCCGGTGTCCCCGGCTTGGTGCGCGCCGAGCCGAAGACACTCATGGCGGGACCGAGCTCGGCGAGCGCCCCGAAGCCCTCGACGAACTCCGACTGGATCCGCATGACCCGCCACGGATCGCCGTGCACCCAGTCGGCGTCGCCGTCCTTCGACAGCAGGCGCTGGTCGGTCGTCTGCTCCGGGATCTGACCGCGTCGCAGCAGGACGGGACCCTTGCGGTAGCCGGTTCCGGGCTGGGAGATGCCTTCGTCACTCATGCTGCCCACCCTAGGGCCAGCGTGTGACATCCGGGTGGACGCGGGACGATCGCTCAGCGCGCGGACAGCCAGTCGAGCAGCGCGTCGTACGTCGCTGTCACCTGCGTGACGGGGCAGTGCTCGTCGTCCTTGTGCGCGAGCAACGGGTCGCCCGGGCCGAGGTTGACGGCCGGGATCCCGAGAGCCGAGAAGCGCGCGACGTCGGTCCAGCCGAGCTTCGCGGCCGGCTCGCCCCCCGTCACCGCGAGGACCGAGGCGACGAGGTCCGCGACGAGCGGATCGTCGAGGCCCGGACGTGCGCCCTCGGCTCCGTCGGTCACCGTGACCTCGTACCCGGCGAAGACGTCGCGCACGTGCGCCTCGGCCTGGGCGAGGTCGAGCGCGGGAGCGAAGCGGTAGTTGACGGTGACGACGCACTCGTCGGGGATGACGTTGCCCGAGATGCCACCGCGGATGCCGACCGCATTGAGCCCTTCGCGGTAGGCGAGCCCATCGACGTCGACGGTCCGGGGGACGTACACGGCGAGGCACGCGAGCACGTCTGCCGCATCGTGGATCGCGTTGTGCCCCGTCCAGGAACGCGCAGAGTGCGCCGCGACGCCCGTCGTGCGGACCTCGGCGCGCAGGGTTCCGTTGCAGCCGCCCTCGATCCCACCCGACGTCGGCTCGCACAGCACCGCGACGTCGCCCGTCAACCAGTCGGGGTGATGGCGGACCAGCCGACCCAGGCCGTTGAGCTCCGCCGCGACCTCTTCATGGTCGTAGAACACCCACGTGACGTCCGCGGCGGGGACGACGTCGGCTCCGAGGCGCGCCGCGAGCGCAAGCTGGACCGCGACGCCGGCCTTCATGTCGACGGTCCCTCGCCCCCACAGCTCAGGGCCGCCCGGCCCGTCAACGACGCGCACGGGGAGGTTCGGCGGGGACGTGAGCGGCACGGTGTCGAGGTGGCCCGCGACGACGACGCGACGCGCGAGGCCGAGGTGCGTCCGCGCAACGACCGCGTCGCCGTCGCGCAACACCTCGAGGTGCCCGAGCCCGCGCAGCGCCGCCTCGACCGCGTCCGCGAGCCGCGTCTCGTCGCCCGAGACCGACGGGATGTCGCACAGCGCGGCGACGAGCGCGGCGAGGTCGCCACGAAGATCGAGGGCGGGGGCGGGCTGCGGCGTCATGCAGGCATGCTAGAGCCGCCACGCATGCCGAGCCCGGACAGCGCCACGGAATGGAACGCACCTCGGGAGCGCGCCGGGAGCGCCTCGGGAGCGCAGTCGCGACCTTCTCGTTCCAGGTGCGGGACGATCTCCACGTCGACGACATCGTCGCCGGCTCCGATCCGCTCAGCGAGGCAGGGTGGCGACGACCACGACACGAGCGTCGTCGTCGCCGGCAGCGTGATCCGGGACGTGCGGGGATCGTGGAGGATCCACGGGGCGATGACGGGCCTGCACCGGCCACGCCCTAGGGTTGTCCCATGACCCAGACCTCCCGAAACGCCTGGGGTCTCGGCCTGGCGACGATCGCAGCCGACGGCTCTGTCCTTGACACGTGGTACCCCGAGCCGCGCCTCGGCCTGGCGCCGGACGATCCGTGGGCAGATCCCCTCGCGCAGCGGGTGAGCGAGCTCGCCGTCGACGACGACGCGCGCCGGGTGCGCCGTGAGGTCGTGCTGCGCGAGATCGACCTCGACGCTCCTCCCGCAGACGCGTCCGACGCCTACCTGCGCCTCCACCTGCTCTCGCACCGCCTCACGGCTCCTCACACGCTCGACCTCACCGGCATCTTCGGCCTCCTGAGCAACGTCGTGTGGACCGACCGCGGCCCGTGCGCGGTCGACGGGTTCGAAGAGACGCGCCTGAGGCTCATGGCCACCGGTCCCGTCGCCGTGCTCTCGGTCGACAAGTTCCCGCGCATGGTCGACTACGTCCTGCCGACCGGTGTGCGCATCGCGGACGCTGATCGCGTCCGCCTCGGCGCGCACCTCGCTCCCGGCACGACCGTCATGCACGAGGGCTTCGTCAACTTCAACGCGGGCACGCTCGGCGTCTCGATGGTCGAGGGCCGCATCTCGCAGGGCGTCACAGTGGGCGACGGCTCCGACGTCGGCGGCGGGGCGTCGATCATGGGCACCCTCTCCGGCGGTGGGACGACCGTCGTCTCGATCGGCCGTCGCACGCTCCTCGGCGCCAACTCTGGCCTCGGCATCCCGCTCGGCGACGACTGCGTCGTCGAGGCGGGGCTCTACGTCACGGCGGGCACCAAGGTGACGCTCGTCGGCGGCACCTCCGGCGCAGCGACGGTCGTCAAGGCGCGCGATCTCGCGGGACGCGACCGGCTGCTCTTCCGACGGTCGTCGCTCACGGGCGCCGTCGAGGTCCTCGTCCGCGACGGCGTCGGCGTCTCTCTCAACGCTGCGCTGCACGCCTGACGTGCCCGCACCACGCACGTCCGCCGCGTCCCGGCCTCGCTCGAGGTCGGGACGCGCTCGGCGCACGCTCGTCCGCTCGCTCGTCGGCATGACGGCGACGGTCGGGCTCGCGATCGGCGGCGTGTGGGCCGTCGCTCAGGTGCTCGACACACGACGTCCTGCGCCTGAGCCGCGGCACACCTGCTGGGCGAGCGTCGGCGAGGACGACTGGTACTTCTCCCCCGACCAGGCCCAGAACGTCGCGCTCTTCGCTGCCATGGCGGCCGAGCGTCGCCTGCCCGCGCGCGCCGTGACGATCGCCATCGCGACCGCCATGCAGGAGTCGCGGGCCGTCAACATCGACTACGGCGACCGCGACTCGGTCGGGCTCTTCCAGCAGCGGCCCTCGCAGGGGTGGGGCTCGGTCGAGCAGATCATGGACCCGGTGTATTCGACGGGGAAGTTCTACGACGGCCTGGTCAAGGTCCGCGACTACACCTCGCTCGACGTCACGGTTGCGGCGCAGGCCGTGCAGCGGTCCGGTTTCCCCGACGCCTACGCCCAGCACGAGGGTCGCGCGCGAGCGTGGGCGTCGGCCCTCACCGCGCAGGACGGCGCGGACCTCACGTGCGAGCTGCGCCCCTCCCTGCCCGGCGGTGACGTGCGCGTCTTCGCGAAGCGCGCCAGCCGCGACATGCCTTCGGCCTCAGTCACCGCCGATGCCGCGACGCGAACCGTGCGGCTCTCGCCGGGATCACTCGCCGGAGATCACGATCGCTCCCTCGCGCGGATCGCGATGTGGGCCGTCGCGGTCGCTGAGCCTGGTCAGGTCGTCTCCGTGACGCTCGGCGACCGCACCTGGGAGCGCGCGACCGGCGCCTGGCGCACCGTGCCGGCGCCGTCGGGCGCGACGACTCCGGCGTCGAGCCCCAACGCGGTCACGGTCGCCCTCGCGCCCTAGGGCCTCGCCCCGTCCTCCCACCCCCCCCACTTCCCTGCGCCCCCGCACCCCCCAGGGGTGCCCCAACGCAACCAACCGGGCACGCCGCGTCGGGACCGGCCAGGCCGCGCCGAGACCCGTCCCAGTTCCCTGCGCCCACGCACCCCCCAGGGGTGCCACGACGCAACCAACCGGCCGGGTCGGGCCGAGACCGGCCGGGTCGGGCCGAGACCGGCCGGGCCGGGCCGACGCCGCGTCCAGAGCGGACCTCGCCCGCCCCCACCCAGTTCCCTGCGCCCACGCACCCCCCAGGGGTGCCCCAACGCAACCAACCGGGCACGCCGCGTCGGGACGACGCCCGGCCCAGCGAGGGCGCGTCGGAGAAGACTGCGCGGTCGCACCACTTGGGGGTGCGACCGCGCAATGAATGCCTCCGGCCCAGGGGGCCGGCACGTCACGGTGAGCTCAGCGCTCCGTGACCGGGACGTAGGGGCGCTCCGTGGCGCCCGTGTACACCTGGCGGGGACGGCCGATCTTCGTCGTGGGGTCCTTCATCATCTCGCGCCACTGTGCGATCCAGCCGGGCATGCGGCCGAGCGCGAACAGCGGCGTGAACATCGTCGGGCTGAAACCCATCGCCTTGTAGATGAGACCCGTGTAGAAGTCGACGTTCGGGTAGAGCTTGCGCTCGATGAAGTACTCGTCGTTGAGAGCGATCTCTTCGAGTCGCAGCGCGATGTCGAGCAGCTCGTCGTGCGCGCCGAGGGCGTCGAGCACCGCGTAAGCCTTCTTCTTGACGATCGCCGCGCGCGGGTCGTAGTTCTTGTAGACGCGGTGGCCGAAGCCCATGAGGCGGACTCCCGCCTCCTTGTTCTTCACGCGCGTCATGTACGTGTCGACGTCGTCGCCCGACTTCTTCAGGTCGTTGAGCATCGCCAGGACGGCCTCGTTGGCGCCACCGTGCAGAGGGCCCGAGAGTGCGTTGATCCCGGCGGAGACCGACGCATAAAGGTTGGCGTGCGCCGAGCCGACCATGCGCACGGTCGACGTCGAGCAGTTCTGCTCGTGGTCGGCGTGGAGGATGAGCAGCGTGTCGAGGGCGTCGACGACGATCGGGTCGGCCTCGTACGGCATGTAGGGCTGCGCGAAGCTCATGCGCAGGAAGTCGTCAACGTACCCGCGCGAGTAGTCGGGGTAGAGCAGCGGCTCCCCGATCGAGCGACGGTGGACGTACGACGTGATCGTGCGCGTCTTGGCGAGCAGCAGGACGCTCGCAAGCTCGACCGTCTCGTCGTCGAAGGGGTCGAGCGACTCGGGGTAGAACGTCGAGAGGGCGTTGATGGCGGACGCCATGACGGCCATGGGGTGCGCGTTGCGCGGGAACGTCCCCATGAACGTGCGGAAGTCCTCGTGGACGAGCGTGTGGCGGTTGACGCGCGTGACGAAGGCCTCGAGCTCGGACGCCGTCGGCAGCGAGCCGTGGATGAGGAGGTAGGCGACCTCAAGGAAGGTCGAGCCCTCGGCGAGCTGGTCGATCGGGTACCCGCGGTAGCGCAGGATGCCCTCGCCGCCGTCGATGTAGGTGATCTCGGACTCGCACGAGGCGGTGTTGGTGAAGCCCGGGTCGAGCGTGACCTTGCCGGTCGTGCCCAGGAGGGACGAGACGACGATGCCGTCGTTGCCCTCGCTCGCGGGGACGACGGGGAGGTCCTGAGTGACCTGACCGACGGTGAGCGTCACACCGGTCTGCGCGTTCGGGGTCATGGTGTCCTTCCTTGGGGCCTGGCACAGAGGCTGCGGCCGCGTACGTCCGTGAGCGTCGACGACCTCTCGGTGCCGTCCGCGAGAGAAGCGGAAGGATCCGTCCTGCGGACCTGGGGAACCCCAGCTCCGGCGGGCTGCGTCGACCGTCAGGCTCGACGGTACCTGCGCGGACCGGCTCACGACCAATCAGTTCGGGTCATCCACGGGTCAGAATCTGGTGATGAACATCACAAAACCTGGGACCATGGTCCCGACGAGCGGTTTCAGAGCTCTGCGAACGTCGTCAGCCGCGCGGCCGCGACCGCAGCCTGCTCATCGCTCACGGTGAGCGCGATCCGCACGTGACCGGCTCCGGCCTCGCCGTAGAACGCGCCCGGGGCCACGAGAATCCCGAGCCGCGCGAAGTGCCCGACGGTCTCCCAGCAGTCGACGGCCTCACCGGAGGGTCGCACCCACAGGTAAAGTCCAGCCTCCGAGTGGTCGATGACAAAGCCCGCCTCGGTCAAGGCGTCACCAAGGACCCGACGTCGGGCGCGATAGCGCTCGCGCTGCTCGGCCACGTGCGCGTCGTCCCCGAGCGCCGCGACCATCGCAGCCTGGACGGGCGCGGGAACGATGAGCCCGAGCTGCTTGCGCAGCGCGAGCAGCTCCCCGACGAGCGCGGGATCACCTGCGACGAACGCCGCCCGGTAGCCCGCCATGCTCGACTGCTTGGACAACGAATACGCGACGAGCAGACCGGACTGGTCCCCGTCGCAGACCCGCTCGTCGAGGAGGCTCGGCACGGCGCCGTCGCCCTCGGCACCCCAGCCGAGCTCGGCGTAGCACTCGTCCGAGACGACGATCGCGCCGATCCGTCGCGCTGCCACGACGACCTCGCGCAGCTCCTCGACACGGGCGACCCGCCCATGAGGATTTCCCGGCGAGTTCACCCAGACGAGACGGACATCGTCGCGGCCCTCCCACGCGGCGACGTCGTCGGTCGCGAGCGACCGCGCCCCCGCGAGGCGCGCACCGATGTCGTACGTCGGGTACGCGACGGCCGGGTGGACGACCGTGTCGCCCTCGCCCAGGCCGAGCATCGACGGCAGGAGGCCGACGAGCTCCTTGGACCCGACCGTGGGGAGCGTGGCGTCGGGCGCGACCTTGACGCCGCGCCTGCGCTCAAACCAGCCGGAGATCGCAGCGCGCAGCGCAGGCGTCCCGGCCGTGAGCGGGTAGCCGTGGGCGTCGGACGCCGACTCGAGAGCGTGGCGCACGACCGCGGGCGTGGGATCGACGGGCGTCCCGACCGAGAGATCGACGATCCCGTCCGGGTGCGCGGCGGCTCGGGCCTTGGCGGGCTCGAGGAGGTCCCACGGAAAGGCGAGCCCTGCGAGGGAGGTCAGGCCCATGCGTCTACCTGCTCTCCCGTGCGCGGTTGCGCTGCGTCGTCGTGCATCGCCACTCCTTCGCTCGGCGGCGCGCCAACTCTACGACCGAGCACGAGCTGCGTGCGGCGGCCGTCCATCGCGCGGGCGCGCACGGCCGACGCACCCGGGACGTGAGATCCGGACCCGACGTCAGATCAAGTCGTCCCGGATGGCGGGACGGGTTGTTGCGGACTCCGGGGCTCCCTACGTTCAGGTCCGTCACGCACCGCCGCAACAGCTCTGCGCAACAGCTCTGCGCACCACCGCCACACCGCACCGCGCCGCACCACCGCACCGCACCACCCGAGGGGGCACCATGACGACGACAGCTACCGACAACGCCGAGGCCGCACCCCGCGCCTCGCGCGGGGTCGCTCGCCCGTCACGTTCGACGCGCCCCCAGGGTCAGTGGTCGGTCGACGGACGCGAGCCGCTCAACCCGACCGAGGTGCTCAAGCAGAAGGACGACGGCCTCAACGTCCGCGAGCGCATCGAGACCGTCTACGCCCAGGGCGGCTTCGCCTCGATCGACCCCGAGGACCTCCACGGCAGGTTCCGCTGGTGGGGCCTCTACACGCAGCGCCGCCCCGGGATCGACGGCGGCCGCACGGCGCAGCTCGAGCCCCACGAGCTCGAGGACGAGTTCTTCATGATGCGCGTGCGCGTCGACGGCGGTGCGCTCACGACCGAGCAGACGCGGGTCATCGGCCAGATCTCGGTCGACTTCGGGCGCGACACGGCCGACATCACCGACCGTCACAACATCCAGTACCACTGGATCGACATCAAGGACGTCCCCGAGATCTGGCGTCGGCTCGAGGCGGTCGGCCTGCGCACGACCGAGGCGTGCGGCGACGTCCCCCGCGTCATCCTCGGCAGCCCCGTCGCCGGGATCGCCAAGGACGAGATCCTCGACCCCAGTCCGCAGATCCGTGAGATCTCCGAGCGGTACATCGGCGACCCGTCATTCTCGAACCTGCCGCGCAAGTACAAGACCGCACTCACGGGCCACCCAAGCCTCGACGTGCTCCACGAGATCAACGACCTCGGCTTCGTCGGCGTCGTGCACCCCGAGCTGGGCCCCGGCTATGACATCTGGGTCGGCGGCGGGCTCTCGGCCCAGCCGCGTCTCGCTGAGCGCCTCGGAACCTTCGTCAAGCCCGAGCTCGTCGCAGATGTCTGGGTCGGCATCACCTCGATCTTCCGCGACTACGGCTTCCGCCGCCTGCGCAACAAGGCGCGCCTGAAGTTCCTCCTGGCCGACTGGGGCCCGGCGAAGTTCCGTGAGGTCCTCGAGACCGAGTACCTCGGCTACGCCCTGCCCGACGGGCCGGCCCCCGCGCCCGCCCCGCGTCCGGGCGACCACATCGGTGTGCACGAGCAGAAGGACGGCCGCTTCTACATCGGCGCGGCCCCCTACGCCGGCCGCATCTCTGGAACGACGCTCCTCGAGGTTGCGCGACTCGCCGAGGCCGTGGGGTCCGAGCGCGTACGCCTCACCCCGCACCAGAAGATCCTCGTTCTCGACGTCCCGCGCGAGCGCGTCGACGAGACGGTCGACGCGCTGCGTGCGGCGGGCCTCGAAACCCACGCGAGCCCGTGGCGTCGCGACACGATCGCGTGCACCGGGATCGAGTTCTGCAAGCTCGCGATCGTCGAGACCAAGGCGCGTGCCCGCGAGGTCGTCGAGACTCTCGAGACGCGGCTCGACCGCGGCGACCGTGCGCCGATCCTCCTCAACATCAACGGGTGCCCCAACGCGTGCGCCCGCACCCAGGTCGGCGACATCGGCCTCAAGGGCCAGATCATCACGACCGCGGAAGGCGAGCAGGTCCCCGGGTTCCAGGTGCACCTCGGCGGCGGCCTCCAGGGGCACGGCCGCGACGAGGGCGGTCTGGGCCGCACGGTGCGGGGCCTCAAGGTCACGGCCGACGGTGTGGCCGACTACGTCGAGCGCGTCGTGCGTCGGTACGACGCCGAGCACGAGGGCGACGAGACGTTCGCTGACTGGGCGCTGCGCGTGGACGACGAGGTGCTCCAGTGAGCACCGGCAAGCACTTCGCTGCGGCGCCACCGGGCCTCGTCGTCGTGGGCGGGGCGGCGCAGCGCGTCGCCCCCGAGCGCGACGCGCTGCGCGCCGTCGGCCAGGCGCGCGCGAGCGACGTGTCGGCCATCGGCGCCGCGGGCCGTGCGCGCGCCGCGGCGCACGAGCGCGACCGGGCCGAGCATGCGGCGGCCCGCGCCGCGCGTGCGGCGCGCCGCCGCAGCGACGAGGAGCTCCGCGCGCTCGTCGCGCAGGGCGCCGCGCTGCTGTCCCCGTCGGACGGCCCCGAGGCCCCGGCCTCCGAGGTCGCGGCGTGGGCTGCCGAGACGTTCGGTGACCTGCTTGCGGTTGCGTGCTCGATGGCCGATCTCGTCCTGCCGCACGTCGTCGCGCAGCACGCTCCGTGGGTCGACGTCCTCTTCCTCGAGACCGGCTACCACTTCCCCGAGACCATCGGGACGCGCGACGCAGCCGCCGCGACGATGCCGATCACGGTCGTCGACGTGCGCGCGCAGCAGTCCGTGGCCGAGCAGGACGCCGAGCACGGACCCCGCCTCCACGAGCGCGACCCCGGCCTGTGCTGCGCACTGCGCAAGGTCGCCCCGCTGAGCGCGTCCCTCGGGCTCTACGAGGCCTGGGTCACCGGGGTCCGCCGTGACGAGGCACCCACACGCACGGGCACCCCGCTCGTCACGTGGGACGAGAAGAACGGCCTCGTGAAGATCAATCCTCTCGCCGCCTGGTCGTTCGACGACCTGCTCGGCTACGCGACGCAGCACCAGGTGCTGCTCAACCCGCTGCTCAACGACGGCTACCCGTCGATCGGCTGCGCACCGTGCACCCGCCGGGTCGCCCCTGGCGACGACCCTCGCTCAGGACGCTGGGCCGGACTCGACAAGACAGAATGTGGGCTCCACGCATGACGACGACGACGACGACCGACGCCCCTGCCGTGCAGGCCGCGCCGTACACCCTCAGCCACCTCGACCAGCTCGAGTCCGAGGCGATCCACATCATCCGTGAGGTCGTCGCCGAGTTTGAGCGTCCCGCGCTGCTCTTCTCGGGCGGCAAGGACTCCGTCGTCATGCTGCACCTCGCAGCCAAGGCGTTCTGGCCCGCACCCGTGCCCTTCCCGCTCGTGCACGTCGACACGGGTCACAACTTCCCCGAGGTCCTCGCGTACCGCGACGCTGAGGTCTCGCGGCTCGGCGTTCGTCTCATCGTCGCGTCCGTGCAGGACTACATCGACGACGGCCGGCTGCGTGAGCGTGCCGACGGCACGCGCAACCCCCTGCAGACCCAGCCGCTTCTCGACGCGATCTCGGACGGACGCTTCGACGCAGTCTTCGGAGGCGGACGGCGCGACGAGGAGAAGGCTCGCGCCAAGGAGCGCGTCCTGTCGCTGCGCGACGAGTTTGGCCAGTGGGACCCGCGCAACCAGCGGCCCGAGCTGTGGAACCTCTACAACGGGCGCCACCGACCGGGCGAGCACGTGCGGGCGTTCCCCCTGTCGAACTGGACCGAGCTCGACGTGTGGCGCTACATCGAGCGCGAGCGCATCGAGCTGCCCGGCCTCTACTACGCGCACACGCGCGACGTCTTCGACCGCGACGGCATGCTCCTTGCCGTCGGCCCGCAGTCGCTCCCCCGCACGGATGCGGAGGCTGCAAGCGTGCGTGCCGAGCTCGTGCGCTACCGCACGATCGGTGACATGTCGTGCACCGGAGCCGTCACGTCGGACGCGACGACCGTGGCCGACGTCATCGCGGAGGTCGCCACGACCCGCATCACCGAGCGCGGTGCCACCCGCGCCGACGACCGCATCTCCGAAGCCGCGATGGAGGACCGCAAGAAGGAGGGGTACTTCTAGGATGCTCCCCCTCCCGCACGTCCCCGCACCGGCCCGCACGTCCCGCCTCAAGGAGGCACGCTCCTCATGACCGCCACGACCGTCCGGCACGACGCCGCGACCCTCCCCGCCTCCGCAACCCTGTTGCGTCTCGCGACCGCGGGTTCGGTCGACGACGGCAAGTCGACCCTCGTCGGACGCCTGCTGTACGACTCCAAGTCGGTTCTCGCCGACCAGCTCGACGCTGTCGAACGGGTGTCGCGCGACCGCGGCCTCGAGGGCGCCGACCTCGCGCTGCTCACGGACGGGCTCCGCGCCGAGCGTGAGCAGGGCATCACGATCGACGTCGCCTACCGCTACTTCGCCACCGCGCGCCGCGCATTCGTGCTGGCCGACTGCCCGGGGCACGTCCAGTACACGCGCAACACCGTGACGGGCGCCTCGACCGCCGACGCCGTCGTGCTGCTCATCGACGCCCGCAAGGGCCTGCTCGAGCAGACTCGACGTCACCTCGCGGTGGCCTCGCTCCTGCGCGTCCCGCACGTCGTGGTCGCCGTCAACAAGATCGACCTCGTCGACTACTCGGGCGACCGCTACGCCGAGCTTGCCGAGCAGATCCGTGCGGCCGCGGCCGACCTTGGCGTGCCGGCCATCCACACGGTTCCCGTGAGCGCGCTCGTGGGCGACAACGTCGTCACGCGGTCGGCCGCCACCCCCTGGTACGACGGCCCGAGCCTGCTCGAGCTGCTCGAAGAGCTCCCGGTCGGCGAGGACGTCGCTGCCCAGCACCTGCGCTTTCCCGTCCAGGTCGTGCTGCGCCCCCAGGGTGCGGCACGCGACCCGCAGCACGTCGACTACCGCGGCTACGCGGGGCAGATCGCCGAGGGAATCGTGCGTCCGGGCGACGAGGTCGTCGTGCTGCCGTCGGGCCGCCGCACGTTCGTCGAGGGCGTCGACACGGCCGACGGCCCGCAGGCCGAGGGTTTCGCCGGCCAGTCGGTGACGCTGCGGCTC
The DNA here is from genome assembly GCF_052324925.1 of Sanguibacter sp. A247. Taxonomy (NCBI): domain Bacteria; kingdom Bacillati; phylum Actinomycetota; class Actinomycetes; order Micrococcales; family Sanguibacteraceae; genus Sanguibacter; species Sanguibacter sp. A247. The sequence continues at coordinate 568,059 of NZ_JBQPRE010000002.1, read as the reverse complement.
ACGGACGAGATCGACGTCGCGCGCGGCGACACGATCGTCGCCGCGGCCAACGTTCCGGCGCTCACGCAGGACGTCACTGGCACGCTCGCGTGGCTCGGTGAGAACCCTCTGCGCGTGGGGCAGCGCGTGCTCGTCAAGCACACGACGAAGGTCGTCCAGGCCGTCGTGCGCGACATCGAAGGGCGTCTCGACCTCGACGCCGCCCACCTCGTGCCCGCCGAGACGCTCGAGCTCAACGACATCGGCCGCGTCCACCTGCGGCTGGCCTCGCCGGTCCCTGCCGAGGAGTACGTCGATCACAAGCGGACGGGTGCGTTCCTTGTCATCGACTCCTCCGACGGGCGCACGCTCGCCGCAGGCATGGTGGGCGACGCGCTCGCCGCAGCACGGTTCCCGGGCGAGCGCCCCGTCGAGTTCACGATCTGACCGCGGCCGAGGCGGACGTCGCCCGTGCGGCGGCCGCGGCGCCGCACGGGCGTCACACGGTGGAAACGCGCGGCTGGGTACGATCGCGCCAGCCGCTGGCACCCGCCACAGAACTCGGAGGCACCGTGGACGACGACGCAACACCCGACCCCGCCTACCCGTTGACGCTGCGCGTCACCGGCCGCCGCTGCGTCGTCATCGGCGCCGGTCACGTCGGGACACGTCGCGCACTCGCGCTCGTCCGTGCGGGCGCGGACGTCACCGTGGTCTCGCCCGCGGCGAGCTCCGACGTCCGCGACGCCTCGGACCGCGGCGAGCTCACCTGGATCGAACGCCCCTACGCACCGGGCGATCTCACCGACGCGTGGCTCGCCCACACGACGACCGGCGACCCCGCGGTCGACGCCGCAGTCGCGGCCGAGTCCGACGCGGCACGCGTGTGGCTCATCCGCTCTGACGACCGCACGCTCTCGGACGCGTGGATGCCCGCGGTCGCGCGCGCCGACGACGTCACCGTGGCCGTGAGCGCAGGAGGCGACCCGCGCCGCGCCATGGAGGTGCGCGACACGATCGCCTTCCTCCTGCGCGACGGCACGGTCTCGGCGCCCCGGCACCGCGCGCCCGCCGCACCCGTGCCCTCGCCCCTGTCTGCGACGCCACCCACCGCGCCCGTCCCTGCGCCACCTGGCGTCGGCTCGGTCGCGCTCGTCGGCGGCGGCCCCGGCGACCCCGGACTCCTCACCCTGCGCGCGGTCGAGCTGCTCGCGCAGGCGGACGTCGTCGTCATCGACCGCCTAGCGCCGCGCAGCGCGCTCACGCACGCACGCGCCGACGTCGAGGTCATCGACGTCGGCAAGCACGCCGGAACCCACCCCGTGCCGCAGGAGGCCATCAACGCGCTGCTCGTCGAGCAGGCGCTCGCCGGACGACGCGTCGTCCGGCTCAAGGGCGGCGACCCCTACGTCTTCGGCCGCGGCGGTGAGGAGCTCGACGCGTGCACGGCGGCGGGCGTGCCCGTCGACGTCGTGCCCGGTGTGACGAGCGCGATCGCCGTCCTCGCCGCGGCCGGCATCCCCGTGACCCACCGTGGCCTCTCACGCGGCTTCACCGTGCTCACCGGCCACGACGACCTCGGCACGGTCCCGCAGGCCCCCGACCACACCCTTGTGCTCCTCATGGGACTCGGGCGGCTCGGCACGACGGCCGACGAGCTCATCGCACGCGGCCGCGACGCCCGCACACCTGCCGCCATCCTCGAGGACGGCTTCGGGCCGCGCGCCCGCACGACCGTCGCAACCCTCGGAACGCTCGCTGAGGCCGCCCGGTCCGCGGACGTGCGCGCCCCCGCGATCACCGTCATCGGCCCCGTCGTCACGCGCGCACCCGAATGGGTCGCGCACAGCTGACGCAGCGGCCCCAGCCACGGCGCACGAGAGCCGGGCAGTCAGATGACTGCCCGGCTCTCGTCGTCCTGGTGCCCGTCGTCGAACGACGGGCGGCGTCTCACTCCCCCTGCGGCGGAAGTGCAGCGATGAGCGGGTGATCCATGTCGATGAGACCCATCTTTGCGGCACCGCCCGGCGAGCCGAGCGTGTCGAAGAAGTGCACGTTCGCGTCGTAGTAGTCGCTCCACTCCTCCGGGACGTCGTCCTCGTAGTAGATGGCTTCGACGGGGCAGACAGGCTCGCACGCACCGCAGTCAACACACTCGTCCGGGTGGATATAGAGCGAGCGGTTGCCCTCGTAGATGCAGTCGACGGGACACTCCTCGACGCACGCCTTGTCCTTGACGTCAACGCAGGGCTGCGCGATCACATACGTCACGGTCCGACCTCCTTGAAGTTCAGGCTCCAGTATCCCCCGCCGAGAGCCTTCACCGAGCAGTTCTGGCCGAGTGTCCCGCGTGGTGGTCGTCCTAGACTCGGGCCGTGACCTCAGCAGACCTTCCCCCTTGGCGCTCCTGGACCGTCGGCACCCGCGTCATGGTGCGGCGCACGCTCACCGGAGAGTCCCACCGCTACACCGACATCCTCGGCGAGATTGTTCACAGCAACGAGACCGGGCTCGTGCTGCGCACGCGCACGGGCGACGAGATCGCCGTTCCGGGCAGCGAGATCGCGATCGGTAAGCCCGTTCCGCCGCCTCCCGCACGCCGTCGGCCGCGCTGAGAAGATTGCCCCGGGACGCTCGCGCCGGGGCGGCTGCACCGACGCGGACGCGCCCACGCGGTTGCGCCGAGACGGGCTCCGCCGGTGCCGCAGCGCTCAGCGCGGAGGGAGGGCGAGCGTGATCGCCCGGGCGGACTCGTCCGCACCGACGACGAGCCCCCTCGGACGTCCGAGCAGAGCCGGCCGCCACGTCGCGGGCGAGAGCGTGAGCGTCGTGCGCGGATCCTCCGGGGTCGCGACGCTGGAACCCGCGCGCACCGCAGCCGCAGCGTCGAAGAACGCGGCGACCGGCTCGCCGGCGTCGAGCGCGTCGGCGAGGGCTGCGAGGTCCGCCGCGGCGCGGCGCAGCGCCGGAGCGACCGCCGCCGCGTTCTCGGTCACCATCGCCTCGGTCCGACGCGGGTGCGTACCAGCGACGCGCGTACCGTCGCGGAACGATCCGGCCGCAAGGGCGAGGGCCAGATCTGTGACGTCCGAGTCACCCACGAGCCGCAGCAGCTCGCTCGCGACCACGTGCGGGACGTGGCTGACGAGCGCGACGGCCGCGTCGTGGACGTCCGGCGTCGTCACGCGCGCGACCCCGCCCAGCGGACCCGTGACGAGCGCGGCAGCACGGAGGAACGCCTCGAGCCGTGTGTCGTCCTCGACCGTGAGCGCCCACCGGGCGCCGTCGAGCAACGCCGGGTCAGACGCGGCATAGCCCGCCTGCTCCGTGCCCGCCATGGGGTGCGCGCCGACGAAGCGTGAGGCGAGTCCCGCCTCGCGCACGACGCGGGCGACCGCGCCCTTGACGGAGCCCGCGTCCATGACGATGGTCTCGCCTCGCACGTGCGCGGCCACCTCACGGGTGACGTCGGTCATCGCTCGCAACGGTGAGGCGAGCACGAGGACGTCGGGCTCGGTCGCGCACAGCTGAGCGATCGATCCCGCAGGGATCACGCCGTCCGCAGCGGCGGCCTCGAGCGCAGGCGCGGACGGGTTCCACGCGCGCACCTCAACCCCGTGCCCGACGAGCTTGCGGGCCACGGACCCGCCGATGAGCCCGAGCGAGACGATGCCGACGCGACGCGTGAACGACCCCGCGCTCCCGGAGGCGGCGGAACCGGCTACCACAGGAGCTCCCGAGCCGTCGTCGCGTCGTCGGCGCCCGCACGCACCGAGCCTGCGGGAACCCGCGACGTGTCAAAGCCTGCGTCGCGGCCCGTGCTCGCGGGAAAGACGCCGAGGGTCTTGAGCGAGTCGCCCGCGGCGAGCAGCTGGCGGACGAGAGCGCGCACGTGCGGCTCCCAGGGCGCGCCGTCGAGCGTCACGACGAACACGTACGTGCCCTCCTGCGCCTTGAGCGGGCGCGTGATGAGCGAGGACATGTTGACACCACGCTCGCCGAAGGCCGCGGTGATGCGAGCCAGGACGCCCGGCCCGATCTCGTGCGGCGTGATCGCGAGCATCGTGCGCCACGCCCGCGACTCCTCACGCCGAGCAGCGAGCTCCGCCCGCGCCGCGTCACGTGGGATCACGAGGAAGAAGCGCGTGCGCGCTCCCGCGAAGTCCTGCACGCCACGCTCGACGAGACGCAAGCCGTACAGCTCCCCGCACTGGGCCGGGCCGAGCGCGACCTGGTGCGGTGCCACGTCCCGGCACGCGGCGGCGTTCGACGACGCGGGCACGGCAGCAAGGCCGCGCGCAGCGATCCACTCCGAGCACTGCGCAAGCCCGTGAGGGTGCGCCACCACCTCGGTCGCGGTCACCGCCTGCGGATGCGTGAACGCATCGAAGGCGACGTCGACCGTCACCTCGTCGACCGCGACCACGTCACGCGCAGCGACGATCGCATCGAGTGACGGCACGACGTAGCCCTCGACCGAGCTCTCGATCGCGACGACACCCGCGTCGGCGCGCCCCGCCGCGACGTCCTCGTACACGTCCGTGACGAGCGGGCGCGGCACGGGAGTCCCGCGCCCAGCGAGCGCGAGCGCCGCCGCGTGCGTGAAGGTCCCCTCAGGGCCGAGGTAGGAGAGCGTCGCCATGGGGCTCAGCTCCTTGCCGCCCAGACCGGCGTGACCGCGGCCGGGCCGGGGACGAAGGCTGCACCCCTCATGACGCCGAGGACGCGGTGGGTGACGCCCTGCTCGCTCAGCTGTGCCTTGAGCGCGCGCAGCGGGGCGGACGTCGGAACGGTGAACGACGCAAAGAAGACGTGAGGGCCGTCGGCCGAGGGCTGCGAACGCAGGTGCTGCAGGTCGATCCCCGCCGCGGCCACGAGGCCGAGCGTCAGCTGGAGGGAGCCGCGGTGGTCGTCGCGCGGCCCGAACGCGAGCCACACCTGAGCAGGCTCATCGAAGTCTGCGGGCTCCGCGACGGGCTCGACGAGGCCGTACCAGAGCGGGGCGTGGTCACGGAGGACCGCCGAGCCCGGGACCTCCGAGAAGCCGTCGGGCACGTGGTCGCGCTCGACGACGAGCGACCCGTGCTCGCCCGCGAGCGCGATACGCGCAGCGAGCGAGGTGCGCGCGGGAACGAGGTGCGGGTTGGCGCCGAGAGTCCGCAGCTGGTGACGGCAGTCGCGCATGCCCGCCTCGTCGACCACGACGTGCCCGTCGAGCTCAGTCCCACGAGCCACCCACACCCAGCGCGAGGCCACGGCCTCGACGGCCGTGACGCGCAGCGGTGCGGCGCTCGCGAGCAGCGAGCGCTCGAGGTCGTGGTCGGGTGCTGCGGGGTGCCCGACGTGCATGACGCCGCGCAAGCCGTCGATCCGCGAGACGGTCGCGAGGGCCGCCGACATCGACCCGAGGTCGAGCAGATCTGTGGGCTCGTCGAGGTTCTCGTGCGAGTCCCAGCCGCCCTGCCGTGCCGCCGCAAGGGCGTGCGCGCCCGACTCCCGTTCGCTCCTGCCGAGCATCGCTGCCGTCCCTCCCGGTGCCGTGCGACCGGAACAGGCCGCGCCGCGATCCTACCGAGCGTCCGCACCGCGGGCGCTCGTCGTCTCAGTCGTCGTCCTGAGCCTTCTTCGCCTTCTCCTTGGCGGGGTCGGGCCCACACACAAAGCGGTTCTGCGGCGTGTACCGCCAGGCGCTCGACTCATCCTTGACGAGCTCGCCGTCGTGGGACACCTTGCGGGTCACCGTGACGGCGAACCCGGGCGAGCCCGAGCCCTGGGCGATGCAGCCCTGCTCGGTCGAGTAGATCGTGCGCGGCTGCACGACCTCACGACGGGGCGAGGTCGTCGACTTCACGGTGAAGTGCGGCGACGACCACAGCTTGACGACGACCTTGCCGTCGCGCACCGACGCCTGCATGAGGATCCCGTAGGGAGTGTCGTTCTTCACGCGCATGTCGATCGAGCCCGTGAACATCGTCGACTCGCGGCCCTCGGGGTAGCGCGAGAAGTAGTAGCTGTGCGGGCGGTGCTCGAGGATCTCGACACCGGAGAAGAAGAAGGCGTTGTACGTCGTCGTCGCCATCTGTGACAGGCCACCGCCCACGCCGTCCTGGAGGCGACCGCGGTCGACGATCCCGGCGTTCTTGTAACCGCCCTCCAGCGTGATGGGGCTGATCGCCTCGGTGAGCGACCACTCGGCGTCCGGCTTGATGAGCTGGCCCGTGATCTTCTTGGCAGCGAGCGCAAGGTTCGCGTTGCGCGCCGCGTAGGACCCGGCGAGCGACGTCGAGAACTCCGAGACGACCTCTTTGACACCCAGCTTCTCGAGCGCGGCGCGCGAGCTGTCCGACTCCGTCTCGACGAGCTTGGTCGTGGCCGTGCGTGTCCCGGGCGTCGTCGCCGCCGTGAGAACCGACGCGGCGAGGGCGTCGCGGTCGAGCGCGAGGCCCGTCTTGCCGCCCGTGATCTTCGGCTTGCCGTCCTTGAACGTGAACTTCGCCGCGGTCGCCTTCTCCTCGAGATCGTTCGTGCGGTCAAGGACCGCCTTGGCGATGGTCTCGGCATCGAGAGTGAGGGCGAGCGCGCCGTCCTTGGCGACGAACGTCGCGGCCGCGCCGAGGACCGAGATCGGCAGCTCGGCCTTCTGCTCGGCTACCTCGACGCGGACGGGGGCCGAGACGAGGGTGGTCCCCGTGAGCTTTGCTGCGTCGGTCTCAGCCTGCGTGATCTGCGGCTCGACCTTCTTCACCGGGAGGTCGACCGGCCCGGTCGTCGCGGGGAAGGCGCCGATGACCTTGTCGCGGGCGCGGGCCACGTCGACCTCGAGACCGGGCGTCGCGGGAAGCACCTCGACACGGCCGTCGATGAAGGCGACCTTGCCGTCGACCGGCTCGGTGCGCAGGCTGCCCGCAGCATCCTCGAGCGCCGAGGTGAGCAGCTCGTCGTCGACCGTGACCGACGGCGCGATCTCATCGCCTCCGAAGAGCGAACGCACGAGGTCGCCCGGCGCCAACGAGAATCCGGTGAGCCCCGCGACGGTCGCCCGCGCGTCAAGCCCGAGGCCTGCCTCGACAGGGTCGATGTCAGCGGACAGCTGGCCTGCCGTCACCGTGAGGGGCTGCGTGGCGCGCTCTGCGAGCGACGACTCGATCGTCGCGATCGCATCCGTGCGGCTGAGTCCGCCGATCTCGACACCCACGACGGTCGTCCCGCGCGGGATCTGGTCGGCCGTGGCCACCTGGGCGGCCACGTACGCGCCCGCGAGCACGACGACACCGAGCGCGCTCCACATCGCCACCTTGAGGCCCCGGCCCTTGTGCCCCGTGGGCTTCTCGGACTCGAATCCGTCGAGCGGCGACCCCGTGCGGCCCGTCGCGTTCGATCGCTCCTGCGTCATCCGTCCATCCGTTCTGGCTCTCGCAGCGGCACTGCCGCTCCCCCCGGGTGCGCCCGCAGGCGCCCGTTCATCGTACGTTCCGGCCGTTGTCCGACGCCGCGACCGCTCGATCGTCGCGCCGCGTGCGCGCAACCTCGGTGTCGGCGAACCACGTGCGTGGCAGCCCGAGGACGCCGAGGACGAGCAGCGCAGTCCCGTAGGACCAGACGTAGCCGAGCGTGTCGGCGACGACCTGCGTGTCGCCACCCGGTCCGCCCGCGGCGAGGATCTGCACGGCGACCGTCCAGCCCACGAGGTACGCGATGACCGCCATGGGGGTGAAGGTTGCCCGCACCCAGATGCCGGCCGCGACGCACGCGAGCACCGCGAGGACGAGCCCCCACGGGGCGACCGACCTGTGCCCGAAGGTGCCCAGCACGCCGAGCACTGCGCCCACGACGATCGCCGCGACGTACATGAGGAACCGCTGCATCGTCATCCGGTCACGCTACCCGTCGGATCGTCCCGGCGAGCGGCACCGCCGCCCACCGGTCGCGGTCGGCCTGGGAGGGCTCGCCGCCGTCAGCGCCGACGAGCGCGTACGCCGCGACCCGCGGGAGCCCCTGCACGACGCGGTTCGAGAGCGCAAAGATCGCCGCGACCACGCGGTCGTCCTCGGGAGCGGGGGTCACTGCCATGACCTGCGTCGCGTGCGCGCGCAGCGCAGCGACGACCGCCTCACGGACGGGCGCCACGTCGACGAGCGCGGCAAGCTCGCGGTCCGCGACCACGGCCGGCGGGCGTCCGTCGGCCGGTCCGGCGAGCTCGTGCTCGGCGCGTACGCGCGCGATCCACGGCGCCGCCGTGAGGTGCGCGCGCACCTCTGCGTCGCGTGCGGGAGAGATCGTCGGGCACAGCAGCACGGGCACGGGCCCGCCCGCCGCTGCCAGCAGCGCGAGCGCCCGCACCGTGATGTCGTGCGTGCGGACGTGGTCGGGGTGGCCGTAGCCGCCGCCCGCGTCGTACGTGACGACGACGTCGATCGAAAGCGTGCGCACGTGCTCCGCGAGGGCGTGCGCGGCGTCGTCGAGCGGGACGCTCGTCAACGCCCCGGGGCCGGCGTCGTCGGCCGGGCCGGCGGTGCCGCCGGGGGCGTCGACCCACCGCATGCCCGAGTCGACGATGCGCGCGGGCAGCGTCCGCCGACCCCCCGGAGCAACGAGGGCATCGAGGAACGTGTGCCCAGTGACGCCGAGCGCGACCAGCGCCGCTCTCAGCTCGTCGGTGCGATGGGCCGCAAGCGCGGGGCCGTCGCCCTCGAGCGCCGCGCGGGGTCCGAGGACCTCGCCGCGCTCGCCGCGTGTGCACGTGACGACGAATGCCTCCCCCGGCCCCGCCCACGCCGCGAGCAGAGGCCCTGTTGCCAGGGTCTCGTCGTCGGGGTGAGCGTGGACCGCGAGGAGGCGCACGTCGTTCAGAGGATCAGGACTTCTTTGCGCGGGATGCGGCGCGGCCACGCTCGGTCTGGTCGAGGACCACCTTGCGGATGCGCACGATCTCGGGCGTCACCTCGACGCACTCGTCCTCCTGCGTGAACTCGAGGGACTCCTCGAGCGTGAGACGACGCGGAGGGACGAGGTTCTCGAAGTTGTCCGAGGAAGCTGCACGCATGTTCGTGAGCTTCTTCTCCTTGGTGATGTTGACGTCCATGTCCTCGTTGCGCGAGTTCTCGCCGACGACCTGGCCCTCGTACACCTCGGAGGTGGGCTCGACGAAGAACGAGCCACGCTCCTGAAGGTTGATCATCGCGTAGGGCGTGACCTTGCCCGAGCGGTCGGCGACGAGCGAGCCCGTCACGCGAGTCTCGATCTGGCCGGCCCACGGCTCGTAGCCCTCGGCGAGCGAGGACGCGATGCCCGTGCCGCGCGTCTCCGTGAGGAAGCGCGTGCGGAAGCCGATGAGGCCACGCGCGGGGACCATGAACTCCATGCGCACCCAGCCGGTGCCGTGGTTCGACATGCTCTCCATGCGGCCCTTGCGCTGCGCCATGAGCTGGGTGACGGCGCCGAGGAACTCCTCGGGCACGTCGATCGTCATGCGCTCGATCGGCTCGTGGACCTTGCCGTCGACCTTCTTCGTCACGACCTGGGGCTTGCCCACGGTGAGCTCGAAGCCCTCGCGGCGCATCTGCTCGACGAGGATCGCGAGTGCGAGCTCGCCGCGGCCCTGGACCTCCCACGCGTCGGGACGCTCGGTCGGCAGGACGCGCAGCGAGACGTTACCGATGAGCTCTGCGTCGAGACGGTCCTTCACCTGGCGTGCGGTGACCTTGTGGCCCTTGCCGCCCTTGCCCGCGAGGGGCGAGGTGTTGATACCGATCGTCATCGAGATCGCGGGGTCGTCGACCGTGATGAGGGGAAGCGGACGCGGGTCGTCCGGGTCGGTGAGGGTCTCACCGATCGTGATGTCCTCGATCCCGGCGACCGCGACGATGTCGCCCGGGCCCGCAGACTCGGCGGGCACTCGACTGAGCGCCTTGGTCTCGAGGAGCTCGGTGATGCGGACGTTCTGGAGCGTGCCGTCGTGGCGTGCCCACGCGACGGTCTGGCCCTTGCGGATCGTGCCGTTGAAGACGCGCAGGAGCGCGAGACGCCCGAGGAACGGCGACGCGTCGAGGTTCGTGACGTGAGCCTGGAGCGGCGCGCCCTCCTCGTACGTCGGCGCGGGAATCTTCTCGAGGATCGTCCGGAAGAGCGGCTCGAGGTCCTCGGAGTCCGGGAGGGAGCCGTCGGCCGGCTGCGTGAGGGAAGCGCGCTTGAGCTTGGCCGCCGCAAAGACGACGGGGACGTCGAGGACCGAGTCGAGGTCGAGGTCGGGGACCTCGGCCTGGAGGTCGGAGGCGAGGCCGAGCAGGAGGTCGGTCGCCTCAGCCACGACGTGGTCGATGCGGGCGTCAGGCCGGTCGACCTTGTTGACGACGAGGATGACGGGGAGCTTGGCGGCGAGCGCCTTGCGCAGCACGAAGCGGGTCTGCGGGAGCGGGCCCTCAGAGGAGTCGACGAGAAGGACGACGCCGTCGACCATCGACAGGCCGCGCTCGACCTCACCGCCGAAGTCCGCGTGGCCGGGGGTGTCGATGACGTTGATCGTCATGCCCTCGGGGTGCCCGAACTCCGCCGCGGACGGGCCGGTGTACCGGACCGCCGTGTTCTTCGCGAGGATCGTGATGCCCTTCTCGCGCTCGAGGTCGCCCGAGTCCATCGCGCGCTCGTCGACGTGGTCGTGCGCACCGAACGCTCCGGAGGTGTGCAGCATGGCGTCGACCATCGTCGTCTTGCCGTGGTCGACGTGGGCGACGATCGCCACGTTGCGCAGATCGGAGCGCACAGACATAGGGGTAACCATTCCTTCAGGGGGTGAGGGCGTCGCGCGCATCTCCGCTGCGCAACGGTCCATCCTACCGCGCTGGCAAGCAGATGCGGTGTGGGTCCCCTCACTCTCCTCGCTCGCGGCCCCCTCCGCGAGCGAGCTCCCTGATCCCATCGCCCCGCCGCGCCGAGGGGGCGACCACGGGGTGAGACGGCCTACGCGGCCGTGAGGTGGCCGTCGTGCAGGTCGTAGACGCGGTCGGCACGCTCGACGAGGATCGGGTCGTGGGTCGCGACGACCGCCGCGACCCCGTCGACGCGCGTCAGCTCACGCAGCACGTCCATGACCGCTCCCGCGGTGACCGAGTCGAGCTGCCCCGTCGGCTCGTCCGCGATGACGAGACCCGGACGCGTGACGAGCGCGCGCGCGATCGCGACGCGCTGGCGCTGGCCGCCAGAGAGCTCGTCGGGCCGCTGGTGCCCGTGGCGCGTCAGACCCACGGTCGCGAGCGCCGCCGCCACGCGGGAGTCGCGCTCGTCCGACGGCGTGCGCACGACGCGCAGCGGGAGCTCGACGTTCTCGGCAGCGGACAGCACCTCGACGAGCCCGAACGTCTGCATGACGTACCCGATCCCGCCCGGCCCGCTGGGCCGCGTCACGGTGCCCGACGTGGGCACGTCGGCCCCCGCGAGCATGCCGAGCAGCGTCGTCTTGCCTGCTCCCGAGCGACCCCGGACGACGACGAGCTCGCCCGCGCGCACCTCGAGGCTCGCGCCGACGACGGCGTGGACGACGCCCGCCGGGGTTCGGAACTCGCGCGAGACGTCCTGCGCGGACAGCACGATCTCGGTCATGACGGCTCCTCGGGCACGGCGGTCTCGGGCACGGCGGTCGGGGACGTGGCGGTCTCGGGCGCGGCCGGACCAGCCGCGCTCGTGCCCGGCCACACGCTCACGTGGTCGGGCTCGAGATCGAGCCGGACCCGGTCACGCAGCCCCAGCTGCGTGACGAACTCGGGAGGCAGCTGCATGCGCCCGACGGGGTCGAGGACCGCAAACTCCTCGACCAGATCGTGCGCGACACCGTCCGCACCGATCTCGCGCCGGCGCAGCACCTCGAGCGAGGTGCGTCCGTCACGGATGCGGACGGTGCGCGAGACGTGGTCGGCGACCGTGGGGTCGTGCGTGACGACGAGGACGGTCGTGCCGAGCTCGGCGTTGGCGGTGCGGAAGGCCTCGAGAACCTCAGCGCTCGTCGCCTCGTCGAGCTCGCCGGTGGGCTCGTCGGCGAGGAGGACACGCGGCTGGTTCGCGAGCGCCACCGCAATCGCGACGCGCTGCTGCTCGCCGCCGGACATGTGCGCGGGTCGCGTGTCCGCGACGTGCCCGACGCCGAGCATCTTGAGGAGCTCAGCGGCTCGCGCTGCACGCTCCGCGCCGCGCCGCGGCGTGCCCGCGAGGGCGAGGGGGACGACGACGTTCTGCGTGGCGGTGAGGTAGGGCAGGAGGTTGCGTGCGGTCTGCTGCCATACGAACCCGACGCGGTGGCGCTGAAAGACGACGCGCTCCCGGCGCGTCATCGAGGCGAGGTCCTGCCCCGCGACGCGGGCCGCCCCGCCCGTGGGTCGGTCAAGGCCCGAAAGGATCGACAGGAGCGTCGACTTGCCCGACCCTGAGGCCCCGACGAGCGCGACGACCTCGCCGCGCTCGACGCGCAGCGTGAGGCCCTGGAGCGCCTGCACCTCAACACCCTCGGTGACGAAGATGCGGACGAGGTCGCGGCAGAGGATGTCGGGCTCGTCCTCGTCAGCCCGGGTGTCGTCCCAGAGAGCGGTCATAGTGCCTCCTCGGTGAGGGTCGGGCGGGCTCGAGCAGTGAGGACGGCTGCCACCGCTGCGGCAGCGACGACCACACCGGTGACGAGCGCAAGAGCGCCGACGTCGAAGCGTGGTGGGACCTCGCGTGCGTCGAGGAAGGCGGGAAGGTCGACGACCTCGACCGCGACGAGGGTGAGCCCGATGCCGAGTCCCGCCCCCACGACGAGCCCGGGGACGACCCAGGCCGCGAGCTCGACCGCGACCGCGGTGCGCAGGTCGCGGCGTCCGCCACCCAGGGAACGCAGGACGGCGAGCGACCGGCGGCGCGCAGGCGCGGCCGCCGCAAGCGCCGCGGCCAGTGCTGCGGCAACCGCGAGCAGAGCCATGCCCGCACCCACGGTCGTGCCCCGCACGAGCCACGCGATCGTCGGGTCTGCCAGCTGCGCGTCCCGCTCGGGGGCCAGCGAGCGGACGTCGCCCGTGCCCACGATCCCGGCGAGGGTCGTGCCGAGCGCGGTGACCTGCGCGGCGTCGAGCGAGTCGTCGACGTCGACGAGGAGCACCTGCGGTGTGGGCCGCTCGAGACCGTGCGCGACGAGTGCGGTCGCGTCGACGAGCACCCACCGCGAGGAGTTGCCGAGTCCCGCCACGACATCGGCGGACGCGATGTCGGCCACGGGCACGTCGAGTCCGGCTGCGGTGAGGTGCACGTCGCCGGGCGCGTACTCGCCGAGCGCGTCCCGGACCGCGCGCGAGACGACGACCGGCTGCGGGTCCGCGACAGCACTCAGGGCCGCGTCGTCCGGGTGACGGTGGCCTGCTGCGTCGAGGCGCGCGAGGCGCGCAATGTCGACGACGAGGGCGTCGACGTTCGTGCGGACGCCGCCGAGCCTGAGCGCCGCAGGCGTGAGGACCTCGGCAGCGACGGCGAGGTTGACGCCGTCGACCTTTTCGACGCGCGCGACGAGGTCGGGTGACATCGTCGGGCCCGAGAGTCTGAGGTCAGCTCCCGTCGCTTCCCATGCGCTGTCGTCCGCTCCCCCGCGCACCGTGGCGAGCAGCGCGGTCGACTGGACGACGACGCCCATGCCCACGACGAGCGCCAGGATGCCCGCGACGACGCCGGGGCGGCCGCGCGCCGCGCGGGCCAGGCCGACGAGGATCCCGGGCCCGCGCGTGCTGCGCGCCGCACGCACGAGGACTCCGAGCCCAGGCCGGACGAGCGCGACGACGAGCACAGCGGTTGCGGCGGCCACGAGCGCGGGCAGGACGACGACGAGCGGGTCGCCCGCATCGAGCCTCCCCGTGAGGGCGAGCACCGTGGCGCCAGCCGCTCCCCCGACGAGCGCGATCCCACCGGTCGTGCGAAGCGCACGCACGAGCCGGGCCCGCGACACGCTTGCGCGCGGCGGCGCGACGAGCGCGGCGGCAAGCGCCCCGGGAGCGAGGGCGACGAGCGCCGGGCCGAGGAGGTCGCGGCCCTCGCCGGGCGCGACGGACTCCCCCAGGGCTGCCGCGATGACCGTTCCGACGGCGGCTGCGGGCACCGAGACGAGGAGGGTGTCGAGCGCGGCGAGGCCGCGCACCTGGAGGCCCGAAGCGCCACGGGCTCGCGCGAGCGCAAGGTCGTCACGACGGCCGGCGACGCGGCTCTGCGCGCCGAGACCCAGGGCGAGGGCGAGCGCGGCAAGCGGTCCGGCGAGCGCGAACGCGCCCAGGGCGCGCGAGGTCGCGACGTCGGCCACCGCGTCATCGAGGAGCGCAGGCATGCCCGTCGAGAAGCGCACTCCGCCGAGCGGGGCAGACGCGCTCGCCGCCGCTGCCCGCAGCTGGGCGGCGACTGTCGTCGGGTCTGCGTGGCCGATGGCACCGACCGGGTACCAGACGTCGAGCGTGGGGCGCTGGGCATAGGCGAGGAGCTCCTGCGGATCGAGGATCCCGAGCACGCGCACCGTGACGCCCTTGTCGAGGTTGTCATCGACGTACGGTCCGACCGCCGCGGGCGTGTGCAGCCAGTAGCCGTCGTCAGGGTCGAGCACCTCGTACGTCCCGACGAGGCGGTAGCCCGAGCTCCGGACCGTCGCGTCGCGGACGTCTCCGACGGCCCAGCCCAGACGCTCGGCGCCCGCCCGGGAGACGAGGACCTCCGTGGGGTCCTCGTTCCACCGGGCGTCCGCGCCCCGGTCTGCAGGGGCGCGGCCCTCGATGATGCGCACGCGGTCGATGAAACCCGTCGCTGCGGCGGGCAGGAGCTCGGGGAAGCGCACGTCCGCTCCCGCACCCGCGTCTGTCCGGGCCAGGTGGTCGGTCGCGTCGGAGACGCGCGCCTCGGGTGCGCCGACAGCGGCACGGGCGGGCTCGGGGATCGCGTCGCGCGCACCCGAGAGGGCGGCGACGACGGGTCCGAGCGTGCGCTGCATGCTTCCGGTGAGGCCGGGTGCCTCGGCGTCGGGCGTCGTCCACCGCGAGGTACGGAGCATGAGGTCACGAGCGAGCGGTGAGGCGGCCGCGACGCGGGCACCGACGACCGCGGACTCCATCGCGGTGACGCCGCGCGGCCACAGGGTGAGGACGCCCGCGCCCACGAGGGCGACGAGCGCGACGACGAGGCCGGCTCCGAGGCGCTGGCGCAGCGCCGCCGCGACCAGGCGGGTGCGGGAGACGTTCGCACGACCCGCAGTCTGCCGGGTCTGCACCTGCGAGGTTGGCGGCCTCATGCGGACACCTCCCGCAGGTCGGGGTCAGCGGCTTGACGCACGACGGAACGCGCGTAGAGCGCGATGACGAGCGCGACGGCCGCGAGGAGCGCGGCGAGCCCCCCGAGAAGCGGCGGGAGGTCGAGGGTCGTCGCGGCGGTCGACACGCTTGCGGTTGCGGCTCGGACGAGCAACGGTGTCGCAAGGGCAGCGACGACGCCCCCACTGACGACCCCGACGGCGACTCCCGCCCCGATCACCCACGCGGACTCCGCGACCCGCGTGCGGGCGAGCCGTCGGGGTGCGAGGCCGAGCGCGCGCAGCCCGACGACCTCTCCTTCACGCGCGGCCAGCTGGGCGCTCGTCGTTGAGCGCAGACCAGCGAGTGCAAGCAGGACCGCAGCAAGTCCCGCGGTCCAGAAGGCCGCCGCGACGTCGGTCCCCCGGGGCGCGGCGACGACGGTAAACGCTGCGGGTGCCGCGCCCCAGGTCCCGTCCGCAGCAAGTCGGTCGGCGAGTGCGCGCGCTGCAGCGGGCGCGGCGACGTCATCGGCCGTCGTGCGCAGCCACACCTCTTCGGAGGCGACGGGCGCAGAGCCGGCGGCCAGCTGGGCGGCACGGAGCGAGGTTGCGTCGAGCGCGAGCGCGGGAGCAGCCACGCCGGGGAGCCGGTCGTGGACGGAGACCACCCGGACGTCGAGCGAGCTCCCCGCGATCGTGAGCGGGACGATCGAGCCGGGACTGAGGGCGAGGGACGTCGCGAGGGTGCGGTCGACGACCCCGGGGATCGGGGCCGAGGCGTCGGAGGCGTTCGGCGGCATCCACCGCGCCGTCGTCCCGGGTCGGACGCGCTGCCCCGCCGCAGGCGGGGCGTCCGGCTCGTCACGGGGCGAGTCGTGACGCTCCCACGCACTGACGTCCACGGGTTCGCCCGCACCGCCGATGGTGCCGACGTCGAGCCCGTCGCGCGCGCTGTCGGTCACGCCGAACCCGGCAAAGCCGTCGACCAGCACCTCGTCGACGACGACGTCGACTGCGGCGAGCCGCCACGCGCCGGAGACCTCGGGGACGAGGCGCAGCTGCGCGGACGCGGGTCCAGCGGCATCGAGGAGTGTGCTCGCGCTGCGCACGAGAGCCGTGCGGCCCGCATCGTCGATGAGCCAGGCGGCAGCCATGACGCGCACGGTGATCGTCGGGCGTGCGGGCGCGAACATCGCGGTGAGCTCGCCGACGTGCCCCTCGAGCTGCGCCCGGACCGGCACGGTCAGACCGTCGGGGCCGAGCACCGGCCCCGTGAGCGTCGGACCGCCTGCGATGTCCGCGGCGATCCCGTCGCCGTCGCGGACGACCGCGGCAAGCGCGTCCGCAGGCGCGGCGAGGACGACGACGTCCTCGGTCCCGACCTTCGCCGGCCGCACGACGACCGCGGCGCTCGCCGCGGCTCCTCCTGCGAGCGTGGGGTCGACGTCGATCCCTGCGACCGAGCCCGAGGGTGCCACGGCGACCCGCACGTCGGCGCCCGCGTCGAGCACCGCGAGACGCGCCCCCGTCTGAGCGGACGTACCGGCATACGCGGAGGCGAGGACGAGGGCACCCACGGCCAGCGCGACGACGAGCGCGGGCAGTCGGACCCCGCGGCGACGAGCAGCCGTGCGGAGCGCGAGCACCCGGTCAAGCCGAGGGCTCCGCGCAGCCCGGCGCGCGAGCCCGGCGAGGACGCCCGCGCTCGCAGCGACGCCGAGCAGGACGAGCGCGACGAGCAGCACGCCGGGCGCGGCGAGCGCGAGCACGTCAGGCTGGGCGCCTCGAGCCACGAGGATCCGCCAGGTCGCGACGACGGCCGCGACCGCGAGGACGACGCCCGAGACGATCTGGCCCGTCGCGAGCGTCCCTCGAGGCTCGGTGCGCAGCAGGTCGTCGAGCTGGCGGCCCGCGAGAACGGCCGCCGTGAGAGCCGTGACAGCAACGGTTGCGACTGCGGTGAGGAGGGCGCGCCCGGCGAGGTCGCCGACGCTCTGGGAGGTCGCGGCGAGGACGGCGAGCGCGCCGACGGCACCGGCGACCGCCCCGAGCGTCGTGACCGTCGCCGTCTCCGCTGCGGCGAGCGCACGGACGTGCGCGGGGCCGATGCCGCGCGCCGCGAGGAGTGCGTCCTCGCGGCGGCGACCCGTCACGATCTGACGCACCACGCGGCCGAGGCCGACCGCACCGATGACGGCGAGCACGAGCACGGGAACGACGGCGACGCCACGGAACGCGGTCACGCGCTCGGCGAGCCCGCTCGTCGCGGCCACGAGTCCCCCGCTGACGACGAGACCGCGGGACTGCGCGTCGGACGCCTTGACCGCGCTCTCGAGGGGCGGGAGCCCTGCTGCGAGCACGATGACGTCGTCAGGGCTGAGAGTCCGGGGATCGACGGCGATCGTCCAGGTGACGAACGGGGTGTCGTCTCGGTCGGGGTCCTCGGCACGCGTCACCGTGACGTTCGCCGCGCCGGTCGCGTCGGAGACGATCGCGCGGACGGTCCCGTCCTGTGCGGCCCCGTCACCGAGCAGCCGGGTGCGGAGTTCTAGCCTGTCGCCGTCGCCCGCGAGCTCGGTGGCTGTGCTCACCGTGTGCCGCACGCTCTGCTCGACCTGTCCGAGCACGCCGACGACGCACGCGACGGCGAGCGCCGCCAGCAGGCCGAGAGCGAGCACGGGCCCGCGGCTCGCCGCAGCGCGACGAACCGCGAGCCCGAGGAGCCCGTGCTTGACGGTCAATTGATGCGAAGCTCGGTGACCGAGTCACCCAGCTCCGCGAGGAGTGCGTGGCGCTCGTCGCGACGACGACGCTGCTCACCCGGCTCCGGAACGGGCGCTGCGGCCAGAAGCCGACGCGTGTACTCCTCGCGAGGGTTGCCGAGGACGTCCGCACGGTTCCCCTGCTCGACGATCTTGCCGTTCTGCAGGACGACGACACGGTCGGCGAGCATGTCGATGACCGCGAGATCGTGGCTGACGAAGATGCACCCGAACTTGTAGCGCTCCTGCAGGGCGAGGAACATCTTGAGGACCTGCGCCTGGACGGAGACGTCGAGCGCGCTCGTGGGCTCGTCAGCGACGAGCAGCTGCGGGTCGAGCGTGAGGGCACGTGCGATGCTCACGCGCTGACGCTGGCCGCCTGAGAGCTCGTGCGGGTAGCGGTTGATGACGTCGCGAGGCAGCTCGACGGCGTCGAGCAGCTCGTAGACGCGCGCGAGCTGCGTCTTGCGGTTGCCCACCTTGTGCACGACGAGCGGCTCGGCGATGCAGTCACCGATCGGGAAGCGCGGGTTGAGGGAGGAGGCCGGGTCCTGGAAGACGACGCCGACGCGCCGGCGGATGGCCTTCTCGGCCTTGCCCTTGGCGCGGTAGAGGTCGGTCCCGAAGATCTCGACCTCGCCCGCGGCTGCCGGGATGAGGCCGAGCGCGCAGCGCGCGATCGTCGACTTGCCTGAGCCTGACTCGCCGACGAGCCCGACGATCTCGCCGGGCGCGACCTGGAACGAGACGTCGTCGACGGCGCGGAAGGGGGCCTTGCCGAGTCGCTGGTACTCGACGACGAGGTTGCGGACGTCGAGCGCGAGAGTCGAGTCGCCCGTCGTGTCGTCCTCGCCCGCCTCGACTGGCACGATGCCGAACTGGCCGGGGCCCTGCCCGAGGTGCGGGACGGCTGCGAGCAGCCGCTTCGTGTAGGGGTGCTGGGCGTGGTTGAGGACTTCCTCGGCCGTGCCCTGCTCGACGATCTCGCCCTTGAGCATGACGGCGACGCGGTCGGCCATGTCAGCGACGACACCCATGTTGTGGGTGATGAGGAGGATGCCCGTGTCGAGCTTGTCCTTGAGCGAACGCAGCAGGTCGAGGATGTCGGCCTGGACTGTGACGTCGAGCGCGGTCGTAGGCTCGTCAGCGACGATGACCTGCGGGTCGCAGGACAGCGCCATGGCGATGACGACGCGCTGACGCTGGCCGCCCGAGAGCTCGTGCGGGAACTGCGTGACGCGCCGCTCGGGCTCGGGGATGCCGACCATGCCCAGCAGCTCGACAGCGCGGTCGTCCGCGTCCTTGCCGTGCGCGATCCCGTGCAGCTCGAGGGACTCGGTCAGCTGTGTGCCGATCGTGAGGACGGGGTTGAGCGCCGTCATCGGCTCCTGGAAGACCATGGCGATGTCGTTGCCGCGCATGCGCCGCAGGGCTGCGTCGTCGAGCTCGCCGACGACCTTGTCGCCGACCGTCACGCGCCCGGAGACGCGGGCGTTGCCCGGCAGGAGTCCGAGCGCGGTCATCGAGGTGACGGACTTGCCCGAGCCGGACTCGCCGACGAGGGCAAGGACCTCACCGGGACGGACCTCGAGGCTGATGCCCTTGACTGCGTGGACGGAGCCGAACTCGGTGCGGAACTTCACGTCGAGGTCGGTGAACGAGAGGACCGGGTCCTGGGTGGTGTCGACGCTCATCAGTCCTTGCTCCTGTTCTGGCGCGGGTCGAAGGCGTCTCGCAGCCCGTCGCCGATGAAGTTCACGCACAGCGCGATCGTGAGGATGAGCACGCCCGGCCACCAGAACAGCCAGGGCCGGGTCGAGAAGGCGCCCTGGTAGGTCGAGATGAGCGTTCCCAGCGACACGTCGGGAGCCTTGACGCCGAAGCCGAGGAAGCTCAACGAGGTCTCGAGAAGGATCGCGGAGGCGATCGACAGGGTTGCGGAGACGATGATGACGCCGATCGTGTTCGGCAGGATGTGCCGGAAGATGATGCGGCGCGGTGGGGTGCCGATCGCGAGCGCTGACGCGACGAACTCGCGTTCACGCAGCGAGAGCACCTCTCCGCGGACGAGTCGGGCCAGGCCCGTCCAGGTGACGCAGGCGAGGACGATCGCGAGGAGCCAGACGCCCTTCTGCGAGGCGATCTGGCCGAGGACGGCGGCGAGGACGAGCAGCGGGATGACGATGACGAGGTCGGTGAGGCGCATGAGGATCGACTCGATCCAGCCCCGGAAGTAGCCCGCGAGGCCGCCGATGATCGTTCCGATGAGCGTCGAGCCGATGCCGACGACGAACGCGATCATGAGCGAGATCTGGGTGCCGCGCATCGCGAGCGCGAAGTAGTCCTTGCCCGTGTTCTCTTGGCCAAAGGGGTGCTCGCCGAGCGAGAACGGCCAGAGAGTGAGTGTGGGTGCACCGCCGTTGACGCTTGCGCCCGCTCGTGAGAAGTCCTTGTCCCACCAGCCCGGGAGGGGACCGAAGCCGATCGAGGTGTAGGCCACGACCGTGACGAACAGGAGGATGACGAGCGAGATCATCGCACCCTTGTGCCGCAGGAAGCGGCGCATGACGAGCTGGCCCTGTGAGTAGGACTTCTGCTGCGGTGCGGGCGGCGTCGGCTCGACCGCGAGGTCGACTCCGGCGACCGAGGCCTCGACGCCACCGACGCCGGGGGCGGGGGGCTGGAGGTTCTCGTGCGGTGCGGGGGTGTTGGGGTCAGTCATGGCGGACTCCGCTGAGGGCGTGGTGGACGGCGGTCGGTGTCGTGGTCAACGCGATCACCGCCTGATCCGGGGGTCGAGCGCCGCGTACGCGAGGTCAGCGACGAGGTTCATGACGACGGCGGCCGTTCCTGTGACGAGGAAGAACGCCATAACGGGCGCGGGGTCGACCGCCTTGAGGCCGGTCTGGAAGAGCTCACCCATGCCCTTCCAGCCGAAGACCTGCTCGGTGATGACCGCGCCACCGATGAGGCCCGCGAAGTCGAACGCGACGATCGTCGTGATGGGGATGAGCGCGTTACGGAAGCCGTGCTTGACGATGACGACGCGCTCGGAGAGGCCCTTCGAGCGAGCGGTGCGGATGTAGTCCTGGTTCATCACCTCGAGCATCGACGAACGCGTGTAGCGCGTGTACGACGCGATCGAGACGAGCGTGAGGATGATCGTCGGGAGGATGATCTGCGCGCCCTTGTCGAGGAAGGACTCCCAGAAGCCTCCCGCGAAGTTGGGTGTCTGGGAACCGATCGTCGAGATGGGGCGGCTCTTCAGCCCGAGGAACGATGCCCAGTGGCGGCTCGCGACGTCCGCGACGATGAGCATGCCCATGATGACGGCGATCGACATCGACAAGATGGTGGCTGGCTTGCGCGAGTAGCCGCCGACGAACCAGCCGATGAGTCCGCCGACGAGAAGCAGGACGGGCAGGAGCGCGAAGATCGTTCCCCAGCCACCGTCGGTGAGCATGGGCAGGACGACGATGTGGCTCACTGTGCCGGCCGCGACCGTGCCGAGCGTCGCGTACAGGACGCGGCGGTTGCGGATCCCCGTGAACAGTGCGGTTCCGCCGACAGCCGCGCCGATGCCGACGAGGAGGACGAAGCCGAGGCCGAGAAGGGGGCGGCGGAACCACTCGGTGGCCGAGAAGTAGGACATCGCCGCGATGACGAAGACGAGGGTCGCGCCTGCGGTGATCGCACGGCGGCGCACTCCCCCGCCCAGGATTCCCTGGAGGATCACTCCGAGGACGACCGCGGTGATCGCGATCTGCCCGAGCGTGAAGGTGGGTTCGACGATCCAGTCGTTGAAGCGGATCGCGCCGAACTCCTTGAGGAGCACTGCGGCCCAGAACACGGGGAGCGAGAAGAAGAGGAACGCGAGGAACGTCACGACGTAGTCGAAGCCGGAGTACTGACGGATCGCGGTGACGATTCCGACGATGACTCCGATGACGATCGCGAGGACGGTCGCGAGGACGACGAGCCGGAGCGTCGAGGACGCCGCGTTGCCGAGCATGCTCACAACGTCGACGCCGTTGCGGTTGGTCCCGAGGTCGCAGCTGAGCGTAACGCACTTGGCGACGCCGCCGAGCCAGACGCCGTAACGCTGGAACCAGGGCGTGTCGAGGCCCATGAACTCTGTGCGCTGGCGGATGAGGTAGTCGCGGTTCTCGGCGTTCGACTCTCGAAGGTCCCCGATGGGGTCACCGGAGATGGTGACGAGGAAGAACAGCAGCATCGAGCCGCCGAGCAGCACGAGCAGCGATGCCCCGAGCCTGCGCAGGATGAACTTGGCCACGGACGATTCCTTCACGTCTCTGGGTGGTGCGGGGATGGTTTGGCACGGCACCGACGCCGACCCGCTCCGGTCGGGAACGGGTCGGTGGCATCCTCGCGCCGCTGGGGTGAGGTCGTTGGACGACCTCACCCCAGCGGTCTTGCTGTGCAAGCCTACGTCGCTCTCGCGACCTAGACGGTCGGGACGGCAGCTAAGCCGTCACCGGGTCGATCAGGACGCGCGAACCCACTGCTCCGCGTTCCACGCGACGGTCGACTGGGTCGAGGTCTTGCGGACGTTGGAGATGGTCGAGTCGAACGCGATGAGACCGGGGTGAGCGAACACGGGGATGTTGAGCATGTTGTCCCAGAGCTGCTTCTCGATGATCTCGATCTGCTTGAGCTGCTCGGCGCGGTCGAGGGTCGAGCCCAGGGCCTTCCACGCAGCGTCGATCTCGGGGACGTCCCAGCCGTGGTAGTTCTGGCCACCGTCAGAGGCGTAGATGTTCTGGCCCGAGACGATCTGGCCGGAACCTGCCCACGCGAAGAGCGCGATCTCGTAGTCGCCACGCTCCATGGTGCCGCCGGGCTGGAAGAAGTCAGCGTTTCCGGCGTCGACGACCTCGAAGCCAGCGTCAGCACAGCTCGAGGCGATGAGCGCGACCTGGTCGGTGCGGCGCTGGTTCGGGCCGGAGTAGCCGATCCGGACCTTGATGGGGGTCTCGACGCCGGCAGCAGCAACGAGCTTCTTGGCCTCGTCGATGTTCACCGTGTCGTAGCGGCCGTCGTACGCGGCGCTGGTCACGGCGGCGTAGTCGGGCTGGAACGGGAAGACCTCACGAGCGTTCATGATCGTCGCGTTCGGGTCGATCGGCTTGACGAGGTTGTCAACGATCGTCTGGCGCGGCACGCAGTACGCGAACGCCTGGCGAAGCTCGAGGGAGTCCTTGAAGGCACCGTCGTTGAAGTTGAAGTCGAGGTGCTCCCACGTGAGGGACTGACCCGTCTCCATCTTCACCGCGTCGCCGAGGCCCTCGATCTGCTTGACCGTGTCAACCGTGGCCTGGGGCTCGATGATGTTGAGGTCCTTGTTGGCAAGCGCCTGCACCTGGGTCTCAGGAGCTGCGAAGCGGTAGACCAGGGTCTTCGTCGCGGCCTTCGTGCCGAAGTAGTCGGGGTTGGCCGTCAGCGTGATCGACTGGCCAGCCTCCCACGACGAGAGCGCGTACGGGCCCGAGGTCGGCGTGATCGCCGGGTCAGGAAGCTGACCGGGCGTCTTGGAGAGCCAACCCTCGTTCCAGAACTTCGCTGCGGGGCGAAGCTTCTCGACGTCCTTGTCCTGGATCGCCTTGACGAGCTCCTCGACGGTCATGTCAGCCTGCTTGGCGACGATGTGTGCGGGGAACGCGCTGCCGACCTGAAGCTGGTAGTCGGGGTACGGCGCCTCGTACTCGTAGGTGAACGTCTTGCCGCCGATCTCACCCTGCGGGCCGGCGACGACGCGCTTGCCGAAGTCGAGTCCACCGACGTGGTTGAACAGCGGCTTGGCGTTGCCCTTGTCGTCCTTGCCGTCGGAGATCGCCTGGGCGGCCCAGTCGAGGAGGTAGTCCTCATATGAGATCGCCGTGCCGTCGGACCACTTAGCGGCGTCGCTCAGCGTGTACTCGACCTTCATGGGCTCGTCGGAGACGAGCTTGAACGTGCCGTAGTCAGCGTCCTGGTAGACGGTGCCATCGGTGCCGAAGTAGATGAAGCTGCCGAAGATGCGGTCGTTGACGACCGAGTTGTACGTCGAGTAGGTCTCGGGCGTGTTGCCGTTGTACCCGAGCCACTCCTCCGCGCCGAGCGAGTAGGAGATCGAGTCATCCTTGGTCGTGACGTCACCGAGGTCGGCCTTGCCGGAGTTCTCGGGGGCGGCGCTCGAGCCGCCGCTGGTCGTCGTGGTGGCGGGCGTCTTCGGGTCCTCGGACGTGCCGCACGCGCTGAGCACCAGCGCGCCAGACGCCAGGAGCGCGAGCGGAGCCGCAAACTTCCTGATCTTCAATGTTCCTCCTCGGGTGGTCAGCGCACGACCCCGGGTCGTCGGGTCCCGACGCGAGGGCAGCCACCCTTACGCCGTCGTGCGCCAAGACAAGAACCAACTGTGGTTCTCCGAAACCGTACACAGCAAATCTCGTGACGGGCGCGCCTTTCTGTGCTCCAGCCGACATCGTTACAAAGACGGAATGCCCCGACGTCCGCAGAAGACCCGCTGACGACGCCCAGCACGTGCGCCCGTGACCTGCAGCAACACGCCTAGATCTCACGTGTTGGACGAATTTCGCCCACTCTATGCGCATTGTTCGCACGCGCGGCGACAGCTTTGATGATTGTCCCGCTCGGCCCCATTCGTTACTTCGAACCTGTCGTTTCAGGTACCGGCCATTATCGTCCGGTCCGTGAGATGCGCCCCGGCGCTAGAGTCTGGGCATGCCACCCCGGACCCGCGTCGCCACGTATGCCCGTCGGCGCAAGCGGCGGCTTGCCGCCGTGACGAACGACCTCACTGGCGCTCAATGGGCCGACATCGTTGAGATGTGGGGCGGCTGTGCCTATTGCGGAGCCGACGACGTCAGCATGCAGAAGGACTGCGTCCTTCCCATCTCGCGCGGCGGCCGCTACACCGCGACGAACGTCGTGCCCGCCTGCCGCTCGTGCAACGCGAGCAAGTGCAACGACGAGGTCACCGGGTGGATGCGTCGAAAGAAGCTCGACGAGCGAAAGTTCCTCGGGCGTTGGGCGGAGCTGCTCCGCTCGGTGCGCACCGTCGTGCCCGACGACTCCGTCGACGCTGCGCTCGGCGACCCCACAGCCAGCGACCCCACAGCCGGCGCATAGCCACGCAGTGGACGACATCGTCGTGCTCCCCGCGCCTGGTGCGCCGCGCGGGCTGAGAATCCCGGCCCGCGAGCTCACCGAGCAGTTCTCGCACGCGTCCGGCCCGGGCGGCCAAGGAGTCAACACAGCGGACTCACGGGTCCAGCTGAGCCTTGATCTTGCGACGACGAGCGCTCTCGACGACGCGCAACGCACCCGGGTCCTGGCGGCGCTCGCACCCCGCCTTGCCGGGACGGTGCTCACGGTCGACGCGTCCGAGCAGCGCGCGCAGCACCGGAACCGTCGGGCAGCACGTGAGCGCCTCGCGGCCCTCCTCCGCGAGGCCGTCGCTCCCCCGGCCGTCCGCCGCGCGACCCGCCGAACCGCCGGATCCCAGCGGCGTCGTCTGCAGGCCAAGCGCGAACGCTCCGAGACGAAGCAGACTCGCCGCCGCCCGGCAGGCGACTGAGCCCCCTCACCCGAGCGGCCTCACCAGGACGACGCACGGGGTGTCTTCGCCCCACAGCTCGGTCTCCTCGAGCCCGAGCCCCCGTCGTCACGCTCCCAGGAGTGCGAGCGGGACGACCGCAACGCCGTCGGGCCTGCGGTACGCCGTCGTCCCCGTCGTGACGACGACGAGATCGGCGACCCGCTCCGGCACCTGCTCCCGGAGCCAGAGCAGGTGCCGCACGTCAGACGACGTGACGGCCGCGGCCAGCTTCACCTCGATTCCGACGAGACGTCCATCCGCCCCCTCGACGATGAGGTCGATCTCTCGATCGCCGGCACTGGTCCGCAGGTGGCTCACGCGCGCTTCGGCAGCCTGCGCCATGACGCGGACACCAAGCGTCACAAGAGATTCGAAGAGCGGTCCAACCAACGACGCGCCAGGCCCCGTGACAAGGCTGCTCGCGGACAGCCCGAGCAGCCGCGCGGCGAGCGCAGGGTCAGCGAGCTGGTGCTTGGGCGAGCGCTGGAGTCTCGTCATCGCGTTGCTCGATGGGCTCCACCCGGGGACCGGGTCGAGCAGCCAGAGCTGTGACAGGTGGTCCCTGTAGGCGATGGTCGTCGATCGTGCAGGCTGCCCTCCGTCACCAGCCGTGGTCGCGTCGAGGAGACGGGAGTAGGCGGTCGTCGTGGACGACGCGGCCGCATAGGCGGCGAGCCAGCGCCTCAGCGTCTCGGGGCGCCTGACACCGAAGCCCAGATCGGGCAGGTCACGGTCGATGATGCGCTGCACATAGGCATCCAACAGCTCGCGCTGCACGCGCGCGCTCCGTCCCGTGATGCCCGGGAACCCGCTGGACACGATGGATTCGACGTAGTCGGGCAGACCGAATGACGACGCCCCCTCGACGGGTGCCTGCTCACCCGTGAGCAGTCCGGCGAGCGAGACCGTCGACGCGACCTCGCCTCGCTCGTGCAGCCCCATGGGGCGCATGCGCAACGAGAGGATGCGTCCCGCGCCGCTGTGCGTGCCGGCCGCGTCGGCGGGCGTCGCGGAGCCAGTGAGGAGGAACCTCCCCGGCGGTGCGCCCGCATCCACCCGTCGGCGCACCGCGTCCCAGATCTGCGGGAGCCGCTGCCACTCGTCGATGAGCACCGTGCCGCGGGACAGCGTCGTCAGGCCGAAGTCTGCGCGTGCGAGTTCGAGGTGCGCGGGGTCGTCGAGATACCACGCCGCATCGGCCCGCCGTGCGGCCGAATGTGTCTTGCCGACGCCCTTCGGGCCGTCGATCGCGATCGCCGGCGCCGACGGCATGAGTTCGTCGAGCTCGCGGTCGATCGTCCGTTCCCGGTATGCCATGGGGCTCACCCCTCCTGAGTGTTGTTGGGCCATGCCCTGGCGCGTGCGGCGGGGTCGATGGCCGGTTCGGCTCGCCGGCATCTCTACGCTACAGATTTTATGCTCTCTACGCTACAGATTTCAGAGTCCCTACCCGACAGATCTCATGGCCCACCGTGGGGACAGGGTGGGGCCGGCTCACGCCGCGTCGAGCTCCGCGAGGACGGCCGACACTCGCTCCGGCACGGCCCACACGCGGTTCTGCGTCGGGCACGCGGGTCTGGACGCGCGTGCGCGACTGAGAGTCGCCCGTAGGCGGGCCCGGTCGACGGATCGACAGGAGCTCAGCGCGAGGGTGACGATGGAGGCCTGTCCGACGTCGACGTCGGGCCGCGACGCTGGGAGGAACGCATGGCTGACTCAAACGCTGGACTGTCCAAGGACGAGCGAGACGCAGTCAAGCAACGGGCTGCCGAGCTACGGGCCCAAGAGAAAGCCGGCAAGAGCCGCGCTGCCGGTGAGAAGGCGGTGCGAGAGGCGATCGACGCGATGACCGAGGCCGACCGGATCCTCGCCGAGGGTGTTGACCGCATCGTCGCCGAGGTCGCGCCACACCTCGTGCCGAAGACCTGGTACGGGTTCCCCGCCTACACGAACGCAGACGGGAAGGTCGTCGTCTTCTTCAAGGCTGCGGCGAAGTTCGACTCCCGGTACGCGACCCTCGGTTTCGAAGAGGCCGCGCAGCTCGACGACGGCGACATGTGGGTGACGTCGTTCGCTCTCCTCGCACTCACCGACGAGACCACACGGCAGATCACCGAGTACGTCCGCCGCGCAGCGAGCTGACGCGCCCATGGGGCTGACCGATCGGTTGAGGTCGACTGGCGCCGACCTGCCGTTCGGCGACCCGAGGCGTGCCCACCGCGGAGTCGCGATGGAGGGCTACTTCTGGCGTCTCACCGACCGCAGCACAGGACGCGTCGTCATCGCACTGTGCGGTGCAAATACCGGGCCACGCGGGCCGTGGGCGACACTCGGGCTCGCCGCGTGGCCCGACGGCGACGTCTGGACCGCTGCGGTCGACGGCGCATGGGCGGACCCGCGCGGCCTCGGTGTACGCGGAGGTGCAGGCCACTTCGAGGGTAGTGAGCACGGTCTGCACGTCGACCTCGGTCCCGACGCGCGGCTCGACGTCGAGATCCGCGAGCTCGTGCCCTGGCCGCGCCGCGCCTTCGGCGGGTCGAGCATCTTCCAGATGATCGGCGGCCTGACCCAGTATTGGCACCCGTGGCTGCTCGGCGGCAAAGCCACGGGGACCGCAACGATCGGTGACACAACCTGGGACCTGCGCGACGTCGACGTGTACGCGGAGAAGAACTGGGGTCGCGAGGGATTCCCCGAGACATGGTGGTGGGGGCAGGCCCAGGGGTTCGACGACCATGGGGCGTGCGTCGCGTTCGCGGGAGGCATCGTCAGCGCGGGCGCCCTACACATCGAGGTGACAGCGCTCGTCGTGCGCTTACCGAACGGCCACGTGGTCCGGCTGGGTAATCCGCTCGTCAGCCCTGTCCGGACGCGCACGAGCGACGACCATTGGCACGTGGCAGGGCGCGGCTTCGGCTGGCGCATCGACGTCGAGGCGTCGGCGCCGCTCGACCAGGCGTTCGTGCTGCCCGTGCCGCTGCCGAGCGAGCATCGCAACGTGCCCGGCGACCTGGAGCACCTCACCGGTGACCTCACCGTCACCGTCACACGTCACGGCCGTCGGGTCTGGTCGGGGCGAACAGCTCTTGCCGCGCTCGAGCACGGCGGACTCGACCGCGCACAGCGCGAGCTGCGCCGCCGCGGCCTCAAGCCGACGACACCGTCAGCCCCTCCACGATCGGGACCTCGGCCGAAGGCGTAGCTGAGTGCGTCTGCCGCGGGCGAGCACAAGATGACGGAGCATCGCTCCGAAGACGAGCGCCCACACGAGCACGGCGACGACGAGCGCACCGCCGCCGAGCGTCTCGACGAGCGGCAGGTTGTCCACGCGGCCCAGGTTGAGCGAGGCGACCGCGAACATGCCGACGGGGAAGACGATCGACCACAGCGTCGGGACGTAGGTGAGCGGGACGCGATGGACGACGTGCCGCCACACGCCGGCGCCGATGAGCACGGGCAGCAGCCAGAGGCAGAAGCTCCAGAAGATCGCGACTGTCCCCGCGATGAGCGCGCGCGTCGCATCGACCATGGGAGTCGACCCCATCGCGACGATGTCGCTGCCAGCAACGACCGCGATCGCCATCGCGCCCATCGCCACCCAGTACGGCGGTTCGAACTCGCGCGGCGTGATCCCGAAGTGGACGATGCGCAGCAGCACGAGGATCGCGACGCCGCCGTACAGCGCCACACCGACCGACCACGACAGGACAGCCACGAGCCCCACGAGCGCGCGGCCGTGCTCGAGGGAGGGGTGGATCGCGGTCATCGCGACTGCGAGCGACTGGCTCGCAACCGCCCAGATGAACCACGTGCCGTTCGTGCGCGCGAGCACCGGTAGGCCGTCACGCGTCATGAGCACCTGCCATGGCAGGACGTACCCGAACACGAGCCACAAGAGCGTGGCGACGACGACGAGCGGCACGGCGACGGCGACGAGCCCCTCCGCCACCAGGCGCACCGCGAGGACGTCGCTCGCCGCGACGACCGTGAAGTACGCGAACGCGGTCTCCGGGTTGCGCAGATCGCGCATCATCGCGGACCGGTAGGCGATCGCACGCCACACGTAGAGCACCCAGAGGACGAGGTAGGCGAGCGCCGCGATGACGAGCAACGCGACCGAGAGCTCACGGGCACCGACGGCGTTGAGGCCGACCGAGACGATCCCCGTTCCCATGACGAGCGCAAAATAGCCCGGAGAGAGACCCTCCACTCCGTTCATCGCCGCAGGTGGGGTGGCGAGGACTACTTCGGTCGACGCTTCATGCTCGTCCATGGCGACAGCGTACGGGGAGTGATCCGTGCGGCGAGGATCACACCCATGGGATGTTTTCACCGGCCAGTACCGTCGCGGTGTGCGGCGGCCCATGCACATACTGGCGTCATGTCGTTCCACGTCCCTGACGGTCTGTCCCCCGCGGGCCGCGATCTGCGCGCCTACACCGACGAGCTGCGTCCGGACCACCCCGTCGTCCGCAATGATCGCGACGAGTGGGTTCTGCTGCGCCACGACCTCGTGCGCCGCGCAGCCCTCGATCCGGCGACGTTCTCGAGCGCCGCGTCTCGATTCCGCCAGGTGCCCAACGGGCTCGACGGCGCCGAGCACGCCGCATTCCGCCAGGCGACCGACCCACTGCTGAGCGCCGACGCGCTCGCGCGGCACGTGCCGGTCTTCGAGCGCGTCGCCCGCGACCTCGTGGCGAGCCTTCCCCTGGGGGCTCCCATCGACGCCGTCGGTGAGATCGGCGCGGTGTTTGCGGTCCGCGCGCAGAGCGCATGGCTCGGCTGGCCGTCAGACGTTGAGGACCGCCTTCTCGCGTGGATCGGTGAAAACTACGCCGCGACGCGTTCGGGCGAGCTCGCGCGAACGCGCCAGGTCGCCGAGGACTTCGACGACATCATCCGAACCGTCCTTGCCGGCCGCACGCCCGACGCGTCGCCCGACGCCGACGTCACGGACCAGCTGCTCGCCGTGTCCGTGGACGGTGCGCCGATCGCGCACGACGACGTCGTCTCGATCCTGCGTAACTGGACAGGTGGCGACCTCGGCTCGATCGCGCTGTGCACAGGTGTCCTCGTTGCGGGCCTCCTCGCATCGCCTGGACTTCAGGCTCGGCTGCGCCAGAACGTCTCGGACGTCGAGCTTGACGCCATCATCGATGAGCTTCTGCGGCGCGACTCGCCGTTCATCGGCAATCGCCGGGTGACGACCTGCCCGGTCTCGCTCGACGGCGTTGAGATTCCCGCGGGTGCCCGCGTCAAGCTCCACTGGACGTCAGCGAACCGTGACGAGGCCGTCTTCGGCGACCCCGACGTGCTCGATGCCGAGGGCAACGCGCCGCACAACCTGGTCTACGGGATCGGGCCGCATGTGTGCCCGGGCCGCACGCTCGCGACCATCGAGCTGCGCACGCTCGTCCGAGCGCTCGTCGACGGCACGCGCGCGCTCATCGCCGACCCGATCGACGAGGCCACGCGCGAGGTTGCGCCCGTGGGCGGTTGGGCGCGCGTGCCCGTCGTCCTGGGCTGAACGGTCCGCCGCTCACTCCCCCGCTCGGCGACGGTTTGCGCGACGGGCATACGGGTTGTTCACAGTTCGACACCTCCGCGTGCGTCGGCGGCATACGCGCCCTATCTTCGACCGCATGCCCGCCACCGAGACCCCCACCCTGCGCACGCGGTCACGCGCCCGTACCAAGTCGCCGCTTCCCGCGATGACCGCCTGCGCGTTGGCAATCGGACTCACCGCATGCACATCGAGTGGGCCCAAGACGGCTCCGCCCCCTACTACGTCGGCAACACCAGCGGTCACAGCGACGACGCCCCCGCCCACTGCGGCGCCGTCACCCACCGCCGACCCCAACCCCGCCGGCCTGGCAGCGCTGCCCGCCAACGAGATCGACGCATCGTTCGTGACCATCGAGAACTTCTTCAAGGCTTATGCACACGGGCTA
Source organism: Sanguibacter sp. A247 (assembly GCF_052324925.1). Lineage (NCBI taxonomy): Bacteria > Bacillati > Actinomycetota > Actinomycetes > Micrococcales > Sanguibacteraceae > Sanguibacter > Sanguibacter sp. A247. The sequence goes on along the minus strand of NZ_JBQPRE010000002.1, from coordinate 536,475 downwards.
GCGACTGGGGATCGCACGCAATACTCCGAGCTCTATACCGCGGACTGCGAGACATGCCGAACTCTTGACGTCAACATCAGTCTCGTGAGGGAGCGGGGCGATCGCGCCCGGGGCGGGGAGATCAAGATCTGGCGCTCCGAGATGCTCAGTAGCGCAGCACCCGGACGCATCGCATGGCTTCTCGAAGTCGAGCTGGCCCCCCTGCACGTCGGCCGAGCCGACGGTTCGACTTTCGACGACAAGGGCTTCCAAGGCCGAATGCAAGTCGAGGTCGCACCAAATCCCAACGGCGGGTCGAGATTCGCAGTGTCGGGGATCGACACGGATCCCGTCGACCGATGACAGCCAAACGCCAGCTCGGTCTCAGGACGCCAAGAGCGCACACGCCTCACTACGCTCGTCCCACAATCCCGGCGACGTGGGTGCTGGCGCTCTGCATGCTCCTTGCATCGCCGGCTCGGACACCTGGCGTCCCATCACCGGCACCGGTTCAACGACCCACACCACGGCCTCCTTCGAGACCCGCGAGATCCGCTCGGTCCTCAGCTGAGGATCCCTCACGCGACCCTTCAGGCCGCGCTCCCACCGTCGGGTCGTCCACAGTTCGACACCTCCGCATGCGTCCGCCGCATACGCGCCCTATCTTCGACCGCATGCCCGCCACCGAAGCAGTCAAGACTCCCGCGCGCACCCCCGCCAGGGCGTTGAGCTCGGTGTCCGCTCTCTGCGCTCTCGTCCTTGCACTAACGGCGTGCACACCTAGCGGGCCGGTGACCACGCCATCCGCTGCTACGGCGACAACGTCGACGCCGTCGCTCAGCGTGCCACCACCCACTGCCACGCCCACACCTGATGCGAACCCAGCGCGACTCACACCGCTGCCCGATGACGAGCTTGACGCCGGACTCGTGACGATCGACAACTTCTTCAAGGCCTATGCCTACGGCTTATCGACGGGCGACGCGGGCCCATACAAGGGCGTTTACACCGATAAATGCAGCAAGTGCGACGCAATCCTGGTCAACATCGAGCAGGCGTCCACTCCCGGGACAAAGGTGTCGGGTGGCAAGTTTGAGTATTCGCGACTCGTCCTCCTCAACAGCACTGACGCCCGAAGGGCGGTATGGCGCGTAGATCTGACACAGGAAGAGACAACATTCACGTTCAGCGACGGGTCCACGACCAAGCTCGAAGGATTTGACGGCCCCGTCTTCATCGAAGTGGTGCTGGATGCACCGATCCGAGTGTCGGGGATCGACTCACGGGGTGTGGAATGAAGGTTCGCTTTCGAAGACCCTTTCGAGCCGTTGTCGATCGAATCGGACGCGTCGCGAGTGGACTCGCGCATGGGGCGCACTACGGGCTTCTCCTCGCGCTGTTCATGTTGCCGCTACAGGCGGTGAGCATCCAGGTGAGGCCCGATCCAGACTCTTCAATCCCTTCAGGTTCCTTCGATGGCCCGGAGACCGACGACGCTGCCATCACGCGTGAAGAAAGAAGAACTCGTGCGGGAATCGCCCCGAGCGAGCCTCCCGACCGCGATCCTGGGAACCGTCGAGCTCGAGGCCACCCCAACCACCTTCGCGTGGGACCCGGGCGACGGCACGGACCCGTTCACGTCCGCCCAGCCCGGCGCGCCCTTCCCCAACGACACGGTCACGCACATCTACACGAAGGTCGGAGAGTGCCGGATCACGCTCACCACCACGGCCTCGTTCGAGACCCGCGAGATCCGCTCGGTCCTCAGCTGAGGATCCCTCACACGACCCTTCAGGCCGCGCTCCGAACGTCGAGTTGTCCACGGTTCGACACATCCGCATGCGTCGGCCGTATACGCGCCCTATCTTCGACCGCATGCCCACCACCGTGGCAGCTCACACTCCCGCGCGCACCCTCGCCAGCGCGTTGAGCCCGGTGTCCGCTCTCTGCACACTCGTCCTTGCGCTAACGGCGTGCACGCCTAGCGGGCCTGCGACCACGCAGGCCACCGCTCCCTCCGCAAGCCCCATGGCACCCGCATCGGCGCCTCCCGTCACCGCAACGCCCACGCCGACGGTCGACCCCAACCCCGCGGACCTCGCGCCGCTTCCCGCGGACGAGCTCGACGCATCGTTTGTCACCATCGAGAACTTCTTCAAGGCGTACGAGCATGGGCTAAGGACGGGCAACCAGAGCGTCTTCACAGGCCTCTTCACGACACCATGCAAACCATGCACGGCCCTCCTCGGCAACATCGAGAGCGTGGCTGAGCCTGGCGTTCGCGCAGAAGGAGGATCGATCTCGTTCTCACGTGCCGACCTCCTGGAAAGCACGGTGCCCGGTCGTCTTGCATGGCGGCTCGAACTCACTCAACGTCCAACGACGTTCTTCGATGTCGACGGCACAACGACTTCACTCGACGGGTTCACTGGACCCACGCTCGTCGAAGTTGGAAGCGACGACGGCACATGGGTGATCACCGGTATCGACACAGCTCCGGGGCACCGGTGACTTGGCCACGCGTCACAGGCCTTCGACGTCGGCTTCTCGTGCGCATGCTGACGCCACTCGTCGAGGCCGGCACCGGCTCCACCACCCACACCACGGCCCCGTTCGAGACCCGCGAGATCCGCTCAGTCCTCAGCTGAGGATCCCGAACACTCAGCGCAGCGCTTGACACACCCACCCGTCAGGCAGGACGCCGTCAGCGAGAAGCGCGCGGACCTGAGCCACCTCGGACTCGTCGAGGTCCGAATCCATGTACGGATAGATGATCGGCTCCTCCTTCTCGTTGTGCCGCTCGAGCAGCTCGAGAATCGCGGTGCACGCCACCGCCGTCCCGTCGGCCGTCGCAGCCGGATCAGCGAGCTGACCTGCGAGCTCGTCGATCCGCGTCCAGAGCTCGCCGTGCTCACGCCGCATCACCATGAGCGGCATCATGAGCGCACCGGCGGGCAGGTGCGGGAAGACGATCTCCTCCTCGAGGTAGATGTGCCTGCGCAGCGCCTCAAGCGCCCTGAGGAGCGGGGCCGCGCGACGAGCAGGCTCGTCGCCAGAGGCGAGGTACGCCTCGATCCCCGCGTCGATCTCGTGGTGCTCGCGAGTGAACGCGTCCGCGAGCGAGAGAGCTGCGTCGTCCGTCGTCGTCATGCTGGTTCCTCGATCCCTGGCCGCCGCGGCCGCGCGCGGCGCTGCTCTCAGCGCCTCATCACCGACGGGTGCGGCTCGCACTCAGGGTAGAGTGAGAGTTACTACGGAACAACCTGTAGTTATTCAAGGAGGGTGCCCGGGTGGCAGCAGAAGGACAGGCCGACGACGCGCTGACGGCGACCGTCGGCTACCTCATCAAGGCGCTCCGGGCGCTCGGTCACGCGGGAGCGCCCGACGCCGCCAACCGGCTCGCCGCCCAGGCGTGGCTCGCTCTACGCGACGATCATGCGCGCCAGGCCGAGCGCCTCAATGGCGCGATGCACTACCTGGCCCGCCTCCCGCAGCAGCCCGGCAATCCCTCCACCACCGCACCCGCGCCACCCACCGATGAGGAGAACTCATGAGCACCGACCCGCAGCTCGACGTCCGCAACGACCCGCCGCAGCGACGTCACGAACTGATTCTGCAGAACTACCACGACCTCGAGGCGGGCCACGGCTTCGAGCTCGTCAACGACCACGACCCCAAGCCGCTGTGGTACCAGTTCGACGCCGAGTTCCCGGGCCAGTTCACGTGGGACTACCGTGAAGAGGGCCCGACCGTCTGGCGAGTGCGGATCGGCAAGCCTGCAGCGTGACCCACGCCGAGGCGGAGCCCCACCACGACGGCGCGGCTCCGCCTCGCACCACGCGACAACCACCACACGCGCCACAACCGGAAGGACATCTCATGCAGATCGCTGTGACAGGAGCAACGGGCCACCTCGGACGCCTCGCCATTGACGCGCTCATCACCCGCGGACTCGCTCCCCAGAACATCACGGCGATCGTCCGCGACGCCGCCAAGGCCTCCGACCTTGCCAACATGGGCGTTCAGATCGCCGTGGCCGCCTACGAGGACGAGACCGCACTCACGGCCGCGCTCCAGGGCGTCGACCGGTTGCTCTTCATCTCGGGCAGCGAGGTCGGTCAGCGCGTCGCGCAGCACACGAACATCGTCAACGCTGCCAAGCGCGCCGACGTGAAGTTCATCGTCTACACCAGCCTGCTCAACCTCGACACCTCGAAGCTCGGGCTTGCTCCGGAGCACGCCGCAACCGAGAGCCTGCTCTCCGCGAGCGGCATCGACCACGCGCTCCTGCGCAACGGCTGGTACTGGGAGAACTTTGCCTCCGCGCTCGACTCGGGCCGCGCAACCGGCAAGTTCTTCGGTGCCGCAGGCGCCGCACAGGTCTCCGGCGCTGCCCGTCGCGACTACGCGGAGGCAGCAGCCGTCGTCGTCATGAGCGAGAACCAGGCCGGCAAGATCTACGAGCTCGCCGGGTCCCCGAGCCTCTCGTACCAGGGCATCGCGGACGCTGCGGGCGCCGTCATCGGTTCGCAGGTCACCTACGTCAACCAGTCGGTCGAGGACTACCGGGCAACGCTCGAATCCGTCGGGATGCCCGCACCCGTCGCCGCACTGTTCGCGTCGATGGAGCCCGTGATCGAAGCCGGCGCGCTCTACTCGGAGAGCACTGACCTCCCCGACCTCATCGGCCGTCCCACGACCTCGGCAACCGACGCTTTCTCCGCGGTCTCAGCCTGACCACACCAGTCCGCCCGTGGCCCTCGCGTACGCACGTACGCTGAGCACACACATGCGCGAGGGAGGCACGGCGTGAAGATCACGGTTGTCGGAGGCTCACAGGGCACGGGTGCGGCACTTGCCGCTCTCGCGACCAAGGCAGGGCACGACGTCACAGCACTGTCGCGCAGCGGCGGCGCGCCAGGGGGCGTGCGGGCGCTTGCGGGCGACGCGACGAACGCCGACGTCGTCCGCGCGGCCATCGTCGGAGCGGACGCGGTCGTCGTCACCGTCGGGGGCGCCAAGGGCGCCCCACGCCAGCGCTCCGCCGTCACCCGGGCCGTCATCAGCGCGATGGAGCAGGAGGGCATCCGTCGCCTGGTCGTGCAGTCGTCACTGGGCGCAGGCGACTCGGGAGCCCTCATGCCCGCTCCCCTGCGGTTGCCCATGAAGGGTGTGCTGGCCGCACCTCTTGCCGACCACAACGAGCAGGAAGCCGCGGTCCAGGGCTCCGCCCTCCGATGGACGATCGTGCGGCCCACCGGACTCACCCACAAGCCTGCGCTCGGTACGTGGCGCGCGCTGCAGGTCGGGCAGACCGGTCGGCTCGGCGGAACGATCCCGCGAGGTGACCTCGCCGCTTACATGCTTGAGGCGCTCGGTGACGACTCGCTCATAGGCGCCGCCGTCGGCATCAGCAGCTGACGCAGCGCATGGCAACGCGCACGGGGGCTCACGCCATGGGGTGTTGAAAGCCAGTTCGCGACGAATCACGTCGGGCACTTCGCGCTCACGGGGCACCTGCTCCGCGCACTCGAACAGAGCCGCGATCCGCGAGTCGTCACGGTCTCGTCGTCCCTCTACAAGGGCGCGAACCTCGACCTCGCGACGCTCGGCAGCTCGGACCGCTACTCACTCGGGCGCGCGTACATGCGATCCAGACTCGCCAACGTCGTGTTCGCGCTCGAGCTCGAGCACCTCCTGCGTGCGTCGGGGAGCGCTGCCCGCAGCTTCGTCGCGCACCCAGCCCTGGCTCGCACACCCATGCACGGGATCTATCCGTCACGCCTGACGCGACTGATCACCTCAGCGTTGGCGCGCGACCGGTGGGCGCTCTCCGCCTTGCTCACTGGCGTGGAGTTCGTTGCCGGACCATCGGGGTAGGGAGCGAGCAAGACCGCCTGCATGAGCCGCCGAGCCTCCCGGCCCCATCCGGCACCCGGTGTCAGCGCGGGGGCGCGCCTGCCGAGTGACTGGCCGCCGCTGCACGGGATAGCCACGCGGGGATGCGGCCCGGCCGCTGGGGCGGGATCAGTTCGCCCGCCTCACAGCATGTGACGAGCATCCGTGCGCGGCGTTCACGCGTGGCGACCTGCTTCGCGGACATGATCCAGTGACGCACGGCCTTTCGGTAACCTGGCGTTGCGTGCTCAAGAAACGCGACCGACCCGGGCGAGGCGTCGACGATGGCCTGTAGGTCAGACGTGAGGTCACGCTCGGCGCTTTCATGAGAGTAGGTGCCGGAGCGATCACGGGTGCGACGTTCGAACGCCGCAACACCGGCAGGGTGCATGCGGCCCTCCGCCGTGAGTCTCTCGACGTGCGCGATATTGACGTTCGACCACGTGCTGCGACGAGCGCGGGGCGACCACCGCTGGCGACGCGAGTCGGCGTCGATCTTCTGGGAGACCGAGTCGATCCATCCAAAGCACAGCGCCTCGAGCACGGCGTCGGCCCACGTGAGTCCGCGGTCGTCGACGTGCGCGAGACGAAGCTCCATCCAGAGGTGATCTTCAGTCTCATGGTTGTGTTCAAGCCAGGCGCGGAACTCCCCGGCATCGCGAAAGAACGTGGCAGGTCGTTCAGGCGTTCCGCCCGGAGTGCCGTGGCGCGGGGTCATCTGCCAACTTTAAGTGCCTGCGCGGCGAGACAATCGTCACGTCACATCACGATCGGAGATCTATGAGCACCGAGACCCACCGCAGCATCGGCGAGGCGCTCAGCCCCCTGGAGAACACACTGCTCGACATTCTCTGCAGTGGCGAGGACGCCGCCTCTTCGATCGCGCGCGCACAACGCGCGACAGCGACGTGGGGCGGGTACGAACATGAGGGTTGCGAGTGTTTCCTCGTTGCAGTCGCGCCCGCCGAGGGGAGCGCAGCCATCGAGCACGATGGCGGCCCGTTTGCTTTGGCGGAAGTGTCCGACGGAGCAGAGGCACTCGGGCTTCTCGAACTCTGGGTCGTTGATGGACGTCTGCACTCCGTCAACTACATGCCGTTCGGCAATGATCACAGCGCGCTTCCAGCACCCGACGACTACGCGATCACCCTGATTGATCCAGCGTGACGGACCGAATGTCTGGCTTGAAGGAGCCGCAACCAGGCATGACAACGCAAAGCGAACTTCGCCCGGGTTCAGAGGCCCCTCGCGTCACCAGCCGGTGCTTGAATGGGGATTTCATCGAGGAGGAAGCGCAGGGAGCCCGCGTGGCAGCACTGGCGGCAGGTCGCAGGCACTCCGTGGCACTCCGACGCGATGGCACGGTCGTCGCCTGTGGCAACGGACGAGCCGGCGAGTGCGAGGTGGGTTCGTGGTCCGAGGTCATCTCGGCAGGTGCTGGCAATGTGCACACAGCCCGTAACACCGGACGCTCCCACACCGTCGGGCTGCGGGCCGACGGTACGGTCGTCGCGACGGGGTGGAACGGCGATGGACAGACCGACGTGGCCGCATGGCGTGACGTCACGGCCGTTGCAACAGGCTGGCGGACGACCCTCGGCCTTCGGAAGGACGGCACTGTGCTCGCCGCCGGGCGTCACGTCGAGGGCCAGTGCGCTGTCGATGATTGGCGAGACATCGTGTGGGTCGCGTCTGGGGACTGGCACTCCGTTGCTGTCCGCGCCGACGGAACCGTCGTCGCAACGGGAAGCAATGTGCGGGGACAGTGCGATGTCATGGACTGGAGGCGCGTCACTGCAGTCTCCGCCGGATACCTCCACACCGTCGGGTTGCGCGACGATGGCAGTGTCACCGCCACCGGTGAGCGCCGCAAGGGTGAGTGCGACGTCGACGGCTGGAGTCGAGTCACGGCGATCGCTGCTGGCAGCAGCCACACGGTGGCGCTCCACGACGACGGAACGGCCTCGGCGGTCGGCGACAACAGCTGGGGTCAGTGCGAAGTGCGCGGGTGGACCGGCTTGACGGCGATCGCAGCTGGATCGACGCACACCATCGGACTGCTTGGCGATGGAACCGCCGTGGCAACCGGTCGCAACAGTGACGGCCAGTGCAACGTCACCACCTGGAACGTTGCTCAGTGATCAACCACCCGAACCGGTCGGCGACGACCCCGACGCGGCTGGACGCTCAACCGGAACGATGAGCAGGACATCCAGCCTCTCGATCATCTTCCGCGCGTGATCGGCGTGATCGCCGCGATCTGCTCAGCCGCACGCTCCTCGGCCAATTCCAGTTCGTAGTGCGACTGCAGGTTGAGCCAGAACTGCGGATCGATTCCGAAATACCGCCCCAGTCGCAGTGCGGTGTCAGCAGTGATCGCCCGCTTGCCGTGCACGATCTCGTTGATGCGGCGTGGCGGCACACCGATCGAAACGGCCAGCTTGTTCTGAGTGATCCCGAAGCCTTCGATGAAGTCAGCCATCAGGACCTCACCAGGGTGCACGGGATCCCACTTCTCAGTGGAAGTCGACGAGTTCGACATCTTCAGCACCTCCTTCCGTCCAGGTGAAACAGATCCGCCACTGATCGTTCACGCGGATGCTGTGCCGCCCCGCACGGTCGCCTTTGAGCTGCTCCAGCCGGTTCCCCGGCGGAACACGCAACGAGTCGAGAAATCGGGCCGCGTGAATCTGCGTCGATTTTCGGATGGCCGCCTTCTGGACACGCGGATCGATCGACGGCACTTTGTCGCGATGCCACAGCCGCTCGGTCACCTTGCTCCCGAAGGAGCTGATCACGAGACGAGCGTGCCAGGCTTAACGCAACGCGTCAATAACGCTAGACGTTAAACCGGAACTCCACCACGTTTCATCACTTGGAGAACATTAGACCGCACCGATCAGGTGCTGAAACTTTCCTCAGCGCGCCAGTCAGCGTCTGCAAGAACACGCTCCAATGCATCAATGGGCCCGACGGTGGCGTCGAACACCGACTCTTCCAAACCGGCAACCCGATCTTCGCAGCGGTACCAGGACGCGACATCGGCCTCTGACACTTCGGCCGCCAGCGCTTTGGTGCGGTGCCGCTTAAGCGTCTCTTCAAGTGAGAGCTCGTAGTAATAGCAGCAGGTCAGACCCGCATGATCGTTTCGCAATTGCGTGAGCATCTCGCCATAGCTCTCGGAATGCAGGATGCCTTCAATCACCACGTCGAGACCGTTGTCGAGTGCGAACCGCGCCGACAGGTCGATGTAGGAAACGCTCAGCGCACCGGGATGATCACGAACATGAAGGACTTCTCGCCGCAGCACGTCTTGACCGATAATCGCCACACCCCGCGGTCGCGCACCTCGGATAGCGTGCGCCAACTGCGATTTCCCACTACCGGAGTTCCCGCGGATGATGATCAGACGAGAACCCTCCGAGCCAGTCACACCAGACGTCACGCGACCTTCAACGGCGTAATGGCGGCGACCTTGTCACGGAGAGCGCGCCGCTCGAGCCGCAGCTCGTAGTTCGACTGCAGGTTCATCCAGAGCTCGTCGGACGTCCCGAAGTACCGCGCCAGACGAATCGCGGTGTCCGCAGTGATGCCCCGCTTGCCGTGCACGATCTCGTTGATCCGGCGCGGCGGCACACCGATCGACACAGCCAGCTTGTTCTGCGTAATGCCGAAGCCCGCGATGAAGTCCTCCATGAGGATCTCCCCCGGATGGATCGGCTCGATCTTCCGCAGAGCCGCCCGTTGCACCGTCCGGTCGACGCGCTTGACGTACTGCTCCTGCCAGATGCGTTCGGTGCCCTTGCTGCCGAACGATCTGATCATAAAACCAGCATATAACGGAGTCCGTCAATAACGCTATGCGTTAAATCTAAATTCAACCACGTCGGCGTACATACCAGCCTCTCGTTGAATCTCGCCAACAGAGCGCCCTCCGATCACTCGGTTGGCGTCATCACCTCGATGCGATTGCCGAAGCCGTCGCGCGCATGGAACCGAACGTACCCCTCGAACGTGTCGCGCTCTGTCCACGACACCTCGTAGCTTCCCCGCTCGACGCGCTCAGCCGTCGCCTCCAACTCATCCAGGGATGCGCAGACCAGACCAGGGTGGGCCTTGTTCGCAGGCTGGAATGGAGTGTCAACGCCGAGATGGATCTCGGCAACGACGACATCACCGTCGTAGGCGCGGAACCAACAGCCACCCCGACCGACGAGGGCGGGCGGTTTCTGCACCTCCCGAAGTCCAAGGGCGTCGCCGTAGAAGCGCCGCGCTTCATCCTCCGCGCCAACAGGCATGGAAATCTGAACGTGGTGGAGCTTCATCTCCGCCTCCTGTTCATCTCGACGTCAAGATAAATCTAGAGGTGAGCGCTCATGGCGCACCAAGGCAGACGGCAGTCCGCCAGAACGATGCCTCCATTCCGCAACAGAGGTTGAACCGGAACGCGACTAGACGTTGAACCGGAACTCAACCACGTCCCCGTCCTGCATGACGTAGTCCTTGCCCTCGATGCGCGCCTTGCCCGCTGACCGGGCGGCCGCGACGGAGCCCGCCTCGACGAGGTCGTCGAATCCGATGACCTCTGCCTTGATGAAGCCACGCTCAAAGTCGGTGTGGATGACGCCCGCAGCCTGCGGGGCGGTCCAGCCGCGGCGGATCGTCCACGCGCGCGACTCCTTGGGGCCAGCGGTGAGGTAGCTCTGCAGACCGAGGGTGTGGAAGCCGACCTTGGCGAGCTGGTCGAGGCCCGACTCGTCCTGGCCGTTCTCAGCGAGCATCTCAGCGGCCTCGTCCTCGTCGAGCTCAACGAGTTCGGACTCGAACTTGGCGTCGAGGAAGATCGCGTCGGCGGGAGCGACGAGCGCACGAAGCTCGGCCTGCATGGCCTCGTCCGCGAGGCCCGCGTCGTCGGTGTTGAAGACGTAGATGAACGGCTTCGCCGTCATGAGCTGGAGTGGTGCAACCTCGGCAAGATCAAGCTTCTCTGACGCGGCTGCCGAGAAGAGGGTGCGGCCAGACTCGAGGATCGTCTGTGCCTTGAGCGCAGCCGCGAGCAGCGTGGCGTCACCCTTCTTGATCTTCACCTCCTTCTCCATGCGCGGAACAGCCTTCTCAAGCGTCTGGAGGTCCGCGAGCACGAGCTCAGTGTTGATCGTCTCGATGTCATCCTTGGGCGAGACCTTGCCGTCGACGTGCACGACATCGGGGTCGGCAAAGGCGCGAGTCACCTGGCAGATGGCGTCAGCCTCACGAATGTTCGCGAGGAACTTGTTGCCCAGGCCCTCCCCCTCGGAGGCACCGCGCACGATGCCAGCGATGTCGACGAACGACACGGTCGCGGGCAGGATCCGCTCGGAGCCGAAGATCCCCGCGAGGACCTTGAGCCTCTCGTCGGGCAGCGGCACGACACCAACGTTGGGCTCGATCGTCGCGAACGGATAGTTCGCGGCGAGCACCTGGGCGCGCGTCAGAGCGTTGAAGAGGGTCGACTTGCCGACATTGGGAAGACCGGCGATTCCGATAGTGAGGGCCACGGGCACACAGTCTACGGGGGCAAGGGTTGGCCGGTGCACGACCGCCTGTCCCCCGCGCCGCGGGCTGAACATCACCGGCCGCGCGACGGCGTCGTCACGTCGGGCCCGACACCGCGGACGAGTGCGACCTCAGCCGCGCGATCGCAACGCGTGGACGAGCTCGGGCACGCGCGCGTCGTAGATCCGCGCCCCGCCGCGCAACCCCGCGACAAGAAGCACAGCCCCGAGCCCCAGGCCGAGCACGAGCCCGCCCCACCCCGCGGCGGCAGACCCGCGCCAGACGAGGACCGCCAGGACGATCGACGGCGTGGCGAGCACCATGACGACCGTCCACGCGATCGACTGCACGAAGAGGTTCGCCGTCGCCGAGCCGTGCGGCGTCGAGAACGGACCGTCCCCCGGCGCCGGCACAGCAAACAGCACCCACGCCGAGACGATCGACGAGATCCCGAGAGCTCCGCCGAGCAGCACCGCTGACAGGCCGAGCGACGCCGGCACGAGGTCCCACCGGTCCGCCCGCCACGCCCCCGCGACGAGCGTGGCGACAACCGCGGGGACAGCGATGACGAGCACAGCGAGCGCGCGCCCCGTCCGGTCCGCGATGCCCCGCACCCCTGCAGACGCATGCAGCCAGAACGCCGAGGAGTCCATCGCGATGTCAGCGACGATCGCCCAGCCGAGCGTGAACGCGACGATCGCGGGCGCGACGAACGTCGTCACGGGTGCCGCGTCCTGCGCGAGGACGTGCAGAGCGACGACGAGCACGGGAAGCACCGTGAGGTTCGACATGTAGCGCGAGTCGCGTCCCCAGTAGGTGAGGCTGCGTGCGACGACCGCACCCGTCGGGGTCGCGGGGAGCCTGCCGAACCAGCCCGCGCCGCGTTGCGCGACGACGTTCGGCCGTGGCGGGGGCGACGTGAGGGCGCGTTCGAGCCCGACGTCCCACAGCTTGACGAGCAGCGCTGCGGTGACGACCGCGATCGCGAGGTGCGCCGCGGCTCGGCCCCACCGGCCCTGCGCGACGTCGACCTGGACCGCCCACACCGCGCCGGGCGGGGTCCACCCGACGATCTCGATGAGGGCGGGGGCGACGTCCGCACCGCGGCGCAGTGCGCGCAACGACTGCCCGAGCGCCGGCGCGACGAGGACGGCCGGCGCGAGCGCGAGCACGCCGACGACCTCGCGGAAACGCCGCGCCGCGAGCAACGGCTCCATGAGCAGGGCGAACGCCCGTGACCCGGCGATGCACGTGAGCATGACCAGCGGCAGGAGCGCGAGACCGGCGAGGACCGGCAGGACGTCAGGGAGCCACACGAGCAGTCCGGCCGCCGAGATGACGAGCGTCGTGAGCCCGGGGATCCCGAGGAGCCCCGCGACCGCGAGTCCGGCGAGCAACGGCCGTCGCGGCACTGCGAGCAGCGCGAACCGGCGCGGGTCGAGCGCGGAGTCGACACCGAACGCGAGCAGCGGGACGACCCACCAGCCCACCACGACGAGCGCGCCACCGACGATGAGCGTGACGTCCCACGCCTCCTCGGCGATCGTCCGGGTGTACGCCATCGACCCGACAAGGACGAGCGCGATGAGGACCGCGTTGAGCAGGCCCAGCACGAGCCCGACGACCTGCCACGGGCTCCGCCGCAGGCTCCCGGCCCACAGCGTGAGCCGCAGCTTTACGACGTGTGCAACCACTGCAGCCCCCCGGACGTGCGACGACCGCCGACGAGCTCGACGAAGCGGTCCTCGAGCGTCGCGGTGCCGCGCACGTCGTCGACCGTCCCCGCGGCGAGAACACGGCCAGCCGCGACGATCGCGACGTGGTCGCACATGCGCTCGACGAGCTCCATGACGTGCGACGAGACGACGACCGTGCCACCACCTGCGACGAACTGCGCGAGGATGTCGCGGATGTTCGCAGCCGACACCGGGTCGACGGCCTCGAAGGGCTCGTCGAGCACCATGACGCGTGGCCCGTGGACGATCGCGCTCGCGAGCGCGACCTTCTTCGTCATGCCGGCCGAGTAGTCGGAGACGAGGGTGTTCTGAGCGGACTCGAGGTCGAGGGCGGCGAGGAGCTCGGCGGTGCGTGCTGCGACGACGTCGCGGTCAAGCCCTCTGAGCAGGCCGGCGTACGTGATGAGCTGCGCGCCCGTGAGGCGGTCGAAGAGACGGACGCCGTCGGGCAGGGCTCCGAGCAGACGTTTGGCCGCGTCAGGGTCCGACCACAGGTCGTTGCCGTGGATACGGACCGTGCCCGCGTCAGGACGCAGCAGGCCCGTGACCATCGAGAGCGTCGTCGTCTTGCCCGCGCCGTTGGGGCCGACGACGCCGTAGAACGACCCGGTCGGCACGAGGAGGTCGGCGCCCGCGACCGCGACCGTCGAGCCGAAGCGACGCCACAGGCCCCGTGCTTCGATGGCGAACTGCGTCGGCCCTGGTGAGTCCATGCGCAGAGCCTAGCTGTCACGAGAATGTCTGAGGCGGGTGCAAGGCTCGGGCCATGGATGATCCAACCCTGCTCCTTGCCGTCGTCGCCGCGCTCGCCGTCGGTGGCGTGCTCGGGTATCTCGTCGCGGTCGTGCGGAGCGGCAGCGCGGGGCGCGAGCATGCGCTGCACGCAGCTCGCCTCGAGGCGCAGCTGCTCGCTGAGCAGCGCGCCGGGGCCGAACGCCTCGCCGCTGAGGCCGAGGCGGGCAAACGCGCCGAGGATCGCTTCCGAGCTCTCGCTGCCGATGCCTTGGCGCAGAGCTCGGAGCAGTTCCTCGGCATGGCTGAGCAGCGCTTACGGACCACGCAGGTCGCCGGGCAGGCGGACATGCAGCGTCGCGAGGAGTCGGTGCGCGCGCTCGTCGACCCCATCGCGCAGACGCTCAGCACGCTGCGCGCAGAGGTGACGGCTGCCGAGCACGCGCGCCTCGCGGGCAGCGCGAGCATCGGCGAGCAGGTGCGCGCGATGCGCGAGAGCTCCGAGCTGCTCCGTCAGGAGACGGGCCGGCTCGTCAGCGCGCTGCGCACGAGCGACGTCCGGGGCCGCTGGGGCGAGACTCAGCTCCGACGGGTCGTCGAGGCTGCAGGCATGATCGACCGCGTCGACTACGACGAGCAGGTTCACGTGCGCACCGACGACGGTCCGCTCCGACCCGACATGGTCATTCGGCTCGCGGGCGGCAAGAACGTCGTCGTCGATGCGAAGACGCCGCTCGCCGCGTATCTCGAGGCATGTGAGAGCGACGACCCCGCCGTCCGCACCGAACGGCTCGCAGCGCACGCACGTCACGTGCGTCGACACGTCGACGAGCTGAGCAGCAAGCGGTATTGGGAGCACCTCGCGCCCACCCCCGAGTTCGTCGTGCTCTTCGTGCCCGCCGAGCCGTTCCTCCACGCTGCGCTCGAGGTCGACGGCGGCCTCGTCGAGCACGCCTTCTCCAAGAACGTCGTCATCGCGACGCCCATGACGCTGCTCGCCCTGCTGCGGACGGTCGCGCACGCCTGGCGCGAAGAGACGCTGGCCGAGAACGCGCAGCAGGTCCTCACCCTCGGCCGCGAGCTCCACACGCGTCTCGGAACCCTCTCGCAGCACCTCGGCAAGCTGGGGCGCGCCATCGAGTCGGCCGCCAGCGCCTACAACCAGACGGTCGGCTCCCTCGACTCCCGGGTCCTCGTCACCGCACGCAAGTTCCGCGAGCTGGGCGTGACGGATGCCGACCTCCCGGCCCCGCCTGCGGCAGCACCTCAGCTCGCGGTGCTCGCCTCGCGGGACGACGCCGAGCCCGGTCCCGCACCGGAGCCCGACGTGCGTAGCCTGGAGGGAGCCTCATCGACCAAAGGACAGCCATGACCGGGTTCGACTACCCCACGCTCGAGAACACCGTCGGGCGCACACCTCTTGTGCGTCTGCAGCGGCTCGCCGAGGACGCCGCGGGCGGCTCACTCGTCCTCGCCAAGCTCGAGGGTGACAATCCGGCGGGCTCGGTCAAGGACCGTCCCGCGCTCAACATGATCCGGCGCGCCGAGGAGCGCGGCACGATCAGCCGCGGCGACACGCTCATCGAAGCGACGAGCGGCAACACCGGCATCGCGCTCGCCATGGCCGCGGCGATCAAGGGCTATCGCATGGTCCTCGTCATGCCCGGCGACCTCTCGGTCGAGCGCGCCCGCGCCATGCGCGCGTACGGGGCCGAGCTCATCCTCACCGACCCGAGCCTCGGCATGGAGCATGCACGCGACCTCGTCGCAGCCATGGCCGCGCGCGGCGAAGGCATCGTGCTCGACCAGTTCGGCAACCCGGACAACCCCGACGCCCACTACCGGTCGACCGGCCCCGAGATCTGGGAGGCCACCCGCGGTCAGATCACCCACTTCGTGTCGTCCATGGGCACCACCGGGACCATCGTCGGCACCGCGCGCTACCTCAAGGAGCGCAACCCCCACGTCCAGATCATCGGCGTCCAGCCCGCCGACGGCGCCCGCATTCCCGGGATCCGTGCCTGGCCCGCCGAGTACCTGCCAGCCATCCACGACCCGTCGGTCATCGACGAGGTTCGCACCGTCACGCAGACCGAGGCAGAAGACACCACGCGCGCGCTCGCCTCACGCGAAGGCATCCTCGCGGGAGTCTCCGCCGGCGGGGCTACCGCGGTCGCGGTCCGGCTCGCACGCGAGGTGGACGACGCGACGATCGTCGTCATCCTCCCCGACCGCGGCGACCGCTACCTCTCGACGGGCGTCTTCCCCGACTAGGCGGGCAGGGCCCCGCCCCACACGCAAGCGGCGGCCGTCGCCTCAGCAACGGCCGCCGCAGCAGCATCACGCGTGCTCGGTCACACGGTGTCGACGCGCAGCGCGCGACGCCCCTCACGCTCGGGACGGCCCGTGCCCTTCCCCGACGCCTTGAGCGCACCACGCAGCTCGCGCGGCAACGAGAACATGAGGTCCTCCGTCGCCGTCCGCACCTCTTCGACCTCGCCGTAGCCACGCTCCGCGAGGTAGCGCAGCACCTCGTCGACGAGGATCTCAGGAACCGACGCCCCCGACGTCACGCCCACCGTCGTCACGCCGTCGAGCCACGCCGGGTCGATCTCCTTGGCGTAGTCGATGAGGTGCGCGTCGTCAGCGCCAGACTCCTTGGCGACCTCCATGAGCCGCACCGAGTTCGACGAGTTCCGCGAACCCACGACGATGACGAGCTCACACCTCGGCGCGAGCTTCTTCACCGCAACCTGACGGTTCTGCGTCGCGTAGCAGATGTCGTCGCTCGGCGGGTCCTGAAGCGTCGGGAAGCGCTCACGCAGGCGGCGGACCGTCTCCATCGTCTCGTCGACCGACAACGTCGTCTGCGAGATCCACACGACCTTGTTCGGGTCACGGACGACCACCTTGTCGACCTCGTCGGGCGAGTTGACGATCTGGATGTGGTCGGGCGCCTCGCCAGCCGTTCCCTCGACCTCCTCGTGCCCGTCGTGACCGATGAGCAGGATGTCGTAGTCGTCGGCGGCAAACCGCACGGCTTCCTTGTGAACCTTGGTCACGAGCGGGCACGTCGCGTCGATCGTCTCGAGCGAACGCGCGGCCGCAGCCGCGTGGACCGCGGGTGCCACACCGTGCGCCGAGAACACGACGCGCGCGCCCTCGGGGACCTCGTCAGTGTCATCGACGAAGATCGCGCCCCTGCCCGCAAGGGTCTCCACGACGTACTTGTTGTGGACGATCTCCTTACGCACGTAAATGGGCGCACCGTAGTGCGCGAGCGCCTTCTCGACGGCAACGACAGCGCGGTCGACTCCCGCGCAATAGCCTCGGGGGGCAGCAAGCAGCACGCGCCCCTGCGTCGGAACAGCGGGCACGGCGGACGTCGGCTCGATGATGGTGGTCACGCGGCCAGTCTAGGTGAGGACCGCAGCTCGGGGCCGTGAGGTGGCACACCCCCGCACGTCCTCCACGACCCGCACGAATGTCGGTCCCGGCAGGCATGATGGGCGCGTGACGACCGACGACCCGACCGCGCCAGCGCGCGCAGCCCTGCCCGCGCGCGCCCTCGACACGACGGCCGAGAACCCCTGGCCCGTGCGGTTGCTCTCGCAGAAGATCGCGGACTACATGGCCCGCATGTCCCCGACCTGGGTCGAGGGGCAGATCGTCCAGCTCAACCGCCGCCCGGGCGCGTCGATGGCCTTCCTCACGCTGCGCGACACCGACGCTGATGTCTCGCTCCCCGTCGCCATGTACGCCAAGGTCCTCGCCGCCCAGCAGGGCACGGTCACCGAGGGCGCGCACGTCGTCGTGCACGCGACCCCGACCTTCTGGAAGGGCCGCGGCTCGTTCCAGATGCAGGCCGACGAGATCCGGCCCGTGGGCGTCGGCGAGCTGCTCGCCCGCATCGAGCACCTCAAGAAGGTCCTCGCAGCCGAAGGGCTCTTCGGCGCGGAGCGAAAGACGCCGCTGCCGTTCCTCCCTCGCGTCGTCGGGCTCGTGTGCGGACGCGAGTCCAAGGCCGAGCACGACGTCGTCGTCAACGCGCGCGCTCGGTGGCCCCAGGTGCGCTTCGAGATCCGCGAGGTCGCAGTCCAGGGCAAGGACGCGGTGCAGCAGGTGAGCGCTGCGATCGCCGACCTCGACGCGCGCGAGGACGTCGAGGTCATCGTCGTGGCCCGCGGCGGCGGCGCGGTCGAGGATCTCCTGCCGTTCTCGAACGAGGCCCTCGTCCGGGCTGCGGCCGCGTGCCGCACGCCGCTCGTCTCAGCGATCGGCCACGAGACCGACACTCCCTTGCTCGACCTCGTCGCCGACTATCGCGCATCGACCCCAACCGACGCGGCCAAGCGCATCGTGCCCGACGTCGCCGAGGAGCGACTGCGACTGCGGCAAGCCCGGCAGCGGACCATGCTCGCGGTGCGCGGCCTGCTCGATCGCGAGTCGCGCGGTCTTGAGCAGGTGCGCTCACGCCCGGCGCTCGCCCGTCCAACATCAATCATCGACGCACGCGAGGCGGACATCCTGCAGGTCCGCGAGCGCGGACGCGGCACCTTCGCGACCGCGCTGCTGCGCGGCTCTGCCGACATCGCGACGCTCGCCGCCCAGGTCCGGGCACTGTCCCCCGCCGCGGTTCTCGACCGCGGGTATGCGGTCATCCAGCTGGCCGACGGCCAGGTGCTGCGCGCCCCCGACCAGGTGAGTGCGGGGGACGCGTTGCGGGTGCGCCTCGCAGGGGGCGAGATCGCGGCTACGGCGGGCTGACAGAGCCCGGCCGCGTAGGCACGCGGGCAAGCGCGTGAGGACCAGTCGTGGCCCGTCGCACCGTCCTCGAGCAGGCCGCGTGCCGTCGGCACGTCGAGGCAGACTCCACGACTGTCGGCGGTGGCGGCTACCGTGGACCCGTGCCCGAGACTCCTCTGACTGACGTCGCCGCCCTCACCTACGAGCAGGCCCGCGACGAGCTCATCCAGGTCGTCGCACGCCTTGAGGCAGGCGGTGAAGCTCTCGAGGCCAGCCTCGCGCTGTGGGAACGAGGTGAGGCTCTCGCCGCACGCTGCCAGGAATGGCTCGACGGCGCGCGTGAGCGGCTCGACGCGGCGACCCGCGCGGGCCAGGGCACACACACGGGCGACGACACCGAGGGTGAGGCGTGAGCCCCCACTCCTCGCTGCCGTCTGCGGCCCCGGCGCCGCCGGGGCCGACCGGCCGCGCGCTCGTCGTCGGAGAAGCCCTTATCGACGTCGTCCGGCGCACGGACGGGTCCGTGGACGAGCACCCGGGGGGAAGCCCCGCCAACGTTGCTCTCACGCTGGGTCGGCTCACCCGGGACGTCGACCTCCTCACCTGGATCGGCGAGGACGCGTACGGAGCGATGGTGCGGCGGTGGCTCGAAGCCTCACGCGTCGCCCTCCATACGGGATCAACGGGCGCCCCGGAGACCTCGATCGCGACCGCAACCCTCGATGCGACGGGCACCGCGAGCTACGACTTCGACATCGAGTGGCGCCTGCCTCAACGCATTGACGTCGATCCGGACACCCTCGTCGTCCATACGGGCTCGCTCGCGACGGCGCTTGCACCGGGAGCGGACGCTGTCGCGGAACTCCTCGGAGCGCAGCGACGCTCCTCGACGATCACCTATGACCCCAACGTGCGGCCCGCGGTGCTCGCCCACCCTCTCCGAGCGGCGCCGGGCGTCGAGCGGTTCCTCATGCTCGCTGACGTCGTCAAGGTCTCGCGCGCGGGGCTTGCCTGGCTCTACCCGCACCGCGACCCCGATGTCACAGCTGCGCTGTGGCACAAGCGGTCGGGGGCGGTCGTCGTGCAGACCCGCGGGGCGGACGGAGCGAGCGCGTGGGCGGCGTGCGGCCGTGTCGACGTCGAGGGTGTGCGCGTCGAGGTTGCCGACACCGTGGGTGCGGGTGACGCCTTCACGGGGACGCTCATCGACGGGCTGTGGGAGAACAACCTGCTCGGAGCAGCGCAGCGGACCGCGCTGCGCGGAATCGACGCCGAGCTCCTCGCACACGTCGTCACACGCGCGGTGCGCGCGGCGGCGATCACGACCTCACGCGCGGGGGCGCAGCCACCCCGCCGCGCTGACCTGGATGGACGCTAGGGCACATCCCGCCAGCCGGACAGTTCCTGGACCCACCTGCGGACGAGCGCTCAGGGGCGCACAATGTCGATCGTGAACGCCATCGCCTCCTCGTCGCTGCCCATCCCGTCACCCGCCGCCGCATGGCAGGCGCTCAAAGAGGGCAACAGTCGTTTCGTCACGGACGAGATGCAGCATCCGTCCCAGGGCGCGGCGAGACGCGCCGAGCTCGCGGTCGCCCAGAATCCCTTCGCGGTGATCTTCGGCTGCTCCGACTCCCGTGTCGCGGCAGAGATCATCTTCGACCAGGGCCTCGGCGACGCCTTCGTCGTGCGCACCGCTGGCCACGTCCTCGACACGACCGTCATCGGCTCGATCGAGTACGGGATCGGGGTCCTCGACGCCCAGCTCATCGTCGTCCTCGCGCACGACTCGTGCGGCGCGATCGCCGCCGCCGCGCACACCCTCTCCACGGGCGAGCAGACCGACGGCTTCGTGCGCGCGATCGTCGACCGCGTCATCCCGTCGATCGTCGGTGCGACCGGTGAGGGCATCGACTACCTCGACCCCGACACCCTGCGCCGTCAGCACGTGCGCCACACCGTCGACCAGCTTTACGGGTACTCCGCCGCGGTCAAGGCTGAGGTCGACGCGGGGACGGTCGCGATCGTGGGCGTCGAGTACACGCTGGCCGACGGCCGCGCGACCCTGCTCTCGGTCCGAGGCGACGTCGGCGAGGAGCCCGTCACGCACTGAGCCCACGGCTCACTGTGACCCAGGTCCCATTTCGCGCACTGTCGCCCGGGTCGAACGACGGGCGCGTCGTGCGGCACGATGGACCCATGACTGACAACGCTGTCGGCGACGCGCCGAACCCTGCCCAGGAAGCCGACTACCGCATCGAGCACGACACCATGGGTGAGGTGCGCGTACCCGCCGCCGCCCTCTACCGCGCGCAAACCCAGCGCGCTGTCGAGAACTTCCCCATCTCGGGCGCCGGCCTCGAGCGCGGCCACATCGAGGCGCTTGCGCGCATCAAGAAGGCTGCGGCTCGCGCGAACGCCGAGCTCGGTGTCCTGCCCCAGGACATCGCCGACGCGATCGTGGTCGCTGCCGACGAGGTCGCCACAGGCATCCACGACGCACACTTCCCGATCGACGTCTACCAGACCGGCTCGGGCACGTCGTCGAACATGAACACCAACGAAGTGCTCGCGACTCTTGCCACGCGCCACCTCGGACGCGACGTCCACCCCAACGACCACGTCAACGCGTCGCAGTCCTCGAACGACGTCTTCCCGACCTCGGCGCACGTCGCGGCGACCGCGGGCGTCGTGCGCGACCTCATCCCCGCGCTCACGCACCTCGCCGATGCGCTCGGCGCGAAGGCCACCGAGTTCGCGAGCGTCGTGAAGTCGGGCCGCACGCACCTCATGGATGCGACGCCGGTGACGCTCGGCCAGGAGTTTGGGGGCTACGCCGCGGCGATCCGCTACGGCATCGAGCGCCTCGAGGCAGCCCTCCCGCGCGCAGCCGAGGTCCCCCTGGGCGGAACCGCCGTCGGAACCGGCATCAATACTCCCGCGGGCTTCCCGCAGCGCGTCATCGCCCTGCTCGCGCAGGACACGGGGCTCGCGCTCACCGAGGCCCGCGACCACTTCGAGGCACAGTCCTCGCGCGACGGGCTCGTCGAGCTCTCGGGCGCGCTGCGCACGATCGCGGTGTCGCTCACGAAGATCTGCAACGACCTGCGCTGGATGGGCTCGGGCCCCAACACGGGCCTCGGTGAGATCTTCATCCCCGACCTGCAGCCGGGCTCGTCGATCATGCCGGGCAAGGTCAACCCGGTCGTGCCCGAGGCCGTGCTCATGGTGGCGTCACGCGTCATCGGCAACGACGCGACCGTCGCCTGGGCGGGCGCGTCGGGCTCGTTCGAGCTCAACGTCCAGATCCCCGTCATCGCGTCGGCGATCCTCGAGTCGATCCGCCTGCTCGCCACCTCCTCGGTCGTCCTCGCTGACCGCACCGTTGCGGGCATCACGGCGAACGTCGAGCGTGCGCGTGCACTTGCCGAGTCCTCGCCGTCGATCGTCACGCCGCTCAATCGCGTCATCGGCTACGAGGCGGCTGCGAAGGTCGCCAAGCACGCCGTCAAGGCCGGCATCACGGTGCGTCAGGCCGTCGTCGACCTCGGCTTCGTCGAACGTGGCGAGGTCACCGAGGCGCAGCTCGACGAGGCGCTCGACGTCCTCAGCATGACGCGTCCGCCGCAGGCCTGAGCGCCCAGCACAACGGGCGCGGGGGGGGGGAGGGGGGGGGGGGGGGGGGGGGGGGGGGGGGGGGGGGGGGGGGGGGGGGGGGNCACAACGGGCGCGGCCCCGCACACCGTCGGGTGTGCGGGGCCGCGTCCCGGCGTCGCCATCGCGTGGTGCCGCTCAGTGGGGACGGCGTTCCATCGCCAACGCCGCGAGAAACCCGATGAAGAGCACCGCTGAGGCAATGAGCATCGTCTGACCCACGGCGGTCGCGAACCCCGCGTTCACGGCCCCTGCGACCGCATCACGCACCTGGGTAGCAACGTCGGGGGGAATGTCCGCGGGAAGATCAAGCACGGCACCGGGACCGCCTGCCATCCCGCCAGCGAGGTCAGGTGCAAGACGCGCAACGACCTGCTGGGCCGCCGCAGGCAGCCCAGCAGCGGCGTGGGCGAGCGCCGCCGGAATCTCCGTCGCGATGCGCGAGGTGAGGGCCGCGACGATGACGGCCGAACCGATGACCCCGCCAACCTGCCGGTTCATGTTGAACGCGCCCGCACCCGCGCCCGCTGTCGCGGGTTCGAGCCCTGACGTTGCCAGCGCCGCGAGGGGTGAGAAGAGCATCCCGGTGCCGATGCCGAAGAGCGTCATCGGCAGGTAGACGTGCCAGACCGCGACGCCCGGCTCAAGGACGAGCGCAACCCACGCCACAGCGACGACGAGGCATCCGAAGCCCGCCGCAACGACCCACTTGCCCGGGATCCTGTCGGACAGGCGCCCGGCAAACGGCGCGACGATCCCCGACAGCACCGAGCCTGGCAGGTTGACGAGGGCCGCGTGCAGCGCGCTGAGCCCGAGCACCTGCTGGAGGAAGAGCGTGAGCGGGAAGAAGATCCCGATCATGGCGAACGAGGCAACGGCTCCGCCCACGTTGGCGAGCGCAAAGGTGCGGTGAGTGAAGAGTGACAGCGGCAGGAGCGCGTCTGCTCCTCGGCGACGCTGCCACAGGAGGAAGGCACCGGTGACAAGGGCACCGGCGCCGATGATCCCCCACACGGTGACGGGGCCGACAACGGTCCCCCATGCGAAGCTCTGCCCCTCCTGAATGCCGAAGACGAGCAGGAAGAGCCCGACGACGGACAGCACGACACCCAGGGTGTCGAACGAGCGCGAATGGGTTGGGAGGGTCGGCAGGGTGCGGAGCGCGAGGACCAGGGCAACGATGCCGACGGGGATGTTGACGTAGAAGATCCACTCCCACCCGATCGACTCGACAAAGAGCCCTCCGAGCAACGGACCCGCAATCGTCGCGACGCCGGCGACCGAGCCCCACACCCCCATCGCTGCGCCGCGGCGCGCAGGCGGAAAGACGCGCGTGATCATCGACATCGTCTGCGGCGTCATGAGCGCTGAGCCAACTCCCTGCACCGCGCGCGCAGCGACGAGCAGCTCGATCGACCCGGTGAGGCCCGACAGTCCGCACGCGAGCGAGGACAGCGTGAACACGACGAGGCCCCACACGAACACGGGGCGGGGCCCGATGCGGTCGCCCAGCCGCCCGGAGACGAGGAGCAGCACGGCGAAGCTCAGCAGGTAGGCGCTGTTGACCCAGCCAACGGTGGTGAGCGTCGCGTCGAACGCGGCCTGGAGCGTGGGCACGGCGATGTTGACGATCGTCGTGTCGACCATGATGACGAAGAAGCCCAGGCACAGGGGCGGCAGGATGCTCCATGGGCTGCGGCCGCCCAGGTCAACGAGTGAGGCGGGGGCAGAGGGCGCGGCGGTCTGTGGGGACGCGGAATCGCTGGGGGTCACCGGTGCAGGTTAACCACGTCGTGTCAGCACGACCAACAGGGTCCAGACGACGACGGCGCCGTCCCGCAGGTGCGGGACGGCGCCGTGCGCCTTGAGCGTGGGCTCAGGTCCAGTTGATGAGCTTGCGACCCTCGGAGTCCTTGAACGCGCCGACAACGATCATGATGAGGTCGATGAGGGCCCAGACCCCCAGCCCGCCGACCGTGAGAAGCATGGCAATTCCGGTGCCAATCTTTCCCACGTAGAAACGGTGGATGCCAAGGCCACCGAGAAAGAATACGAGGAGGAACGCCGGAAGGATGAGCTTATCGCTCGCAGGCGTTCCGTCGGGCGCGTAGGCGGGGCGCACGGGGGCACCGGGCTGCTGGCCGTAGGGCTGCTGCGGGTAGGGCTGCTGCGTCGGATCAGTCACGACAAACCTCTCGTCGATGGGCACGTCCCCCTGTGGAACATGGCGACACACTAGCGTCATGGCGCCCGTTTGTGCAGGACCGCCGGGGTGTCGCTACGCCTCGACCCCTTCGAG
The DNA here is from genome assembly GCF_052324925.1 of Sanguibacter sp. A247. Taxonomy (NCBI): domain Bacteria; kingdom Bacillati; phylum Actinomycetota; class Actinomycetes; order Micrococcales; family Sanguibacteraceae; genus Sanguibacter; species Sanguibacter sp. A247. Next base: position 511,896 of record NZ_JBQPRE010000002.1, on the reverse strand, counting down.
CAGCTGCGTGACGAGCGCGGCGACAGGAGAGCGCTCCGATCGCGTGAGGGTCACGTGGGCGAAGAGCGGGTGCCCGGCCAGCTGGTCGACGACCGCCGCAATGCCGTCGTGCCGTCCCACCCGCAGGTTGTCGCGCTGCGCGACGTCGTGAGTCAGGACGACGCGTGAGTTCTGACCGATCCGAGAAAGCACGGTGAGAAGAACCCCGCGCTCGAGCGATTGCGCCTCGTCGACAATGACAAAGGCGTCGTGCAAGGAACGACCACGAATGTGTGTGAGGGGCAGGACCTCAAGCAGATTTCGCGCGAGGACCTCGTCGACAACTTCCTTGGCGACCACGGCACCGAGCGTGTCGTAGACGGCATCAGCCCAGGGGTTCATCTTCTCGGCCTCCGTCCCCGGGAGGTAGCCAAGCTCCTGTCCACCCACGGCGTACAGCGGGCGGAACACCATGATGCGGCGGTGCTGGCGCTTCTCGAGGACGGCCTCCAGCCCGGCGCACAGCGCAAGGGCGGACTTGCCCGTCCCAGCACGCCCGCCGAGCGAGACGATGCCGATCGAGGGATCCGTGAGCAGCTCGATCGCGAGCCGCTGCTCGGCGCTGCGGCCACGCAGCCCGAAGACTTCCTGATCACCCCGGACGAGCTGGACGTGCTTGTCAGCAGTGAGGCGTCCGAGCGCCGAGCCACGTGGGGAGTGCACGACGAGTCCCGTGTGGACGTGGGGCGGCGTCGTCTCCTGGAAGGCCGTGAGCATCGCCGGGGGCAGGTCGCTCAGCGCGAACGACTCGTGCTCCCAGAGCGCCGCCATCGTCTCGGCGGGAACGTCGAGCTCGGCCATTCCGGTGTGCCCGGGTTCGCTCGCTTGCTCCGCGCGGTACTCCTCGGCCGTGAGCCCGCACACGGAGGCCTTGATCCGCATGGGCAGGTCCTTGGAGACGACCGTGACATCGGCGCCCTCGGCGCGCAGGTTCGCCGCGACGGCGAGGATCCGGGAGTCATTGTCCCCGAGGCGGAAGCCTGCCGGCAGGACGGCGGGGTCGATGTGGTTGAGCTCGACGCGCAGGGTTCCGAGCCCGGTGCCGAGCGGGACGGGGCGATCAAGGCCTCCGTGACGGAGGCGCAGGTCGTCGAGCGTGCGCAGGGCGCTGCGCGCGAAGTGGCCAAGCTCGGGGTGATGACGCTTGGCTTCGAGCTCGGTGATGACGGTGAGCGGCAGGACGACGTCGTGCTCGGCGAAGCGCCGGAGTGCGGCGGGATCGGCGAGGAGGACGGACGTGTCGACGACGAACGTCCTCGCCGCACCCTCACCCCCCGTCGTGCCCGTGGTCTCGGTGACCGTCGTGCTCGTGCGGTTCATGAGGGCTCCCTGCGCGTAAGGGACGGCCTGGGTGGCTGGCCTGGGCGCCGAACGACGGGTGTGTCGTCCGTCACAGCCAAACTACAGCCGTGTGGTTCCGTCGGGAAGTGGTGCGCGATGAACGTGGGCCGAACACCCCACGTCCCCACTCCTGGCCGACCGCGGCGCCGGCCCGCCCGCCCTCGCCCCGCCAGGCCTAGGCTCGGGGCATGAGCGAGCTCCACGACCTCACCGCACTCGAGACCGCCGCAGCGATCCGCACCCGCGAGACCTCCCCGACCGAGGTCGTACGCCATGCCCTCGACCGCGCCGAACGCCTCGGGCCCCAGGTCGGCGCGTTCGTCACGCTCACCCCCGAGCGCGCGCTCGCCGAGGCCGCTGCGGCCGAGAAGATCCTCGCCGCCGCGGACGACCCGCGACAGCTCCCGCCGCTCCTCGGCGTCCCGTGCCCCATCAAGGACCTCACCATGGTTGCGGGCGTCCGCTTCACCGCGGGCTCCGCGCTGCTCGCCGACAACGTCGCCGAGGTCGACGACGGCGTCGTCACCCTCCTGGCGCGCGCGGGAACCGTCATGCTCGGCAAGACGACGACGCCCGAGCTCGGCCTGCCCTGCTACACCGAACCCGACGGCACTCCCCCAGCGCGCACGCCGTGGGACACCTCACGCACCGCGGGCGGCTCGAGCGGAGGCGCGGCCGCCGCAGTCGCCGCACGCATCGTCCCAGTCAGCCACGGCAACGACGGGGGCGGGTCGATCCGCATCCCCGCGAGCGCGTGCGGGCTCGTCGGCCTCAAGCCCAGCCGGGGCCTCGTGAGCCCCGGGCCGTGGGGTACGGACGGCGCAGGGCTCACGAGCAACGGCGTGCTCACGCGCGACGTCCGCGACACGGCCGCGCTGCTCGACGTCCTTGCGGTGCCGTGGCCCGGCGACCTGGTCGAGGCTCAGCGCCCTGCAGGCGGGTTCCTCGCCGCGCTCGACGCCCGCCCGCGCCGCATGCGCGTCGGGCTTCTCACGACGCCCCTCATCACCGCGGACGCGGACGTCCACCCCGCGTGCCTCGCTGCCGCCGAGAAGGCGGCCGCCGACCTCGCAGCGTTCGGGCACGACGTCACCCAGGCTCCCGTGCCGTTCCCCGCACACGACTGGGACGCGTTCGTCGCGCTGTGGTCGGTCATGGCGCTCGGCGCGCCTGTCCCTCCCGAGGCAGAGGGCATGCTCCGTCCGCTCACGCAGTGGCTGCGCGCACGCGGCCGGAGCGTCTCGGGCATCGAGCACGCCGACGCCGTGCTGGCTCAGCAGCGTCTGGTGCGGGCAGTCGGGCAGGCGTGGGACCACCTCGACGTCATCGTCACCCCGACGCTCGCGCAGCCACCCATCCGGCCGGACGAGCTCCGCAACGACGCGGACCCGGCCGAGGACTTCGCCGCCCAGACGCGGTTCACGCCGTGGACGAGCGTGTGGAACCTCACCGGTCGGCCGGCGATCTCCGTCCCGCTCGGGGAGGTCACGGCCGACGGCATCACGCTGCCCGTCGGGGTGCAGCTGGGCGGCAGGCTCGGTCGCGACGCCGACCTGCTTGCGGTCGCGGCCCAGCTCGAAGAGGTGCACCGCTGGCAGGATCGACGTCCTGCGCTCGCGTAGTGCGAACGCGGACCCTCACGGCCTTAGGCCTGTGCGTGCTCGGGGGACGCGACGAGGTGGGTGGCGATCGTGGCCGCCCAGTCCCGCACGGCCGCCATGTCACGGCGGTCCCCCTGCTTCCCGCGAGCAGCGGCGATGATCGCGCGCTCAGAGAAGTTGAGGACGTTGAGGTCGAGCTTTCCGGGAAAGTGACGGTGCGCGATCGCGCCCGTGACGTTCATCCGGTCAACGGTCTCAGCAGGACGGTTCGACGCCTTGGCCGGCGCGTCGGCGAGACCCGAGGAGAAGAGCCACACGGGGCGCGACGCGAGCTCGGTGACGTGGGAGTCGACGAGGTCACGCGCGTCTGCGAGCCACCGGCCGGTGTACACGGCCGAGCCCACGACGACGGCGTCGTAGCCGTCGAGCGACGTGACGGACTCAGCGGGGCGCACGTCGCAGCCGAGCCCTGCGTCGCGCAGGACAGCACCGATCTGCTCGCCGATCTCGTACGTGCTGCCGTGACGCGATGCCACGGCGACCAGAACCAACATGTGTGTCTCCTTGCAGACTGCCGGATGGATACGACCCCTCGCATTCCGTCCGTCCAGTCTTTCCCACGTCCTCCGCCTGGGGCTGGGCCTGAGGTCCCCCACGTGAGCCGCTGCCTGTCACACCTGCCCGTCACGTCTCTGACGAGGCGCGGGCGAGCCGTGACGCGCGCGGGCGCGTCAGAGGTCGAGGACGCGACCGCTCGGCGGCGCGGCAGGATCGCCCTTGCCGCTGCGGGCGCCGCGCGCCCGGCGCTGCTCGTCTGCGAGGTCGAGGGGTTCGAGTCCGGGGATCCACATGGGGGCCTCGGCTCCGAGAGGTGCAGCGTCGCCCGCGCCCACGGGCTGTGCGTCGGGCAGAGAGGCGGGCGCCGGAGGTGGGGCCGGAGACTCGAGCCGGCGGCCCGTCTGGAGCGCGGGTGCGCCCTTGCTCAGGGCTCCCCACGTGCGTCCGCGGCCCGCGCGAGGAGCAGGCGCCGGCGGTGGCGCGTCGGGTCGGCGTCCGACGGCGAACGGGTCCGCAGCGGGCGACTCGAAGCGGCCGACGCCCGCTGGGCCCGTGCCGGGAAGGGGCAGCACGTCGGGCCGCACTCCCGCGTCCCCGAGCCCGCTCGCGATCATCGAGTACTCGCGCTCGACCTCCGCCGCCGCGCGCTCTCGCAGCCGCGCGCCGTGGTCGGCGTACACGTGGAGCAACGACGCGAACCTGACGGCCCACACGAGCACCGAGACGAACGACTCCTCGGTCGTCGCAAACGCGAGCCCGCCGCCATACACCCACGAGATCCCAGCGATCACGCCCCAGACGGCGGCCCACGATTCGTCGCGGTCGCGTCGGTGGGTGTGAAACTGCCGCATCGCGTGCAAGCCAAACCACGCGAACGTGAAGATCCCGAGGGTCGCGACCGTCATGGTGAACGCGACCCGCTGGCCGTGGGACCAGTGCGGGTCGTCGACACGTTCGTCGACGCTGCGGACCCTGCCGAGCGACATCAGTACGCCACTCGCCGGCCGCGGACGTCGTCGGGGGCAAGCTCGGGGTGAAGCGGCACGCCGGGCTCGTCGACGAGGCTCGCGGCGACGGCACGCGACGCGGCCCACTCGCGGGTCCGCCCGATCTGCTCTGCCTGCGTCACCGAGAGCGGCACGGTGTTGACGACCGAGCGGCGCACGTCCTCGACCGTCAGGCTGCGCCGTCCGGCGTACGCGTCGAAGCAGGCCGAGACGATGGCTTGCTCGATCTCGGCGCCCGAGAAGCCGTCGGACCCCGCGACGAGGTCGCGCAGGAAGCCCGGGGTGGGTGCAGCCGCCGTGCCGAGCTCGGGCCCCGCGCTCAGGCGCCGTTCGAGGTGGAGGCGCCAGATCTCTTCGCGCTCGGTGGGCGTGGGCAGGTCGACGAAGAAGATCTCGTCGAAGCGTCCCTTGCGGAGGAACTCGGGGGGCAGGGCGTCGATCTTGTTGGCGGTCGCGATGACGAAGACAGGCGCGGTCTTCTCCTGCAGCCACGTGAGGAACGTGCCGAAGACGCGCTGGCTCGTCCCCGAGTCGCCCGACTGGCCGGACGTCGCGGAGCCGAAGCCCTTCTCGATCTCGTCGATCCACAGGATCGAGGGTGCGACCGCCTCGGCGAGGCGCAGCGCCTCGCGCATGTTCTGCTCGGAGGAGCCGACGAAGCCTGCAAAGACCTTGCCGACGTCGAGCCGCAGGAGCGGCAGGCCCCAGAGGGTCGAGGAGCACTTGGCGGTGAGGGACTTCCCGCAGCCGGGGACGCCCGTGATGAGAATCCCCTTGGGCGCGGGAACACCCCAGCCGGCGGCTTGCGGGAGCCACGAGCCGTCCCGCGTGACGAGCCAGCGCTTGAGGTTGTCGAGCCCGCCGATGTCATCGATCGTGCCGCTCGGGGGGACGAACTCGAGAAGTGCGGACTTGCGGATCGTCTGGCGCTTTTCCTCGACGACGCGGCTGATGTCGTCGCGGCTGAGGACGCGGTCGCCCGCGATCGCGCGCGCAAAGGCGTTCTCGGCCTCCCAGCGGGTGAGACCGCGCGCGGCCTGGAGCAGGTTCTCGCGGTCCGTGGGAGTGAGGTCGATCCGGATGCCACCGGCGTTCGCCGTGCAGATCGCTTCGAGGACCTCGCCGAGCTCGTCAGTGTCGGGCAGGGGCAGGTCGACGACCGAGACGACCTTCTCGAGGTCGACGGGCAGGTGGAGCGAGGGCGAGACGATGACGAGCGTGTGGGCGATCTCGCCCGCCTTGAAGGCCGCTGCGGTGTCGAGCAGCGCGCGCACAAGGATCGGGTCGACCTCCCTGCCGTTGCCGCCGAGGAAGTGGTGGAGGTCGTTGAAGACGAAGATCGTGGGCTGCTGCGTCGCCATCGCGGACGCGAGCGCGTCCTCTGCGGTCTGGGTGCGCCCCGGGTCTCCCGGGTGGTGCAGCCCGCGCGAGAGGGAGTAGGCGAGGACCTGCCGGGGCGTGCGCAGCGCGGTGGGGTCCTGTGCGATCGAGACGACTGCTGCCATGACGCGTTCGGTCTCGTGCGTCTCGACGAGGACGACGGGGTGGCGTGCGCGTAGGAGGTCGAGGAGTGAGGCGCGGAACCTCTGCGACGTGCTCAATGCGTCATCCGAGCCCATGAAGCCCCCTCCCCTGAGGCGCGGCACCCGCGCGTATCTGCGAGCCAACATAGCGCAGTAGATTGCTGCCATGGCGACGCTCTTCACCCGTATCATCAACGGCGAGATCCCCGGTCGGTTCGTCTGGTCGGATCCGGTGGCGGTCGCGTTCGCGACTATCGCACCCATCTCGCCAGGTCACGTCCTGGTCGTCCCGCGCGCTGAGATCGCGTCGTTCACCGAGGCCGACGACGATCTGCTCGCGCACCTCATGAGCGTCGCGGCGACGATCGGTCGCGCGCAGGAGGTCGCGTTCGCGGCGCCGCGGGCGGCGCTCCTCGTCGCGGGGTTCGAGGTCCCTCACCTGCACGTGCATGTGCTCCCGGCGTGGGGCGAGGCCGAGCTGTCATTCGCCAACGCGCAGCCCGACACGCCGGGCGCCGAGCTCGACGCGGCGATGGACCTGCTGCGTGAGGCCCTGCGCGCGGCCGGATCTGGCGATCACGTGCCGCCGTCGTCGGGGTCTTCCGCGTAGTCCCCGATCGTCCGTCGCCTGGGGGCGGGTGGCCCGTATGACGAACATGCGCGCGCCAACCCCGACGAAGGTCCTAAGGTCAGGGACGTGACCCACCAGGACCCCACCCTCACCGCTCCGGACGAGCGCGGCACCGCACGGCACGAGATGCCGGACGAGCTGCGCGCCGATGTCCGCCTTCTTGGCGGAATGCTCGGCCAGGTCCTCACCGAGTCGGTCGGCCAGGAGCTGCTCGACGACGTCGAGCAGCTGCGCGCGCTGACGATCGCCGCCTACGACGAGGACGGCTCGGCCTCGATCGAGGCCGCCGAGGCCCTCATCGAGACGTTCACGCTCGAGCGTGCCGAACAGGTCGCTCGCGCGTTCACCTGCTACTTCCACCTCGTCAACCTCGCTGAGGAGCACCACCGCGTACGCATCCTGCGGCGCCGTGAGGCCGACGCTCAGGATGTCTCGCACGTGAGCGACGACGTCCAGTCGGCCGTGGCCCAGCTGCGTGAGGAGGTCGGTGACGACGAGACGGCGCGGCGCATTCGTGCGCTCGAGTTCCGTCCCGTTCTCACCGCTCACCCGACCGAGGCTCGACGCCGTGCGGTTGCCGCCGCCATTCGCCGCATCACCGAGCTGCTCGGCGAGCGCGACGACCAGGCGATCGGCGGCATCACGCTCGCCGACAACCGCCGTCGTCTTCTCGGTCAGGTCGACACCCTGTGGCGCACGGCGCCCCTGCGCTCCTCGAAGCCGTCGCCGCTCGACGAGGTCCGCACCGCCATGAATGTCTTCGACCAGACGCTCTTCGAGACCTTCCCGGCCGTCTACCGCCGCTTCGACGACCTCCTCAACGGCGACTCGGCCGGTATGAGCGAGCCGCTCGTCGCACCGTTCGTGCGCCTCGGCACGTGGATCGGCGCGGACCGCGACGGCAACCCGAACGTCACGGCCGCGATCACGAAGCAGGCCGCTGCGATTGCCAACGAGCACGTGCTCATCGCGCTCGAGAACGTCGTGGCCGAGCTCGGCCGGAGCCTCACGCACGACGGCGACTCCACGCCCGGCTCCGCCGAGCTTGCGTCGCTGTGGCGCACGCAGACGCGGATGGCTGAGGAGCTCACACGTGAGATCGCCGTGCGCTCTCCCAACGAGCCGCACCGTCGCGTGCTGCTCGTCGTCGCGGCTCGCGTGCGTGCGACGCGTCGGCGTGACGCTGACCTTGCCTACCGCACGTCGGACGAGCTGCTTGCCGACCTCCTCGTCGTGCAGCGCTCGCTCGTCGAGGCGAAGGCCATGCGCGTCGCGTACGGAGATCTGCAGCAGGTCATCTGGCAGGTCCAGACCTTCGGCTTCCATCTCGCGGAGCACGAGGTGCGTCAGCACTCGCAGGTCCATCGCGAGACGCTTGCTGAGATCGCTGAGCACGGTGTCGACGGCCCGCTCTCGGAGCGCGCGGTCGAGGTGCTCGACACCTTCCGTGCCATCGCGTTCATCCAGGACCGTTACGGAATCCAGGCTGCGCGACGCTACATCGTCTCGTTCACGACGTCCGCCGAGGACCTCGGGAACGTCTATGCGCTTGCGCGTCACGCCCTCGGCGAGGACGCAGAGCTTCCCGTGCTCGACGTCATCCCGCTGTTCGAGACGTTCGCGGACCTCGAGGCCGCAGTCGACGTGCTCACGGAGTACGTGACGCAGGCTGAGGTCGTCGAGCGTCTTGCGGCGACGGACCGTCGTCTCGAGGTCATGCTTGGCTACTCGGACTCCTCGAAGGACGTCGGCCCGGTCTCTGCGACCCTCGCGCTGTATGTCGCGCAGCAGCGCATCGCGCAGTGGGCTCAGGAGAACAACCTCACGCTCACGCTGTTCCACGGTCGCGGCGGTGCGCTCGGCCGTGGCGGCGGTCCCGCGAACCGCGCGATCCTTGCCCAGCCGCCGCACTCGGTCGACGGCCGCTTCAAGCTGACCGAGCAGGGTGAGGTCATCGCGGCACGCTACGGCGATCCCGCGATCGCCACGCGGCACATCGATCAGGTTGCCGCTGCGACGTTGCTCGCGTCGGCGCCGAGCAACGAACGCCGTAACTCTGAGGCTGCGGAGGCGTTCTCAGCGACCGCAGCCGTCATGGACGCGGCGTCGCGCGCTCGATTCTTCGAGCTCGTCCACGCTCCCGGCTTCCCGCAGTGGTTCGCTCAGGTGACCCCTCAGGAAGAAGTGGGCCTGCTGCCGCTCGGCTCGCGTCCGGCGAAGCGCGGCCTGTCGATCAACTCACTCGACGACCTGCGTGCGATCCCGTGGGTCTTCGCGTGGTCGCAGGCGCGCATCAACCTCACGGGCTGGTTCGGCCTCGGCACCGCGCTCGCCGCGGTGGGTGACGTCGACGAGCTGCGCCGGGCGTACGAGAGCTGGCCGCTGTTCGCGACGATGATCGACAACGTTGAGATGTCGCTCGCGAAGACCGACGAGCGCATTGCCGCGCGCTACCTCGCGCTCGGCGATCGCGAGGACCTGGCCGCGCTGGTCCTCGACGAGATGGCGCTCACCAAGGAGTGGGTGCTGCGGACGACGAGCAAGGACCGCATGCTCGCGAACATGCGCGTGCTGGGCCGGGCGGTGCAGATGCGCAGCCCGTACGTCGACGCGCTCTCGCTCATCCAGGTGCGTGCACTGCGTGCGCTCCGGTTGGACGATTCTCGTTCTGAGGAAGAGGTCGCGCGGATCCAGCGCCTTTTGCTCATCACGCTCAATGGCGTGGCCGCAGGCCTCCAGAACACGGGCTGACCTGCACACACCGTGAACGCCGGGTCGCGCATCGCGCGGCCCGGCGTTGGTGTCTTCCGGCACCACGCCGGCTAAAGGTAGGATGTTTTGAGAAGTGCCCCGGGAGGCCGTCGGCCGCTCGCACAGCACTCATCGTCCGCTCCCGCCCGGCCCGCCCCTTCGGACTCGCCGCACGCAGAAGGAATCCCAGTGCCGCACCACGGCCAGGCAGACCTCTCCGGCCACGCCCCCACGCAACGCAACACGATCGATCACGTCACGCCACGCGCCCTCGTCGTCTGGGGCGTGGCGCTCCTCGCCTACGTCCTCGCTGTGGCCGCCCGCTCCTCGCTCTCGGCGACGGGCGTCGAGGCCGCCGAGAGGTTCGCGACGACGTCCGCGACGCTTTCGTCGTTCGCCGTGCTTCAGCTCGTCGTGTACGCGGGGCTTCAGGTCCCCGTCGGGCTCTTTCTCGACCGCTTCGGGCCGCGCATGTCGCTCACGGTCGGGTGCGCCCTCATCGGTGCGGGGCAGATCTTCCTCGGCCTCGCCGACTCGGTTCCCGCGGCCGTGGCGGCGCGCGTGCTCGTCGGCTCGGGTGACGCGTTCGTGTTCATCCCGGCGGTACGGCTGCTGCCTGCGTGGTTCCCGGCGCGCACGGTCCCTGTCGCGACCCAGGTGACGGGGCTCGTCGGCCAGCTGGGCCAGCTGCTGTCGTTGGGTCCCTTCGTCGCGCTCGTCGCGGTGCGAGGGTGGACGGGTGCGTTCACAGCGGCGGGCGTGGTCACGTTGCTCGCAGCGGTCCTCGTCGTGCTCGTGGTGCGCGATGCGCGGCGCGTGAGCGTCGAGGTCGACCTCACCTCGCTTCCCGACGCCCACGCCGCGCCCGCGGCCCCACCGGCGCGCGCTGCGGTCGTCATTCCGACACCCGATGCGCCGTCGCTGCGCAGGACCCTCCTCGACCCCGGGACGCGCGCGGGCTTCTGGCTCCACTTCGTCGCCGCGATGCCGGCCTACGCATTCGTCCTGCTGTGGGGCTTCCCCTACATGACGCGTGCGGAGGGGCTGTCCGACGAGAGCGCGCTCCAGGTCCTGTCCGTGTACGTCGGGGCGTTCATCGTGTTCAGCCCGGTCATGGGACTCTTGTCGGGGCGCTTCGCGTCGCGACGGCTCATGCTCGTGCTGGGCGGGGTCGGACTGCAGGTCGCTGCGTGGACCGTGACCCTCACGTGGCCCGGACACACGCCGACGACGCTCCTGCTCGCACTCGTCATCGTCATGGGCGTCGCCGGGCCGGCGTCGCTGCTCGGGCTGGACCAGGCGCGTGCCACGGTGCCGCTGCGCTCCCAGGGCGTCGCGACGGGCATGGTTAACGCGGGGGCCTTCCTGGCGAACCTGCTCGCGATGGGCATCATCGGCATCGTTCTTGACCTTGCTGGCGAGACGAACCCGGCGCTGTTCACGGATCGCGGCTTCACGTGGGCCTGGCTGGCACTCACGCCGATCCTCGTCGTGGGCATCGTCATGGCAGTGTTCGAGGACCGCCGCTTGCGCCGTCATCTCGCGAGCACAGTCGCCGCGTAGCCGAGCGATGCTGCCCAGGGTCACAGCCCCAGCGTCTGGACCTGCCCTGTTGCGGCGGCGCGGTGGGCGGCCGCCACAACGTCGAGGGTGACGGCCGCGCTCTCGACACTCACGGGCACGGGTCCGCGGCCGTTCGCGGCGTCCGCGAGACGCGTGTAGAACACGCCGTAGTCGCCCGGGATCATGCGCACATCGCTCACTTCGGTGCTGTCGCCGGAGGTGAGCGTGAGCGCCATGGTCCCGGCCGGAGTGCGTGCACCCCAGAGCGTGCCGTCGTCGGCCAGCCCGTCCCCCACGGGGTGCCGCCCCGCACGCAACGCAACTTCCTGCTCGTCGAGCCCCCACGACTCGGCCTGGCCCCGGGACCCGATGACGCGCAGCCGGGGGCCCGGTGAGGGCACGAGCGCACTGATGGTCAGGTGCGTGCGAGCGCCGCCCACGTGGGTCAGTGCGACGAAGGCGTCGTCGTCAGCTCCGACCCCCGAGCGCCGAACGTCAGTCTCGGCATAGACGGTCGCGACGGGGCCGAGCAGGTCGATCGCCTGGTCGGCGAGGTGCGTGCCGAGGTCGTTGAGCAGGCCGGGCATGTCCGCAGGGTCGGCCGACTCGCGCCAGCCGCCGCGCGCGGCGGGCCGCCAGGACTCCCAGCGCGACTCGTAGCGGCGCACCTCCCCGAGCGTGCCCGCCTCGATGAGGCTGCGGAGCGTGAGGTGGTCGTCGTCCCACCTGCGGTTGTGAAAGACGGTGAGGAGCACGCCGCGCTCATCGGCGAGCTCACCGAGCTGGCGGAGCGTTGCACCGTCAGGCGCGGCGGGCTTGTCGATGACGACGCCGATACCGCGCTCGAGCGCTGCGCGCGCGAGCGGCACGTGCGTCCGGTTGGGGGTTGTGACGACGACGACGTCGACGCCCGCCTGCCAGAGTGCGTCGACGTCAGGGACGACGCGTGCCCCGGGGTAGCGGGCGGCGATCTCGTCGGCTGCGGCGGCGCGGCTCGTGACGATCGCCGTGAGGGCGAGCCCCGGAGTCGCGGCGACGAATGGCGCATGGAACGCGGCGCCACCCAGGCCGTAGCCGATGATCCCGACCTTGACGTCACTCATCACGTTCTCCCTCGTCGTTGCGGGTCGTCGTCGATATCCTGCCACCTCCCAAGACGCGGCGGGACTATGGTCGACGAGTGACTCACGCCCCACGCCCACGGTCTGCCCGCCTCGCTGCCGTCGTCGCTTCTGCTGCGCTCACGCTCGCAGCATGCGGACCTTCGGCCCCTGAGGAGCCCGCCGCCGCGTATGTCGCCAGCGACGGCAGCTATCACGTGCCGGTGATCGCGCGCGACATGCGCTTCCATCCCGCGTCGGTCACGGTGCCCGACGGACGCCGGCTCGTCATCGAACTGACGAACGTCGACGGCATGCCGCACGACCTTGTCACAGAGACCGGTGCGGGCACCCGCCTGCTGTCGCGGGACGAGACGGCGACGCTCGATGTCGGCGTCGTCGATGGCACGCTCGACGCGTGGTGCGCCGTCACAGGCCACCGCGAGGCAGGCATGGTCCTGACGATCAGTGGGTAGGGCGAGTGGAAACCGAAGATCCTGCTCCGCCTCGAGCACGAGCCGGATCGCACGCTCGCGAAGCTCCTCGGGGTACTTCCTGGGCGCACCCTTGACCCTCATCCTCCGTGGATTGAGAGCATCTACGAACCCGGGGCGGTTCATTCCAGCCCCAACGACCCAGCACACCAGAAGAACGCACCATTGCGCCATCCCTGCTTCGCCGACCCCTGCCGGCTCCTGTTGACGCGTCCGCACCGGACGTTGAGGAGGATCCTTTCACACCTCTGGACCTTCGCTGACCGATAGATCCCCACCTCGACATCGAGCCTCTCGACGCCAAGATTCTTGCGCACCCTCACTCGTCTCGAGGACACGCGGATCCGCGGAACTCCGGGGACCAACGGCCCGGGAGGCTGGGGACCATCGGCCCGCTCGCCTGCAGACCGTCGTGCAAATACTGGGGTGAGCACACCCGGACGACGAAAGGGCATGACAGTGAAGGACGTTCTCGTCATCGGAGGCACTGGCCTCCTCGGCTACCACACGACCCGCGAGCTGGTGAGCCGCGGCTACCGTGTCACCTCGCTCTCACTTCCGCCCGTCCCGGCCGAGAACCTCTTCGGGGACCTCGACGGTGAGCCTGTCACCGAGCTGCTCGGCGACGTCACCGAGATGTCCGACGGCGAGCTCGCCAACCTCCTCGCGGGCATGCATGCCGTCATCTACGCGGCCGGCGCCGACGAGCGGATCGTCCCGGATGCTCCGGCGGCCCACTTCTTCTACAACGCCAACGTCCGTCCCACGCAGCGCGTCGCACGCGCAGCCCGGCGCGTCGGCGTCGAGCGCTTCGTCCTGTTCGGCTCTTACACGGCAGAGTTCGCCGAGCTGTGGCCCGAGCTCGGCTACCGCACGCGCAACGGCTACCCGCGCACACGTCTCGCTCAGGAGGAGGCCGCGTACCTCGAGGGCGACGGCGCCATGGAGGTCATGTCGCTGCGCCTGCCCTACATCTTCGGCATGATGCCGGGCCGCATGCCGCTGTGGGAGATGTTCGTCAACCGCATCGCAGCGACGCACGGCGCGATTCACGTGCAGCGAGGCTCGACGTCCGCGGTGACGGTCGCGCAGGTCGCGCAGGCGGCCGTGGGTGCGATGGAGCGCGGGGAGCATGGTGGTCACTATGCGATCAACGACTATGCCCTCACCTACCGCGAGTTCCACGAGATCATCTGCACCGAGCTCGGCCGAGACACCTCGGACGTCGTGACGGTCCCGCTCGAGGCGATCCTGCCGGCGATGGAGCAGTACGACGCAGCGACGGCGGCAGCGGGCAAGGAGCACGGCATCCACCTCGTCGACTCCGCCGTCTTCCAGGACCGTGACGCCGTCACGGATCCCGGGCTCACGCACGAGGCGCTCGGGATCGTGCACGAAGACGTCCGCGCCGCGATCGTCGCGACGATCCGCTCCGTGATCTCGCTGCAGAAGGCCTGACCACACGACTGACGGCGTCGCACCCGGCGAGGGGAGCGGCGCCGTCGGCGTTGTCGAGGTGAGCGCTACTCGAAACGGCTCGGGTCCCCCGAACCCACGCGAACAACGACGGGCGCCCCGTCGGACAGGTCAACGACCGTCGTCGGGCGAGCCTCGGTCTCTTCACCATCGTCAATGATGGCGTCGAGCTCGTGCTCGAGCTCGTCCTTGATCTGCCAGCCCTGCGTGAGCGGCTCGTCAAGGTCCGGCAGGAGGAGCGTCGAGGACAGCAATGGCTCCCCCAGCTCCCGCAAGAGCGCTCGAACCACGGGGTGCTCGGGAATGCGCACACCGACCGTCTTCTTGCGTGGGTGCGCAAGCCTGCGCGGCACTTCCTTCGTCGCCGGAAGGATGAACGTGTACGGCCCAGGTGTCGCGTGCTTGACGGCTCGGAACGACGCATTGTTGAGGTGAACAAGCTGGCCGAGCTGGCTGAAGTCCGAGCACACGAGCGTGAAGTGGTGGTCCTCGCCCAGCTTGCGCACGCGCCTGATGCGATCAGCTCCCGCATGGTTGCCGACCGCGGTGCCGAGCGCGTAGCCGGAGTCCGTCGGGTAGGCGATCACCGCATCGTCCCGGAGCATCGCGACCACCTGCGCGATCGCGCGTGGCTGCGGATCAGCGGGGTGAACCTCCACGTAACGTGCCATGAGGTGAGCCTACGCCGCCGACGCACGCATCATGCGGACGGCGTCGCGCAGATCTCGTCCTCGTAGCCCTCGAGGATCGACCGGGGCCACTGCCCACGCGGCCCCAGCACGTCGACGTGAGGGTGCACGACCGAGGCGACGATCGCCTCGATGGCATACGCGCTCGACTGCCCGAGGTCGAGGCGGTCGGGGTCGAGGAGCCACTGCACCTGGAGGCCGTCCATGACGGCGACGATCGCAGCCGACGCTGAGGCGACGTCCGCCGACGGCGGCACGCCAAGCTCGGCGCACATCTCGTCGAACGCATGGCTCACGTCGTCGCGCAGCGACCGGAAGCGGCCCGTGAAGTAGGTGCGTCCAGGGTTGCCGTCGGTGACAGACTCTGCGGACAGCACGGCGAAGGCTTGGACGATCCCGGCGCGGTGCGCGTTGACGAACGCGGTGCGTACGAGGTGCCGGAAGAGGTTGACACCACCGGGCATGTGCTTGCCCTCGAGGGTGGCGACGTCGTGCTCGTCCCGGCGTCGCAGCACCTCGATGAGGAGCGCCTCCTTGGAGCCGAAGTGATGAAGCACCCCGGCGTGCGTCATGTCGACCTGCTCCGCGATCTCGGCGAGCGAGCCGTTCGAGTAGCCCTTGGACCCGAAGATCTCGAATGCGGCGTCAAGGATGCGCTCACGGCGCTCGACGGTCCCCGCCCTCATTCCTCTGCGTTGCCGAACAGCCGCCATGCCCCACCTTCCGCTGCACGAAGGGCGCAGACTGCGCCTCATGTCGCAGCCGATGGTACGCGTCGGCCGTGGCACCCGTCCGAGCTCAGGTGCCGATCGGCTCCCCACAGCGCTCTTCCACCTCACGACGCACGGCCTCGTCCGCGGCCTCGCCGGGCGCGTGGACGGGACGCAAGGGCGCGAGCTCGTCAAGACGCAGGGCGCGCAGCGCCGAGAACCATGCCGGCACGAGCAGGACGACGGCGCCGAGCCAGGCGAGCGGGTTGCCCCACGCGACGCCGACGAACCCGAACAGACCGCCGAGGATGATTGCGGCGACGACGCGCATGACGAGCTCGATGACGCCCGTCGCGGTCGGGATGAGCGTGCGGCCCATGCCCTGCAGTGCTCCGCGGATCGTGAAGAGCATGCCGAGCGCCCAGTAGAAGACGCCGTTGATGACGAGGAACTTGTGCGCGAGCGCGACGACGTCCTCCTCACCCTCTCCGACGAACGACCGGATGATCGAGCTACCCGCGGTGATGAGGATGAGTGCGAGGACGAGCGAGACCCCCACCGCCATGAGCGTGCCCTCCTTGACGCCCCTGCGGATGCGGGCGGGCAGGCCCGCGCCGTAGTTCTGCGCTGCGAAGGTCGAGACCGCGAGGCCGATGGACGCGAGGAACGCGACCGCGAGACCGTCGACGCGCACCGCGGTCGTCCATGCGGCAACGGCGTCTGCCCCCATCGTGTTGAGCCGCACCTGGACCGCGAGCGAGCCGATCGCGATGATCGACGCATTAAAGCCCATGGGCAGGCCGATGCGCAGGTGCAGGCCGAGCTCGGCACGTGAGACCCGCAGGTCGGAACGCGTGATGTGCAGGGCCGGGATGCGGCGGCGCACGTGGTTGACGCACAGCGCGACGGAGAACGCTTGCGCCGCCACGGTTGCGTAGGCGGCGCCGGCGACGCCGCCGTCGAGGACGGCGACGAAGAGGTAGACGAGCCCGATGTTGAGGACGCACGAGATCGAGAGGAAGACGAGCGGCGTGCGCGAGTCACCGATCGCTCGGATGATCGCGGCGAGGTAGTTGAAGTACATGGTGGCGAAGCCGCCGAGGAAGCTGATGACGGCGAACGTCGTGGCTTCGTCGAGGAGCTCGGCCGGAGTCTGCATGAGGGCGAGCAGGGGCCGGGCGAAGAGCGCACCGATGGCCATGACGGCGAGCGTGGCGAGGCCCGTCAGGGCGATGCCCGCGCCGACCGACCGTCGCACACCCGCCGCGTCGCCTGCGCCGAAGGCCTGCGCCGTCGGGATCGCGAAACCTGAGGTCATGCCCCACGCGAAGCCGAGCAGGAGGAACATCATCGCGCCCGTCGAGCCGACCGCGGCGAGCGCGTTGACGCCCAGCTCACGGCCGACGACCCAGGCGTCGGCCACCTGGTAGAGCTGCTGGACGACGTTGCCGATGAGGAGTGGCAGGGCGAAGAAGAGGATGACGCGCCAGGGGGTTCCGGCGGTGAGTGCCTTGGACATGGCAGAACTCCGGTGAGCAGGACGTGCGGGGGCGAGGTGTGGAGCGGCCGTCAGTGGTCGCCCGCACGTGCGGAGCCAGGCTGGTCGAGAGCCGGGGGCGCCGTGGATCGTAACGTTTCGATCCTACGCCCAGACCTCCCCCGTCCGTCCAGCCCATAGGCAGCTCGACTCGCGACAACACCGTGTGACGAGGGCAACCCCCGGAAGCACTGAAGTCCCCCGCCCCCGAGCCGACGCGGGCCCACCCCGGCGACCGGAGACAGGCCTCAGGGCTTGGGCGCGAGCTCGGTCGCGCCACACGGGCAAAGGGAAACGGCCCTTGGTGTGCGTTTCCGCAGACCAAGGGCCGTTTCATTCGTAGCGGGGACAGGATTTGAACCTGCGACCTCTGGGTTATGAGCCCAGCGAGCTACCGAGCTGCTCCACCCCGCGGCGATGTCTTAACCTTACGACACGGCGGCCGCCACGCCAAATCGAGGTGCTGTGACGCCCGGCACCCGGCACCTCCGGCGCAGACGATCAGCGGGCGCGGAGCGTACGGGCGTCGCGGAGACGGCTGAGGGCGGGCGACCATGTGGTCGCCCGCCCTCAGCCGCACACCCGTGGCGTCAGCTGCCGGAGCCCTGCGCCGCGATCGCGCGAGCGATCGCATCCTCGAGCGACTTCTGCGCCTCGCCGTACGCCGCGAAGTCACCCGCCTTGAGCGCGGTGTCCGCAGCGTTGATCGCCTTCTCCGCGTCGGCGAGCGCCGTCGCGAGCTGCTCGGCCGGCGTCCCCGGCGCCGGCGGCGTCGCCGGGTCGGCTGGCTCCGTCGTCGGCTCCGACGGAGTCGTGGGATCCGCAGGCGGGGTCGTCGGGTCCGTCACGGGCGGGGTCGTCGGAGCCGTCGGCCCCGGATCCTCGTCCGTCTCCGCACCAGAGTTCCCCCCGAACACGTCGTCGAGCGCCTGCCCGAGCGTGTTGCCCAGCCCGACCTGGTCACCGAAGGAGACGAGGACCTTACGCATGAGCGGGATCTTCGTGCCCGAGCTCGACTGCACATACACGGGCTGGACGTAGAGCAGACCGCCGCCGACCGGCAGGGTGAGGAGGTTGCCCGAGACGACCGTCGCGTTACCGACGCGCAGACCCGTGATCGCGTCGGCGATCCTCGCGTCCGTGTCGAAGTTGTTCTGGACGTTGCCCGGCGCCGGAACCGCATTGTCCTTCGGCAGGGTGAGCAGCCGCAGCTTGCCGTAGCCCTCACCGATCGTTCCCGCCTTGTTGCCTGCCTCCGCATCAGCGGCAAGGTAGCCCGTGAGCACCTGACGCTGCCCTGTTGTGGCACCGCCGGGGATGAAGGTCGACATGAGCGAGAACGACGGGACGTCCTGACCGGGCATCTGCAGCGTGAGGTAGTACGGCGGCTGCAGAGGCGCATTCGTCTCGGACGACGACGTCGGCTCGAACGGTGTCTGCCAGAAGTCGGCGCTCGAGAAGAACGCCGCGGACTCCGTGACGTGGTAACGGGCAAGCAGCGAGCGCTGGACCTTGAAGAAGTCCTCCGGGTACCGGATGTGGCTCATGAGGTCACCCGAGATCTCGCTCACGGGAGTGAACGAGGCAGGGAAGATCTTCTGCCACGTCTTGAGAACCGGGTCCTCGGTGTCCCACGCATACAGCGTGACGCTGCCGTCGAACGCGTCGACCGTCGCCTTGACCGAGTTACGGATGTAGTTGACGGTCTGCGGCGCGACCTCGGCCACGAGGTTGTTGCGCGCGGCGGTGTCGTCCGTCATGGCCTCGAGCTGCTGCTGGGTCGCGTAGGGGTAGTCAGCGCTCGTCGTGTAGCCGTCGACGATCCACTTGACGCGCCCGTCGACGACCGCCGGGTACACACGCGAGTCGAGCGTGAGGTACGGAGCGATCTTCTGCACACGCTCACGCGGGTCGCGATCGTAGAGGATCTGCGACTCCGAGGTCACGCGGTCGGAGAAGAGAATCTGCTCGTCACCGAACCGCACCGCGAACAGCAGCTTGCTGACGGCGTTGCCGATCGTGGGACCAGCGTCGACGCTCCCCGTCGGGAAGGTCGTCATGACCTGGCCCTCGTCGTTGTCGGGGTAGTCGAGCTCCCAGTTGCCACGCCCCTCGGGCGCGCCCACGATCGAGTACGTCGGCGAGTTCTGGCCGAAGTAGATGCGGGGCTCGTACTCGCCGAGCTCACCGACCGACGGGATGCCACCCTCGAAGAACGACGGCTGGCCGTCCTTGCTGACCGCGTTGCCGTAGGCAGCCACGACACCGAAGCCGTGCGTGTACACCGTGTGGTCGTTGACCCAGTTGCGCTGAGCCTCGCCGAGCCCGGCCTGGTTGAGCTCGCGCACCGCGATAACGGTGTCGCGCTTCTCGCCGTCGATCTCGTAACGGTCGACCTGGAGCGAGCGCGAGAACGCGTAGTACTGACGGTTCTGCTGCAGCTGCGTGAACGTCGGCGAGACGATCGCCGGGTCGAGCAGACGGATCGAGGCCGCGGTCTCGGAGTCCTCGCGCAGCGCGCCCGCGGTCGCCGTCGTCTTGGCGTCGTAGTCCGTGACCTCAACCTTGTCGATCCCGAACGCCGTACGCGTCGCATCGATGTTCCGTTGGATGTACTCCGATTCGAGCTCCTGCGCGTTGGGGCGCACCTGGAATCGCTCGACGAACGCCGGGTAGAGAGCACCTATCGCGACCGCGGAGACGATCATGAGGCCGACGCCGATCGCCGGGAGCTTCCAGCTGCCGCGCACCGCGGTGATGAGGAAGAGGATCGCCACGATGATCGCCACGCCCGCGAGGATCGCGCGCGCAGGGATGACGGCGTGGACGTCCGAGTACGTCGCACCGGTGTAGGGCGCGTCAGTGACGCCGCCGGCCGAGCTCAGGAGGATCGCGTAGCGGTCGAGCCAGTAGTTCGCGGCGAGCAGGAGCATGACGATCGCGGCGAGGACTGAGAGGTGCACGCGCGCGGAGCGCGTCGTGCGCGACTCTCCCGCGGTGACGCTTCCGAGACGGATGCCGCCGTAGAGGTAGTGCATCGCGGCCGCACCGATGAGGCTGACGACGACGATCGCGAGGAGCGTCGAGACGACCATGCGCAGGCCCGGCAGCGTGAACGTGTAGAACGAGACGTCAAGGCCATGCTCAGGGTCGGCGACGCCGAAGTCCTGGCCGTTGATCCACAGCAGGACCATCTCCCACCGGGCCGAGAGCGCGCCCCCGGCAAAGAGACCGAGCAGGGCAGGCGCACCGAACGTCACGACACGGCGCAGCGGCTCGACAGCCTCGCGGTACTGGTCGAGGGTCGCCTGCTCAGGCGTCGAGGGCGCGTAGACGGGCCGGTTGCGCCATGCGAGGTGAAGGTTGACGCCGACCGCGACGCCCATGACGAGGAACCCGACGACGAAGAGTCCCGCGCGCATGCCCCACTCGGTGAGCAGCACACGCTCGAAGCCGAGCCCCTTGAACCAGAGCACCTCCGTCCAGAAGCGCGCCGCGAGGACCACGACAGCAACGATCGCGGCGAGCACCCCGATCGTGACGCCGAGCGGAGAGAGCTTGCGCCGCTCACCCGGCGCGGCAGGACGAGGGCGTGCTGGAGGGCGTGTGAATGCCACGGGTTCTACCTTCTTCGAGAGAGACGTTCTCATGGGGCCAACGCCCCAGGGTCCGAGGAGGTTCCCACCCCCGGTTCGGCAGCGGGCGGCAGCGTCCGGCAGACTGGAACGATGACCACCGAGGGAGCACCCGAGCACACGCTCGAGGAACTGACGCTGTCCGAGACGATTCGTGAGATCGAGCAGCACGTCGCTCGCGGCGGCTGGGACGGACCGCCACGAGTCTTCGCGATCATCCGTACGAAGGAGGCGCTCGCATCCTCCCCCGAGCTCGCTCACGAGATGCCCGAGCTCCCCGGCCAGGTCGAGGCCAACGAGTTCGCGATGCTCTCGATCGAGCAGGAGGGGTTGCCTCCCGCCGACACGCTCGAAGAGCTGCTGGGCTCGCTCGCGTGGCCGTCGACCGTCCACGGCGCGGCGCTCGTCGTCGAGCGCGTCATCGTGCCGCCCGAGGCCGAGGTGGGGATGCCGTCGGACCCGGACGAGGCGCTCGACTACCTGGCCCAGCACCCCGAGCGCGAGGACGTCCGCCTGGCGGTTGCCGTCATGCGTGCGGGCCCGACGTGGTGCGCCATCCGCACGCGTCGCAACGACGACCCGACGCAGGTCGCGCTCGGCCCCGACCTCGTACCCGGTCTCATCGCCGCGCTCAACGCGACGTTCGACGACTGACGCGGGCGCGTCCCGTCGTCACAGCGCGGGCGCGTCCCGTCGTCACGACGCGGGCGCGTCCCGTCGTCACAGCGCGGGCGCGTCCCGTCGTCACGACGCGGGCGCGGGACGCGTTCCTGCGACTTCCTACGAGCAGGTCGCGAGCGTCGCGCCGCGGCCCTCGCCGATCGCGACGACCGCGTCGTACGCGTCGTCGAGGGTCGTGACGGACACGGCACGCATGCCGTCCGGAACGTGCCCGACGACCTCGGCGCAATTGGTCGAGGGCGCGAGGAACCACGCCGCGCCTGCGTCGCGCGCGCCCCGCATCTTGTAGGTGATGCCGCCGATCGGACCGACCACCCCGTCGGTGCCCATCGTTCCCGTGCCCGCGATGATGGTGCCACCGGTCTCGTCGACCGGCGTGAGCTTGTCCATGATGCCCAGGGCAAACATGAGGCCGGCGCTCGGGCCGCCCACCTCGTCGATGTGCATGGAGACCTGGGGCGTCGTCTCGAAGGTCCGATCCACGCTCACGCCCAGGTACGACCGCTCGACCGGGTTGTGCGGGTCGAGCGGCCCGGGGGACGTCACGACCTCGAGGTCCGTCGGCGTGCCGTCGCGTTCGACACGCACCGTGACCGTCGTCCCGGGCTCGATCGCGTCGAGGAGCGTCGCAAGCTGTTCGAAGGACTCGAGCGCAGTTCCGTCGAGCGCGAGCAGAACGTCGTCCGGCTGCACGATCCCGTGTGCCTTCATCGCGGGGTCGGCCTCGACCACGGTGAGGGTCTCGATGACCGGCTCGCCGAGCGCGCGCAGCGCGGCAACGGTCGCCGACTCCTGGCTCGTCACCATCTCGGCGAGCCCTTGCTGCTCGGTCTGCTCGGTCGTCGTGCCCTCGGGGAAGAGCCCCTCGACCGGGTAGACACCCTCGTCCGGGTCGAACCATGCGCGCACGAGCCGCGCGACGGGAACGGATGCCTCACGGTTGCCGAGCGCCGAGACGGTCGTGAATCGCAGCTGCCCGGTCGACGGGAAGGTCTCCGCCCCGGTCACCTCGATGACCTCCGTCCCGTCCGACCCCAGCGTGTCGAAGGTCGGCCCCGGCAGGCGCACGACATATCCCGTCGGGATGGCGACGAGCCCTGCGAGCGCGAGCGCCGCCGTGACGAGCGCGATCGTCTGCGTGAGGACCCGGCGGGTCATGAGCGGCACCTGGCGCCATTCGTCGTCCCGGAGCCCGACGGGCGCGTCGGGCCCGACGGAGGCGTCGGCAGGCTGGTGCGGTGGGACGTCGTGAGGCACGTCGTCCATCATCGCGCAGGAGCGGCGCGATCGCGCCCAGGTCTCGCGTCGCCGCGTCTCACCGACGACGCACCTGACGCATGACGGCTGCGGTTCCGAGGAACGCGACGGCGGCCCCGACCGCACCGAACGCGGCCGCGTCGCGGCCCTGGACGCGTCGCCCGACGAGGGCCGTGCGACCCTGCACCCCGACGAGCAGCTCGCCCAGACAGTCGTCGTTCGTCCGGCTCGGCTCCCAGCCGAGCGCGAGCAGGCGCTCGGGCGCCACGGTCCACGAGTGCACGACGAGCGAGAGGTCGGCTGCCGACGCGGGCAGCAAGCCCGCGCGGTGGAGACGTTCGGCGATGCCGAACGCGGTCTGCGCGGGCAGGTCGACGCGGCGCATCCCTGACGCCGCAACCACCTCGCGCACCGAGAGAGGCTCGGGCGTCCCGACGACGATCGTGCCCCCGAGGTCGTGGTCGAGGACCGTGCGCACCGCGGTCGCCAGGTCGTCGACGTGCAAGAACTGCCACTCCCGGTCGATCCCGCGAAGCGTGAGGAGCCAGGGCATCTCGAAGTGCCGCGTGATCATCGTGTCGATCCCGGGCCCGACGACGGGCGCCGCGCGCACGACCGTCACGGGGATACCGAGCGCATTGGCCGCGTCGACGACATGGCCCTCGAGCGCCGCCGTCATCGCGGCCGTTCCCTCGATCCCGTTCTCCGGCACGGCGTCGTCCGTGTGGGCGCCACCCTCGGCGAGCGTTCCGAGCACGGTTGCCGACGAGACGACGACGACGCGGTGAACCGAGCCGGGACGAAACTCGGCCACCTCCCGCGCGATCTGTGCGTCGTGCTCCTCGAGCCAGGCCCCCACACGAGCCGGCGGCATAGGGTCGAAGGCGCCCCCGTCGACCACGACGACGACGTCGACATCGCCCAGGACGGGAGCGTCAGCCTCGGCCTCGAGGATCCGCGCGAGGGTGTCGACGACAGGCCCACGGCCGCGCAGCACGGTGCGCCGTGAGCGAACCTGCCCTTCAGACATGCCTCCACCCCTCTCTCCCGCCGCAGCGACGGCTACCGTGGATGTTCCCACGTCCGGTCGCCCGGGCGCACGTACACCTGCACCGGGAGACACCAATGACGGAGCACTTCTCTGGCGAGTCCCCTCAGGAGGAGCCCTGGGAGCGTCTGCTGCGCTCCGTCTTCGGAGCCGACGCTGACGAGGCGATCGCGCAGCTGCGGGCCCGCGGCATGGACGTCGACGCGCTCAACGCAGCAGCCGGGATCACCGACGACCCACGGCTCATGGACCAGGTCCTCGGGCAGGTGCGGTCGCTCCTGTCGATGGGGTCGGGGCCGGTCAACCGCGACGTTGCGCACGACGTCGCCCGGCAGGTCGCCGTCACGGGCGGCGACCCGAGCGTGAGCGAGGCGCACCGCCGTGCCGCGCTCGACGCCTTCGGCGTGGCGGACCTCTGGCTCGACATCGCGACCGACCTTGCGCCCGCAGGCGGGACGCGTCACGTCTGGAGCCGTTCGGAGTGGGTCGAGCAGACGTTGCCCGCGTGGTCACGTCTCGCTGCGCCCGTCGCGACGAACCTTGTCGCCGCGCTCACGGGCGTGCTCGGTGAGCGGCTGCCCGAGGACATGTCTGACATGCTGCCGCCCGGCATGGCTGCGGTCCTTCCGCCCGGCGCCCTCGCGGACCCGTCGAAGCTGCTCGAACGCCTGGGCTCAGCCATGTTCGGCATGCAGATCGGGCAGGCTGCGGGCACGTTCTCTCGCGAGGTCTTCGGCCTCACCGACATCGGCGTCCCCCTCGTCACCGAGCCGATGAGCGCACTGCTGCCCGCGAATGTCGAGGCGTTCGCCGAGGGCCTCGACGCCCCTCTCGAGGAGGTGCGGCTCTACCTCGCGCTCCGCGAGACGGCACACGCACGTCTCTTCACGCACGTGCCGTGGCTGCGCGGGCACCTCCTCGGCCTCATCGACGCCTACGCGCGCGGCATCACGATCGATGTCGACGCTCTCGACGAGGCGGTCCGGGACGTCGACCCGGGCGACCCCGAGCAGCTGCGTTCGGCCCTCGCCGGGGGCGGCTTCTTCGGCATCGGCCAGACCGAGGAGCAGCGTTCCACGCTCGACCGGCTCGAGACGACGCTGGCGCTCGTCGAAGGGTGGGTCGATGAGGTCGCGACGGCGGCAGCGCTCCCCCACCTGCCGCACGCCATGCCGTTGCGCGAGATGCTGCGCCGGCGCCGCGCCGCAGGAGGTCCTGCCGAGCAGACGTTCGCGACGATCGTGGGGCTCGAGCTGCGTCCGCGACGCTCCCGCGAGGCTGCCGCGCTGTGGCGGCTCATCGCCGAGCAGTCCGGGAACGAGGTCCGCGACGCGGTCTGGGACCACCCGGACCTCCTGCCGACGGCCGAGGACCTCGACGACCCGGCGGGCTTTGCGGGGCGCCGGGCGAGCGCGAACGCCGAGTTCGCAGACGTCGACCGGGCGATCGAGGAGTTCCTCGCCGAGGCCGAGGGCGAGCGCACGACGGACGACGGGGACGGCGACGGCGGAGCCGACGGCGGGCCGAGCTCGTCAGGGAGCTGAGCCGGCGCCGGGCCAGGGCCAGGCGACCGCGTCAGTCGACGTGGTCGCCTGTTCCGGGGTCGCCCTCTGCGCCGGCGCTGTCCTGCGTGAAGGCCACGCCCTCGAGGAAGCCGCGGGCGCGCTCCGTGCGCGGGTAGCGCTCGACAAGCTCCCAGAACCCGGGACCGTGCCCCGCCTGCAGCAGGTGCGCGAGCTCGTGGACGAGGACGTAGTCGAGGACCCACGACGGCAAGCCACGCACGCGCGTCGAGATGCGGATGGTGCGGTCGTCGACCGAGCACGAGCCCCAGCGACGCTCCTGGTGCGCCGACCACGTGACGCTCGACGGAACCGCGAGACCGTCGAGGTACCGCGCAGAGAGCTCGGTCGCGCGCGCGAGGAGCTGGTCGTCCGACGGACGCCGACGGGCTTCCTTCACAGCGAGCCGCTCAAGCATGCGCTCGACCCACTCGCGCTCCTGCGCCTGGGTGAAGCGGGCGGGAATCGCGACGACCGTGCGGCCGCCCTCACGGTAGGCGCTCACGGTGCGGGTACGCCGACGGCTGCGACGCACCTCAACGGCGCTCACGTTCGACGCAGCCCCCTCGCTCATAACTTGACCGTACCGTGACCCGCGCGCGTTCGGCACCTCACGCGCCGTGCCTGTGGACAACTCCCACGACACCGCGGCCGCTGCGATCCTCGAACGCGTGACCACCGAGACGCGTCCTCTCCCCCGTCCCGCCGCGACGGCGCACGACGCCGTGCCCCTCCTAGCCCGCGACGCCACGACGACCGAATCCATCGCAGCCCCCACCGACGCGGTCAGCTCGCACGTCATGAGCGCGAGCGTCGGGATCCTGGGGCTCGGCCGTCTCGGCGTCCAGCTGGCCCGCACTCTGGCCTCCGTCGGTGTGCGTCGCCTCGTCGTCGACGACGCAGCCGTCGTCGGCCCGGACGACCTCGGTGTCGGCGGGT
The DNA here is from genome assembly GCF_052324925.1 of Sanguibacter sp. A247. Lineage (NCBI taxonomy): Bacteria > Bacillati > Actinomycetota > Actinomycetes > Micrococcales > Sanguibacteraceae > Sanguibacter > Sanguibacter sp. A247. The sequence goes on along the minus strand of NZ_JBQPRE010000002.1, from coordinate 485,754 downwards.
ACCGGATCGGGGACGTCGGGATGCCCCGACCGCGGGCTGCCGCCTCCGTTCTCGCCGACTCTCCCGCGACGCGGACCACGCTGTCACCCGGGGTGCTCGACGGGCATGATCCCGGAACCCTCACCGCTGCGGTCATCGTGACGCACGAACAGATCGACCCGGCATGCATGTGGCGGCTCGTCGCCCAGGGAGTGCCGCACCTCGTCGTCACGTGGTGGCCTGGTCGGCTCGAGGTGGGGCCGGGCGTCATTCCCGGTCAGACCGCCTGTCTGCGGTGCGTCGACCTGCACCGGGCAGACGAGCACGTGCCGCCCGCACGCGGCCGGCACGTGGGGCACGGGGCCGAAGATCCTGTTCTCGCTGTTGCCGGCGCGGGTCTCGCGGCAGCGCGCACGCTCGAGCTCATCGATCCGCGCGGGTCGCTGTCGCGGCTGGCTCGATCGACGTCGTTGGTCTCGCCGAGCCTCGAGCACACGAGCGAGTACTGGCCCGTGCACCCGGCCTGCGGGTGCGGCTCGTTGTAGCGTCCCTCAGAACGCCGAAGGCCGGCGCACCCGCGCGGCGGGTGCACCGGCCTGCGGTGCTGCGTCCCAGCGTGGCGCTGGGCGGGTGGCGGTCATGTCGTGACCTGCGCATCCCTGGGGCGGGTGTCGCGTCTCATGCGACGCGCGCCTCGTCGGGACGCACCTTGCGGGGGCGACCGCGCCCTCGCTTGACGGCGACGATCCTGCCGTCGACGAAGACCTCGCCGCCCCAGACGCCCCAGGGCTCACGGCGTTCGAGAGCTCCGTCGAGGCAGCCCGCGGCGAGCGGGCAGCCGCGGCAGAGCTCCTTGGCGCGTTCGACGTCGGCGGTGTGCTCGGCAAACCAGAGCTCGGGGTCTTCGGTCCGGCACGGGACGACCGCGGCGAGGAGTGCGTCGAACTCTGCGCGTTCCTCGCGGGTTGCGGTCGCGGGGGTGGGCTGCACGGGCCTCGCTGGGGTGAGGCCCGCAGGAGCGGGACGCGACACGGGTGCGACAGCGAGGTCGTCGCGCTGGATGGATGGTGCAAGAAGCATGCTGGGCCGCATGGTGGCCTCCGGGTGTTCCAGGTGGTGCAAGAGAGAAGGTGCGCCACGTGCCGGGTCAGCTCACGGGGTCGACGGGAGTGCCGGAGCATCCCAGAAGGTCGAACGTGTGAGTGATCCGCCGAGCGGGCGGGTTGATGATCAGGGGCTGACGCGCAAAGCGTCAGACGTCATACCTGGTCATCTGAGGCGAGTGATGCACTGCGCCGGGGAGCAGACGGTGTGCTCCGGCGAGGTGGGCACGCGGACGACGGCTGGGAGTCATTCCCTGCGCGACGATCGAGATCGCCGTAGTCGTGATGGTCTTCATGCGTGCTCACCCCTCTCTCTTCTCGGCCTGCGACGCTCGGCGTCGTGGGCTCTCCGTCAGGAACTTGTCCACCGTAGACCGACCGCTCCTCGCGTGGCCAATTCATTAATGAACGACGGTCGCGATCGTGACCTGTTCGTGACCTCAGGGTCGGGTGCGATGCGCGGACAGGACCCTGAGGAGGTCGTCTGAGTAGCGTTCGAGCCGATCTGCCCCAAGCCCGCGGATCGTCGCGAGATCGTCGAGCGTGCTGGGCCGCAAGGTCGCGATCTCGTTGAGGGTGACGTCCGTGACGACGACGTGCACGGGCCGGCCGATGTCTTCCGCACGTGCGTCCCGCCACCGCTGGAGAGCATCGAGGAGCACGGGGTCGGGTCCCTCGCTGCGGTCGTGCTCGACCACGCCGCGGCGGCGCGGCCCGCCGTCGGTGCCCAGGTGCTCGAGGAAGCGCGAACGGGTGCGCGACGCACGACCAGACCCGCTCCGTGACCGCGCCCACGACAGGTGGAGATGCTCGCGGGCGCGCGTGATGCCGACGTAGAGAAGGCGCTTCTCCTCGGCGATCGCCGCCGGGTCAGTCGCGAGGGAGATCGGCATGAGCCCCTCGCTGAGACCGACGAGGAAGACGGCGTCCCACTCGAGGCCCTTCGCAGCGTGCAGGGACGCGAGCGTCACACCCTCGACCGTGGGAGCGTGCTGGGCGGCGGCGCGTTCGTCGAGCTCTGCGACGAGCATGCGGATGTCCGCTCCGTCACGCCCCGCGAGGTCGTCGGCGAGCGCCACGAGCGCCTGCATGGCTTCCCACCGTTCACGCACGGCACCGCGGGCGGCGGGGGCTGCAGGCGCCCAGCCCGCGTTGAGCAAGACATCACGGACGGCGTCACCGAGCGACATCTCAGGATCGGCGGCACGCGCCGCCCCGCGCAGCAGGACGAGAGCGTCGCGGACGTCCTTGCGCTGGAAGAACCGCTCGCCGCCACGCACCAGGTACGCCACGCCTGCGTCGGCGAACGCGTTTTCCAGGACCGCCGACTGGGCGTTCGTGCGGAAGAGCACCGCGATCTCGCTCGCGGGCGTTCCGGCCGCGATGAGCCGCGCGGCACGGCCTGCGACGAACGCGGCCTCGGCCTCGTCGTCGTCGTGCATGGATCGCCCCACGGGCGGCCCGGCGGGCCGCTGGGCGACGAGCTCAAGCCCCGCGTAGGTGCGAGCGCGCGGGTCAGCGAGCAGGGCGTTGGCCGCACCGACGACCTGGGGCGTGGAGCGGTAGTCGCGGACGAGGCGGACCTCGGTCGCGTCCGGGAAGCGCTTGCGGAACTCGAGTAGGTGGCGCGGGGTCGCACCCGTGAACGAGTAGATCGTCTGCGAGGGGTCACCGACGACGCACAAGTCGCGGCGCGGCCCCATCCACTGGTCGAGGACGAGCTGCTGGAGCGGCGAGACGTCCTGGTACTCGTCGACGACGAAGCGCCGGTACTGCTGCCGGATCTCGTTCGAGACGGACGAGTGCGAGCCGATCATGTCGGCGAGGTAGAGCAGGACGTCCTCGAAATCCATGAGGGCGCGGTTGTTCTTCGTGTCCTCATAGGCGCGCAGGAGCCGCGCGACCGTCTGCGCCTCGAGGCCCGCAGGAGGTTCGCGGCGCAACGCGGTCACGGCCGCCTCGTAGCCGTCAGAGGGGACGAGCGAGACCTTCGCCCACTCGATCTCCGAAGCAAGGTCACGCACCGCGAGCCGGTCGACTGAGATGCCGAGCGCGGTCGCCGCGTGCGCGACGATCTGGGCCTTCTGCTCGACGATGCGGGGCGGGGCCCCGCCCACGATCTTCGGCCAGAAGTAGCCGACCTGCCGGAGCGCCGCCGCGTGGAACGTGCGCGCCTGGACACCGCCGACGCCGAGCGCACGCAGCCGCGAGCGCATCTCTCCGGCGGCGCGCGCGGTGAACGTCACTGCGAGGACCGACGACGCCGGGTAATACCCAGCACGCACGCCGTAGGCGATGCGATGGGTGATGGCGCGCGTCTTGCCCGTGCCTGCGCCAGCGAGCACGACGACGGGCCCGTGGACCACCTGAGCGACAGCGCGCTGGTCAGGGTCGAGGGCGTCAAGGATCTCGTCGGGAGTCATCAGGTCGATCATCCCAGCAGCCACGGACATCCACGGCACGGGGTCGCGAACCTCGGGACGACGAAGGCCCGTGCCGTCCCTGGGGACAGCACGGGCCTCGAACGAACACTCAGACCAGACGCGCCTTGACCTGCGCGAGCGACGGGTTCGTCGCTGCGGTGCCGTCAGGGAACACGACGGTCGGCACGACCCAGTCCCCGCCGTTGACCGACGCAACATAGTCCGTCGTCCCGGGCACCTCCTCGATGTTCACCTCGGTGTAGCCGATGCCCGCCGAGTCGAGCTGAGACTTCAGACGCTGGCAGTAGCCGCACCAGGTCGTCGAGTACATGACGACAGACCCGGCCTCAGGAACGTGCGGAGCAGCGATGGTCACGGTTCTCCTCCAGGAGCGTGGGACGCCTAGGCGTCGGGTACAGGAGCGGGCCGGGAGGCCCTGCCGCAGGATAACGATCCCGCGCCTCCAGGCATTCCCTGCGGCCCGCCGGGACGCACGACGACGTCAGGACGCCTCGTCCTCGAGCGCCCCGACGAGCAGCGCGACGAGCGCCTCGAGCTGGATGTCCGTCGAGGACGACTCGTCGTCAACGTCGGCACCGTCGAGAGCCCTCGCCGCAAGCCCCGACTTCGCGTCGATGAGCTCGGCGATCTTCGTGTCGATCGTCTGCGCCGCGACCACCCGCCATGCGGTGACGGGCTCGTCCTGACCGATGCGGTGGACGCGATCGATCGCCTGAGTCTGCTCCGCGTCCGTCCACGGGAGCTCCGCCAGCACGAGGTTCGACGCGGCCTGAAGATTGAGCCCGACGCCCGCAGCCATGAGCGAACACACGACCACCTGCACCTCGTCGTCCTCGGTGAACGCCGTGATGGCCTGCGCCCGGGCCCGGGCGCTCTGGTCACCCCGGATCGAGACGAACGGGATGCCCCGATCTGTGAAGGCCTGCTCGGCCTGGTCCATGACGTCGACATGCTTGGCGAAGAACACGACCTTGCCGACGCTGCGCGCGAGCTGCGCCGTGTAGTCGGCAGCGAGACCTGCCTTGGCCTGCCCGAGCCGACGCACCATCGTGAAGATGTTCTCGCCCGTGGCCTTCGACGTGGAGTCCTTGAGCTCGGTCGCCGCGACGCGACGCGCGAGAACGAGATCCACGCCGTCGACGACCTCGACCGGCCGGTGCGCGATCGCCATCGAGTAACGCTCGACCATGCGTCGGGCGAGCGCCTCCTCCGACGCGCGGATCGAACGACCCAGCGCGCCGTCGATCTCCACGGGGAGGTCCGCGACCCGACGTGCAGGGAAGTCCGTGAGCACGTCCGCCTTACGCCGCCGCACGATGCCCATGTCGACGACCGCCCGGCGCGCGGCCGCGTAGAACCCGTGGTCGGCCGGGCTGAGGCCCGTCTCCTCGAGCGCCGTCATGAGGCCTCCGACCGGCAGCTTCTCGTCGATCCAGCCGAGGAACTGCCAGATCGCGCGGAAGTCCTCGACCGAGTTGATGAGAGGCGTGCCCGTGAGCGCGACGAGCAACGGCTTCGCCGTCCGCTCCCGGATGCGCTCGGCGAGCGTGAGGACGTTGCGCGAGCGCTGCGAGGACCTGTTCTTGATGAAGTGCGCCTCGTCGACCACCATCCCGCGGAAGCCGAGCTCCCCGAGCCAGCCGACGTGCCGGTCGAGGATCTCGTAGTTGACGACGAAGATGTCGGCGAACGCGTCGACCCTCCCGCTGCCACCCTCACCGTCGCCGTCGCCGTGGATGACCGTGACGCGCCTGTGAGGGACCCACAGCTGCGCCTCGTGCGCCCAGTTCGTCTTGACGACGTTCGGGACGACGACGAGCAGCGGGAATGCTCCTGCAGCCTGGGCGGCGAGGAGCGCTTGGGCGGTCTTGCCCAGCCCCGGCTCGTCCGCGAGAAGGAAGGTCCGATGGCCCTTAGCGGCCGCGTGCACGACCTGCGCCTGGTGGCGCATGAGCCGACGTCCGGACGGCGCGCTCGCACCCGACCCGTCCGGCAGGGCCATGCACGCGATCTCGCCCGTGCCTGCGACCTCGAACGACCGGAACAGCGGCTCGAGGAGCTCCCAGCCGGCTAGACGGCGCGGGCGCGCCGCCTGACGCTCGGCGACCGCCTCGAAGTCCGGGGCGAGGAACGGGTTCGCGCGACGCCGGGCGACGGCCGACTGCGGCACGACACGGTGCGGCGCGACCGCCTCGACGACGACCTCGGGCTCAGGCTCCACGACCTCCTCGGGAGGTTCGATGCCAGCGGCCCTCAGCACTGTCGCGGTGTACGTGCGCGCAGCCGCCGACACGCGCGCATCCTCCGCGAGGAGAGTGAGCAGCGAGGTGTCCCGCGCGGCGATCCGCGCGAGGGACGTCGCCACACCGTCGAGACGCTTGAGCTCGTTCGCGCGCTTCGCGGCGCTCAACGACTCGTCGGCCTGGACACGCGCACGCTCGCGCCGGACGAGGAGCGCGACGACCTGGAACTTCGTGCGCACCGCCGGCTGGGCCGGAGCCGTGCGCACCGCGTCACCGATCTCACGGGAGACCCCCGCGAGAATCTCGGCGAGGCCCCGGTCACCGTCACGTCGACGCTTCCCACCCGAACCATTCGGACCGCCCGAACCCCCGCGGGGACGTCCAGACCGGTTGCCGCCTGCTCGTGCCACAGCACTTCCTTCGTTCGTCACCAGAGATACGGGCTCGACGCACTCCTGCACGCTGCGTGCACCGAGCGGCCGGTCCCCTTGCGGCCGCACGCACGACAGCACGGCGCAGCCAGCAGGGCACGCACCCGCAACGGGGGCTGCACTCACGGCCGCACAGCACGGTCGGCAGGGTGCACACCCAGGACGGGGCGCTCGCGAGGCCGCACAGCGCACAGGCATCTACCGTGCGAGACCACCCCTACGTCAGCAGACGCGTCTCGCTCCGTCCACGGGCTGCGTCGTGATCGACGTCTGCTGCAGCCCCGGACGAACAGATCCTACGCCCCTCCACCCCCTCCGGCGCGCGGCCCCTCCGCCCGCCGGCCCACATCGGCACGCTCGGCCTCAGCCCGGCTCGGCGATCTCCCCGCCGAACCACTCCTCGATGAGCGCCCGCGCGATCGACGACTGCATCGGCAGCAGGACCCGCCCGGCCGCGACGTCCCCCGCAAGCCCGTCGCGCGTGAACCAACGGGCCTCGGTCACCTCGACGTCGTCCGTCGTCACCGTCGTCGTGAGCGCGTGCGCGACGAAGCCGAGCATGAGCGAGGCCGGGAACGGCCACGGCTGCGTCGCCCTGAACTCGACCCGACCGACGACGACGCCCGTCTCCTCGAGGACCTCGCGCCGCACCGCGGTCTCAGCCGACTCCCCCGCCTCGACGAAGCCGGCGAGCGTCGAGAACCGACGCTCGGGCCAGTGCGCCGCATGTCCGAGCAGCAGCCGGTCGTCGTCGTCGACAACCGCCATGATGACCGCCGGGTCCGTGCGCGGGTAGTGCTCGATCCCCTCGTCCTCGCAGCGACGCGCCCAGCCAGAGCTCACGGGCACCGTCGGCTCACCGCACGACGGGCAGCGCGGCGCACGCGCGTGCCACGCGGCGAGCGCGACCGCCGCGGTCGCGAGACCCGCGTCGTGCCCGTCGAACAGGTGCCCGACGTCCCGCAGCGCCCCCCAGCGTCGGCCGGACGCCAACACCTCAGCCGGGGTCGGGGCCTCGACCCCCTCGATCCCCACCGCAGGGCGGCCCGCCGGGACGACGAGCGCAATGACATCGATCCCACCGTCTCGCGGCGACCGGCCGAGGTCGCAGACGAGCGCTGAACGCGCCGCCTCGCGAGCCTCAGCCGCGGGAAGAAGCGCCAGGCGGTGCCCGTCGCCTTCCTCGAGCGCAAGCTCGCCTCCCCTCACGACGAGGACTCGCGTCGTCGGGGACTCCAGGAGCCGCGCCACGTTGTCCACATCTGAGCGGCGCAACGCAGCACGGTCCGTCCCCGTGCGGGACAGCGGCAGAGCGGACCACTCGATCAGGGGTGTCACGTCCTTCACGGTACCCGCGTCGCGATCCGCAGGGCGTGCCCTCACCGGATCCAGGCCCCGTGCGCCGTACCGTGGAACGATGCACCGCTCCGACCTCGCACTCGCCGCACTCGCGACCGCCGCCGTCCCCGGTCTGCGGGCCGCCGAGGTGCGGACGATCGCGTCCGACGGCGACGACGACGTCGCGCTCGTCGTCGACGACGAGTTCCGCCGCTGGATCGTCCGCTCCCCGCGCGACGCCGCCTCGGGAGCGAAGCTCGAGGCCGAGATGACGCTGCTGCGCTCGTTCGGCGCGTACGTCGACTCAGGGCGGCTGCCGTTCGCCGTCCCCGCCCCTGCGGGCTTTGCGCAGCTCGACGAGGGCGGCCGCGCCGTCGTCTACCCCGAGATCCCCGGAACGCCGCTGCCCGTCGAGTCGCTCCGCCCCGGCCCGGGCCTGGCACGCGCGGTCGGACAAGCCTTGGCCGCGCTGCACGAGCTGCCGGCCTCGCTCGTCGAGGATGCCGGCCTGCCTTCCTACACGGCTGACCACTACCGGCGTCGCCACCTGTCGGCTCTCGACGAGGCGGCCGCAACCGGCCGCGTCCCGGTGCGACTGCTACGGCGTTGGGAGACGGCCCTCGAGGACGTCGCGACGTGGCGGTTCCGGCCCGTCGTCACGCACGGCGACCTGGGCACTGACCACGTGCTCATCGCTCAGCAGTCCGTCAACGGGATCGTCGACTGGTCGTCGTGCCAGGTCGCCGACCCGGCCGACGACCTCGCGTGGTTCGTCGTCGTCGCACCGCCCGACGCAGTCGAGTCCGTCCTCGAGGCCTACCGTCAGGCGCGCACCGAGCTCACCGACACGCACCTCGTCGAGCGTGCCCACCTCGTGAGCGAGCTCGCGCTCGTGCGCTGGCTCCTCCACGGCGTCCACCAGGACGACCAGCAGATCCAGGCCGACGCGGTCGAGATGATGCTCGACCTCGACGAGGTTCTTCACCCCGAGGGCAGCACGCCCACCACCGGAAGCGTGCGCGTCGCGGCGACGGTCGCCTCCGGCACGTCGCGTCAGAACGCGCGGCCCGTCGAGGCGACCGAGGTCGCGGACGGGATGCCGATCATCAGCGCATTGAGCACTCGCAGCGCGACGAGCGGGCGCAGTGCGGTCAGTGGGCACAGTGCGGTGAGCGGTCTGTCCGCGGCCAGCGCCGTCACGGGCGGCATCGGTGTGGTCCGTTCTCCGGACGACGGCGGCGCCGCTGCGAGCTGGTCGGTGCACGTCCCCACAGCAGCGACCGAGGCGATCGACGTCGCCGACGCGCGGGCCGCGTGGGCGATGGACGACTCTGGGGCGTCGGACGGCTCTGGGGCGTCGACGTGGGTCGCGTCCCCGGCCGAGATTCCGGTGAGGGCCCGTTCGGCGGGCTCCGCCCAGGACGATGCACGGGGTGAGGACGATGCGCGAGGTGAGGACGACGCAGTGATCGAGGACGACGGCGCCCGCGAGGACGCCGCACCGATCGAGGACGACGGCACCCGCGCCTGACCCCCGGCTACCCGCGGAGCAGCGCCTCGAGCTCTGCCTCGTCGTGGAGGCGTTGAGGTCGCACGGTTGTGCCTGAGCCGACGTAGCAGAATGCCGCGTCGACCATGGTGAGCGGCAGGCCCGTCCAGCGAGCCCAGGCGAGCCGGTAGACCGCGAGCTGCACCTCGCGGGCGGCAGCCGCAACGGCGTCGCGCGGTTCGCGGCCGGTCTTCCAGTCGACGACGACAACCTTGCCCGTGCCGGGGGCTGCCGGGTCGGGGAAGACCGCGTCGATGCGTGAGCGTGTCATGACGCCCGCGAGCGGTGTCTCGACGTCGACCTCGATCGCGATCGGGACGATGTCGGCCCACGGAGTCGCGAGGAACGTCTGCTTGAGGGCGTCGAGGTCGGCGTCGGGGGCCTCGTCGTCGGCGTCGTCGAGGTCGAGGACGTCGATGAGCGAAGGGGCCGCATAGTGCTGTTCGACCCACGCGTGGAACGTCGTGCCGCGCCTCGCGTGAACGGAGGGCGCGGACGGTACGGGCCTGCGCAGGGCGAGCGCGTACTCGGCGCGGTCAGTTGCCATGCGCACCATCGCGGAGGCAGAGACGTGGGTCGGGATGTCGACCGCGTCGACGGGACGCTGGCGTTCGTCCCGCTCGGCCAGGAGCATCGCCGCGGTCGCGGCGAGGTCCGTCACCGGCCGCGCACCCGAGGCCTCCACCTGCTGCGTCCGGCGGGCGCTGCGCGCGGCCTCGACGCGATGCGCTGCCTCGACGAGCGCTGCGGGCACGTCCTGCCCGCGCGGCCACGTCCCCGTGTGTGCGACAGCGAGCGACGGGTTCTCACCCTCAGGACGCTCGGCCCACCGTGCCGTCGAGAGCAGCTGTGCCTCGGCGAGCTCCGCGAGGAACGTGCTCGGCGGCGTCGGGGTCCGACGCTCGCCACGGAACCACGAGCCGGAGAGCAGGAGATGTTCGCGCGCCCGTGTGAACGCGACGTAGGCGAGACGGCGTTCCTCGGCGACCTGGTGCTGCCCGGCATCTTCGGTGAAGAGCACGAGGCTCGCCGCAAGATCGGCGTGGTCCTCGGCTGTGTCGTAGCGGAGGTGCGGCAGGTCGGGGGCGTCGCCGCGCAGCGGGTAGGGCAGGGTCCCGAGGCCCTTGAGCCACGCCGAGTCCGTCGGTGCCTTGAGCTCGCCCGTGCGGGCGTCGACCGTCTGCGTGGCCGTCGAGGGGAACGCGCCGTCGGTGAGACCAGCAACCGCGACGACATCCCACTCGAGGCCCTTGGCCGCGTGGACGGTGACGATCTGTACTGCGTCGGGGTCAGGCTCGGTGAGCGCGCCGTCGAGCCGCTCGTTGGCTTTCGCCGTCGCGTCGAGCCACGTGAGGAACGCTCCCAGCGTCGGGGTGTCGGCACCGTCGACGAACGACAGCGCAAGGTCGCGGAACGCGTCGAGGTTGGCGCGTGCGCGGCCTGCATGACCTGGTCCGAGGAGCCCGGCCTCGATGTCGAGGCCCAAGGTGCGCTCACACTCGACGATCAGCTCGGGGACCGACAGGTACGTGCGCCCGCGCAGACGCTCGACGACGCCGGCGAGGCGCGCAAGACGCTCATAGCCGTCGTTCGTCAGGCTGCGACCGTCATGACTCGTCCACCCCCGAGGAGGCAGCTCGTCGAGGACATCGACGATCGTCGTCTCGTCGCTCGCATCGGACTCGGGGACGACATGACCGGGCTGGACGAGGTCGTCGGCCCCGGCCGCGGTCACCACGTCGGCCGAGTGCGTGGACGCGTCCCCTGGCACGTCGGGACGCCGCGCACGCTGGTGGCGGTGCGCGAGCTCGCGCGCTCGGTCCGCGAGCGCGAGGAGGTCGGCGATCCCCAGGTCGACCCACGGCCCCGTGAGCAGGCGCATGAGGGAGTCGCCGCGCGAGGGATCGTGGACGACCTCGAGGAGGGCTCGGAGGTCGACGACCTCGGGGGCCTCGAGCAACCCGCCGAGCCCCATGACCTCGACGGGGATCCCGAGGGCCCGCAGCGCCGCCTCGAGAGGGCCGAACTGCTTGCGCGCGCGGCACAGGACGGCGGCGCTGCGGGCTCCGTCCGGGTGGGAGCGCGGACGCCACGATGCGGCGATCTCTTCGGCGATCGCGGCCGCCTCCTCGTCTTCCGTCACGGAGTAGATGCTCGTCACGGTGCCGGCTCCAGCGCCGGGTCGGGTGCCAAGGGTGGGGATCTCGAGGCCCGCTCCGCCGTGCGCGCGTCGGAGCGGTGCCGCGACCTCGTTGGCGACGAGGAGCACGGTCGCGTCGTTGCGCCACGACGTGGAGAGCGTGAGGTGATGCAGCCCTGTTCCGGCGCGGAAGATGTCACTGAAGCGGGCGAGCCCGGAGGCACTCGCCCCTCGCCAGCCGTAGATCGACTGGTGCGGGTCGCCCACTGCCGTGACCGCGTGACCGTCGCCGAAGAGCGCTCCGAGCATGCGGGCCTGCGCGTAGGAGGTGTCCTGGTACTCGTCGAGCAGGACGACCTTGTAGCGGGTGCGCTCGGCCTCCCCCACCTCGGCGAAGCCCTCGGCGAGGCGCGCACCGAGCGCCACCTGGTCGGAGAAGTCGAGCGAGTCCGTCGCGGCCTTGCGGCGTCGGTACTCCTCGACGAGGTCGAGCAGGTCGATCCGTTCGGCGAGGAGGCGTGCGAGGTCACGCACGCGCGCACGCACGCCCTTGCGTCCCTTGGCGACCTCGGGGGCGGCGAGCATCGTCTCGATGATCTCGTGCATCCGTGCCCGCGCGTCGGCGATCGGCACGAGGTGCTCACCGAGCGCCTGCGACATGCTGCGCACGGCGTCGACGACGGTGCTGGTGGCCGACGTGAACGAGAGCTCGCCCGTCCAGCGCTCGACGATGTCATGGGCCAGCTGCCACTGGCTCGCCTCACCCAGCAGACGCGAGCCGGGCTCGATCCCCAGGCGCAGGCCGTGCTCACGGACGAGGCTCGACGCGTAGGAGTTGTACGTCGCGACGACCGGGCGGGCGAGCACACCGAGCAGCGCAGCACCGGCGTCGTCGTCGCCTGCTGGAGCCCAGGGGACGGCTTCGCCGCTCGCGCGGGAGGATGCCGCGAGGGCCCGCAGGCGCCTGCGGATACGCTCGGCGAGCTCTCCGGCGGCCTTGCGCGTGAAGGTGAGGCCGAGGACCTCGTCGGGGGCGACGAGTCCGTTGGCGACGAGGTAGACGACGCGCGCCGACATGGTCTCGGTCTTGCCCGAGCCCGCGCCCGCGACGACGAGGACGGGGGCAAGCGGCGCCTCGATGACGGCGGTCTGCTCGGGCGTCGGCGGGAACTGACCGAGGCGCTCGGCTATCTGGGCGGCGGAGAGCCGCGGGAGGGCCGTTCCGTCCGACGGGACGGACTCGGCGAGCGACGTGGTCATGCGGGGGTGCCTCCCATCGTTCGGCCCTCATCCTGGACCGGGCAGCTGCGTCGCACGGGGCAGAAGTCGCACATCGAGTTCCGGGCGGCGGTGAAGGTTGCGGCGGCCATCGTGGTGGCTGCGCCCTCGACGAGGTCGCGTGCCCACCCCGGGTCGTCGGCCTCGTGCAGCGGCGGCTGCGCGCGCAGCGAGGGCCCCTTGGAGGAGCCTCCCACGTGAACGAGGGTCGCCCCGCCGGCCGTGGGCGCATCGCCCACGCCGACGACGTCGGCGAAGGCACCGGCGGCGAGCGCAACCTGGTACGCGCCGAGCTGCGCGTTGACGCGCGCGTCCTCGGCGCTTGCGGCCGCACCCGTCTTGAGGTCCTCGATCATGATCGAGCCGTCAGGCTGGGCGACGATGCGGTCGACGCTCCCGACGAGGTCGGCACGCCCGACCTCGGCGGCGAACCGCGCCTCGGTCGCGAGGACCTCACCGCTTGCCGCGAAGTGCTGAGCCAGCCGGTCGATCATGGCGCGGGCCTTCGTGTGTGCGACGGTCTCGGGCCATCCGGGCCGCAGGCCGAGCTCGGGCCAGCGACGTTCGAGCTCGGCCGCGAGCTCGGAGAAGCTCCCCGCGGGCGCGCCCTCTGCGATCGCGTGGACAAGGGTGCCGAGGCTTTGCTGGACCGCGTCGGCGGGCCGCCCGCCCGAGGCCTCGAGAGCCCATCGCAGGGCGCAGCGGTGCACCTGCTCGACCTTGGAGGGTGAGACGCGCACGCGGTCGTGGGGACCCCAGGCGGGGTCCGTGCTCGAGACCTTGTGCGCGCCGTACCACCCGGCGGGCTCGGCGACGCCGACCCCGGCGTCGGCGAGGAGCGCAAGGACCTCTGCGGCCTCGGTCTGCTCTGCGTCGCTCGACTCCTCGCCCTGCAGAAGGAGACGTGCCCGCAGGACGAGACCACGCAGGTCGAGGGCGACGGGTGCCTCGCGACGGCGCGGGTCGGGCTCGTCGTCGTCGGCCCCCGGCGGCTCGATGAGGTCGACGAGAACCGACGGGACGTGCTCCATGTCGCTCACGGCCGTGACGAGCAGGTGCTCGCGCGCACGCGAGACCGCGACGAGGAACGCGCGTACCTCGTCGGACAGCACGGCCCGGCGGGCCCGCGCGAGCCTGTCCGGGTCGCCCGCGACCGCCCGGTGGCCGGCGACGGCATCGACGAGCGCCTGTGCGCCGAGGAGGGTGTCCCGCAGCCGCAGGTCGGGCCACACGCCCTCCTGAACTCCGGCGACGACGACCGCGCGCCACTGCCGCCCGGCAGCCCCGGCGGGCGTGAGGACGCTGACCGCGTCGGTCACCCCGCCGCGTTGTGCGAGCGAGTCGGCGGGCAGCTCCTGGGAGCGCACGTGGTCGACGAACATGCGTGGCGTGCGCCGCGCATTGCGTTCGACGAACCACTCCGCGGCCTTGAAGAGCGCGAGCACCGCGTCGAGATCGCGGTCCGCGCGGGCTCCCGCGCTGCCTCCTCCGAGCGCGGCGTCGCGCCACAGCGACGCGAGACCTGTCGCCTCCCACACGGCCCACAGGACGGTCTGTGCGTCGGCCCCCGGCTGTGCGGCGGCCTCGCGACCACGCGCGAGCACCTTGGCGACGCGCGCGGGTGCGCGACGCACCGCGGAGGGCAGGACGGCTGCGTGCGCGGGGTCGGCGAGCGCCTCGCACACGAGCTCGTCGGACGCTCGTGTGCCGCCGGACGAGAGCTCCTCGGCGCGCAACGCGCGGCGCAGGCGCCGCAGCCCGACGACGTCGAGGCCGCCGAGGGGTGAGAGCAGGAGCGCGACTGCGCGCTCCGCATCGAGCTCAGCCCCCGAGGCGATGTCGACCGCATCGAGCAAGGGCCGGACCGCTGGCTCGTCACGCAACGGTCCTTCGGACCCGACGACGGTCACGGGGACCGAGGCCGCAAGGAGTGCCCGGCGCAGGGCGGTCACCTGCCCGCCAGAACGCGCGATCACGACCATCTGCGACCACGGGATGCCGTCGTGCAGGTGCCAGGAACGCATGGCGTGGGCGACGTACGCGTGCTCCTGGGCGGGGCCGTCGAGGATTGCGGCACGCACCGACCCGTCGAGAGCCGGGCCGTCGGGAGCCGACCCGTCGAAAGCCGGGCCGTCGGGAGCCGACCCGTCGGGAGCCGTGCCACCCTGCCCGGCCACGGCCTTGCGGTGCGCGACCGTGCCGACCGCCCCGACGAGCGAGGAGACCCGGGCCGTCACGTCGCGCAGCGCGGGACCGTGCCGGTGCACCGTGCCGAGCACGATGTGGTGAGCACCGAGCGCGGCGGTCCCGGCCGTGCGCGGTGCCACCGCCTGCGCGAGCAGGCCGGGAACAGCCCCCCGGAAGCCTTGGACGGCGAGATCCGGGTCACCGAGCAGCACGAGCCGCGCCCCGTCGTCGAGGAGAAGAGCGCACAGCCGCGCGAGCGCCTGCGTCGCCTCGTGGTAGTCGTCGACGACGACAAGATCCCAGCGCGGACGCGGCGCACGCGGGACCTCGTCGTCCCAGGCGAGCAGAGCCTCGACGGCCTCGTGCACGACCGAGGCGGGGTCGACGCGCTCACCGAGGTCAGGGGTGAGGGTGCGCAGGGCCATGACGTCGCGGTACTCCTCCATGAGTCGCGCGGCAAGGCGCCACTCAGGCCGGTCCTGCGCGGAGCCGAGCGTGTCGAGAGCGACCGGGTCGAGGCCGCGCTCGGCGGCCCGCATGAGGACGTCACGCAGCTCGTCACGGAACCCGCGCGTCCGCAGCGCGTCGACGGGCACGCCCGCGGGAAGGACGAGATCCGTCCCCTCGCCCTCGAGGTGGCCCTCGAGGAGCTCGGCAAGCACGAGATCTTGCTCGGGGCCTGAGATGAGCGTGGGCGCGGGCTGCTCGAGCGCAGCCGCCCGTCGCCGCAGGATCGCGTGCGCGACCGACGGCGCGGTCCGCACGAGGGGTGCTCCCACGGTGCGTCCCGTGAGCGCTGCCAGCCGGTCACGCATCTCGCCCGCGCTGCGACGGCTCGAGGTGACGACGAGGAGCCGAGCGGGATCCATGGCCGCCCGCCCCTCGCCGGGAAGGAGGTGGTCGGCGGCGATCCGCAGCGCCGTCGTCGTCCGCCCCGTGCCCGGCGCCCCCGTCACGACGAGAGCCTGCACGGTACGCGCGCGCTCGACCACGTCGTCCTGCTGAGCGTCAGGGACGAGGACGAGCGGCGCGTCGGCTCCCGCGAGGCGCGCCTTCATGCGCGCTCCACGCGTGCGCTGCGCGCACGCAAACGCTCGGCCGACGGTCGGATCCTCATGCCACGCATCCCATCACGAGCCACGGACATCGCGCCGCCCCTGCCTGCCCGGCCGTGTGCGCGCTGGGCGAACACGCCCGCGGGAGGGTTCCGGAGGTGGGATGCTGGCACAGAAGATTGGTCCGCCCGAATCCAAGGAGGTCGACGTGGAGATCACGATCGGCGTGCAGAACCTCACCCGCGAGATCGTCGTCGAGACCGAGGCGAACGCCGAGGAGATCGCGGCATCCGTCGCCAAGGCCCTCGACGGGGGCACCGTCCTCGACCTCACCGACCACCGCGGGCGCCGCGTCCTCATCCCGACCGCGACGATCGCGTACGTCGAGATCGGCGCCGAGGAGCAGCGTCGCGTCGGGTTCGGAAGCCTCTGACACTCGTTGACGACGATGCCCTCCCCGCCACGGCGGGGAGGGCATCGTCGTCTCGGCTGAAGCCCCGGCCACGCACTGAGGCCGGGGCGACGCGTCCACTCCGGGTCACGCACTGAGGCCGGGGGCGCACCCCGGCGCGGCTCGCGCGCTCAGGCAGCGAGGCCGACGCGTCCCATCCGGCGCGCGTGCTCAGCCGTGAGCTGGCCGAAGAGCCACGTCGTCACGGATGCAGGAGCCTCACCGTCCGCGGACCTCGTCTCAGCAGCGCGAACGAGGAGTCGCTGCAGCGACTCGTGCTCCGTGAGGAGCACCTGGACGACGCTCAGCGCCTCACCCACGACCCGCCGGCCCCAGAGCGCGAGGCGTGACGCCAGCTGCTCGTCCTCGTCCGTGGCCTCGTCGACGAGCACGATCGCCGCCTCGGTCGTGAGCTCGCCATCGATCGCAGCGACGACAACCTCGCGCGATGCGGGGTCGAGCGCCTCCGCGACGATCCGGCAGAAGTCGTAGGCGACGCCGTGGCCGACGTACCCCTTGACGAGTTCTTCCCACCATCCGCTCGCCTGCGTGCGGGAGTTGAACTCGTCGAAGGCACCGTCGAACGCGATGTACCGCCCGAGGGCGGCGTCCGACCCTCCGAGCACCTCGTCCGTGCGCGCGAGCACACGTTCCTGCCGCTCGTAGGACTCGGCCGCGAGTCGCACGAGGTGCAGGCGCCGTTCCGGGTCGAGAGCCTCGCCCGCGGCGCCCGCGAAGCGCAGGAACGCGGTCGTCTCCATCTGGGCGACGAGCGCAAGCAGATCGGCGGCGTCCGCGGCGGCCTCGGAGACAGGCGCGGGCACGAGAGAGGACGTTCCGGAGGCGTTCGGCATCCCACCATCGTAGGACTCGCGCACCCTCCCGTGGGTCGCGTCCCGCCGGTCCTTGACCCCGTCCGATACTCTGGGCCTGTACAACGGATGCCCGGTCGTCTCGACACCTTGAAACGTATGACGACTCCCGGCCTCGCCGCCCCGCTCGCCGTGGGCGCGCGGTCGGCAGAACTGCGCGATCGGCTTCCGGCCACATCCGGCGCGGACGCGCTGGCCGCCGAGAGCCTCTCGCCGCGAGTTCGGGCCCCGCCCGCCTCCGCGCCGCGCGGAGCGCCCCCTGGTGAGCGACGTCCGCACCTCGCACATAGAACGAGGCACCGTGACCATCGAGTCCCCCACCGAGCCCGCGGCGATCGCCGCGAGCGTCCAGTCCGCCGAGAACGTCACCTTCGGTGACTTCGGCGTTCGTCCCCAGATCGTCGAGGCTCTCGCCGAGGCGGGAATCGTCCGCCCCTTCCCCATCCAGGCGATGACGCTCCCCGTCGCGATGCAGGGCCACGACATCATCGGCCAGGCCAAGACCGGAACAGGCAAGACCCTCGGCTTCGGCGTCCCCCTGCTTCACCGGGTCGTCGCCCCCGGCGAAGAGGGCTACGACACCCTTCCGTTCGCCGGCAAGCCGCAGGCTCTTGTCGTCCTTCCGACACGCGAGCTCGCGGTCCAGGTCGCGAACGATCTGGCGACCGCCTCGCGCAAGCGTTCCGTGCGTGTCGTCCAGGTGTACGGCGGGCGCGCCTACGAGCCGCAGATCGACGCGCTCGCAAGCGGCGTCGAGGTCGTCGTCGGGACGCCCGGCCGCATGATCGACCTCCTCAAGCAGGGCCACCTCGTGCTCTCGCACGTCAAGTGCGTCGTCCTCGACGAGGCCGACGAGATGCTCGACCTTGGCTTCCTGCCCGACGTCGAGACCCTCCTGTCGCGCACTCCCGCGACGCGTCACACGATGCTCTTCTCGGCGACCATGCCGGGCGCGGTCGTCGCGATGGCGCGCCGGTACATGTCGCACCCGACGCACATCCGCGCAGCAGACCCCGACGACGAGGGCCTGACGAAGAAGGACATCAAGCAGGTCGTCTACCGCGCGCACGCCCTCGACAAGGTCGAGGTGCTCGCCCGCATCCTCCAGTCCGACGGCCGTGGCCGCACGATCGTCTTCGCGCGTACCAAGCGCACGGCTGCGAAGGTGGCCGACGACCTCGTCGAGCGCGGCTTCGCGGCGGGCTCGCTCCACGGCGACCTCGGCCAGGGCGCGCGTGAGCAGGCGCTGCGTGCGTTCCGCAACGGCAAGGTCGACGTGCTCGTCGCCACCGATGTCGCGGCTCGCGGAATCGACGTCGACGACGTCACGCACGTCATCAACTACCAGTGCCCCGAGGACGAGAAGACGTACCTGCACCGCACGGGCCGTACGGGCCGCGCGGGCAACAAGGGCACCGCGGTGACGTTCGTCGACTGGGACGACGTCCCCCGCTGGTCGCTCATCGACAAGGCGCTCGGCCTCGGAATCCCGGAGCCCGTCGAGACGTACTCGTCGTCGCCGCACCTCTACGAAGAGCTGCTCATCCCCGTCGGGACCAAGGGTCGTCTGCCGCGTTCGAAGCAGGTTCTCGAGGGTCTCGCGGGCGAGGTTCTCGAAGACCTCGGCGAGACGGGCAAGCGCGGCGGCAAGGGCCAGAGCACCGGGGGCCAGCGCGACGGCGGTCGCCGCGGCGACCGTGACGGCGGACGCGACGGCGGACGCCGCGAGGGTGTCCGCCGCGACGGTGGACGCGAGCCCGGGGCGCAGGCGCCCGCGTCCGCGCCGGCTGCCGGCGCTCCCGCGAAGGCCGACGCCAGCACCGAGTCCGGCGATCGCCCGCGCCGCTCGCGCAGCCGCCGCCGCACCCGTGGCGGGCGCCCGGACGGTGGCGCCGCAACGACGGAGGCCTGAGCCGCGCTCTCCTCACGGAGACAGGCGAGGCACGACGAAGCGCCCGCGCGCACACCTCATGGTGTGCACGCGGGCGCTTCGTCGTGCCAGCAGGTCGACCCGAGGGTCGCGCGGTCAGTCCGGGTACAGCTAGGCGGCCTTGACGAACGCGGTGACCGCGTCGGCCACGAGCTGCACCGCGATCGCGGCGAGGAGCAGACCGGCGATCCGCGTGACGAGGATCGTTCCGGACTCACCGAGGATCCGCAGGATGACTCCCGCGAAGCGCATCGCGACCCACATGGAGAGCACGACGCCGGCGAAGCCGACGACGACCGCGATCCAGTCGGCGGCCGACCCGTCGACCCGCTGGACGAAGAGCATCGCTGCGACGATCGCGCCCGGACCCGCAAGAAGCGGTGTGCCGAGCGGGACCATGGCGATGTTGACGTTGCCGTGGGGTGCCTCGGGGTTCTCCATCTTGCCCGTGAGGAGGTCGAGCGCGATGAGCAGGAGCAGCAGGCCGCCCGATGCTTGCAGCGCGGGCAGCGAGATGTGCATGTAGTCGAGCAGGCTCTGGCCGAAGAGGGCGAAGCCGATGATCACTCCTGCGGCGACAAGGACGGCCTGGCGCGCGGCGCGGTGGCGTTCCTTCGCGGTCATCGTGCCCGTGAGGCCGAGGAAGATCGGCACGATCCCCGGGGGGTCCATGATGACGAACAGCGTGATGAAGACCTCCGTGAGGAGGCGCAGGTTCATGATGTCGCTCACGCTCGGACCATTCTTGTCGTGCCACGGCGCTCGATCTCGGCAAGCACCTCGCTGGAGGTGAGGTTCTCCCCGAGGCGGTTGGGCTTGCCTGCGCCGTGGAAGTCGCTCGAGCCCGTCGTGAAGAGGCCGAGCCGAGCCGCGTGGCGGACGAGCCGGGCGCGCTGCTCGGCGTCGTTGTCGCGATGGGCGACCTCTAAGCCTGCCAGGCCAGCCGCCGCGAGCTCGTCGATGACAGCATCCGAGACGATCCGTCCCCGTGCGTGGGCACCGGGGTGCGCGAAGACGGGCACACCGCCCGCAGCGACGATCGCGCGCACCGCGTCGGGTGCGTCGGGCACCGCGTGACGGACGTAGTAGGGCGAGTCCACGTGCAGCAGATCAGCAAAGGCCGCGTCCCGTGAGGGACGCACGCCGGCGGCGACGAGAGCGTCGGCGATGTGCGGGCGACCGATCGTCGTGCCCTCCTGCATCTGGGCGACCACGTCCTCCCACGTGAGCGGGAAGTCCTCGCCGAGGCGCTCGACCATCGCGCGCGCGCGGCCACCGCGCGAGACCTGAACCGCGTCGAAGAGTGCGAGCAGACCCGCGTCGAGCGGGTCGTGCAGGTAGCTGAGCAGATGGACGGAGACGCCCTCGGCCCGCGAGGTGACTTCCGTACCAAGGACGACGTCCACCCCGTAGGTCGCGGCGGCCTCAGCCGCCTCGGCCCACCCGCCGACCGTGTCGTGATCGGTGAGGGCCATGACGTCGAGCCGCGGCACACCCTCCGCGAGCGCCGACGCAGGGCCACGGCCTGCGGCAGCCGCGACGAGCTCCGCAGGAGCGTCCGTGCCGTCCGAGACGTGGGAGTGGGTGTGGAGGTCGATGAGCACACCTCACTCTAGGGGCGTGCCCGAGGACACACCGCCACGACCGTCCCACCACCCAGCAGGGCATCGGTGGGACCATGGGAGCATGAGCACCGACGCCACTACCCCCGGCACCGAGCAGGATCCGACGACGACCCCGGATGCCGCAGTCACCGAGCAGAGCCTCGCCGCGCGCGGCGAGCAGCGCTCACAGCGCCCCGACTCCTCGGCGTTTCGCGACTTCGTCATGTCTGGCTGGGGAGCCCCCACCACCTCGGGGCCAGTCCGCGCCGAGGTCGCTGACTTTGCGCAGCGACGCCGTGACGCGATCTCCGCGCAGTTCCCCGGCGCACGCCTCGTCGTTCCCGCGGGCCCGCTCAAGGTGCGCTCGAACGACACCGACTACCGCTTCCGCCCTCACAGCGCGTTCGCGCACCTCACCGGGCTGGGCACGGACCAGGAGCCCGACGCGGTCCTCGTCCTGCACCCGCGCGCCGACGGCGGGCACGACTCCGTCCTCTACTTCCGTCCCGCCTCGGGCCGCGACACCGATGAGTTCTTCTCGAGCTCACGCTACGGCGAGTTCTGGGTCGGCCCGCGCCCGACGCTCGAGGACCTCGCCACGGTGCTCGGCATCGAGACGCGACACCTCGACACGCTCGAGGATGCGCTCGCGAAGGACGTCGGCGCGGGCACCGAGCTGCTCGTCGTCGCCGAGGCGGACGAGAACATCACGGTGCTCGTCGAGGCCGTGCGCGCTGCGGCCGGTGTCGAGCAGGGCGAGGACGCACGTCTCGCCGAGGCCGCCTCCGAGCTGCGTCTCGTCAAGGATGCGTGGGAGATCGAGCAGATGCGCGCGGCCGTGGCCGCGTCCGTCACGGGCTTCGAAGAGATCGTTCGTGCCCTGCCACGCGCCGTCGCGCACGAGCGCGGCGAGCGCGTCGTCGAGGCGGCGTTCGACGGCAACGCCCGCATCGAGGGCAACGCCGTTGGCTATGACACGATCGCCGCCGCGGGCGACCATGCGACGACGCTCCACTGGATCCGCAACGATGGCAAGGTCCGCGAGGGCGAGCTCATCCTCGTCGACGCGGGCGTCGAGGTCGACTCGCTGTACACGGCTGACGTGACGCGCACTCTTCCCGTCTCGGGGACGTTCACGGACGTCCAGCGCAAGGTCTACGAGGCCGTGCGGGAGGCTGCGGACGCGGCGTTCGAGGCCGCGGTTCCGGGCAACGTCTTCTCTGACGTTCACGCGGCCGCGATGGAGGTCATCGCGCGCAAGGTTGCCGAGTGGGGCCTCCTGCCCGAGGGTGTCACGGCCGAGGTGTCGCTTGCTCCCGAGG
Organism: Sanguibacter sp. A247; assembly: GCF_052324925.1. Taxonomy (NCBI): domain Bacteria; kingdom Bacillati; phylum Actinomycetota; class Actinomycetes; order Micrococcales; family Sanguibacteraceae; genus Sanguibacter; species Sanguibacter sp. A247. The sequence goes on along the minus strand of NZ_JBQPRE010000002.1, from coordinate 463,828 downwards.
GGCAGTTCCACCGCCGCTGGATGGTCCACGGCACGAGCCACCACCTGGGCATCGATGTTCACGACTGCGCGCAGGCGCGCCGCGACATGTATGTGGGCGGCAAGATCGTGCCCGGCATGGTCTTCACGATCGAGCCGGGTCTCTACTTCAAGTCCGACGACATGCTCGTGCCCGCCGAGTTCCGGGGCATCGGCGTGCGCATCGAGGACGACGTCCTTGTCACCGTCGACGGCAACGAGAACCTCACGGCGGCGCTCCCCCGCACGGCCGACGAGGTTGAGGCGTGGATGGCGTCGCTGCGCTAGAAGATGCGCAGATGGCGACGAGGCTGGTCTCACCACGATGTGGTGGGACCAGCCCCGCGTCGTTGCTGTGCCCGCCGGGGGCTACCTCTGCGGCGGATTCGGCCTGCGGTAGGGGTCCGGAGCGGGCTCCTGCGACTGGGGCGCCGCCCCGTCGGGGGGCGCGGGGGCGTCGGGCGCGGCCGGGACGTCGGGTGCCGCAGGAACGTCGGGCGAGGCGGACGAGCCGTTCGGGGCCGGCTCCGCCGGCTGCGCAGCCGCTGCGTCGGGCTTCGGGGTGCCGTCGGCCTGGAGGTCCTCGTGACGCAGGCCGTAGCGCGGGCGCCCGTCAGGCGTCACGTACTGCGACGAGATCGACGACGGCCGCGGCCGGGCGACGGGAAGCGCCGAGCCGTCCGCGGCGACCGGTGCGTCGCCGCCAGCGGGCTGGTTGGCTGCAGCGGGCGCCGGGGGCGGCGTGTAGGCCGGCGGCGGAAAGCCGGGGACGACGTCAGGTGTCGACCCGAGCGTGTGTGTTCCCGCTGTCGAGCGGATGCTCGCGGCCGCGAGCATCTGCCGCGCACGCCCCGCGTGCTCGACCTCGCACAGCACGGTATACCGCGTCGCGACGATCTGGCTCTGCGACGTGAAGTCCCGCTTCCCGCGCGAGAGCGCGTAGGAGATGAGCGAGAACATCGCCGTGAACGCCGCGCCCATGAGGATCGCAGCGATGAGCGGGATCCCCGAGCCGTCGTCCGAGAACATCGAGAGCAGCAGGCCGACGAACAGACCGAACCAGGCGCCCGAAAGCAGCCCACCCAGCGCGACCCGGCCGTACGTGAGGCGGCCCGTCACACGCTCGACCATCCGCAGGTCGTCACCGACGATCGTCAGCGACCGCACCGGGAACGCCTCGTCAGAGAGGTGGTCGACGGCCTTCTGCGCCTCGAGGTAGGTGCGGAACGACGCGACGGGCGTCCCTTCGGGCAGCGTCGGAACGGTAGGGACCGGTCCGCGCCCAGTGGCAGGAAGCATCGGGTTGCTCATACGACGATCATGCCGCACCGCGGGCGCGGACGGTCGCCCACGGGCGGACCTGCGCGCATAGGCTGTGCCCGTGAGCGCCGTCGGAACCCGTGTCTTTGTCGCCCGGCTCGCCGAGACCGCAGTCTTCGACCCGCTTGGAGACCGCGTCGGGCGGGTCCGCGATGTCGTCGTCCTCATGCGCCCCAAGGGTGCGCCGCGCGCCGTCGGCCTCGTCGTCGAGGTGCCCGGCAGGCGCCGCGTGTTCCTGCCGTTGACGCGCATCACGAGCATCGATGGTGGCCAGGTCATCTCGACCGGCCTCGTCAACATGCGGCGCTTCGAGCAGCGACGCATGGAGTCGCTCGTCGTCGGCGAGCTCTTCGACCGCGTCGTCGAGCTTGCGGACGGCTCGGGAACTGCCCAGATCGAGGACATCTCGATCGAGAAGCAGCGCAACGGCGACTGGATGGTCGACCGTCTTTTCGTGCGGCGCACGCAGGCCTCACGGAGCACCCTCGGCATCCGTCGTCGCGGTCAGGGTGAGGTCATCGACGTCACCCAGCTGCTGTCGCTCGCCTCGGCCGAGCAGAACCAGGGCGCGGCCCTCCTCCTTGCGGCCTACGAGGACCTCAAGCCCGCCGACCTTGCCGAGGCCCTGCACGACCTCTCGCAGGAACGTCGCATCGAGGTCGCCGCGGCGCTCGACGACGAGCGTCTCGCCGACGTCATCGAGGAGCTCCCCGAGGACACCCAGGTCGAGATCATGTCGGCGCTCGATCCGGGCCGCGCGGCCGACGTCCTCGAGGCGATGCAGCCTGACGACGCCGCCGACCTCCTCCACGAGATGCCGGACGCGCGCGTCTCGCAGCTGCTCGGTCTCATGGAGCCCGAGGATGCGCGCGACGTCCAGCGTCTGCTCGCGTACGACGACTACACGGCGGGCGGTCTCATGACGACCGAGCCCGTCGTCCTGTCCCCCGAGACGTCGATCGCGGCCGCGATGGCGCACATCCGCCGGGCCGACCTGCCGCCGGCGCTCGCATCGATGGTGTTCGTCGTGCGGCCCCCTCTCGAGACCCCGACGGGCCGCTTCCTCGGTGTCGTCCACTTCCAGCGGATGCTGCGCGAGCCTCCCCACCAGTCGCTCGGCGACGTCCTCGACGCGGTCGACCACGTGGGGCCGTCGGCGCCGCTCGGGCAGGTGACGCGTCTGCTCGCGACGTACAACCTCCTCGCGCTGCCCGTGCTCGACCCGGACCGTCGCCTGCTCGGCGCCGTGTCGGTCGACGACGTGCTCGACCACATGCTTCCCGAGGACTGGCGTGAGGACGACCACGTGCCGGACGCCCCCGTGGGCGGTGAGAGCCGTGGCTGAGCGCCTCGACCAGCCCAAGGGCAAGCGCACGTCGCTGCGCGAACGGTTGCTGCCGCGGCGCAACGACGACACGTTCGGGCGCGCCTCGGAGGGTATCGCGCGGTTCATGGGGACCCCGCGGTTCCTCGTCTACATGACGATCTTCTGCGTCGTGTGGCTCGCCTGGAACACGTGGGGGCCGGAGGATCTGCGATTCGACTCGGTCGCGATCGGCTTCACCCTGCTCACGCTCATGCTCTCGCTCCAGGCGTCGTACTCGGCGCCGCTCATCCTCCTCGCGCAGAACCGGCAGGACGACCGGGACCGCGTCTCGGCTGAGCAGGACCGGCAGCGGGCCGAGCGCAACCTCGCGGACACGGAGTTCCTCGCACGTGAGATGGCGGCGTTGCGCATCGCGCTCGGCGAGGTCGCGACGCGCGACTTCGTGCGCTCCGAGCTGCGCAACCTGCTCGAGGAGATCGAGGCGGGGCGCGAGGCCGCTGACCGGGATGCGACCGACACGGACGAGACGCGCTGAGACGTCACGTCCGGTTGGTGACAGGGACCACGGTCTCAGTCGTCTCCGGACTGCCGCGACCTATGATGGTCCCATGACTCAGCCGACGCTCGTCGAGGCCGTGCGCGCAGCGCTCGCCACCGTCATCGACCCCGAGATCCGCCGTCCCATCACTGAGCTCGGCATGGTCCGCGAGGTCGAGGTCACAGGCGACGGAGAGGTCAAGGTGCTCATCGACCTCACGACGGCGGGCTGTCCTCTCAAGGCCAAGATCGTCGAGGACGTCACGGCTGCGGCGTCGGCCGTCGACGGCGTCGCGTCGGTCGCGGTCGAGATGGGCGTCATGAGCCCTGAGCAGCGTGTGCGCCTCAAGAAGCAGCTGCGTGGCGGCGACGGCGAACCTGTTATCCCGTTCTCGCAGCCTGGGTCGCTCACGAAGGTCTACGCGATCGCGTCCGGCAAGGGCGGCGTCGGCAAGTCGTCACTCACGGCGAACCTCGCGGTCGCGATGGCAGCCGACGGCTTGCGCGTCGGCGTCGTCGACGCCGACATCTACGGGTTCTCGATCCCGGGCATGCTCGGCACGCGCGAGATGCCGACGAAGGTCGACGACATGCTTCTGCCGCCCATCGCGCACGACGTCAAGGTCGTCTCGATCGGCATGTTCGTGCCCGCCGGCCAGGCCGTCGTCTGGCGGGGCCCCATGCTCCACCGCGCGCTGCAGCAGTTCCTCGGGGACGTCTTCTGGGGTGATCTTGACGTGCTCCTGCTCGACCTGCCGCCGGGGACGGGCGACATCGCGATCTCGGTCGCGCAGCTCTTGCCGGGCTCGGAGATCATCGTCGTGACGACGCCGCAGTCGGCGGCGGCCGAGGTCGCCGAGCGCGCGGGCTCGATCGCGCACCAGACGAACCAGGGCGTCGTCGGAGTCGTCGAGAACATGTCGTGGCTCGAGCAGCCTGACGGGTCGCGGCTCGAGATCTTTGGCTCAGGCGGCGGCGAGCGCGTCGCGACGTCACTCTCGCAGCGGCTCGGCGTCGATGTCCCCATGCTCGGGCAGGTGCCGCTCGACGTGTCGCTTCGCGAGGCGGGAGACGGCGGGACTCCCGTCGTGCTCTCAGCCCCGGACTCCCCCGCCGCTGTCGAGCTGCGTCGCATCGCGCGCGGACTCGCGGCCCGTGGCCGCGGTCTTGCGGGCAAGAAGCTCCCGCTCACCGTCAACTGACGCACTGAGCCCGTCCCCCACGCGCACCCCCGAACCGACATGGTTCGAGGCTGCACGGAGGGACGGGCTCGGCCCGGCTGGCTAGTAGCCGGCGGCGCGGTCGACGCGGCCCGTGAGAGGCTCGCCCGCCGCCCACGCGCGCACGTTCGTCTCGATGCGACGGGCCATCATCGCCTCGACCATCTCCGGGGTGTCAGCCGTGTGCGGCGTGACGAGCACGTCGTCGCGCGACCACAGCGGATGCCCGTCGGGCAGGGGCTCCGGGTCGGTGACGTCGAGGCCCACGCCTGCGATCTGGCCCGCGTCGAGCGCCGCGACGAGTGCATCGGTGTCGATGAGCCCGCCGCGTGCGACGTTCGCGATGACCGCGCTCGACGGGAGCGCTGCGAGCACGTCGGCGTTCACCCAGCCACGCGTCTCGTCGGTGAGCGCGATCGCGCCCACGAGCACGTCGATCTCACCGAGATGTGCGCGGAAGCCGTCGAGGTCCGTCGTCACGTCGGCGCCCTCGAGCGGCGCCGTCGAGCGGCGCGCGACGATCGTGCGGACGCCGAACGGTGCGAGCAGCCGCAGCAGCTCGGTCGTGATGCCGCCGCCACCGAGGATGCCGACCGTGAGGCCGTAGAGGCTGATGCCCGCGGGCGTGCCCCACGACGTCGCGCGTGCCCGTCGCGTCACGTGCCGCAGCGCGGCGAGCGTGAGCAGGAGCGCGTGCTCGGCGACAGGCTCCGCGAACGCACCCTTGGCCGACGTGAACTCGACCTCTCGTTCGAAGACCCCGGCGGCGACGTACGCCTCGACACCGGCCGACGGCAGCTGGACCCACTTGAGGTTGGGTGCGGCCGCGAGCACGGGGACGAGCTCGCTCGCGGGGCCCCCGTGCCAGACGAGGACCTCGGTCTGCTCACCGAGGTTGGTAAGCTCGCCGCCTCCTCGGACGACGGCCTCACGCCAGGCGGGAACGTCCCCCGTGATGGTGACGAGCGGGGCGTGTGTGGTGCTGTTCATGCGAACCTCCGGTGCGGCTTCGGCGCCGCGATCAGGGACCGGCGTGGACGGCCGGCCGGGTCTGTGCGCCCCGTGCGGGGCTCGGCGGACTCAGCGCGGCGCCTCCGCGATCGCGTCGACGGCGCGCTCCCACGCACCCGACTGCGCCTCGGCTGACAGGTCGCGTGCGGCCGCGTGCGAGGCTGCCTTCCACGCGGCGACGTCCTCGGGCGTCACCGCGTCGAGAGCGGCCGCGAGCGCCGCGGCGGTGTTCGCTTCGGCCACCGCGCCCAGTCCGTGCTCGCGCACGAGCCGCGCCATCTCGGGGTTGGGCCCGACGACGAGGCCCAGGCGCGCCTGGACGAAGTCGAAGATCTTGTTCGGCAACGCCATGGCGTTGTTGCGGTTGACCTCAGGCAGCACGTAGACGCCGAGGTCATAGGCGGCGAGTGTGTCGCCGAGCTCGGCGTACGGCACGGGGTCGTGCACGGTGACGCGAGCCGAACCAGCGGTGCGGGCGCGCAAGTCATCAACGTAGGCGGGGTCATTGCGCACGAGGTAGAGGTCGAGCGTGCAGTCCGTTCGTGTCGTCTCTGCTGCCTCAACGAGGTGATCGAGGAATCGGTTGGCAAGGCCAGCACCCGAGTGGACAAGGCGCAACGGGTCATGGACGGGGCCAGGCTCACGCTCGACGAACGGCGCTGCATTGACGACGACGTCCGTCGCGAGCCCGTATTCACGCTCGTAGGCCTCAGCGATGCCGGGGGCGACGGTTGTCACGGACGCGGCCTGCGTGACGTAGCGGCGCAGCAGCCAGCGCACGTAGGGCGCGACGAAGAGTCGCCACCGCAGGAGCTCTTCGTTCTGCGCGGGCGCGTACTCGTGGAGGTCGGCGTGGACTGCGGCGCGGCCCGAGGCAAGACGCGGGGCAACCTCGAGGGCGAGCGGCACGGCGTCGACGTCGTCGGCGAGGACGACGTCGAACTCTCGGCCCGCGAGGAGCGTGCGCGCCGCCGTGGACGCGGCGTTGCGTGCGAGAACCGTCCCGTGCCGGAACGTGAGGAGCGCGAGCGGGTCCTTGCGCCAGTACACGGCCTCGTCGGGCACGCGGAGGTGCTCGGTGACCCCCTCGGGCACTGGCCCGTACCCGCACGTCGTCACGTCGTAGCGCTCGGCGAAGAGACGCACCTGCTTGAGGACGCGGGCGTCGGACGCAATGGGCGAGAACGAGAGGATGAGCAGGCGGGGTCGGGGGATCATCGGGCGGGCTCCTCAGCAATGGCGTCGATCGCGCGGACCCATCCGTCGACCTGTTCTTCAGCGGACAGGGCACGCGCAGCAGCATGCGAGGCGGCCTTCCACCTGCGAACGTCGTCGCGAGTGAGGCCGTCGAGGACGTCGGCGAGGTCCTGGGCGGCGTAACCCGACGTCGTCATGCCGATCCCGTGCTGGTCGACGACCGCAGCCATCTCTGGGTTGGCCGACACAACGAGGCCAAGCCGCGCCTGGACGAAGTCGAAGAGCTTGTTCGGCAGCGCCCCGGCGTTGTTTCGGTTGACTGGCGGGAGCAGGTAGACGCCGAGGTCGTAGTCGTTGAGGGTTGCGAGCAGCTGGTCGTACGGGACGGGCTCGTGGACCGTGACGATACCCGTGGACTCCGCCTTGCGGCGGAGCGCGTCGACGTAGCCCGGGTCGTTCCGCGTGAGGTAGAGGTCGAGCGTCACCCGTGCGGTCGTGAGGGTTGCCGCGTCGACGAGAGTCTCGAGGTGCCGGTTGGCCAGTCCTGCGCCCGAGTGCACGAGCCGCAGCGGTAGGTCGGCGGGGACGGGAGAGGGCGCGAGGTCAACGTAGGGTGCGGCGTTCGCGACGACGCCAGCGTCGACGCCGAGCTCCCGGTAGGCGCGGGCGAGCACGCCGCTCACGGTCGTGGCTGACGCCGCCCGGTACACGTACCTGCGCACGAGCCACGTGAGGTAGGGCGCGATGCGTCGCTTCCACGCCAGGTTCTCCTCGTGGAGCCAGGGAGAGAACTCGTGGAGGTCCGCGTGGACGCCGCGCCGGGGCCGCAGCCGGAGCGCGAGCGGCACCGACTCGACGTCGTTCGCGAGAATGACATCGAACGCACCGCGCCGGACGCCGGCATCGTCGAGCGCGCGTGTCGCGCCCACGACGGCGGGCGTGCGCCGCTCGACCAGTGAGTACGCGCGCAGCGTGATGAGGCGCCCGTCGAGCGCGAGACTCGCGTGCTCGGCAGGGATCTCGACGTGCCGGGCGTCCTCAAGCCCAGGGCCGAGCGGTGCGGGCCCAAAGCCGCACGTCGTCACGTCGTAACGGCCCGCGAAGAGCCGGACCTGCTTGAGGACGCGCGCGTCGGACGCGATCGGCGAGAACGAGAGGATGAGGAGCGATGGACGGGGCACGGCTCTAGTCTCCCAGGGCTGTGGGTCTGTCGTCACACCACGTTGGCACTTCTTCGGCAGCCTCACGAGTCCCATGAGTTATGCGAGACCAACGCCTTGCACGGAAAACGCCTCGACTCGTCGTCGCGACCGCGGCGAGGCCCCAGGGGAGCGGAGCCCGCGCAGTCACGCCTTCGTCACGCCGCAGAATCCCGCGAGCGCCTCGGCGCTCGCGCGGCCGTCATGGAGTGCGCGCACGAATGCGGGGCCTTCGGTCCAGGCCCGTTCGGCGACCGTCGAACGCTCGTCGAGCACGCTCGTGAGGACGTCGGAGAGAGTGTCAGGGGTTGCCTCGAGGACGGGCAGGTCCCGTCCCGCACGGTGCGCGACCGCGTCCCGCACCTGCTCGGTCACGTGCGCGACGACGACGCGTCCGGCGGCCATGGCCTCGCACGTCGCCACGCCGTAGGAGCCGAGCGCGAACTGGTCGAGGACGACGTCTGCGTCACGGTAGACGTCACGCATGCCCTCGGCGGGCACGCCCGTGACGCGCCGGTACTCGATCACGCCGCGGGCCGCGAGCCGCTGGAGGGCGGGCTCGATCGCGGCGGTGCCCTTGACGGGGCCGTTCGTCGGCGCGTGGACGACGACGGGCACGGCCCGCGCAAGTGGCGGCTCGGGCGTCACCCAGGCCGAGGGGTCGACGACGAGGGGCAGCCACGTCGCGGCCGGGCGGTCGCGCAGGAGGTCGGGCGTCGAGACGAACGTCGGGATGCCGCGCGCCTCGAGCTCGTCGAGGCGCCGGTTGTGCTCGGGCGCGGAGACCGCGAGCAGGCGTCCGGTCTCCCACTGCTCGTCGCGGAACGGGGACCATGGCGTGGCGTCAAGGTGGCGCGCGGGGTCGCGCACGTCGCTGCCGTGGGCGACGAGGCCGACGACGAGGCCCGAGGCTCGTAGCTCGTCGATCTCGCGCCACACGCCGTTCGGCTCGCGGACGCTCGCATGCAGCGTTCCGAAGAGGGGGCGGCAGGCCTCGACGAGGACATGGGTGAAGCGCCCGACGTAGCGTCGCTGGGCGGTCTGCCAGCGGTGCGAGCCGGTGTAGATGTCCTGGGGCACGCGGACGTCGGTCGAGAAGCGAAAGCCGGCGGCGGGCTCGGCAGTCATGGCGACGGCGCCGACGCCGGGGAGGAGCTCGGCCGCGCGCGCCCACGCGGTGCCCTGCCCGGCGTAGTTCGCGGGCCCGACGTAGAGGCGCACGGGCGCGCCGGGCACGGGCGGGTTCGCGGGGACGTCGTCGGGCGCCCACGGCCGCAGTCGCGGGGCGACCGCGCGGACAAGACCGTCGGGCGCGCGGCGTACGACGGCTCCCGCGGCGCGTGCAAGCGCAGGCGGAAGGCTCACCACGGCAGTCGGTACCTCACGTAGCGGGTCGCGGTCGACTCGGGGTCGAGAAGGTCGGGCAGGTCGCGCGGCACGAGCGTTGCGAGCCGGCCCGCGCGGGCACGGACGAGCGCCGCGGAGGCGAAGGTTCCTGCGGTGGCGGGGACGCCGTCGCCGGCGCCGACGGGCAGGCGGCCGTCATCGCCCGTGCGTGCCACCCACGCGGGGCCCGCGACGACCCGGAGCGCGGCAAGGTCGGCACGCGCGAGCGCGTGCAGGGCCGTGGGCGCGGTCTCGAGCCAGGCCCGTGCCTCGGCGCGCAGCACGGCGGGCCCGTCGTCGTCCCACGCGTCCGCGGACGGGCGGCGCGCGAGGGCGCCGAGCACGTGGACGCGGAGGACCTTGATCGCGAGCGCGCGGCGCTGCGAGGGCACCAGGTCGGCGGTGAGGCCGGTGCCGCGCAGGCGCGTCACCGCGGCGAGCTCGTCGGCGACGGGCCGCACGACGCTTGTCACGCGGTCGGCAGCGTCTGCGCCGACGACATACGCGGGGGCCGAGGGCAGCATGTCGATGCGCGCGCCCGAGCACCACAGGCGCGTGGAGAGCTCGAGGTCCTCCCCTGTCGCGAGGCCCTCGGTGAACGTGAGGCCGAGGCGCGCGAGCGTCGCCCGTCGGAGGAGGCCGAGAGGTGCGGAGCGGTAGAGGAGTCGGTCAGCGACCACGTCGAGCGGGGTCGTCGCGCGCGGGCCGGGGCGGCCAGTGCCGGGCCGCACGAGCGGGTTGCGGAGGATCTCGCCGCCCTGGCGCAGCGGGGCGAGGACGACGTCGGAGTCGCGCTCGAGCGCGACGTCGAGCCACGCGCGGACCGCACCTCGCTCGAGCGTGTCGTCGGAGCCCATGACGGCGACGTGCTCGGCCGTCGCGTGCGCGAGACCGTGGTTGAAAGGCCCCGCGGGGCTGCGCACGTGGTCGGAGAACCCGAGGACGCGCACGTGGTGTCGCTCGTCGGGCGTGAGGGCCAGCGCGGCGTCGACCGTGCCGACGCCGAGGTCGTGCGCGACGACCGTGACCCGGACGAGTCCTTCGGAGCCCGCGAGCACGCTGCGCACGGCACGCCCGATCTCTCGTCGCACGTCGTGGACGGCAATGATGAGGTCGACCGCGGGGGTCGGGGTGGCGGCGTGCACGTCAGCCATCCTGCCGGACGGGCCCCGACGAGCCACCCGCGTCGCCCCCGTCGGGAGGGGAGGAGGTGAGGCCCGCGAGCGCGGCCTGCACCTGGAAGTCGGGGACCGCCGCGACGAGCTCGTCAAACGTGCCACGCGCCGCGATCGTGCCGTCGGCCATGAAGCACACTTGGTCGGAGTGGCGGATCGTCGACAGTCGGTGAGCCACCGAGATGAGGGTGACGCGCCCGCGCAGACCCGCGATCGCAGCGGCGACGGACGCCTCGGTCTGGGTGTCGAGCGCACTCGTCGCCTCGTCAAGGACGAGCACGAGCGGGTCGGAGTACAAGGCGCGAGCGATTCCGAGGCGCTGACGCTGACCGCCCGACAGCGCCATGCCGCGGTCTCCGACGCGTGCGTCGAGGCCGCCCGCGCGGGCGTCGACGACGTCGAGCAGCTGCGCGCTCGCGAGGCACGCACGGACCTTGTCACGATCGATGTCGTCGGTCCAGGTGAGCGCGACGTTCTGCGCGACGGTGCCGTCGAACAGCGCGACGTCCTGCGGCACGTAGCCCACACGTGCGCGCCACGCGGCGAGCACGTCTGTGAGGTTCTGGTCACCGACGCGCATCGTCCCGGTCTGGGGGACGAGCAGACCGAGCAGAACGTCGACGAGCGTCGACTTGCCCGCGCCCGAGGTCCCGACGAGCGCGAGGGACGAGCCGAGCGGCAGGTCGAGGTCGACGTCGCGGATCGCCTCGGTCTGCGTGCCGGGGTAGGTGAAGCCGACGCCCCGCAGGGTGAGGGTCGTCGGCTCGCCCGCGAGGGGCTCGCGTCCGCCGGTCTCCGCCGCACGGAGGTAGCCCTCGGCGGCCACGATGTCGCCGATGACGGCCGTGACGTTGGGGATGTTCGCGGCGGTCGTCGCGATGACGGCCTGGAAGCCCGTGATCGCTGGGACCATGCGGAAGCCGGCGACGCCGAACATCGCGAGCGCACCGAAGGCCGCCCCGGGCCCGTCGAGCAGGTACGCCGCTCCCCCGACCAGGAGGAAGCCTCCGACGATCGCGGTCTCGACGACATAGCGCGGAACCGCGGCGAGGAACGAGAGGTTCGCGCGCGCCCGCACGGTGTGCGCGCGGTTGGCGCGCACGACGTCAGCGACCTCGCCCGCCTTGTCGCGCAGCGTGATCTCCTTGAGCGCGCCGACCATCTCGGTCATGAGCCGCGCGACGCGGAACGAGTAGTCACGGTTGACGCGCCCGGCCTGCACCGAGCGGCGCGAGACGACGCGGTAGAGCAGGAGCCCGACGAGCCCGAGGTAGACGAGGGTGATCGCCGCGGTGACGGGCTCGGTGACGACGAGGACGAGCAGCACGGAGGCAAACGTCGCGGCGAGGGCGGGCAGCCCCGCGACCGGCAGGAGGAACCCCGCGGTCGCGTTCGCGATGCCGACGTCAGCGAGGCGCACGAGCTGTGAGGTCGAGCGCGAGAGCCGGTCGGTCCACGGCGCGCGGATGTACGCGTCGAAGAGCCGGTCGCCGATCTCGAGCTCGTACGCCGCGAAGCGCCGCGTGACGGTCCACTGGAGCGTCACGGACAGGACGCCCTTGAGAAGGATGAGCGCCGAGACGGCGCCGATGACGACGACGTTGCCGACCTCGCCCAGCAGCGGCAGGGAAGCCTGCCCGCCCGCGAGCATGGGGGCGAGCGAGACGGCGAGGAGCGCCAAAGCTGCGACGTCGAGCAGGGACAGGCCCGCATTGGCGACCATGTAGGTGCGCAGGAACCGCTGGGCCCGCCCGGGCAGGAGCGGGACGAGCTGCTGCCACGTGCGCCAGATGAGCTTCACGACTGACCGTCCTCGCCCGCGGCCGCGCCCCGTGCGCGGCCGTCGCGCCATCGTCGCACGTGAGCGGCGACGGATGCCCCGACGTGGGCGATGCTCGCGTTCTCACGCGCCCACGCGGCAAGGCGTGCGGAACGGTCGGGGTCGGCCCCGGCGTGGTCCAGCGCGGCGATCATCGCGGCCGCGACCTCGTCGACGTCGTAGGCGACCGCGTGCCCCAGCCCGTGCTCGCGCACGATGGGCACGGCCGGGCCGGGCCCGGCGAAGACCACGGGGGTGCCGCACGCAGCGGCGGCGAACGTCTTGGTGGGCAGCGCGAGGTCGTAGCCGACGCCCGGTCGCACCGACACGAGCGCGGCGGCGGCATGGCTGATCCAGGCGGCAGCCTCGAGCGCGGGCACGAGGGGGCTGAGGTGGACGGCGCCGGGTGCAACCTCGTCCGCAAGCGTCCGGAGGGTGTCGAAGTCCGAGCCCTGGCCGAGGATGACGAGCTCCGCGTCGGGGGCCACCGTGCGGACGCGTGCGAGCGCGCGCACGAAGACGTCGGCACCCTGCCACGCTGACGTCGTGCCTGCGTAGACGAGGTAGCGGGCCGGCGCGCCCTCGGGGCGCGGCAGGCCCGGCCGGAAGACGTCCGTGTCGACGCCGTTGCGCACGACGACGACCTCGGGTCGGCGCCGATTCCGGCGGCTCGTGCGGCGCGGCCCGATGAGGTGCTCGACGCGTTCGGCGACGTCGGGCGAGACCGCGACGATGCCCGCCGCGCCGCGCATGGCCCAGCCCTCGACCCTGGCGAGCAGCCGCGTGACGACCCCGGGGACCGAGCCGTCGCCCGCGGTCGCGTCCGACCACACGTCGGCCGCGTAGTAGACGTACGGCACGTGGCGCACGGCGCATGCGAGGCGCGTGATCGCGCCTGTCGTGGGCGGTGGCTCCACGATGACGATGTCGGGGCGGGGCGTGGCGAGCATCCGCAGGAGCAGCGGGATGTCGAACGAGAGGTAGGGCAGGTAGCCGCGCACGTAGCCCGTGCGGTCCCGCAGCACCGGCGCTCGCTCGACGCGCACCCGGGACTCGCGCAGCACCTCGTCAGAGGTGCGTGCGGACGCCCGCTGGTCGCGCCGTGACTGCGTTGTCAGCACGGTGACGGCGTGGCGCTCGCCCGGCGCAGCGGGGTCGACGGTCGCGAGCGCGCGTGCCAGCGCTTCGAGACGGAACGAGGCCGCCGCGGGCTCGGGCGCGAAGATCCGCGTCGCGAGCACGCTGTGCCGCCTCACCTCGGGCGCCGTCACAGGCGGATGGTCTCCTGCGTCTCCGACGACCGCTTCGCAGCCTCGGCGACGCGCAGCGTCGCAAGCCCCTCGGCCATCGACACGGTGCGGTTCTCCCCGCCGAGCACGGCGTCACGGAACGCCTCGAGCTCGGTGCGCAACGGCTCACGCTTGGCGATCGCGTACCGCGTGACGTCACCCTCGGCGACGCCGCGGAACGCCGCGACGGCGTCCCACTCGGTCTGCACCCGCCCGTTCTCGTAGAACGTCACGTCGGCTGTCGCCGTGTCGGCGACGATCGTGCCGCGCTCACCCGCAACGACGGTGAGCCGTTCCTTCATGGGCGAGAGCCAGTTAACCGTGTGGTTGATGTTGACGCCGTTGGCGAGACGGCCCGTGATGAGGACCATGTCCTCGTGCTCACGGCCGGAGCGGAATGACGTCTGCGCCGCGATGGTCGCGTACGTCGACTGCGCGGCCCACGCCGTGAGGTCGATGTCGTGCGAAGCGAGGTCGAGGATGACCCCGACGTCCGCGATGCGCGCGGGGAACGGCCCCTGGCGGCGCGTCGAAATCTGGTAGACCTCACCGAGCTGCCCGTCGGCGATGCGTCGGCGCACCTCCTGGATCGCGGGGTTGTAGCGCTCGATGTGGCCGACGGCGCCGACGAGGCCGGCGTCGTCGAACGCGCGCGCCATGCGTTCGCCCGCGGCCGAGTCGACCGCGACGGGCTTCTCGACGAGCGTGTGCACACCCGCTGCTGCGAGCGTGAGCGCGGTCTCCTCGTGGAAGCGCGTGGGCACGGCGACGACCGCCAGGTCGATGCCTGCGGCCGCGAGCGCGGCAGCGTCGGGCAGGACCTCGAGGCCGCCCGCGACGCGGAACGGGTCACCGCCCGGGTCGGCGAGCGCGACGAGGTCGACGCCCTCCATCTCGCGGAAGACACGCACGTGGTGGCGACCCATGGCGCCGATCCCGATGACTCCTGCGCGCAGGTTCGCCATCATGCACCTGCCCCGACGACGGCGGTCACCGCGGCGACGATGCGCTCGAGGTGCTCGGGCGTGAGCGAGGGGTGCACGGGGAGCGAGATGACCTCGCGTGCCGCCCGCTCGGTCTCGGGCAGGTCGAGGCCCGGGGCGTAGTGCTCGAGCGAGGAGAGGCGGTGGTTGGGGATCGGGTAGTAGACGCCCGAACCCACCTGGTGCTCGGCCTTGAGCGCGGCGACGACAGCGTCACGCTCGGCGCCGGTCGCCCCGTCGAGGCGGATCGTGTACTGGTGGTAGACGTGCACGGCGCCCTCACGCACGGGCGGGACGACGACGCCGTCGACGCCGGCGAGGCCCGCGTCGAGGAACGCGGCGTTCGCCTGACGCTGGGCGGTCCAGCCGTCGACCTTGCCGAGCTGGACGCGGCCGATCGATGCGTGGATGTCGGTCATGCGGTTGTTGAAGCCGACGACCTCGTTCGCGTACTGCTTCTCCATGCCCTGGTTGCGCAGGAGCCGCAGGTTGCGGGCGATCGTCGCATCGGCGCACGAGACCATGCCGCCCTCGCCGGACGTCATGTTCTTCGTCGGGTAGAGGCTGAACATGGCGAACGCGCCGAACGTACCGACCTTCTCGCCGCCGAGGCTCGCGCCGTGGGCCTGCGCTGCGTCCTCGAAGAGCTGCACGCCACGCTCGGCGGCGAGCGCCTGGAACGCGGGGGCGTCGAACGGGTGCCCGTACAGGTGGACGGGCATGATGCCCGCGGTGCGCTCGGTGATCGCGGCGGCTGCGGCCGCGGGGTCCATCGCGAACGTGTCGGGCTCGATGTCGACGAAGACCGGCGTCGCGCCCGTGAGCGCAACCGAGTTGCCGGTTGCGGCGAACGTGAACGACGGTACGAGGACCTCGTCGCCCGGGCCGATGCCCGCAGCGAGGAGGCCGAGGTGGAGGCCCGCGGTCCCCGAGCTCACGGCGACGCACTCGCGGCCCGCCACCATGTGCGCGCCGAACTCCTGCTCGAACGCGGCGACCTCGGGTCCCTGCGCGACCATGCCGGACCGCATGACGCGATCGACGGCAGCCCGCTCGTCGTCACCGATGATCGGCTTGGCCGGGGGGATGAACTCCAGCTCGCTCATGCGTTCTCAACCTCTCTGATGGTGTCGCCGGCGGGCTCGTAGAGCCGGCCGCTTGCAGGGCATCGGAAGCGGTCGCCCTCGGCGACCAGGGGGTGGCCCGCGTGGCCGACCCAGCCGACCTGGCGGGCGGGCACTCCGCGGACGATCGCGTGCGCCGGGACGTCGCGCGAGACGACGGCGCCTGCGGCGACGGTCGCCCAGGCACCGATCGTCACGGGTGCGACGCAGACAGCGCGGGCGCCGATCGCGGCGCCGGTCCCGATCGTCACGCCGACCGCGGTCCAGTCGGAGGCGTCCTTGAGGGTTCCGTCGGCGTTGATCGCGCGCGGGTACTGGTCGTTGGTGAGGACCGCGGCGGGGCCGATGAAGACGCCGTCGGCGAGCTCTGCGGGCTCGTAGACGAGCGCGTAGTTCTGGATCTTGCAGTGGTCGCCCATGCGGACACCGGTTCCGATGTATGCGCCGCGGCCGACGATGCAGCCGGCTCCGAGGACGGCATCCTCGCGCACCTGCGCGAGGTGCCAGATCGAGCTGCCCTCTCCGATGGTGGCCTCTTGCGAGACGTCCGCGCTCGGCGCGATGCGCACTGCCATTCCTGCTCCGTCCGGGTGACGTCGGGGCGCGCTGCGGCGCCGGTCGGAGAGCCGACCTCGGTCAGACTACCGCCGCGGGGGCCGGACCTTCAGGACGATCGTCCAGCGGATGCGGCGCGGGGTGCCACAATATCGGTCATGACCCGCCCTCCCGTCCTCGACGCGTGGCTTGTCGTCCCGTTGTACAACGAGGCGGCGGTCGTGGGTGAGGTTGTTCGCGACGTGCTCCCGACGTTCCCTCACGTCGTGTGCGTCGACGACGGCTCGTCCGACGGCTCGGCCGAGGCTGCGCGCGCTGCGGGTGCTCGCGTCCTGGAGCACCCGGTCAACCTGGGGCAGGGCGCAGCGCTGCAGACCGGAATCTCGTACGCCCTCTCCCGCGGGGCGCGCTACGTCGTGACGTTCGACGCTGACGGCCAGCACCGCGTCGAGGATGCGCTCGCGATGGTCGACCTCGCGCGCGCGGAGGACGTCGCGATCGTCTTCGGGTCGAGGTTCCTTGACGACCGCACGCAGGCGGGGCTTCTCAAGCGGCTCGTGCTCAAGATCGCGGTGTGGTTCACGAACCAGTCGACGGGGCTCCGGCTCACGGACGCTCACAACGGCTTGCGTGTCATGCGCGCTGATGCCGCGCGCGGGGTGCACCTGCGTCAGGACCGTATGGCGCACGCGAGCGAGATCGTCCTGCAGCTGGGCCGCACCCGCCTGCCGTGGCGCGAGCACCCCGTGCACGTCCTCTACACCGAGTATTCGCGCGGCAAGGGCCAGTCGCTGTGGAACTCGGTGAACATCCTCGTCGATCTCGTCTTCCGGTAAGGGGGAGCTGTGCTCATCCAGGTCATCCTCCTCGCGTCGATCGCGTGGGTCGCGGTCATCCTCAACCGGTCGACGGGCGATGCGCGGCACCAGGCGATCCGTCGTCTGCTGCTCGTGCTGTTCATCGTGGCAGCGGCCGCGTCGGTGCTCTTCCCCTCGATCCTGTCGCAGGTCGCGAACGTCATCGGCGTCGGCCGTGGCGCGGACCTCCTGCTCTACGCGCTCGTCATCGCCTTCCTCAGCTTCATCGCGACGTCGTTCAGGCGCATGAACCGCATGCAGTCGCAGCTGACGGCGCTTGCGCGCGAGCTCACGCTCGCCCGCGCCCGCCTCGTCGACCACGGCGTCGTGCCCGACACGGCCCTGGTCGAGAAGCCCGGGCCCACCCCGCAGGACCCCGCGACCGACGAGGCACCGCCGGGCGCGACGTCCGCCGACGGGGGCGTCTCCTAGCCCACGCTGGGCCGGCTCAGCCATCTCCACAGTTCTCTCACCCCCCAGCCTCGGACCCGCCGGGCCACCGCCGCGCAGGCCGCCTAGGATCGACGGGTGACCTGCCCGTTCCGCCCTGTCCGCCACGCCTCGCGCGCCGCTGCCTGCGTGGAGCTGATGCACCCGTGAGCAACGACCGGCAGCGTCCCGAGGGCTCCCCTCCCCCCAGCTTCTCCCCGCAGGCCGCGGGCGGCTCCCGCCCTGCGTCCGACGACGGCGCGGTTCCTGTCGGCGGCGGCAACGGTCCCGTCTCTCACGTGGCCTCGCGTCCGACGCGTCGTCCGACGTCGGGAGGGGTTCCTCGCGCTCCCCGTCCCGGTGACGCGCCCGGCGCGTCCCGGCCCGCGTCCGTGCCGCCGCGGTCGTCGGGCTCGCCGCGTCCCTCGAGCGAGGGTGCGCGTCCGACGGGTGCCGGCAGCGCGGGTGCTCGTCCGGCCGCGGGCTCGGTTCAGGGCGGTGCAGCCGCGGCCCGCCCGGGTGCGCCCCGCTCGGGTGCGCCTCGTTCGGGTGCGCCCCGTTCGGGTGCGCCCCGCTCGGCAGGGCCCGGCGCTGCCGGGGTTCGTCCCGCAGACGCCCGACGCGCAGGATCCCGTCCCCCGGGGGCCCACCCCGTCGCGCTTCCGGCCGACCATGACGACAGGCTCGGCGATGCACCCGCAGCAGGCGGGGGTGCGCCTCGATCGCGGTTGCGCGTGCGTCCCGGGCGCCTGGCTGCGGTCGTCGCCGTGCTCGCTCTCGTCGGGCTCATCGCGTGGCCCGTCGGGCTGGGCATCTGGGCCAACGGCAAGATCACGCACGTCGCCGCGCTCTCCGGTGCGGCCGCAACCGAGGGCACGACGTACCTCCTCGCAGGCTCGGACTCCCGTGACGACGGCGCGATCGCGTCCGACGGCACGGCGGGTGCGCGCACCGACACGATCATGGTGCTCCATGTCCCCGACTCGGGGCCCTCAGCTCTCGTCAGCGTTCCGCGCGACACGTTCGTCGAGATCCCCGGCCACGGCGGACGCAAGCTCAACGCGTCGTACGCCTATGGCGGCCCTGAGCTTCTTGTCTCGACCGTCGAGGGCCTCACGGGCCTCACGGTCGACCACTATGTCGAGATCGGTCTCGGCGGGGTCAAGGGCCTCGTCGACGCGGTCGGCGGCGTCAACCTCTGTCTCGACTACAAGGTGCGGGACAAGCGTTCGGGCCTCAAGTGGAACCCCGGCTGCCATGACGTCGACGGCAAGAAGGCCCTCGCGTTCGTGCGCATGCGCTACGCGGACCCCAAGGGCGACCTGGGCCGCGCGGAGCGTCAGCGCCAGCTCATCGGCGCTGTCACGAAGAAGGCCGCACGCTTCGGCACGGCGGTGAGCCCCGGCAAGCAGATCGACCTCGTCGACGCGGGCCTCGGCGCGATCGCTGCCGACGACGGCACGGGGATCGTCGACCTCGGCCAGCTCGCGCTCGCGTTCCGGTCGGCCACGGGCGAGGGCGGGATCACGGGCACTCCCCCGGTCGCTGACCTCGACTACCGTCCGGGCGGCGGGGCTGGCTCGACCGTCCTGCTCGACCCGGAGCGCACCGGCGCCTTCTGGACTGGTGTGCGTGACGGAACGCTCGAGCCGGGCCGTTACGACGGCGACGGGCTCGTGGAGAAGACGTCCGACGAGAAGACGGCGAAGCCGACCCCGTAGTCGACGAGGTCCCGCACGTGCGTCGCTCCTACTCGCCGCGCTCGAACGCCTCACGCAGCGCGACGCCCTTGGCCTGAGCTTGGTCGCGCAGCTCCTCCTGGAACCCGCGCATGCGGGCGCGCACAAGAGCAGCGTCGTCGTCGGTTCCTGAGCCGAGGATCCGCGCTGCGAGCAGGCCCGCGTTGCGCGCCCCGCCGACCGAGACGGTCGCGACCGGGACTCCGGCGGGCATCTGGACGATCGAGAGCAGCGAGTCCATGCCGTCAAGGTAGGCGAGCGGGACGGGTACACCGATGACGGGCAGCTCCGTGACCGCCGCGAGCATGCCCGGCAGGTGCGCGGCACCGCCCGCGCCCGCGATGATGACGCGCAGGCCGCGCGCGGAGGCCTCGCGACCGTAGTCGATCATCTCGGTGGGCATGCGGTGGGCCGAGACCACGTCGACCTCCACCGGAACATCGAACTCTGCGAGAGCCTCGGCTGCGGCGCGCATGACGCGCCAGTCCGAGTCGGATCCCATGACGATGCCGACGACGGGTGCGGGCGTGGTGCTCACTTGAGGCTCCTGTGGGTCGGGCGGGCGCGGGGCGTGGAGAGGGGCGGGCGTGGGGTGGGGCGGGGCGGGCTCGACGTCGGCTACTCGCCGCGCAGCTGCGCGGCAGCGGCGATCGCGCGTCGGCGGACGTCGTCGAGGTCGGCCCCCGAGACATTGACGTGGCCGAGCTTGCGCCCCGGTCGCACGGACTTGCCGTAGAGGTTGACGCGCGCGCCGGGGTCGGCGGCGAAGAGGGCGGGGAGCGCGTCCGTCAGCTCCGTGAGCGCGGAGCCCAGGACGTTGGCCATGACGGTCCACGGCGCGCGCGGCGAGGTGTCTCCGAGAGGCAGGTCGAGCACTGCTCGCAGGTGCTGTTCAAACTGGCTGGTCACGGCACCGTCGATCGTCCAGTGGCCTGAGTTGTGGGGTCGCATCGCGAGCTCGTTGACGAGCACGCGTCCGTCGACCTCGAACATCTCGACCGCGAGGACTCCCGTCACGCCGAGCCCCGTGACGATCGTCTCGGCGATCGCGCGGGCCTCGGTCTCGAGCGCGGCCGACAGGTCGGGGGCGGGGGCGATGACCTCGGAGCACACGCCGTCGCGCTGAACCGACTCGACGACCGGGTAGGTCGCGACCTCGCCCGAGGGCCGGCGCGCGACGAGGACTGCAAGCTCGCGCACGAAGGGCACGCGTTCCTCGACGAGGAGCGCGGAACCTCCCGCTGCGACGGCCTCGAACCAGTCGGCAGCCTCGTCAGCCGAGCGCACGACGCGCACTCCCTTGCCGTCATAGCCACCGCGGCTCGTCTTGACGACCGCGGTCCCGTCCCCCTCTGCAAGGAACGAGGCAAGCGTCGCGTGGCCCTCGGCGGGGGACGTGGGGAGCACGGCCCAACGCGGGCACGGGACCCCGAGCGCCGTGAGCTTGGCACGCATGACGATCTTGTCCTGCGCGTGGATGAGCGCGGCGGGGCTCGGGTGGACGGGCGTCCCGGCCGCAGCAAGCTCATCAAGGAGGGCGAAGGGCACGTGCTCGTGCTCGAAGGTGAGAACGCTTGCGCGGGCCCCGCCCGGCACGGTCGCGCCCGCCGACGAGGTTCCCGCCGAGGACGTTCCCGCGACGAGCGCGCGCACCGCAGCGTGGTCGGCGGCAGCGCCGACGGGAGCGTCCGCGACGACCTGGGCGGCCGACGATCCGGGCTCCTCGACGAGCACGCGCAGGTGCACCCCGAGCTCACCCGCGGCCGGAGCCATCATTCGGGCCAGCTGGCCCCCACCCACGACTGCCACGACCGGTGCGCTCACGATCCCCAAGGGTACGCGAGGCAGGCACGACGCCCGAGGGGTGCCCGCTCGGCGGACGCCCAGCACGGGGCCAACGTCACGCACGGCTCCGTCACGCACGGCTCCGCCACGCACGGCTCCGCCACGCACGGCTCCGCCACGCACGGCTCCGCCACGCACGGCTCCGTCACGCACGTTCGCCTCAGTCGCTGGGTCTCAGCGCACGGGTCCCTCAGCGCACGGGGTCGAGGGGCGCGCGCTCGCCGCTCGTCCCGACATCGCCTGAGCCCGGGTATGAGCCCGGGTCTGAGCCCGAGTCCATGCTCAGGTCTGAGCCCGAGTCCATGCCCGGGACCGTGCCCGGGCCCGCACCCGGCTGCACGTCGTCGCCGACCCCGGCCGTGAAGACGAAGCTCCGGTAGGCGAGGTACCGGAAGACCATGCCGAGCAGGAGCCCCACGACGCTGCCCGAGATGTTGTCGGCGAGCACGCTCGTCAGCCCAAGGACGTAGCGCGAGAAGGCAAGGCAGGCGACAGCGATGAGCATGCCGCCGACGTTGACGACGGCGAATCCGACGAACTCCCGGACGCGGTTGGCGGTCTTCCGGTCGGAGAACGTCCAGTAGCGGTTGCCGACCCATGAGAAGACGGTCGCGACGGCGACGGCGATGACCTTGGAGACGAGCGGCTTGTGCCCGAGGACCTCACCGGGGCCGTGGACGAGCAGGTTGAACACGCCCGTGTCGATGACGAAGGCGATGCCGCCGACGGACCCGAAGCGCACGAGCTCCCAGAAGCGAGCGAGGAGACGTGCGCGCAAGGTGCGCCGCACCGGGGATGCAGTCGAGGGCATTGTCTGAGCCTAGCCCCGCGAAGGGGACGTAGGTGATACGGGAAGTCCCGTACGGGATGCGCGAGACTCAGGTCGGGGGGCGACGACGACGGCTCCAGCCCGACGACACGACCGAGCCGACGGGGAGCACGACCGAGGGGTCGAGCGACTTTGGCACGCCGACGAGGAAGAGCGAGAAGACGGGCGGGCGGCGCTGCGAAAGTTCGAGGCGCGCGCCGTCGGCTGCGGCGAGGTCACGCGCGAGGGCGAGCCCGAGCCCGTTCCCGGAACCCGAGGTCACCTCGCGTTCGAAGATGCGAGGTGCGAGGTCGTCGGGCACGCCCGGGCCCTCGTCGGACACCTCGACGACGACGGCGCCGCTCGTTCCCGGACGGGAACGCACGGTCGTCGTCCCGCCGCCGTGCTTGATCGAGTTCTCGACGAGGGTCGCGATGATCTGCGCTAGGCTTCCCGGCGTCGCGAGGACGGTCGTCGCGCGGTCGACGTCGACGACGAGGTCGCGCCCGAGCGCAGCGTAGGTGGGGCCCCACTCCTCGACCTGCTGCGCGACGACGTCCGCGAGGACGACAGCCTCGTTGTTGCCGCCGAGCGAACGTCGCGACCGCGAGAGCAGGTCGTCGACGACCGTGACGAGCCGCTCGATCTGCTCGAGCGACACACGCGCCTCTTCTTGCACCGCCTCGTTGTCGGGGGCAGCCAGAGACATCTCTTCGATGCGCATCGTGAGCGCCGTGAGCGGTGTACGCAGCTGGTGGGACGCGTCAGACGCGAACTGCCTCTCGACCGCGAGCCGCCTGGCGAGCCGGTCGGAGGACCGGGCGAGCTCGGCCGCCACGAGGTCGATCTCTTCGATCCCCGAGGGTTCGAGGCGCGGACGCGTCTGCCCCGAGCCGATCTGCTCGGCCGACGCCGACAGGTAGAGCAGAGGCGCCGCAAGGCGGTTGGCCTGCCACGTCGCGACGACGATGGCTGCACCGACCGCGACGACCGCGGCGACGCCGACAAGCACGATGATCTGCGCCGACCTCACGTAGAGGTCCCATGACGAGACCCGGACCTCGACGATCGCCTTGGAGTCTGAGAGGGCGAGCGTCTTGGTCACGCGACCCGTGACCTCCTCACCGCCCGTGATGACCTCGCCCGCAGGCCCGATGACATGGACGTAGGCGGACAGGCGTCCGTTGCCCCCGACGTAGCCGTCGAGCATGTCGTCGCTCAGCTCAGCCCCACGCGCGACGCGGCCGTCGATCGCGCGGGCAATGTTCTGCGCGCGGATCTGCAGCTCGCGCACCTCGTTGTCCTTGACCAGCTGGGCACCGAGGAACGCGAGCGGAAAGCCGAGCAGCAGCACCGCGACGGCAACCGCTGAGAGGGCTGCGAGGATGAGACGACGGCGCATCCGACGGCTCGGTCAGCGGGCCCCGGTCTCGAACCGGAAGCCCATGCCACGCACCGTCGAGATGTACCGCGGGGAGTTCGCGTCATCGCCAAGCTTGCGACGCAGCCACGAGACGTGCATGTCGAGCGTCTTCGTCGAGCCGACGAGCTCCGAGCCCCACACCTCGCGCATGAGTGTGTCGCGCACGACGACGGTGCCGACGTTGGCGACGAGCACGCGCAGGAGGTCGAACTCCTTGGTCGTGAGGTGGAGCTCGCGGTCCGACTGGAACGCGCGGTGCGCGGCGACGTCGACGCGGACGTCCTGCGCACGGATCTCGTCCTCGGCCTCGACCTCACCGTGCGTGCGGCGCAGGAGCGCGCGGACGCGGGCGAGAAGTTCGGCAAGACGGAAAGGTTTGGTGACGTAATCGTCAGCCCCCGCGTCGAGCCCGACGACGAGATCGACCTCGTCGGCACGCGCAGTGAGCACGAGGACCGGGGTCGTCAGGCCCTGAGCGCGGATCGCGCGGGCCACGTCGAGCCCGTCCATGTCTGGAAGGCCCAGGTCAAGGACGACAAGGTCGACGTCGGCAGCGCTCGCGAGAGCGCCCTGCCCCGTCCCCTGGACGATGACGTGATAGCCCTCACGGGTAAGCGCGCGAGCGAGCGGCTCGCTGATCGCCGGGTCGTCCTCGGCAAGAAGCACGTTCGTCATTCCCCCATGTTAGGTCATGACTTCCCCTAGAGACGCCCAGCGACGCATCTGACAACGCAGATCGTGCGAGGTATCACACGGATCACCCGCCCCGCTCCCCCCCTCGGGAGGGCATCGCGACCGACCGCTCCGCCCGCAGGATGACGCACCTGGGCCACACGCCAACCTAGGCTGGACGCGTGTCCGACGACTTCCGGCCCCCCTGGTGGCAGCGCCTGCAGCAGACCTGGGACCGCAACGCGCTGTGGATCGATGTCGCAGGCACGGCCCTCCTGCTCGTCCTCGCGATCGGCCTCTTCGGCGTGTCGATGCTCGAGGGCGTCTACGCGATCCTCTTCCTCGCTCCCCTCGCCCTGCGCCGCTACCGGCCAACACTGTCCGTCGTCCTCGTCTACTCCGTCGGCCTCTTCTACACCCTGACCGCTCCAGAACCGGGCGCCAACCCGGCGATCCTCGCGGTGCTCGTCGCCCTCTACTCCGTCACCGTCCACGGACCACGGTGGGCCTACCGCACGGCGATGATCACCGGAATCGCCGGAGCAGTGCTCTTCTCCATGATGCTGTGGGTCACCGACGGCATCGGGACCCCGGGCGCCTTCATGGGCATCGCCTTCGGTGCGTTCTCGATGGTCCTCGCCGAGCTCGCCGTCTGGGGATTTGCCCTCACACGTCGAGCCCGCAAGGACATGGTGGCCGCGCTCATCGACCGCGCCGAGCGGCTCGAGGTCGAACGCGACCAGCAGGCGCGCATCGCGACAGCCGCCGAGCGCACCCGCATCGCCCGCGAGATGCACGACATCGTCGCCCACTCGCTGTCGGTCATCATCGCCCAGGCCGACGGCGGCCGGTACGTCGTCCGACACGACCCCGCCGCGGGCGAACGCACGCTCGGAACGATCGCCGACACGGGGCGGGACGCCCTCGCCGACATGCGACGGCTGCTCGGAGTTCTCCGCGAACCCGACGGGCTCCGGCCACCCACGTCGCTGCCCGACGTGGCCGCCGGGGCCACCTCCCCGGGTTCGCGGGCAGGCTCGCCGCCCGGAGACCGCGCTCCGCAACCGGCCTCAGGCGACCTCGAAGGGCTCGTCGCCCAGGTGCGCGCAACGGGCCTCGACGTGTCGTTCGTCCGCATGGGTACGCCCCGTACCCTCCCACCGGGTGTCGGGCTCGCGGTCTACCGCGTGTGCCAGGAGTCCCTCACGAACATCCTCAAGCACGCCGGGCCGTCCCCGAGCGTCACCGTCGTGCTCACGTGGGGCATCGAGTCCCTCACGCTCCAGGTCTCCGACGACGGCCGCGGCGCCTCGGCAGGAGGCGACGGAGCAGGCCAAGGCCTCCTCGGCATGCGCGAGCGTGCCACGATGTTCGGAGGAACCCTGACCGCAGGCCCTCGCCCCGGCGGCGGGTTCCGCGTCCATCTCACGGTTCCGATCCCGCGCGGCCCCGCCGCTGCACCCCCCACCCCTGAGGAGCCCTCGTGACCTTCGACCCGACCCACGACGTCGTCCGTGTCGCACTCGTCGACGACCAGCAGCTCGTGCGCGCCGGCTTCCGCATGGTCATCGACTCCCAGCCCGACCTCACCGTGACCCTCGAGGCGGGCGACGGGGCCCAGGCCGTACGCCTGCTCGTCGACCATCCGGTCGACGTCGTCCTCATGGACGTCCGCATGCCAGAGCTCGACGGGCTCTCCGCGACCGCACGCCTCACGGAGGCCTGGCAGACGCGACTTCCCGCCGAGCAGCAGCCCCGCATCATCGTCCTCACGACCTTTGACCTCGACGAGTACGTCATGGAAGCGATCCGCGCCGGAGCGAGCGGGTTCCTCCTCAAGGACGCCCCTCCCGAAGAGATGCTGGCCGCGATCCGCACCGTCCACCGCGGCGACGCAGTCATCGCGCCGTCCAGCACGCGCCGTCTCATCGAGCACATGGCGACAGCACTGCCCGCACCCGGCACGACCGCACCGGCCGACGACTCGCGCGTCGCCGCCCTCACCGACCGCGAGCGCGAGGTCCTCGTCCTCATGGCGCGGGGCCGCTCCAACACGGAGATCGGCGCTGACCTCTTCGTCGCCGAGGCCACCGTCAAGACGCACGTCGGGCGCATCCTCGCCAAGCTCCGCGCACGCGACCGCGTGCAAGCGGTCGTCACCGCCTACGAGACCGGGCTCGTCCGCCCGGGCGCGTAGGTGCGCCACCTCGCGTCGGGCAACGGTACGACCGTGGGATGACACGGCCCACGCACCGAACCCTCCTGCAGGCCGACGTGCCCCCGCAGGTCACCTCGATAGCGTCGGAGAAGCCGGCGGGCCCCCGCCCGCCTCACCCCCGTACGCATGAGGAGCACCACCATGGACACCACCGTCGCCCCCGGTACGACGGGCGCGGTCAGCGCCCGCGGACTCACCAAGGTCTACGGCAAGGGAGCCGGTCAGGTCATCGCGCTCGACAAGGTCGACGTCGACTTCGCCCCCGGCCGCTTCACCGCGATCATGGGCCCCTCGGGCTCGGGCAAGTCGACGCTCATGCACCTGCTGGCGGGCCTCGACTCGGCGACCGCCGGCTCGTCACGCATCGGCACGACCGAGATCACGTCGCTCGGTGACGATGCGCTCACCGAGCTGCGTCGCACCCGCGTCGGCTTCGTCTTCCAGTCGTTCAACCTCCTGCCGATGTTCACAGCGGAGCAGAACATCCTGCTGCCCCTCGACCTCGGCGGGACCAAGGTCGACCGCGACTGGCTCGCCACTCTCGTCACGACGCTCGGTCTCGGCGACCGCCTCACGCACCGTCCGGCCGAGCTCTCAGGCGGGCAGCAGCAGCGCGTCGCGATCGCACGCGCGCTCATCACGAAGCCCGACGTCATCTTTGCTGACGAGCCCACGGGCAACCTCGACTCGCGCTCCGGCGCCGAGGTCCTCAGCTTCCTGCGCCGTTCGGTGCGCGAGCTCGGCCGCACCATCATCATGGTGACGCACGACCCGGCCGCCGCGGCCTACGCGGACCGCGTCGTGCTCATCGCTGATGGACGCATCGCGGGCGACATCACCGACCCGACACCGGAGTCGGTCCTTGCGGGCCTCGACGCCCTGCGCACGCTCGAGTCGACGCCGGTCGGGGGTCAGGCCTGATGTTCCGCCTCACCTTCGCTCAGATGCGCAAGTCGGTCGGGAGGCTCGTCGCGGCGGGCATCGCGATCGCGATCGGCACCGCCTTCGTCGCTGCGACGCTCCTCGCGGGCAACCTCATGACGACGACGACGACCGACTCGGTCGCCGCGTCGCTCGCCGACGCCGACGTCTTCGTCGACGCCTCGGCCATCGGTCAGATGCCTCTCGACAAGATCGTCGACTTCACCTCCGTCCCCGGGGTAGAGACCTCGAGCCCCTTCACCCAGACCTACCTCACCGTCCGCAAGGACGAACGCTCACTCGGCATCATGGGCACCCCCGTGGCGCTCACGCCTGAGCTGAACGTCCAGGTCGTCACCGCGGGACGTCTTCCGACGGCCTCGGCGGAGGTCGCGCTGCCCACGAACCTCGCCACGCGTCTCGACGTCGCGATCGGCGGAACCATCGAGATCGAGACCATGCTCCCGGTCGAAGGCGACGCCTCGCGGCGCCTTCGCGTCCCTGTGACGGTCGTGGGCCTCGTCGACGACCCCCACAGCGCGTTCATCGCCACCGACGGTGCGCTCGTCGCGCTCGCCTCAGACCTCCTCACGTGGGACGACTACAGCGGCATGTCGCAGGCGCTCCTTGTCACGGCTGCGGGGACCGATCCCGAGTCCGTTCTCGCGGACGTGCGCAAGGCCGCCACCGCGGCGCTCGTCGCAGGCGGCACGGACGAGGCCTCCGCGGGCAGCGTCGTCGTCCAGACCAAGCAGCAGTACGCCGACGCCCGCATCGCCCAGATGAGCGGCGACACCAATACCGTCATGTACGTCGTGCTCGCATTCGGCGCGCTGGCGCTCATCGTCGCGGGGCTCGTCATCGCCAACACCTTCCAGGTGCTCGTTGCGCAGCGCACCCGCACGCTCGCACTTCTGCGCTGCGTGGGAGCCACGAAGAAGCAGCTGCGCGGATCCGTGATCCTCGAGGCCACGACGCTCGGAACCTTGGCCTCCCTCGCAGGCATCCTGCTCGGGTCCGCCGGCGTGCAAGCGTTGCTCGCGGTCTTGCGCACGCGGGACTTTGCGGTCGCGCTGCCGACGACCATCACGATCACGCCCGCCGTCATCCTCGTCCCGCTCATCGCGGGTATCGCCGTGACGACACTCTCGGCCTTCGCCCCGGCGCGCGCCGCGACCCGGGTCGCTCCGCTTGCCGCGCTCCGCCCCGCAGATGCGCCCTCGATCCGGCAGGGCTCGACCGGCCGGCTCGTCACCTCGATCGTGGCGACCGTGCTGGGCGTGCTCCTCCTCGGCGGCGGCGTCGCGGCAGGCATCGTGCTTGAACGGCCCGAGATCGGCCTCCTTCTCGGCATCCCTGGCGGTGCGATCTCGTTCGTCGGGCTCATCGTGGGATCGGTGTTCTGGATTCCTGCCGTGGCCTCGGCCGTCGGACGCCTGCTGTCTCGCACGGGTGCGGCCGCTCGCCTTGCCTCGGCCAACACGCTGCGCAACCCGCACCGCACCGCAGCAACGAGCACGGCGCTCCTCATCGGCGTCACGCTCGTTGCGATGATGTCGACTGGCGCCGCGAGCGCACGGGCGACGTTCAACGCGCAGCTCGACTCCAACTTCGCCGTCGACGCGATCATCGAGTCAGGCCAGCAGACGCCCGGCGAATCACCGTTCACTGACACGGTTCAGCAGGAGATCGCGGCTGTCGCCGGTGTTGCGGCCGTGGCCCCGGTGTCCTCGACCAACGTCGCGAACATCGCCTTGACGACCCCGAGCGGTGTGGTCGACCTGCCGGAGGCCACCGTTCAGGGTGTCGAGCCCGCACGGGCGCGCGATGTTCTTCACGACGTGCGGCTCGTCGACGGGATTGGCGACGGCGTTCTCGTCGTGACGTCGCAGGATGCCGTGGTTGCCACGGCGACTGCCGCGTCCCTCACGTTGAACGACGGATCGAAGATCGATCTCGCGGTGGACGTCGTCACCCAGGGGCTTGGCGCCCCAACCGTGACCATGGCGACGCTCGCGACGTTCGCACCTGACGCTCCGGTCTCGACGCTCTTCGTCAAGCTCGACTCGAGCGAGCCTGTCGCAACCATCGACGCGATGAAGGACGTCGTCGATGATCTCGGCGTGTGGGTGACGGGGCTGGCCGCCGAGCGTGCCATGTTCGAGCAGGTCATCAACATCCTGCTCGCGGTCGTCGTCGGACTGCTCGCGGTTGCCGTCGTCATCGCCCTCATCGGCGTGACCAACACGCTCTCGCTCTCCGTCATCGAACGTCAGCGCGAGAACGCGATGCTCCGTGCAATCGGCCTCTCGAAGCGTCAACTGCGCTCGATGCTCGCGATCGAGGGCCTGCTCATCGCGGTCGTCGGAACGCTCCTCGGGATCGTCCTCGGCCTCGTCTACGGCTGGTCGGGTGCGGCCGCGATCCTCGGATCGTTCGGCGACCTGCAGCTCGCGATCCCGTGGCGTGATATCGCGATCGTGCTCGTCGTCTCGGTCGTGGCCGGGTTGCTCGCCTCGGTCATCCCGGCACGGCGCGCGGTGCGGACCTCACCGGTCGAGGCCCTCGCGGTCGACTGATCGAGCGCGTCACGCGCCAAGCCCCGCGGCCTGACGCACGGCCCTGTGGTCGGGGATCTCTTCCCCAGCCGCAGGGCCGTTGCGCGCGCCGGGGCGGCGCAGGCACGATCGTCGGTGCATGCGCTCATCTGCTCTGCCTCCCGCTGCCGCGTCCGGGGGACCAGACAGCACCGCCACCCCTGGCACCCCCGGCGTCTCCGGTAGCCCCGGCGTCTCTGGCAGTGCCGGCGTCTCTGGCAGTGCCGCGTCGGGCACCACCGGCGTCTCTGGCGGTGCCGCGTCGGGCGACCACGTCCGGATGACGGTCGCGGGCGAGGACGTCGAGCTCGAGCGCGGCGCGAGGCTCGGCGCGCTGCGCGGGCAGCTCGCCGAGGTGCTCGGACGCTCGGAGCTTCTCGAGACACCTCTGGCCATCGGGACGCGGTTGCTCGACGACGACGTGCTCGTCGGGTTTCCTCCCCTCGTCGCGGGCGCCGACATCCGGGTGCACGTCCCGCGGCGACGGCCAGACGGACGGGACGAGGGGGCAGTGTCCCGCGCACGTCGGGCCCTCGCCGCGGAAGCCTTCTGGGAAGTCGTCGCGGGGCCTCACGCCGGTCTCATCGACACGGATGTCGCGCGCGCGACGGGCGGCCTCGTTGTCGAGGGGCGGACCCGGCGCGGCGCGGCCCGACCTTCGGCCGGTGCGGGCACCACCCGGCTGCGCGTCGCGCGCGCGGGTCACGCGCGACGCACGCGCGTGACCCTCGTGCGTGAGCGCTCAGGCGACCGGCCGCGCAGTCTGCGGCTGGCCGCCCGACGGGTCGGGCACGGCGACGTCCTCACCGTGGGCGCAGGCGCGGTCGTCGTCCGGCGCGTCGTCGTGAGCGTCGCGGCCGAGCGCGCTGCGCGCGCAGCCGAGGAGTCGCGTGCGCAGGGGACGGCACGCTCGCGCACGATGACGGCGGGGCTGTCCGTGACGACGCTCGTCGTCCCTCTCGTCTCAGCCGCGATGCTCGCGCTCGTGACGAGCAGGCCCGCCTTCGCGCTCGTCGGCCTCGTCGGCCCGATCGCGCTCGGGGTCACGGCGTTGGCGCGTCGTCGTCGACGCGCCCTTCCCGCCGAGGGCCCGATGCCCTGGTCGTGGGATGAGCTCGCCTCCGCACCGGTCGCGCTCACGACGCTGATCCTTGGCGCCGCCGGACCCACCGCACCGGAGTCTCCGGCCCCGCACCCGACGGCGGCACCCCGAGCGCTCGCTGCGTCCGGTCCCTGGGCGCACCGGCGCGCTCGCAGCGCCGTGCTCGCGTTCGCCGCCCTGTTCCCCGGTGCGCCCGTCCGGATCGTGGGGGGCGACGCGCACTCCTGGGAGTGGGCGCGGTGGCTCGGGGCGCGTCCCTCGGCCCTGTCCGGCGCGGAGGCGGGCGTCGAGCCCGGCGCACGGGCCGGGGCAGGGCCCGGCGCACGGCCCGGGACGGGGCCGCGCGCGGTGATCGGCACGGCCACGGGTGAGCACGGCGCGTCCGGCGCCGCCGACTCCCCCGAGCTCGTCGTCGTCATCCTCGCGGGCCCCGCCGACCTGCGGCGCACGAGCGAGTGGTGGGCGAGCGCCCCCGCCGGCGTGCGCGTCATCCTCGTCGCGCCGGACGGACACCCGACGGCATGGTGCGAGGACGCGATCGCCGGACCGGGCCTCGGCACGGATCTGGCCCACGAGCTCGCGCGCGCCCTGGCGCCACAGGTCGCAGAGGCGATCGGTGCTACGCACGCTGCGACGGTTCCGCTCGCCGACCTTCTCGGCCTCGACACGACGCGTCCGGTGCACGCCCTCGCGCGCGACGTCGACGCGCGATGGGCGCGCGCCCCTCGCTCCCCGGTGGCCCTCGTGGGTCGGCTCGCCGACGGTGCGCGGAACGCGTGGTCGATCGACCTGAACAAGGACGGCCCGCACGGCCTCATCGCGGGGACGACCGGCGCGGGCAAGTCGGAGCTCCTGCAGACGCTCGTCCTCTCGCTCGCTCTCACGCATCCGCCCGAGCGGCTCACCTTCGTCCTCCTCGATCACAAGGGCGGCGCGGGCCTGGGCCCGTGCCTTGCCCTGCCGCACGTCTCGGGCGTCGCGACCGACCTCGAGCCGGGCTCGGCCCGGCGCGCCCTCGCGGCACTGCGCGCCGAGCTCCGCGAGCGCGAAGAGCTCTGCGCGCGCCACGACGCACCCGACATCGACACGCTCGCGCGGCGGGGAACGGGGGTGTGCCCGCCCCGGATCCTCGTCGTCGTCGATGAGCTGCGGGCGCTCGCCGACGACGATCCGGATCTCGTGCCCTCGTTCTTGCGCATCGCCGCCCAGGGTCGGTCGCTCGGGCTGCATCTTCTCCTTGCGACCCAGCGCCCGGCGGGCACCGTGAGCGCGGACGTGCGCGCGAACGTCGGGCTGCGGGTCGCCCTGCGCGTCGCGTCAGACGCGGACTCGCGCGACGTCGTCGAGGTACCCGACGCGGCGAGCCTCCCGGCGTCGATGCCCGGGCAGGCGATCGTCGTGACGAGCCGGTCGGTTCATCGCACGGTGCGGTGCGCGCTCGCCTCGGCGCCGTCGACGCGGGCCTCGGCGCGCGTCCGCCGGGTTCCGGGGTCGCCGGGGCCGCCACGGCTCGCCGCCCCGGGCTGGGGCGCGGACGCGGCCACGCGGTTCGTCGCGGCCGCGAGCGAGGCGATCGCGCTGCGCGGCGGTGCGCGCGCCACACCGCTGTGGGCGCCTCCCCTGCCCGACGCGTGCCGCGCCGACGACATCGCGCCCGACGCGGCGGGTGCGCTCGTGAAGCTCGCGTCCGAGGTGTCCGCGCTCGACGCGGCGGGTCGCGAGGCCCTCGTCTCCGACGCGCCCGCGGGGTTGCCCGTGGCGTTGCTCGACGTCCCCGACGAGCGGCGACGCGCCCACGCGACGTGGGAGCCCGAGCGCGGTCACCTGCACATCGAGGGAGCGCCCGGCTCGGGGCGTTCGACGACGCTGCGCGCACTTGCTCTCGAGGCAGCCGACCGGGGCTGGCACGTCCACGTCCTGGGGCCCGACCCCCTCGTCACACCCCCGAGCCTGCCGCCCTGGTTCGGCACCCACGCGCCCGCATCCGACCCGCGCCGCGTCCATACGCTCCTTACCAGGCTCCTCGCCGCACCCCCCGCTGAACCGACGCTCGTGCTCGTCGACGGTGTCGAGGAGATCCTGGCGGCGCTCGGGCGCGTCAACCGTGGCGCGGGCGCTGACACCCTCGTGGCGCTCGCGCGTCAGCCGGCCGCCCACCGCGTGAGGTTCGCCCTCGCGAGCAGCCGTCACCTCGCCGGGCCGCTCGCCTCGACCCTCGGACCGCGCCTCGTCTTCACCGGCACGGACCGTACGAGCGACCTCGGCCGCGGGGTCCCGAGCGCACTGGTCGGGCTCGGCGGTCGGCCGGGCCGCGGGGTCTGGACGGGAGCGGGCCCGGCACGGCTCGCGCAGGCGTTCCTGCCGAGGCACGCGCACGAGGTACCGCAGCCCTCCGGGAGTCACGCGCGGCCTCTCCGCCTCACCCGGCTCCCGTCCGTGGCCGATGACCGAGCACGCGCCGATCTTGCCCATGCCGTCGAGCACGCCGAGCATCCTGGGCTCGCACCTCTCGGGCACGGGGGCGACGACGCAGGTCCGCGCACCCTCGACGTCACACGGGATGTCCTCGTCGCCGGGCCGCCCGGATCAGGCCGGACGACCATCCTCGCGCAGCTCGCCCGTCATGCGCTCCGGCAGGGGCCGGTCGTCGTCGTGGGTCGCTGCGCGGGTCTCGAGTCCGTGCCCGGTCTGGAACGGGCACCCCTGTCGGCAGAAGGGCTCGCGATGATTCCCGACCTCGTCGCGTCAGGCGGGTGGACGCTCGTCGTCGACGACGTCGACGTCCTCGCGCGGCTCCTTCCTGCCGAGCACGACCGTGCGGCAACGATCCGGGGTGTGGAGCGCTTTCTCGTCTCCTCGACGACGTCCGCTGCGACCATGGCCTCCCGCGGTGTCCTGGCCCGCGTGCGGGCGGGCCGGCACGGCGTCGTGCTCGACCCGGGCAGGCCCGGGTCGGCGGACGTGCTCGCGGCCGACGTCAGCGAGGTGGTCGAGCCCGGACCGTGCCCCGCGGGGCGCGGTGCGCTCGTCGCCGAGGGCCGCATCGAGCTCGTCCAGTGTCTTGCGCCCACCGACAGCTGAGCGCGCTCGACGCGGAGCGCAGCGGGGTCGCGCCGCCGTCAGGACTCGGTCTCGCGCCCCGTCAACGTGCGCCTGACGACCGACGGCAGGAGGAGCCCGACGATGACCCCGACCGAGGCCGCCAGGAGGATGATCGGCGACAGGCTCACCTCACCCTGCAGCCACGTGACCGCGATGACGATCTGGAAGAGCTGCCAGGTGATGGCGGGCGAGCGTGCCCACCGTCGCCCGTCGAGCAGTCCGCGGGCCGCCACCACGAGGAACGCGGCCAGGCCCCACGCGAACGCGGCAAGGAAGAGGTCCACACCCACGCGGCCACCACGCACAAGATCGACGACGGCGGCGCCACCTCCCACGACGAGCACAGCCGCCTCGACCACGAGGAGTCCGGCGACGGCGAGCAGGGTCGTCCGGCCGGGGCCGGGCATCGCGACGCCGGGACGGCGGAGAAGATCGACAGGCACGCGGCCAGCCTACGGGACGACCTCATGTCAGTACGTGGGCAACAGGGTCGACCGCACACGTCTCGGACCTGCGCCGAGGCGTTCCCCACCGCTTCGCATGTCAAGAACGGACCTTGTGACTATCGCCTCACGGCCACCGGGGCGAAACCTCCCCGTGACCTCTTGTGCAACTCGCCATGAGGTGTGAACCTTGGGGAGGTCCCCAGGGACCGTCCCCCCACTCTTGTACGGTCGCAGCGCGCTGCGCGTGGCACCGTCATGTTCGACCGAGGAGCATTTCCATGGACTGGCGTCACCGCGCCGCATGCCTCACCGAGGATCCCGAGCTGTTCTTCCCCATCGGGAACACCGGCCCGGCGATTCTGCAGATCGAGGATGCGAAGGCTGTTTGCCGTCGATGCGACGTCGTCGACACCTGCCTCAAGTGGGCACTCGAGTCCGGCCAGGACGCGGGCGTCTGGGGCGGCATGTCCGAGGACGAGCGCCGCGCGCTCAAGCGCCGGACGGCACGGGCTCGTCGCGCTGGCTGAGCACCACATCATTCGGCTGAGGGCCGGCACCCCGCGGGGTGCCGGCCCTCAGTCGTGAACAAACACCCCTCTGCTCGGCGTCGGTCGCTCCTCGGCTCAGCTCAGACCACCTCGGCGCGCGCCGAGGCCCGGTGCCCGCGGGCATCGCGCAGCACGACCTGCACGGTGACGTCCGTTCCACCCTCGGGCGTCGCCGCCCACGTGATCGAGCCATGGAGCTCGTTCTCGACGAGCGTCCGCACGATCTGGGTTCCAAGGCCCGAGCCCGGGCCACCGTCGGGCCCCAGACCGATGCCGTCGTCGACGATGTGGACGGTGAGGTTGCTCCCGTCGCGTGTCGCCTGGATCTGCACTGTTCCTGTGGCCCGATCAGGGAAGCCGTGCTCGACGGCGTTCGTCACGAGCTCGGTGAGAACGAGCGCGAGGGGCGTCGCGTCCTCGGAGTGGATCATCCCGAAGGCGCCCCCGGAGACCGTGCGGACGCTCGTGTCGGCGGAGGCGATGTCCGCCGCGAGGCGCAGCACGCGGCCCACCATGTCGTCGAACTCGACCTCTTCCTCGAGCGTCTGGGACAGCGCCTGGTGGACGAGAGCGATCGTGTCCACGCGTCGCATCGCCTCCTCGAGCGCCGCGCGGGCCTCGGGCACGTGCATGCGCCGAGCCTGCAGACGCAGGAGTGCCGCGACCGTCTGGAGGTTGTTCTTCACCCGGTGATGGATCTCGCGGATCGTCGCGTCCTTGGTGATGAGCTCACGCTCGCGGCGCCGTACCTCGGTGACGTCCCTGCAGAGGAGCACGGCACCCATGCGGCGGCCGTCCTCGGTGATGGGCAGCGAGCGGACCGAGAGCGAGACCCGGTCGGACTCGAGCTCGGTTCGCCACGGCGCGCGTCCCATCATGACGACGGGCAGCGACTCGTCGACGGGTGCCTGCTGGACGAGGAGGTCCGCGGTGATCTCGACGAGCGACTCGCCGACGAGGGGTCCGAAGACGCCGAGCCGGTGGAAGCACGACAGTGCGTTGGGGCTCGCGTAGAGCACCTCGCCCTCGGCGTTGAGCCGGAGCAGACCGTCGCCGACGCGAGGGGCTCCGCGACGCGGTCCCGTCGCGGAGTCGGCCTGCGGGAACTCGCCGCGCGAGATCATGCCGAGCAGCCCTTCGGCCGCTTCGACGTAGTTGAGCTCGAGGCGGCTCGGCGTGCGGCCGGAGCCCAGGTAGGTCTGGCGGACGAGCACGGCGATCGCGCGGCCCTCGTGGACGACCGGGACGAACTCTTCACGCACCGCGTACGCGCCGAGCCAGCGGGGTTCGCGCTCGCGGTGGATGCGGCGGTCCTCGAGCACGCCGCGCAGCTGCGTGCGACGCCCCGCTGTGGCGATCGTCCCGACGATGTCGTCGTAGTGGACGGTCGCGCCGGTCGACGGACGGCAGTGCGCGATCGCGACGAGCTCGCCGTCGTCGGCGGGCAGCCACAGCACGAGGTCGGCGAATGCCAGGTCTGAGATGGCCTGCCAGTCACCGACGAGGAGGTGGAGCCAGTCGATGTCGGCGTGGTCGAGGGACGAGTGGCGGGAGATGAGCTCGCTCATGACAGACACGACTCCAGCGTACGTGGCGGGGACGCGGACCCTTGACGCCGCTAGGCTCAGTGCATGCACGTGTCGATCGACGTCCCCGTCCCGCTGTCCGCTGCCGCGTACGCGACGCTCATGCGCGACCTGACGTTCGTGCGGTTCCGCGCATCGGTTCCTGACGCGCGGGTCGAGGATGTTGTCGTGACGCCCACCGACGGCGATGCGTTCAGTGTGACGATCCGGCGTTCCGTGTCGGCCGCGCAGATCCCGGCGCAGGTGCGCTCGTTCGTGGGCTCCGAGCTTGAGATCCGTCAGGTCGAGGCCTGGGACGGCGCCCGTGACGGGACGTGGCGGGGCACGGTTGCGCTCGAGATCACGGGTACGCCCGTGCGGCTCACCGGCACGGTCGTGCTGCGTGACTCGGGTGAGGGTGCGCTCCTCACGTACGACGGCGACGTGCGCGCGGCGATCCCGCTGTTCGGTGCCGCGGTCGAAAAGTCGGCCGCCAGTGCGATGCGAACCACGCTTGAGGCCGAGGGGCTGCGGGTGCGCGCCTGGCTCGACGTCCACGGCACACCTGCCTGAGGACTCACGGCCCAGGTCCTCGCGCCGAGCCCGGTGAGTCGCGCGCAGCGTGCGTCCGAGAGCTGCCTCACGCGGCTCCGGGACGTGAGACGCGCGACGAACTCACCGTAACGATTCGGCAACGCGCCTTCTCCACGCAACCCTCTGACCTGCGGTTTTGGACTTGTGGGATCGCTTCCACACCGAATCGAGGACCAACCGCTTGACAGCGCTCCCACCCGTTGGCCACCATCATCTTCAGCGGCGTGGAAACGCTCCCACGGTCTTGGTGGAAGCGCTCCCTTGACAGGGCTCGCCGAGTTTCGACGTTCATCCGTCGGGTGAACGGCAGGGACGGCACGGCAGCGAGGCCGAGCCACGACGAAGGAGTCATCAGTGCGCATGAACATCAGCAAGACGTGGGCCGCAGCGGCCGGCGTCGCGACGATCGCGCTCGTCGCGACCGCGTGCGGCGGCGGGGAAGCAGCTGCTCCGACCAGCCGGGCACCCGGCGAGAAGGTCACGATCACCCTCTCGACGTTCAACGACTTCGGATACAAGCCGCACATCGAGCAGTTCATGAAGGACAACCCCGACATCATTGTCGAGGAGAAGGTCATGGGCGGCTCCGACGAGGCGCGCGAGAACATCCTCAACTTCCTCGGCCAGTCCTCCGGTCTCGGCGACGTCGAGGCCATCGAGGGTGACTGGGTCCCCGAGCTCATGCAGTTCGCTGACAAGTTCACGGACCTCACGGACCCCGCGCTCGCGGGCCGCTGGCTCGACTGGAAGACCGCCCTCGGAACTGACTCCAAGGGCCGTCTCATCATGTACGGAACGGACGCTGGCCCCAACGCCATCGCGTACCGCGCCGACCTCTTCAAGGAGGCTGGCCTCCCGAGCGACCGCGAGTCGGTTGCCAAGCTCCTCGAGGGCGACTGGGCTCACTACTTCCAGGTCGGCGCGGACTACACCGCCAAGACCGGCAAGCCCTGGCTCGACAGCGCACGCGGAACCTTCTTCGGCATGATCAACCAGGTCGAGCGCGCCTACGAGAACGAGGACGGCACGGTCCGCGACCTCGCCGGCTCGGACGTCGAGGCGCTCTTCCGCCAGGTGCTCGTGGCTGCGACCGACCAGAACCAGTCGCCGCACTCCGGTCAGTGGAACCCTGACTGGGACAAGCGCTTCAAGGGCGACGACGGCTTCGCGACGATCCTGGCACCGGGCTGGATGCTCAACGCCATCAAGGAGCGCGCAGGCGACGACTTCAAGGGCTGGGACGTTGCTGACGTCTTCCCGAACGGCGCTGGCAACTGGGGCGGCTCGTTCCTCGCGGTTCCGTCGCAGTCGAAGCACCCGGTCGAGGCCAAGAAGCTCGCCAGCTACCTCACGTCCCCCGAGGTTCAGGCGAAGCTCTTCGTCGACCAGGGCGCTTTCCCCTCGACCGTCGACGCGCTGAAGTCGTCTGACGTTCAGAACGCGACCTTCGAGTGGTTCAACAACGCCCCCACGGGCAAGATCCTCTCGAACCGCGCCGAGGGCATCGTCCAGGCCTACAAGGGCCCGCTCTACAAGAAGGTCTCCGACGTCGTCAACAACGGTCTCGACCGTGTCGACATGGGCGTCAAGGGCAAGAAGCAGACGATCGACGAGTCGTGGGCCCAGGTGCTCAAGGAGCTCAAGGACCTCAACTGATCGCACCGAGGGCCGGGGTGCACACCGCACCCCGGCCCTCGGGTCTTCACGTGCGCGGCCGTGACCGCGCGGCAGTGACATCGGCCCTCCGCCCGCCGCAGCGGGCACACACGAAGGAACACCCATGACCGTCAGCACGTCCTCGACCCGTGAAGCGGGAACGGGCGGTCCGACTCAGGTCCCGGCCCCACCCCAGGCACGCCGCCTCGGCTGGGGCCAGCGCATGAGCCGGTTCGACCTCAAGGTCTCGCCCTACCTCTACATCTCGCCGTTCTTCATCATCTTCGCGATGTTCGGTCTCGCGCCGCTCCTCTACACGGCGTACGTCGCCGTTCACAAGTGGCACCCGATCGGTGGCCAGGGCGAGTTCGTCGGCCTCGACAACTTCACCGCGATCCTCCAGCAGGACCAGTTCTGGAACGCCGTCACCAACACGTTCTCGATCTTCCTGCTCTCGACGATCCCCCAGCTCATCGTCGCGGTCTTCATTGCTGCGGTGCTCGACTCCAACCTTCGCGCTGGCACGTTCTGGCGCATGGGGGTCTTGCTCCCCTACATCGTCGCGCCGGTCTCCGTGGCGCTCATCTTCTCCAACCTCTTCGCAGAGCAGTTCGGAGTCGTCAACACGCTTCTCGGCATGATCGGGATCGACCCTGTTCCGTGGACCTCGGACGTCATCCCGTCGCACATCGCCATTGCGACGATGGTGAACTTCCGCTGGACCGGGTACAACACGCTCATCCTGCTCGCCGCCATGCAGGCCGTCCCGCGCGACCTGTACGAGGCCGCGACGATCGACGGCGCCGGCCGCGTGCGTCAGTTCTTCTCGATCACGGTCCCGATGCTCAAGGCGACCATCACCTTCGTCGTCATCACCTCGACCATCGGTGGTCTGCAGATCTTCGACGAGGCTCGCATGTTCGGGCCGGGTGGGTCAGGGTCCGGCCGAGGCGGAGCTGACGGCCAGTGGAAGACCATCACGCTCTACCTGTGGGAAGTCGGCTGGAACCAGGCCAACTTCGGCCGCGCAGCTGCCGTCGCGTGGCTGCTCTTCCTCCTCATCCTTCTCGTCGGTGTCGTGAACTTCTGGTTCACCCGCCGCATCTCGTCGCAGGGAGGCGACCGATGAGCTCGATTCCTGCCATCGCCCAGAGCGCCGGGCCCGGCGCCGCACGCGCCGCTGCCCGTCGCGGCCCTCGCAAGACGTCGCCGTTCACCAACGGTGCGCGTCGTCCAGGCGGCGTGACCTACACGATTCTCACCGCCTTCGTCCTGCTGTCGGCCTTCCCGTTCTACTGGTCGTTCCTCATCGGGTCGAAGGACAACGACTTCGTCTTCTCCGGGTCGCTCAACCTCATTCCCGGCGGCAACTTCGTCGAGAACGTCAAGCGCGTCCTCGAGTCGGACATCAACTTCTGGGGTGCGACCCTCAACTCGCTCGTCGCCGCGACGTCGACGTCGATCTCGGTCGTCCTGCTCTCGACCCTCGCGGGCTTCTCGTTCGCGAAGCTCAACTTCAAGGGCCGCCGCGGTCTGCTCGTCGCAGTCATCGCGACGATGGCAGTTCCGACCCAGCTCGGCATCGTCCCGCTCTACCTCGTGATGAACAAGCTCCACCTCCAGGGCAACCTGCTCGCGATCATCCTTCCGGGCCTCGTCACGGCGTTCGGTGTGTTCTGGATGACGCAGTACCTGCAGGACGCGCTGCCGACCGAGCTCATCGACGCTGCCCGCGTCGACGGCTGCAACCTCATCCGCACGTTCTGGCACGTGGCCATGCCGGCCGCACGCCCCGCCGCGGCGATGCTGTTCCTCTTCACGTTCGTCGGGTCGTGGACGAACTTCATGTGGCCGTACATCATCCTCGACCGGGCCAGCGGAACCCTGCCGGTCGCCCTCCAGGGCCTGCAGTCGCAGTACTACACGGACTACCCGCTCATCCTCACGGGTGCGCTCCTGTCCGTGGTCCCGTTGCTCATCATCTTCATCGTTGCCGGCAAGCAGCTTGTCGCTGGCATCATGGCGGGCGCGGTCAAGGGCTGACCCGCCTCACCGGCAGCCGCCCGGCGGCCCTCTGCGGAGGGTCGCCGGACCTCGGGAGGTCGAGGCCCGTGGTCGTGGGCGGCGGTCGTCGGTGCACGTTCCGTGCTCCGCGACCCACCGTGGGCCCCGTCCGGCGAGGGCGGGGCCTACGGCGTCTCATCGACGAGACCTCCGTCTAGCTGCCGAGACGTCAGCGCGCCGTTCATGCACGGCAACCGCGCCTCACCTACCCTCTTCTCACGAGCGGTCCTTCTTCGACCGTCGCCCTGACGAAAGACCTCGACGATGTCTGAGTTCCCCCCGCGCAACGACGCTGCGGCGCCGACGCTCGACGAAGTAGCCGCAGCGGCCGGCGTCTCACGGTCCACCGCATCCCGCGCGCTCAACGGCGGCCTGCGTGTCTCGCCCACCGCGCGTACCGCGGTCGACGACGCGGCCAGGCGACTCGGCTACGTGCCCAACCGCGCTGCGCGTTCGCTCGTGACCCGTCGTACGGACTCGATCGCGCTCATCATTCCCGAGCCGGACGAGCGCCTCCTCTCCGACGCGTTCATCGGAGGAACGCTGCGAGGCGTCGGCGACGCTCTCGCGCGCACCGACCTTCAGCTCGTGCTGCTCCTCTCGCGCAAGGACGAGACGGCCGACCGCATCGCGCGCTACCTGCGCGGCGGCCACGTCGACGGCGCCGTCATCACCTCTCACCACGAGGGCGACGACCTGGAGCGCGTCGTCGCGGCGTCAGCCATCCCAGCAGTGTTCGTCGGCCGCCCGTTCGACGCCCCGCGCGAACTCATCTACACCGACGTCGACAACGTGGCGGGCGCCCGCCTAGCCGTCGAGCATCTCGTCACGCGCGGCCGCACCCGCATCGCCCACATCGCTGGGCCTCAGGACATGACGGCGGGTGTCGACCGCCTCAAGGGGTGGCGCGACGCCCTCGCGGGTCATGGCTTCGCCACCGATGCGTTGGCGTACGCGCAGTTCAGCGCCGCCTCCGGCGACGAGGTGGCGACGCAGCTCCTCAAGGATCACCCCGACATCGATGCGATCTTCGCGGCGTCGGACACGATCGCGGTCGGCGCCCTGCGCGCCCTCGCGCGGGCGGGCCGCTCGGTTCCCGGGGACGTCGCGGTCATCGGGTACGACGACCTCGACGCCGCGCACGCGTCCACACCTCCGCTCACGACGCTCCACAACCCCGTCGTGGACCTTGCGGCGACCGCCGTCGGCCAGCTGCTGCGCCTCATCGAGGCGGACCCGGACGGCGAGCGCGTCACCTCGATCGTCTTCCCGCCGCGTCTGGTCTTGCGCGCGACCACCTGAGGGCAGCGAGCCGCGCGGGCTCGTCGTCGCGCGGTGAGCACCGCTGGTGCGTCAGCGTGCGGGCCACGCCCACGGCGGGCCGTCGAGCGGTCCCTCACGTCCGACGATGCTCGTCGGGCGTCCGCCCCCACCGTCGAGCTCCACGTGCAGCCCGCCCGAGCGTTCGAGGTGCTCGGCGAGCGCTCGTGAGTGCGTGACGACGAGGACCTGCCCGCGTTCGGACGCCCGCACGAGGAGCCTGGCGAGCGGCCCGACGAGATCGGGGTGGAGGCCCGTCTCAGGCTCGTCGAGGACGCACAGTTCGGCTGGCGTGACGCTGAGGAGTGCGGCGACGTGCACGAGGTAGCGCAGAGTTCCGTCGGAGAGCTCGGCAGCCGTGACGGGGCGCAGCAGCCCCGGCTGCTCGAGCGCGAGGCGGAAGAGCCCGGCGTCAGCCGTCACACGGAGCTGGGAACCTGGGAACGCATCGTCGACGGCCGCATCGAGAACGTCGGCGCCGCCCGCGTCCGCAATCGTCGCAAGGGCGGCCGCAAGGTCGGCTCCGTCGTGACCCAGGACTGCGGTGCGCGTCCCGATCTGGGGGCGCCGCACGGGTGCGCCCGCGTCCGTGCGGACGTCGTCGTGGAAGCGCCAGCCGCGCAACGTGCGGCGCACGAGCCCGACCTCGGGCGCGCGGTCCGGGTCGGCGACCTCGTCGACGAGCGACTCGTAGGGCGCGAGGACGCGCGGATCGTCGCGCCAGGCACCGCCGGCATCCCGGACCCTCACGTGCGAGCCGCGGCGCTGTGCCTGGATCGCTCCGGCACGCATCGGGCCACCGCTCCAGATGGTCTCGGACTTGATCTCGGGATCGAGCGCGAACGGGGACTCCCCCGGCAGCTGCGGCAGGCCGAGGTCGACCGCGTAGCCCACCCCGTCGCCCTCGAGGCCGAGCCGCAACGCGACTCGGCCCTGCGGGCCGGGCGCGCGAACGTCGCCTGCCCACAGGGCCGAGCCGAGGCCACCTTCGCGAGCGAGGGCGCCGACGATCTCACCTGACCCGCAGGCCGCGAGCAACCGCAGCGCCCGGAAGAGTGAGGACTTGCCCGCGCCGTTGGGCCCCGTGACGACCGTGAGCGTGCCGAGCTCGAGAGTGACGTCGGCAAGGCTGCGGTAGCCCGAGACTGCGAGCGTGCGAATCATGCCGCGAGCCTAACGACAAGCTCTGGCCCAGCACGTCGAGTCTCGCGCCGGACCGCCCGGCAGCCCAGCCGCCCGGCCGCCGGACCGCCCGACCGCCGGGCAGCCCGACGCGCGTTCAGCGGGTGAACGCGAGGTGCCAGGTCTCCGGTCCGCGCTGGAGGTACTCGACCGAGAAGGCTCCCTCGTAGCGAGCCTCGATCTGGGCGAGGAGCGGCAGCGGGTCGTGGGGCGCGATGAGGACGAGGCCACTGCCTTCCTCGACGATGTCGAGCGCGCCGAAGATCGTCGCGTGACGCACCGCGTGCGGGATAGCCGTCGCGTCGAGCACGGGCAGGTCGGACCCAGCTGCCGGAGTCGTCGCGCTCTCTGCCGCGGGTGCGGGGGCAGCCTCAGCTGCGGCCTC
The DNA here is from genome assembly GCF_052324925.1 of Sanguibacter sp. A247. NCBI lineage: Bacteria > Bacillati > Actinomycetota > Actinomycetes > Micrococcales > Sanguibacteraceae > Sanguibacter > Sanguibacter sp. A247. The sequence continues at coordinate 420,196 of NZ_JBQPRE010000002.1, read as the reverse complement.
GGGAGCGGGTTCTGCGCTGCCGCCGCCACCGCAGCCGCCACCGCCGCAGCCGCAGGCGTGGCCGGTCGGTGCAGCGGGGGCGCGGAGCACCTCGCGGACCTGCTCCGCCGGTGCGGCGAGGGGGGTGCGTCCGTCGCGGGCGACGAGCGGGACGACGTCGTGGTCGAGAGTGTCGGCGTGAACGGTGAGCAGGGCCGCGAGGACGTGGGCGGAGCCCACGGCCTCGAGCGGGTGCGTCGTCGAGGCGAGGTCCGAGGATGCGGTGCGCACGGCGCCGTGGAGGCGTACGAGGATCGCGGCGGCGGGGCCGCCGTCGGTCACGGTGCGCACGGCGGGCAGCAGGTGGGACTCCTCGGCGTCGAGGTGCGGCAGGAGGCGGTCGGCCGTCCACGTCGCGAGGCGGTCGCGTGCGGCGCCCGCGGCCTGGGCGTCGGAGCCTGCGACGGCGCGTGCGAGCTGGTCGACGAGGACGTGGAGCGTGCCTCGCATCGCGGTGTGGTCGCCGGCGAGGTCCTCGGCTGCGCGGGCGTCGTCGAGGTTCGTGGCGAGGAGGAGGTCGTCCATCGGTCATCTCCGGTCGTGGTCGGGACCTCGGTCCGGTCCGTCTGCGCTGAAGAATAGTACACTTGGCTCCGTGGAAATAACCCCGCGCCCCGGCTACGGTCCCGCCGCAGCCGTCCCGCGCCCCTCGCCTGCTGCGGCGCTCTCGCGTGCACGCCGCCAGGTGCTCGAACTTCTCGTGGACCGCGGTGTGCCGACGTCAGTCGCGACCCTCGCAGACGAGCTCGGGCAGCACACGAACACCGTGCGCGAGCACCTCGAGGGACTCGCTGACGCCGGCTATGCGGAGCGCACGACCGCACGGCCCTCCGGCCGCGGCCGGCCCGGGACGCTCTACGAGGCTGTTCCCCCACCCGTCACCGACTCCGCTGCCAGCGAGTACGCCGGCCTGGCCTCAGTTCTTGCCGACCAGATCGCACGGACGAGCCCCGACCCCCGCAGCGACGCGCTCGCCGCGGGAGCACGCTGGGGGCTCGACCTCATGGCCCGCGCGATCGCCGACGGCCACGTGCAGTCGTCGGGCGTCGGTATCGCGGCCGACGCGTGCGCCGACACCCCGGCCTCTCACGCCGCCGACGCACGCCGCCACGTCGTCCGTCTGCTCGACCGGCTCGGCTTCGCCCCGGCCCCCGACGCGGACAGCACGCGCATCGAGCTGCGCCGTTGCCCGCTGCTCGACGCGGCACTGCGGACGCCCGAGGTCGTGTGCGCCGTCCACCTCGGCCTGGCTCGCGGCGCCCTCGACGCGCTCGCTACCCCCTCGGACGGCACGACGCTCGAACCCTTCGCCCTCCCGGGCGCGTGCCTGCTCCACCTCGAGACCTTGGAGGCCTGACGGTGGCCGTCCCCTCCGGCGCGCTGCGCCGCTTCCCACTCATGCTCCTTGCAGGCCTGAGCCTCTTCGCGGGGCTTGATGCCGCCCTGCTCCTGCTCGGTCTGCCCGCACCCGTGACGACGGAGCGGCTGCCCGACGTCCACGGCATGCTCATGGTCCTCGGCTTCGTCGGGACCCTCATCTCGCTCGAGCGCGCGGTCGCGCTGCGCCGCGCGTGGGGCTTTGCGTCGCCGCTCCTGCTCGGGCTCGGCGCTCTCGCGCTGCTCTCCCCGCTGCCGCTCACCGTCGGGCGCGGGCTGCTCACCGCGGGCGCCGCCGCTCTCGTCGCGCTCTACGTGCCCCTGTTCCGACGCTCGCGCGACACCGCGGTGCTGTGTCAACAGCTCGGGGCTGTCGCCGCGATGTGCGGCGCGCTGCTCTGGTGGGCCGGAGCGCCCATGCCCGCGACCATCCCGTGGCTCACGGCGTTCACCGTCACGACGATCGCCGGGGAGCGCCTCGAGCTCGCGCGGGTCGCGATGTCCGGCCTCAGGCCGGGCGACCGGACACGTGCCGACACCGCGATCCTCACGGTGTGCCTCGCGACCGTGCTTGGCGCGGGCGCGGCCACGGCGTGGCCCGAGGCTGGACACTCTGTTCTCGGCGCCGCCCTCATCGCGTTGTGCGTCTGGCTCGCCGGCAACGACGTCGCGCGGCGCACGGTGCGTTCGACGGGCCTGCCGCGCTTCACGGCTGCGTGCCTGCTCGCGGCCTACGCGTGGCTCGCGGTGGCCGGGTTCGTGTGGCTGCTCGGCGGCCCGCAGACGTCGGGCCCCGGCTACGACGCGGTGCTGCACGCCGTGTTCCTCGGCTTCACGATGTCGATGATCATGGCTCACGCCCCGGTCATCCTGCCGGCGGTCCTGCGCGTTCCGTTGCCCTACCACCCCGTCATGTACGGACCTGCAGCGCTCATGCACGTCACGCTCATCCTGCGTGTCGGCCTCGGTGACGGTCGCAGCCTTCCGGCCCTCGTGACGATCGGCGGGGTCGGCAACATCATCGCGATGCTCGCCTTCGTCGCGACGAGCGTCGGTGTCGGCATCGCCGGGGCGCGCACGGCACGTCGCGTCCGCGACGAGCGGGCGGCGGCCCGCGCCGTCCGCTCCGCGGCCGTCCCAGCGCCTGACGCGGCCGCCGCACCGTCTCCGAGCACCCCGTCTCCGAGCACCCCTGGCTCCGCCGCTGGCACAGCCTCCCCCACCACCGAGGAAGCTCCTGCCCGATGACCTCGCTCTCGCCGCGCCCCACGGGCGCGACCGGCTCTCCGTCCGCGCCCCGTCCCCTGTCTGCACGGTCGTCGTGGCATCTGGCCGCCAACGCCCCCGTCGTCGCGTGGCTGCTCGCTGCGGCCGTCGTGTCGATCGTGCACCGGGAGGTTCCGGCGTCCTCGTGGCTCCTCGTGCACCTCACACTGCTCGGCGCGGCGACGAACGCGATCCTCGTGTGGAGCGCGCACTTCGCCGACGCGCTGCTGAGGCGCCGGGTCGCTGAGGGCGCGCGGCGGTGGCAGGCGGTTCGGCTCGTCACGCTCAACGTGGGTGTGCTCGCGACGGTCGTCGGCATGGTGGCGTCGCGCTGGGGTGTGACGATCGTGGGTGCGAGCATCGTCGGGCTTGCGGTGGCGTGGCACGGGGCGGCGCTTGCCCGGTCGACGCGCGGCGCGCTCACGGGCCCGCTCGCGGTGTGCGTGCGGTTCTACGTCGCGGCCGCGTGGTTGCTGCCGTTCGGCGCGGTGGCGGGCGTGCTGCTCGCGCGCGGCGCGGCGCCCGGCGAGCACGCGCGGCTCATCCTCGCGCACACGGGTCTCAACGTGCTGGGCTTCATCGGGCTCACGGTGCTCGGCACGCTCGTCACGCTGTGGCCGACGATGCTGCGCACGACGATGGACCCGCGCGCCGTGCGCGCCGTGACCCCGACGCTCGCGCTCACCCTGACGGGTCTCACCGTGGGGGTGGCGGGGTCGCTCACGGGGCTGCGCCTCGTCGCTGCGGCTGGTGTCGCCTGCTACATCGCGGGCGTCGTCGTCGCCGTGGTCCCCATGATGGGTGCCGCGCGCAAGCGCCCGCCCGCGTCGTTCTCGACGCTCTCGGCCGCCGCCGCAGTCACGTGGTGGCTCGGGGTGCTCGTCACGGTCGTCGTGCTGCTCCTCTCGCAGCCGTCGTGGACCGGGCTCGAGGCTCGCCTCGGCGTCCTCACCGTGCCGCTCGTCGGCGGTTTCGTCGCGCAGGTTCTCATCGGCGCACTCACGTACCTCGTGCCCGTCGTCCTGGGCGGTGGCCCTGCGGTCGTGCGGACGACCGCGGCCCGGCTCGAGCGCGGGGCGCTCACGCGCGTCGTCGTCGCCAACGGCGCTCTGCTCATCTTCGTCCTGCCGGGCACGAGCGCGCTGCGGGCGCTGTCGTCGATCGCGGCGCTCGTCGCGGGGGCGTCGTTCATCGTCATCCTCATGCTTGCTCTGCGTGACCACAGGCGCGCGCGTCGCGGGCTCATCTCGACGGTCGACGCTCCTGCCCCGCCGACGCCCGGGACTCCTCAGGGGCCGCAGGTCGAGGCCGTCCGGGGGTCGGCGCGTGCGACGCAGCTCGTCTCGGGAGTAACGGTTCTTCTGCTCGTCATCGCGGGGGCGGCTGCGCTCGACCCGACCGTCTTGCGGCTCGGGGAGGCGCCGTCGGGCGGTTCTGCTGGCGCCGCCGGCGGCGGCACGACAGCCGTGCAGCCGACGGGGCGGACGACAACCGTCGAGGTCGAGGCTCGTGACATGCGCTTCACCCCCTCGCGCATCGAGGTGCCCGCTGGCGACCGGCTCGTTCTCGTCGTGCGCAACACCGACCCGACGACCGTGCACGACCTCGCGCTCGACACAGGTGCGCACTCGGGCCGCATCACGGTCGGAGGCTCAGCGACGATCGACGTCGGCGTCGTGGGCCGGAGCATCGGCGGCTGGTGCACGATCGTCGGCCACCGGCAGTCGGGGATGACGCTCGACATCGTCCCGACGGGCCTCGGCACGTCGGCGGGAGCGCCGACGACTGGCGCGCCCGGCGACGGGACAGCCGGCTCGACCCCGGGCATGGACCATGGCGCAGGCCACGGAAGCACTCCGGGAACGGAGCCGGGCGCGTCGGCCGCGGCCGACATCGACCTGCACCGGGAGCCCGCTGCGGGCTTCGAAGCGTTCGACGCTGCGCTCGAGCCGCTCGACGACGCGACCGTGCGCGAGGTGACGCTCACGGTGTCCGAGCTGACGGCTGACGTCGCTCCGGGCGTGAGTCAGCTGCTGTGGACGTTCGGCGGCTCTGCGCCGGGTCCTGTCCTGCACGGGCGCGTCGGTGACACGTTTGTCGTGACGCTCGTCAACGACGGGACGATCGGTCACTCGATCGACTTCCATGCGGGCATGCTCGCGCCCGATCAGCCGATGCGGACGATCGCCCCCGGGGAGTCGCTCACGTACCGGTTCACGGCGACGATGAGCGGGATCTGGATGTATCACTGCTCGACCATGCCGATGAGCGCACACATCGCCAACGGCATGTTCGGTGCGGTCGTCATCGAGCCCCCGGACCTCCCGGAGGTCGACGCAAGCTACGTCCTCGTGCAGAACGAGTTCTACCTCGGCCCCCAGGGTGCGGAGGTCGACGTCGACAGGATCGCCACGCAGCAACCGGATCTCGTGACGTTCAACGGTTACGCGAACCAGTACGTGTACGACCCGATCGAGGCGCGTACCGGTGACCGACTGCGGTTCTGGGTGCTCGCCGCGGGCCCGAACGTCGCGTCGTCGTTCCACGTCGTGGGCGGACAGTTCGACACGGTCTTCCATGAGGGGGCATACAGGTTGCGGCCGGGCAACGCGGAGCACGGCGGGTCGCAGGCGCTGGGGCTGAGCGTTGCGCAGGGCGGGTTCGTCGAGCTCGTCATGCCTGAGGCGGGCACCTACCCGTTCGTCTCTCACGTCATGAGCGACGCCGAGAAGGGCGCGAGCGGGCGGATCAAGGTGACGGACTAGCGCCTCGGGTTGCCGCTGAGCTATTTGCCGAGCCTGCGGTCGCGCGTCGCGTAGGAACGCAGCGCGCGCAGGTAGTCGACGCGCCGGAAGCTGGGCCAGTAGGCCTCGCAGAAGTAGTACTCGGCTTGCGCCGACTGCCACAGGAGGAACCCGGAGAGGCGCTGCTCACCCGAGGTGCGGATGACGAGCTCGGGGTCGGGCTGGCCGCGCGTGTAGAGGTGATCGCCGATCTCGTCGACGTCGATGCACTCGGCGACGTCGGCGAGCGTGCGTCCTTGGGCGTCCTGCTCACGGAGGTAGGCGCGGACGGCGTCGGCGATCTCGTGGCGGCCGCCGTAGCCGACGGCGACGTTGACGCCGAGGCCGTCGACTCCTGCGGTTGACTCCTCGGCTGCGCGGAGCGCGGCGGCGGAGGCGTCGGGCAGGAGGTCGAGGCGTCCCATGACGCGCAGGCGCCAACGCTGGGCTGCGGCGAGGTCCTCGACCGCGCGGACGATGATCTCGATGAGGGGCTCGAGCTCGGCGGCAGGGCGGGCGAGGTTGTCGGTCGAGAGCATCCACAGCGTGACGACCTCGATCCCGAGGTCTTCGGTCCAGCCGAGGAACTCGAGGATCTTCTCGGCGCCGCGTTGGTGGCCCGCTGCGGTCGACTCGCCGAAGGAGCGTGCCCAGCGGCGGTTGCCGTCGAGGATGACTCCGATGTGGCGCGGCAGGGCGTCGATCGGCAGGGAGCGCGCGAGCTGGCGTTCGTAGATCCCGTAGAAGGGGGTGGGGATACGCACTGCGACCTCGTTCGGGTGACCTAGGCTTCGTCGACGTCGCCAACCTACCGGACGCGTGGGACGCTGCGGCGTGCAGTCGCCGGAAGTTCAGCCGGTGACCCCGGCCTGACACGCGATCTCCACAACCTACGGTGGCGTAACCTACGGTCCCGTAGGTTATTCTTGCCGGGCACCGACGGACGCGTCCGCGTCCGCCGCACATGACAACTCCCTGAGGATCGAGACATGTCGCGAGCCACGCACCCCACCACTGCGGGCGAGACCGTCGAGGCAGCCAAGGACGCTGTCGTCGAGGCCGTCAAACCCCGGCTGCGCGGCTGGATCCACGCGGGCACCGCTCCCCTCGCCATCATCGGCGGCATCATTCTCACGGCGCTCACCCCGGCCACGGCGCCACGCGTCGCGGTCCTCGTCTTCGCGATCACGGCGACGCTCCTCTTCGGCACGAGCGCCATCTACCACCGCGGCACGTGGAGCCCCCGCGCGCACGCCGCCCTGCGCCGCGCAGACCACGCCAACATCTTCCTCATCATCGCCGGGACGTACACGCCTCTCGCGGTGCTCCTGCTCGAGAAGCGCACGGCGACGATCCTGCTCATCCTCGTCTGGAGCGGCGCGCTGCTCGGCCTTGCGGCGCGCATGCTGTGGCTCGGCGCCCCGCGCTGGGTCTACACCCCCGTGTACCTCGCACTCGGCTGGGTCGCGGTCGGGTTCATGAAGCAGTTCTGGGACGCAGGCGGCCCCACGGTCGTGTGGCTCATCGCCATCGGCGGACTCGGGTACACGCTCGGCGCGATCGTCTACGCCCTCAAGCGACCCAACCCGAGCCCGCTGTGGTTCGGGTTCCACGAGATCTTCCACGTCGGCACGGTCATCGGCTTCTGGTGCCACTTCGCGGCGATCGCGGTCACGATCGCCCACATGAGCTGAAGCTCGACGGCGCGCTGCCGGCTGCCGGCTGACGGCGCGCTGCTGCTCGGCTCGCTGCTGCTGGGGTCTCTGCTGCTCGGCTGGCTACTGCTCGGGTCTCGCTGCTGCTCGGGTCGCTAGCGCCGCGGCTGCACGTCGTACTGCCTGTGCGTGAGCGCCGGGTTGCGTGTGCGCGCGTCGGTGACGCGCTCACGCGCGATCTCGACGACGACGGTGGCCGACTCGAGACCCAGACGGTGCACGACGGTTCCTGACGGGTCGACGACGAGGCTCGTGCCGCACACTCCGGGGCCTGCCATGCCGACGGCGACGAGCCAGGCGAGGTTCTCGAGAGCGCGCGCTTGGGCGAGGATCCTCCACTGCGCGGACTTGCCGGGGCCAGCAGCCCAGGCGGCGGGGACGACGATCACCTCGGCGTGCGCGTCGACGAGGCGCCGAGCCGATTCGGGGAACCTCAGGTCGTAGCAGGTGAGGACGCCGACACGCAGTCCGTCGACGTCGATGACGAGAGGTTCCGCAGCCGGGTCGCCGGGAACGAAGCGGTCGGACTCACGCTGCCCGTACGCGTCGTAGAGGTGCACCTTGCGGTAGTCGCGTCCGCGGGTGCCGTCGGGGCGCACGTGGACGACGGCGTTGCTCGCGCGCGCGGTCCCATCGACCTGCTCGTCGGCCGTGAGGGTCACCCCCGCGAGCACGTGCACCCCGCGCGCCCGGGCGACGCCCTGGACGGTCGTGAGGAAGTGGCCGTCGAGGGCTTGCGCGTCGGCCGGCCCGACGCCGCGCGGGTCGAACGCGCTCGCGTACTCGGGGAGGACGACGAGGTCCGCGCCGTCGTCGGCGCACGCCTCGATCGCCCGGGCCGCGACGATCGCGGCCTGGGCAGGGTCGTGCGGCGCCGCGATCTGCGCGATGCCGACCCGCACGGTCAGCTCGTCGGGTCCGTGCCGGCGTTGTGCGTGTCGGTGCTGACGCCGTGGTCGCCGGTGCCGCGCGTGCCGCCCGGCTCGCCGGTGCCACCGGGCTGCGCCGCGTCGTCGAGCAGCGCCGCGTCGTCGGGCAGCGCACCCCCGCCGGGCAGCGTTCCGTCGGCGACCGGGCCGTCGTCCGCACCGGCGGCGCCGGCCGCCCGCTCCTCGAAGCGCAGGCGGCGGACCTTGCGGTTGAGCGAGAGCCACCCGACGATGCACACGCCGGCGACCGCGAAGATCGCGAGGAACCCGAGGAGTCCCGGTGAGACGTCGTAGGGGTCGAGCCCGGGCCGCAGCACGTCGGTGGGCGACGGCGAAGGCGCCACCCGGAGGAGGTCAGCGGGCAACCGCGCGGCGAGCGCGGTGAGGGAGGCGATCACAGGTGCTCCTCGGTGAGTCCCGCGAACAGGTCGTCCTCGGGCAGGGAGACCTCGATGCGAGCGGCTGCGAGCTCGTATTCCTCCCATGGCCAGACCTCAGCCTCAAGGTCGCGGGGGGTTCCGAAGAAGAAGCCGTCGGGGTCGATCTGGGTCGCGTGCGCCCGCAGCGCCTCATCACGCGCGTCCATGTGGGCGGAGATCTCGATGCGGGTCGTGACGACCCGCTCGACGATCTCGCGTGCCGCGCGGGACTCGACCCATTCGCCGAACGGCGACTCAAGGCCTGCGTCGACCATGGCCTCGTGGATCGTGCGGATCCGGTTCATCGAGAAGTCGTGGTTGTAGTAGAGCTTGAGGGGCGTCCACGGCTCGCCGGCCTCGGGGAAGCGCTCGGGGTCGCCTGCGGCGTCCCACGCGGCCGCGGTGACCTCGTGCGTACGGATGTGGTCGGGGTGGGGGTAGCCGCCCGACGGGTCGTACGTCGTGATGACGTGGGGGCGGAACTCACGGATGACGCGCACGAGCTCGGCCGCCGACTCCTCGAGGGGAACGAGCGCGAAGCAGCCGTCGGGCAGCGGTGGCAGGGGGTCGCCCTCGGGAAGGCCCGAGTCGACAAATCCGAGCCAGTGCTGGCGCACGCCGAGCGCAGCCGCGGCAGCGGCCATCTCGCCGCGGCGCACGGCCGCGATCTCGTCGCCCTCGGCGAGGGTGCGGCCGTAGCTGGGGTTGAGGACCGAGCCACGCTCGCCGCCGGTGCACGTGACGACGAGGACCTCGGCCCCGGCTGCCGCGTAGCGGGCGGTCGTCGCGGCGCCCTTGCTCGACTCGTCGTCAGGGTGGGCGTGAACGGCCATGAGGCGCAGGGGCGTTGTCACGTCGGGTTCCTCTCGGTGTGCGGGCCCGTGCGGGCTCCACCACTCACCGTAACGCGCGCGACCGACAAAGCTGTTCCCGCCCGTCATGAACGCGCTGCGTGTGACCACGACGGGCACACCACTCACCACTCACCACTCACCACTCACCACTCACCACACCAGCGTCTCCTCTCTCCCGCGCCCCGGTTCCCCTCGCACCCTGGTTCCCCTCGCACCGGTCGGGCTGGGACACTGGGGCCATGACTTCCTCCCCTTCGACGCCGACGGGCCCGACGGATCTTGACGACCGGTACGGGCGGCTCTCCCCGGACGCGGCACGTTCGCGCACGCTGCGGATCGCGGCGATCCTCGGGCTCGCGCTCGCCACGGCGGGGGCGGGCTGGGCCGGGTGGAGCATGGTGGCCGGCGAGCCGTGGACGACGAAGCCCGTCGGCTACTCCGTGAAGAGCGCTGAGCTCACCGAGGTGACGTTCCACGTGACGAAGCGCGCGGACCTCGCACTGCGCTGCTCGGTCGTGGCGCTCGCTGAGAACTACTCACAGGTGGGCTACCGCGACGTCGTCATTCCGGCGAGCTCGGGCGAGCGCGAGTCGTTCACGGTTGACGTGCGCACCTCCGAGCGGGCGACGACCGGCATGGTCGAGGCGTGCGAACCGGTCGCTGACTAGTCGCGGCGCTCGGGCCACGCTCTTTTCCCGCGATCGAGCGGACGTGCGGCTACACTGGGTGTTTCGACCACTGCTCGGCGATCGTGCAGCGCGTTCTCGTCCACGCCTCCGGCCGACCCGTTGCACGGGCCGTCGTCGCGCGGCACGCGAGGAAGCGTTGCCCAGGCGGGCGGGGTCGTCATTCTTCATCACATCATCTCGGCGCACGGTTCCTACCGTGCGCCGTAGTCCTACGTGGACCGAAAGGAGCGACAATGACCGGGACCACCACGTGGCTGACGCAGGAGGCGTACGACAGGCTCAAGGCCGAGTACGAGCACCTCACCGGCGCTGGTCGGGACGAGATCGTCGCGAGGGTCGCGCAGGCGCGTGACGAGGGCGATCTCAAGGAGAACTCCGGCTATCACGCGGCCCGCGAGGAGCACGCGAAGCAGGAGGCCCGTGTCCGTGAGCTCAAGGCCAAGCTGGAGAGCGCACAGATCGGCACTCCCCCGGACGACGGCCTCGTCGAGCCCGGCATGATCGTCACGCTCGACTTCGCTGGCGAAGAGATGACGTTCCTCCTCGGTTCGCGTGAGATCGCAGGGACCACAGAGCTCGATGTCTTCTCGGAGGCCTCGCCTCTCGGATCGGCGATCCTGCGGCACACGGTGGGCGACGAGGTGAAGTTCACCGCCCCGAACGGCGCTGAGCGTCTCGTCAAGATCATGGCCGCGGTGCCCTACGAGGGCTGAGCGCCACCAGATCTGCGCTGAACGAACGACGTGGGCCACCCCGGCGGGGTGGCCCACGTCGTTCGTTGTCGACGCCCGAGCGGCGACGTTCCCACGCTCAGTGGCCCGGTGTGATCCGATAGCCGGTCGCGCGCAGGTGCGAGAGCAGCGCCTCCTGGTGCTCGGCGCCCTTGGTCTCGACCTGGAGCACCACTTCGACCTCGTCGATCGCGAGGTGCGGGCCCGTCCGCACGTGCTCGATGTGCATGACGTTGCCGCCTTCGCGGGCGATCGCGAGGAGGATGTCGGCGAGCATCCCGGGACGGTCGGTGAGCAGCGCGCGGACCTCGAGGTAGCGGCCGGCCGACGCGAGGCCGTGGCGCACGACGCGCAGCAGGACGACCGGGTCGATGTTGCCACCCGAGAGGACGACGACGATGGGTCCGTCGAACCCGTCGGGCTCTGCCATGAGTGCCGCGACTCCCGTCGCTGCGGCGGGCTCGACGAGGAGCTTGGCGCGTTCGGCGACGAGCAGGAGCGCGCGTGAGATCTCGTCCTCACTCACCGTGACGACCTCGGCGTTGCCTGCGCGCAGGAGCGCGAGCGGGACGTCCCCGGGGCGGGCGACGGCGATGCCGTCGGCCATCGTCGATCGAGCGGGCACGGTCTCGGGCGTGCCCGTGCGCAACGATCCCGGATAGGCGGCCATACGTTCGGCCTGGACCCCGACGACGTGGACGTGGGGGGCGAGCTCAGCGAAGGCCGCGACCATCCCAGCTGCGAGCCCGCCGCCTCCGACGGGAACGACGACCGTGCGCACGTCGGGCACCTGTTCGAGGATCTCGAGTGCGATGGTCGCCTGTCCGGCGACGACGTCGACGTGGTCGAACGGGTGGATGAGAACCGCTCCCGTGACGCGCGCGTGCTCGTGCGCGGCCGCGAGCGCGTCCTCGACGCTGTGGCCGACGAGCCGCACCTCGGCGCCGTAGGCGCGGGTCGCTGCGATCTTGGGGAGCGCGGCGTCCGAGGGCATGTAGACGACCGCGTGGATGTCGAGCTCGCGCGCAGCGAGCGCGACCCCTTGTGCGTGGTTTCCTGCGCTCGCGGCGACGACGCCCCGGGCACGCTCGACGGGGGTGAGCCGGGCGAGGCGCACGTAGGCGCCGCGCACCTTGAACGAGCCGGTGCGCTGGAGGTTCTCGCACTTGAGGAAGACCTCGGTGCCGGTGAGGTCGGCCAGGGCGCGGGAGTGCTCGACGGGTGTCGTCACGGCGATCGCGCGCAGGAGCTCCCGAGCGTCGTCGAGGTCGCGCGCAGTCAGCGGTTCCGTCGTCATGCGTCGTCGTCCTTGTCCGGCTGGGGCGTCGTGCCGAGCAGCTCGCTCGCTGCGACGGCCACGGCCTCGGGGTCGCTGCGCCTGAGCGCGAGGGCGCGGCGCCGTACCTCGGCCTCGGCCTCGGGCCGGAAGGTGAGCCTGTCGCCGATGCCGAGGTCGGGGAACTTGTCGTGCCCTGAGAGATACAGGATGACGGTGTTGACGACCGAGGCGATGGGGACGGCGAAGAGGGCGCCGACGATGCCCGCGACCATCGTTCCGCCCGAGACGGTGAGAAGGACTGCGACGGGGTGCATCGAGACTGCGTGCCCCATGAGGAACGGCTGGAGCAGGTGCCCTTCGATCTGCTGGACGAGGAGCACGATGCCGAGCATCACGATCGCCCACACCCAGCCCTTGACGACGAGCGCGACGAGGACGGCGATCGCGCCTGTGACGACGGCGCCGACGAACGGGATGAACGAGCCGATGAAGACGAGGATGCCGAGCGGCACGACGAGGGGCAGCTGGAGCGCGGCGGCACCGATCGCGATGCCGGACGCGTCGATCGCGGCCACGAGGATCTGGGTGCGGGTGTAGGCGGCGAGCGTGACGAGCCCTCGTCGGCCGGCTTGGTGGACCTCTTCGCGGGCGGCGCGCGGCAGCAGCCCGACGATCCATGTCCAGATGGTGCGACCGTCGTAGAGGAAGAAGATCGTGCAGAACAGGGCGATGACGAAGCCCGCGGCGAGGCCCGTCACGGTCGAGCCGACGGACAGGGCGCTCGAGACGACGGTGCCGATGTTCTCCTCGATCGCCTTGGTGGCGTCATTGAGCATGCCTTCGAGGCGGGCGGTGTCGAGTCCGAGAGGCCCTGTCGAGAGCCAGTCGAGCATCTGCTCGAGGCCTTCTCCCGCCTGGGTCGAGAGGGAGGCGATGCCGGTGGCGATCTGCTGCCCGGCGAGGACGATGAGCCCGATGGACGTGCCGAGCAGCAGGAGGACCGACACGACGGCTGCGAGGGCACGGGGGAATCGCAGGGTGCGTTGCAGCCACCCGTGGAGCGGCGCGAGCAGGACGGTGAAGAGGAGCGCACCGGCGACGGCGACGAAGAGAGCACCGATGGGCCGGAGCACCCAGATGAGCGCGCCGACGCAGATGCCGATGATGAGCAGGCGCCACGCCCACGCGGCCGCGGCCTGGACCGAGGGCGGGATCGACCGTGAGGCGACATAGTCGCCGTGGAGCGGGTCGGCCGCGCGCAGGCCGCTCGCAGCGCCCGCCGGCTCGGGCGTCGCGTCCGCGGTCGGTCCGGGCTGGGCTCCTGCCGCGGCCGGCTCGGCGGCGCTGCGCTCGAAGTCGTCGCTCGTCATCGTCGTCCTTCCCTCCACCCGCGTCCGCGCTGGTCGGACGCCTGTCCCGGGGCCGGCGACCCCGCGTGCCAGACTACGGCGAACGACGGTCGCGGGCGCGCGTCCGCGCCGAACATTCACGTCGTACTGCACGGGAACACTCGGGTCGCTGCGGGTGTTGCACTTCATCGCGGATCATCCATCTCACTTTCGGAGGCCACCGTGCTCGAGAACCTCTTTGGACGTCGCGTTCCCACGACGCTCGTCAGCGCCGACAACGCACTTCCTGGCCGCGCTGAGCGCGCGTATGCCGTCCCGGAGACGCACGCGGTCCTCGGCACGCCGCTCGCCGGACCCGTGCCCGACGGCCTCCACGAGATCTTCTTCGGGCTCGGCTGTTTCTGGGGTGCCGAGAAGCTCTTCTGGGAGCTCCCCGGGGTGTTCTCGACGTCGTCGGGGTACATGGGTGGCTCGACGCCTCACCCGACGTACGAAGAGGCGTGCACGGGGATGACGGGCCACACCGAGACGGTGCGGGTCGTCTGGGACCCGGCGCTCGTGAGCGACGAGGACGTCCTGCGCACGTTCTGGGAGAACCACGACCCGACGCAGGGCTTCCGCCAGGGCAACGACGTGGGATCGCAGTACCGGTCGGCGATCTTCACGACGACGCCTGAGCAGGCCGAGATGGCCGAGCGCATGCGCGAGGCGTTCGGTGCGCGCCTCGCGGCGAAGGGCTTTGCGCCCATCACGACCGAGCTGCGGCCCGCGTCCGAGGCGGGTCCGTTCTACTGGGCCGAGGACCACCACCAGCAGTACCTGCACAAGGTTCCGAACGGCTACTGCCCGGTGCACGCGACGGGCGTGCGCTGCGAGCCGCTCGAAGCGTAGGGGCTCTCCTTCTCCACACGATCCGCACGGACGTCCACGTCACCCGACGATCGGGCCCAGCACGGGGCGCCGCGGCTGTGCCACGATGACGTGGTGCGCAAGATCACGCAGTCCAAGAAGCTGAAGAACGTCCGCTACGACGTCCGGGGTCCGATCCTCGTCGAGGCTCAGCGCCTCGAGTCGCTCGGCAACAAGATCCTCAAGCTCAACATCGGCAATACCGCGCCGTTCGGGTTCGAGGCCCCGCCGACGATCGTCGCCGACATGATTCAGCACCTGCCCGAGGCCCAGGGGTACTCGGACTCGCGCGGGATCTACTCGGCGCGCACAGCCGTCGCGCAGTATTACCAGTCGCGCGGCCTTGTGGAGACGCACGTCGATGACGTCTTCATTGGCAACGGCGTCTCGGAGCTCATCACGATGGTGCTCCAGACGTTCGTCGACGACGGCAACGAGATCCTCGTCCCGGCCCCCGACTACCCCTTGTGGACGGGCGCCGTCACGCTCTCGGGCGGCACGCCCGTGCACTACCGGTGCGACGAGTCGAACGGCTGGAACCCGGATCTTGACGACATCGAGTCGAAGATCACGAAGAACACGCACGGCATCGTGCTCATCAACCCGAACAACCCCACGGGTGCCGTCTACTCCGAGGACGTCGTCAAGGGGATCGTCGACATTGCGCGACGTCACGACCTGGTGATCTTCTCCGACGAGATCTACGAGAAGATCCTCTACGACGGCGCGACGCACCATCACACGGCGACGTATGCGGGCGACGACGTCCTGTGCCTGACGTTCTCGGGATTGTCGAAGGCCTACCGGATGTGCGGGTACCGCGCCGGGTGGCTGATGATCTCGGGCCCGACGCATCTCGCGACGGACTTCCTCGAGGGCCTCACCCTCATGGCGAACATGCGCATGTGCTCGAACGTCCCCGCCCAGCACGCGATCCAGACGGCGCTCGGCGGTTATCAGTCGATCAACGAGCTTGTCGTGCCGGGCGGTCGGTTCTACGACCAGATGATGCTCGCCGACCGCCTGCTCAACGAGATTGACGGTGTGACGAACGTCCAGCCGCGCGGGGCGCTGTACTGCTTCCCCAAGCTCGACACCGAGATGTTCGGCATCACGGACGACCAGGAGTTCGTGCTCGACCTGCTGCGTTCCAAGCACATTCTTGTGACGCACGGGACGGGCTTCAACTGGTTCGAGCCCGACCACTTCCGGCTCGTGTGCCTGCCTGACGAGAAGATCCTCACCGAGGCGATCGGCCGCATCGCGGAGCACCTCGACGAGATTCGACGCTGAGCACACAGCGTCGTAGTGGCCGCGCGACGCCGTTCAGCGCGCGGGATCTCGTCCTCGCGTCGCGCTACCGTCCGCGCTTGGTGCCCTTGCCCTTGGCTCGGCTCTGGTCGCCGCGCTTGCGCTGCTGCGCAGCGGTGCGGTCGGCCTGGGCACGGGTTGCTGCGGCCTTCTTGCGTCGGGCTTCGCCTGCGCGCGTGAGCGCACCGTCGGGCGACCCTCCGCCGCCTGCGCGGTCGCCCTTGCCTTCGCCCTTGCCCTTGGCGTCGCGGGCGCTCACCTGGTCGTGGGCGGCGGCTCCGCGTGAGCTGTTGACGGACCGCCCGCGCACGATCCCGACGAACTCCTCGCACAGGGGGTTGGCGTCGACTGCTGGCCACACGAGGCTCACCCCTGACGTCGGGCCGCCGCTGAGCGGCACGGCGACGACGTCACGACGGTGGTGCAGGCGGGCGATCGACATGGGCAGGACGACGACGCCGACGCCCGCGGCGACGATCTCGACCGCTTCCTTGGCATGCGCGGGGCGCATGGAGCCGGGCTCACCCGGCGGTGTGCCCGTGATCGCGGTGGGCTCCTCACCCGCGGCCAGAGCGTTCCAGTCGAAGCGATCGTCGAGCGGGTGCCAGACGGTCTCGTCGGCAAGGTCGTCGAGCGTGACCTCGTCCTCGAGCGAGAACAGGTGCTCCTTGCCCACGACGACGACGGGTACCTCGTCGTAGAGCGGGATGGCGTGACGTGCGCGCAGGCCGTCGTCGCCGTGCGTCGTCACGGGACGCCGGACGAGGGCTGCGTCGACGTCGCCGCCCTCGGCGCTGCCCAGGGCAGCGCCGGCGTCGTCGGTCTCGAGCGGCACGAGCGCAAGCGGGACCGTGAGGCGGGCTCGCCACGTCCGCACCCACTTGGCCGGCGTCGTGCCGGGAACGAAGCCGAGCCTGAATGCGGTGCGGCCGTCGGGCTGGGTGTCCTCCGAGGCGTCATTCACACATGAAGCGTAACGGGCTGCGCGGTACGCCCCCGCGGACGGCGCCGGAGCGCACGACGCGGGGGCGTACGGCTTGAGGGCGCACGATGCGGGATCCCGCGACGCCGAGCGCACACCGGGAGTGCGCTCGGCGTGAGTGCGCACACCGTGAGTAGGCACAACGTGAGTGCGCACGCCGTGAGTGCGCACAGCGTGAGTGCGCACTGCTCTCACGCGTCAGCGTCGCTCCGTGCTCAGAGGTCGCCCTTGAGGAGCCGCCACGTCCCGATCGCACCCGGCAGCGCGATCCAGATCGCGGTGGCGCTGGCGAGCTGGGCCCACTCGAGGCCCGTGATCCCGGCCGTGCCGTACAGGGGCGCGGTGGCGCTCCAGAAGGAGAACCAGGGGGCGGCGTCGGCGACCGCGGGGATGAATGCGGTGATGAGGCTGACGAGGTTGGGGACGACGAGGTAGGCGATGACCGCGAGCGGCGTCGAGCGCAGCAGGAGGCCGAAGGCCGTTCCCTGGATGACGGAGAGGACGAGGATGAGCGCTCCCGCTCCCACGGTTCGTCCGTCGACGTCCCAGGCTGCGGTGTCGCCCCGCAGGGTTGCGGCGGTGAGCAGGACGACGGCGGCGATCACGAGGCCGACGAGGACGAGGGCAGCGGTTGCCGTGAGTGCAGCGGCGATCTTCGAGGCGACGACGCGTCCGCGGCGCGGCTCGAGCGTGAGGGTGACGGCGAGGGTCCGCTGGGAGAACTCGGAGGTCACCGCGAGGATCGCGAGGATCGGCGCGAACATCGCGATTCCGGAGGCGATCGCGCCGTCGAGGAGGGAGCCGAACGTCAGGGGTACGTCCCCCGGCCAGCCCGCGACGAGGACGGACATGCCGACGACGACGAGGGCGATGAGGCCAAGGAACACCGCCCCTGCGCGGGTGTCGACGATCTTGCGGTTCTCAGCGTTCCACGTGCGCAGGAACGGGACGGGTGCGTGGGCGAGCAGGGCGCTCATCGGAGGTTCTCCTGGAGTTCGGCGATCATGGGGACGGCCGCGAAGCGGCGCGACGGTGCGGGGCGGACAGTGGCGTCGGCGGGTGCGGCGTCGGCGGGTGCCGGGGCCGCTGGGTGCGGCGTCCGGGCGTTGCTCACTGCCCGACCCGTTCGCGGTCGGTTCCGACGGTGAGGCGCACGAACGCTTCTTCGAGGTTGCCGTCGGACTCGACGAAGCTTGCGGTCGTGCCGTGGGCGAGGACGCGGCCCTTGCCGACGACGACGACGTCGTCGCACACGCTCTCCATCTCGGTGAGGAGGTGGCTGGAGAGCAGCACGGTCCTGCCTTCGGCAGCGAATCCGCGCAGGAGGGTCCGCATCCAGCGGATGCCCATGGGGTCGAGGCCGTTGGCCGGCTCGTCGAGCACGACGACCTCGGGGTCGCCGAGCAGTGCGAGGCCGAGCCCGAGCCGCTGGCGCATCCCGAGCGAGTAGGTGCGTGTGCGTCGGCGCGCTTCGCCGGTGGTGAGGCCGACGATCTCGAGGACCTCGTCGACACGGGTCGCGGGGAGTCCGAGGACACCGGCGGCGAGGCGGAGCTCTTCGCGGCCGGTGCGGCCGGCGTGGAGCGACTCAGCGTCGAGCATGGTGCCGACGTTGCGAGCCGGGTTGGGGAGGTCGACATAGTTGCGGCCAGCGATCGTCACGCTTCCGGACGTCGGGCGGACGAGCCCGACGAGGGAGCGCAAAGTCGTCGTCTTGCCGGAACCGTTCGGACCGAGGAGGCCCGTGACGCGGCCGGGAAGGGCAGCGAAGGTGGCGTCGTCGACGGCCGTGACGCGGCCGAAGCGCTTGGTGAGGTGGGTGACGTTGATCATGCCTCTACGGTCGCTGGCGCGGGTGCGTGCGGGCATCGGTCGGCCGTCGAGAGTCGCTGCGTCGCAGGGAGCCGATGACTGCGCCCGTCGGCGTGCTCGGCTCCGTCCACCGGCGGGCGACCTCAGTCTCTCGGCTCGGGTCGTCCGTCTCTCGGCTTGGGTCCTCCGTCTCTCGGCCCGGGTGCTCCGTCTCTCGACCCCGGTCCTCCGCCCTGGGGCGGAGGCGCTGGCGAGCGGGACGCGCCCGCGGACTCTCCCTCGGCGCGGGCGGAGTCCGTAGGCTCAGGGCGTGCGTCTGTCTTCCTCTGTCCGCCGGCTCGCGTCGAAGCCGCCTGTTCCGGCGCCGCCCCTCACTGCGTGGGGTCGCACGTGGCGCTTCACGGCGGTCTTGCTCTGCTCGTTCGTGCTGTTCGGCTCGGTCCTGCCGGAACCACCCGGCTCCCCCGACATCGCGGTCTCCTCGGTGGCTGAGGCGACGGCGCGTGAGGCCTTGGACGTCGCTCTGGGGCTGGCTTCCTACATCATCGTCTGGTTTCGTCGACGCTGGCCCATGACCGTCGTCGTCGTGCTGCTCGTCATGTCGTCGCTGTCGGTGTCCGCGAGCGCCGCCGCAACTCTTGCCGTCGTGTCGGTGTGCGCGCGGCGGCGCATGATCGAGGTCGTCCCCGTGACGGCGCTGCTCATCATCACGTCGCTCGCGTCCTACTACACGGTCGACGGCCTTCCCCACATGCGGTGGTGGGGCGTCGTGATCGTGCAGCTCATGTCGACGATCCTCATCGTCGGCGTCGGCCTGTACATCGGCGCGCGACGCGAACTCGTGTGGACGCTGCAGTCGCGGGCCGAGGCGGCCGAGCGGGCGCGAGCCACGGATGCGGAGCGTGCTCGGGCGCAGGAGCGCGCCGCGATCGCCCACGAGATGCATGACGTCCTCGCCCACCGCGTCTCGCTCGTCGCGATGCACGCCGGGGCGCTCGCCTACCGCACCGATCTCAGTCCCGAGGAGGTGCGGGAGTCGGCGGGGGTCGTGCGCGACAACGCGCACCGCGCGCTCGAAGAGCTGCGGGAGGTGCTTGGCGTGCTGCGGGCGGGGACCGACCTGAGCGCGACCGACGCCCCGCAGCCGACGCTCGAGCGCATCGACGATCTGGTCGCGGACGCTCGGGCGCTCGGCGCGCGCGTGGACTTCGGGATGACGCCGTCGGTGACGGATGAGTCCGCGACGCTCGCCGGGTCGACGGTGCGGACCGCGTACCGGATCGTTCAGGAGGGGCTGACGAACGCGCGCAAGCACGCTGCGGCGTCGCCCATCGTCGTGCGGGTGACAGGGACGCCCGACGACGGGCTCACGGTCATGGTGCGCACGCTGGGCCGTCGCGGCCCGGGCGGGGGCACGCACCGCGGGGCGCTTCTCGCGACGCCTGCGGGCTCGGTGGGCGCGGACGTCGGGGTTGCGAGGGTCGGTGGTTCGGCCGGGCCGTCGTCTGGGGGTGCGTCTGCAGGATCGTCGCCTGGGGGATCGTCGTCGGGGGGCGCGATGGCCTTGCCTGCGTCGGGCCACGGGCTGCGCGGCCTGCGCGAGCGGGTCGCGCTGCTCGGCGGAACGTTTGACGCGGGCGACGACGCAACCGGCGGCTTCGTCGTGCGTGCCTCTCTCCCGTGGTCACGCTGAGCGCGACTCCCGCGGCCCGCGCAGCTCTCATGGCCCGCACAGCTCTCACTGCTCACCCAGCTGACATGGCTCCCGCGAGTGCGCGTGCCGGGTCCAGCGCGTGCGCGTGCGCGCGCGCTCCCGGCGCGTCGCAGGCGCGGGTAGGTCTGCCGCGCCCACGGTCCCCCCGCCCGGCCCAGCGGCGCCCGGTCCCGCGCCCGTGACCGCCCCGTGGTCCCGCGCCCGTCGTCCCACGCCCGTGACCGCGCCCGTGGTCCCGACCCCGTCGTCCCGACCCCGTCGTCCCGCCCCCGTGGCCCAGCCCCCGTGACCACGTCCGTGCCTTGCGCGTGTGCTCCAGGATTCACCGCAACGGCTCGTGAGACGCTGTCGGACGTGACCGACTCTTCCGATGCCCGCGTCCGGATCGTTGTCGTTGACGACGATGCTCTTGTCCGTTCTGGTCTGCGCATGATCCTGGGTGGTGCGCGTGCGCTCGAGATCGTCGGCGAGGCGGCTGACGGCATCGAGGCTGAGGACGTCGTCGCCGCAACGTCACCCGACCTTGTGCTGCTCGACGTGCGGATGCCGAGACGTGACGGGCTCGCGACGGCCCAAGCCCTGCGGTCGCGGTGGCCCGCGTTGCGCATCCTCGTGCTCACGACGTTCGACACGGACGACACGGTGATCGAGGCGCTGCGCCATGGAGCCGACGGGTTCCTCCTCAAGGACACGCCGCCCGACCGGCTGGTCGACGCTGTGCTGCGCACGACTGCGGGCGAGCCGATCCTCTCCCCGACCGTGACGAGCCGCCTCATCGCGGCCGCGACGAGCGACTCTCCGTCGCGGTCGGCCGAGGCGCTCGAGCGGCTGGGGCGCCTCACCGAGCGCGAGCACGAGGTTGCGCGTGCGGTGGCGCGAGGGCTGTCGAATACCGAGGTCGCAGCCGAGCTGTTCATGAGCGTGCCGACCGTGAAGTCGCACGTCGGGCGGATCTTCGCGAAGCTCGAGGTCGACAACCGGGTTCAGGTCGCGATCTGTGTGCACGACGCAGGTCTCGGCTGACGCATCGTGGGGCCCCTCGTGGGTCCGCGCCCGGCCCATGGCGGCCCACGCACGGCATCGTCGACTGGTCGTGCGCGACCACGCTGCCGGGCTCGCTCACAGCCCCACACGTGACCTCGAGTGGCGTCTCTCAGCTGCTCGCACGGGCCTGTCGACGGCTCCCGCACCACCACTCTGCCGGGCTCGCGCACTGTCGCGCCGTGGTGCGTCGTGCACGTCACCACACGCAGGTGCGTTCGGCGGGCCGCACGACTGTGCGCGCTCGGTAGGATGGTCCCTGTGAGCAAGCACCCTCAGGCGATGAAGGCCGCGACAGCGGCGAAGAAGCTGGGCGTTTACCTGCCCGCCACGCCGGAGGAGTTCCAGCAGCGTTTCATCACGCGCGCCGAGCTCGACACGTGGCAGACGGAACCCCCGCAGTGGCTCGTCGAGCTGCGCCAGAACGGCCCGCACCCGCGGCCCGTGGTCGCAGCGCGCCTTGGCGTGTCGATCTCGGGCTTGGCCCGCGGTGGCGTGACCGAGGCACTGACGACCGACCAGATCAGTGAGCTGCGCGAGAAGAACCCGGACTGGCTCGTGCGCGAGCGCAAGATCCAGGACGAGGTGCGCGCAGAGGAAGAGCGCGTGCGCGATCGCGACGCGAAGCGGGCGACGAAGGATGCACCGCGCGGTCGCTGACGAGCGATTCTCTCATCCCACCTGCGGCGCAGGAAGTCGACACTATGCACCGTGATCTTCCGGACGACGTCCTCGCACTGCTCGGTGTGCTGAGGCGTCGGCCCGATGTCGAGGCGCCCGAGCTCGTCGCGGTCGACGCGGCTGACCGGCTCGTTCTCGCGGAGTCCCGCACGCTGCTCGCGTCAGCGGGACCGGGCGAGGTCGCAGTGCTCGACGACGGCTACGGCGCGCTCACCCTCGGGGCTCTCGCACTCGGCGCACCGGACGTGCGCGTCGCGACGGACACGGTGACGAGCAAACGGGCGATCCTTCTCAACGCGGCGGCGGTCGCGACGATCTCGGGCATCGACGTCTCGCAGGTGCGCGTCCTTCCTGCGCTCGATCCTGCCGTCGTCGCGGGGGCCCGCATCGTCCTTGCGCGTCTTCCTCGGTCGCTCGACGCGCTCGCCGAGCTCGCGGACCTCGTCGCCGACCAAGCCGCGCCGGACGTCGTCCTCCTCGCGACAGGGCGGCTCAAGCACATGAGCCGGAGCATGAACGACGTGCTCGCGGTGCGCTTCGGCGAGGTGTCGGCGACGCTCGCGCACGGCAAGGCTCGCGCACTCATCGCGCGGCGGCCTATGGCCGCGGCTCTGGGGTACGAGCCGTTCCCACGACGGGCACGCATCTCCGTCCCCTACGGCAACCAGGGCGATCTCGGCGGTGACGGCGCAGGCGGTGGCGATGCGGCTGGTGATCGCGGTCGCGGTGGTGTTCCAGGCGGTGGCGGCACGGGTGGTGATCGCGCTGGCGGCGGTCGTGCGGGCGGCGGTCGTGCAGGCGGTGGTCGTGCAGGCGGTGGCGCTCCAGGCAGTGCTGGCACGGCCGGTGATCGCGCTGGGGGTCTCGAGGTGGTGGCGCACGGGGCCGCATTCGCCGGGCCGAACCTCGACATCGGCACGCGCGCGCTCCTCGACGCACTCGACGAACTCCTCGACGAGCATCGTGACGGCGTGTCCCGTCGTCCCGGCGCCGGCGCCAACACCGCGCGTGATCTCTTGGGCGAGCCCACATCGTCATCCCGTCGTCTCGGCACCGACACCGGCGCCGCGCGTGATCTCTTGGACGAGCCCACATCGTCGTCGGGCTCCGATCCCGGCTCTCTGGCGCGGGGCGCTTGGCGGCTTCTCGACCTCGGGTGCGGGACGGGCGTGCTCGCGACGATCCTCGCGCTACGCCTGCCACGCGCGACCGTGATTGCGACGGACCGGTCCGCGGCTGCCGTGCTCTCGGCAGCGGCGACAGCCGCCGCGAACGGTGTCGGTGACCGCGTGAGGACACTGCTTGACGACACGGCGGCGTCCGTACCCGACGCGTCGGTCGACGTCGTCGTCTGCAACCCGCCGTTCCACGCGGGCGCGGTCGTGAGCACGGACATTGCTGAGGCGATGTTCCGGGCGAGCGCGCGCGTCCTGCGGCCGGGCGGCGAGCTGTGGGTCGTGTGGAACTCCCACCTGCGCTACCGACCGATGCTCGAAAGGATCGTCGGGCCGACGTCGCAGGTCTCGCGGACACCGAAGTTCACGGTGACGCGGTCGGTGAGGCCGTCACGGACGCAATAGTTCCGCCCCGCACTCGCGAAGCTGGTCGCCTCACCCGATCGTGAGCCTTTCGAGAATCGCGGAGTCACCTGCGTAGATGCCGTCCGTGCGCGGCCTGTGGACGACGACGTCGGTAAACCCGAGCTCGGCAGCTCGCCCGACCATGTCGTCGAACTTGTCGACGGATTCGAGCGAGTAAGTGAACGTGTCGAGGTTGAGGTAGCGCGGGAAGAGCTCGTGGTCGGCGACAGCGTCGCTGCGACCGGCCCGCTCGAGCGCGTCGTCGAGCCGGCTGCTGAGGGTTGCGAGGCTCTGCCACCACGCGTCGACGTCGTCGACCTGCTCGAGGCCTGTTGTCACCCAGCCCTGGCCGCGGCGGACGACTACGTCGAGGGCACGCGGACCGTTGCCAGCGACGAGCAACGGCGGCGGGCCGACGAGCGGGCCCGGATGGGTGCGGGCGCCAACGGCGGTGTAGAACGCGCCGTCATGGTCGGTGACGGGTTGCGTGAGCATCGTCGTGAGCAGTCCGAGGAACTCGTCGAGGCGACGTACTCTCTCTCCCGGCGTGAGCGGCGCGTCGCCGAGGACGGCGGCGTCGAAGCCGCCACCACCTGCGCCGATGCCGAGGAGCACGCGGCCGCTTGAGATGTCATCGAGCGTGAGGATGTCTTTCGCGAACATCACAGGGTGGCGGTAGTTCGGCGTTGCGACGAACGTGCCGAGAGGAATCGTCGTCGTGGCGAGTGCGGCCGCAGTGAGGGTCGGCACCGTCGCGAACCAAGGCTCGTCGGCGAGAGAGCGCCACGCAAGGTGATCGTAGGTCCAGGCGTGGGCGAAACCGAGGTCCTCCGTTTCGCGCCACATGGGAGCGGCTTCGCTCCAGCGGAACTGGGGCAGGATGCACAGGCCGACTCGCATGGTTCGAGCGTAGCGGGATCACCGCCGTGCGGTCCCCTGTCTCCCCGTCCATTCCCCTGCCCCTACCCCTCGTCCCTTCCCTACCGGCGGCCTCGCGCCCGTCCCTCCCCCGGCCCCTCCTTTCCCTTCGCCCCACCCCTCTGCCGTCCCTTCCTCTCGCCCCACGCCTGCGCCCACCCCTTCCCCTCGGCCCACCTCTCTGCCGCCCCTTCCCCTCGGCCCACGCCTGCGCCCGTCCCTGCGCCCTTTTCCACTCCTCGCACCTCCCCTGAAGCCCGCGCCTTCCCCTCGCCTGCCCCCGATGCCCGCGACCGCGTACCGGCTCGCACCGAGCACGCCGCACGGGCTTCACCCCGCCCTCACCCTCGTACCAGTTCAACCTCACCCCACAACCACCCCACCCGCGCTCGAAACTCGAACGCATGTTCGATACGTTAACTCTCATGGCGGCCAATACCGATCGCAGCGCACGCGAGCGACGCATCGTCTCCCCACCCCGCGGCCACGCCGCTTGGGTGGCGGAGGGCATTGAGCTGCGGGAGACGCAGGACCGCGTGCTTGAGGTCGTCGAGCACGCGGAGCGCACAATCCGAGCCGCTGCAGCCATGAAGGCTCGCGCTCTCGCTCATCTCGGCGTTCTCGCCGATCAAGAAGCCGCGCACGCGGAGCACGTCGATGACGTGCTGCTGGCGTCGTCGCGGGCGGTCGAGGCCGCGCACCGCTCGGGTATCGCGGAGGTCGCGACGATGATCCGCATCCCTGAGGGCACTGTGCGCCGCGCCTGGGAGGACGCTCGAACCGCCGCCGACGAGCATGCGGCGCTCTGGAAGGCGCTTCTCGACGGCGTCATCTCGGAGCGTCACGTCACAGTCGCGCTCGAGGAGCTCACGACGCTGCCCGTGGGCGCGCGCGATGCTCTCGAATCCGAGATCCTCGAGAAGGCACCGACAGTCACTGCGGCAAGCCTCCAGGTGTTCGCCCGACGTCGCCGCGAGATGTACCACCCAGAGTCGATCGAGGTGCGCCACCGCCGGGCTCGCGCCGGGCGGCACGTCCTGCTCGCACCGCCGCGCGATGGGATATCGACACTCACGGCGCACCTGCCTGCGGTTGCAGCGCACGCGATCTACAACCGCTGCATCGATGCTGCGATGGCAGTCCGGTCGCCGCAGGATCCGCGCACACTCACCCAGCTGCGTGCCGACGCGTTCATGGCATACGCACTCAGCGATGGTGCGCTGCTCATCCCGCAGCAGGGCACCAGACCAACCCCACGACGACCTCACGAGCCCGCCCCCACCGAGGGCTCCGCGCACGTTCCGCAGTCGAACGACGACGACTACCCGCGGACGCAGCCAGAGCCATCAGAAGGCCGTGCGACACAGGACGGCCCGGCAGCGTCGACAGACGGTTCGGCTCTCGCAGGCTCGGTGCACCCGGCGGGCAACGGATCAACAGACATCGTCGATCCTCCGTCGATCAGCGACGCACGCGTCGGCGGATCGGGCGATCCCGCGCGCTCCGAGCGTCGTCCCAGCGACCGGACCGGCCTTTCCTCGAGCCAGCAGCGCTTGCTCGAGGTCGCCTACACCGAGGCTCTGGGCGACGACGACGAACACACGGCATCGTCAGCCTGCGACGTGGACATCTACGGCATCGTCCCGACAGTGGCAGTACTCGTGCCAGTCGACTGGCTCGGAGACTCGCCGGACGCAGCAGCAGCCCCATGGGGCGCTAGCGCGAGGCGGGACGAGACCAGCGAAGCAAGCGGTGACGCCAGCGGCATCGGCAGCAGGAACGCACCCACCCCGCACGGCATGCTCGTCAACAGCGGGCCGATCGATCGTGCGACCGCGCGCTCGCTCGTTGCGCAGAGCCCGTCGTTAAGGAGGATCCTCACCGATCCGCACACCAGCGCGCCTCTCGACATGTCACGGTCGACGTACCGCGTCCCGTCTCACCTGCGCATCTTCACGCAGCTACGTGACGAGACGTGCCGGTTCCCGTCGTGCCGGCGGCGCGCCGAGGCGTGCGACCTCGACCACGTCGAAGCCTGGGACGAGGGTGGAGCCACGTCCGCGTCGAACCTCGCCCACTTGTGCCGTCAGCATCACAGGCTCAAGCATGCGGGTACATGGACGGTTCATGTGGCCGACGACCCTCAGGCCAGGGCACTCCGCGAAGCGGCACGCGCCGCCGACCCATCTGGCCCTGACGTCGAGGACCTCAACAGTCCCCACACGTCACCGTCGAGTGCCCCCGCTCGCCCGACGCCCGCGCGAACCTCGCGACTTCGACCATCACGCCTCATATGGACGTCGCCCACGGGACGCACGAGCTCAACAAGCGCGGCACTCACCTCAGCCGTCACTCGACCGAGCGCGGACGCCCCGCGAACGCGAGCACGAGTGCGAACACGCACACGGACACGGACACGGACACGGACACGAGCACGAGTGCGAACACGAGCGCGAGCGCGAGCGCGGACACGAGCCAGGGATCGAGGCCGAGCCTTCCGAGCCTTCCCCCGAGGAACCCCACTGGCACATCTGGAAGCGAGCCGCCGAACGAGGTCCGGCGCGGGCAAGCAGACCAGCCCGCGAACGCCCATGCGGAGAAGTCCGACGTTGCGTCCGCTCAAGCCACCAGCACCACGCCCACACATCAACTATCTAGTGCAGACGGGGCCATTCCAGTCGGTCCGCCCGCCGACGACGACGCGGGGACACCAGTCGGCGGCGCCCTGAGCGTGACTCGCCACCCCGACGAGGGCGTCGGGAGCAGTGACCAGGCCAACCCAGAGGACTCGATTCCGTACTGACTAGGCCCGACGCTCTGCCGTCGGCCATGCGCACCGGCCCCACGCGGCATGGGACGCCACACACGGCGTACACAACCCACCAGCCTGCGCACGACGCACAGCACACGGCACACGGCACACAGCCGAGGGCGCTCGCGACGATGTGCCTCAGCGACCGCACTGGGTGCGCCACTGCAGGAACGCTCACGACGGGACGCAGCCCGGGCGGCGATCCGGCGGGTGCACTCGGTACGACTCAGGGGCGGCCCACCCGGGCCGCCCCTGAGGACGAACGTTCTGATTCACCGCTGCCACACGGCCGGAACCGGGACGCGGTGAGTCGTGAGACTGCTCAGTTGGTGCCGATGATGTCGACGACGAAGACGAGAACGTCGTCCCCTCCGATGCCGGCCTGCGGAACGCCCCGTGAGCCGTACCCGTGGTGCGGCGGGATGGAGAGCAGAACCCTCGAGCCGACCTGCTTGCCGACGAGGCCTTGGTCCCATCCGCCGATCACTCGGCCCAGACCGATGGGGAAGTCGATCGCGGAGCCGCGGTCGTACGAGTTGTCGAAGACGTGTCCGCCCCACGTCTGGCCGAGGTAGTTGACGACGATGTTGTCGCCAGCCTCGACGGTGTCGCCCGTACCCTGGACGAGGACCTGAACCTCGAGCTCAGCGGGGGCCGCGGTGTCGGGGAAGGTCAGCTCCGGCTTGTCGCCGAAACCGCCGGATGCCTGGGGAAGGGTAGCCACGGGGTCGAACCTCTCGTCGTGGTGAAGCCGCGCGGTCGCGGGGCCTCGGTCAAGGGTAGTCGGCACATCGGACAACCACACACGGTGGACGCCGAAGCCGACCGACTAGCTGCGGGCGCCATCAAGTAGCTCGTTCACACCCACGCGCAACGAGCCCCACACCACGATCCCCGACACATCGATGCCCCATGCATCGATGCCCCCATGCATCGATGCCCGGTCCCGCGCGTCTCGCGCGGTACCGGGCATCGTGGCGGACGGCACCCAGAGGTCCGGGTGAATCGTCAGAGCATCAGCGTGAGGCCATGCGCTCAGTCGCGGCCCGAGAGGATCGCGAAGATCCGGAGGAACTCGACGTAGAGCCAGACGAGCGTGACGACGAGTCCGAACGCGAACGTCCATGCGAGGTTGCGGGGCGCACCGACCTCAACGCCGTGCTTAATCTGCTCGAAGTCCATGACGAGCGAGTACGACGCGAGGAGCACCGCGACCGCGCCGATGATGACGCCGAGCGGCATTCCCGCGATCTCGACGCTCGAGCGCAGACCCCACGCCGCGTCGTTCGCACCGAACAGCATGATCCCGAGGTTGACGAGGGAGAACGCCGCGTAGGAGATCATTGCGATGAAGAACATCTTCGTGAGCTTCGGCGACGTCCGGAGCTTGCCGCTCTTGAACCCGAGCAGCACCACGGTGAACGTCACGACAGTCGCGATGAGCGCCTGCATCGCAACGCCCGGGTAGAACTGGTCGAGGAAGAACGACAGCCCACCCAGGAAGACACCCTGAGCAGCGGCGTAGCCCATGATGAGCGCGGGGCTCGGCTTCCGCTTGAAGATGTTGACGAGCGCAAGGACGAAGCCGACGATCGCTCCGCCGATGTAGAGGCCCGGCATCGACGGCGCCACCTGCCACGAGATCGCCGCCAGCACGACGACGATCGCAAGAAGACTGCCCGTCTTCACGATGACGTCGTCGTACGTGATGCGGTTCGTCTGGACAGGAGAAGCCGAAGGCTGCGCGTACAGGCTCTCGAGAGTTGCCGCGGATGCGGCCGATCCGTCACCGAAGCCCTGAGCCGAGTGCCCGCGCTGCTGCACCGGGTCCCGGAAGGCCCGGCTCGACGTGAAGACGGGGTTGCTCACTATTCCTCCTGGCAGTCGTGACAGGCCGGGCGATCGTCCGGGCTGCTCGCGTAGTTGCGCGTCTGACGGTGCAACGCCTGCGGGGTCAACATCGTTCCCATCCCCGGGCGGGCTGCGGCACGTCGCGGTATGAGCATGCCAGGAGGGACCGACTGTGCGCGAGACCAAGCCCGCGCCTTGTGAGAACAGGCCGACTGTGCACGAGAACAAGTCGACCTAGCAGGAGAACAAGTCGACCTAGCGCTAGGACAAGCACCCTGAGCGCGACAACCCGCGAGAACCCGCAGGCCCCACGCTCGCGCAGAGGACGCGCGTAGCAAATGCGCGGCGAGTGCCCCCGGTGGGACTCGAACCCACACTGCATCGGGTTTAAGCCGATTGCCTCTGCCGGTTGGGCTACGGGGGCGCCGCATACGCGGACGCAACGCCCGCGCAGCACGAACGATCGTCCCACGGATCTCCCTCTGCACGCGTCCCAGTTTCACGGGCGGAACCACGCGCTGACGACGGTGGCCCTACGACGACGTGGCCCCGCGACGACGGTGGCCCCACGACGACGGTGGCCCCACGACGACGTGGCCCCACGACGAGGGTGGGCCAACGGCGAGGGTGGGCCAACGACGAGGGTGGGCCAGCGACGACGCGCGGACAAGGACAAGGACAAGGACAAGGATGATCGACGATCGACGACAACCGACAGCCGACAGCCGACAACCGACGATGGCCGACGACGATGGGCCGCGCGACGACACGCGCCGCGCCACAGGCCACCCCACTGGTCTAGACCAGATCGCCTCGGTCGCCTACGATCAAGATGACACGCAACGCAGCGCGAAGGAGCTCGACCATGGAACGTACCGTCACAGTCGCGATTCTCGAGGGGCTCCACGCACGCCCCGCCGCACTCTTCGCTCAAGAGGCCGGCAAGCAGGCAGTGCCCGTGACCATCGCCCGCGGCACCGAAGACCCCGTCGACGCAAGCTCCGTCCTCGGCGTCATGACGCTCGGCGCCAACGTCGGCGAGGTTGTCACGCTCCACACCGACACGGACGGGGACGACGCCACCGCCGCGCTCGACGCCCTCGAGGCATTCCTTCTCCAGGAGACCATCTAGCGGAGCACCGCTACGCGCAGAGCAGCGATGCTCGACACCCTCACGCGGCAGGACCGCCCGACGGGGCTGGCCCGGGAACTCCCAGGCCGGCCCCGTCGTCGTCCATCAGCCGGCGTCGTTCAGCCACAGTGCCCGCAGAAGCTGAGTTCCCTTCAGAGCCCAGCTCCCTCCACAGTCCCAGCTCACCTCAGAGCCTGAGCTCGTACCAGAGCCCGAGCTCCCTCCAGAGCCCCAGCTCGCACCAGCGGCACAGCTCCCTTCAGAGCCCTAGCTCCGCGAGCGCTGGGATTCCCGCTCGCACAATCGACCTGGCCGCATCGGCGTCGGGTTGCGCGAGGGCTTCGTTCGCAAGCCGCTCGCACGTCGCGAGGTCGACCGACGCCAGCACGGCAGCGACGTCCGCCAGAGCGCGGGGCGTCATCGACAGCGACGACACTCCCAGCCCGACGAGCACGACCGCGAGCGCCGGGTCTCCGGCCGCCTCGCCACACACCCCCACGGGTGCGTCATTGGCCGCCCCGCCGCGGCACGTCGCCGCGACGAGCTGCAGAACTGCGGGCTGCCAGCCGGTCGAGAGAACGGCGAGCGCTGCAGTCTCGCGGTCGGCCGCCATGCAGTACTGCGTGAGGTCGTTCGTTCCGATCGAAGCGAACGACGCGTGCGCGAGGATGTGCTGCGACTGCAGCGCGGCCGCGGGCACTTCCACCATGACGCCCGCGGTCTTCAGCCCGTGCGCGGCACACCGCCCGACGAAGCTCTCGGTCTCGGCGACTGTCGCCACCATGGGCGCCATGACCCACACGTCCGCGTCTTCCGCCTGCGTCGCGGTGGCGATCGCCTCGAGCTGCCGCTCGAGCACGTCGGGGTGTTCGAGCGCCGTGCGGAGGCCGCGCACGCCGAGAGCCGGGTTGGGCTCGCCGTCCGCGGTCACGTACGCGAGCGGCTTGTCCGCACCCGCGTCGAGCGTCCTCACGACGACCTTGCGCCCAGGGAAGCGCGACAGGATCGCCCGGTAGGCGTCGACCTGCTGGTCGACGCTCGGCTCGTCAGCGCGCCCGAGGAAGCAGAACTCGGTCCGGAAGAGGCCGACGCCCTCGGCGCCCGCGGCCACGGCCGCGTCAGCACTCGGCGCGTCAGCGACGTTGGCGAGCAGCGCGACCGCGTGCCCGTCGGACGTGTGGCCGTGCCCGTCGAAGGACCTCGCGGTGCCCGAGAGCGCCTCGGCTGCAGCCACGTCGTCGTCCGACGGAGCCGTGTCCACCGTTCCCTCGCCGCCGTCGACGAGAACCGTCGTCCCGTCAGGGATGGCCGTCGCACCGGCGCACGCGACGATCGCCGGGATCCCGAGAGAGCGCGCGAGGATCGCCGTGTGCGACGTGGGACCACCACCCGCGGTGACGATCGCGCGCACCGTCGCGGGGTCGAGCGTCGCCGTGTCGGCAGGGGCAAGGTCAGCAGCCGTGAGGATGAACGGCACGCCAGGGTCCGGGACGCCCGGCGCGGGCAGGCCACGCAACGCTGCCACGATCCGGTCGCGGACGTCGCGCGCGTCGCGCGCACGCTCCGCCATCATGCCGCCGAGCTTCTCCAGCTGACCCGCGATCTGCTCGGCCGCATCCCACACTGCACGCTCGGGGGTCGCGCCGTCGTCCTCGATGCGCTGCGCCGCACCCTTCGAGAGCGTCGAGTCGCCCGCCATCGCGGCCGTCACCGTGAGGACGTCGGCCGCTGCACCCTGCGCCCGGCTCGCGCGCTCGAACAGGTCAGCCTGGACCGCCTGCACGGCGGCCGCGACCTGCGCGACCGCCGTGCTTGCGTCGATCCCGGCTGACCTGGCGGCCTCCGAGGGCTCCGGGACGGGCGCTGGCATCGCGTAGACGACACCCGCCACCCGCCCGGGGCTCACGGGAACACCGGTCAGCTTCGACGTCATGCAGAGTCACCTCCAGGTGAGGTCCCGCCTGCGGACCCCGACGCGTGAGCACCGCTCGCGCCCGACGCGCGGGCCGACGACACCCCGGCGGACCCGCCGTCGACGAACTCAGCAGAGTCGATGCCCGCGTCGGACTCGTCTTCGCGGCCCGGTGTCTTGAGGTTCCAGCGCGTGATGACGAAGCGGAACAAGAAGTAGTAGATGACGCCGAACACGAGGCCGACGAGCACGATGCCGACGGGATTTTCAGCGATCCGCCAGTTGAGCAGGAAGTCGATCGCACCGGCGGAGAAGCCGAAGCCCGAGCGCATCTCGAGGGCGTTGACGATCGCGAGCGAGGCGCCCGTGAGCACCGCGTGAATCGCGTACAGCGGGTAGGCGACGTACACGAACGCGAACTCGAGCGGTTCCGTCACGCCCGTGACGAACGCGACGAGCGCGGCCGAGCCCATGATGCCCGCGACAATCTTGCGGTTGTGCGGCTTTGCCGTGTGAACAAACGCCAAGGCGGCAGCCGGAAGCGCGAACATCATGATCGGGAAGAAGCCCGCCTGGAACATTCCTGCGGTCGGGTCGCCCGCGAGGAATCGCGGAATGTCACCGTGCACGACGTTGCCCGCAGCGTTCGTGTACTCACCGAACTGGAACCACGGCATCGAGTTGAGCAGGTGGTGCAGCCCGAACGGCACGAGCAGGCGGTTCAGAGTTCCAAAGACGAAGCCGCCGACGATCGCCGAACCCGTCACCCAGTCACCCACGGACGTGAAGGCCGCGTCGAATGCGGGATAGATGAACGACGCGAACACGCCGATGAGAACCGCCGCACCCGCCGTGATGATCGGCACGAACCGGCGCCCACCAAAGAACGCCAGGTAGGCCGGGAGCTTGATCCGGTAGTACTTCTGGTAGAGCAGCGCCGCCGTCAGACCAATGACGATGCCGCCAAGAACGCCGTAGTTGATGAGTTCCTGCGCCGGCGCATCCATGCCGATCGCATGCTTGAGGAGCTGGGTGAAGTCACCGCTCTCCGCGGCTGCACGAGCAGCCGGATCCGCGCTCGCGAGGACGTCCGCGGGCGTGACCGCGGCCGGCTTGCCGAGGATGTAAGGCGACATCGCCTTGGTGACCCCCGTGAAGACGAGGTAGCCGATGACGGCAGCAAGGCCCGTCGAACCGTCAGCCTTGCGCGCGTAGCCGATCGCGACGCCGAGCGCGAAGAGAATGGGGAGGTTGTCGAGGAGCGCACCACCGGCAGCGGCCAGGACCGCGGCCACCGGCACGAGCCAGTCAGCGTTCTTGGCCAGCCCGTCGGCACCGAGCATGTCAGGTTGTCCGAGCCGCAGCAGCAGCGCCGCTGCGGGCAGGGAGGCGATGGGAAGCATGAGAGAACGACCCACCCGTTGCAGCTGGGCGAAGCCGGGGATGCCTCGCCTCGCTCGTGGGGCGGCCTGATTGACCGTGGTCATGGCACTCCTTCGGGGTCACGTGGCGGCGACGCGTCGGTGCGTCGCCGAAGAATGGACGTGAGATGGTTCGCGTGGAACCTGTGATGCGTGGAGCGGGTGTGCGTGGAGCCTGAATTCATCGAGGGCGAGCGTCGTCGACCATCCCTCGGCCCTGGCAGCATGTCGTCGGACAGGTTGTCTGGACCACTTGCCACCACAGTGGTCTAGACATGATGATGTGTCAAGGGCTCCGATGACGGAGCGCACGGCCCGACGATGGGACGACCAGGGAGGTGGATTCCATGACGACCGAGCACTCCGCCCGGCGCCACAAGCACCTCGTCGTCCGCGACTACCTCGCAGAGCTCATCGCCAACGAGCTCGAGGTCGGCGACGCCGTCCCCTCCGAACGCACCCTCACCGAACGCTTCGACGTGTCACGCATGACCGTCCGCCAAGCGCTCGACGCCCTCGTCGCCGAAGGGACCCTCGTCCGCGAACAAGGCCGCGGAACCTTCGTCGCCCCGCGCCACGCGGACTTCGAGATGCGCCTCACCACATTCGGTGAAGAAGCCCGACGACGCGGTCTCGAACCCGGCGCTCGCGTCCTCGACGCGACCACCATGCCCGCACCACCCCGCGTCGCACGCGCTCTCGACCTCCCCGAGGACGAGCCCGTCCACCACGTATCGCGCCTGCGCACCGCGGACGGCTCACCCATGAGCATCGAAAGCTCCTGGATCCCCGCGCGGCTCGCCCCCCACCTCCTCGCAGACGCCGTCCCGACGAGCCTCTACAGCGTCCTGCGCGACCTCGACCTCAGCCCCACCTGGGGCGAAGATACCCTCCAGGCCGCGGACGCGACCGCAACCGAAGCCGAGCTCCTCGACATGACGACGCAACGCGCCGTCCTGCGCACCCAACGCCGCTCGTACGCGGGGCAGACCGCCGTCATGTACACCCAGTCAACGTTCCGGGGCGACCGCTACAGCGTCCTCGTCCCGCTACGTGAAGCTCGCCCCATGCTCGTCCCCCGCCCCTCGCGCACCCCGCGACGCGGACCACACGCCACCGCCACCTCTCCGGAAGGAGTCATATGAGCACGTCCGACCAGGACCGCGCCGCCGCGATCCTCGCCGCACTCGGCGGCGTCGACAACATCGTCGAGATCGACCCGTGCACCACGCGCCTTCGCGCACTCGTCACCGACCCCGGCATCGTCGACACCGCCGCCCTCAAAGCAGCCGGCGCCTACGGCGTCGCAAGCCACGGACGCGTCGTCCAGGTCGTCGTCGGGCCCGAGGTCGACACGATCGCCTCAGCACTCGACGATCTCATGTAACTTGCACCCCATCGCATCGCTGACCCGCTGCAACGTCGCAGCCCAGCCCGCGTTCCGCCTACGACACCAGGAGCACACCATGAGTAAGGCGTCCCAGATCCTCGCAGCCCTCGGCGGGGATGCCAACATCATCGACCTCGAACCCTGCATCACGCGCCTGCGCGTGGAGGTCGAGGACCCCTCACTCGTCAACGAGCCTGGCCTCAAGGCCGCAGGCGCCATCGCCGTCGTCATGAGCGGCGACGCCGTGCAGGTCATCGTCGGCCCCGAAGCCGACACGCTCGCGTCCGACATCGAGGACCTCCGGTGACCGCGCCCCTCGACGTCCTCGCCCCGGTCGCCGGCACCACCATGGCGATGATCGACGTCGACGACCCCGTCTTCTCGGAAGGATTCGTCGGGCCTGGCATCGCCATCGTCCCCGACCCCGAAACGGGTCGCAACGCGATCGCACCCTTCGACGGGACCCTCATCAAGGTGCACCCCCACGCGTTCGTGCTCAAGGGCGACGACGGACACGCGGTCCTCGTGCACCTCGGCATCAACACCGTCCAGCTCGAGGGCGAGGGCTTCACCGTCCACCACCAGCAGGGCGACACCGTCAAGCAGGGCGACGTCCTCATCACGTGGGACCCTGCGGCAGTCGAAGCGAGCGGCCGCTCCTCCGTCTGCCCCATCGTCGCGCTCGAGGCTCCGTTTGCCGCCATCACCGCAGGCAACCCTGACGGCACTGCGGTGAGCGTCACCGACACCCTCTTCGTCTGGGGCTGAGCCCTCAACGCACGAGGGCCTCACCATGGAGTACGCGCTCCATGGTGAGGCCCTCGTGCGTGAGAACTGCGTTGCCCGACGTCAGCCGCGAGCCTGCGTCACACGTCAGTCTGGGCAGCGGCGGGCTGCGCCGCTTCGGGCTGCGCCGCTTCGGGCTGCGCCGCGTCGGTCTGCGCCGCGTCGGTCTGCGCCGCGTCGGTCGCGGCCGGCTTGGGTGCCACAAGCTTGGGCGCCGGCGGCTGCGAGGCCGCACGGAACGACGCACGCGGGTCGTGGATCGAGCCGAGCGAGACGACCTCGCGACGCAAGAACAGCGCACCCGTCCATCCAGCCATGATGCGGATCTTGCGGTTCCACGTCGGCATCGCCATGACGTGGTACGTGCGGTGCAGGACCCACGCGAACCAGCCGCGGACCTTGATGCGGCCAAACATCTGCGCAACACCCATGTACATGCCGAGCGACGCGACCGCGCCTACGTTCTTGTGACGGTACTCGCTCGGGGCCGCCGAGCGGAGCGCCTTCGCGAGGTTCTCGCCCAGCCGGTTTGCCTGCCGGATTGCGTGCTGCGCGTTGGGCGGGCACGTGCCACCCACGACGAGGTCGGGGACAGCAGCGCAGTCGCCAGCAGCCCAGGCGTCGGGCACGACGGTCCCGTCCGCGTCGGCGACCTGGAGGAAGGAGTTCGTAATGACGCGGCCCTGCTCGTCGAGAGGCAGATCCGAGTCGCGCAGGACTGGGTTCGCCTTGACGCCGGCCGTCCACACGACCGTGTCAGCGTCGAACTCCTGGCCGTTCGACAAGACGATGTGGCCGTCGACGCACGAGTTGAGGAACGTCGACAGGTAGATGTCCATGTCGCGCTTGCGCAACTGATCGAGCGTGTAGCCGCCAAGCTCGGCGGACACCTCGGGAAGGATGCGGGGGGAACCCTCGACGAGCACGAAACGCAGGTCCTTCGCGTCGATCTCGGGGTAGTACTTGATCGCCGCACGCGCCATCGACTCGACCTCGCCGATCGCCTCGACGCCAGCAAAGCCACCGCCGACGAACACGAACGTCAGCATGCGCCGACGCGTCTCGGGGTCCCACGTCGAGCTTGCGACGTCGATGCGGTTGAGCACCTGATTGCGGACAGCGATCGCTTCCTCGACGGTCTTGAAGCCGATCGCCGTCTCGGCAAGGCCCGGGATCGGCAGCGTGCGCGACACGGCTCCGAGACCCACAACAAGGTGGTCGTAGCGGATCGTGTACGCGTCGCCCGACTCCGGCTGGATCGTCACACGACGGTTCGTGTGGTCGATCGACGTCACCATGCCCTGCAGCAGGTCGACGCCCTTGACGGCGCGACGCAGCGGGGCCACGACGTGACGGCCATCGATCGAGCCGCCCGCAGCCTCCGGGAGGAAGGGCTGGTACGTCATGTACGGGCGGGGGTCGACGACGACGATCGCTGCCTCACGGCCACCCAGGCGGCGACGGATGCGCCGAGCCGAGTACAGACCAACAGAACCGCCGCCAAGCACGACGATGCGGGGCACCTTGCGGGACGCAGGGGCGGCCGGCTTTTGGGTGCGCGAAACCTCGGTCAGATCATCCTGGGGCATGCATCTATCGTATATCGACCGAGCCACAACGACCGTGGGGTTTACGTCACACGGACGTGACGAAATTCGAGGTGGGGCCGAGCGACGGCATGATCTCGCGGGGCAAGAGCAACCTGGATCAGAGGACCCGTCCCCTCACGCAGGCAGGTCCACTGGGGCTGCGCGTCGCGCGCGCGCCGCGCGCCTGCTGTCCCACGCGCTACGCAACCGACGTTCCGCCGGGCGCTCGACCGCGACATGCAGCAACCACGCCGCCCCGATCGATGCCGCGAGAGCGCCCACGCCGACGACGACGCCGACAGCGCCGTGCTGCCGGCCAAAGAGCGCGAGGAGCGCGTAGAGGATCGTCGCGTGGACGAGGTAGAACGCGTACGACCATTCACCGAGCCGCACGAGCCACGGTGCGCCCAGTCGCTTCGGCCCACGCTCAAGCTCGCGAACCGCGACCGCAGCAACGAGCAGACCGAGGCCGACCGTCATGACCTCCTGCATCCCCGGAAGGACCGCGTCGTGCACGGTGAGCGCGAACGACGACTCTCCCCCAAGGTCGTCGAGCAACTCGCGGCCCAGGGCGAGCCACGTCACGACGACCCCCAGCACGCCGGCGACGAGCCCAGGCCGCAGTCGCGGACGCCACCCGAGCGCGACAGCCCGCGCAAGCGCCATGCCGAGGAAGAACTCCGTGACACGCAGGACCGGCCAGGGCCACCCACCGACCGCACCGCCCGCAGCCGTGCCCGACCCGATGAGCACGCGCACCGCGACCGCCACGACGACGACACCGAGAGCGACGGCGAGCGCACCCCTCCGCGACGTCCGCGCGAGCGCGCGGTCCGCAGCCGGGTGCAGCGCATAGAAGAACGCCTCGCACGACAACGTCCACGCCGCAGGGTTGCCCGAGAACAGCACCATCGGATCACGCGACCATCCCTGGAGCAGGACGACCGAGAGCGCGAGGATGCCAAGACTGAACGGGTCCACCCACCAGCCCGACCCCTCGGCCACGAACAGTGACGTGAACACGGGGACCGCGAGGAGCAGAGCCACGAGATGCGCAGGATAGATCCGTGCAAAGCGTCGCCACCAGAACGTCCGCGCATCGGGGACGCTCGCACCGGGCACCGCCCGACCCGACGACCACGTGAGCACGAAGCCCGACAGGACGAAGAAGAACGTCACACCATGGACGCCAAGCACCGTGACCCGCGCGAGGACCGGCGGGTAG
This sequence comes from Sanguibacter sp. A247, assembly GCF_052324925.1. Taxonomy (NCBI): domain Bacteria; kingdom Bacillati; phylum Actinomycetota; class Actinomycetes; order Micrococcales; family Sanguibacteraceae; genus Sanguibacter; species Sanguibacter sp. A247. The sequence continues at coordinate 381,700 of NZ_JBQPRE010000002.1, read as the reverse complement.
GGCACAAGAATCGCGAGGTGATGGATGAAGACAGCCGCAGCAGCCCACCAACGCAGACCCGTGAGCGAGTCAAGACGCGGCGCCCTCACCGGTCGCGCCCCAGTCACCGTTACGGACCCAGTCACCGTCACGAGCCGACAGCCGCCGAGAGCGCGATGCCGTCAAGGATGTCGTGCTCGCTCGTGAGCACCTCGGTGAGCTCTCCACCACGCTCCGCGACACGCTCGACGACGCGCGCAACGACCTCAGACCACACGAGCGCACCCGCGGCGATGACGTCGACCCGACCCGGGTGCATGAAGCCGAGCCCGGCCCGCTGCTCACGCGGCATCGACAGAAGGTCCTCGCACGCCTCGAGGACGACAGCAACAGGAAGGACGGCCCCGTTGATCGCGTCACGGTCGTAGGCCGTAAGACGCAGCGCGTGCGCCGTCACCGTCGTCACCGAACCCGCCAGACCCACGAGCGTGCTCGCCGCACCCAGGTCGACGTGCTCCTCAGCCGCGTCGAGCGCCGCACGCACATCAGCGCGCGCAGCCGCGACCTGCTCGGCCGTCGGCGGATCGCTCAGCAGGTGCCGCTCAGACATGCGCACGCACCCGACATCCATCGAGAACTCCCCCACCGGAGACTCTGTCCCAAGGACGAGCTCCGTCGAGCCGCCGCCGAGGTCGACGACCACGTACGGAGCCGCGCGCCCATCGCCGATGACGCTCGTCGCACCCGCGAACGACAACCGGGCCTCCTCGGCGCCCGCGACGACCTCCGGCTCGACACCGAGGACCTCCCGCACACCGTCGACGAACGCCTGCCGGTTGCGCGCATCACGCGTCGCCGACGTCGCGACGAACCGCACCCGCTCGACCCCGAGCTCAGCGATCGTCGCCCCGTACTCGCGCGTCATCGCAAGCGTGCGCTCGAGCGCCACCGGATCAAGCTCACCCGTCCGGTCGACGCCCGCCCCCAGGCGCACCACCTCCATGCGGCGCACGAGGTCCGTGAGCGTCCCGTCAGGAGCGACATCCGCAACGAGAAGTCGGATCGAGTTGGTTCCACAGTCGATGGCAGCTACGCGAGTCACGACGGACATCCTCCCACCACCGTCGGACACTGCTGAACCCGCGACCCGGACGCGACCCATGCATCGCTCCCACCAGCCCCGCGCAATCGCGCGTGCGAGAAGCGCACCGTCACCCGCGTACCGCTTCCCAGCCAAGCCGCGCCCGACCAGGCCGCCACTCAACCGGGCCGCGCCCAACCAGGCGCCCCCAACCAGGCCGCGCCTCAGCTCAGCAGTAGCAGCGCTCCCGCGACCACGTGCCAGCCGCAGCGATGAGCGCGAGCGCCTCGTCACCGAGTGGTTGCACACCCGGGCCCGCCGCAAGCGCATGACCCACAAGCACGTGCAAGCACTTCACCCGCGTCGGCATGCCACCGGCCGAGATCCCGTCGATCTCCTCGACATGACCGAGCGCCTCACGCTCCGCCAGATAGTGCTCGTGCGCACGCCGATACGCCGCAGCAAGCTCCTCGTCCTCGAGCAGCCGCGCCGACATCTCCTTCATCACACCGTTGGCCTCGAGCGTGCTCGCCCCCGCCACGAGCGCAGGATGCGTGAGATAGAACGTCGTCGGGAACGGCGTCCCGTTCTCAAGCCGCGGCGCCGTCCGGACCACGAGCGGGCGCCCACACACGCAACGCGCCGCAATCCCCACGATGCCCCGCGCCTCACGCCCCAGCTGCTCGTGCAGCGCACTCACATCAGCGGAGGACACTGTCTCGTCGACGGCACGGACCGAAAGGTCGACGTCGGGACGCGCGTCAGACGCCATCGGCTCAGACTGCTCGGTCACGGGGCTCCCATCGGGGACGACTGCGGGGACGAGAGCCATTCTCCCCCACGCACCACCGCACCGCGGAACGAGGACACAGGGACACAGGGAACGTCAGTCAGAGGTGGCGCCGTCGGGCTGTGCTCCGTCGGGCTGTGTTTCGTCGGGCGTCGCGACGTCCTCGTCAGCGTCGCCCGACACCTTCGGGCGCGGCACCGGATCGCCCTCGCCTGTCACCTCGACCGTGCCCGCGACCTCGAGCGAGTTCCACAGCGTCGCGTACCACGGCGTCACCGCGAACCCCACGTCGACCGGCCCCTGCGTCACGGTTTTGCCGGTCTCAGGGTTGACGTTCTCGACGACCGACTCCGGGTCGAGGACACGCAGAGCGACCTCCCCCGGGTAGACGTAGGCGAGGCGTTCACGGGCCTGGGCCGCGACAAACGCGTCGTCGTCCCACCGCCCCAGCTCATAGCGCAGCTCGTCGTTGCGCACCTGAGCGTCCACCACCTGCTGTCGCATCGCCTGAAGCTCGGCCGTCTGCGCAAAGTAGGCGCGCACCGTCGGGAACAACAGCACGAACGCGAGCATCGCGACGACAAACAGCACGATCGACCGCACCGTGAACGTGCGCGGCCACGCCGAGGCCGTCGCCGCCGGACGCTCCACACCCGGCGCCACGCGCGGCTCGCGTCCCGCGGGGCGCGTGCTCGCAGGACGCGCCGCACCGCCACGACCCGTGCTGCTCCGCGGCGCACCCGGGCGCGCGCGCGTGCCCGACGACCGCGACGGGCCGCCCGGCGCGACGGGACGACGAGAACTCACGAGACCATCCTGCCCGTTCCATGAGCCGTCCGGGCCCAGCGACCCGCATGCGTGCAGTGTCTTCACCACCACACGGACGACGAAGGCCGGACCCCCGAAGGGATCCGGCCTCGTCAGGCAGCTGACACCGAAGCGCCTAGCACCGCCCAGAACTCATGCGCACGCGGCGCAACAGCTCACTTGCCCCAGCGCGGGAACGCCGAACGGCCCGCGTAGACCGCAGCCTCGCCCAGGGCGTCCTCGATGCGGAGGAGCTGGTTGTACTTGTTGATGCGCTCGCCACGGGCAGGAGCACCCGTCTTGATCTGGCCAGCGTTGACCGCGACCGCGAGGTCAGCGATCGTCGTGTCCTCGGTCTCACCCGAACGGTGGGAGACCATCGCCGTGAAGCCGGCACGCTGCGCGAGCTGAACAGCCTCGAGCGTCTCGGTGAGGGTACCGATCTGGTTGAGCTTGACGAGGAGCGAGTTCGCCGACTTCTCCGCGACACCGCGAGCGAGACGCTCGGGGTTCGTCACGAAGAGGTCGTCGCCGACGATCTGCACCTTGTCGCCGACCTTCGCGACGAGCTTCGCCCAGTCGCTCCACTCGTCCTCGGACAGCGGGTCCTCGATCGAGACGAGCGGGTAGTCCGCGACGAGCTGCTCGTAGTAGGCGATCATCTCGTCGCCCGACTTCGTGCCGCCCTCGAACTGGTAGGCGCCGTCCTTGAAGAACTCGGTCGCGGCGACGTCGAGCGCGAGCGCGACGTCCTCGCCAGCCTTGAAGCCAGCCTTCTCGATCGCCACGAGAATGAGGTCGAGCGCGGCACGGTTCGACGAGAGGTTCGGCGCGAAGCCACCCTCGTCGCCCAGACCGGTCGCGAGACCCTCAGACTTGAGCACCGACTTGAGGGAGTGGTAAACCTCAGCACCCGTGCGCAGCGCCTCCTTGAAGGACGACGCGCCGATCGGAGCAACCATGAACTCCTGGATGTCGACGTTCGAGTCAGCGTGCGAGCCACCGTTGAGGATGTTCATCATCGGGACAGGCAGGACGTGAGCGTTGGGGCCGCCAACGTAGCGGTAGAGGTCAAGACCGGCCTCGTCCGACGCAGCGCGCGCCACGGCGAGCGAGACACCGAGGATCGCGTTCGCGCCGAGCTTGCCCTTGTTGGACGTGCCGTCCAGCTCGATGAGCGTCTGGTCGATCGCGCGCTGGTCCTCGACGTCAAAGCCGAGGATCTCCGGGGCGATCTCTTCGTTGACAGCGTCAACAGCACCCTGGACGCCCTTGCCGAGGTAGCGGCCCTTGTCGCCGTCACGGCGCTCGACAGCTTCGAACGCACCGGTCGACGCGCCCGAGGGGACGCCCGCACGCGCGGTGACGCCGGAGTCGAGTGCGACCTCGACCTCGACGGTCGGGTTGCCGCGCGAGTCGAGGATCTCGCGTGCGTAGACACCTTCGATGATGGCCACAGAGAACTCCTTCAGATGACTGTGTGGTGGTCACTCCTAGGGTAGTCGCCCCCGCACGCTCCGGGGCACCGTCTTTCGTCCTACGGACGACACCCCAGACTCAACGCACCCCGGGCAGAGGCGCGCGGACCTCCCCCGAACGTCCGCACGCCGGCCGCGAACGCGCCGGGACGAGCGAGGGGGACCGAGAACGTGTCCCAGTCCCCCCTCCCTCACGTGCCGAGACGAGCGGGGGACCGAGAACGTGTCCCAGTCCCCCCTCCCTCACTTACCGAGACGAGCGAGGGACACCGAGAACGTGTCCCAGTCCTCCTTCTCCATCGACGTCGACTCGTCGGCCGAGTACGCCTTCGTGGCGTTGTCGAGAACCGTCGGGTCGTGGGGCAGCGAGTTGATGCCCGACTGACCGAACGTGCTGATGAGCTGCACGCCCACGCCCTGCGACTCGAGCGTCGCCTTCGTCAGGCCGAGCGACGCGAGCGGGATGGACATCTCATAGAACGTGTCCTGCGCCGCGTCGTGACCCGCCTTGAGGAGGTCCGTGTACTTGCTCGCGTCCGCGAGATCCGCAGGCGTATACCCCTCGTACCCGTTCTTCTTCACGCCGAGGACCGTCGACGCCGTCAGACCGTCGCCGGCCGCGTACGTCACTCCACCTGCCGTGAATCCCAGGACGTTCGCCGGCTTGTAGTCGAACGAGCCGCCCGCGTTGAGCGAGAAGATCGACGGCTGGCCGACACCCGACTTCGCGGAGAACATCGCGAGCTTGTCCACACCGTTCGTGAACTTATTGCGGATCCCCCACACGCCATCGGTCGTCGCGTCGATCAGGCCCGACGCCGACTTGGCCGGGTCGATGTCGAACGCGAGCTGGAACGGGATGTCACCGTTCGTCGGCTTGCCGTTGTCCGAGATCGGGTACCCCTGCGCAGGATCGACGACATCCGTGACGTTCGTGATCTGCCACATGAGGTAGAGATTCGTCTGGTCCCATGCGCCGGAGAGCGAGTAGAGGTCGTACACGGGACCCTCGTGCGAGCCGCGGAAGGTCCGCGGGTCGTCGTTCGCCACGCCCTGGGCGATGACCATGTCGGCAGTCCACTCGGACGCGCTTCCGTCGACCGTGATCGTCTTGCTCTTGCCCTTCTGGCCCGACGGGTTCGTCGCGTAGTGCGGCCCCTCGGCCGACCCACCCGTGGGAGGAGTCGACGAACCGTCGGTGGGCTCATCCGTGGGCTCGTCCGTGGGCTCGTCCGTGGGCTCGTCCGTGGGCTCGTCCGTGGGCTCGTCCGTGGGCTCAGGCTCCGGCTCGGCTGCGCCAGCCGTCACCTTGGCGGAATAAGCCGACGCCTGGCCGTCTGCACCCTCTGCTCGGACCTTGTACGTGTAGGTGAGACCCTCAGCGAGCCCCGAGTCGGCGAACGACGGCGCTGAAACCTCACGCTTCACAGCGAGAGCACCACCCTCGCGCACGACGGTGTAGAGCACAGCGCACTCCGAGTCGACCGGCGCGTTCCACGTGACGGTCGCCTTGTCACCGTCGAGAACAGCCGTGACACCCGTGGGAACGAGCGGCTGCGCGCCCTCGGTCGTGCACGCACCGGGCTCGTCGGTCGGCTCGTCCGTCGGCTCGTCCGTCGGCTCCTCCGTCGGCTCCTCCGTCGGCTCCTCCGTCGGCTCCTCCGTCGGCTCCTCCGTCGGCTCCTCCGGCTCCGACGCACAGGGCGCCCCGGACGTCACGACACCGTTCTTCACCTGCACGGACTCCCCGGAGAGCGAGTAGTCCTTCGATCCGTTGTTGTCCCACGTGCCCGAGCCGTTGTTGAACACCGCGGTGATCTTCTGACCCTTGGCGTCGATCGTGTGCTTGACCCAGCCGTCACAGGCGGGCGCCATCGCGACGCCCGGAACCTCGGTCCACGCGCCAGTTCCCACCCGGAAGTGGATGTTCGTCGTCGCCCACGTGCCAGACGGGTAGTAGACGGTCGTCGTGTCGGACGTCGGCGTGCACGGGTTGCCGGCCTCAACCGATCCACCCGAGACGATGACAGACGTGCCAGAGAGCGAGTAGTCCTTCGATCCGTTGTTGTCCCACGTGCCCGAGCCGTTGTTGAACACCGCCGTCACGCCCGATGCACCGTCCGGGATCTCAGCGGCAACATAGCCGTCGCACGCCGGAGCCATGGCCGTGCCGGGTGAGGTCGTCCACGTTCCCGAGCCGACCTTGTAGTGGATGTTCGTCGACGACCACGACGACGCGTAGTAGACCTTCATCGCCCCAGACGCCGGAGGCGTCGTCGGCGGATCCGTCGGCTCGGTCGTCGTGGGCGGGTCGGTCGGCGTCGTTCCACCGCGAACCAGCGCGAGTGCGCCGTACTGAGGAACGGTCGCTGTGAACTCTCCCGTTCCGTTGACGGTGTACGTCTTGCCCGCAGCCGAGATGACGTCCGTGTACACGCCAGCAGGGAGCGACGTCCTGTAGGTGCGCGTGGCAGGCGAAGCCTCGTTGTTGAGCGCGATGAAGCCCTTGTCGCCGCGACCGAACGCGATCTGGTTGCTGCCGTTGTCCCACCAGTTCGTCACAGACGTGCCCGCCACCGCATTGTGGAACTTCACCATGCCGGTGATCTCGGTCTTCTTGTGCGTGCACGTCCAGGCGCTCGACGAGCACGACGCGTCAGGCACGTCCGAGCCCGAGGCGCCCGGGGCGCCAGCATCCTTGTTGGTCCAGGCATAGCCCGTGTACACCGACGGCGACCCGTACGGCCACGCCAGCATGAACGCGTTGGCGAGCAGGTACTTGGCGCCCCACTTGTAGTTCATGGTCTCGCCGTTGCGCTCGGTGTCGTGGTTGTCGACGAAGACCCCCGCGCGGTCCGAGGGCAGCTTGCCGTCGCCGATCGACCGCAGATTCTTGATCTGCCCGTCAAAGTGCGTCTTGAGGTCGCGACCGTACTGGAACTCGTGAGAATCCCCCGAGCCGAGGTACTCCGAGGGCTGGATGGGCTCGCCATGGGCACCGATCACCTCGTGGACCCAGAAGACGGGCTTGGTGAGCTTCGACTTGATGGCCGCCAGGTCGGCCGCCGGAATGTGCTTGGCAGCGTCGATGCGGAAACCCACGACGCCCATCGAGATGAGGTCGTTGAAGTAGCCGGCAATCTTGGTGCGCACGTCCTCGGAGCCGGTCTTGAGGTCCTGCAGGGAGACGAGGCGGCAGTTCTGGACGACGTAGCGGTCGCCGTAGCGATTGCCGATGTTCTCCTTGCAGTCGTTGAAATTGCTCGGACCATAGAGGCCCGGGTAATTCTCGATCCCGTAGGTCGAGCCGCCCGTCCCGGTTCCGCCACCCTTGTCGGCGCCGGTCATGTGGTTGACAACCGCGTCGGCGATGATGCCGACCCCTGCTTTCTTGCAGGTGTTGATCATGGCCTGGTACTCGGCACGCGTGCCGAGCTTGGACTCGATCTTGTACGAGACCGGCTGGTAGGAGGTCCACCACTCGGTACCTTGGATGTGCTCCTGCGGGGGCGACGTCTGGACGTACCCGTAGCCAGCGGGCCCGATAGTCGACGTGCACTCCTGTGCGATCGAGTTCCAGGACCACTGGAACATGTTGAGAATGACGTCGCCACGACCGTTCGGCGACGAGACTGAGGTGGCCGGGGGCGGCGTTGCGCCCTGGGCCGGCAGCGCGAGAGCGGCGAGGCCCGATCCCGCAAGCGCGGCAGCCGCGGCGGCGGCCAGAAGCCGCCTGCCGCGACGCTCACGCGTCGGCGTGAAAGGGGTGGTCGAGGGGTAAGGCATCAGGGGGCTCCTTGCTCGGGGTCGTCGATGACCCGTCCGAGACGCGACGACCTCGTCGCGCCCGCGCCGGTCGCCTCCCGCAAGACTCCGTCGCGTACTGCAAGGTTACGGAAACTTGCGAGAGCCGCAAGGGAGAGAGCAGGACAGCACTGGTCGACTCGCGGGCACCCGCCCGAGAGCGCGAGTCCTACAAGATGGGATCTTCTCCGCCGGTCCGCATCGCGAGATATTCAGCGGGTGGAGGACCCGCTGTCCGACCGTCCTCGCCGGACGCCGACCCACTCCCCTCGCGCCGCCGAGCGGCAGCAGTCAGCCGCGACGTGCGAGTCCGCAGCACGCTTTCCAAGTCCACACCCGCCGCTTCAGCGTCCGTGATGAGCGATTCGAGACGATCCCCCAGAACCGCTGCGACGTTCACGCTGGATTCTTGCGGAGAGTTGCGCGATGAGGGCGCGTCGGCGACGGCGGCGGGGACGCGGTGAGGCACGGCATCGGCGGGCGCAGCGTCGGCACGCACAGCATCGTCGAGCGCAGCGTCAAGGAGCCCTGCTCGGCGTAGCCTCCCCCGCACCTTCTGCGCCGCGGCCAATGCCCCGAGCCCGGCGGGGATCCCATCGAGCACCGACTCGCGCTGCTTCTCCCGCGCCTTGAGCGCATCCCACTGCGCCTCACGATCCGCCATGATCGCGGCCCCCTCAAAGACATGCGGGTGCCGGTGGACGAGCTTCGACGTGAGGTCAGCAACGACGTCGTCGATCGTGAAGGGGTCCGCGGTGTCCTCCTGCGCGATCCGCGCGTGAAACACGACCTGCAGCAGGACATCGCCGAGCTCTTCACGCAGACCCGCCCGGTCACGCAGCTCGATCGCCTCGGCGAGCTCGGCCGACTCCTCAAGGAGGTACCTCACGAGGCTCTCGTGCGTCTGCTCCGCATCCCACGAGCACCCGCCCGGGGACCGCAGGCGGTCCATCGTGCCAACAAGCTCATCCCACACGTCACTCATGACGCCATCATCCCGGACCGCGGGGCCGCCTGGATGGAGTTGCCCCTGGCGTCCGGGATGACAGTGCCCCCTGGCGTCCGGGCTGGCGCCGCCACTCGTCGGCGACAGCCCGGACGCTGGCCGGGGCGGACGGCCGTCGTGTGAACGACGGTCAGGGGGTGAGTCCGACCCGGAGCTCTGCGTGTCAGTACGCGCCCTCGTGTGCAAACACCGCGCGGAAAGTCCTCGCGAGAATGAGCACGTCACCGACGATCGACCAGTTCTCGACGTAGTAGATGTCCTTGCGCAGGCCCTCTTCCCACGAGAGGTCCGAGCGACCCGACACCTGCCACAAGCCGGTGAGCCCCGGCTTGACGAGCATGCGACGTGGCGCGTGACCGTCGTACTGCGCGACCTCCGACGGAAGCGGCGGACGCGGGCCCACCAGGCTCATGTCACCCCGCAGCACGTTGAGCAGCTGCGGCAGCTCATCGAGCGAGTAGCGACGCAGCACAGCGCCCGTCGGTGTGACACGCGGGTCGTCCCGCATCTTGAAGAGCGGGCCTGCCGCCTCGTTCGCCGCCGCCAGCTCATCAAGCTCGGCATCCGCGCCCACGCGCATCGACCGGAACTTGAGCATCTTGAAGGGACGCCCATCACGGCCCACCCGCTCCTGGCGGTAGAGCACGGGACCTGCGCTCGTCGTCCGCACCCGCAAGGCGATGAGGAGCATGGGCAGGCCGAGGACGAGGAGAGCCACGAGGGCCAAGCCGCGGTCGAGCGCCGACTTCGCGACGTACCGCACCCCTGTGAACTGAGGTGCGTCGACGTGCACGAGCGACAATCCCTCGGCGGGGCTGAGCACGACCCGCGGCCCCGCCACATCAACCAGCCCGGGCGCGACGATGAGATCAGTTCCGGTCGACTCGAGGCGATAGCCCAAGTCCCGAACGACTCCGGCGGTGAGACTGTCCGCTCCAGCAACCGCAACCGCGTGAGCCCGTACCACCTTGACCTGGTGCGGGATGTCGGGGACATCGCCGAGAACGGGGACACCCGCGACCGACTCACCCCTGAGGGGATCGCCACCCGGGACACAGGCACCCACGACAAGGTAGCCCGCCCGAGGGTTGGTGTTGAGCTCGTCGATCAACTCTTCGACGCACCGCCGGGAGCCGGCAACGACAAGGCGTGACAACGCACGTCCCTCGTCGCGCAACGACCTCAGGTACGTGCGCGCGCCGTAGCGCGCAAGGAGCACGAGCGGCAGCCCGACGACCATGAGCAGAACCACGACCCAACGGTCAACCGGAACGCCCGCAAGGAACGCACCAAGGCCGAACGCGGCGGCGACGCGCCAGCTCGCACGCCACACCCGCGCGTACTCCTCAAGACCGATGCCGACGATCCGGCGGTCGCGCGTCTTGTCGACCATGAGCCCCCCGACCCACAGGAACGAGACAAGAAGCGCGACCACCGTCCGGCCCAGCAGGTCGCCGCCCGCCCACGGACGCACCGCCACGGCCGCAGCCGCGACGATCGCCATGACGTCGAGCATTCCGACCAGCGAGGAGTAGCGGCCCGTCCACGGGATGCTGGGAAGGAGCCTGCGTCGCGTCGCGCGCTGCGCAACCCACGGGGTCCCGCCCGCGCGGTCGCCGGCGACGAAGTCCCGCACGGGCTTGATCGCGACGCTCTCGAAGAAGCGGCGTACATCGTGGTCGCCGACGAGCCGACGTCCACCCAGGAACGACGTTCCTACCTGGTGAGCCACGGCCTGCTCCGTCACTCGGCAGCGACGCTCGTGCGCGCCGCTGCTGGATCGAGGAGGGTGAGCGCACGACGCAGCTGGGTGCTCGATGTGTGCATCGTGTACGGGAAGTAGACGACCTCGACGCCGACCTCACCGAACCGCTGCTCGAGGTCCGCGCCCGCCGGCGTCCCCCGCCAGTCGTCGCCCTTGAAGAAGAGGTCGAACGGGTGCTCGCGCCACGTGAGGAGCTTGTCCGGCTGCGTCTCGACGACGACCTCGTCGACGAAGCGCACGCTCCGGATGATCTCGGCCCGCTCCAGAGCAGGAACGACCGGCCGACGCCCCTTCGCGGCCTCGAGCATCGCGTCGTCGACGACGCCCGCAATGAGGTAGTCACAGCGCGCAGCCGCATGCCGCAGCACATTGAGGTGGCCCACATGGAAGAGGTCCCATGCCCCGGGTGCGTAACCCACGACCTTGCGCGCCGCCCCCACGGCACGCATCCGCCCTGCACCCATGTGACGTGCTCCCCATCGCTTGACTCGCTGGCGTGGCCGTCTCGCACACGCTTCCTGCGAAGCCCTGGCCTCGCAGGATCCAAACTAGGAGCGAGAAGGGATCACTCGGCACCCCTGCGCGGGGTGGGGGTCGGGTGACCTGAGCGGATGAGGCTCAAGCAATGGGGTGAGGGTGGGGCGAGGGACCGTATCTGCAGGGTGGGGGCGCGGATGAGCGACTCTGGCAGCACCCGGGATGTCGGGTTCTTGCACTGAGCCGCCGTCCCCGACCTACTCTCCAGCGCCGCGCGCGGCCGCCGCCGCGACCGACCCGAGCACCACCGCTTCCACCAGCTGCCGCGCCCACGCGAGAACCTCCGCGCCGTGCAGCGGACGTCCGCCCACGCGTGCAGTCGTCGGGAACGGCACGAGAATCGAACGGATCGCCGGCTTGAGCATCGTGCCCGGGTAGAGCCGCTGCAGTCGCATCGTCGCCGACTCGGGAAGCTCGAGCGGTGCGAAGCGAATGTGCTTACCTTGCGCGGTGACATCGCGCAGGCCCGCCGCACGCACAAAGTTCCGGAACGACGCGACGTCGAACAGTGCCGAAACCGCCGGAGGAACAGGCCCGTACCGATCGACAAGCTCCGCGCGGACCTCGGCCAGAACGTCGTCCGACTGCGCCGCCGCAATCTTCTGATAGGCCTCGAGACGCAACCTCTCGTGCGCGATGTAGTCGTGCGGCACGTGCGCGTCGACCGGAAGCTCGATCGACACCTCGGGGGCCTCCTCTTCCGCGTCGCCGCGGTAGGCGGCCACAGCCTCCCCCACCATGCGCACGTAGAGATCAAAGCCGACGCCCGCGATATGACCGGACTGCTCGCCGCCGAGCAGGTTCCCCGCGCCGCGAATCTCCAGATCCTTCATGGCGATCTGCATACCTGCGCCCAGGTCGGTGTGCGCAGCCATCGTCGCCAGCCGGTCGTGAGCCGTCTCGGTGAGCGGCTTCTCCGGCGGGTAGAGGAAGTACGCGTACGCACGATCCCGACCACGGCCCACACGGCCTCGCAGCTGGTGCAGCTGCGAGAGACCGAGAACGTCGGCGCGCTCAAGGATGAGCGTGTTGGCGTTGGAGATGTCGAGGCCGGTCTCGATGATCGTCGTCGAGACAAGGACGTCGAACTTCTTGTCCCAGAAGTCCTGGATCACTTGTTCCAGCTGCGTCTCGTTCATCTTTCCGTGCGCTGTCGCAATGCGCGCCTCAGGCACAAGCTCATGCAACCGCGCTGCGGCCCGAGAGATCGTGTCGACCTTGTTGTGGACGTAGAAGACCTGACCTTCGCGCAGCAGTTCACGCCGCACAGCCGCAGTAATCTGCTTCTCGTCATACGCCCCGACATACGTGAGAACCGGGTGGCGCTCCTCAGGCGGCGTCTGCAACGTCGACATCTCCCGAATCCCCGTCACCGCCATCTCCAGCGTGCGCGGAATGGGCGTCGCGGACATCGCGAGCACATCAACGTTCGTGCGCAGCTGCTTGAGCGTCTCCTTGTGCTCGACACCGAAGCGCTGCTCCTCGTCAATGATGACAAGACCCAGGTCCTTGAATCGCATGAGCCCCGTGAGGAGCCTGTGCGTGCCGATGACGACGTCGACCGAGCCGTCCTTGAGGCCCGCAAGAACCGCCTCAGCCTCCGTGTCCGTCTGGAATCGCGAGAGCGCCTTGACCGTCACAGGGAAGGCCGCGTAACGCTCCGTGAACGTCTCGACGTGCTGCGAGACAAGAAGCGTCGTCGGCACCAGGACCGCGACCTGCTTACCGTCCTGAACGGCCTTGAACGCCGCCCGCACCGCAATCTCGGTCTTGCCGTACCCCACGTCCCCGCACACGAGCCGATCCATCGGAACCGGCTTTTCCATGTCTGCCTTGACTTCGTCGATCGTCGCAAGCTGATCGGGAGTTTCGACGTAGGCGAACGCGTCCTCAAGCTCACGCTGCCACGGCGTATCGGGGCCAAACGCGTGGCCCTGCGTCGCCATGCGCGCCGAATACAGACGGACCAGCTCGCCCGCAATCTCCTTGACGTGCTTGCGCGCCTTGGCCTTGGTCTTCTGCCAGTCGGCGCCACCCATGCGGTTGAGGCTCGGCGACTCACCTCCGGTGTACTTCGTCACCTGGTCAAGCTGATCCGTCGGGACAAAGAGCCGGTCACCCGGCTGTCCGCGCTTTGATGACGCGTACTCGACGACGAGGTACTCGCGCACCGCCTTCTTCGCACCCGCACCGGTGGCCCGCTGCACGAGCTCGACGAACCGCCCCACACCATGCTGCTCGTGGACGACGTAGTCCCCCGGACGCAGAGCCAGCGGGTCAACGACGTTGCGGCGCTTCGACGGCATACGACGCATGTCGCGCGTCGAGCTGCCTGCCCGTCCCGTGAGATCAGACTCCGAGAACACCGCCAGCTTCAGGTCCGGGTGCACGAAGCCCGCGCCCGCGGACGCAGCCAGCACGTGAACGACCCCGCCCTCAGGCGCACCCTCGACCGCGCTCACCAGCCGAGCAGCCGTCCCCTCGGCCGACAGCTGCTCGGCCATACGCCGCGCGGGGCCGTGCCCCTCGGTGAGCAGGACGAGGCGCCAGCCCGCGAGCTGAAGCCCACGAACATCGTCGAGCGCCCGCTGCAGGTCCCCGCGATAGGTCTCGACGTCACGCGCCCCCACGCGCAGGACCGGAGCGTCCTCGTCGACCACCGTGACGTCCTCGCCCTCGGGGCCGTGCGCGAACGGCGTGAGCGTCCACCAGCCCAGACCGCGCACGGCCGCCAAGTCACGCAGGTCGGCGATCGTGAGGAACGACGCAGCTGACAGGTCGAGCGGCGTCGCCGCCCCAGCGGCGGCCGACGTCCACGCGGCCGCAAGAAACTCCTCGGTCGTCGCGACGAGGTCATACGCCCGACGACGCACCCGCTCCGGGTCCGCGACGACGATCAGCGACTCGTCCGGCACGAGATCGAGCACCGGGATCATCTCATCGACGAGCGCGGGCGTGAGGGACTCCATGCCCTCGACCGCAATGCCCTGGGCCATGCGGTCGAGCATCTCCGTCGCACCCGGCAGCCGCTGGATGAGCGCCTCAGCCCGCGCCCGCACGTCCGGGGTCAGCAGCAGCTCTCGGCACGGAGGCGCCCACAAGCCGTGCTCGGCGATCTCGAGGCTGCGCTGGTCAGCAACCGCGAACCACCGCACCTCCTCGACGTCCTCGCCCCACAGCTCGATGCGGACCGGGTGGTCCTCGGTCGGAGGGAAGACGTCGAGAATGCCACCACGCACCGCGAACTCACCGCGTCGCTCCACCATGTCGACGCGCGAGTATGCGGCGTCGGCAAGACGCTGCGCGACCTCGGTGAGATCAACCCGATCGCCCGCCCGCAGCTGGACCGGTTCGAGATCGCCCAGACCCGCGACCACGGGCTGCAGCAGCGATCGCACCGGCACGACGAGCACCCGGATCGGGCCATCGACGCCACGCTCCGCAGCCGGGTGAACGAGCCTGCGCATGACGCCCAGGCGCGTCGCGACCGTATCTGCGCGCGGCGAGAGACGCTCGTGCGGGAGCGTCTCCCACGCGGGCAGGACAGCGACGTCGTCCGGAGGCAGGTAGCACGACAGGGCCGCGGCCATCTCGTCGGCCTCGCGACCTGTCGCCGTGACAACGACGAGCGGGCGGCCCGTGCCATAAGCGGTCGCGAGGTCGCTGCTCGTCGGCGCGCTGCCGGACGCTGCCCGGCCGGGCGGACGCGCACCGGCAAGGAGCGCGAGCAACCCCAGGCGAACACCCGCGGGCGCGACGACATCGAGCGCACCGCGCGCGCTCACACGGTCGACGGCCTCGGCAACCGCCGCATCGTCACGCAGCAGGTCGAGCACACCGGTGAGGGACATCATTCTCCAGGGAGTGAGGCAGCGCCGCTCTGGCGAGGGCACGCGGACAGGCCCGACACGCAGGCACGAGAGGTGCGCGGTCAGGCCGTAGGCCCAACTCTACGCCCGGGACTCGCAGCCACACCTTGAGCGTCAGCCCCCTGTTTCACCCCACGACTCACCCCCACGCCCCCTGTCGGCTGCTCCCCCCTCATCGCGACGATCGACACAGACACCTCTCCACATCCCGAGCGAGGAGGACTCGTGCCCATCGAGATCTACGCACCGATCGTCGCCGTCGCCCTGACGCTGCTCACCGTCGTGCTCGCCGTCCGTCGACACCACCGCCGCGACCGCACGATGGCCGCGCGCACCGCCCCACCGACGATATGGACCCCCGCGGCCACGACCGCCGCTGCCTGGCACAGCGCCCAGAACGGCACATGGACCGACTCCTGGAACGACGTCTGGGGCGACGCTCGCTGAGAGCCCCGCTGGGGGCCCGGCTCGAGAGCCCAGCTAAGAACCCAGGCTCCGAGCGCCAGGGCTCCACGAGCTCAGCTCCGCGAACGGCTCCGAGCGCCAAAGCTCCGCGAACCGAGGGTCCGCCGGCGCCAGGCTCAGCGAACCTAGGCTCCGCCGGCGCGCGAGGACCGCTCCGTGACGGACGGCGCTGAGGGCGGCGGCTTGCGGACGAGAAGCAGGCCGACGAGGAGCGTGAGGAACACCATCGTGCTCGCGATGGGCGCAAACAGCAGGTCCCAGAGCACGCGCAGGCTCAGCAGAACGATGAGCGCATTCGCGGTGCCGTCGACGAGCCTCACCAGGAGGCCGCGCACGACGACAACGAGGAGCGCACCACCGAGGATGACGCCCGCGATGCCACACCAGGCCCACAGGTCACCGATGAACGAGTGGACCTCAACGCCCCGGCCGAACATGTACCGCTCGACGTAGCCATTGTTCGGGTCGTAGCCGAGCTCAGCCATCCCCACCTTCGCGGCGCGCAGCTCCGACGCATCGGGGACGACGCCAAGCCCAAAGCCGAGCGGACGTTCGTGCACGAGGGCGAACGTCGCTCCCATCTCCGGCCGCGACCCGACGAGCATCGACCCCGACTGTTCGATCTGCCGCGCGGATCGCTCTGCTGCCGCAGTACCGAGCGCACCCTCGAGCGCGAGCGCCTGCCCCATCTGGTACGCCGCAGCACCGAGGACGGCGATGAGCAGGAACAGCCCCAGGACACTGCCTTTGCGCGCCAGCTGTCCACGCCGGGCACGCGTGCGCTGCCGCCATCCCTGCCACGCGACGATCGCCGCGGTCATGAGGACAAGACCAAACATCGAGCGGGAATCGTTGACGGCGCACAGGGCCGCGATCGCCAGCAGCGCCACCAGCTCAAGACCGCGCCTGCGCCACAACCACGCAAGCGACAGCACAACGACCGCAACCGGAACCGACAGCGTGAACTTCCACGCGTTGATCGGCGAGAGGTCCGTCGCCGCACTCGCGAGCATTCCCAGGCCAAAGAGCAGCCCGACTGCGGGATCACTCCACCAGCGTCGGGCCCACAGCACGATCGGCACACCCAGGGTGATCCCCAGCAGGTGGAAGGCGCCGTCCCGCGTGACATTCGGCAGAACAGTCGAGTCCATGCGCGCCAGCTCGGCAAGAACAAGACCCGAGCCGATCGCGACGAGCCACACGACGAAGAGCGCGGTCGCGCCCCGGAAGTGACGCAACGACCCGAGCACGACCGGAGCGAGCGCGACGGCGAGCACCGTGGCGACAGTGAGCCCGCCGACGACGGGATACCACGCACCCGCAGCAAGGACGAGACCCCCCGCGAGGACGCGCTCAACGCCCGTGGCGCGGGGCTCGGGCGCACCCGCGGCAAGCCTCCGCGCGGCAGGCGTCCCCGCGGCAGGCGTCCTCACAGCAGGCGTCCTCACAGCGGGCGCACTCGTGGCTCTCGCATCGACCATCGTCACGTCTCTTGCTTCCCTCCCGTCCGCATCTCGTTCTCTCACCTCACCAGGAGCACGGTCTGGCTTCAGCGGCGGTACTCCTCATACACACCCCCGAAGGCGCCCGCGACCATGCCCGCACCGCGCGCAACCGTGCGCGCACCACGCGCTTGATGCGCGACCCGCCAGCTGAGGGTTCCGGCCGCCGCGCGCGCCGCCCCACCACCGATCCTCACGAGGCCAGCCGAGGCCCCGCGCACACGATGACGCACCTGGTCCCCGAGCGACGACGCCTGATGGACGGCAACGCGCACCCGCGAGTTGCCGCTACGGAATGCCCGTCGCAGAACCCATCGTCGGGTCGCTCGCTCAACCGGGACGACGTCGAGCACGGGCGCCTCGTCACACCAGTAGAGCTGCCCGCCCGCGGCCGTGAGCTCGCGCGTGAACGCGGTGTCCGAGCCTCCCGAGACCCGGAACGCCTCATCGAATCGCGTTCCGTGACGCCGCACCGACGGCAGGTCGAGCAGCAGGTTGCCCGTCCCCGCAAGAGGAACGACCGTTCCCGTCGGGTAGCGCTTGCGCTCGAAGAAGCGGCCTGCAGCGATCCACGGGTCGAGCGTGCCCTCAATCTCACCGAGAACCGGCCCGACGACGCCCGCGCCTCCGAAGCGACGATGTGCCTCGAGCATGGTGTCGAGCCACCCCGGCGCGGGCCGCTCGTCGTCGTCGAGGAACACGAGGACGTCGCCGGTCGACTCGTCGAGCGCACGATTTCGACCAGCAACGATGCCCGGCTCGGGCTCGTGCACGTACCGCACGGGCTGGCCGGCCCCGCGGAGCTCCTCGACGACGCCGCGTGCGCTCGGCACGGCATCGTTGTCGACGACGAGAACCTCGGCGTGCGGCACGTGCGCGACCTGCTCAAGAACGAGTGGAAGCGTGGCCGCGAGGCCCTCGGGCCTGCGGAACGTGAGGATGCCGACCGTCACACGTGCACCCGTCACTGCGCGCTCCTGACATCAAGCTCGTCCCAGGCGACCGTGACCGTCGGCGAGCCCGCCGCCCCGCCCACGTACGCCTGGAGGCCCACACCGCCCGCCGACTGGAGGTCACCCGTCGAGTCCGTCGTCGTGGCCCGCCAGGCACCCGGCTCGTCGGTCCCCTCGGCCCACACCTTCGCGCGGATCGTCGTCGGGCTCTCCCCCGTGACCCGCAGGCGCATGCGATAGCGCGTCTCCGGGTCAAACGTCAGGCCCGCGACCACGCCGCCCGCAAGCGGGGTGATCGACTGAACTCCGCGCCCGACGTGCAGCTGAAGCGAGTCGTCCGTCCCGACGCGCAGCCGCGCGACGTAGCCGGTCGAGCCGGTCGTCCGGGCCGCGAGGGTCCAGAAGCCGGTTCCCGCCCCCCGGACGTCTGCACCCACGACGACCTCCGCGTCGACGTCCCGCACGTCGAGCGCGGCGACGCGCGCAGTGCGTGTCGCACCCGGCGTGAGCGCCATGAGACCACGACCGCTCGCAACCGAGTACGACGACTGCGGGTTCGACGTCGTCCACGCGCCGCCCGCAACGGCCGAACCCCAGCCGTTCGAGACAGTGCGCGCGAACGCGTCCTCGACGAGCGCGCCGGTCGGCGCGGCCACCGTGACCTCGTGCGTCACCGAGTCGGTTGCCCCGTCGTCGTCGGTCACGGTGAGCCGGACCTCGTACGTCCCCGCGGCCGCATACGTGTGCGACGGCGTCGCCCCCGTCCCCGACTCCCCATCGCCGAACGTCCACGCATACGAGGCAACCGAACCGTCAGGGTCGGTTGAGTCACGGCCATCAAGCTCGACCTCGAGCGCCGAGACATCCGACGTGAATGCTGCCGTCGGCGCGACGTTCGCGGGCGGGGTCCCGCCACCCGGAGCGGTCCCGGGCTCCCCCGCCCACACGTCGTCCCACGCGGCCGTCACGACGGGCGAACCCGAGGCGCCACCAACGTAGACCTGAGCGCCGATCCCACCTGCCACCTGCAGGTCAGCGGTCGAGTCCGTGGCCGTCGCGCGCCACGCCGACGGTTCAGGCGTGCCGTCGATCCAGACCTTCGCACGGATCGTCGTCGGGCTCGCACCGGTCGCTTGGAGCCGGATCCGATAGGCAGTGCCCGGCTCGAACGTCAGCCCCGTGACCACGCCGCCCGCGAGCGCCGCGATCGACTGAACGCCACGGCCGACGTGAAGCTGGATCGTGCCGTCTGTGCCGACGCGGAGGCGACCGACGTAGCCCGTCGTGCCGGTCGTGCGCGAGGCGAGGCTGAGGTAGCCCGTGCCTGCGGGGAGCCGATCGAGCGCGACGGTCGCCTGAACTTCGACGTCCCGCGCCCCGACCTCTGTGAGGCGCGCGACGCGCGTGGCGCCGGCCGGCAAGGACATGCGTCCCGTTCCCGAGGCCACCGAGAAGCCGGAGGCCGGCGCCGCATTCGTCCAGGGACCGCCCGTGGGGGCGCTGCCCCACCCGTTCGACACCGTCCGGCTGAACGCGTCCTCGACGATCGCACCCGTGGGCTCGGCCACCGTGACGGACCGCGTCGCGGTGTCGGTCGCGTCGTCGTCGTCGGTCACCGTGAGCGTCACCGTGTACATGCCCGCAGCGGCATACGTGTGCGTCGCGGTCTCACCAGATCCGGTCTCGCCGTCCCCGAAGTCCCACGCGTACGACGCGATCGTGCCGTCGGAGTCGTCCGACGCCGCGGCATCGAGCGCGACCGCGAGCTCCGTGACGTCCGCGGTGAACGACGCCTCGGGTGCCACGTTGGGCACGGTGCCCGTGCCGAGCTGATAGTGCGCCGCTACCGTCGCGTCACTGAGCTGCCGCCCGTACACGGCAACCTCGTCGATCGTGCCCGCGAGCGTCTGAGCGGTCGAGCCCCACGTGTTGTCTCGGCCGACGCGCCACCAGCCCGAGTAGTTCTCGGCATGGGTCTGCGGATTCGTCGCCACGAGCTCGCCGTCGACGTAGAGGCGCATGCCCTGGGAGCCGAGGCTCGAGACGACATGGTGCCACTGCCCATCGTTGTAGGCGTCGGCGGACGTCGCCCGGAACTCTGCCCCCACATAGACGCCGAAGACGAGACGGCCGTCGTCCTGCATGTACGTGTGCCGGTCGTAGCTCGTCGAGGTGTTCGCCCGCGAGTTGCCGAAGCCGACGATACGACCGCCCTGCGTCGACGTTGACCTGAACCAGGCTTCAGTCGTGAACCGCGAGGGATTGGTCATCTGGCGTTCTGCGACGACCTGGGCGTCGGTCGAGAAGCCGAAACCAGTGTTGTCGACATCGACGAGCGCGCCGTCGGCGCCGTACGTGACCGATCCGGTGAGTGTTCCCGCCTGGCGCGAGGCTGACGCGTCCGTGACTATCGTCCCCGACTCCTCGGCGAGGCGCCAGAACAGGTCAGGCTCGTCATTGAACACGGCGGCGCCGTAGGCGTCAGCCGGGGCCGTCGGAATGGTCACCGTGCCCCCAGCCGCCGCATAGTGCGCCGCAACCTGCTGAGGCGTGAGGACCCGGCCGTCGTACACCGCAACCTCGTCAATCTCACCCGCGAGGCTCGACGAGGAGGGGGCCGACGGCCACGCACCGATCGAGTCGCCACCGATGCGCCACACGCCGTTGTAGGCGTCGGCGGTGCGAATGTCGCCGCGAGCGCCGACGAGACGTCCGTCGACGTAGAGCGAGAGTCCGCCCGACTGGTCCATCGTTCCCACCACGTGGTGCCACTCACCGTCGACGACGCTCGAGGGCGAGACGACCGTCGAGCGACCGTACGTAGCGACGCCAAAGGCGACGCGTCCCTGGCTGTCGACATAGAGGTGGCGGTCATTCGTCCCGGAGTTACCGGAGGTCGACGAGCCAAAGCCGACGATGCGGCCGCCGCGAGTCGAGGAGGTCTTCAACCAGGCTTCGACCGAGAACTCGATCGGAGCGGGCTCCGACGACGTTCCGGCAGCCCATGACGTGCTCGAGCCCGACAGCGTCCGGGCGCTGCCCTCTTGCCCCGCGAGCGCGGTGCCCGCGCCAGTCCCGACGCCCGAACGAGCGGTGAGACTGCGTGTGCCGACAAGGTCGGTGATCGTCGAGCCACTGGATTCGTCCATGCGCCAGTACGAGGAGGGTCCGTCCGCCGCAACGGTGCTCGCGTACTCGCCGAACACGCCCGAGGTTGCGATCGTCACGCTCACCCAGTCCGACCATGCGGCGTTGCCCGCGGCGTCGGTCGCCCGGACGCGGTAGCGGTGCGTCGAGCCAGGGGTGAGATCGCTGTCGACGAACGTGAGGGTCGGCAGCTTCCAGAAGGATGCGGTGACGGTGCGCTCCTCGATGATCGTCGACAGGTCGTCACGGTAGAGGCGATACGTGAGCTCCTCATCACCGCGGTCGCGGTTCGCGGGCCAACGCACGAGCGCAGTCCCGGCTGCAGGCGACGTCGCGACCAGGCCGGCGTTCGCGCCTCCGAGGCGTGGGCCATCCGTGTCAGCCGTCACGGTTCGCTGCGCGAACCTCACGAGGCCCTGCTGCGGGATGTTGTTCACTCGCGTGAACTCACCGCCTGCGACGAGGTAGCCGCCTCCGGCTGCAAGAGACCACGGCCCCTGGCCCTGCCCCGTGAACGTTCCCGTGTTGAACTCCGGGAACCAGTCGAGCATGTCGGGGCGCGGCTGGCCGTCGTGGTGCTCGTAGCCGTAGATGTCCGCAACGTTGGTTTCGCCCGACGCCGCCTTGGTCACCGACGTGCCGTAGTTCATGCGCCACGGATTCGTCTGCGGGTAGCCCGCCGAGTTGCCGCAGTAGTGCTTGTGGCTCGCGGTATAGACGACGTCGCCGAGCGGTGCGGTCGAGTAGGAGTCGCCGTGGCAGTCCTCGACCCATTCGAGGCCGCCATCTGACCACCGTCCCGCGAACGTGCCCTCGGTGTTGCCACCGGAGCCGAAGTGGTAGCCCGTTCCGTAGAAGAGGTCGTCATCCGAGGCGAGCGAGTACACCGACGACGACGCGCCGGCGTTGCGGACCTGGTCATTGATGGGCGTGGCCAGCACGTCGCCTGTTGTCCCTGACACGCGCACGAGCCCGTAGCCCGGGTTCGAGGAGCCACCGACGGTCGTGAAGCTTCCGCCGACGACGACGGCGCCGCCGTCAGGTGCGACCTCGAGCGCCTGGACGCGGCCATCGTCGATCGCGACCGAGAACGGCAGGGTGCCACCGGTGACGGGATCGACCGCCGCAACCTTCTGGCGCAGCACGCCGTTGACGGTCGTGAAGATGCCACCGACGTACACAGCAGTCGCCGACACCGCGACGTCGAGCGCGGTCGCGTTGAGAGCCGGCCGGAAGTCGAGAAGCTCACCTGTGGCGACGTCAAAGGCTGCGAGGCGGTAACGCGTGGCACCGTCGATCGACGTGAACGTGCCCGCGACGTAGAGCGTCGCCCCGTCAGGTGAGGCCGCAAGGCCGCGCACCGCGCCGTTCGCGTTCGGCGCCCACGGCAGGAGCGCACCTGTGCGGACGTCGTAGGCCATGAGGTTGCCGCGTGCCTGGGTCTGCGACCCCGCTGCGGCACCCGGCGGACGCGCGGTCGTGAACTCGCCCCCGACGAAGACAGTCGTGCCGACGACCGCCTGCGACCACGCGACACCGTCGATCTGCGCGGTGGGCAGACCGGTTGAGCCGACAACGGCAGGTTTGGTCGTGCGGGCGGGACCTGCATGAACAGCCGAGTCGACCGTCGGCGACGCGGCCGCGCTCGTCGACGGAACGAGCGCTCCGAGAAGGGCGGTCGCGACGACGGCGAGCACAGCTGCGCCCCGACGAGGGCTGATGCGGTGGGACGGACTCATGGGGACCTCGGCAGGTGAGGAGGAGTTCAGGGCTGAGTGCGCCGCTCGGGCGCTGGTGCGGCGCGGGGTCATCGTGTCCCCGCGAACGCGACGACGGTCGGGGCGTCGGCGATGTCGACCTCGACCTCGAGGTGGCCGTCGCGCTCGTCCGTCCTGAAGACGTACGTCGCACGGGCGGTGCCGTCTGCGGCGAGCGTCGCCGGAAGGGCGAGGCTGCCGGGACCGGAGAGCACCGACGTCGGAACCTTCTCGGTCCCGGTGTAGAGGTTGACGACCGCGCCGCGCAGATCAAGCGCGTCGGCCGTCCCGTTGACGAGCTCAACGGTCACGCGCAGTGCCTTGCCAGCAACCTCACCGGGGCCTTCGGCCTGACCTGCGACATCCTCGACCGTGACGAGGTGGGCCGTGACACCCGGGGCGGGCGTCGCGACGGACGTGAGATTGACCGAGGTCGCACGGGGCCGGTCGACCGACGGGACCGGGGTCGGCTTCGCAGGCTTCTTGGGCTTCGCCGGCTTCTTCTGCGTGCGCGGCTTCTTCGGCTTCGCCTGCTCGCTGGGCTTCTCGGGCGTCGTGGTCGACGCTGAGGGCTCAGAGCTCGACGCCCTGGGCGCCGGGGTCGCTCTCGGACCCGACGGGCTCGCGACCGGAGCCTGCTCGCCATTCACAGCCGGGTGGGTCTGAGCGGTGGCCTGGGCCTGCGGATCCGCCGGGCTACTCGGGCTGCATGCAGCGCCTGCCCAGGCGAGCGGCACGGCCACGCAGACGACGACGGCAGCTCTGCCGCGTCGAGCCCTCCCTGGCCGGTCTGCCCCCGCTGACCCTGTCCTTCTCCGCATCGTCCCCGCCCCTTACATCCCCCTGCGCCGCGTGGTCCCGCGGCATCACCTGATCCTCCGCGAGAGCCCCGGGGCGAGAGCCAGCCATCGGTCTCCGAGTCACCCGAGGCTCACCCGCTCCTCACCTCCCGTGGCCCCGCACATGCGGCCAACCCTCGGTACGTTGGCGGGGACCACCGCCACCGAGCAGCAGGCACCCCGCCGCAGCCGAGCCGCCCAGCCGAGCCGCATCCAGCGAGGTCTGACCCAGTCCAACCCGCGAGTCGACGAGGAGCCCGGAACCCGTGAGAGCGCTCATCGTCGTCAGCTACGGCTCGTGCGACCTCGTCGCCGCCAACCTCACGGAGTGGGTCGACCCTGAGCGCGAGGGCTGGCGCGTCGTCATCGTCGACAACGCGACAACGGCTGGCGAGCGCAGCCGCGTGACCGAGCTCGCCCGGGAGCGGCGCTGGACCCTCGTGACGCCCGATTCCAACCTCGGGTTCGGCGGCGGGTGCGCGGCCGGTGCCCGCGCCGCAGGCGACGTGACGAGCATCCTCTTGCTCAACCCGGACGCACGCGTTGATCGCGCGACAGCCGACACCCTCGCCTCACGAGTCGAAGCCGAACCCGATCTCATGCTCGCGCCCCGCATCCACGACAGCTCGGGTCGCCGGGGCTTTGCTGGCGCACGCCTCGACGTCCGGACAGGACGCTCCCGCCCGTGGGCGCAGGACGGCGGCGTTCCCTGGCTCACCGGAGCCTGCCTCGCGCTCAGCGCACACGCGTGGCGCAGGCTCGACGGCATCACGCCGGACTACTTCCTCTACTGGGAGGACGTCGACCTCGGCTGGCGCTGGAACGCTCTCGGCGGTCGCTCAGCCGTCGCCGACGACCTCGGCTGCGTCCACGACCCCGGCGGCACACAACGAGACAGCGCCGGGAGCCGCGCCAAGTCACCGACGTACTACTACTACGACACCCGCAACCGCCTCGTCTTCGCGCGCCGACACCTGCCGATTCATGACCGGCTCCGTTGGGCGCTGCACGCTCCCGGCTACGCCTGGGCGTGCCTGCTGCGGGGCGGGCGACGACAGCTGCTCCACCCGACGACGACGCTCTGGCCTGCGCTGCGCGGCACGTGCGCCGGGCTGCTCGCACTCGTTCGTCCGACCGGGCCTGTCGCGCATTCGTGAGTGTCGTGCGGGCCGCGTGCGAGCAGGCAGACGCACGGCGGCCGAGGTCGGCACACCCACCGCCCGGCCGTGACGGCAGGTCGCGCCACCCGCGCTGCGGCACGCGGTGCGAGGGCGGGGTGGTCGCGGGGTGGGATCCCGCCGAGAACGCTCCCCTCACCCCGGTCCCATGATTCGATCGCCTGAGGTCCTGCCAAGGGCCTCCGCAGCGCCGACCTCACACGAGTCCGTGCTGCTGACGGGAACACCGGGGGGTGGACACGTGGAACTCATGGAATACGTCGCGGTGCTGCGGCGGCGATGGCTCGTCATCGTCATCATCGCGCTCGTTGGGGCAGCCGCCGGATTCGGCGCCGCACGATCAACGCAGCCGCTCTACAGATCGACGACGACGTCGTTCGTCTCTCTCACCCAGGGCGGTTCGGTCGCCGAGCTCGTCCAGGGGACGACGTATACGCAGAACCTCGTGCAGTCATTCACGCAGCTCGCCACGATGCCCGCGGTGCTCGACCCCGTGATCGATGAGCTCGGACTCGACATGTCCGCGCGCACCCTCGCACGCGTCGTCACCGCAACGACGCCTCTTGACACGATGTTCGTCGAGATCACGGCGGTCTCGCCTGATCCTTCGGTGGCGACCGCGACGGCGGACGCAGTCGCGGCGAGCCTCGCACGCCAGGTCACCGAGATCACTCCCGGCTCGGCCGACAAGCCCGTGGTTCGCCTCACTGTGGTGGCGCCGGCCGCTGACGCCCGCGTGCCTTTCACACCGAACACACGACGCACGGTCATGCTCGGCGGGGCAGCGGGTGTCGCTCTCGGAGTTCTCGGTGTGCTCGCGCTGTCGTTGCTCGATACCCGCGTCCGGCGCACCGCCGACCTTCCCACACGTTCCGATGCCGTCGTTCTCGGCATCGTGCCGCGCGACCGTGACGCCCGCCGTTGGCGGCCCGCGATCGTGGCGGGGCCTGACGGACATGTCGCCGAGTCCTACCGGCGCGTTCAGACCAACCTGCAGTTCATCAGCGCCGCCAGCAAGGTGAGGTCGTTCGTCATCTCGTCGTCGGTCTCGGGCGAAGGCCGCACGACCGTGGCGATCAACGTGGCCGCGGCGCTCGCCGAGAAGGGCTCACGCGTCTTGCTCGTCGACGCCGATCTGCGCGGCCCCTCCCTTGCCGAGCACACCGGCATCGACTCGCGCGACGGGCTCACGACCATCCTGCTCGGCGAGGCCGAGCTGCGCGACGTCATGCACCATTGGGGACCCGAAGGGCTCGACGTGGTCGTCGCGGGCGGGACTCCGCCCAACCCGGCCCAGCTCATCGACTCCGCGGCCATGCAGTCGTTTCTCACGGACGCGCTCGCCACATACGACGCTGTCATCCTCGACGCCCCTCCGCTCCTTCCCTTCACCGACGCGGCCGTTCTCGCGCGCCACACTGACGGACTTGTCATGGTCGTCGGCGCCTCGACCGTCAGGCGCACCCAGGTCGCGGCCGCGATGACAATGCTCGACACGATCGATGCGACGTGCCTCGGCGTCGTCCTCAACGGGGCCACCTCGCTCGAGTCGGGACGCGCAAGCCGTCGCACTCACACGGGACGCGGCGCTCGGGCACGGCTGACGAAGCGCGCACCTGCCCCGGTCGACCTCACTCGTCCCGTACCTGTCGCGCGGCCCCTGGACAGAGCGCGGGACCTCGAGCGGCCGGCCATCGACACTCACCGCCGTACGGGGCGCGTCAGTGAGGTCACGAACGCACCCGTGAGCGACGTCGCCACCGAGCCGTCCGGACGCGATGACTCTGGCAACGCGCCCTCGAGCCCAAGCACCGCGGCGACGGGCCGCTCCGCGTACGACAGCGCGCCCCACGGCACTCAAAGCTCCGCCACGCACCCGGTCAACGGCCCCCGGGCTCGTCGAAGCGCCTGAGAGGTCGCGGCTGCGACTGGGGTTGGGGTTGCGGCTGGGGTTGCGGCTGAGGTCGCGACTGGGGTTTTCGTCTGCCGTCAGCGCCGACGGCTGACTGCTGCGCGGACGACCTCAACGACGTCGGTCGCATCCCGACGCACCCACGGGATCGCGAGCGCGGCGCCGAGCGCGGCCGCGCCAGCAAGAAGTCCGGCGCCGAGCGACAGCCATGCGGGCCCGTCGATGAGCATCGTGCCACCGTGCGCGGCAAGCCCCACAACGAGGCCGACACCGAGCACGTGCCCAGCACCGCGTGCCAGCTCGCGCCCCGGAAGGGGCGCATGGCGCGAGAGCCACGCGAGCGAGAGCGGCCATTCCAGCGCGTGAGCAAGCGTGTACGCGGCGGCCACACCAACAACACCCCACGTGCTACCGAGGACGACGAGCACGACCTTGAGCGCCACCGTGAGGAGCGTGTACCGGAGCAGGAGCGATGAGAGCCCGAAGACGAGGTACACCCAATAGCCGACGTACGCGAGCGTCTGCAAGAGCGCGGACGTCGCCATGAACCGCACGAGCGGAGCCGCGCCATCCCAGCCCTCACCGAGCAGGACCGCGGTCGCGGGCCCGGCCGTCCCCACCAGGAGCGCTGCCCCGACCATGACGGGGTACGCAAGTGCGAGCTGTGCGCGCACGAGGTACCTGCGCAGCCGCGCGGGCTCGTCGACGAGTCGCGTGAGGACGGGCAGCGCAATCGTTGTCGTGGGTGCCCGGACCTGCGAGACAGGCGTCATGACGAGACGGTAGGCCCGGTCATAGAGGCCGAGCGCCGTCGGGCCGAGGCGCGTGCCGATGACGAGAGCGTCGACGTTGTTGCCGATGTAGACGGCGATCTGCGAGGCCGCGAGATGCCCGCCGAAGCGCCAGAGCTCAGCCATGGGAACACCCCTGCGGGGCCGCGACGGGATCCACCGGCACAGCAGCGCGCACGCAATCATGACCGTGGCTGACTGGACGACCTGCTGCGCCGCGAGTGCGGCCACACCCGCCCCCGCGACAGCGAAGACGACCGCGACCGTCGCGCCGAGCAGCTGGGACCCGACGTCGATGGCCGCGAGCGCCCCGAAGCGTAGCCGTCGCTGCAGGTCAGCCCGCAGCTGTGCGGTGAGGCCGTTAAGCAAGAAGACGACCGCGACGTAGCGGGCGATCGGGACGACATCATCGCGTCCGAAGAGCATGCCGACGAGCGGGGCACCCGCGAGGAGCGCGACGGTGAGGGTCGTGCCAATGAGCGTGTTGGCCCAGAAGAGGTTGGACCGTTGAGCGTCGGTGAGGTCCTTGGTGCGGACCGCGGCGGTCGACAGGCCAAGGTCGCGCACGACCTCACCCACGCCGACGACGACGAGCACCATCGCGATGACACCGTAGTCCGCAGGGGTCAGCAGGCGGGCCAGCACGACGACCGAGAGCATCTGCACCCCGACGCGGGCGACCTGCGCGACCACGGTGACACCTGCGCCGCGCGCGGCGCGACGACCGAGCTCCTCCACGTGTTCCCCGTCCCCTGAACCGTCCTGGCGTGGCGAGTCTATGACCGCACGTGCATCCGCACTCGTGAGCACGGGGTGAGGACGGGGCGACCCTTCGTGGGCGTCGGGCGGGCGCTGGGTGAGATCTCCCCTGCCCCTCACCCGCTCCGCCTAGCGTGGACGACACCACTCCCGATGCCGAGGGACTTGCCGTGCCACTCCTGTTCGTCGCCCACCCGTCCGCCGATGTCTACGGCAGCGATCTGCAGCTCATCGAGTTCGTGCTGGCCGCTCGGGAGGACGCGTGGGAGGTGACGGTGACGGTTCCAGGCCCCGGTCCGCTCGTCGCGCGGCTCGAAGAGGCGGGCGCGCAGGTCATCGTTGACGCCCGGACGCCGGTGCTGCGCAAATCAGCCCTCACCCCCGTCGGGCTCGTGCGGTTGGCGGGCGCGATGCTCCGGTCCATCGTCACGGGCAGTGCGTTGCTGCGGCGGCTGCGGCCGACGGTCGTGGCCGTCAACACCGTGACGATTCCGTCGTGGCTCGTGGCCGCGCGCCTCACGCGCACTCCCGCGCTCTGCTACGTCCACGAGGCAGAGGACGGGGTCTCGCGCATCCTCAGGCGGGGGCTCGCCGCTCCCCTGCGGCTCGCGCGGACGATCCTCGTCAACTCCCAGTCGTCGGCCGGCGTCCTCACGGACGTCGACTCCGGCCTCGGCCGTCGCCTCACGATCGTGCACAACGGCGTTCCGGACGCCGGTGCGCCCGCGCCGCTGCGGTCGCGGCGTCCGGGCGACCCCGCTCACCTGACGCTCGTGGCACGGCTCTCGCCGCGCAAGGGTGTTGACGTCGCGCTCGACGCGGTCGGCATCCTGCGCGCCGCGGGCCGCGACGTGACGCTCGACGTGTGCGGCACCCCGTTCGCAGGCTATGAGCCGTTCGAGGCTGAGCTGCGCGCGCGTGCTGCCCAACCCGACCTTGCTGGCGCGGTGCACCTGCGCGGGTACGTGTCGCCGACGCGTCCGGCACTCGATGCTGCCGACATCGTGCTCGTCCCGTCGCGGCAGGAGCCCTTCGGCAACACCGCGGTCGAAGCGCTGCTCGCGGGGCGCCCGCTCGTCGCCAGCGCAACCCAGGGACTGACCGAGATCGTCACGCCGGGCGTCACTGGACTCCAGGCACGCCCCGGGGATCCAGCGGATCTTGCACGAGCCATCGCGGAGCTGCTCGACGATCCCGCACGGGCCGCTCGTCTTGCTGCGGCTGGTCGCGACGAGGCCGTCGACCGATTCGGCATCGCTCGCTATCGGGCGGCGGCACGAGCAGTCCTCAACGCGACGGCCGACCGTCCCGTGTCAGAGCGTCACCACGGCGTCGTCGCACCGACCGTCACGGTGGCGATCCTCACCTACCGCCGCAATGACGAGGTGCGGCGAACCCTCGCGCACGTCGCCGAGCACGTACGCGGGTTGGCCGCGGCAGACGACGCTCACCGGGACGCGTCGACGGGACTTGCGGCGCGCACACGCGTGCTCGTCGTGGACAACGATCCCCGCGGCGGTGCGCGCGACACCGTTGAGCGCGCGGCCCTCGCACTGCGCGAGTCGGGTGGGCCCGACGTGCGGTACGTCCACGAACCCCGCTCGGGCATCGGGGCAGCTCGCGCCCGCGCGCTCGACGAGGCGACGACGGACCTCCTCGCGTTCATCGACGACGACGACGCCCCGGGTGAAGTCTGGCTCGCGCCGCTCGTCGACACGTGGGCCACGCACCGTGCGACGCTCGTCGCCGGCACGATCGTCCCGGAGTGGCCCGAGCCACCCGACGCCTGGACCCAGGCTGGCGGCTTCTTCCGCCGCCCGGTCTATGACACGGGAGCCGCGCGGCGCAGCGCACCGACCGGCAACCTGCTCATCGACGTCACCGCCGTGCGCGCGCTCGGCGTGGGCTTTCGTGCCGACCGCGGACTGCGGGGAGGCGAAGACACGCTCTTCACGCGCGAGGTCGTTGCCGCAGGCGGTGTCCTCGTCGCATGCGCTCAATCGATCGTCGTCGATCGCATCCCGCACGAGCGAACGTCACGCGCCTGGCTCCTGCAGCGCGTCCAGGATCACGCTGCGACTGCCGTCGACGTCGACCTGACCCTCGCTCGGGGCCGCCTCGCGCGCGCCCGAGTCCGCGCAGCCGCAGGCGCGCGCGGCGCGATCGTCACTGCGCGGGGAGCGTGGCGACTTGGGCGATCACGAGGCACGCAGGGCGTCCGTGACATCGACGACGTCCATGCACGACGCGACCTCGCGCGGGGACGCGGACTCCTCGCCGGCGCGCGTGGCATCCGAGCCGAGCCCTACCGGCGGAACACCGCAGGCGCCGGGGTCCCGCCCGGCACGCCCCGGCCCTCCGGCACGCGGGCGCGTGCCGGAGCAGACACGGCTGTGCCCGCCACGGAGATGTCCATGGCGGGCACAGCGAGCGACAGATCGCCCCGAGTAGGGGGACTCAGCCGCGAGTGAGGCGGAACGTGCGGCCGTCGGTGAAGTAGTTCCCCGTGGCCTGGAGCTCAACCTGCGACTCCTTGCGGATCACCGCGCACGAGGCAATGCGCTGGTTCGTGCCGAACTCGTTGTCGAGGATCTTGATCGCCTTCATGACGCCGAAGTTGCCCTTGTCGTCAATGTTGATCGTGCAACCACCGTGGTTGAGTCGGTTGCCCTGGATCGTGACGTCGGAGACGACACCCGTCGCCTGCGTCACCTGAACGGCCGCGTTGTTGGCCGAACGCATCGTCGTGTTGGTGATCGTGATGCGTCGACCCTGCTGGATCTGCACGCTGTCGGCGTGCGACTCCTTGCCCCCGTGGTTGGGGTCAGCCGCGTAGTAGAGGTTGTCGTCGAACGTCGAGTTCTTGATGACAACGTCGTTGCCCTTGATCGTCACCTGGTCGATGACGTTCTTGATCGTCACACCATCGAGCGTGAAGCCCGCGCCGAGGACACCGTTGATCCACGGAGACTTGATCGTCGGCAGGAACGTCGAGTCGATGACCTTGAGGCCCGTGTTGCCCTCGGTGTTCCACAGCATGAAGTAGTTGGACGTGGGAGCCGTCGACGGACCGACGAACAGCGAGTTGCGGATCGTCACGTTGTTCGCGCGGATCTTCAGCTGACCCGAGATGATCTTGTTCTCGATGACCGTTCCGGCGGTCCACACGGTCGAGGGGCCCGTGTACGCGGTCCGCGCCGGAGGCGTCGTCGCCGTGGACGTGGACGTCACGGTCGGCTTCGGCGTCGCGGTGGCGGTCGGCTTCGGCGTCGCGGTGGCGGTCGGCTTCGGCGTCGCGGTGGCGGTCGGCTTCGGCGTCGCGGTAGCAGTCGGCTTCGCGGTAGCAGTCGGCTTCGAGGTCGCCGTCGCCGTGGGCCGAGGAGTCGCCGTGGGCTTCGAGGTCGCCGCGGGCGTGGGCGTCGGGCGGTTCGTCACGGTGGCGAGGGTCCGACGTGCCTGAGCAAGCGCCGTCGCGCTCTTGGCCTTGGCGGCAAGCGCCGTGCGCGCGTTGATCACGGCCCGACGGTGCGCGACCTTGGCCTTCGATGCGGCCTTCGCCTTCGACCGTGCGACGGCCTTGGCCTTGCGGAGCGTCTTCGTCGTCTTGACGAGGGTGGCACGTGACGACGTCACGCGGACAGCTGCGGCACGCGACATGCTCGCACCGCCGGCACGACGCTTGGCAACCGCGCGCTTGGCAACCTTCGCGCGCTTCTTGGCGATCACGTAACGCTTCTTGGCGATCGTGTACTTCTTCGCCGCTGCCCGGCGCTTGGACGTGGCCGACTTCGCAGCCTTGCGGGTTGTGGTGACCTTGGCGGAGGTCTTCTTCTTCGCTGCGTTCGCACGCGTGGCACGCGTCGTCGCACGCTCATGGACGTCGGCCGCCGACGACACTGCCGCGGTCGCAGCAGCAACAGACGTCGTCGTCTCAGCGGCACTCGCAGTCGTCACAGCGACCGCGGGCACAACAAGCCCTGCAACGAGGAGCGCTGTGGCCCCACGTCGCCGCAAGGAGCTGAAGTTGCTCATGTTCACTCTCATTCGCTCGGGGTGGTCGGCCCCTCGTCATCGACGACGACTGCGTGTCCGCTGCGCACTGGTGGGTGCGCTCGTCATAGATATCGGTCGGTGCCGTAGCGAGATTGAGATTAGGAACGGAGAACATCGTTTTTCTGTGACCCACGACCCGTTGTGATCACGGTCTCCACGGGCATAAAAGATCCCATTGCTTCAGTACTCGAAACGTGCATGTGGGCGATCGGCGGGACTTCCCCCATCGTGACCAGCAGGGATCATCCGAGCCGCACCCCGCCCAGCGCCCGCCCTTGCACTACCACGCGGCACGTAGCGCCCTGAACAAACTTGGTGTGAGGTACGTCATGTCGAGGGTGATTTCACCTCACCCCGCGGAGAAACCGCCCGAACTGGACGCCCGTCACTCTGGGTCAGCGCGATGCGGGGAGGAACTCACTCCGACCACACCGGCAACGCACCGCGGCCCCGGTTCTCCACGTGAGGGAGACCGGGGCCGCAGCGATGGCGCGCCAGCGCGCGCAGAGGACGAGACGCGTCGCGGGGCTAGGCGCTTCGCGGGCCCAGCGCCCGCACGTCACGGAACCACTTAATGCTCGCGGCGAGCGTGAAGAGCGCGGTTGCCGCGACGATCGCGGTGTAGACGGCGAGGAAGGCGGGCATGACCCCGAGCAGCAGGAAGGCGAGACACAGCACGCCATAGTCGGTCGGGATGACGAGCAGCGCGCGGACGTCGGGTCCGCGCCCACCCGATGGCGCACGCGATGTCACACCGGCAGCGCGACGCAGCTGCTCGGTGAGGATCATGCCGAAGAACAGGACGGCTCCGACGACGGCGTGCGCGAGGGGCACGAGGAGCCAGACCACGGGCGCCGCGTCGGCGCGAAAGAACCCGACGAGCAGAGCAAGGGGCAACGCCGAGATCTTTGTCGCGTCGACGACGTGATCAAGCCACTCCCCTGCCGGGCTGCTCGCACCCGTGAGCCTCGCGACCTGACCATCCGCGGAGTCGAACGCGTATCCGAGCACGAGGCACACGCACACGGCCAGTCCCAGCCATGCCGACGGCGGGAGCGCCGCAAGAAGGCCAATGCCGGTGAACGTCAACGCCGCGCTCACGAGCGTCACCTGATTGGGGCTCAGCCCGACGCTCGCCGCCCACGCAGCCAAGACCCGCCCCATGCGCCGGTTGACGTACCGCGAATAGGCGGGGGCCGAACGAGCCGCCCCCTTCTGCGCCGCGGCAAGCACGCGGTAGGCCTCACGGAACGAGAATCTCGTGTTGCTGGGACGCGCAGGCGCCGTCACAGGCGCAGGTCGATCCCCCGCGGCTGGGACCGAGGCTGGCGCTGGGGCCGAGGCTGGCGCCGGCGCCGAGACTCGTGCAGGGGCTGAGGCCTGCGCTGGCGCGGGCGCGGGGGCTGCTGGACGCTCGAACGGGTTCATCGCACTGCCTCCGCCCACTGCGGCACGTCCCGCCTGCGCGCGCTCTGGGGGCCGGGAACATTGCCCGCCATGAGATCACGGGCAAGAGTCTCATACCGTGCGGCCACGTCGTCCCAGTCGTAGTCCCGCGCCCTCACCGCGAGGCTCGCCCCCCGCCGCGCGACGCCGTCGGCGTCCGCCTCGACGTCGGTGAGCAAATGAGCGAGCGACGGCGCATCGGCGAAGAAGAGCCCCGCGTCTCCTAGCACCTCGCGATTGAAGACGACGTCGTACGCGATCGTCGCCGTCCCCGCGCCGATCGCGCGCAGCAGCGAGGGGTTCGTGCCGCCGACCGAGTGCCCGTGCACGTACGTCGCCGCACCGGCGTACAGGGCGTCGAGCAGCTCCGCGTCCCAGACCCCACCGAGGAATCGCACGCGCGGGTCGCCCTGCGCAAGGTCATGGACGCGACGGGTGTACGTGTCGTCATAGGGCGCGGAGCCGACGACGACGAGCGGGCGCTTCGCGCCCGAACGCACGTAACCCTCGACTGCGAGGTGCACGTGATTCTCGGGCTCAAAACGCGCGACGACCAGATGAAAGCCACCGGGCACGAGACCGAGCTCGGCCAATCGCCCCAGATCAGCCTCGAGGCGCGGTGCGCCGTAGGCGATGAGGCGCGTCTGCGCGCCGAACTCGTCCTCGTAGTAGTCCGCGATGCCCTGGGCGTCGGCAATGAGGGCGTCCGAGCGACGAACCGCAGCCTGCTCGGCCCACCGGTAGTACTTCTTGCCCGTGCCAGCCCACTTGGTGCGCCGCCACTCAAGGCCGTCGACATGCGTCGCCACGGGAATCCCGCGGGCCCGCAGAGCTCCCAGGAACGGCGCGTTGGCAGCGTTGAAGACAAACGCCACGTCGGTTCGGCGCGCCATGAGGTGGGCAGCCGACAACGCCGTGTGGCTGAGGGTCTCAAGACTGCGACGACGCAGCGCCGGAAGGTGCACGAGGCTCATGCCGGCGTGCTCAGGCGCGTCACCCTGCGCTCCGCCATTGCCCCGGCGGCAATACACGCGCACGTCATGTCCACGCGCAACGAGCCGCATGCCGATCTCTTCGATCGCTGTCTCGAAGCCGCCGTACCGCGCGGGCACACCACGGGTGCCGACCATCGCGATGCTCAACCTCGCACGGCTCAGCCCTGCCTGCCCACGCCCCACCATGCGACCCCCCGGTCCTCCGGCGTCGCGATGGACGCCCAGGCCGCACATGCAGGCCCACATCCAGCATGCAGGCTCGCGACCTGGGCAGCGCCACCAGGGCACAGTCGTCACCCCCGAGCCACCCCGAGGGCCTACGGAGTCACCCGCGCATCCTCACGCGGGAGCGTGGAACTTCCCTTGGGCCGCGAGCAGCCCCTCCGCGACGAGCATCTCAACCGCGTCGGCCGCAGAGTCCAGCAGGAACGGCAGCTCCTGACGTTCCGCCGGCCCAAAGTCCTTGAGCACGTAGTCCGCGGTGTCCATCCGCCCCGGGGGGCGTCCGACGCCCACGCGGACGCGCAGATAGTCCTTCGTGCCGAGCGCCCGCGTGATGTCGCGCAAGCCGTTGTGCCCACCCTCGCCGCCGCCCATCTTCAGGCGCACGTCGCCGAACGGGATGTCGAGCTCGTCGTGCACGACGATGAGACGGTCGGGCGTCACCCCGAAGTACCCGGCGAGCGCCTTGACCGGGCCCCCCGACGTGTTCATGTACGACTGCGGCTTGGCGAGGACGACCCGAGGTCCCGGCGCCCCGCCCGGGCCCAGGCCGAGGCGAGCCTCGGCTGCCGCGGTCTGCGACCGGTGCGAGGCAAGCTTGACGCCGCAGCGGGCAGCGAGCTCGTCGAGCACCATCTGCCCGGCGTTGTGTCGGTTGCGCGCGTACGTCGGGCCGGGGTTACCGAGCCCGACGATGCACCAGGGTCCGTCGGTCATGCTGTCCTCCTCGGGCGCACACACGCCCCGTCGACGGTCGTTCCGAGCGACGCCGCCCACCTGGGCGGCGTAACGCGAACGCCCGGCACCCGCGAGGGCACCGGGCGTTCACACGCATGAGCGGGAGGCTCAGGCCTCCGTGGTCTCCGCGTCAGCGGCCGGCGCTGCCTCGGCGATCATCTCGGAGATGATGACGATGTCGGTGTCGCCCTCGTTGATGAGGGTCGAGCCCTCGGCCAGGACGAGGTCCTTGCCGTAGACGACCGTGCCCGCGGTGAGGCCCGTGATGTCGACGGAGACCGAGTCGGGGAGGTTCGTGGCCTCAGCCTCGATCTGGACCGAGAGCTGCTCGACGACGTGCATCGTGCCGGGGACGCCGTCGCCGACGATCGTCACGGGAACCTCGACGACGACCTTCTCGCCCTTGCGAACGAGGAGGAGGTCAAGGTGCTCGATCTCGCGGCGGACGGCCTCGACCTGGACGTCACGGACGATGGCAAGCTTCGTGTCGCCCTCGACGTCGATCTCGAACAGTGCGTTCTTGTGGCGGACGAGCGCGAGGTACGTCTCGTGCGTCGGGAGCGACACGTGGAGCGGGTCCGCGCCGTGCCCGTAGAGGACGGCGGGAACGCGACCCTCACGGCGCGTGCGGCGAGCCGCACCCTTGCCGAAGTCGGTGCGGAGAACTGCGGAGAGCTTGACGTCAGACATGCGGGGCTCCTGAGGGAGTCGGGAGAGACCGGGAACGGTAGCGGGACCCGGTGGGCGGTGCCTCGGCGCGGGGCGCATGACGGACGCGCGCGAGCGGACCGCCCAGTCGATCACGGATCATCTGGGGGGCGGACGCATCCGCCGCCGAGGCGCGCGATTCGCGGCCCGTCAGACATCCCTCGCCGAGGCAACCTGTCCAGGATACACGAGACCGGCGGCGCCCTGGGGTGCCGCCGGTGTGCGCGTTCTCTCACCGACCGGCGCTGCCAACCCGCGAGTTCTCAGGCGTTGCCGTCGAAGAGGTTCGTCACCGAGCCGTCGTCGAACACCTCACGGATCGCACGCGCCAGGAGCGGCGCGATCGAGAGGACCGTGAGCTGCGGGAAGCGCTTCTCAGCGGCGATCGGCAGCGTATCCGTCACGACGACCTCGCGTGCACCGGACTCCGAGAGCCGCTGCGCCGCCGGGTCCGAGAGCACGCCGTGCGTGGCCGCGACGATGACCTCCTTGGCGCCCGCCTCGAGGACGACGCGCACCGCTCCGGCGATCGTGCCACCCGTGTCGATGAGGTCGTCAACGAGGATGCAGCTCTTACCCTCGACGTCACCGACGACGCGGTTGGCGACCGCCTGGTTGGGCCGCGAGGTGTCGCGCGTCTTGTGGACGAACGCGAGCGGACCGCCGCCCAGCTTGGCCGCCCACTGCTCGGCGACACGGATGCGGCCGGCGTCAGGTGAGACGACGGTGACGTTGGAGATGTCGACGCGGGTGCGCACGTACTCGATGAGGATCGGCTGCGCCCACAGGTGGTCGACCGGACCGTCGAAGTAGCCCTGGATCTGCGACGTGTGCAGGTCGACGCTCATGAGACGGTCGGCGCCCGCCGTCTTGAAGAGGTCAGCCATGAGACGAGCCGAGATCGGCTCGCGGCCCTTGTGCTTCTTGTCCTGGCGCGCATACCCGTAGAACGGCAGGACCACCGTGATCGTCTTGGCCGAGGCGCGCTTGAGCGCGTCGACCATGATGAGGTGCTCCATGATCCACTGGTTGATGGGCGCGGTGTGCGACTGCAGGACGAAGACGTCAGCGCCACGCACCGACTCCGCGTAGCGCACGTAGATCTCGCCATTGGCGAAGTCGTACGCCGTCGTGTGCACCATCTCGATGCCGAGGGACGCCGCGACCTCGCGCGCGAGCTCGGGGTGGGCTCGGCCCGAGACGAGGACGAGCCGCTTCTCGTCGGCGTGGGAGATGATCCCGGTCATCGTGCGCTGTCTCCTTCAGATACGACGTCGCCCGAGGCGGACTGCCCCGGGAGCGTAGGGGCTGCGGCGCTCTCGGCCCGCTCGCGCTCGGCACGCGCCTGCGCGCCGAGTCCCTGCGGTCCGGAGGCCGCGATCGCGCGGGCCGCTGCCCGCGCCGAGTCCGTGCCCGGCCGACGGCGCTCGACCCAACCGTCGATCGTCCGCTGCGGTGCGTTCGAGACGGCCAGGGCGCCCGGCGGGACATCCTCGAGAATGACGGTTCCGGCGCCCGTGTAGGCGCCGTCGCCGATGGAGACAGGGGCGACGAACTTGTTGTTCGCGCCCGTGCGGGCGTGGGCGCCCACGGTCGTCCGGTGCTTGTCAACACCGTCGTAGTTGACGAAGATCGAGCCCGCGCCGATGTTCGTGCCCTCGCCGATCGTCGCGTCACCGACGTACGTGAGGTGCGGAACCTTCGATCCCGCACCGATCTCGACGTTCTTGGTCTCGACGAACGTGCCGATCTTCCCGCGCGACGCAACGTGCGTTCCGGGGCGCAGGTAGGCGAAGGGGCCGACGCTCACGCCGTCCTCGAGAACCGAGAGCGAGCCGTGCGTGCGCACGATCGTCACGTTCTCGCCGACCTCGACGTCGGTGAGCGTCGTGTCGGGGCCGATCGTCGAGCCCGTGCCGACGGTCGTCGCCCCGTGCAGCTGCGTCCCGGGCAGGATCGTCACGTCCTGGGAGAGCTCGACGTCGACGTCGATCCACGTCGTGGCGGGGTCGACGATCGTCACACCGGCAAGCATGTGCGCGTGCAGGGTGCGGCGGTTGAGCTCCGCCCCCAGCTGGGCGAGCTGCGCACGGTCGTTGACGCCCTCGACCGTGAGAGCGGACGGCGCCTGGACCGCGCCGATGATGCCGCCGTCGGCGCGCGCGATGGCGAGGACGTCGGTGAGGTAGACCTCGCCCTGCGCGTTGTCCTGTCCGAGGCGCCCCAGGGCTCCTCGCAGGACAGCGGCGTCGAAGACGTAGATCGACGAGTTGATCTCGCGGATGCCCCGCTGCTCGGCGGTCGCGTCACGGTGCTCGACGATCCCTGCGACCTGGCCGGCCTCGTCGCGCACGATGCGGCCGTAGCCCGTCGCGTCGGGAACGACAGCGGTGAGGACCGTCGCGGCATGGCCGCCTGCGGCGTGCGCAGTGTGGAGGGCCGTCAGCGTCTCGGTGTCGATGAGGGGGACGTCGCCCGCGACGACGATGACCGTGCCCTCGAGCCCGACCGCGACGCCCGCTGCTGCGGTGCCCTCACCTGCTGCGACGGCGTGAGCCGCGGCATCGAGCCGTTCGAGCGCGCACTGCACGGCGCGCCCCGTCCCGGGAATGTCGTCCTGGTCGGCGACGACGACGTCGGGAACGCGTGCGAGAGCCTCCGCCGCAACATCTTCACGGGCGTGACGGACGACGACGACGAGCCGCTCGGGCTCGAGCCCCTGCGAGGCAGCGAGGACATGACCGAGGACGGTACGCCCGCCGATCGCGTGAAGCATCTTCGACGTCGTCGACCTCATACGGGTTCCTTGACCTGCGGCAAGGACAACGACGGCGGCGGGGCGTGCGGTGGTCACATGGACTCCGGTCGCTCGGGGGCGGGATCGGCCTCACAAAGGCCCGGCCGACAGTCTACCGCCGCGCTCGGACCCGCCCGCCAGGTCCTCGGGCTCCGCCCCCGGGATTCGAACCCAGACTGCACGGCTCCAAAGGCCGGCGTGCTGCCATTACACCAGGGCGGAACAGCGGGCAGAGCCCGCCGCCTCGACGATTCTGCCAGCCTCGCACGGCATGTTCGAACTCGCGCACCCCACATCCGCGCCCGGCGCGGCATGATGGGGGCGTGTCCGCTGAGAACAAGAGGGTCCCGCGCGCCCGGATGTCCGCGAAGGAACGCCGAGAGCAGCTCCTTGCCGTGAGCCGGGAGCTCTTCGGGGCGAAGGGATTCGACGGCACCAGCATCGAAGAAATCGCTGCGCGCGCGTCCGTGTCCAAGCCCGTCGTCTACGAGCACTTCGGCGGCAAGGAGGGCATCTACGCGGTCGTCGTCGACCGCGAGGTCGAGGCGCTGACGAGCGCGCTCACGCGCGCGCTCGAGGCTGGCGGCCACCCCAAGATCCTCGTCGAGCGCACCGCGATGGCGCTCTTCGACTACATCGAGGCGAACGAAGACGGCTTCCGCGTCCTCGTGCGCGACTCACCCGTGACACAGTCGTCGGGCACGTTCTCCAGCCTCATCGGTGACGTCGCCATGCAGGTCGAGCACCTGCTCGGCGCCCAGTTCACGCGGCGCGGCCTCAACCCGCGCTACTCCCCCATCTACGCGCAGATGCTCGTCGGCATGGTTGCCCTCACGGGTCAGCACTGGCTCGACCAGCGCACCGCCTCGAAGGAAGAGGTCGCCGCGCACCTCGTCAACCTCGCGTGGAACGGCCTCGCGGGCATGGAGAGCGCCCCGGTCCTGCCGACGCGCACGAGCGGCGACGCGACCCTCGACAAGCTCCTCGGACAGTCGGCCACGGGACCGAACGAACCGCGGCCTGACGGCGGCACCGCGAGCGCGTCACGCGAGTCCGCCAAGGACCGCACACGCCTCGAGAAGGACGCCGCACGCGAGC
Source organism: Sanguibacter sp. A247 (assembly GCF_052324925.1). Taxonomy (NCBI): domain Bacteria; kingdom Bacillati; phylum Actinomycetota; class Actinomycetes; order Micrococcales; family Sanguibacteraceae; genus Sanguibacter; species Sanguibacter sp. A247. The sequence continues at coordinate 341,224 of NZ_JBQPRE010000002.1, read as the reverse complement.
TGGCGCGGCTCGACAAGGAGCGCGAGAAGTCCGAGAAGGAAGCCGCACGCGACCGTGAGAAGGCAGCGAAGGACGCGGCCAAGGAGGCCGCGCGGCTCGCGAAGGAGGCGGCGAAGTCACGCCCGTCGGCCGACGAGCCCGGAACCGCGACCGCCACGTCCTGACCCCCGGCATCGCACACGGCTGCGGCGCCCCGCTCGTGAGGGAGCAGGGCGCCGCAACCGGTGACGGCGAGCCTTACGGCATCGGCGTCAGCTTGGCATAGTCCTCGACCGTGCCGTCCCGCAGACACGTCTCGATGATCTCGCGGCCCAGCGGGTCGAGCTCCTCGGTGAGGAACTGCTGCAGCTCCTCCTTGAAGAACGCGACGAGCGTCTGAGCTCCCTCGTCGTAGGCCTCGAGCCCCACCTGCGACTGGTTCTGCGGCTGCAGGAACGTCGGGCGCACGAGCTGACCGTCGAGCTTGACCTCGGTCGGCGTGTAACCGAACAGCGCACAGCGCGCCGGAACCAGACGATCCTTGGGGAACTTGCCCCCGCCACGACGCGCCAAGTACTCCCGCGTCAGCCACTCGGCGGCGAAGCCCACCTTGTACGCACCGATGTGCTGGTTGGGCGTGAGCACGTAACGCGTCCGGTCAGCGGCAACGAGCTGCCGGAGCAGCAAGTTCGCAGCAGCGACCTTCGTGCCGGTCGAGAACGGCCAGTACGAGCCGACGCCCTCGGAGACGAGCCCGCCGTGCGTGAGCTTCTTGACGTCCGACGTCGACTCGCCGATCGACGGGTTCTTGTCGCCGCGCGGCGCGATGAGACGCCACAGCCACGCGAGCGACGCGGGCACGACGTGCATCATGCCCATGACGCCGTAGGACGGCTTCTCCCGGGTGCACGCGGGCATGCGAACACCGAACGTGCGCACGTCGACGGCCATGGGCTCATTGACGACGTCCTTGATCATGCGACGCGGGATGACGACGCGCGGGTTGGGGCACCGCGAGCCATTCGAGTCGAGCGAGTGCTCCCACGGCAGGATCGTCGCGCCCGGCGTGCCCTGGATCGAGAAGAACACGAGCGGGGCGTCGGGCTCGATGCAGGCGCGCTCGAAGTGCGGGTCGTCGCCGTAGTGCTGCATGCCGTCGACACGGACGAACCAGCCGTCCTCCGCGTCGGCGACGACGAGCTGGCCGTCGACCGTCTGCAGGTCCTTGTGGCACAGCGTCATGTCGTCCGTGACGGGCGCAAGGCGCGAGGACTCCGAGAGGTTGATGAAGTACGGCTCGTTCGAGACGACGTTCGTACCGAGGAGGATGCGGCCGTCGTCCTGACGACGGATGTCCTGACACATCTCCGACTTGCCGCCGCCCGAGGCGCCCTCGTGCATGATGATCGTCTCGTTCTCGTACGGCGTCGTCACCCGCACCGACGAGGCGTGCGCGGTCAGCCACCCCTCCTGCTCACCGATGTCGAGCAGCGCCGAGAACACGCCCTTCTTCGCGGACGGCCCCGGGTAGAGGTTGTACGCGAAGATCTCGTGGAGCGTCTCGGAGCGGTCGTGGACGACGACCTGACGCCCCTGGTAGTGGGTGTGACGGAACGGCGGCGCCGCGTAGAGGATCGAGCGCGGCGCGTACGGCTCGAGCTCGTCGAGCGTGACGAACCCCTGCAGGTCGACGAGCGCGGTCGCGAAGAACGCCGTGTTGGCGGGGACGATCGCAAGCGACGGGGATCCGTAGGTGAGTCCGCCAGCCTTGTAGGGCACGACGATGAGGTCCTGCGTGCCGAGCCAGTCGAGCGTCTCTTGCTTGACCGCGGCAAAGGACTCGCCGTACACGTCGGCGTAGCGCGGCTTGTCCGTGCGACCGTCGTCCGCGATGCGCATGCAGTCCGGGTCCCGGCGGCGCATGTAGTCCTCGGGGTAGTTCACCGCGATGCCGTTACGGCCGCGGACGATCTCGGCCTCGACGACGCTCGAGCCGTCGGGCAGGGGGTAGACGACGTCGAACCTGTCGCCGCCCTCCGGACCGAGCGAGAGCTCGAAGAGCTCGGCGCGCGTGCGCGGCACGATGACGGACGGTGCGGCCTCGAGCGCGGCCTGGACCGCCGGCGGCAGCGACACCTTGGCGAGCAGTTCTTCCACGGGTTTCTCCTCACGTGAGCAAGCGCACGCGAGCCCCCTGGGGCGACGTCACGTGCTGGACGGCCGGTGGTCGCCCCGGGACGGGCCTTGACCTGCCGTTGACTTCAACGTTAGCCGGGGCCATTCACGCGAATCGTGGGACCTTGGACCACATCTGTGGTCACGCGCTGGACACTTCCGTGGCGGATCGGCTGGCATTGATGTGGCAGACCTCACCCGCCAGATGGCAGGCTGGTGCCCATCCACACGTCCCGACCTCGGAGAACACGTGACCAGGCTCGAACTCCGCTCACTCATGAAGTCCTACGGAACACGCCGCGTTCTCGACGACGTGTCGTTCACGGTCGACGGGGGTGAGATCCTCGGTTTTGTCGGCGCCAACGGCGCTGGCAAGACGACGACGATGCGCATCGTCCTCGGCGTCCTCGCCGCTGACGGAGGCGAGGTCCTGTGCGACGGACGCCCGCTCGACGCGATGCAGCGCCGCAGCATCGGGTACATGCCCGAGGAACGCGGCCTCTACCCGAAGATGAAGGTCGGCGAACAGCTCACCTACCTGGCCCGGCTCCACGGGCTCGACCCGGCAGCGGCGCGCGCCGCGACGCTCGAGTGGACCGAGCGGCTCGGCGTGGCCGAGCGCCTCGGCGACGAGGTGCAGAAGCTCTCGCTCGGCAATCAGCAGCGCGTCCAGCTCGCGGCCGCCCTCGTCCACTCCCCCGAGATCCTCGTCCTCGACGAGCCCTTCTCGGGCCTCGACCCGGTCGCCGTCGACGTCATGAGCTCGGTTCTGCGCGAGCGCGCCGCCGCAGGCGTCCCCGTCGTCTTCTCCTCTCACCAGCTCGACCTCGTCGAGCGGTTGTGCGACCGCGTCGGGATCATCCGGGCGGGCCGCATGGTCGCGCTCGACTCGGTCGACCGCCTGCGCGACGCCGGCGCCCCGCGCTGGCGCGTCCTCGCCCCCGCAGCGGCGCCCGGGTGGGCGGCCGCCGTGCCCGGCGCGCGACTCATCTCCGACGGGCCAGAGGGCACGGTCGTCGAGGTGACGCACGACGGCGTCGAGCAGCAGGTCCTTGCCGCCGCCCAGCAGACGGGAGCGGTCCACGAGTTCACGCGCGTCCGCCCGTCGCTCACCGACCTGTTCCGCCACGTCGTCGCCGAGGGCGACGCTGCTACCGAGGAGGCCCGCGCATGAGCACGGCCAGCACCGTCCGGCTCGTCGCCGCCCGTGAGATCTCCGTCCGCGCACGGTCGAAGGCCTTCGTGTGGACGACCGCGATCATCCTGGTGCTCATCGTCGCGGGTTCGGCGCTCATGGGGTTCCTGGCCAACCAGACTCCCGACCCCGTCGACGTCAAGGTCGCTGACGCAACGACCGCAACCGCGCTGACGCGTGCCGCAACGTCGACGGGAGTGACCCTCACGACGACGGTCGTCGACACGAACGCGGGTCTCCCCGAGCTCGTCGACGACGACGTCTACGTCGAGCTCTCGCCCGACGGCACCGTGCACGCGACGGTCCTCGCCGAGGTTCCCGGAACAGTCGCGACCGCCCTGACTGTCATGGCTCAGCAGGCCGCGCTCGGGGTTGCGATCACCGACCTCGGCGGCGATCCGGCGACGGTTGACGCGGCCGTCCTCAACGCGCAGCCCCAGGTGACGACGCTCGACGAGCCCACGGTCGGGCCCGAGCTCGGCGCGTCAATCCTCGGCCAGGTCGTGGGCATCCTCATCTTCGTCGCGATCATGACGACGGGGCAGATGGTCGCGCAGGGCGTAGTCGAGGAGAAGTCGAGCCGCGTCGTCGAGATCCTCTTGTCGACGATCCGACCCGCGCAGCTCATCGCGGGCAAGGTCGTCGGCATCGGAGCACTCGGCCTGGCGCAGGTGGCCGCGTACGTCGTCGTCGGGTCATTGTCTGCCAAGTCCTTCGGGCTGCTCGACGGGATCGACATCGATCTGTGGTCGGCGGCGGGCTCGACGCTCGTGTGGTTCCTGCTCGGGTACGCGATCTACGCACTGCTCTTCGCGGCGGCCGGAGCGCTCGTCTCTCGCCAGGAGGACGTCGGCTCCGTGACGACGCCGATCCTCATGATGCTCATGATCCCGTACGTCGTCGGCATCTCGATCGCGCCGTGGGACCCGTCGAACACGCTCGTCACGGTGCTGTCGTACGTGCCGTTCTTCGCGCCGCTCATCATGCCGATGCGGTCGGCGCTCGACGTCGCGATGCCGTGGGAGGTCGTCGTCATGATCGTCGCGTGCCTCGCCGTCATCGGCCTGCTCGTGTGGGTTGCGGGCACGATCTACGGCCGCGCCGTGCTGCGGACGGGCGCCCGCGTGCCCCTACGCGAGGTGCTGCGCTCCCGCTGAGCGGCTGCGCCGGGCCGGTCTCGCGTCGGCTGCGCCGGGCCGGTTGCTTGCGCGGGCGCACCTCCGAGGGGTGCGGACGCGCAAGCAACCGGTCGGGACGCCGGCCGGGACGCCGGTCCTGGCTCCCGATATCTCGACGTCAAGTAATCTGGTGCGATGGACGACGGAACCGGATCCCCGCAGGTCGTGCCCGTGAGCGCACCCGCGGTCGCCGACGAGGTCGACCGGATCGTCGCCGCGTGGCGCCGGGAACGACCCGATCTCGACGTCTCCCCGCTCGAGGTCCTCTCGCGCGTGACGCGCCTCGCCCGCCATCTCGACCGCGCCCGCCGCGGCGCCTTCGCCCGCCACGGCCTTGAGACCTGGGAGTTCGACGTCCTCTCGGCGCTGCGTCGCGCAGGCCTGCCCTACGAGCTCTCCCCCGGTGCGCTCCTCACCCAGACGCTCGTCACCTCAGGCACCATGACGAACCGCATCGACCGTCTCGAGGACCACGGGCTCGTCTCACGCCGCCCCTCCCCGGGGGATCGCCGCGGCGTGCTCGTCCGGCTCACCGAGTCGGGCCTCACGAAGGTCGACGCCGCGATGGCCGACCTCGTGGGCGAGGAGCACGCGATCCTCGCGTCGCTCGATCGGGACCAGCGCGTCGCTCTCGCCACGCTGCTCCACGACGTCCTCGGGCAGTTCGACGCCTGACCGGTGAGGCGCTCCGGCGTCGCCCACCCGCACGACCGATAAACTCACGCGGTGGCCCACCTCCTCGGCGCAGAAAACCTGCGCATCGCTTTCCCGCACAAGGTCGTCCTCGATTCCGTGACCCTCGGACTCGACGAGGGCGACCGCGTCGGAGTCGTCGGACGTAACGGCGACGGCAAGTCGACGCTCATGCGCCTTCTCGCGGGCCGCACCGACCCCGACGACGGACGCGTCACCGTCCGCGGCGGCGTGACGATCGCGATGCTCGACCAGGCCGACACTCTCGACCCCGACATGACGGTGGCCACCGCGGTCGTGGGTGACCGCGCCGAGCACGAATGGGCGGGCGACGCCCGCGTGCGCGACGTCCTCGACGGTCTTGTCCGCGACCTGCCCTGGGACGCGCGGATCGGTGACCTCTCAGGAGGTCAACGTCGCCGCGTCGCGCTCGCCGCACTCCTCACGCGCGACCACGACGTCCTCTTCCTCGACGAACCCACGAACCACCTCGACGTCGAGGGCGTGGCCTGGCTCGCCGCTCACCTGCGCACGCGCTGGTCGGCGAACGCTGGCGCCCTGCTCGTCGTCACGCACGACCGCTGGTTCCTCGACGAGGTGTGCACGACGACGTGGGAGGTCCACGACGGCATCGTCGAGCCCTTCGAGGGCGGCTATGCCGCCTACGTCCTCCAGCGCGTCGAGCGCGATCGGCAGTCGGCCGTCGTCGAGCAGAAGCGTCAGAACCTCATGCGCAAGGAGCTGGCCTGGCTGCGTCGCGGCGCACCCGCGCGGACGTCCAAGCCACGCTTCCGCATCGACGCCGCCAACCAGCTCATCGCTGACGTGCCGCCCGTGCGTGACACGGTCGAGCTCTCGCGCGTCGCGACGGCGCGCCTCGGCAAGCAGGTCGTCGACCTCGAGAACGCGAGCTTCGCGTACGGCGACGTACCCGTCCTGCACGACGTCACGTGGCGGATCGCCCCGGGCGAGCGCACGGGGCTGCTCGGCGTCAACGGCGCGGGCAAGTCGACGCTCCTCAAGCTCATCACGGGCGAGCTCACCCCGAGCGGAGGCCGCGTCAAGCACGGCAAGACGATTCAGGTCGCCACGCTCACGCAGGAGCTCGCCGAGCTCGCTGACGTGTGGGAGGACCGTGTCTCTGACGTTGTCGCGCAGTACCGCACGACGTACGTCTCGGGTGGCAAAGAGATGACGCCCGGGCAGCTGCTCGAGCGTCTCGGTTTCACGAACGCGCACCTCTCGACGCAGGTCAAGGACCTCTCGGGCGGTCAGCGTCGGCGCCTGCAGCTGCTGCTCATCCTGCTCGACGAGCCGAACGTGCTTGTGCTCGACGAGCCGACGAACGACATGGACACCGACATGCTGGCGGCGATCGAGGACCTCCTCGACACGTGGCCTGGCTGCCTCCTCGTCGTCTCGCACGACCGCTACCTGCTGGAGCGCGTCACCGACCAGCAGTACGCGGTCACCGAGGGCACGTTGCGGCACCTGCCGGGCGGGGTCGACGAGTACCTTGCGCTGCGCGCCACGCAGCGCCGTGAGCAGGATGCCGCCGCGCGCGGCCGGGCCACGGCCGCGTCGGCCGACGCGGCGACCCGGGACGGCGGCGCGCCCGCGCTCTCGGGCGCCGAGCGCCGCGACCTCACCAAGGAGCTCGGCGCGATCGAACGTCGGATGACGAAGCTCGAGAACCAGGTGACGAAGGTGCACGCCGACATGGCGGTGCACGACCAGTCCGACTTCGAGGGCCTGGCGAGTCTCCAGAAGAAGATCGCCACGTCCGAGGCCGAGCTTGCGCAGGCAGAGGAACGCTGGCTCGAGCTCACCGAGCTGCTCGGGTGACCTCTCCCGCTCCTCTACTTCTGCCAATCCGTCGGGGCCTGGTCCCATGGGTAGCCGATCTGCACGTGCGACGTGTACGAATCCGCGAACGCGCGCCCCATTGAACGGTGGGAACGCGTCAATTCGTCGGCGAGATGGAGGGTGGGAGCGTGGGCGGGGGGGCAGAGGGCGGCGGGATGGACGCCGGGACCGTGAGGGTCCGCGCGCCCGCGACGTTGCCGGTTGCGGTCGTCACGTCGTCGACGTGCCCCGACGCGATCATCGCCGCGGCGAGCGCGAGCGCGTGCCGCGGCGAGCGGCCCAGTGCCGCAACGGTCGGGCCCGACCCTGAGACGACGACGCCCAGGGCTCCCGCGGCACGTGCGACATCGACGACGTCACGGAGCGCCGGCTCGAGGTCGCACGACGCGGCCTCGAGATCATTGCGCAGGTGCGCGCCGACCCCGTCGGCATCGCCCGCGCGGAGCGCTGCCATGAGCGCGGGCCCCGGCTCGTCGTCCCACGCAGTCGCCGTCGGAACATCCTCGCCACGCACAGCTGCGTCGGCCAGCCGCGCGTCGAACCGGGCGTAAGACGCCGCGGTCGAGATTCCCTCGTGCCGCAGCCCGAACGCCCAGTGAAACTCCCCACGCACGAGCGCGGGTGTGAGCAGCTCGCCCCGGCCCGTGCCGACCGCGGTATGCCCGACGAGCGGGAACGCGACGTCCGCCCCCAGCTCGCCCGCGAGCTCGAGAAGCCGCTCACGCGGCAGGCCGGTGCCCCACAGGGTGTCGCACGCGAGGAGGGCGGCCGCGCCGTCGGCCGAGCCGCCCGCCATGCCGCCCGCGACCGGCACACCCTTGGCCAGGTGAAGGTGGACGTCAGGCTCGAGCCCGACCTCGGCGGCAAGCAACTCGGCCGCCCGCCACGCGATGTTCGACGCGTCGAGGGGCACCAGCTCGGCCTGCGGCCCCGACGCCGTGATCGACAGCCCCGTACCCGCGGTCGCCGTGACGTCCTCGTACAGCGACACCGCTTGGAACACGGAGACGACGCGGTGGTACCCGTCGTCCCCGAGGGGACTCACGTGAAGCGCAAGGTTGACCTTGCCCGGGGCGCGGACGATCACCCGCTCGGGAGCGCCGGGCGTCATTCCTGAGGCTCCGCCTCACGCGGGGCACGCTCACGACGCGACGCGCGCGGCGCGGGTGCGTGAAAGCCGCCGCGCGCGAGCAGCTGCTCCGTGATGCGCGCGAACGCGTCGATGTCGCAGACCTCACCGCGCGCGGACGGGTCGACCCCCGCGGCTTCGAGCGCCTCGGCCGCCGCGGCCCCCGAGCCGGCCAGGCCCGCAAGCGTTGCGCGCAACGTCTTGCGGCGCTGCGCGAACGCCGCGTCGACGACCACGAAGACGTCCTCGCGCGCAGCCGTCGTCGACGGCGGCTCGCGCCGCTCCATCGCGACGAGCGCCGAGTCGACGTTCGGGGCGGGCCAGAACACGTTGCGGCCGATCGTCGCAGCACGCGACGTGCGGCAGTACCAGGCGGCCTTCGCCGACGGGACGCCGTAGGTCTTCGAGCCCGGAGGGGCAGCGAGCCGGTCGGCGACCTCGAGCTGCACCATGACGAGCACCCGCTCGAGGGAGTCGAAGCGCTCGAGGAAATGCAGCAGCACAGGCACCGAGACGTTGTACGGGAGGTTCGCGACGAGCGCGACGGGCGGCGGCCCGGGCAGCTCGGTGATCGTCATCGCGTCCTGCGCGACGAGCGAGAACCGCTCAGCCGCGTCGGGCTGGAACCTCGTGACCGTCGCGGGCAGCTCCGCCGCCAGCACCGGGTCGATCTCGACCGCGATGACATCCGCGCCGACCTCGAGCAGCCCGAGAGTGAGCGAGCCGAGCCCGGGCCCGATCTCGACGACGCGCTCACCCGCGCTCACCCCGGCGGTCCGCACGATCTTCCGGACCGTCCCCGCGTCGATGACGAAGTTCTGGCCGAGGGTCTTCGTCGGCCGGACACCGAGGCGCTCAGCGAGCTCACGCACCTGGGCGGGGCCGAGCAGGGAGGCGGCAGAAGTCATGCGCACGAGCCTACGCGGCCCGGCGCCGCCTGAAGAACTCGGGGCACACACGACTCGGGCGTCCTTCCGCAGCTGCGGAAGGACGCCCGAGGTCACGTGAGCTGACGAGCTCAGCGCAGACCGAGCTTCGCCGAGCAGTGGGGCCACTGACCCCAGCCCGAGCGGGCCTGGAGGATCTTGGCGCGCTTCGTCTGCTCGGCGGCGGACGCCTGCGACGGCAGTCCCGACCCACCGACCGACCGCCACGTGGCGACCGAGAACTGGTAGAGGCCGTGGTAGCGACCACTCGCCGAGACCGCGTTCGGGCGACCGCCCGACTCACACCTCGCGAGCTGCTCCCAGACCGTGCCCGACGGGGCCTTGCCCTGGTCACCGACCGACGGCGCCTTGCGCGCGGGCGGCTCGGGACGCGTCTTGGTCCCCACGACGATGACCTCGGTCACCGGCTTCTTCGTCACCTTCTCGGAGAGCTTCTGCTTGTCGACGACCTCGCCGTCGACGGTCCGCACGCGGTGGACGATCGTGCGCACGCCGTCCTTGCCCTCGGTCCGGACGATCTTCGCCTGGTCCGAGTACCGGTCGCGGTCCTTGCGGGTCTCAGAATCGTGAGCGATCTTCTTCGTCGTGGTCTTCTCCTCGACCTCGACGCGACGCACGACGACCGTGACGATGCCGTTCTCGCCCGCGGCGAGCTCGGAGCCGTCGGCTGCGCGCTCCGCAACGAGGACCTCGTCGAGCTTGCCGAGCTCGACGGACGCGGCGGCGAGCGCGGCGTCGACGTCGGCGGCGCCGGCCGCGACGGGGGCGACGTCGCCGTCAGCGAGCACCTGGAGCGGCTGGTCGAGCGGGAGGCGCACGCCGATCTCGGTGCGCACAGAGGAGCGGGACGCGACGAGGTGAACGTTGCCCTCGCGGCCCTCGAGCGAGTCGAGCACCTCGGCCGCGTCGAGCGCGGTCGTCCACACGGACTCGCGGTCGGTTCCGTCAGAGACGGTCACCTCGCGCCCGTAGCGCACCACGACGACGTCACCGTCGTCGAGCGCGGAGCTCTCGGCCGGAGCGACGACGTCACGCGCCCCTGCCTCGACGCCGATGTCGTCGAGGAGGTTGCCGACCGAACCGGCCCACGTGTCGACCTCGACGGTCTTGCCGTCGATGTCGAGGCTCACGGTCTTGTGGGCGTCCGTCGCGACAGCGACACCCACGCCGCCGAGCGCAAGCGCAGCGGCGGTCGTGCCGACGATCCACGGTCGGCGCCTGAGGGGCCCACGTGCGTGCACCCCCTCCGACGCGTGGCGGATGGGCTGGGTGCTCTGCGCACGTGCGGCGCGGCTCAGGGGGTTGTGCATCAGTGTCCAGACGTTGACCTGCCCGGCACCGGCGACGACACTCCTCACGCCCTCTAGGGCACGGTCCTGGTGTCGCGCCCGAGGGCGCGGCCTGAGGGCCGTGGTGCGCACGCGCACGCAGCGTGGGATCGAGACCGGATCCGGCTGAAGACCGCGCCCCCTTGCGAGGTGGCACCCCACCCCATGCGGGGCGAGGCGGCCGTGGCGGCCGCTCGTCGTTGCCACGATGCACCGTCCGGGGGCCGCTCAGCGACCTCCGTCCGGCCCGCCGGGCAGCGGACGAACGGTCTACCGTAACCGGCTCGTGATCATCGGTCCAACCCTTCGTGGGGGAGATCACCCCGGGCGCCACACCGACGCGGGCTAGTAGTAGCCCTTGCGGTCGGAGAAGTCGAGCGCCTTGCACGGCGTGCCGTAGCGGCCCGAGATGTACCGCAGGCCCCAGTCGATCTGCACGCTCGGAGTCGTGAGGTAGCGGGTGCCCGCCTCGTTGGTGCGCCAGTCGCTGCCGAAGTGGATGCTCATGATCGCCTGCGGGATCCCTCGCGCGGTCGACCACGGGTTGGCGGCCTTGTAGCTCCAGTTGCTCTCCCGCTCCCAGAGCGTCACGAGGCAGCTGTACTCGGCGCTCTTCCAGCCGCGCGCCGCGACCTTGCGCTTCGCGATCGCTTTGGCTGACGACGGCGTCGTGCCCGGGGTTCCGGGAGGTGCGATCGACGGCGCTGCGGTCGGCTCGGGCGACGGCTCGGGCGACGGGGCGGGGGCCGGCTCCGGCTCGGCGGTCGACGGCTCCGGGCTCGGCTCGGACGGCTCGGCCGACGGCGTCGTCGCCTCGTCGTCGTCGTCCTCGTCGTTCCCTGGTCCGGCCGGTTCGGTCGTCGGCGCGGGCGCGGGCGTCGTCGGACGCGGGGCAGGCGTCGTGGGCCGCGGCGCCGCGGGCTGCGTGGCCTCAGCCGCGCGCGTCCCGACCCGCACCGACCCCGCGACGGGCTCGCGCAGCACGACCGAGACGACCTCGGCGCGCGAGGACTCGACCCCGTCGATCGAGGCGACGAGGAACGTGCTCACGGACCGACCAGGCGTTCCGTGCGAGACGACGCGACGGGTACCCTCCGCGAGCGTCGCGTCGTCGACCTCCGTGAGCTCCGGCTCGACGTCGACCTCGACCGTCTCGTGCGTCCACGTGACCTCGACGACCTCGACGCGCATGCCGCTCACCACGGGAGCATCGAGGTCGTGGGACACAGCGCGCGTGCCCAGCACGATGCCCTGCTCGACGAGCAGCCCCGTGACGTCCGTCGCCGACGTGACGACACCGTGCTCGACCCCGTCGACGACGAGGTCAACGGCCACCACCGGACCACGGTCGGTCGAGCGCGAGGCGGGCGTCGGCTCGCTTGTCGCGCGCTCCGTCGCCGCGACCACGGGGCGCGGGTCGCCGAAGGTCATGACGCCGTCCGGGGCGAACTGCCGCAGCGAGAACGTCGTCGCAGCCGCCACGATGAGGACGACGACGAGCGAGACCGCGACGCGCGCGGGCCGGTGGGACCTCACGCGCCTAGTACCAGCCCCGGGCGTGGGAGTGCGAGAGCGCGCCGCACGGCGTGCCATACCGGTTCTCGATGTAGCCCAGGCCCCAGATGATCTGCGTGCGGGCGTTCGTGCGCCAGTCCGAGGCGACCGACGCCATCTTCGTCCCCGGGAGCGACTGCGGGATCCCGTACGCGCCCGAGCTCGTGTTGTGCGCGGTCACGCGCCAGTTCGACTCGCGCGTCCACAGGGTGTTGAGGCACGAGAACTGGCGCCCGTCCCAGCCTCGCTCGGCGACGAGCGACTTGGCGAGGGCCTTGGCCTCCTTGGGCGAGAGGACCTTCGTCGAGGCGTCCGGGACGGACATCGTCCCGACGCGCACGACCTCGTCGCGCACCTCGGAGACGACGACGCTCGTCACCGGCGTCCGCTCGATCTCGTCACCGTTCGCGCTGCGCACGAGGTACGTCGTGCGCGACTCGCCGTCGGACCCGCGCGTCTCGACGATGCGTGTGCCCTTGACGAGGTCCGGGTCGTCGATCTCGGAGGAGCCGTGCTCGACGGTCTCCGTGACGGTCGCGGTCGACTCCGTGACGTCAACGAGCTCGATCCGCATGCCGTCCGTCACGGTGGCATCGAGGTCGGCGAGGACGACGTGGGTGTCGTCGAGCGTGATGTTCTCGGCGTGGAGGGCGGTCCGTACGGTCGGGTGCGTCGTCGTCACCTCACGTGCGACACCGTCGACGACGATCGTGAGGAGCGTGGCCCGGGCTGCGCCGCGCGAGGCCATGTCCTGCGTGCGCACCGCGAGGTCCGACGCCGCGGCCACGACCGCGGTGGGCTCGACGTCGCTCGCGCGGTCGGAGCCCACGTAGGCAGCGGTTCCGCCGACGACGATCGCGAGGACCGCGACCTGGGCAGCCACATGGAGAGTCGAACGACGCGCGCGCTGCTCGCGGCGCGCTCGGCGAGTCTCCACTGTGATGTCTCCCTGGGGTCGGACGTCGTCCACGGTCACGGACGCCCCCGATTCAACCCCGCCGGGCACGCCCGTGGCAACACCCGGTGACCCGCATCACGAGCACGCACGGCGCGTGCGAGCGCGCGGGACCCCGATTCGCACGATTCACCAGGGACCATAGAGCCGCTCTGCGTTCTGGCTGGTCACGGTCGCGACCTCCGCCTCGCTCAGACCCAGGGTGTCCGCCACGAAGCGCACCGTGTGCGGCAAGAGGTAGGGCGCGTTGGGCCGCCCGCGCGCAGGGACGGGCGTGAGGTAGGGGGCGTCGGTCTCGACGAGCAGGCGACTGAGCGGCGTCACTCGGAGCGCAGCGCGCAGCGCCTCGTTCGCGTTGTACGTCACGGGCCCCGCGAACGAGAGGAACCAGCCGTGCTCCGCGCACAGCTTCGCCATCTCGGCATCGCCCGAGAAGCAGTGGAAGACGACCGCCGCCGGCGGGGTGTCGCTGAGCAGCACGTCGATGACGTCGGCGTGCGCGTCGCGGTCGTGGATCTGCACGGGCAGGCCCGTCTCCCGCGCGATCGCGAGATGCGCCCGGAACGACTCGCGCTGCACCTCACGGGCTCGCTCACCGCCCCGGAAGAAGTCGAGACCGGTCTCCCCCACCGTCCGCACGCGCGGGTGCCGTGCGAGCTCGGCGATCTGCGCGAGCGCATCCTCGAGGCTCACCGCGTGCCAGTCACGCACCGCCGGCTCGAGGCCGTCGGGGCCGATCTCACGGAGCCCCGCGTGCAGCGGGGCCTCGTTCGGGTGGATCGCGACGCCGCCGAGCAGCTCGGGGTGGGCCTCGACGAGCTGCGTCGTCAGGTGCGCGGACGGCAGGTCGCAGCCGATCTGCACCATGCGCGTCACGCCGACGGCCACCGCCTGGTCGATTGTCTCGCGGATGCTCGGCCGCGGGTCGTCGGGCCCCAGAACGTCGTGGATCGAGTCGAGGTGCGTGTGACCGTCGACGGCCGGGACCTCGAGCGGGGCCGGGCTCGGCGCCCACCCCCGCTCACGGCGGCGACCCATCTCAGGCCTCGGCCGGGTCCTCGAGCCGCGGGAAGAGCGCCTCACCCTTCGTCACGACCGTCCCCGCGGGCAGCACGCCGAACGTCGCAGCGCCCGCGACCGGCTGCTCGCCGAGCGCGCCGAGGTGCACGCCTGCCCCCAGCTGCTCCCACAGCGACTCGGTCGCCTTGGGCAGGACGGGGTGGAGGAGCACCGCGAGGGATCGCAGCGACTCGGCGAGCGTCACGAGGATCGTCGCGAGACGGCCCCCGTCGCCCCCGGCGGCCGGATCCTTGGCGACCTTCCACGGCTCGGTGTCCGTCACGTAGTGGTTCGCGGCATCGACGAGCGTCCAGATCGCATTGATCGCCTCGTGAGGAGCGATCTTGTCGATCGCGGCGTCCGCAGCGGCCGTCGCCCGCTCCGCGACAGCCGCGAGCGCCCGATCGATCTCGGCAGGCTCCCCCGCGACGGGCAGGACCCCGCCGAAGTACTTGCCGACCATCGCCGCGACGCGGCTCGCAAGGTTGCCCAGGCCGTTGGCGAGGTCACCCGCGTAGCGCGCCGACATGTCTTCCCACGAGAACGAGCCGTCCGAGCCGAACGAGATCGCGCGCATGAAGTAGTAGCGGAACGCGTCCGAGCCGAAGTGGTCGATGACCTGCGCGGGGGCGATGCCCGTGAGCTTGGACTTGCTCATCTTCTCGCCGCCGACGAGCAGCCAGCCGTGCGCGAAGACCGTCCCGGGCAGCGGCAGTCCGGCGGCCATGAGCATGGCGGGCCAGATGACGGCGTGGAACCGCAGGATGTCCTTGCCGACGAGGTGGACGCTCGCGGGCCAGCGGCGCGCGAACTGCTCGGCGCCGGCGCCCTCGGTGTCGCCCAGGCCGACCGCGGTCGCGTAGTTGAGGAGCGCGTCGAACCACACGTAGAGGACGTGCGTCGTGTCCCACGGCAGCGGGATGCCCCAGTCGAAGGTGTTGCGTGAGATCGAGAGGTCCTTCATGCCGCCCTTGACGAACGCCATGACCTCGTTGCGCGCGGACGCCGGCTGCACGAACTCCGGGTGCGTCTCGTAGAGCTCGACGAGCCGGTCGGCATAGGCCGAGAGGCGGAAGAAGTAGTTGTCCTCGGAGAGCCAGTCCACGGGACGGGAGTGGATCGGACAGACCTTGACGCCCTCGTGCTCGCCCGTGCCGTCGACGAGGTCGCTGTCGAGCTTGTACTCCTCGCAGCCCACGCAGTAGTAGCCCTCGTACGTGCCCTGGTAGATCTCGCCCGCGTCGAAGAGTCGCTGGACGAAGTCCTGCACCCGGTGCGTGTGACGCTCCTGGGTCGTGCGGATGAAGTCGTCGTTCGTCGCGTCGAGCGTCGCGAGAACCGGCTGCCACTCCGCGGCGACGAGGCGGTCCGCCCACTCCTGAGGCGTGACGCCGTTCGCCGCGGCCGTGTTCATGACCTTCTGACCGTGCTCGTCCGTGCCCGTGAGGAACCACGTGTCCTCCTGACGCTGGCGGTGCCAGCGAGCGAGGACGTCCGCCGCGACCGTCGTGTACGCGTGCCCGATGTGAGGCGCATCGTTGACGTAGTAGATCGGCGTCGTGATGTAGAAGGACGAGGTGTGGGCCATGCGCACATTCTAGGGCTGCGCAGGCGGGGCCTGCGCTCGGTTCCCAGCGCCGTCCGCGGGCTGCCGTCAGCTCCCCGAGAGCGTGAGCCGCCAGATGCGGTCGTCGCCCGGACCGGGCTCGCCCCGGCCGTCCGTGATGCTCGAGCCGACGAGAAGGCGTCCGTCGGGCTCGGCGACCACGGCACGCAACCGCCCGACGCCCTCGAGCACGACCGTCGGCTCAGCCTCGCCACGCTCGAGCGCGACCCGGTCGATGCGCCACAGGCGCTCCCCGCGGAGGGCTGCGACGTAGAGGCCCTCGTCGGTCACGGCCAGCCCCGACGGTGAGGCCTCCTCGGGCGCCCACGTGAGGAGCGGGTCCTCGAAGCCGTCGTCCGTGCCACCCATGCCCTCGACCTCGGGCCAGCCGTAGTTACGGCCGGGCATGATCTGGTTGAGCTCGTCGAACGAGTCCTGCCCCAGCTCTGAGGCGAACATGCGACCCTCGGCATCCCACGCGAGGCCCTGCACGTTGCGGTGGCCGAGGCTCCACACGAACGAGCCCGGGATGGGGTTGCCTGGCGCGGGCTCACCGTCTGGCGTCAGGCGCAGGATCTTGCCGTTGAGCGAGTCCGGGTCCTGTGCGCTCGCGGGCTCGGTCGCGTCGCCCGTGGCGACGTAGAGCATGTCGTCGGGCCCGAACGCGAGCGCACCGCCGTCGTGGAACGGGGCGGCCGCGATCCCGTCGAGCAGGGTCGTCAGCTCGCCGAGCGTCGTCCCGTCGAGCGTCGCACGGACGACGGCGTTGCTCGCCTCGCCCGTCCGCTGGAGCACGATGTCCGACGTCCCCGGGACGACTGCGACGCCCAGCAGCCCTGACTCCGAGCGGTGGACGGTTTCGCGTTCGAGGGCGTCCGCGCCCGGTCCGGTCACGGGGCTGCGCGTGCCGCCCGGGGCGACCCGCACGAGCGTGCCCGTGTTGCGCTGCGTCACGAGCAGGTCGCCCCCCGGAAGCCGCGCGACGCCCCACGGGGTCACGAGGTCGCTCACGACCTCGGTGCGGTCCGAGACGACGAGCGTCCGCGGCTCGGGGGGCGTGGTCGACGTCGGCTCGGGCGTCGGCGTCGGGCTCGTCGGCCCGGCCGACGGTGTCGGGGTCACGGGCGTGGGCACGGGCGGCGGACGCCGGTCGAGGACGGACCCGACGACGATGACCGCGAGCGCGGCGAGCAGCGCGACGACGATGATCGCGATGCGCGCCCGACGCTCGATCCGCACCTGCGCGCTCACGGCTCGCCCTGCCACCCGAGGTTGCGGGCCAGCTGCTGGAGCGTGAGGACCGTCACCTCGTGGTCGCGTGCCGCGAGGCCGCGCGTCATGCGGTCACGTTCCTCGGCGAGGTCACGCTGCAGCGCGGCGTAGGCCTCCTCGCCCGTCACCGTGACGGCGAGCCCGCCGACGTCTGCGGGGGCGTCCTCGAGGTGGGCCGGACCCGTCACCCAGCCCCGGGAGCGCAGGTCGTCGAGCAGGCCGAGCGTCGTGCCCTGCCCCGGGGCGCCGAGCGAGGCGTCGACCTGGGCGGGGCTGCTCGCACCGTCGCGCACGACGGCGAGCACCTGCCAGTGACGCCGGTCGAGGCCCGCGTCGTCGTAGACCCTGTTGACGGCGTCCTCGGCGAGTCCGCCGACGAGCCCCAGCCAGTAGCTGAGCGGGCGCGAGCCGCCCGGTCCTGCAAATGCCCCAGTCGACGCCATGCTGCACCTCCGCGCGTAGTTCTTCACCATCCTCGCGCAGGTCGGCGCCCCGCGCGAGGGCGTCAGCGCGGCTGGGCGCCGCGGGCCGCGAGCGCGGCCTCGTAGAGGTCGCGCTTGGGCACGCCGACGCGGGTCGCGACCTGCGCGACGGCGTCCTTGAGCCGGACGCCGCCGTCGACGAGTCCGAGGACCTCGGGCACGACGTCGCTCGGCTGGGCGGCGGCGGGCGGCTCGGCGCCCGCGACGACGATGCAGATCTCACCGCGCAGCTGGTCGGCCGCGGCGCGGGCAGCGAGGTCGCCGAGCGTTCCGCGCAGCACCTCCTCGTACGTCTTGGTGAGCTCGCGGCACACCGCAGCGGGGCGGTCCGAGCCCCATGCGGCGGCCATCGCGGCGAGCGTCGCGTCGACGCGGTGCGGGGACTCGAAGAAGACCATGGTGCGGCGCTCGTCGCCGAGCGCCCCGAACGTGCGTGCGCGGTCACCGTCCTTGCGCGGCGCGAAGCCTTCGAAGCAGAAGCGGTCGGTCGGCAGGCCCGAGAGCGCGAGGGCCGTGAGCACGGCGCTCGGTCCGGGCGCGGCGGTGACGCGCAGGCCGCGCTCGACCGCGCGCTGCACGACGCGGAACCCCGGGTCCGAGACCGTGGGCATGCCGGCGTCCGAGACGACGAGGACGGTGCCGCCTCCCTCGACGACGTCGCACAGGTCGTCGGCCCTGTCGGCCTCGTTGTGCTCGTGGTGGGAGACGATCCGGCCGGGGATCTTCAGCTCGAGCCTGCCCGCGAGCGCGAGCAGGCGCCTCGTGTCCTCTGCCGCGACGACGTCGGCCTCGACGAGGAGACGCCGCAGCCGCGGCGACGCGTCCTCGACGTCGCCGATCGGGGTGGCGGCAAGGATGAGGGCTCCGGTCATGCCCACAAGACTGCCACGGTCTGCACCCGCCCCACGCGTGTCCGCTCCCCTACGATGTGTGACGTGACGACCGCCCCCGCGCCCGCTGACGCCGACGCGACCGACGCTGCCGACGCCACGGGCGGCGTGAGCACGGAGCAGCGGCTGCTGCGCGACCTGCTCGGCGAGCGCGCCCTGCGCCTCGGTCTCACCGCCCACGACAGGCTGTGGGGCTGGCTCGGGCCGCTTCTCGTCACGGTGCTCGCCGCGGTCCTGCGCCTGTGGGACCTGGGTCGCCCCGCAACTCTCGTCTTCGACGAGACGTATTACGTCAAGCAGGCGTACACGCTGCTCGAGGTCGGCTACGACGCTGCGTGGCCCGACGAGCCCAACGCACGGTTCGAGGCCGGGGACCGCAACATCTTCCTCGACCGCGCCGACTACGTCGTCCACCCCCCGGTCGGCAAGTGGATGATCGCGCTCGGCATGAAGCTCGGCGGAGCGGAGAACCCGTGGGCGTGGCGGCTTGCGACGGCGGTCGTCGGGATCCTCGGTGTGTGGATCGTGGCGCGCGTGGGTCGGCGCGTGTTCTCCTCGACCGTGGCGGGTGTCGTCGCGGGTGGGATCTTCGCGATCGACGGTGCTGCGATCGTTCACGCACGCACGGGTCTGCTCGACAGCTTCGTCATGTTCTGGGCGCTGGTCGGCTTTGCACTCGTCGTCGCTGACCGCTTCGACTCCCGGCGCAGGCTCGCGGCGCGTGCCGCGGCGCTCATCGACTCGGGCCAGGGGCTGGGCCGGTGGGGTCCGGGGCTTGGCGTGCGCTGGTACCGGATCGCGGCGGCCATCGCGTTCGGGCTGTGCATCGGCACGAAGTGGTCGGGGGCCTACTTCCTCGCGGTCATGTGCGTCATCGTCGTCCTGTGGGATGCGTCGGCACGCCGCACGATCGGTGTGACGGGATGGGCCAACGGCGCCCTGTGGAAGGACGCGGTCCCCGCGGCGGTCACGATGGTTCCGCTCGCGGGCCTCACCTACCTCGCGTCGTGGACCGGCTGGTTCGTCAACCGCAGCTCGTACAAGCGCACGTGGGCCGAGGACAACCCGGGCGAGGGGATCGGGTGGCTGCCCGGAGCGTTGCGTTCCTTCGTCGAGTACCACCGACAGATGTGGGACTTCCACACGGGCCTCACCTCGCCGCACACCTACCAGTCCCACCCGCTCGGATGGCTGCTGCAGCTGCGTCCGACCTCGTTCTACTACCGCTCTGTCGAGCGCGGTGCGGCGCTGCCCGACGGGCTCGGGACGTGCGAGTACGAGAAGTGCTCGATGGCCGTGACGTCGCTCGGCAACCCGCTCGTGTGGTGGCTGGGCACCGCGGCTCTTGTGCTTGCCGTCGTCTGGGTGACCTGGCGCAAGGACTGGCGCGGTGTCGCGGTGCTCTCAGGTCTCCTGGCGGGCTGGGCGCCGTGGCTCCTCTATGCGCACCGCACGATCTTTACGTTCTACACGATCGCGTTCGCGCCGTGGGTGTACCTCGCTCTGGGCTACGCGGTGACGCTCGCGCTCGAGCATTCCGACGGCTCCGCCGGCCGACGACGCGTCGTGCGCCGGGTCCTGGCCGTGGTCGGCGTCCTCATCGTCGTCGTGAGCGTGTTCTTCTACCCGATCTGGACGGCCAAGATCGTGCCGTTCCCGTTCTGGCAGTGGCACATGTGGCTGCGCTCCTGGATCTAGCCGGAAAACCACTCCCCGTTGTCGGTGGCGAGGGTTATCGTCGAGTGCTGCTCAGCACTCACGGAAGGCTCCTCGGTGACACTCCTGCGCCTCGCGCTCCGGCACGCCCGCCCCTATTGGTCGTGGATCGTCGCCGTAGCCGTCCTCCAGCTCGCGTCGACGATTGCCGCGCTCTACCTCCCGAGCCTCAACGCTCGCATCATCGACAAGGGTGTCTCCGTCGGTGACGTCGACTTCATCTGGCGCACGGGCGGACAGATGCTCCTCGTGTGCCTCGCCCAGATCGCCACAGCGATCGCCGCCGTGTACTTCGGCGCGCGCACCGCGATGAGCATCGGCCGTGACCTGCGCCGCGAGGTCTTCCGCAAGGTCGACTCGCTCGGCACCCTCGACGTCGCGCACTTCGGCACCGCAACCCTCATCACGCGCTCGACGAACGACGTCCAGCAGGTGCAGATGCTCGTGCTCATGACGCTCAACTTCATGGTGTCGACCCCCATCATGTGCATCGGCGGCATCATCATGGCGCTCCGCGAGGACCCGGGCCTGTCATGGCTCATGTGGGTGTCGGTCCCGCTGCTGTTCGCGATCGTCTCCGTCATCGTCGTCAAGCTCCTGCCCCTGTTCCGGCAGATGCAGGACCGCATCGACGCGATCAACGACGTCCTGCGCGAGCAGATCACCGGGATCCGCGTCATCCGCGCCTTCGTGCGCGAGCCCTTCGAGGCCGCGCGCTACGAGAGGGCCAACCGCGAGATCACCGACGTCTCCGTCAAGGTCGGCAATCTCTTCGTCCTCATGTTCCCCGTCATCATGATGATCCTGCACCTCGCGACGGCCGCCGTGCTCTGGTTCGGCGGGCACCGCGTCGACTCGGGCCAGATCCAGGTCGGTGCGCTCACGGCGTTCCTGCAGTACCTGCTGCAGATCCTCGTCGCCGTCATGATGGGCACGTTCATGATGATGATGGTGCCGCGCGCAGTCGTCTCCGCCGAGCGCATCGACGAGGTCCTCGAGTCCGTCCCGACGATGAAGGCGCCCGCACACGGCGAGACCGCCGCGCCCGAGGGCGGTGACGTCGTCTTCGACCACGTGACGTTCGGATACCCGGGCGCCGAGCTTCCCGTTCTCGACGACGTGACGTTCACGGCCCGCGCAGGTCGCACGACGGCGATCGTCGGCTCGACGGGCGCCGGCAAGACGACCCTCCTCGGCCTCGTCCCTCGCCTCTACGAACCGCAGCACGGCACTGTCTCGATCGGCGGCGTCTCGGTCTCGTCGCTCGGGCGCAAGCAGATCGCGGGGCTCGTCGGCCTCGTCCCCCAGCGCCCCTACCTGTTCTCCGGAACCATCGCCTCCAACCTCCGCTTCGGTCGGCCCGAGGCGACCGAGGCCGACATGTGGCACGCACTCGAGGTCGCCCAGGCCGCCGAGTTCGTCCGCGACAAGCCGCACGGGCTCGAGGAGCCCGTATCGCAGGGCGGCACGAACGTCTCGGGCGGTCAGCGTCAGCGCCTGTGCATCGCCCGCGCTCTCACCGCGGCGCCGCACGTCTTCCTCTTCGACGACTCGTTCTCCGCTCTCGACGTCACGACCGACGCCCTCCTGCGCGAAGCCCTCGTCGAGGCCACGACCGGAGCCACCGTCATCATCGTCGCGCAGCGCATCTCCACGATCCGCACAGCCGATCACATCGTCGTCCTCGACGACGGCCGCGTCGTCGGTGAAGGCACGCACGACGACCTGCTCGCCACGAACGCGACCTACCGCGAGATCGTCGAGTCCCAGATGAGCATCGAGGGGGTGGCCTGATGGCCCGCCGCACCACGCAGCCGGACGACGCCACGGGCGTCGCCGACACCACGTCGACGGGCACCGCCCTCACGGACGACGAGCTCGACTTCACGCCGGGCGAGACCGACGGCGACCCGTTCATGGGCGGGCCGCCCGCACGCAAGGCCCAGAACTTCTGGCCCTCGGCCAAGCGGCTCGTCGGGCTCCTCGCCCCCGAGAAGTTCCTCATGAGCCTCGTGCTCGTGCTCGTCATCGCGAGCGTCGTCCTCAATGTCATCGCGCCCCGCATCCTGGGGCGCGCCATGGACGTGATCTTCAGCGGCTGGCTCGGCCGGCAGTTCCCGGCCGACGTCCCGCTCGACGCCGTCGCCGAGGGCCTGCGAGCCCAGGGTCAAGGCACGTATGCGGACATGCTGCTGCGGTCGGGTGCCGTGCCCGGGCAGGGCATCGACTTCGACAAGCTCGCCGTGCTCATCGCCACGGTCCTCGGCCTCTACGTCTTCTCGTCGATCTTCATGTGGGCCCAGGGGTTCATCCTCAACCGCCTCGTCATGCGCGTCGTCTACAACCTCCGCGAGGACATCGAGCGCAAGCTCAACCGACTGCCCCTGTCCTACTTCGACACGCGTCAGCGCGGCGACCTCATGTCGCGCGTGACGAACGACGTCGACAACGTGCAGTCGGCTCTGCAGCAGGCGTTCAGCCAGCTCGTGCAGTCCGTCATGATGGTGCTCGGCATCCTCATCATGATGTTCGTCGTCTCGTGGCAGCTCGCGCTTCTCGCGCTCATCGCCCTGCCGCTCTCGGGTGCCGTCGCCGGCGTCATCGGAGTGCGTTCTCAGCGCCTGTTCAAGGCGCAGTGGAAGCACACGGGCGCCGTCAACGGGCACGTCGAAGAGACGTTCTCAGGCATGGAGCTCGTGCGGGCCTACGGCCGCGACGACGTCATGCTCGAGGAGTTCGACGAGCGCAACAACAAGCTCTTCGACGCCTCGTTCGGCGCGCAGTTCGTCTCGGGCATGATCATGCCCGCCATGACCTTCGTCTCCTACCTCTCCTACGTGCTCATCGCGGTCGGCGGCGGGCTGCGTGTCGCGGCGGGCAACATGACGCTCGGCGACGCCACGGCGTTCATCCAGTACTCGCGCGAGTTCACGCAGCCGATCGCTGAGATGGCGGGCATCGCGAACATGCTGCAGTCGGGCGTCGCCTCGGCCGAGCGCACGTTCGAGATGCTCGACGCAGACGAGGAGGAGCCCGAGGTTGCGACGTCGACCCTTCCTCAGCGGTCCGACGGTCACGTCGAGCTCCGCAACGTCTCGTTCTCCTACGACCCCAAGAGCCCGCTCATCGAGAACCTCTCGCTCACGGTCGACCCGGGCCAGACGGTCGCGATCGTCGGGCACACGGGCGCGGGCAAGACGACGCTCGTCAACCTCATCATGCGGTTCTACGAGATCCAGGGCGGGCAGATCCTCGTCGACGGCGTCGACGTGCGCGACCTCACCCGCGCCGACCTGCGTTCGCAGGTGGGCATGGTCCTGCAGGACGCATGGCTGTGGGGCGGCACGATCCGCGAGAACATCCGCTACGGGCGCCTCGACGCAACGGACGACGAGGTGGTCGAGGCCGCGCGTGCCACGATGGTCGACCGCTTCGTGCGGCAGCTGCCTGACGGGTATGACACCGTTCTCGACTCCGACGGCGGCTCCGTGTCGGCTGGTGAGCGGCAGCTCATCACGATCGCGCGCGCGTTCCTCTCCCAGCCCTCGCTCCTCATCCTTGACGAGGCGACGAGCTCGGTCGACACCCGCACCGAGCTGCTCGTCCAGCACGCCATGCACGCGTTGCGCTCCGACCGGACGTCGTTCGTCATCGCGCACCGTCTCTCGACGATTCGCGACGCCGACCTCATCCTCGTCATGGAGGCCGGCCGGATCGTCGAGCAGGGCACGCACACCGAGCTGCTCGAGCGTGGCGGCGCCTACCAGGAGCTTTACGAGAGCCAGTTCCGCGGTGGTCGTACGGGTGCCGAGGAGCCCGCAGGGTCCGAGACGTCCGACGCCCCCGCGACGCTCCCGCAGGCGCCGCCGGAGTCCTGAGGCGCCTGCGCTCCGAGCGGTTACCGTAAACGCATGCGCATCGGAGTTCCGACGGAGACCAAGCCGCACGAGTACCGGGTCGCGTGCACGCCGGGTGGGGTGCACGCGCTCGTGGCTGCGGGACACGACGTGCTCATCGAACGGGGTGCAGGCGCGGGCTCAGCGATGCCCGACGACGAGTATGTGGCCGCTGGCGCGCGCCTCGCCTCGTCGTCCGCCGAGGTCTGGGAGCAGGCCGACCTCGTGTGCAAGGTCAAGGAGCCGACTCCCGCCGAACAGCCGCTCATGCGGTCCGGCCAGGTGCTCTTCACCTACCTGCACGCAGCCGCTGACCTCACGCTCACGCGCGCGCTGCTCGATCGCGGCGTGACGAGCTTCGCGTACGAGACGGTCACGGGTCCGCAGGGCGGCCTGCCGCTCCTCGCGCCCATGAGCGAGATCGCTGGGCGTCTCGCCGCCCAGGTGGGGGCGGTCGAGCTCATGAAGTCGCGCGGTGGCCGCGGCATCCTCATGGGCGGGGTCCCGGGAACGCCTCCTGCGAAGGTCGTCGTCCTGGGTGGTGGCACCGTCGGGCGCAACGCCGCGCAGATCGCGCTCGGCATGCGCGCTGACGTCACGGTCGTCGACATCTCCCCCGAGACGCTGCGCGCGATCGACGTCGAGCTGGGCGGGCACGTGCGCACCGCGGCGTCGAACGCGTGGGAGATCGAGCCGCTCCTGCTTGAGGCCGACCTCGTGGTCGGTGCGGTTCTCGTGCCCGGGGCGCGCACGCCCCACCTCGTCTCGGACGAGCTCGTCGCGCGCATGCGTGAGGGGTCCGTCCTCGTCGACGTGGCCGTCGATCAGGGTGGCTGCTTCGAGGTGTCGCGTCCGACGACGCACGACGATCCCGTCTACGAAGTTCACGGGTCGCGCGTCTATGCGGTGGCGAACATGCCCGGCGCTGTTCCTGTGACGTCGACGCGCGCGCTGACGAATGCGACGTTGCCGTACTTGCTGGAGCTCGCCTCGGGTGGGGACCGTCCCGGTGCCACGGAGGCGCCGCCGTGGCGGGCGTCGCTGCGTGCGGGTCTGCGTCACGGCTTGACGACGCGCGACGGCCGCCTGTGGCACGCGGGAGTCGCGGACGCTCATGGGATCGAGCTGGCGACCGAGTAGCTCCCGTTGTTACCTAGCCAGTCTAGGTATATGCTGACGCGGTGACCTTGAAACGACCCAGCCGCCTGCTGCGCACCCTCATCCCCGCGTTCCTCGTCCTCCTGTGGCTCGGTCTCGCCGGCGTCGGCGGTCCGCTCTTCGGTCGCATCGACGAGGTCTCGTCGAACGACCCGACCGCCTACCTCCCCTCGAGCGCGGAGGCGACGCAGGTCCAGGAGTCCCTCACTGACTTCCTCGGCGACGACGCCATCCCCGCCGTCATCGTCGCCGTCCGGGACGGCGGCCTCACCGAGGCCGACCTCGCCGCACTCGGCACCGCCGCACACAAGGCAGCAGAGCTCGAGCAGGTCGTCGGCGGCGCAAGCCCCGCGCTGCCCTCCGAGGACGGTCAGGCCGTCCAGGTCTTCGTTCCGCTCAGCACGCAGAGCGACCTCGGCGAAGGGGTCGAGGCGATCCGTGCGGCGTTCGCCGCCGAGGTCCCCGACGGCGTCAACGTTCTCGTCACCGGCCCGGCTGGCCTCTCCGCCGACCTCGGGGCAGCCTTCGCAGGGATCGACGGCCTGCTGCTCGGGGTCGCGCTCGCAGCCGTCCTCATCATCCTCATCATCGTCTACCGCTCACCCCTGCTCCCCCTGCTCGTCCTCACCTCGAGCGTCTTCGCGCTGTGCGCGGCCCTCGCCACGGTGTGGCTCCTCGCGCGCGAAGGCGTCGTCCTGCTCTCGGGCCAGACCCAGGGCATCCTCTTCATCCTCGTCATCGGCGCCGCGACCGACTACGGCCTGCTCTACGTCGCACGCTTCCGTGAAGAGCTCCGCGTCGACCCCGACCGGTGGAGCGCGACCCGCGCGGCTCTGCGCGGCGCCGCCGAGCCCATCGCCGCCTCGGGCGGAACCGTCATCGCCGGCCTCCTGTGCCTCCTGCTCTCCGACCTGCAGTCCAACCGCGACCTCGGCCCGATCGCCGCGATCGGCATCGTGTGGGCGATGATCGCGTCCTTCACCCTGCTCCCCGCCATGCTCGCCCTCGCCGGCTCCGCTGCCTTCTGGCCGCGTCGTCCCGCGAAGCTCTCGGCCGAGCAGGCCGCCGACCCAGACGCCCGCATGCCCTCCCGCGGCCTGTGGCACGCCCTCCCGGGCGCCGTCGCACGCCGGCCGCGCGCACTGTGGGTCGGCACGACGCTCGTCCTGCTCCTCGCGTGCGTCGGGCTCACCCAGCTCAAGGCCGACGGCGTCGCGCAGTCCGATCTCATCCTCGGCGACTCCCCCGCCCGCACCGGTCAGCAGCTGCTCTCCGAGCACTTCCCCGGCGGCTCGGGGTCCCCAACCTACGTCCTTGCACCCGCAGACTCGCTCACCGACGTCGCGGCGACGATCCTCGACGCCCCGGGTGTCGCAAGCCTCGCAGTGACGGCCAAGGACTCCCCGTCCGGGACGGCGCCAGTGACGGCTGAGGGAATCCAGGCGGCAGGTCGCCCCGGTTCCGAGCCACCCGCCCCCACCGTCGTCGACGGCCAGGTCCTGCTCCAGGCGACCCTCACCGACGCCGCCGACTCACTCGCAGCCGAGGACACGGTCCGTCAGCTGCGCCAGGAGCTCGCCGACGACGCCCTCGTCGGCGGAACAACCGCGACGGCGATCGACTCCAACGACGCCTCGGTCCACGACCGCAACCTCATCATCCCGGTCGTGCTGCTCGTCATCCTCGCGATCCTGGCTCTCCTGCTGCGCGCGGTCGTCGCGCCCATCCTGCTCATCGCGACCGTCGTGCTCTCGTTCGGCGCGACCCTCGGCGTGAGCGCCCTCATCTTCAACCACGTGCTCGACCTGCCTGGCGCTGACCCTGCTGTCCCGCTGTTCGGGTTCATCTTCCTCGTCGCGCTCGGGATCGACTACAACATCTTCCTCATGACACGCGTACGGGAAGAGTCGCTCAGCTACGGCACCCATCGTGGGATCACTCGCGGGCTCTCGATCACGGGAGGCGTCATCACGTCCGCGGGGCTCGTGCTCGCCGCGACGTTCGCAGCGCTTGCCGTCCTTCCGATCCTGTTCCTCGTCCAGTTGGCCTTCATCGTCGCGTTCGGCGTGCTCGTCGACACGTTCCTCGTGCGGACCGTGCTCGTGCCCGCCCTCGGGTATGACATCGGTCGGACGATCTGGTGGCCGTCACGCCTCGCCCGCGGCGAGCGGTAGGCGGCGAGCGGTAGGCGGCGAGCGGTACGGACCTCGTCACCAGCCCCAGAAGATCGCGATGATGACGAGCGTGACGAGGGCTCCGCACACCTGGTTGAGCCAGAGGAAGCGGCGCCAGCCTGCGTGTGCCGACTCGCAGGTCTCGTCGGTGACGTGGCGGTGCGGCCACACGTTGATCGCGTGCAGCAACGGGGCCGCGGCCGCGAGGCGGCCGGGCCAGCCGGCGCCGACGAGCACGAGGACGCCCGAGAGGACGTAGCCGCCGAGCGCGAGACGGGTCGTCACGCGAGCGCCGAGGACGGTCGCGACCGAGCCGATCCCGGCTGCGCGGTCGGCCCGGACGTCCTGGACCGCCCCGAACGCGTGCGACGCGGCACCCCAGACGAAGAAGGCGGCGAGAACGGCGAGGACCTCCGTTGAGAAGGCCCCTCCCGCGAGGGCGACGCCGTAGACCGCGGGGGCGACGAAGTGGGTCGCGCTCGTGAGCGAGTCGATGACGGGACGTTCCTTGAGCCGTGCGGGCGGCGCCGAGTATCCGACGACGGCGAGCACGGCGATCGCGAGCCCGCTGTTCGCGGCGGGAGTGCCGACGGCCGCGAGGACGACGAGGAAGGGGACGTTCGTCGCCGCTGCTGCGACGATCGTCGTGCGGTGCAGGCGACGCTCGAGGATGATGCCCTCGACGCCACCCTTGCGGGGGTTGGCGAGGTCGGACTCGTGGTCGAAGACGTCGTTGATGCCGTACATCGCGAGGTTGTACGGCACGAGGAAGTAGAGGCCGGCGATCGCTCCGAGCAGCCAGGACTCGCCGCCCGCGAGCGCGTACGCGGCGACGAACGGGTAGGCAGTGTTGACCCACGAGATGGGTCGGGAGGTCCCGACGAGCCTGGTGAGGACGCGACGCCACGAGGTGGCCGCGAGCGCGGGCGCGGCCTCGCCGCCCGGGCTGGCCGCGAGCGCGGCGGCGAGCGCGGGCAGGACGAGCGCCATCGCGACGGGCCAGGCGAGGTCCTCGACGGGTGCGAGCCACACGGTGACCCCGAGGAGCGTTCCGGCGTCGAATCGGAAGAGGTCCGCGGCGATCATGAGCGAGTCGAAGACGACTGTGAGCGCGACGAGCACGACCGCCGTCACGGCGGTGGCGGTCCCGAGGCGGGGCGGCAGGGTGCCGCGTCGTCGAGCGACGGCCCGGCAGGCGACGTGCGTGATCGCTGCGAGTCCGACGGCGATGAGTGCGAGCGTCGTATAGGTCACTCAGGTGCTCCTGCGCTCGGGCTGGCGCGGCGGGCGCCGAGGATGCGGAGGGTGGCGGCGGCGGTCACGAGCGTGACGTAGGGAAGGAAGACGATGAAGACGAGCTCCTCGACGGGCAGGTGCGGGGCCACCTCGATGCCGAGGAGCGCGTCGCCGTGGCCGAGCCCGTAGAAGCCTTCGCTGATGGCCACGAGGTCCCACACGAGCAGGAGGACCGCGCCGGTGGCGAGCGCCGCGGCGGCGCGCCAGCGCCCGGGCAGGGCGCCGCCGCGGGCCGGGGCCGCGAGCAGGAGCTTCCAGCGCACGTCGATCGCGGCGACTCCCGCCGCGGAGCCGAGCAGGGCGAGCAAGTAGGTGCCGTTCATGCAGGCCACGCCCGCGCGAGGGTGTCGCGTGCGACCTGTGCACTCAGCAGGCACATGGGGACGCCGACGCCCGGGACGGTCGACGCGCCCGCGTGGACGAGGCCGTCGACGGTGCGTGAGGCGTTGCGCGCACGCATGAACGCTGACTGGCGCAGCGTGTGCGCGGGGCCGAGGGCTCCGCCGCGCCACGCATGGAAGTCGTCGGCCATGTCGCCCGGGCCGACGGTACGTCGCACGACGATCCTCTCGGCGAGGTCGTCGATCCCCGCCCATGCGGCGAGCTGGGCGATCGCGCGGTCGGCGATGGCCTCGACGCCTGGGTCTCCGGCCCCGTCGACGCCGCCGCGACCGAGACCCGGGTCGGCGTGGACGGGCACGAGGAGGAACAGGGTCTCGCAGCCGGGCGGCGCGACCGCCCGGTCGGTGCGCGAGGGTGCGCACACGTAGGCGGAGGCCGGGTCTGGGAACGGGCGAAGGCCGTCGACGGCGTCGAAGCCCTCGTCCCAGTCGCGCGTGAACATGAGCGTGTGGTGCGTGAGCTCGGGCAGGGTGCCGCGGACGCCGAGGTGGACGAGGACGGCTCCGGGGCCGGGGTCGCGCGTCGACCACCAGCGCTCTGGGTAGGTGCGGAGCTCGGGGGGCAGGACGCGGGTCTCGAGGTGGTGGAGGTCGCCTGCGCCGACGACGGCGTCGGCGTCGATCGTGCGGGGCCCGCCGGGCCCGACGACGTCGACCCCGGTCACGTGGGCGCGTGGGCGCCGCGCGGTCCTCACCTCTCCCCTGCCCGGTGCTGTCCGCACGCCGGTGACCTCGGTCCCCACGGTGATCGTCACCCCTGCCGCCTCGGCGAGGCGTGCGAGCGAGGCGGCGACCTCGCCGAAGCCGCCTCGCGGGTAGAAGACGCCGTCAGCGAGGTCGAGGTGGCTCATGAGGTGGTACATGCTCGGCGCGCGCTCGGGGCGGGTTCCGAGGAAGACGGCCGGGTAGGCGAGCACCTGCCTGAGGCGTCGGTCGGTGAACCGTGTGCGCACGTGCCGGTCGAGCGAGACGGTGAGGAGCCGCGCGAGCGTCGGCAGTCGCGTGAGGACCGCGGGGGTGAGCAGGTCGCGGGGTCGGCTGAAGTCGGTGCGCAGCAGGTGGTCGACCGCGACGCGGTAGACGTCGCCCGCCTCGTCGAGGTAGCGGCCGAGGCGGGTGCCCGCGCCGGGCTCGACGGACTCGAAGAGCGCGGTGACGCGATCGCGGCCGGAGCGGACCTCGAGAGGGGGCGCGTCCTGCGCAAGGACGCGGTAGGCGGGGTCGAGCGCGACGAGGTCGAGCTGTTCGGCCGTCGTCGTCCCGCACTCGCGGTAGAAGCTCTCGAAGACCTCGGGCATGAGGAACCACGACGGCCCGAGGTCGAACGTAAACCCGTCGTGGTGCCACGTGCCGGCCCGGCCGCCGACCACGTCGAGCCGTTCGATGATCTCGACGTCGTGGCCGTCCCGGGCGAGAAGGGTTCCCGCAGCGAGACCTGCCACACCGGCCCCGACGATGACGACGCGGCTCATCGCCCTGCCTTCCGGGCGGCAACCGCGTCCCGCGCGAGGGCCGCTGTGATGACTGTGAGCTTGCGGTGCCCGGGGACGCGCGTGCGGGCGGCGGCGATCTCGGTTGCGGGCGTGGCGCGCAGGCGGCGGGAGAGCTCGGCGAACAACGCGGTGGCGGCGACGACGGCTCGGCGAGCACCGGGTGGCAGCAGCGGGATGGCGGTGCGAGCCGTGGCGATCTCCGCGTCGATGTCGTCGAGCGTCGCATCTCGGGCGGCCTCTGTCGGGTGGGTCGCGAGATCGGCGAGGTACGCGCGGCCACGCTCGTCGAGGTCCGCGCCGAGGTCGCGGACGAAGTTGACCTTCTGGAACGCTGATCCGAGGGCGCGCGCACCCGGGGCTGCGTCGGCCAGGAGACGGGTCCGCTCGGGCTCCGGCAGGTGAGCGGTGAAGACCCGGAGGCACATGAGCCCGACGACCTCGGCTGAGCCGTACACGTAGGTCGCGAGCGACACGGGGTCGTGGTCGTCCTGGACGAGGTCCGTGCGCATGGCGGCGAAGAACGGGGCGGTGAGGTCGTCGCCGATCCCGCTGCGGAGCGCTGCGAGCGCGAACGCGTGGACGACGAGGTTCGTCGAGCAGCCGCGCGCGCGGGCCCGGCGGACCTCGTCCTCGAGGTCGTCGAGGAGGGCCGCGCGCTCGGCGGGACTCACCGCGTCGAGCGCGCCGTCGACGATCTCGTCGGCGAGTCGCACGAGTCCGTAGATCGCGCGGACGTCGGCGCGTTGCGTGGGCGGCAGGAGCCGTACGGCAAGGGAGAAGCTTGTCGAGTACGACGAGATGACCGTCTCGCTCGCCGCGCGTGCGGCCGCGTCGTAGCGTTCGCGGTCGGCCGCGCTCATGAGCCCGCCCCGGCGCAGAGCATCGCGAGGAGGTGCTCCGGGACGCCTGCGGCACGCCCGACGTGAACCGCGCTCGCGATGCGGTCGGCGGCGAGGCGGGCGACAGCTCCGTCGACGCCGTGGGCGCTCAGGGCTTCGCGGACGGGCGCGACGCGGTCGTCGTCGAGGTCGGGGTCGCCGAGGACGGAGGCGACCGCAGACCAGGCGCCGGTGCCTGCCGCCACGGCAACGAGCGAGGTGATGCGGCCTTCACGCAGGTCGGAGAGGCAGGACTTGCCGGTTGTCTCGGGGTCGCCGAACGTGCCGCGCAGGTCGTCACGCAGCTGGAAGGCGACGCCGACGAGCCGTCCGACTCGTTCAAGGGCCGGGGCGAGCGCGAGCGCGTCGGGCGTGCCGACGAGCAGTGCCGCGGCGCGCATGGGCCACACGAACGTGTAGGCGGCCGTCTTGCGTTCCGCCGTGGTGAGGGCGGTCGCGAGGTCAGGCGTGCCCGACGGGAGGGCGGTCGTGTCGCTGAGCTCTCCGGCAGCGGACTCAGCGACGATGTCCTCGAGGAGCTCGACGAGTGCCACGCGCGTCGCGTGATCGGCGTCGAGGAGCGCGACCGCGCTCACGGCCCGGACGAGGGCGAGGTCGCCCGCGAGGATGCCGGCGGCCAGGCCGGCGTCGGCGGCCGCTGCACGAGAGGCGCCGCGTCCGTGGGCCCGGGCGGTGTGTTCTGCGACGACGGTCGGGCGTCCGCGGCGAACCTCGTCGTGGTCGATGACGTCGTCGTGGACGAGGAACGCCGTGTGGAGGAGCTCGGTCGCGTCGGCAAGCTCTCGGGCGACGCGGTCGTGCGTGCCGCCGAGGGCACCGTAGGTCGCGAGCAGGAGCGCGGGGCGCACGCCGCTGCCCCCGTGCGCGGCGTCGGCGAGCGCGTTCCACAGTGTCGTGAGGTGCCCGCCCGGGTCGGGCACACGAGACGCGCGTGCGCGCAGGTCTGCGGCGAGGTTGTCGGCCGTCCAGCTCTCAGCGGTCTGGAGCATGCCGACCTGGGCCGGGGCGCTCACAGCGCGTCCTCGAGGTCGGCGAGCTCACGCAGCTGCGCGACGGCCCAGGGGCTGAGCGACCAGGGGGCCGTGATGCTCGTGCGTCCGAGGTCGGTTGCGTCGACCCAGACGGTCTCGGCAACCTCACGGGGGTTGAGCTCGACACTCGGGTGTCGGCCCGGGATGCGCGCGAGGACGACGGGGCAGATCTCGTTCTCGACCGTGCCGTGCGCGTCGACTGCGCGGTAGCGGAACTGCGGCAGGACGACCTCGAGGTCGAGGATCTCGTCGATGCCGAGCTCGGTGCGTGCGTGGCGGCGGACGGCGTCGAGCAGGTCCTCACCCGGTCGGGGGTGCCCGCAGAAGGCGTTCGTCCAGACGCCCGGCCAGGAGCGTTTGGTGAGCGCGCGGCGGGAGAGGAGAAGGTCGCCCGAGTCGTCGGTGAGGTGGCAGGAGAACGCGAGGTGCAGGGGGGTGTGGGTGTCATGCACGCCCTCGCGTGGCGCGGTGCCGATGGCACGACCGTCAGCGTCGAGCAGGACGACGCGGTCCTCGGTCGTGCTGGCGCCGGGGTGGAGCGCGGGTACGACAAGCGTCATGTCAACTCCTTCAGCGACTGATCGATACCAAGAACGCTAGCCAGGCTAGCAACATGTGACGCTAGTATATGCACGTGCGAGACAACGGCAAGGGGACACCGGATCCCTACTGGTACTCAGACGACGACGTCCTCCAGCTCTTGTCGGCCCTGCGCCAGTTCCGCGTCGCTGACACCGGGATGCGCCGTCGCACCGCACGCGCCATGGACATGAACGAGTCAGACATGGCGGCCCTCCAGCTGGTCATTGCCGCACAACGCCACGGAACGATCGTCACACCCAATGCGGTGGCGCGACACCTGGACATCTCCACGGCGTCAACGACCAAGCTCGTCGACAGGCTCGAAGAGTCGGGCTACCTCATCCGTGAGGCGCACCCCACCGACCGACGCTCAGTCGCCCTCGTGCCCACGGAGCGCGCCCACGACGAGGTCCGCAGCCGCCTGGCCGAGATGCACTCGGCGATGGAGCGGGTGGCGCGCACGATCCCAGCCAGCTCACGCCACGATGCCGCTCAGTTCTTACGCGGGATCGCCCAGCTTCTCGACGAGCAAGAGGGCATCAGGCCCCTGCTCTGACAGGGAAACATCAAGGGCCGCATCCCGATGGGATGCGGCCCTCTCTGTGGAGCTAAGGAGATTCGAACTCCTGACCTCTTCGATGCGAACGAAGCGCGCTACCAACTGCGCCATAGCCCCGTGAAGCGATCACTACGTTAGCACGCACGAACACTCACAAGAAAATCGACGGAGGTCGGTGCGGCACCTCACGCACCCGACGCGCGACGGCGCGCCAGGATCGCGTCAAGGCCCAGGCCAAGGCCCTCGGTCGTCGTTGCGGGCTCCTCCGCTGAGGCGGCGTCTGCGGCCGTCGCGGCCGCACGCTCGGCCGCGTTCGCGGGCGTCGTCACGTCCGCATCAGTGAGCGGGGCAACCTCACGACGGGGGGCAGCGGCCTTCATCGTGTACGTCGGGCGGGGAAGCGAGAAACCTCCGAGCACGCGCTCGGAGTCGTCGGCCCGGCGTGCGTCCTCTGTCTGGCGCGAGCCGCGCACGCGGCCCGCGTCGGCCGCGACGACCGGAGTCTCACGCTCGGCCGTGGGAGCCACCTCGGCCGAGGCGTCCGCGGGTGCGGCCGGGGCGTCGTGCACGCTCGCGGCGGCCGCGGCGGTCGCTGCCGGCTCGGCCACCTCGCCGGCACGTCGCGTCGAGGCGGTCGTGCGCTCGAGAACCTCGGCGCTCGAGATCATCTGCGTCGCCGTCTGGCTGCCGTGAACGGCACGGCCCGTGACGCTCGCTCCACGCGCGGTCCCTGCCCGACGAGCGGTGCGCGCACCGTCGACTCGAGCCGTTGCGTGAGCGGACGGCGCGGACGCTACCCGGGCGCCACGCGCACGTCGAGCGGCCTCGGCGTCAGCGCGACGTGCCGTGACGACGGCGCGGCGGCCGAGTCCGAGCACGCCGACGAGTGCGGCCGTGAGCACGGCGGGAACGGCGACGGGGATCGAGAAGGCGCTCACGGCCGTCCAGGCGATCGCCGTGGCAGCGAGGAGCGCAAGCGTGAGAGCCAGGCGGCGACGAGCCGCAGCGGCGCGCCGTGCCGAGAGTGCCTCGGCGCGCGCACGTGCGGCCGCGCTGAGCCCGGTCCGCGCCGCCGAGGGCTGGCCGGTGGCAGCCGAGCGCGTCGTGGCCGCGGGGCGTGCAGGCTCGTGCGACGCGCGGGAAGCCGGTGCCGTCGCGCGGTCGGGGGTCGCCGTGCCGCCGCGGGCGTGCCCTGCGGGCGCGCTGGCGCGGCGCTCGGAGGCGATGACCGGTCGGTCCATGGTGAGGACTCCTTCCGCTGCGGTCGGCTGCGCGATGACGACGGGCATCGGGCCCGTCAGCAGTCGTCCGTGGGGAATCTGCCGCGGAGGGCAGTCGTGCGTCGCACTTGGATCAGCGCGGCCGTCGCGATGAGCGACCGCGAGGATCCGCATGGCACCCGAGTGCCTGTCATCGGTGCGGGCCTCGACGACCTGCGTCCGCTGCGACACTCGCTGTGGCAAGAGGTACATCGCCCACAATGCGGCGATGGCAAGCACCCCTGCCCCGGCCAGATTCTCCACTCCCCGACGGTATGCGAGCCGCGCTGCACTCCCGGGCACGCCCCTCGGCGTGTCTGACACGGGTGTGATTCACCCGCGTCACAGGCGCGCGACCAGACCGCCGGGAACGTCCTCGGTCGTCACGGCGAACACTCGGTGGTCCCGCCAGCGCCCGTCGATGTGCAAGAAGCGCTCGCGCACCCCCTCCTCACGCAGCCCGAGCTTGGCGACGACCCGCAGGCTCCGCACGTTCTCGGGCCGGATCGCGATCTCGACCCGGTGAAGCCCACCGGCAGCGAGGCAGTGGTCGACGACGAGCGCGACCGCCGCCGTCATGAGGCCCTGGCCCGCGACCGCCTCGTCGATCCAGTAGCCGATCGACGCCGTGCACGCCGAGCCGCGCACGATCCCCGCGACGGTCACCTGCCCGACGAGCCGACCGTCGAGCTCGATGACGAACGGCATGAGCGCACCTGCGCGCGCCTGCGCGCGGGCCGCGCTCACGTAGGCGGCGAACGACACGACGGGCGCGCCCGTGGGGGATGTCGCCTCCCACGGCTCCAACCACTCCGCGTTGCGTGCTCGCACCGCCGACCACGCGCGCGCGTCGCGCCGGCGCAACGGCCGGACCGTGAGGGCGCCGGCAGGCAGCGACGCGCGCAGCGTCGCGGGCCACCCGAGGGTCATCCCTCGAGGACCAGGCAGTGCACGCGCGAGCCGAGCCGCACGAACGACTCGCCCTCGGGGACGACCGCGAGCGCGTTGGCGGCCGCGAGCGAGCTGAGCGACATCTGGTCGATCGCGCGCGGGTCGGCGACGGGCACGACCCGGTAACCCTCGTCGGGGCTTCCCGTGAGCTGCGCGGGCACGAACTCGCGCAAGCCCGCGGGGCTGTTCCACTCGGCGTCGGCGTACGCGACGACCGAGGGTCGGAAGAGGTCGGTGTGCCCGGCGATCTCGAGGAGCGCGGGCCGCACGAAGACCTCGTACGCGACGAGCGCGGCCACGGGGTGGCCGGGCAGGGCGACGATCGGCACGCGGTCGTCGTCCTCACCGATCGTGCCGAAGCCATGGCCACGGCCAGGGGCGAGCGCGACGTGGTCGAAGCGCACGGTCCCGAGCGGGCCCAGGACGTCCTTGAGCGTGTCGTTGCTGCCCTCGGAGAGACCGCCGGTCGTGAGGACGAGATCGGCGCGCACGAGCTGGTCAGCGAGGACCTCGCGCAGGTGCACGCGATCGTCCTTGACCGGGGCGATGGGGATCGCGACCGCACCCGCGTCCTGGACCGCGATCGCGAGCGCCTGCGCGTTCGCCTCGAAGACGCCAGCGCCCGTGCTGCGCCTGCCAGGCAGGCGCAGCTCGTCGCCGACGGGAACGATGACGACGCGCGGGCGCGGGTGGACGCGCAGGTGGGAGCGTCCCAGGGCCGCAGCGAGCGAGATCTGGCGCGGCCCCAGACGCAGTCCAGCGGCGAGGACGACGTGCCCCGCGCGGGCGTCAGCACCCGCACGACGCACGCCGGAGCCGACTCCGACCGACCGACGCACGCGCACCTGGGCGGTGCCGCGGTCGGTGTGGTCGAGCGGCACGACCGCGTCAGCGCCGCGCGGCAGCGCGACGCCCGTCGAGATCCGCACGGCCTGACCGATGACGAGCCGCTCGGGCTCGCCCGTCGCCGACCACAGGTCAGCGACGACGGGAAGGACGACGGGCCCCGCATCAGTTGCGGAATGGACGTCGTCGGCCCTCACCGCGTAGCCGTCGTGCGCGGCGGTCGCATGCGCGGGGACGTCCGCGTCGACCGTGACGTTCTCCGCGAGGATGCAGCCAGCGGCGTCGCCGAGGACGACGTCGAGCGGTGGGACAGGGCTGAGACCTGCGAGAATTTCCGCGAGGTGCGCCTGGACGCTCAGCACGAGCGGGTCATGCGTCGAGCGTCGGGACGTAGCCGCGCAGCCAGTCGCGGAAGTCGGGGCCGAGGTCGTCGCGCTCAGACGCGAGCCTGACGACGGCCTTGAGGTAGTCGAGCTTGTCACCCGTGTCGTACCGGCGTCCGCGGAAGACGACGCCATAGACGCCGCCGCCCTGCTCGGCCGGCATGGTGGCGAGCTCGGCGAGCGCGTCGGTCAGCTGGATCTCGCCGCCGCGGCCCGGTGCGGTGCGCTCGAGAACCTCGAAGACGGCGGGGTTGAGCACGTAGCGGCCGATGATCGCGAGATTGCTCGGTGCGTCCTCGGGTGCGGGCTTCTCGACGAGGCCCGTGACGCGCACCATGTCGTCCGTCGGCACGCCGTCAATCTCGCCGACCTGCGGCGCGGCCTCGGTCGCGGCACAGCCGTAGAGCGAGATGTTCTCGGGCTCGACCTCGAGCAGCGCGATGACCGAGCCGCCCGTGCGCCGCGCGACCTCGATCATCGCGGGCAGGACGGGGTCGCGCTCGTCGATGAGATCGTCGCCCAGCAGAACCGCAAACGTGTGGTCGCCGACATGGTTCTTGGCGCGGAGCACCGCGTGGCCGAGGCCGAGCGGGTCGCCCTGGCGCACGAAGTGCACGTCGGCGAGCACCGAGGACTCGCGCACCGTGGCGAGGCGCTCGTCGTCGCCCTTCGCCTCAAGGTTCGCCTCGAGCTCGGGCATCCCGTCGAAGTGGTCCTCGAGCGAGCGCTTGGACCTGCCGGTGATGAACAGGACGTCGTCGAGCCCGGCCGCGGTGGCCTCTTCGACGACGTACTGGATCGCGGGCTTGTCGACGACAGGAAGCATCTCCTTGGGCGTCGACTTCGTGGCAGGCAGGAAGCGGGTGCCGAGTCCAGCGGCGGGGATGACAGCCTTCGTGATCTCCATGCAGACACCATAGCGACCGACGTGCGTGACCTCAGGACGAGTGACGGCGGATCTGCCGTCAAAGTTTGGGATGATGGGGTCATGAGCGGAGCAGCGCAGCCCATCCATGTCCCTCAGGGTCTTGAACCTGAGGACGCCAAGTCGATGTTCCGCAAGGCGGTCCGCGCGGCCCGTGAGAATCGCTCGCCGAGGCGCCGCCAGGAGGCTGCCGCCGGGTTCGTCCACGCGCTCGCCGACTTCGAGCACCTGCATGAGGCGACGTGCGTCGCCGCGTACGTCTCGCGCCCCGCCGAACCGGGGACGTTGCCGCTTCTCGAGGATCTTGCCCTGCGCGGTGTGCGCGTCCTGCTGCCCGTCCTGGGCTCAGGCCTGGAGCGTGACTGGGCGCCGTTCGCGGGCGCCGACGATCTTCTTGAGCGCGCTCCTGGTCGCCCGCCGGAGCCGGGCACAGAGCACCTGGGAGCCGGGGCACTTGCCCTCGCGGACGTCATCATCGCGCCCGCGCTCGCGGTCGACACCTCGGGTGCACGACTGGGGCAGGGCGGCGGTTGGTATGACCGTGCCCTCGGGCACAAGCGGCCCGACGCGAAGGTCGTGGCGCTGGTCTACCCCGAAGAGATCTACGACGCGGTCGACTCGCCGATCCCGACCGAGCCGCACGATGTTCCGGTCGACGCGATCGCGACGCCGTCGGGCTGGCGCTGGACGGAGCCGCGCGGCGCCTGAGCCACGCACGCGCCGGGGGCCTGGCTACTCCGGGCTGGGCACGAGGTGCAGTGTGCCCGTGCTTGCCCGCGTGATCGCCTCGGGCGTGAAGGGCCACGGGAAGGTCTCGCCGGCGGCCCATGAGGTGAGCTGGTCGGCGTAGTGCCGGTGGCCTGGGTGTCCTGAGGTTCCGGTGACGACGACCCAGGTCGAGCGGTCGAGGTCCGCGAGGTCGGCCACCATGCGCATGGACGGACCTGAGGTCACCTGGAAGTCGGTGCGGCCCGACGGCGTCACCGCCGCCGCATCCCAGCCCGTGGCGTCGACGATCGACGAGCCGCCGCCGAGCTGGAGGGGCTTCGGGTTGACGAGCGCGCGCACGGGCCCGGGGATGGACTCCCCGCCGAGCACGGGGTGTTCAAGACGCAGCTGGTGGAGGCGGCCCCACTGCCACTGCGAGGGGTCGCGGCCGAGCGCGGTCGTGAGGACGAGGCGGGCGTCGACGAGGGCCTGACGCAGGATCTCGTCGCGGGTCTCGACGACGTCGACCGTCGTGCGGTCGTCCCACAGGCGGTCGTCGGGGTCGTCGAGCAGACGCGTGACGACGGCCAGCCAGCGGCTTGACCCGCTGGGCTTGATCGACTCCGGCAGGTCGTCGGCAAAGGCACCGTCGACGATCTGCGCCCAGACGGAGTTGAAGTATGCGGCGGCGGGCGAGAGCTCGTCGGTGTTGAAGTCCCAGCTGCGCAGCAGCTCCTGGCCCTGGGCCGCAAAGTCGTCGTCGAGGTCGATCGTGAGGAGCGTCGGCACGAGCGCGGCGGCAAACGGGCTCCACACGTCGGACTGGATCGCCGACATGGTCTCGGGCGTGATCGGCATGCCGGACGAGAGCGCCGTGTCGAGGAGCGTCGAGATGCGCTGGGAGCGGTAGCCGTAGTCCCAGTCGGAGGTGAGGAAGGGACCTTCGCCTGCGGGCAGGACGGCCTGGTTCGCGGCGACGATGACGCCGGCGGCGGGGTCGAGGACCGCAGGCATGTCGGCCGGGTCGACGAATCCCTGCCAGTCGTAGGCGGAGTTCCAGCCGGGTCGCGGCCAGGTGCCGTCGGAGGGCACCTCGCCTGAGACGTGCGCGCGCACCGGGATGACGCCGGGCGCCTGGTAGCCGATGTGGCCGTCAACCGTCGCGAAGACGATGTTCTGGGAGGGCACGGCGAAGAGCGCGGCAGCCTCCGCGACGTCGTCAGCGGTCGCTGCGCGGTTGAGCGCGAAGACCGCGTCGGCGGTGCGGCCGGGAGTGAGCGCTGTCCAGCTGAGCGAGACACCGTAGGTGACGCCTGCGAGCCCGGCGCTCGTCAGGGGCGACAGCATGGCTGCGACGGACTCCCCGAGGGCCCCGGAGATCACGGGGCCGTGCACGGTCTCAGCGACGTCGATGACGATGTCGTCGGCGCCGTTGACCTTGATGGTCTCGTGGCGGACGTTGAGCGACTCCCAGGCGCCGTCGCGCAGGTAGGTGTCCTCACGGATGGCTTCGACGAAGAAGTCGGTGACGTCAGCGCCCAGGTTCGTCAGGCCCCACGCGAGCTTGGCGTTGTGGCCGATGATGACGCCGGGCAGGCCCGAGAACGAGAAGCCTGAGACGTCGTACGGGCAGGCATCCGAGACCGTTGCGCAGCGCAGCGAGATCTGCGCCCAGATGCTCGGAGCCGCGAGCGAGAGGTGGGGGTCGTTCGCGAGCAGCGGCTTGCCGCTCGCGGTGTGCTCCCCGGCGACGACCCACGAGTTCGAGCCGGTTCCCTCGCCGCGACCCACCTGATGCGGGATGGCACCGAGCGCGTCGGACGCAGCGCCGAAAGCGGCCGCGAGCGCGGCATCCTCGAGAGGCAGG
The DNA here is from genome assembly GCF_052324925.1 of Sanguibacter sp. A247. Taxonomy (NCBI): domain Bacteria; kingdom Bacillati; phylum Actinomycetota; class Actinomycetes; order Micrococcales; family Sanguibacteraceae; genus Sanguibacter; species Sanguibacter sp. A247. Next base: position 300,772 of record NZ_JBQPRE010000002.1, on the reverse strand, counting down.
TTCTCAAGCTGGGGGTTGTCCGACGAGGCGTCCGCGCCGCCGGTGCCGCCCGACCCGGAGGCGGCCGTGCGGGCGGCGCGTGTCGTCGCGGCCTCGTCGGTGTCGAGGATCGGCGCGTTGACGTCGTCCGGGTAGTCCGGGAAGAGGGAGTCGACGAGGGCGACGTCCCGCAGGGTGCCGTAGGCGGCGGCGCGCTCGAGCTCGTCGTTGAAGTTGCCGCGCAGGTCCCACGCCATGGCCTTGAGCCAGGCGACAGAGTCGATCGGCTGCCACGGCTCGGGGTCAGTGACGTCGACCTGGACGCCGAGGACGGTGTACTCGATCCCGAGCTGCGAGGGCGAGCGGTCGGCGAGGTAGGCGTTGACGCCCTCGGCGTACGCCGTGAGGTTCGCCTGGGTTGCCGGGTCGAGGAGCGGCCACTCCTGCTCGGCGACGCGTCGCCACCCGAAGGTCCGGATGACCTTGTCAGCGGCGATCGCGTCCGGGTTGTCGCCCACGAGCTCGGCGAGGCGGCCCGCGGTCACGTGGCGCCGGTAGTCCATCTCGAAGAAGCGGTCCTGCGCGTGCACGTAGCCCTGCGCGCGGAAGAGGTCCGCGCTCGTGGTCGCGGTGACGTACGGGACGCCGCGTGCGTCGCGCTCGACCGTGACGGCGCCGTCGAGGCCGGGCAGAGACACCTCCCCCGACGTCGTCGGGAAAGGACGGCGCACGACGACGACGGCTGCGATCGTCGTCGCCACGAGGACGAGGACGAGCAGCGAGACGACGACGAGAAGCATCTTGCGCGGTGACGAGAGTCGGCTGAGCACGTCATGAGCCTAGTCGGGCGCTCGGACACTGGCAGGAACGACCACCAGCGCGGGGTGTCCGCGTGTGATGGGATGCACGGCCAGACGCGCGCCACGCGTCGTATAGTTGGCACTCGGAACGACGGAGTGCCAGCCCTCGGCGGCCCGTCCGGCCCCGCACCCCGCCAGCAAGGAGAGAGATCCGTGCCCACCTACGCGTACACGTGCACCGCGTGCGGTCACAGCTTCGACATCCACCAGGCATTCTCGGACGACGCCCTCACGGTGTGCCCCGAGTGCTCGGGTCGGCTGCGCAAGATCTTCTCGACCGTCGGTGTGACCTTCAAGGGCTCGGGCTTCTACCGGACAGACTCCCGCTCGGGGTCGTCCTCGACCGTCTCGGGCACGTCGAGCTCCGCGGGCGCGTCGTCGTCAGACTCGTCGTCGTCGAGCTCGTCGTCGGGGTCGTCGTCGGGGTCGTCGTCCTCGTCAGGGTCGTCCTCGTCAGGGTCGTCGTCGGGCTCCTCTGGCTCCTCGTCCTCGGCCAGCTCGTCGTCGTCGAAGGCCTCGGGCGCCGCCTGACGCGCCCGGCGTCCCGGACCGGACACCGCTTGCACCCTGCCCACAGCGGCGGGCACGACACGACCGCCCACAAGCGGATCCGCATCGTCACGCGACCGGCCTACGGTCGCCGCATGACGCACTCCCCCCTCCTCGGTGATCACGGCCGCGCCGTCTCGACGAGCCGCAGGGCCCGCATCGCCCGCGTCCTCGCCTGGCGCAGCCGCCGGATCGTCGCCTGCGCGGGGCTCGGCGTCCTCGCCTGGGCGCTCGTCACGGCCACGCAGCCGCCGCAGCCGTCCCGGAGCGCGGTCGTCGCGCTCGCCCGCGACGTCCCCGCCGGCCAGCCCCTGAGCGCCTCGGCCCTCACGCTCACGCTGGTCCACAGCGGCTCGGCGCCGCCGTGCGCGCTCGACACGATCGACGCGGCGCTCGGCTCGCACCCGGCGATCGCGCTCGCTGCCGGCACACCCCTGTGCCCCGAGATGCTCGTGCGCGGCGCCGCGGCGCTGCCTCCGGGCACCGCCGCGGTTCCCGTCCGGCTCGCCGACGCTCAGGTCGCCGTCATGCTCGTGCCCGGGACGCGCGTCGACGTCATCCAGCCCGGCGCACCCGACCCGGGCGGGGCCGCGACCGCCGAGGGTCGGGTCCTCACGCGCGACGCGCTCGTCCTGCCCTCGCCCCCTCCTGGCGCGCAGGACGCGGGCCTGCTCGGCACGTCCGCTGCCGCGGAGCCCATCGTCCTGCTCGCGGTGCACGTGAAGGACGCTCCCGATGTCGCCGCATCGGCTGTTTCAGGAGGCCTCGGGGTCATCCTCGTGGCATGATCGGCACGCAAGTCATGCCCAGCGAGCAGGAGGAACGCCGTGAAGGACGTGTTCAGCGGTTTCAAGAACTTCATCATGCGTGGCAACGTCGTCGAGCTGGCAGTGGCCGTCATCATCGGTGCTGCCTTCGGCCGGATCGTCACGAACATCGTTGACGCGATCATCACGCCACTCATCGCCGCGGTCTTCGGTTCACCGAACCTTGCCTCGTCGCTCAACTTCACCATCAACGACGCGGTCTTCATGCCCGGTCTCGTCCTCGACGCGATCATCAACTTCCTCGCCGTCGCCGCAGCCGTGTACTTCCTCATCGTGCTGCCGATGAACAAGCTCGCTGAGCGCCGCGCCCGCGGCGTCGAGCCTGAGCCCGAGGTCAAGGCTGAGGACGTTGCTCTTCTCGAGGAGATCCGCGACCTGCTGCGCGCGCAGAACGGCGGCACACCGCAGAGCGGTGGCACCCCGCTGATCTGAGCATCCGCTCGTCCGCACGAGCCCGGTCTCGCAGCCCTCAACGAGGGTCGCGGCACCGGGCTTGTGCGTTGCACGGACGGCCGTGCGGCCAGGAACGCTGTGGGGTCCGGAACGCCGTGGGGTCCGGAACGCCGTGCGGTGCGGACGTCGTGTGGCGCGGGTGCGTGCGCGGTTCGGAGGCTCGACGTCAGTCGCGGTAGCCCGCTCCACCCCAGTGGGGCGGGCGGTCGCGCAGGTAGTCGGCGTCACGGGAGGGACTCCCCTGCTCGGACCACCCCTCGGAGCGTTCGTCCGCGCTCGTGCCGCTCACGGTCCCGGACTCGGTTCCCTGCCGCACGACGCGGCGGCTGCCACGGTGGCGCTTCGCAGGGGTCTGCGCGGCTGCACCGCTCGGGGCTGCTGCACCGCTCGTTGCTTCTGCACGGCTCGTGGCCGCCGCACCGCTCGGGGCTGCTGCACCGCTCGCGGGTGCCGCACCGTTACGGGCGTCGTCCGGGTTTGCGGAGGTCGTCGGGTCAGGCAGTGTCATGATCCGAGGAGTCGGCGCACGGCTGCGGCGACCGCCGCGTCGACGCGGTTGGAGCGGCGCACGACGCCGAGCTCGGCCCGCAGGGCGCCCGCGAGCTGCTGCTCGTTGCGCACGACGCCGTCTGACGTGATCCACTGCGCGAGCGCGTCGAGGTCGTTGTCGCCGTAAGCGCTGATCGGCAGGCCTGGCGTCACGTCGGGTCGCGTCTGACGGCCCGGGTCGTCGTCGCCGACGTCCTCGCCCGTGCTCGACGTCAGCAGGTCCGGCTGCACACCCCCGACCATCGCGAAGCCGCCCTGGAGGACAGCCTCGCTGCGGGCCGTGCCCCCGGGTGAACGGGGCGAGCGCACGAACGCCCGCGGCTCGGCCGAGGCCTCGTCGACGACCTCAGCAGCTGTCATCGCCGACACGACGCTCGCGCCCGTCATCGCGCTGGTGCCCGTCATCGCGCTCGCACCGGTCGTCGTGCTGACGCCGGTCATCGCGCTCGCGCCGGTCGACGCGCTCGCACCCGTCGTCGTGCTGACGCCGGTCGACATGCTCGCGCCGGTCGACGCGCTCGCACCCGTGGCGGGGTGCGTCGGCGCGACGGGGCTCGGCGTGGCGCTCGTGGTCGCGGCAGGGCTCACGACGTCACGCACGGGAGCATCGCTCGCCGTCTCGTCCGCACGACGGGCATCCGCCAGGCCCTCATCGGCCAACGCTCCGTCGGCCAGCGCACCATCGGCCAGCTCGCCGTCGGCCGCGGCTCCGCCGCCCAGCGCACCATCGGCCAGCGTTCCCTCAACGAGAGCGTCGACGTCCATGGCCTCGCCCAGCACTGCCGCGTCGCGCGGGGCCGCGGCGGTCGCAGGCGCTTCGCTCGACCGCGCCGTCACAGCGGCGGAGCCAGGGGCGGCTCCGGTCGGCACACCGTCCGCGAGCTCATCCGTCGTGTGCCCGAGCGCGAGCCCACCGAACAGCGGCGCCTGACGCAACGCGGCGGCGGCGTCGAGCACGGCGGTGCGGATGCGGTTCGCCTCCTTGACCGGATCGAGGAACGCGGCGGCGCTCCACACCTGCACGACGGTCCAGCCGAGCTGCTCGAGGCGCTCGGCGCGCTGGCGGTCGCGCACGCGCACGGACTCTTCAGCGATGTAGGCGTCGTCGTCCGTGAGCACGGCGACGAGCATGCGCTCGGGAAGGTCGGGGTGCCCGACGACGAGGGGGATGCGCTCGCCGCTGCGCTTGCCGAAGTCGGTCTCGACGAGCAGGCCGGCGCGCCACAGGCGCTCGGCGAGGTCGATGACGAGCCGGTCGGGGTTGAGCCCCGTCTCGGGGGCCTCGGTGCTCGCCATGCCGTGTCCCGCACGGGCGCGGTTCTCGGCGAACGCCAGGAAGTCGGCGAGGAGCTTGGTCCCCGGCGCGCGCAGACGCTCGGGGTCGAGGTCGGCAGCGGAGAACGACGTGATGACGTCGAGGCGCGAGCGCGAGACGCCGAGGGCGTCGAGCAGCATGGCCTCCCCCGCCGGCTCGGCCACGGCACCGAAGCGGTGCAGGACACGGCCGTGGGGGGTGCGTCCGAACCCGACCGAGAGGATGACGGCGTCGCGGCTGAGCCCGGCGACCGCGGACATGTCGGCGACGACGACGGTCTCGGCGCGCTCGGGTGAGAAGAAGTCGGCGAGGCCCGGGTTGCGACGCACCTCGGTGTGGAGAGCTTCGCGGACCCGCTCGGCGTGCACGGCAGAGAGCGTGACGATCGCGAGCGACTCCTCGGGGCGCACGAGCGCGTGCTCGACGGCCATCTCGACGACGCGCGCGACCTCGGCCTGGGTCGTGAGCACGGTCCCGTCGTCCGAGGGGACGCCGGTCCCTCCGATGTTGTCGAAGCGCACGAGCTCGCGCGCCAGGGGCAGCGGCGTCGGGCTGAGCACGCCGTCGTACCCGTGCGCGACGAGGAAGTCGATGAGCTCCGGGTCGCGCGAGGAGACGTGCGCAGTCACGGCGATCGAGGGCAGCAGGCGCGCGAGGTCGCGCACGCCCGAGCCCGACGCACGCCGCGGGTCGCCCACGACGACGACCTGGCGGGCGCGAGCGATCGCGGGCATGAGGACGTCGAGCGGCAGGTGCTGCACGGCGTCGAGCACGACGAGGTCGACGGTGCGGCTCGGCGGCAAGATGTGCGGCACGAGCGTCGGGCTCGCCACGACGACGGGCCGCAGGGCCCGCACGAGCGCCGGGTAGCGGCCCATTGCGTCGCGCAGTCCGCCGAAGCGCCCCTCGAGGAGCTCGGCGAAGAGAGCCTCGGCGTCGTCGGGGTGGCGGCGCACGGCGAGGGTGATGCCTGAGAGTGCGGCGACGAGGACGGGACCGGGCAGGCCCGCGACGTGCTCACGGTCGAGCTCGCGGAAGCGCTGCGCGAGGGCCTCGAGGCTTGCGCCGTCGTAGATCGCGAGCGAGCGGTCTTCGGCGAGGATCGCCTCGAAGGCGGTCGCCCACCAGGCGAGCTCGAGCTCGGGGATGACGAGGCCCGTGCTCACGCGGCGGTCGCGAAGGTCGGTGACGAGGTCGCCGAGGCCGCGCGCGGCGAGCGAGCGCACGAGGCGCGTGCGCTCGGGAAGGGTGTCGAGCGCCTCGCGGTCGTCGGCGAGGGCCGCCATGCGGCCGAGGAGGTCCTCGATCGGGGTGTCGAGGAAGTTCGCGCCCGCCGGGGTCGTCGCGAGGACCGGGGTGAGAGCGTCGAGGTCAGCCATGAGGCTGTCCCAGGTCTGCTCCATGTCGGCGAGGCCGTCGGGCAGGATCGGCCAGCCGCCGCCCGGGCACACGGCGGTCCACGCGTCGCGCTGCGCCTGGACCTCGACGAGGGCCGCGTGAAGATCGGGGACGCGCATCCCGGGACGCAGCATGTCCTTGGCCTGCTTGACGAGGCGGCGGCGCTGCAGCGCGGTCATGTCGTCGGGCTGGCCGCGGCGCGTGCGGGCGTCCGCAGTCGCAGCGACGAGCCCCGCGGCGGTGCGCTCGAAGATCATCGGCTGGAAGACGTCAAGCGTCGACCGAAGACCATCAAGGGTGGTGAGGCGTTCGCCCCACTCACGCACCGTGCGGGGCTCGACGAGCCCTGCCGTGCGGCGCACGTGTTCAATCTGCCCGAGGACGGTTGGCAGAGTGGTGCTCGCGAGCCGTGCTGCACGTGCGAGGCTATCAAGTGCTGCGTCTTGATTGTCAAGATCTGCGCCGAACCAGGGGGTCGCACCTGGCCGCAGCGTGAACGCGCCCAGCTCGCTCGCGCGCACGAGGTCGTCGGCGACGTCGAGACGCGCGTCGCCGCGCAGTGCGGCAGCGGCCGCAAGGTCGAGGCGCACGTGGGTCGTCGGCGACGGACGTTCCGCCGTGAGCCGCGCGAGCGACTGCAGGACGTCGTACGCCGAGACGTCCCACGGAGCACGCACGAGGTGCAGCGACCTCATGTAGCCCGCGAGGCGCCGGCGTGTGTCGATGAGGTCGGCGCGCGTGCGGCCCAGGGCCTGCCGGTCGACGTACGGGGGCTCAAGCGTCATGGCCGCGAGCAGGCGTCGTGACACGCCCGCACGCCACGACGACGACGGCTCGATGTCGAGCGCGAGGTCGTCGATCCCGTGCTCGGCCATGCGCGCGAGCACCTGCTCGGCGGCGCGGCGGTGCCCGGGCACGTAGAGGACGCTGCGGCCCGACGCGGCGGCGTCGGCAAGGACGGCAGTGATCGTTCCGGCGACGTCGGCGCCCGCCGGTGCGTCGACGAGGATGTGACGGCCCGCGGTGACGGCGTCGAGCAGGTGGCGCTGGGTGCGATCGAGGTCGCCCACGCCGCGTTCGTCGGCCGGGTCCTCGTCGCCCATGCGCATGGGCGGCAGGTCGCGCTGGACGTGCACGCGCGCGGCGGCCGCGGCCGTGTCGTCGGGCAGCTCGACCGCCGGGACGTCGGACTCCTTGGCGTGCTGCACCAGGTGCGCGTCCTCGAGGTCGAGGTGCGCGAGCGCGACGACGAGGTCGTTGTGCTCGAGCCCGACGAGCTCGTCGAGGTCGTCGACGAGCGCCTGGCCAGGGTGGACGAACGAGCCGACGAGCAGCTTCTCGACGAGCTCGAAGCCGGGAAGGACAGCTGTTCCGAGTGCGTGGATGCGCTCGGTCACGGCGCGCGGGTCGAAGCCGCCGCCGTCGAACGCACTCGCCGCGAGCGCGGAGGGGTCGAGGAGCGCGCCGCGGGCACGCAGGGCGCGCGCGAGGAAGGGGTTGAGCTCGGCGGTCGGCTCGAGGCCGATCTCGAAGTCGCCGTCGCTCGACGTGCGCTCGGCGAGGCGCACGGGGCGCAGCAGGACGGGTGCGTGCACGGTGCGGGGGCCGACGGGCGCCTCGTCGTCGAGCTCCGTCCTCGGCGCGGCGGACGCCGCGATGCGCGCGAGCGCGGCGACGTCGTCGTGCGACGTCGACGACGCGGAGTCGACCGTCCACGACGCGACGCCGATCGCGAGGAACGTCGGCGCGATGCCGTAGCGCTCGGTCTGCTCGGTTGCGCGGGCCGAGACCGCGCGGGCGCGGCGGCGGGCGGTAGGCAGCGAGACGCCCTCGCGGAAGAGGTTGGCGAGGGCCGTCGTGCGGCCCGCGAAGAGCTGCGCGACGCCCGACGGGTGCGCGTGGGTGAGGTCGAGGACGGCCTCGCCGAGCAGGTCGACGTCCGCGAGCGAGGAGACCCCGGCTCGGTCGGAGAGGCTACGGCGCCACCCAGCGACTGCGCGGGCAACGACCTGCGGTGTCGTCGGCGGCACGACGACGCGGGGGGCCGCGGACGAGGGCGCAGTGCCCTGCCCGTCGTGCTCACCCGGGGAGGTCTGGCTGGCGGCGACGTTCACCCCGCCACGCTAACTGCGGTGGGCGCGCTCAGCGCGATGCCACGCCGCGCAGCGTGTTGTGCGGGTGGCCTCGCCGCCCCGCTGCCACGGCGTCCGTGCCCGGGCATGAGGGACGGCGCGCACCACGCAGGGGGCAGGCGATGCGCGCCGTCATCGAGAATCTTGCACATTCAACCACCTTGTGTCAACGCAGGTCCCGGGCGGGTTCTGGATGCCATGAGGGGCCCGTGTGCGGTCGTCACGCGCGCCTGGGTGCGGTCTCGCGGGCGCCCGTGTGCGGTCGTCCCGGGCGGGCACGGTAGGCTCTCCTGCGTGCGCGGGCTGGCCCGCGCCCAGCGTCTGTAGCTCAGGGGATAGAGCACCGCTCTCCTAAAGCGGGTGTCGGCAGTTCGAATCTGCCCAGGCGCACCACGCATCAGGCGTGATGGGCAGCGCCCGCACGCGCAGGGTCGCGCCGGCGGGGCGCGGCCTCGCCTGTTGAGCGTCGTGCTCGTCGCCGGGCTGAGACGGGGCCCGTGCCCGTCGCCGTCCGGCTCGGGTCGTGGAAAACTGGGCGACATGACGTCATCTCCTGATCTCGAGCTCGCCGCCGCTCTCGCCGCCGACGCGGCTGAGGCCGCAGGGGCGCTGCCCGACGACCCCGCTCCGGTGCGCCTCGAACGCGTGGGCCCGCGGCAGTACGTCGGCTACAACGACCGCGGCGCGGTCGTCCACATCGGCTCGGGCGAGCACGATGAGCGCTTCACCCCTGGCGAGCTGCTCAAGCTCGCGCTTCTCGGGTGCACGGGGCTCTCGACGGACGTCACGCTCGCACGCCGGCTGGGCGAGGACTATGAGGCGCAGCTCGCGGGCGCCGCGGTGAAGAACGTCGCGGAAGAGCGCTACACGGCGGTCCACGAGCGTCTCGAGATCGACTTGTCGGCGCTCGAGCCCGAGGCCGCGGCACGTCTGCTCACGGCGGCGGGCCGCGCGATCGACAAGAACTGCACGGTGGGCCGCACGGTCCAGGCGGGTGCGGAGGTCCACGTGACGTTCATCGACGCCGCGACGGGTCAGGCGACCGCGCATCTCGCCGAGGAGGTCGCGCGATGAGCCGCGCTGGCGACCCGTTCGAGGAGTTCTCGAAGGTTCCGGGCTCGGGCGTCGTGGCGCGCGCGATCGACGCGGCTGTGCGTGTGCCGTCGTCGGCCATCCATGCGCATGTCACCTCGTTGCGTCGGCGCAACCCTGAGGCGTCCCCTGAGCGGATCCTCGCGATCCTTGACGCGGAGTTCCTCGGGCTCGTGCAGACCACGGGGGGCGCGGTGGGTGGCACGGCCGCGATCCCGGCCGTCGGCACGGCGGTTGCGGCGACGCTCACCGCGGCGGATGTCGCGGCGTTCTTTGCTGCTGCCGCGGCGTACACGCTCGCGGTGGCCGACGTCTACGGCGTCGAGGTCGACGACGTGGCGCAGCGGCGCACGCTGCTGCTCGCGTCGGTTCTGGGTGAGGACGGCTCGCGCGCGATGGCGTCGGCTGGTCTCAACCCGACGGCGTGGGCGCGGGTCGGTCTGGCGTCTATGCCGTCGTCGACGATTCAGCGGGTCAACAAGGTGCTGGCAGGACGCTTCGTCAAGAAGCATCTGCTGCGGCACTCGAGCATGCTGCTGGGCCGCCTCGTCCCGTTCGGTATTGGCGCTGCGGTCGGTGTCATTGGTGGCCGGGCGCTGGGCCGCGGTGTGGTCAAGCAGGCGCGAGCAGCGTTCGGGGATCCGCCCGCGGCCTTTGCTCCGCAGCTGCGCGTCATCGACGGCTTCGCTCAGGGATCGCTTGAGGCGGCGTCGCTTGAGGCTGCTCCCCTGCACCCGAAGGTCGACTGACGTGGCACGGCCCATGCGGTTGCTCATGTGCCCGCCGACGGAGTTCACGGTGGGGTATGAGATCAATCCGTGGATGGACGCGTCGCGGCCTGTCGACGTACCCCTTGCGATGGCGCAGTGGGAGTCGTTGCGTGAGGCGTATGTGGCGGCGGGGCACACGGTCGAGCTGATCGATCCGCTTCCGGGGATGCCGGACATGGTGTACGCGGCGAATGGCGCGACCGTTGTCGACGGTGTGGCGTATGAGGCGCGGTTCTTCGTTGCGGAGCGCCGCGAGGAGGGGCCCGCGTACCTCGCGCGTCTCGCCGAGCTGGGTCTGCGCACGTGTGAGGCTGAGCATGTCAACGAGGGTGAGGGTGATCTGCTCACGGTCGGCGGCATGCTGCTTGCTGGGACGGGGTGGCGCACGGAGCGTGCGGCTCACGCGGAGGCAGCGCAGGTGTTGGGGCGCGAGGCGGTGACGCTCGAGCTCGTGGACGCCCGCTTCTATCACCTCGACACGGCGCTCACGGTGCTGCGTGATGACGCTGAGGGCGTGGATGTGGCGTACTTCCCCGGGGCGTTCACCCCGGAGTCACAGGACGTGCTTGCGCGCCTGTTCCCCGATGCGTTGCATGCGACGGAGGACGACGCTGCGCAGTTCGCGCTCAATGCGTTGAGCGACGGCGAGCGGGTGTGGTTGAACGCGGGGGCTCGTGCGTGGCAGGAGCGGTTGCGCGAGCGCGGCTACACGCCCATGCCCGTGGATGTGTCAGAGATCTTGCGCGGTGGCGGCTCGGTGAAGTGCTGCACGCTCGTGCTGCGCTGAGGCTGGGCCTCAGCGCAGCTGCGCGTCGCGGGTCATTCTGCGGCGGCCTGGTTGCCGACCGGGTTGTCGGCTGCGGCGGCGCGCTTGGTGACGACCATGACGGGGCACTTGGCGTGGTGGAGGACGGCTTGCGACGTTGAGCCCAGCAGGAGCCCGGCGAAGCCGCCGCGGCCGCGGGAGCCGACGACGACGAGGTCAGAGGCGGTGGAGAACTCGGTGAGGAGCTCGGCGCCGGAGCCGTCGAGGACGATGCGACGGACGGTCTGGCCGGGGTGGTCGACGAGGACGCGGTCGACGGTGACGCTCAGCCCCTCGGCGACGTCGGCGAGGACGGCCTCGTGGTCGACTGCTGCGGGCAGCCACGCGAGCATGCCGGCGCCGGAGCCGACGGGCACGCCGGCGACGGCGACGAGCTCGCAGTCCCAGAGCTTCTGCTGACGCAGGGCGGCGCGCAGGGCGTCTTCTGCGGTCGGTGAGCCGTCCATGCCGACGACGATGCGTCGCAGGGGGAACAGCGGGCGCTGATCGACGGGGTCGAGGCCTGCGTTCGAGGCGATCGAGCTGATGGCGGTGCGTTCGCCGTCTTCGCCGAGGTAGGGCACGACGACCGTCGGGCAGTGGCTGTGCGCGGGCAGCGCGGAGGAGACGGTGCCGAGGAGGCGTCCGGCGAAGCCGCCGTGCCCGCGGGTTCCGACGACGACGAGGCGGTGGTCTTTGGAGAGGTCGACGAGCGCGCCTGCGGGGTCGCCTGTCGTGACGGTTGCGGTGACGGCGACGCCTTGGGCGGCGGCGCGGTCGCGTGCTTCGTCGAGGACGGAGCGGGCTCCGTCGAGGATTGCGGTGTCGTCGAGTGCCGCGTAGCCGCCGTCGAGTGACGCGGCGGTGAAGGAGGGCAGGGAGTACGCACAGACGACGTGCAGTGGCCAGCCGAGCTTTTTGGCTTCAGCAGCGGCCCAGTCGAGGGCGTGGAGGCTCGGGGCTGAGCCGTCGACTCCGACAAGGACTACGTCACGGTGCGGCACAGGTGGCCTCCTTCATTGAAGTGACGGCGCGAGCGGACCACGTCGTCCTGCCGTTGACTTTACCCGTTCCCGACCTGTTCTTGCACACCGCACGGGCAGCGGCGTGTGGTTCAACGACAACGGCCTGACCCCGTGCGGGGCCAGGCCGTTGTGCGGTGCGTGCTTCTCAGCCGACGCGGATGAACGTGGGGTTGCTCTGCCAGATCTTGCGGAACTGGATGGTCTTGCCGGGACGCGGGGCGTCGATCTGGGTGTTGCCGCCCGCGTAGATCGCGATGTGGCCCGGGGTCCAGATGAGGTCGCCGGGGCGTGCGTCGGCGCGCGAGATGATCTGGCCGGCGCCGCGCTGGGCTCCGGACGAGCGCGGCAGGTTGACGCCGACCTGGGCGAAGACGTAGGACGTGAAGCCCGAGCAGTCGAAGCCGCGGGGCGTCGAGCCGCCGTAGACGTACGGGACGCCGACGTAGCGCGAGGCGATCTCGAGGACCTTGGAGCCCGAGACGCTCTGCGGGATCGGGTTGTTCTTGACGCGGGGGGCCTCGGTGCGCTCGGAGGAGCGCGAGGCAGGGGCCGCGCGGCGCTCAGGAGCTTCGGCGCGCGTGGGCGCCGGGGCGGCCCGACGAACCTCGGGTGCCGGGGTGACCTTGACGACCTCGACCTCGTCGATGTCGGCGGCCCAGGAGCCTTCGGAGACGGTCACGGCGGGAGCTGCTGCGAGCTGAGCGCGGGCCTGCGACGTGAGGGCAGAGACATCGGCGGAGCCGATGGCGACGGCGTCAGAGCCGACTGCTGCGTTGGCGGGGGCCACAGCCATCGAGACGAGGAGGCCAGAGGACGCTGCGACGACTGCTGTGCGCCGCCCGATGCCCTCTCCTGCGACGTCGACAATGACTTGGCCGAGGGGGCGGCGTGCGGCACGGTGGCGTCCGCGGGTGGTGCTGAGGGTCACTGCTGGCCTCTCTCCAACGCCTGCGAAGTTAGCTGTCGGGTTCGGGCTGAAGAGTGCCCGGCCGAAACGACCGAGGTCGTTCCGGCTTCACCCCGGGTCTCGTGTCTCCACGAAACCAAGGTGGTTCCCCCGCCTCTGCCAGCGGTTCAACGTGTTCGCGGCCGGTGGCAGAGCTCGGCGTTCCGTCCGCGGTCCCGTCCGGTTGACCGGTCGGGCAGATCGAAGGTACCCCACCGACCTACGCCATGTCACGTTCCGATCACGTTTCGTGGACACCTCTTTTGGGGACCCCGGGGTGCGGCGATGAGAAAGGGCGCCCCACCTGCGGCGGGACGCCCTTTCGTCATGATGCGAGGGAGCGGTCAGCGCTCCACGAAAACGTGTCGGAAGACTTCGACGGGCAGGTCTGCCCCCACCTCGGCGTCGACCGACGCCGCTTCGAGGCGCTCGGCACGCCGCGTGAGGACGACAGTCGTCCCGGGTGTGAGGCCCGCCGCGGCGAGGCGCGCCAACAGCTCGATGTCCGTCTGCAGGGGCTCACCCAGGCGCGCGACGATCCCGGTCGCGGAGGATCCGTCGGCGAGCTCGTCGTGAACGACCTGGAGCGAGACGACGCCGTCAAGGAAGGCCGCGCCGGGGTCGGTCCCGCCGATCTCGGCGAGGCCCGGGATGGGGTTGCCGTAGGGCGAGCTCGTCGGGTGGTCAAGCAGCCCGATGAGGTGGCGCTCGACGCGGTCGCTCATGACGTGCTCCCACCGGCAGGCTTCGTCGTGGACGAACTCCCAGTCGAGCCCGATGACATCGGTGAGCAGGCGCTCGGCGAGACGGTGCTTGCGCATGACGCGCATGGCCTTGTTGTGACCGTCCTCGGTGAGCTCGAGGTGACGGTCGCCCGAGACAACGACGAGGCCGTCGCGCTCCATACGCGCCACGGTCTGCGAGACGGTGGGGCCGGAATGTCCCAGTCGCTCAGCGATGCGGGCGCGAAGCGGGACGATCCCCTCCTCGACAAGCTCGTAGATGGTCCGCAGATACATCTCGGTGGTGTCGATGAGGTCGCTCACGGCGCACAGCCTCCCTGTTTCGTCGGTCGCGGCCCAGTCTAGGCCGTCCCTTCTGACGCGGGGTCACGAACCCGCGGGGCCGGCTCCAGCGCCCGCGCAGTCCCGTCGTCAGTGGGCGGACGCCCCTGCCTGAGGCCGGGCGACGCGCGTATTCTCCGAGCGTGACCGAGAACACCGCGATCGTTGTCCCTGCTGATCTGCTGCCCCGCGACGGGCGCTTCGGCTCTGGCCCGTCGAAGGTGCGCCCTGCGCAGGTTGACGCGCTCGCAGCCGCGGGTGCGCACCTGCTGGGCACCTCGCACCGCCAGGCACCCGTCAAGGACGTGGTGCGGCGAGTGCGGGCCGGGTTGAGCGAGCTGTTCTCCCTGCCCGACGGCTATGAGGTCGTGCTGGGCAACGGTGGCGCCACGGCGTTCTGGGACGTGGCGACGTTCTCACTCATCGATGACCGTGCTTCACATGCGGCCTTCGGGGAGTTCTCGGCGAAGTTCGCTGCCGCGACGTCGCGCGCGCCCTTCTTGGGTGACTCGCTCGTGCGGACGTCGGAGCCGGGCACGGTGTGCCTCCCCGAGGTCCGTGAGGACGTCGACTTTTACGCGTGGCCTCACAACGAGACGTCGACGGGTGCGATGGCACCCGTCGTGCGCCCTGAGGGCTCGGACGGCGCGCTCGTGGCGATCGATGCGACGAGCGGCGCGGGCGGCCTTGCACTCGATGCTTCGCAGGCCGACGTCTACTACTTCGCGCCGCAGAAGGTCTTCGCGTCTGACGGTGGGCTGTGGCTTGCGACGCTCTCCCCCGACGCCGTGGAGCGCACCGAGCGGCTCGCGAAGGAGCGTTGGATCCCCGAGATCCTCTCGCTGCAGATCGCGCTGACGAACTCGCGCCTCGACCAGACGCTCAACACGCCCGCGGTGGCGACGCTCGTCATGCTTGCTGAGCAGGTTGAGTGGCTGCTCGCGCAGGGTGGCCTTGCGTGGTCGGCGGCGCGTTGCGCGGAGTCCGCGTCAGTCCTCTACCGCTGGGCTGAGGAACGGCAGTGGGCGACGCCGTTCGTCGCTGACCCGGCCGCGCGCTCGAACGTCGTCGCGACGATCGACATCGACGAGTCGGTCGACGCCACGCGCATCGTCAAGGTGCTGCGCGAGAACGGCGTGCTCGACGTCTTCCCGTACCGCAAGCTCGGCCGCAACCAGCTGCGCGTCGGCGTCTTCCCGGCCGTCGAGCCGAGCGACGTCGAGCGCCTCACGCAGGCGGTCGACTACGTCGTCGAGCGGATGGGCTGAGTAGCTAGCGGGCGAGCGCCGACCGCTTCCGGGGTGGGGTCAGGGTGATCTCGGCACGCAACCCTGTCGCGCTCGCCCGATGCGTCCGTAGCGTGTGCACACAGCACGCCGCGCCATGGCGTGTCGGGACGGGGGAAGCGCGATGTTGCTTGAGACCGCTGAGCGGGTTGCCGCCATCGGCCAGGGGTGCGTCACGTGACGCGCGGCGAGGTCGTCGGGCTCAAATCGACGACATACGCGGGCGCGCCCGACGAGAGGCTGTTCTGCTTCACGAGGTACGCGGCAGACGAGGACCTCAGTGAGAACCGCCTACCCCTCAACCTGAGCCGCCTCTCGTGGCGCGTGCGTGAGCGTCTCGAGCAGGGGTCCCTTCTCGCCAAAATCGCCAACGACGTCGACGAGTACACGTGGTACAGCGCGAGCCGCGTCGCCACGCTCCTCAACCGCTTCGAGCACGGCACGATCGCGCCCGCCACCCAAAGTGCGCCCGCCCGGCCGCCGACCCCCACGCCCTAAGCATGCCCGGTCTGTCAGCCGGCGAGAACGCCAACGGCGAAGCAGCCGCGCGATGTTTGAGGCCCAGCACCCGAACCGGTCGCCGATCAGCTCGACACCCGTGGCCAGGACACACCCCACGCCTACGTCGGGCATTCCTGTACTCCGACGATCTGCCATCGCCTGTCGTCCGCGTCTGAAGATGCGACGACGACCTTCTTTTCACATCCAAGATTCACGGCTCGCCCTGTTCATCGCGAGGCCTGCCTAGCATCCAGCCGACCCTCCAGGAGGTTCACCATGCAGTTCCGAGAACTCAGTCTCAACGGCGCGTGGGAGATCACGCCCCAGCAGCACGAAGACGACCGCGGCGTCTTTCTCGAGAGTTTCAAGGCCTCAGAGTTCGAGGCAGCGGTCGGACGCTCCCTCGACCTCCGGCAGGCGAATGTTTCGGTGTCCTCCGTCGGCACACTACGCGGCGTCCACTTCGCCGACGTGCCCCCCGGGCAGGCCAAGTACGTCACATGCGTCAAAGGCGCCGTCCTCGATGTCGTCGTCGACATCCGGGTGGGCTCACCGACGTTTGGACGTTGGGACGCGGTCCTGCTCGACGATGTCGACCGGCGCGCGACCTACCTTGCCGAAGGCTTGGGGCACGCATTCTGCTCGCTTGAGGACGGTTCAACAGTCGCCTACATGTGCTCGACGCCGTACGCGCCTGGGCGCGAACACGGCATACATCCTCTCGACCCCGAGATCGGCATCGAGTGGCCCACGCGCGCCCGCGATGGCAGCCCGCTCACATACGAGCTCTCCATAAAGGACGAAGCCGCCCCGACGCTGGCAGAGGCGCTCTCAGCGGGTCTGCTCCCGACGATGGATGCGGTCGACGCGTACGTCGGATTCCTCGGACCTCACTACGCCCCGAGGCGCACTGTGGGGGTGTAGGGGGTATGGGGGTGAGGTCAGGGTGAGCGGCGCTCCGTCCGGGGAGGAGTCCGGGACAGGATCAATTGCATGCGGGGGATCATCCTTGCCGGGGGTTCCGGCACACGACTTCATCCGATCACCATGGGCGTGAGCAAGCAGCTCGTTCCCGTGTACGACAAGCCAATGATCTACTACCCGCTCTCGACGCTGCTGCTCGCCGGGATCCGGGACGTGCTGGTCATCACGACACCGCACGACGCCGAGCAGTTCCATCGGCTACTTGGCGATGGTTCGCAGTTCGGCATCTCGATCAGTTACACGGTGCAGGCGGAGCCGAACGGCCTCGCGCAGGCGTTCGTGCTCGGCGAGGACTTCGTCGGCGCCGATAAGTGCGCTCTCGTCCTGGGCGACAACATCTTCTACGGGCACGGCCTGGGCCGGCAGCTGCAGGGCTACACGGATGTCGAGGGCGGCGCTGTGTTTGCGTACCGGGTGGCGGACCCGACTGCGTACGGGGTCGTCGAGTTCGGCGCGGACGGCCGCGCGATCTCACTCGAGGAGAAGCCGGCCGTTCCGAAGAGCTCGTACGCCGTGCCGGGCCTGTACTTCTATGACAATGACGTCGTCGAGATCGCCAAGAGCCTCGAGCCCTCGGCGCGCGGGGAGTACGAGATCACTGACGTCAACAGGGAGTATCTGCACCAAGGCAAGTTGCAGGTCGGAGTCCTCCCCCGCGGCACGGCGTGGCTCGACACGGGCACATTCGACTCGCTACTCGAAGCCTCCGATTTCGTCCGCACGATCGAGAATCGGCAGGGCATGAAGATCGGCGCACCGGAGGAGATCGCGTGGCGGCGCGGGTTCCTCACTGACGACGAGCTCGCAGAGCGCGGGCACGCACTCGAGAAGTCGGGGTACGGGGCCTATCTGTTGGGGTTGCTCGACCGTTCGCTCTCGCCACTGCTCGCGGTGTGAGAAGCCCACGCTCGCGCTAGTGCGCGAGCGTGACCGGCTTGAGGTGTTCGACGCGCATCTCGATGCCGTCCTTGCGGGCGACGACCCTCACGTTGTAGGCACCCGACGGCGCGGTGAAGGGCTGGGCGTCGAGAACGGCGTCGGCGACGCGCAGCGGGACGACGGTGCCGTCGGGCCCAACGAGCGTGAGCCTGACACTTGCGACGGTGGGACGATGCCCATCTGCTGTCGCGGCGAGGTGCGGCACGTCGAGATGCGCGCGTGTGGGGGCAGTGCCCGTGACAGGAAGCAGCCGTTCGGTGTCAGTGTCGCGGACGATCGCGTGCCACGTGCTGCCGTGAGGAACGTCGGCGAGGCCGGCCTCGACGAGGCCGAGGTCGAGGCCGTCGTCATGAGCAGCCACTGCGGTGAGGCGCGCGCGTGGGCCCGGGATGATGTGGAGCGTCCCGCGCACGGACGCCGCTAGGCCTCGTGGGAGGGAGTTCCGGAGGGCCGTCGACGCGACGATGCGCGTGCCCCGAGTTTTGACGACGGCCTCGAGCGGGGCGTCGTGGTCGGCGTGCGCGAGATGGTCGAGCGCGACGGTCCAGGTGCCGTCGTCGGGGGCGAGCGGAATGTACGGCTCGGTGCCGCTGAACGCGACGCTCTCCGGCTGGGATTCTGCGGAGAGTGCGACGCGGAGGTGGCCGTCAGTGACCGCGAGCATCGTCGCTATCGCCGCGGGCCGGCTCGTCCGCAGGTGGAGCTCGTCGTCGGCGACAACGGGGAGTACCGCTGTGCCGTCGATGATCTCGGCGCGGGGCCGAGGGGCGCGCGTCCCCGTCCCGGCGGCGAAGGTGACCGGCTCGGTGTGCGTGCCGGCGAGGACGAGAGTGGCGCGCACAGGGGTGGCGGTGCCGCGCACGGTGGCGAGCGTGGCACGCGAGATGACGGCGACGACGTCGAGCTCCGACCCGGTATGGGGCGCGTCGGGTCGGCGGGACGCCGGGCCGACGACGTGCGCCCGGATCTCGCCGGGCAGCTCGCCGACCGTGAGCGTGACGGCGGCATCGCCGGGCACGACGGCGAGGCCGGGGATCTTCAGCGTCCCGCGGACGACGAGGCCCTCCGAGTTCCACGTGAGCCGGTTGAGCATGAGCGACGACTCGACATCGAGCGGGACCTCGGCCCACCAGTCAGGCAAGGGCTGCACAGCGGCGGCACGCGAACGGTCGTCGACCACGGCGCGGGGGGCGCGCAGCCCGGAACGGTCGAGCCGCGCGAGCGGAGGCCGCCTGCCGGCAAGGTCGGCGGCGAGCGAGGCGAGCGCAGTCCAGTCGCGGTGGGCTGCGTACCAGGCTGCAAGGCGCTGCGGTCCGCGTACCCGCGCGGCGAGCTCGCGTCGCCCCTCGGGCGTCGAGGAGCCGTGCTCGAGATACGTCGCGACGGTCGTCGCGAGCAGCTCCTGGTAGTCGGGCTCGGCCGTGCCGGCATGGTTGAGGTACGGCACGAGGTCGAGGTCGAAGACGCGCGCAATCCACAGCGCCTTCTCCGTCGCGGTGCCCTCACGCTCGAGAAGGTCCCACGCGTCAGCTTTGGCCCGTGCGCGGTCAGCGAGGTTGGCGAGCTCGTCCTTGGGCTGGCTGAGGGATGTGCCGTCGTCACGCTTCCGCCAGCGGTAGGTCACCTGGGCGAGCACGTCGAACCGTGTGCCGTTGAGGTAGGAGCGCAGCATGGGCACGTGGTCCTCGTAGACCATGCCCTCGGGGAACGGGCCGATGTGTTCATCCCAGAAGGAGCGTCGGTACATGCGGTTGCACGCGAGAATGTCGCGCATGGCCTCGGGAAGCTCGGCGAGGGTCGTGCTTCGCCTGTCTCGCCCATGCACCTCACGCACCCAGCGAGCGATCCACGCTCGCGTCGAGTCAAAGCGCTCGACCCCGCCCGTGACGAATGCCGAGCCCGACGCCTCAAGCGAAGCGACCATGGCGGAAAAGGCGTCCGGCGGAACGATGTCGTCAGCGTCTACGAACGTCACGTAATCACCGCGAGCCCGCTCGAGCCCACGGTTGCGGGTCGCGCCAAGACCACCGTGGTCGACTGCGACGACCGTGATGCGCGGGTCCTCCTGAGCGAGGCGGCGAGCGAGCGCGAGCGAGCCGTCCGTCGAGTCGTCATCGATGAGCAGGATCTCTAGATGCCGGTACGTCTGCGCCGTGAGCGAGCCGACCGCCTCCGCGAGGTACTCCTCCACGTTATAGACCGGGACGATGACAGTGACGAATGGCGGGTTGAGCGCATCGGAAGCCACGGTGCTTTCAAGCCGCCAGGAGCGTCGCCACCACGACGCCCCAGAGCGGTCGGTTCGTCTCTCACGCATGCGTACTACCTCGGGCTCGGGCTCACGAGAGCATTGCGACGGCCCGGCCATCACTCGGGCCTTGGGCGCCGCGGGTCATCAGACAGTGTCGTCGTCCGCCAGTGCGGAGTCGCGCCGGACCACGTACGTTGGTCTCTGCATCGAGCGGGTGTGGAGCCTTCCTACGTACTCGCCGAGGACCGCGATCGAGATCATCTGGGCCCCGGAGAAGATAGCGATCATCGAAGCGAGCGTCGTCCACCCAGCGACGGTGATGTCGCCAGCAATGAACTTCACCAGGACGAAGACGAGCAGGCCGATGCCCAGGGACGCACAGAACGCACCTAGCCACGCGACGGCGCGCAGCGGAAGTGTCGAGTATCCCGTCACCATGTTGAGCGTATGGCGGATGAGCGAACGCAGGGAATAGTTGGAGGTTCCCACGGTGCGTTCGTCCATCTGGACGGTGACCCGGCGCACCCCAGTCGTCGCCCAGGACAAGAGAACGTCCATCGACACGTAGGGGTCGTTCACGTCGGCGAATACGCCGTTGAGGCTTCGGCGGAACGCGCGGAATGCACTGACATCGGTCGCGCTCGGCACGCCAGACGCACTGAGACCACGCTTGACGACACGAGACGCGAGCGAGCGCCAGAATCCGTGCTCTTCCTCTTGCGCGACTCCGTAGACGAGGTCCACGGACTCGTCATGCAGCGGCTCGACGAGCGCTGAGATCTCGTCCGGGCGGTGCTGGAGGTCATCGTCCATCGTCACGACGACCTCGAACTGGGCGCGCAGGACACCCGCGAGTAACGCGTTGTGCTGGCCGTAGTTGCGACGCAACTCGACGCATCGCACCTTCGCGTGGTCGGCCAGGTTTCGCGCAACGTCAGCCGTGTCGTCGGGGCTGCCGTCCACGACGAGGACGACCTCGTAGTCCGAGGCGGGCGATCCACTCTCCGCACCTAGAGCGGCGTGCAGCTCGGCGACGAGCTCTGGGAGCGTTGCGCTCGACCGGTAGCAGGGGATGACGACACTTATGCGCACGTTCAAGAATCTTCTCTGTGGGCGTTCTCACCGGCGGGCGACCGGTGACGGAAGGAGACGAACCGGTGCCCCAAGTAGGAGAGCACCGCGACGACAACGATGGCGACGACCTGTGCGACCAGCGGGTGCCAACCGACAATCTCGACGAGCGCCGGTGTTGCGACGATACCGGCGACAGCACCCGAGGACCACACACCGAGGAAGCGTATGAAATCAGGGAACCACGGCCCTTCCGACCGGAAGATCAGGGTTCGGTAGGCGGGAAACGCAATGGAGACAATGATGACCTGCGCTGTGAGGATCGCGACGAAGTAGTGGAGTCGGGTGGTGAGGAGCAGTGCGAGGACCCCGATATAGACGAGCGAAGTCGTTCCCGCGACGAGCAGGTATCTCACCTGCTCGAGTTCGAGCAGGCGCCGGGTGAACGTCGCAACGGATCGACTATCCGAGCCTCCGTGAGGCGTGTCGACAGAGTCGTGAGGGAGTGGACGCACGGCACGAGATTAGTACGTCCGGTGGCATAGGATGTGGGATCCTCAGATGTGACCGTCGACGCCATCTTGTTCTCCCGCCCGTACCGCACACCCGACGAGCTCGGGTATCTCGATGAGGTCCTTGCCTCGGGCCATGGCCAGGGTGATGGCCCCTTCACGCAGCGGGCCATCGACCTCATTGGCGCCATCACTGGAACGCACCACTCGCTCCTTACTCCGTCGGGCACGCATGCTCTCGAACTCGCGTTCTGGCTCCTCGACCTCGAACCCGGTGACGAGGTGGTCGTGCCGAGCTTCACCTTCACATCGACGGCCGCGGCGGTCGTCCAGGTCGGCGCAGTCCCCGTCTTCGTCGACATCGACTCGCGCACGGGCAATATCGATCCTGCAGCGTTCGCGGCGGCGATCTCGCCTCGCACGCGCGCGGTGTGCGTCGTCCACTACGGAGGCGTCGGCGTCGACTTCGACGCGATCACTGCGGTCGCCGAGCCGCACGGTATTCGGATCGTCGAAGACAACGCGCACGGCCTGGGTGCCTCATGGCGCGGCCGGAAGCTCGGTACGCTCGGCGACGTGGCGGCGCAGTCGTTCCACTCGACGAAGAATGTGCACGCGGGCGAGGGCGGCGCGCTCCTCACGGGGTCGGACGAGATGGCAGATCGAGCCGAGGTGATTCGCGAGAAGGGCACAGACCGAACGCGGTTCCTGCGCGGCCAGGTCGACAAATACTCGTGGGTCGACCGGGGCTCGAGCTTCCTGCTAAGCGAACTCAACGCCGCAGTTCTCACGGGCCAGCTCGAGCACTTCGAGGAGATCCAGGCCCGCCGCCACGCGGTGTGGGACGCCTATGCGGCGGGGCTCGCTGGGTGGGCCGTTGAGTCCGGCTGGTCCCTCATGCACGTCCCGGCCGAGGCCGAGCATCCGGCACACGTCTTCTACGTACTTGCACCTGACCACGCTGGGCAGACCGACATGCTCAGCCACCTACGGGCCCACGGCATCAACGGCACCTTTCACTACGTGCCGCTCGACACGTCGGTCGCCGGTCGCCGCTACGGCCGGACACCCTTCCCATGCACGGCGACCGCCGACTTCTCTTCCCGCCTCGTGCGGCTCCCGCTGTGGACCGGGCTCACCGAGGCCCAGATCGCTCGCGTCATCGAGACCGTCCAGACCTACACCCCGTCTGCTACCGCCTCGCGCGCGTCATGAGTTGGGCCGAGCACGCCCGTCCCGGGCTCGTAGTGGCGGACTCTCCCTACGAGTCCGCGCGATTCGGGAGGTCATTTGCCCGAGCAACTATCGGCACCGCCAACGCTGCGCAGGTGACGAGTGCTCTCGACTCGCGCGACGAAGAGATTATCGTCGTGCGCTTTGACGCCTCGCGACGGGACATCGGAGCTGCGCTCGCGCGCACAGGGCGCGTCGTACTCCCCGCCGGGACGCTCACCTACTGGGAGCGTCCGTCGTCGCTCGGCGAGCTCGAAGTCCCCGAGCACAGTCTTCGCGTCGTCGAGGCGTCCGAACCGGGCGCACCCTCCGAGGACGAGCTTGACCTCGTTGTCGGCGACTCCTTCGCGGCCTACGGCAACCACTACAGTGCGAATCCGCTCCTCGACGCCGCTGCAGCGCTCGCTGGGTACCAGGAGTGGGCCCGACGCAGCCTCGAGACACCCGACCACGAGGTCGCTTTCCTCTTCGACAGCGACGACCTCATCGGTGCCGCCACGGTCCACATCACGCCTGAACACGCCGAGATTCTCCTCGCGGGACTCATCCGGGCGGCCCAGGGGCGGGGTGCCTACCGTGCACTCCTGTCTTGGTGCGTCGCTACTGCCGCCCGGCACGATGTCTCGAAACTCATCATCTCGACCCAGGCCGACAACGTCCGTGTCCAGCGCGCCTGGGCTCGCGCAGGGTTCGTGCCGTTCGCGGCCGTCGAGACAGCGCATCTCGTACGCGAGGGACTGCCCGAATGATGCGACCGCAGACGCAAGTGAAGACTTCCTGTCAGGAAGTTCTATCCTGGGAACCCCGCCCAGCATACGGATCCCGCCTTTCCTGCCAACGACGCGGGAGAGCCCTAGGATGCTGAGAGCTCCCAGCCAAACGACCGACCACACCAGGCCAAAGTCCAGCGCGCGGAAGAACTGGAGCTAACTACTTGCTAGGAGTCGACCTTGATCGCCACATCACTTCATCGAGCCGGGAGACCCGTAGCGCCATGAGCAAGACCAACACGGTCAGCAATCGCCCAGAAGCGCTCCGAGGTTGGCGCTCTCCCAAGTCCCGATTCGGTGCTACCGCAGCGTGCATAGTCCTGTGCGCCTTCATCTTCAACGCCCTAACCCCACTCGTCGCGGACGACTGGGGCCGCGCAACAGCAATGACGAGCGTCAAAAAGATTCTCGTAAATTCACGGAACTTCTATCTCGAGTGGGACGGCCGGTTCGTCAACACCATCTTGGGCAACTCCACATTCCTCTTGCCGAGCTATATCTTTGACGCGATTAACGCAGCCGCCTTCCTCGCGCTTATGCTACTCATCTATGCGATCGCAGCTCCTAAGAATGCACTTAGCACTACACTACTCGCTCTCACGACATTTCTAACATGGCTCTACCTCCCCGCGTTCGGTCAGATCACGCTCTGGCAGCTGGGATCGGCGATCTATCTGTGGGCCGCGGTTCAGATTTTCGCTGTAATTTGGGTATTCGCCAGATATTACACTCGCAAAGAAGAGCTTGGCCGCCGGCCAGCTGCACGAGCCGTTCTATTGTTCGTCCTGGGCGCGATCGCTGGAAACGCCGCCCAGAACGGATCGGGCGGTGCGCTTCTCATCCTCACAGGCATTGCGATCGCCACTTGGTTCAAGTACCGGAAGATTCCTCTCTGGATGGTGACGGGGTGGTCCGGGACCGCGTCAGGGCTCGCCGCGGTCGTGCTGGCTCCCGGGAACTCGATCCGCGAGGACGCGCTAACCACAGAGCGCGACGCCGGTCTCCGCGGCCTCTTAGGCCACTTCGACTTCCTACTGACGCGGCAGTACCAAGAGATGGGCAGCCTAATGATTCTCATTGCCGTTCTCTTCGCCATCTACTTCGCGCTCCACCGTCGGAACGCCGACAGGATCGTCATGGCATCCCTGTTTGTCGCGGCCGGCTTCGCGGTGACCTTCGTGATGATGGCTGCCCCCCGCGGCGCCGCGACGCATCGCACCTACTCCTTCAGCGCCTTCTTCTTGATCGCTGCCGCTGTCGTGCTCATCGCTGGCATCGTCGAGGCGATCGAACGCCCAGGCTTGATTGCACAACGCGCGCTCGCTGCGGGGATCGGTGTGATGACCATGTTTACCATGGTCCCTGCCGTATATGACGCCGCGGAGATGTGGACCGCGGACCGCGATCGGACCGCTCGCGTCATCATGAAGCGCGAGGCAGGCAAAACGAAGGTAGCCGTCGCCCCTCTCCCAGCACCTAGATCAAAATACCGTGCCGACCACAACCTAGGCGATGTCACGGACGACCCCAACCATTGGCGGAACAGGTCATTCGCGCACTACACAGGGGTTAAGACTGTTGTCGCTCGGACACCCCGCCCCGCTGGCTAGGCGGGGCGCCGCGTCGCATGAAGCGGTGTGGTGTCCCTAGCTGCGGTTCGCAGAATTCGCGGCGGGTTAGACATTGCCGGGCCAGCATGGCGAAATATACTCCTGCCTTCACCCGGCTCTAACGAGCGAGGCGAGGTATGTACCGTACCCGCTCTTGCGTAGCGGCTCGGCGAGGAAGAGCATCTGATTGTCGTCAATCCAACCTTGGCGCCAAGCGACTTCCTCCGGGCATCCGATCTTCAACCCCTGACGAGCCTCAACAGCGTGAATGAAATTAGCGGCCTCCAATAGCGAATTCGCAGTCCCCGTGTCCAGCCACGCTGTCCCACGAGGCAAGACGGAGACCGTGAGCCGCCCCTGCTCAAGGTATCTCTCATTGATTGCGCTGATTTCGAGTTCGCCCCGCGGGCTGGGCTCAATGCTGTGCGAGATTTCCACAACATCCGGGCTATAGAAGTACAGACCGGGGATGGCATAATTAGATCGTGGATTCTCAGGCTTTTCCTCGATCGACAGCACGGCCCCATCCGCGGCGAACTCGACGACGCCATACTCCCGAGGATCGCTCACGTGATAGGCGAATATCTGGCCGCCGTCGACATCGCGCTGCGTCGCGAGAGATAGTCCAAGCCCAGACCCGTAAAAGACGTTGTCGCCGAGCACCAACGCTACGGGTTCGTCACCGATAAAGTCCGCGCCGATGTGGAACGCTTGGGCAAGGCCTTCCGGCTTCGGCTGCTGGGCGTACGTGATAGAGATCCCCCAGCGCGCGCCGTCACCCAGGAGGCGCCGGAACTGCTCGGCATCGTTCGGAGTCGTAATAACGAGCACTTCACGGACCCCCGCTGTCATGAGCGTTGTCAGCGGGTAGTAGATCATCGGCTTGTCATAGAGGTTCAGGAGCTGCTTTGACACAGCTGTCGTCACGGGATGCAGTCTCGTACCGCTCCCCCCGGCCAGGATGATTCCACGCATGGCTGCATGCTACCGGGTCGCCCGCTCGGCGGCCGTTCCTGCGGAAGGTCCGCGGTGAATCGTTGACTCGGGCCACCGTGTGTTGAAGCCCTACTGAGCTCATCATTGCCGTCGTCGGGTTCACCCTGGCCAGTCGGCGACGAAAGACGCTCTGCGGCCAGCCGCCTGTCGACCCAACATCACAGCGATGGCGGGGCTTCCGTCTACGGCGCGCTCGGAACCGCAAACTCGGGCGGGGTGCTCGCTGTGGACAAGCCAGTGACCACAACGTGGATAGGTGCACGCGCCAGCGATAGGCCCGGGCGCCGCCGGACACCGGCCGACGGGGCGCGGCATTCGAGACGGTCCTTGTGCGTCCCGAGATCACCGACCCGACGACCGCCACCATGGACACCACCTGGAGCTGCTCCTGAATACCGCCAGGTCCGTGAGCAACCTACGGCTCCAGGTGGCCAGCGCGACGGTCGATCAGTCACCAGCCCCCGGCGCGCAGCATGGTCTGAGTCCCGATCCGCGGCCCTTGCGTCCGCGCTGCCCGGTGGTGTCCCGTTAGACGCGGCGGCGAGGCCCGTCGACAGCTTGAGCGTTGAGCTTGACGACGTGGCCCGAGTACGAAGCTGCTGTCCCGTCGCCGATCTCGGTGTCGATCGCCTCCTTGTGACCGCCAAACCGGTCCAGCGCATCGACCTCTATGGTTGCGCGCACGCGCGACCTGGGTCGATGAGCCGCTCGGCATAGCGCGTCCGAGAGCCGCTGACTGCCAGGCAAAGAAACCGTCCCTGATACCACTTTGGCGCGCGCCATAACGTGCGCCTCGTCGAGGCCCTCGGAGACGAACTGGCAACTTGGTAGCTTCAGATCACTGGGGACCTCTCGAACCCCCACCGTACGCGCAACCCGTCAGACGCATCGCGCCCCACAGGAACGTCGAACGCGCCGACTATAGCCTCGGCCGCATTCCGCGATGGGTTTGCAACCACCGGAAGCCTGCGCCCATGAGTGAGTGCCCAGGCCTAGGTAGGGTCAGGTCAGGGTGCGAACCATCCATGCGGCATCCTCGAGCGCCTGCCCGTACTGGACCGCCGCCGGGCTCTCCCGCCCGCCGACACCCAAGCCGTGACCGAACAGAACGCGAGCACGACACACTCCATCGGGAGCAGGACGAGGGCGTTCTTTGCTACGCGCACCGTCACTCGGGACACGCCAGTGGTTAACACGGCCGGCTCGGCCGATTGGTTGAAGGACCAAGCCCGCACCATCACGGCTACCAAGCCCGCCACCTGCAACTCTGCCGCCTAGCGCCCGCACCACGGCACGGTGGAGCCAATGCCGACGGGAGTCCGATCCTCGGCGCCAGTCCTCCGAGTCACCGTCAACGCCACCCCCAGCCGGGGAACCTAGGCTGGCATCGGGGAGGCAGTCTCGAGGCTCAGGAGGACCGACCGCGCGGCCGCCACATCCCCCAGTTCGGTCTTGGCATCCGTCGGGATGCCGGCAAGAACGCTCCCCGGCTCCACAACCGCCCAGATCTTGGCACCAGAACCCACGTAGTCCGAGTACTTCGACGGAAGGTAAGGGTTGATGCCGTGCACGTCGGCGACTCGCGCATCAGTCACGACGAGCCAGTCGAAATGCTTGGTGAGCTCGAGAAACTCGAGATACGGCAGGTATTGCTGAACCGATACACAGTCGTCAAGTCCGCGAGAAGCCACCTCGGCCGCAGTGTCTTCGGGCGCGTTGGTGAATACATGCAACATCACACGAGACCGCTCCTGCGGCGTCAGAGCGCTGAGCGCCTCGAGGAGATCGCCAACCCCTCGCACCTTATAGAAAACTCCGAAATACCCGATGTTGACGCGACCTGCGGGCAGCTGATATTCAGACTTCTCGAGGTGATAAAAGCGTTCTGGAAGGGTCGGGTGACGGTCCACTCGCGCGATACTCTGTGCCCGGGCCGCATGCTCCGGGTAGACGGCATGATCGAGCATAAATCGCTGCTGGTTTGCATTCGTGAATACAATCTCGTCGGCGAGCGCATAAGCCGTGTTCTCAACCCACTCCCACATGTTGCGACTCTCTGTCGCCGACAGACCGCGGTGTCGGATGGCCCGCTCAACTTCCTCAAAGACGCCGTCGTCCTGAGGAATAGAACTGGTTCGAATGTTCCCTTCTGAATCGATATGCATCGGATCGGAAAACTCCGCGACCCAACGGACATTCGGATTGCGTACCTTGAAGAGTGCGGCCATGACATGGGCCGCAGGCCACATTGATCGACTGTATATCGAACGATAGGGACGTCCACGCCGCGTCAAGTGGTCCTGCACCATCTCGTTCCCGCGAGTTGCAAAGACCGAAATGCGATTCCAGTTAGCAAAGACTGCTGGCCCACCGACCGTCATCAAGTGGCCTACTGACTCCTTCACGAGCAGATCTGCTAATGGGTCCTTCTTGCGGATAGCGTCCATCGAGTGCGTGAGGACGTCGACCGGCTCTCGCGCCAAACACAGGCGCCGCGCAACCACCATGGCCGACGTGTCAAGGTACGGAGGAAAGGCGTAGGAGACAACGAGCTTTTCAGCTGTCTCGATATTCACTCTTGCATGAGGGAAGTCCACAGTAGCCATCTCGGCAATGCGGTCCAGTATCGGAAGCCGCTCCGCGGGGAACTCCCGCAGGTATCGGCCCAGGTTCGACGCCTGTCCCGCCATGAGCCTCCGCAGTGGCGCGTCAAGGGAAGGGTTGGCTCTCGCCAGGTCCTCAAGGTGAGCAATAATGGCCAGCCTGTCATCCGCAAAGGTTCTGGAGTAACTCCGCGAGATGGAAGATTCTCGGACGAGTCTGCGGTACACCGCGCCCGACGCAGGCGGGACGACTCTGATCTGGAGATCTTGGACCGCAAAGACCTCTGCCCAGAAGGCGACGTCCTCACCCGACGACAGGTCAGTACGATACCTGTGGGCTCTTGCAACTCGTGCAGGGATTAGCTTTGCACCATTAGCGGCCGCAGCGTCCGACAGCTGACTGAAAGTGACATCTCTGCCTGCGAAACGCAACGTCGCACGATTCAGGTAATTATTGAAGTTTGAGTGCGCCTGGCCAGGCTCTTCCACGTCAGCTATCGGCACAATCGTGACGTGCGAAGGGCTAGCATGCTCAACAAGAACCTCGAGGTAACGCGGTGTCACCGTGTCGTCATCATCGACGAATGTCACGTAGTCCCCGCGCGCAATCGCCACACCCAGATTTCGGGCGTTCGCGGCGCCCGGCTCGGCAATGCGGACCATGCGGAGCGGCGCAGGGAAACTATAATTACGCAATCCCTCCACTACTGCGGCCGTGCCGTCATCGGGTCCATTCGATACGACGATCACCTCAAAGCGTTCCGCTTCGAGCGTTTGAGCCGCGAGGCTCTCGAGGGTTAGCGCGATCCGATCCGCACCGCAATATGTGGCGACAATCACCGATACGTCTGGGCGGCGCTCATCCTCGGTGTACCGCGTGGCCACGTCGACAGTCTCGCGCACTACATCTCCCTCTTGGCACCAGAACGCCTGGTGACGCTGTCCGTGAGCGACAACATGTTGGTCGGACGCATTACCTATGGTCATGCCGGTCATAGAGCCCGAGCTCTCCATCGACGACACCAAAGGCGTGACGGGCCGCATCAAGGTCACCGCCGATGAGCGTCTTCCATGCTTCCAGGACACGATTTGCATCGAGTACCGGGTTCGCCCGAAGGGCAAAGGAGCGGCTCTCGAGCACTCCATCCGACCGCACATCTAGGATCGCGCGCACCGCAGAATCGAGAGTGTCGTGCACAAGCTCTTCCGGCCACATGCCGAGGATCCCGGGCCAACGCCGCGCCACTCCGAGTGCTCCTGACGCGATCCCTTCCGCGAAGGCGACATGCGAGCCCTCAAGATCCGACAGCGAAAGGATGACACCGATTTGTCGGAACCAGGATGACATGTCCTGCCCGGGGCTGTCGAAGTGGACAGCACCCCGCAAAAGAGGATCATTCTTTACGCGAGCGAGCGTCTCGTACCACTGCGCCCGCGCGCCCGGATCCTTCTCCCAGTTGATGTAATCGAACGGCAACGCCGAGCGCACCCGCAGGTTGTACCGCGCGTCATGGTTACGCAATTCACGAAGCAGGTCGAGCGCTAGGTCGATACGTTTGAGGCCAGGACGAATGCCAACCACGCCGAGCGTGAACTGTGCGCCCTCAAGTTTTTCCCGCTCAAAGTAGTTTGACTCGATGTAGTTCGGGATGTAGACGATCTTGTCAGCTGGCCAGCCGTAGGTCTGAACAAGCTTTCGCCCCACCCAAGGCGTGATGACCACCGCCGCGAAGTACCGAGTCATGTCAACCCGATTGGGGAACTCGGTCGTGATCTCATAACGGTGGCCTCGAACGATCAGCCTGCGATCGAAGTCTGCGTGCTCTTGGATCCACTGCGCATTCGGACGAATCCACTCCGCGATGACCGTGTCCGAGGTATCCAGCAGATGTTGCGCAACGACCGGGTCAGGCGGGCCGGAGAGATGTGTCCACTCTTGTGCACGCACCTCTCGCACGTGCCCCCGCGAGAGCTGTTCCGTCAACTGCTGGATGAAGTTCAAGTTTGCCCCGAGCACGGAAACGCTCTGGTCCACCATGGTCGGATTCACAGGTACCGCGAGTCTGTCCAGCGCCTTCGACGCTGCGGGTTGCTTCCAGCTCGTCGCCCTCAGGTTGTCCGTGTGGTCGGATCGTTCGCCATCGAGATCCTGCCAAGTATCGGCCCAGGTTCCGGAACTCTCGACGTGCGCGCCGCCAAGGGACCAGTCCGTGTAGTCGAACCTCCCGCCAGGATCGGCGCCGTCTAGAGTCCGAGGAATGACGACGATCTCGTGACGTCGATGGGCTAGAACGTGCTCGACCTGATCGCGACTCTCTTCGGAGTCGACGATAAAGCGTGGTGCCTCGATGGCTTCACTCGCATGCAGAACGTCGGCCACCCAGTCCCGAGAGCGAGGATCACGACGGTCGGCGGTCGGGAGCACGAGGATCCAGAAGCCGCTAGCTTCGATGCCGTGATCGATGACCATCCGTATCGCTCCGGATTCGACAATCACGAGAGAGGCGGCGGTTATTGCTTCCCTCGCTTTTGAGAAATCGGATTCCGTGACGACGTGCCCCACGCGCATCCGCATCTCGAGCTCATCCACGAGCTGCTCGCGAAACAGGCTGGCCGGACGCGTCGGATTCAGACGCGGCGCATAGACAACGACCGCACCACCGTTCACTTGCGCCTCATTTCATCAATCGCCTCGAGCGTCATCGTGTTCAGAGTTCGAGCGTGGGTCTGCTCTCGCTGCACGGCCCCTAGCACTCGCATGAGATTGCCCCGCTGGGTCTTGGCGAAGGCCAGGTCGTCAGCTGTCCTCTTCGCAGACTTCCGGGTCGCGCCGGCCTGGCTCAGCAGAAAACTGCGAAGCCGGACAATCAGGTAGAGCATTGCGCTCTGGAGCGCAACGACGCTCCCCCACAAGAATCCCGCCACGATGTGGCCCTCCACTGCTATACCCGCAGCGGCCATCCCAGCCGAAAGGCCTAACCCAGATCCGATCAGGACGAACTTGTTTCGGGTCAACCGCCGCAGGGTCAGCTTCAGGCGCCGGCGCAAGCGATTACGTCTCTTGCGAGGACCTCTTGCGGGTGGCTCGCTTGCGAGTTCCGCAACCGGCTCGTCCAGCTCGAGATCGGCGTCCTCCAGCAACGCAAGCTCAGTGCTCGCGTCTGATTGCTCTTGGTCGAGTTCCACGGAGGTAAGTTCGAGCCACGCGTAGGACGCGAGGTTCCCGGCCCCCGGAGTGGTGTCGACGAGAACTAGCCGGATGCCTTCCGCAGTCAAGACACGCGCGGCGTCCAGGCCGTCAAGGGCCTGCTCGAGCACGTCCTGGAGAGCTTGACGCCCGGACTCAGGGGCATCACCACTCGGAGAGGTCACGCCCGCAAACTCGCCGCCTTCAAGGAAGCGGCCATTAGCGGTCTGTAGATCATGGGACGTGAAGGTGACGAGTACACCTTCCCGGGATGCGGCGAGCGTCCGCAACACTGCCCCACCATCCGCAATCGCGTCGGCAAGTCCCACCAAGACGTGGTCGTGATGAAGAGACTCGACGGGTGTATTCAGACCGAAAAACTCGATGTCCGAGCTCTGGCGCAAGGCAGGACCGAGCAGCAATGCCGCCGAGCCTCCATGCAGGACGGCGATCGTCCCGCCAAGTGTTCGGTGCATGCCGGCGACATCCTCCAGGTTGGTAGGCGCAGTCGTACCCTGGCGCCGCTAACGGGAGCATACCGTGGCGCACGCGACCCACACCTCAGTTGCCCCCTTCGCACGGTAGCCTGAGACCCGCTAGAACTAGGCGATGCGCCAACGCACGCCTGTAGGACGTCCGTCGCGCGCTGCAGTCAGGGAAGGACTCATCCAGTGGTCTTCAAGGTGATGCCGGTCTACGGCACCCGTCCAGAGGCGATCAAGATGGCCCCCATCGTCAAGGCTCTTGAGGCTGCCGAGGGTATCGAGGTGTACACCGTCGTCACGGGGCAGCATCGCGAGATGCTCGAGCAGGTCAACAACACGTTCGGCATCGTTCCGGACGCCGACCTCGACATCTTCGCTCACGGCCAGGGCATTGACGCTGTGACGAGCAAGACCCTCGAGCGCTTGACACCCCTGCTCAAGGAACACAAGCCTGACCTCGTGATCTCGCAAGGTGACACGACGTCTGCCTTCGCAGCGGGTCTCGCCGCCTTCTACCAGCGCATCCCAGTCGCCCACGTCGAAGCGGGTCTCCGTACAGCCACTATCTGGTCGCCGTTCCCTGAGGAGGGCAACCGTCGTCTCCTCACCCGCATCAGTTCACTTCACCTGGCGCCCACCACTGGAAGCCGCGACAACCTCCTCGCCGAAGGCGTTGACCCTGAAACGATCGCGGTCACGGGGAACACGGTCATCGATGCGTTCCTCGAAGTCGCTCAGACCGAGCGCGAGTTCGAGGCTCCGGAACTCCGCAACCTTGATCTCAGCCGCCGCATCGTCCTCGTCACATCGCACCGCCGAGAGTCCTGGGGTGACCCCATGCGGCGCACAGCTGCCGCCCTGCGCCGGCTCGCGCTCCAGGAACCGGAGCTGCAGTTCGTTCTGCCACTGCACGCCAACCCTCTCGTTCGCGAGATCTTCCGCCCGGCGCTCGAGGACCTCAACAACGTGCTCCTCACCGAATCGCTCGGCTACACCGACTTCTCGCGTCTGACAGCACTCAGCACACTCGTTGTTACCGACTCTGGGGGTGTGCAGGAAGAAGCACCGTCGCTGGGCAAGCCGGTACTCGTCCTGCGCGAAGACACCGAGCGTCCCGAAGCCGTCACGGCCGGCACAGCACGGCTCATCGGCACCGACGAGGACCTCATCGTCAGCTCTGTGACGGAACTCCTCCACGACGCACAGCGATATGCAGAGATGGCAAACGCAGTCAACCCGTATGGTGATGGGCGAGCAGCGGAACGGACGGTCGCGGCGATCAAGGCCTTCTTCGGTCAGGGCGAACGGCTGGCAGACTTCCACGCCCAGTGAAGTCCGACGCATGAAGACCCCGTGGACACTCGGGACACACCCGGCGAACAAACGAGAGACAGAGCAGGCATGATCACCGATACCACCGTCGTCGTCATGGGCCTTGGCTACATCGGCCTCCCCACCGCGGCAATCCTCTCCTCCAAGGGCGTTCGCGTCCACGGCGTCGACGTCAACCAGCACGTCATCGACGCAGTCAACGCCGGGACCGTACCGTTCGTCGAACCCGACCTTGGCGGCTACGTCCAGCAGGCCGTCGCAGCGGGCACCCTCAGTGCAAGCCTCGAACCCATCACGGCAGACCACTACGTCATCGCCGTACCCACGCCGTTCCTCGACGACCGCACCCCGGACCTCGGGTACATCAAGGCCGCTGCCGAGAAGATCGCTCCCACCATCAAGCCTGGCGCGCTCGTCATCCTCGAGTCGACCTCGCCGCCCCACGCAACCCAGCAGATGTCCGAGTGGATCCTCGACGCCCGGCCGGACCTCATCAACGACGAGGGCGAGGCGCTCGTCCACTTTGCTCACTGCCCCGAGCGAGTCCTTCCCGGCCGCGTCATGGTCGAGCTCGTCACGAACGACCGCATCGTCGGCGGTATCACCCCGCGCGCTGCAGAGTTGGCCAAGGAGCTCTACGAGGTCTTCTGCGAAGGTGAAATCCTCCTCACAGACGACGTCACCGCTGAGATGGCGAAGCTCACCGAGAACTCGTTCCGCGACGTCAACATTGCGTTTGCCAACGAGCTCTCGCTCATCTGCGACGACCTTGGGATCGACGTCTGGGAGCTTATTGAGCTCGCCAACCACCACCCCCGCGTCAACATCCTCCAGCCCGGACCGGGTGTCGGCGGTCACTGCATCGCCGTTGATCCCTGGTTCATCGTCGCAGCCAACCCCGAGCGCAGCCGGATCATCCGCACAGCACGCGAGATCAACGACGCCAAGCCCGGTTGGGTCCTCGACAAGGTCACGAAGGCAGTTGCCGGTAACGAAGCTCCCGTCATTACGCTGCTGGGACTCGCCTTCAAGCCCAACATCGATGACCTCCGCGAGTCCCCGGCACGCAAGATTGCCGCGACCGTCGCAGACGAGTTCCCCCACGCCTCCGTGCGGATCGTCGAGCCCCACATCGAAGAGCTTCCCAAGGAACTCGGCAACCGCAAGAACGTCACCCTGGCCCCGCTCGACGACAACCTCGAGGAGAGCGACTGCGTTGTTCTCCTCGTCGACCACAATGCTTTCAAGGCGCTCGACCGCCCGCAGAGCCCGACGGTCGTCGACACGCGCGGTATGTGGCGCTAGGCCACAAGGCTTGACGACAAGGCGGGACCGCGACACACGCGCGGTCCCGCTTTCGCGCCCCATCCGGTCAACCAGCGCCACCTCTCGACGTGAGGACCCCCACCGTGACCAAGGCAGCCCCCCCGGCTCTCCTCACCCGAATTCGACGCGCAGCTGCAAGCAGATCAAGGCGCACCGCCGCGCGCCTGGGCATTCCCTCTGACCGAGACCTCATCATCTCGTTCCTCTTCCCGCCCGCCAACGAGACTGCCGGCATCGTCATGGCCAAGCGCCTCCGCGCCTGGCCCCGCGACGTCGACGTCATCGCCAACGAGCCCCCGGGCAAGCGCGCGCCCGACCCCGGCACCCTGAAGATCGCTGGCCCGCGCGTCAAGCGCGTCGCCCGCGTCAAGGGCAAGAAGAACCCCCTCAAAGACTGGGCCGTCGTTGCGAACTTCGTCGCCAAGGGCGACGCAGAGATCCGCCGGTTCGAGGGGACCCGCGGCCCCTACCGGCGCGTCCATAGCCGCGCGATGATGCCCGCGTCCCACTTCCTCGCGATGCAGTACAAGCTCCGGCGCCCCGCAGTACGCTGGACGGCTGAGTTCTCTGACCCCCTCATGTATGACACCCACGGAGATCTCCGGTACGCCAACACCGGAAGTGCTCCATTGGCGCAGGAGATCGCTGCAAGGATTGCCGCGCGCGGCGTCACCCTCGTCGACCCCGACAACTTGTTTGAGCTCGTTGAGTACGGAGCATACGTTCTTGCGGACACCGTCCTCTTCACCAACGCCGTACAGCGCGACCTCATGCTCTCAAAGATCACCCATGACGGTCTCCGTAACGAGGTGCTGAACAAGTCCGTCGTCTCAGCCCACCCCGTGCCCGCTGCGGAACTCTACGAGCTCGTTGAGCCGACGTTCGATGTCGAGCCAACGCGGCTCGAGATCGGCTACTTCGGCGCCTTCTACACGCGCCGCAGCGCCGGCGACATCCTCACGCCGTTCCACCACCTGACCCGAGCCGAGCGTCGACGAGTTCGATTGCGCATCTTCACCGACAAGGTCGATCCAGCACGCGCCGCCGTCGACGACGCAGGCCTCACCGACTGCGTCGAGGTTCGCCCGTACATGCCCTTCCTCGAGTTCCTTGCAGCCACGAAGCGACTCGACCTCCTGCTCCTTGCAGACGCGCGAGTGGCCGACTCCCATGCGGCAAACCCGTACCTGCCGTCCAAGCTCAGCGACTACCGCGGCTCGGGCACACCGATCTGGGCGCTCGTTGAACCAGGGAGCCCTCTCAGCCGCGAGGAGGGAACCACGTCAACTCCACTGGACGATGTCGACGCCCAGGTCGCCTACCTTCGAGCCGCCATCGCCGCCCACTGATCTACGCCGCCGTCGTCTCCCCGCCTGCGCGGTCCGTCTCGAGGCCGTCACGCACCTGAGCGCGCGGCGACTGCGGCCGCCCCTCCTGGACAGCGTGGTGGTACCGCACCTGCAGATGAGGCCGTTCGGAGAGCGTGTAGCGGACGTCGTACTCCCAGCGGCGCTTCGTCCACCACGCTGCCGCGAGCGCAACGAGCATCGACGCGATCGCGCCGACCCCGATCGACCAGCGTGCACCCCAGTGCTCACCGATCCACCCGACGAGCGGCGAGCCAAGGGGTGTCGAGCCGAGCAGAACCGTCTGATAGATCGCCATGACGCGCCCCCGCATCGACGGGGTGACCGACATCTGCAACGTCGTGTTCGCCGCCGTGAGCATCGTGAGCGAGCACAGGCCCACGATGATCGACGCAGCCGCGTATGTCCAGAACGTCGGCATGAGTGCCATGAAGCCGCTTGCCGCACCAAACCCGAACGACGCGCCAATGACCAGGCGCACGCGCGGCCGCTTGCGGCGCGCCGCAAGCAAGGCGCCGGTGAGGGAGCCGATCGCCAAGATCGACCCCAGAATGCCGTACTCCCCCGCCCCCTTGCCGAAGACGCTCGTCGCCATGAGGGCGCTCGTCAGCTGGAAGTTCAGCCCCAACGACGAGACGACGCCGGCGACGACCATGATGACGAGGATGTCGCTGCGCCCGCGGATGTAGCCGAGGCCCTCACGCATCTGCGCCAGCCCGCCCTTCGAGCGATCAGCCCGCGGCAACGGCCGCAGCTCGCTCTTGCGCATGAGCATCATCGCCGCGATCGTCGCGGCGAACGAGACGCCGTTGATGACGAACGCCCACCCGGAGCCCACCGCCGCAATGAGCAGGCCCGCAAGGCCCGGGCCGATGAGGCGGGCGGCATTGAACGACGCCGAGTTGAGGCCCACCGCATTGGCCAGGCCCTCAGGCGGCACCATCGCCGCCACGAACGTCATACGAGCCGGACCATCAAAGGCAGAGACCGAGCCGAGCATGAACGCGAGCACGTAGACGTGCCACAGCTGGGCGTGCCCCGAGATGACGAGGCCACCGAGCGCAAGCGCGAGCATGCCCTGCAAGCCCTGCGTCCACATGAGCAGCTTGCGGTTGTCGACGCGGTCAGCAATGACCCCCGCGTACGGGGAGAAGAGCAACGCCGGGGCAAACTGCAGCGCCGTGACGATGCCGACGGCCACACCCGAATTGTCCGAGAGCTCGGTGAGCACGAGCCAGTCCTGGGCGACACGCTGCATCCACGTGCCGATGTTCGCGACAAGAGCCGCCGCAAACCACACGCGGTAGTTGAAGAAACGTAGAGAAGCGAAAGTCTGGGTCATCCGTGAGCGATCCGTGTCATGAGTTCCGTAGCGGCGGCGAGCGTCGCGCGCTCGTCAGGTGAGAGCGACTTCAGCTGCTTGACGAGCCACTGGTCCCGGCGCCGCCGTACCGTGCGAACCTCGTCCGAGCCCCGTTCACTGAGCTCAACGAGCACCTGACGGCGATCCGTCGGGTGCTCGAGCTTCGTCACCAGGCCCAGCTCGGCAAGCGCATTGACCGACCGGGTCATCGCGGGCGCAGACACCCGCTCGTGATCAGCGAGGGCGCCCGGCGACATGCTCCCGTGGTGCTTGAGCGTCATGAGGACAGCGATCTGCCCCTCACCGATCTCGACGTCACCGCGTTGGGCCCGCAGCCTGCGCTGGAGCCGGGTGACAGCCGAGGTGAGCTCGGTGCTGAGAGCCGTCCGGGCGGAGGCCGGAGCGCAGATGTCGTCGTGTCCCACAAGTCGTTACCCTAGTTCATTACCCCGGGTAATAACAGGGGAAGGGGTGCACGTCACACCCGAGAATCCGCCACTCAGCGCACGTCCGCGCCCAGCACCTCCGGCGCGGCCGGGTCCTCAGCGAGGTAGCGCGTCACATCGTCGGTCGCGATCGCCTCGGCCAGCGGAGCCAACGCCTCACGATCAAGACGCACGATCGACTGGCTGCCGTCAGGGCTCCACCCCGTCCCCGCAACGGGCGCCGTGAAGAACACGACGTCGTGCGCACGTAGCTCCTTGAGCTCGCTCGCCAGCCGCACCATGTCGGCGAGGCCAAGGTTGTCGTCGACCGCGATCGCGCCCGCGACCGTCGAGACGAACGACGTCGCCCGTCCAGGGTCCGTGAGGGTCCCCTGCGAGACGGCCTTCGCAAGGATCGCGCGCGCCCAGTTCTGCTGCCGTTTGACCCGGTCAAAGTCGCCACCCGGCAGCCCGTAGCGCTGCCGGGCATACGCGAGCGCCTGCGCGCCGTCGAGCACGTGCGTGCCCGCCCCGACGACGAGCTGGCCCAGCCCACCCGAGTCGTAGACGTCCTGGCCCACCGTGACCTCGACTCCCCCGAGCGCGTCGGTGAGCTCGGTGAACGACTCGAAGTCCGCGATCGCCACGTGATCGATGCGCACGCCCGTCAGCTGCTCGACCGTCTGCACGAGCAGCGCCGGCCCGCCCAGGGAGTAGGACGCATTGATCTTGGCGTCCTCGTGCCCCGGAATGCTCACCCACGCATCACGCGGGATCGACATGACGCTCGCGTGCTCCCGATCGCCATCGACGTGCACGAGCATGATCGCGTCGGTGCGCTGCGCCCCCGCCTCCCACTGGCTCGGGTCCCCCGCCGAGACGCGAGAATCCGAGCCCAGCACGAGCACGTTGAGCGGATCAGCGTCAGCCTGGACGACGGGCACGGCACGCGTGGGGCGCGCGGCCTCAGGGATCGCCGTGAACGGATCGCCAAAGCGCTCGACGCGCGAGTTCAGCCACAGCGCGCCGCCGCCCACCGCAAGGGCACCTGCCGCGACGAGCCCTCCCAGCACGACGAGCGCAATGACGAGCGCACGCCGTCCCACTCGGCGCTCCGCGACCTCCGCGCGCGCCGACGCAGCCTCAGGCTGCTCATCCGTGCCTGTCTCGTCTCCCCCGAAGCTCCCCACGGGGCCACGCTAAGACCGGGGCGCAGGGTGAGCGGCCCCTTTCGCACGCGACCACCCGCAGCTCACCCCGCTCGCGCGTCGCGCACCGGTCAGGGCACGAAGACCATCGTGGCCCGGCCCTCGCCCCGTGCCTCGATCCGCCCCGCCGAGTGCGGCACAAAGACCGACTCCCCCTGGGTG
Source organism: Sanguibacter sp. A247 (assembly GCF_052324925.1). Lineage (NCBI taxonomy): Bacteria > Bacillati > Actinomycetota > Actinomycetes > Micrococcales > Sanguibacteraceae > Sanguibacter > Sanguibacter sp. A247. The sequence goes on along the minus strand of NZ_JBQPRE010000002.1, from coordinate 261,397 downwards.
AGCGCGACCTCGGACCCCTCAGCCGTCCTCAGTGCGAGCGTGCCCTCGGTGCACAAGACGATGCGCGGCCCGTCCTGCGTGAGGTACGTCGCCCGGCCACGCTCGGTCCGCGTCGGCGCGACGAGCGCGAGCGCAAACTCCCGCGCGGGCGCACGCACAACCGCAGGCCGGCCCTCATCACCCGGCACCGTCGCGGGTCGCATGGCGGCAGAATCCGCGTAGTCAACAACCCGCAACAACTCGTCGACGTCGATCTTCTTGCGCGTCAGCCCAGCCCGCAGCACGTTGTCCGAGCTCGCCATGACCTCAAGCCCCAGCCCCGCGAGGTACGCGTGGACGACGCCCGCCCCGACGTACACGAGCTCGCCCGGCTCAAGAGTGAACCTGTTGAGCAAGAGCGACGCGACCGCCCCCGGGTCACCCGGGTACCAGTGCGCAAGCGCCGCCACGGTGCCATACACCTGCTGCGCCCCAAAGCCCTGCGCGAGCTGCTGCTCGCAGCCCCGCACGGTCACCTCGATGTCCTCGGCCAGCACCGAGCCGCGCGCGTGCAGAACGGCCTCGAACGCCGCCCGCATGCCCTCAGGCGTCGGCGACTCGCGCAGCGCACACCTGATCGTGTCGACCAGCTCGCCCTCGAGCGGCTCAAGCAGCTCAAGCACCTGACGCGGACGCCGAAACCCGCACAGCCCCTCGAAGCGCGTGAGCGCGAGCAGCATCTCAGGCTTGTGCTGATCGTCGTGATAGCTGCGCCCCGGATGCCCCGCGGGCAGCTCAGCCGCCGACTCCTCGCGCGCAAAGCCGTCGGCCGCGGTCGCCAGGTCCGGGTGCACCTGAAGCGACAACGGTCGCGAGGCCCCCAGGATCTTGAACAGGTACGGCAGGCGCGGCCCGAACGCGTCAAGCACGCGCTCGCCGAGCATGCCCGCAGGGTCCGCCGCAACGATCTCGTCGAGCCCCCGCCCGCCCCCGCGTGACGGGGACGACGGATGCGCCCCCATCCACACCTCAGCCACCGGCCGGCCATCAGCCGGACGGCCCAGGAACGCCGGGATCGCAGTCGTCGATCCCCAGTCATAGTGCTTCACCGGGTTCGTCAGGCGGTACATCGGGCTCCCGTCTCCGCGCCCGCGGCGCACGCCGCGGACGACAGGGACCCCGGGCACGACACGTGCCCGGGGCCCCGTCCGAACATTCCGACCGAGCCTAGCGAAGACTCAGACGCCCAGGAGCGCCCGCAGCGGAACGAGCGTGAAATAGATGACGAACATCGCCGAGGCCACCCACATGAGCGGGTGCACCTTGCGCACCTGACCCGTCGCGAGCTTGACGACGACGTGCGCGATGAAGCCCACGCCGATACCGGCCGTGATCGAGTACGAGAACGGCATGATCGCGAGCGTGAGGAACGCGGGGATCGCGATGTCCGGGGACTTCCAGTCGATGTCGAGGACCTGCGTCATCATGAGGTAACCCACGATGACGAGCGCGGGCGCCGCAGCCTCGTTCGGGATGAGAGCGACGACAGGCGCAAGGAACGTCGAGAGCAAGAAGCACACGCCCGTGACGACCGCGGCCAGGCCTGTGCGCGCACCGGCAGCGACACCCGTCGTCGACTCGACGTAGCTCGTGTTCGACGACGACGACGTCATACCGCCGACCGCGGCTGCAACCGAGTCGACGATGAGGATCTGCGTCGACTTCGGCGGGTTGCCGTCGGCGTCGAGCAGCTTGGCCTCGGAGCCCACCGCGACCATCGTGCCCATCGTGTCGAAGAAGTCCGCGAGAAGGAGCGAGAAGACGAGGAGGATGAGCGCGATCCAGCCGATCTTCGACACCGAACCGAAGAGCGAGAACTCACCAAGCAGACCGAAGTCCGGAAGCGCGACGGGCGAGCCGTCAAGCGCGGGAACGTTGAGGTTCCAGCCCTTGGGGTTGACCGCCGAGGACCCGAGCTTGGCCACAGCCTCGATGACGAGCGCGAGAGCCGTCGCCGCCGCGATCGAGATGAGCATCGCGCCACGCACGCCGCGGACCGTGAGGATGATCGCGAGCGTAAGCCCGACGACGAAGACGAGGACCGGCCACGTCTGCAGCGAGCCGAAGATGCCCAGCTCGAGCGCGACTCCCTCGGGCGCCTTACGCACGAAGCCCGCGTTGACGAGGCCGATGAGCGTGATGAACAGACCGATGCCCACCGAGATCGCCGTCTTGAGCGTGCGCGGAACCGCACGGAAGACCGCCGTGCGGAAGCCCGTGAGCACGAGCACGAGGATGACCAGACCCTCAAGCACGACGACGCCCATCGCGTCAGCCCACGTCATGTTCGGGAGCGCAGCGATCTGGAACGCGACGACAGCGTTGAGGCCGAGGCCCGCAGCCAGGGCCATCGGGTAGTTGGCCACGACGCCCATGAGGATCGACAGCACACCGGCGGCGAGCGCCGTCACGGCCGCAACCATCGGCAGATCGGGGGCAGCCCCGCCGCCCAAGAACTTGCCGGTGCCGTCCTGAGCCGTGCCGATGATGAGAGGGTTGAGGGCGATGATGTAGGCCATCGCCGCGAAGGTCACAAGGCCACCGCGGATCTCCGCACGCACCGACGAGCCACGCTCGGTGATCTTGAAGAAGCGGTCGATCGCACCCGCCGGTGCGACCGTGGAGGGGGAGGAAGTCATGGCTCGCATATTCCCACGACGACGCAACTTCATGCGGGAACTTCTCAGGGGCCGGACACGTTCGTGCACCTTCGCGCCCGCCGCACGACGATCAACCACACGCACCACCAACGAAGGGCCCCCGCACACGTGAACGCGACCACCACGCCCACCCCGCCACGCCTCGTCGTCATGGGCGTCTCCGGCTGCGGCAAGTCCACCGTCGGGGCCCTGCTCGCCGGCCACCTCGAGATCCCCTACCTCGACGCCGACGACCTCCACCCCGCCGCGAACATCGCGCGCATGGCCTCGGGCATCCCCCTGACCGACGACGACCGAGCCCCCTGGCTCGACCTCGTCGCCGACGCCCTCGCAGCGCCCGCAACAGGCGCCGTCATCGCGTGCTCCGCACTGCGTCGCAGCTACCGCGACCGCCTGCGCACAGGCGCACCCGGAACAGCGTTCGTCCACCTCACGGGCAGCGCCGAGCTGCTCGGCTCACGCCTCACCGCACGCACCGACCACTTCATGCCCGCGTCCCTGCTGACGACGCAGCTCGCCACGCTCGAAGAGCTCTCCCCCGACGAGATCGGGCTCACGCTCGACGTCGCAGCGCCCGCGCGCGATCTCGCCGCAGCGGCCGCCGCGTGGTGGAACGACGCCAGCCAGCAAGCACTCAGTCGCGCGGAACGACGATGACGCCGATCGCGCCCGCGCCGTAACCAGCCACCTCGACGTCCAGGTCAAGCCGCGCCACGTGCGCCGTCACCCACTGCGCGACATCACCCGGAAGAGCAGCGCCCGGCTGGTGCATCGTCGTGAACCGCAGGTGCGGCGCGTCATCCGCATTGAAGAGCGACGCCACGACATTGCAGATCTCGCTGAAGTTCTCGATCTGAGCGGCGCTCAGCTCCTTGTACTTCACCGAGGCCTGAACCTCCTTGGCAGGCACCAGGCCGATCGCCGAGCCCGCGGCCGCCGCAAGCTCAAGGTCCGCCACGACGAGCGCAGCAAGCTGCATCTGGTCGTCCACATACTCGGCGACCGTCGCGCCCAAGCCTCGAGCCGGGTCGATCCCGCGCGTGCGCACACCCACCGTGATGTCACGACCCACGAGCCCCTCAAGAAGCTCACGGATCGCCAGAGCCGTCGGAAGCGGCGTCACGGCGTTCATGCGAGCACCGGCTCGATCGCGTCACGGAACGCATCAGCCGTGAACGGCTTCGAGACGAGGAACAGCGCGCCCTCGGCGTCGGCCAGCGCCTGCATCTCTGCAGAGCCCTCCGACGTGACGAACGCGAGCGGGACGTCATTCCCAGCCGCGCGCAGCGCACGCAGCAGCTCAATGCCGGTCATGCCAGGCATGTTCCAGTCCGAGAGAATGAAGTCCGGCTGCTCAGACATCGCCTTGTCAAAGGCGTCCTGCCCGTCGACCGCCTCAAGGATCTCCCAGTCATACCCCGCCTGACGCAGCGTACGCACAACGATCTGCCGCATGACGCGCGAGTCGTCAGCGACCATGACATACAGGCTCATGAAAGCCCCACTTTCCTTCGTTCTTGCTTCGACTCGTCCCGCCGCTCACGCAATATGAGCAAGCGTGACGACCACGACGCGGCCGCGCCACACGAGCGGAACCGACACGATCAGCATGCCCTCGTCACCGCCCACACCCGACGCCACCTCAGGCAGCGTGAGCGTCGCCAGCTGCGGCAGCAGCGCCTTGACGTTCCCACCCACCACGTTAGCGATCTCACCAAACGCATCAACCACGTCCTCGTGCGAGACCTGAGTTCCAGCAGGCTCCCGCAGGAGCGCACAGACGAGAACCTCAACGTCCCCACGCTCAGCGACAACACGCGTCCGCACACCGCCGGGAACCCCAGCCGTCCGCATGTCGACCCACGCCGAGACCGGATCCGACCACGACGCAGGCGCATCGCCCTCAGAGACCAGCACCTCGCCGTCGTCGACCAGCGCCGCAAACACATCCTGCGCGATGGCCACCACCGTAGCCGGGGTCGCCGCAGCAGCATCGATGACCGTCATGACACCTCCTGAGGGAGCAGCCCGAGCCACTCCAGCTTGTCCCGGATCGCATCCGGGCTGAACGGCTTGATGAGGTACTCGTGAGCCCCCGCGGCAAGCGCCCGCACAATCTGCCCGTGCTCCGACTCGGTCGTCACCATCATGAGCGTCGTCTCACGCCACTCACGCCGCAACCGCACCGCCTGGACGAACTCCAGCCCATTCATCACAGGCATGTTCCAGTCGATGCAGCACAACGTCACGGGGCCAGAGTCCTCCATGCGTTCGAGCGCCTCGGCGCCGTCGGCGGCCTCGACGACCTCAAACCCCAGATCGCGCACGACCCCCGCGATGATCCGCCGCATCGTGCGGGAATCATCAATCACCAACGCCTTCATGAAGTCCTCCCTGAACCCAAGCGGTACACGGACGTACGGCCGACGGGCACGCGCTCCCACGCGTCATCGACCCCCACAGTCGTCTCGGCGGCGCCGAGAACGAGATACCCCCCGGGCCGCAGCACCTGCGCCATACGACGCAAGATCTGCTGCTTGACCGGAAGATCGAAATAGATGAGGACGTTGCGCAAGAACACGACGTCAAAAGGCCCACCCGCAGGCGGCGCATCCAACAAGTTGTGGCGCATGAAGCGCACGCGCGCACGCAGCCGCTCATCGACCGTCCACGAGGCACCCTCGCGGTTGAAGTACTTGACGAGATACGGCGCCGGGAGACCCCGGTTGACCTCAAGCTGCGAGTACGAGCCCGCCCGTGCCTTCTCGAGCACCTCGTTCGACAGGTCCGTCGCCACGATCTGCACGAGCGCGTGCGGCGGAAGCAGCTCATCGAGCAGCATCGCGATCGAGTACGGCTCCTGACCCGTCGAGCACGCAGCCGACCACACGTCGAGGCGCGGCACCACCTTGCCCTCAAGCGTCTGCGGCACGATCAATGACCGCATCGCATCAAACGGCAGATGATCGCGGAACCACGACGTCTCATTCGTCGTCATCGCCTCGACAACAGCCTCATGGAGACCGCCATCCGTGCCACGACGCAGCCGCTGCACAAACATCTCAACACTCTCGCCCGCGCCCCGCGCAAGCGGCGCCAGGCGCGACTCGACAAGATACTCCTTGCCCGGGCCCAAACTAATGGCTGACCGCCGCCGCACAAGGTCGGCGACGTACGAGAACGACTCGTCCGTCAACGTCATGACACACCCCCTATCGCAAAAGCTCCGGAATCCTCACACCGCGCCATGACGGCGTCGGCAATGGCATCGAGCGGCAAGATTCTGTGAGTCGAACCCGCCGCCGCCACCGCACCCGGCATGCCCCACACGACCGACGTCGCCTCGTCCTGCGAGATCATCGTCCCGCCCGCGGCCACCAGCTCAGCAGCCCCCGCAGCACCGTCCTGGCCCATGCCCGTGAGCATGACGCCCATGAGCTGAGGGCCCAGAACCGCAAGCGCAGAGCGCATCATCACGTCGACGCTCGGACGGCAGTAGTTGACCGGCTCGCTGCTCGACAGCACGACCCGCGCCCCCGTCGCCGACCCGCTCAGCTCGAGATGCAGGTCGCCTGGCGCGATGTACACGTGGCCAGGCCGAAGAACATCACCGTCGGACGCCTCGACGACCGTCGACGGCCCGAGCCGGTCAAGCCTCAGCGCCAGCTGCGACGTGAACAGCGGCGGCATGTGCTGAGTGACAAGCATCGGAACCTTGAGCGGCCGTCGGAGACCTCCCAACAGCCGCGACAATGCCTCGGGGCCACCCGTGGACGACCCCACGAGGACCGCGCGCACGGGATGCGCCGGCGCGGGCGGCAAGACCTCCGCAGCACGGCGACCCGCGCTCGACCCCGGTGTGGCACCGATGCCGAGCCCGGCAAACGTCGGAACAGTCGTCGCCGGCCGTGCGTTCGGGCTCGTGCCCGCACGGGGCGCGACCTGGCCCGCCCGGCTCCCGGGAGCCGGCGCAATCGCACCGCGACCGACAGCCGACGGGCGTGCGCTCATGCGCGAACCGCGGCCGACGAGGGCACGCAGCTTCGGCACGAGCTCATCGGCAACACGCGCCAACGCCTCAGCGAGCGATCCGACGTTCGACGGCTTCGTCACGTAGTCGCTCGCCCCCGCCGCAAGCGCGTCAAGCGTCGCCGACGCACCGCGTGCGGTGAGGGTAGAGAACATGATGATCGGCACGTGCACGCCGCGACGACGCAGCTCCCGCACCGCCGTGACACCGTCCATCTGCGGCATCTCGATGTCCATCGTGATGGCATCGGGCCGCAGCTGCTCGGCCTTGACGAGCGCACGAGCACCATCCGGCGCCGTGCCAATCACCTCAACATCGACGGCAGACTCGAGCGCCTGCACGAGGAGCCGACGAATGACGACCGAGTCATCAACGACGAGCACACGAATCGACATACGCCACCTCCCTCAATACTCGCTACACCAGGAACGCCGGTCGGCGTACCCGTGGGCGAGGACGACCATGCCGTCCTCATCGGCCGCAGACCGCCCGTCGTGAGCGGTCTGCGACCAGGTGTCAGAACACGAACGCGTCGACGCGCTCACGCAGGCCGCGGGCCGCGCCCGCAAGCTGCTCGGCCTCGGGTCGCAACGACTGCGCAACCTCGCTCGACGTCCGCGCAGCCTCAGCAACCGACGCGATCGCCTCAGCGATCCGGTCCGCACTGGCCGAGGCCCGGTCCATCGACCCGCCCAGCTCAGAGCTCGTCGCCGTCTGCTCCTCGACCGCCGACGCGATGGTCATCTGCATGTCGCTGATGCGCGCGACCATGTCGCGCACCTCCTCGATGCGCCGCACCGTCTCAGTCGTGCCGGCCTGAATCGCGCCGACACGCTCGCCGATGTCTTGCGCCTGGCGCGCAGTCGTGAGCGAGAGGTCCTTGACCTCATCGGCCACGACCGCGAAGCCCCGGCCCGCCACACCCGCGCGTGCCGCCTCGATCGACGCATTGAGCGCCAGCAGGTTCGTCTGCTTGGCGATGCGCGTGATCGCGCCCACCACCGCACCGATCTCCTCGCTCGCACGCTCAAGCTCAAGAACCGTCGCGACCGTGGCGCCCGTGACCCCGCCGGCCTCCGAGGCCATCTGCGCGGCCTCCGCAGCACTGCGCGAGATCTCGCGGATCGACACACCCAGCTGGTCAGTACCCTCGACAGCCGTGGCCACCGAGACCGTGACCTCGCCCGCCTCACCCTCAACGGTTCCGGCCTGGCTCGACGCGCTCGACGCAGCCGCATCGGCACGCACCGTGCCCGACTCGACGCGGCCAGCGCCGTCGATGACAAGGTCGGTCGTCTCACGCACGCCCGCCAAAAGCTTGCCGAGCGACGCCCGCGCCGCATTGAGCGACTCAGCCGCGCGCCCGATCTCGTCGCGAGTCGTCACCGTCGCGGCCCGCGTGAGGTCGCCGTCGGCCATCGCCTCGATCGACCCCTGAAGATCCGCGACGTTCCGCCGGATCCGGCGCGCCACGCCCATGGCGACGAGCGACGTGCCCGCCGAGCCGATGAGGTACGCGATGATGACGATGATGATCGCGCGACGCGCGCTCGCGCTCGACGACGCAACCGACGCCGCAAGGCGCTCGTCCATCGTCGCGTCAAGGTTCTCGAGCTCCTGGCCGATCCCCTCGACGAGCGGCGCATACTCCTTCTGGTAGCGCGTCGGGAACGTCTCGTCGCCCTTCGAGAAGAGCGCCATGAGCACGACCCGGGTCGCCTTCGCCTCCTCGACGATCGCGATGACCGGGTCGATGACCGCCGGCTCAAGATGCGCCTTCAGCTCAGCAACCGTCGCGGCAACGTCGTCGTCGTTGTCGCCCAGCTGGTCCACGAGCGTGTAACGGACGAGGACGTCATCGGTTGCCGCAGCCTGACCGATGAGCGCACTCGAACGCTCAACCTGCGCACGCAGACGCGCCGCCGGAAGAGCGATCTCCGAGCTCGTGCGCGCGACCTCCTTCGTCGCACCCGACAGGCCGATGACCTGCACGATGCTCGTCACCCCCAGGACCGCAAGGCACACGCCCGCCACCAGGACGAGAACAGCCATCTGAGCGCGCAACGAACCTCGCAGAAGAGACTCGAACGGGTTGCCGCGCGGGCGCTTGCCCGCGCGCGGCGCCCGAGCGCGCCCCAGACGCGCCGGACGCACCTTCCTCCCCAGCTCGACGGCACGCGACGGAAGGGCCGCAAGCGGCCGCAGCCACGACGGACGTGCCCGCGTCGAGCGCGGCAGGGGTGTCACGACGCCCGCTCCTCGCCCGCCTGCAATGCGACCGCAGCCACCACGTCAAGCAACAACAGCAATCGACCCTCGAGCTTGTGCACACCCACGACGAGCGAACGCATCGCAGAACCCACCGTCTCGGGAACCGGCTCGAAGGTCGCCTCGTCAACGTCGAGAACCTCGCCCACCGTGTCGACGAGCAGGCTCACCGCCTCACCATCGACCTTGACGACCACCATCATCGCCTCAGCCCCCGGCGCCAACGGCGCAAGGCCCAGCAGCGGACGCAGGTCAACCGTGAGCACCACCTGACCGCGCAGGTTGACGAGCCCCGCCACGCCACGCTGAGCGAGCGGCACCAAGGTGCGCGGCTGATGCCCGAGCGTCTCCTGGACGAGCCCGACCGGCACGCCATACATCGCGTCATCGATCTTGAAAGTCACCAGCTGGTTCGTCACGAAGCCACCGCCATCAGCGCGTCGGAGTCGACGTCACCGTCGAGAGGGTCAGAGAAATAGTCGGGATCCGCGCTCGTGAGCACGACGCCCAGGTCGACGACCTCCGTCACACGTCCACCGATCGTCGCCAGCTCGGCCACGCCATGCGTGTCCGCGACGCGACGCTCCGTCGACGTGTCCGCGACGATCTCGCGGATCGAACCGACCACCATCGCCACCGAACGCGACCCGCGGTTGAAGACGACAACGTCGAGCGGACCCTCACCCGAAGGCGCACCGCCCAGCACGGACGACAGCCGCAGGATCGGCAGGATCGACCCGCGGTAGCGCAGCACCTCACGGTGCCCCGCCAGCTCGATACGCGCCGGGTCGATCTGCTCGAGCCGTGTCACCGCATCGAGCGGAATCGCAGCCTGACGCGTCTCATCGAGCGCCACGACCAACAGGTCACGCGACGACTCCGTCACCGCAACCGCGGACGACGTCACCCCGACCTGCTCGACGAGGTCAGCGACAAGCGCACGGCGCGCGATCGCCTGCACGTCGAGGATGAGCGCGACGCGCCCATTCCCCATGAGAGTCGCCCCCGCATACGTCGCCGCAGCACGCAGCTGCGACGCAAGCGGCTTGACGACGATCTCCTCCGTGTTGAGCACCCGGTCGACGACCAGGCCGAAACGCTGGTTGTCAGCGCGCAGGACCGCGATGACCATCGACGACCCAGGCTCGCTCGGCATCTGCAGGACATCCGTGAGACGCACGAGCGGAAGCAGCTCGCCCCGCAGGCGGTACACCTCAGACGCCCCCACGTGCTCGATCGCCTCGGACGTGCGCGCGGTGTCGAGCGCCACCAGCTCAAGCAGGCTGACCTGCGGAATCGCATAGATCTCCGCACCGGAGACCACCGTGAGCGCCGGCATGATCGCGAGCGTCAGCGGAATCTGCAGGCGCCACACGGTGCCCACGCCCACCTCGGACTCGACGTCGACCTGCCCGCCGACCTCCTCAAGGTTCGCGCGCACGACGTCCATGCCGACACCGCGGCCCGACACGTTCGTCACGGTCTCCGCAGTCGAGAAGCCGGGCAAGAACACGAGCGACTGCAGCTCGGTCACGCTCATCGCGTCCAGCTGCTCAACCGTGCGCAGCCCGCGCTCGAGCGCCTTCGCGGCCACCTTCTCCTGGTCGATCCCGCGGCCATCGTCACGGACCTCGACCACGACCTGACCACCTGCGTGGTAGGCGCGCAGCACGAGGCGACCCTGACGGGCCTTGCCCGCCGCCTCACGCTGCTCAGGGGTCTCGATGCCGTGGTCGACCGCGTTGCGCACGAGGTGCGTGAGCGGATCCTTGACCGCCTCGAGGAGCGAACGATCGAGCTCGGTGTCGCCACCGACCATCTCGAGCTCGACTTCCTTGTGCGCGCCGTTGGCGAGATCGCGCACGACGCGCGGCATCTTCGACCACACGTGCTCGATGGGCTGCATACGCGTCTTCATGACGCCCTCTTGCAGCTCGGTCGCGATCGTCGAGAGACGCTGAGCCGAGCGCAGCAGCTCCGGGTCAGTGTCCTGGCCCGTGTTCTGCGTGATCTGGTTGCGGACGAGCACGAGCTCGCCCACCTGGCGCATGAGCTCGTCGAGCAGCTCGACATCAACACGGATCGACGTCTCTGCCGTCGCTGAACGGGGGCCCGCAGCGCGCTGCTGCTCACCCGGGGTCACAGCGCCGCGGTCGGCCGCCGCACCCGAGTGGGCGTCCGCGCGCGGACCGCGCTGGCGGGCCGTGACGCGCGAGGCTCCCTGGACGGGGCCGGCGGCCGCTGGAGCCGGGGCTGGGGCTGGGGCTGGGGCCGCTTGTGCGGACGGCACGGCGTCTGCCGCGCCCGCGGCGACCGCGACCGGAACCGCTGCAGCGGGCACCGCGACGGCTTCGACGGCCTCGGGCTCAGCAGCGACGATCTCAGAGGCAACCTCGTCCTGGCCGGGCTCCGCAACGCCGTCGAGCATCCGCTGAATGCGCGCGACGACCGCCGCCGTCTCGACACCGTCCTCGCCACCCGACTCATCGATCCGCGCGAGAATCGCGCGCACCGTGTCGACCATCTCGAGAAGGACGTCGGTCGTCGGCTGGTCCATCTGCCGCTCGCCACCACGCAGCTCGACGAGGAGGGACTCCCCCACGTGCGTCACTGACTCAAGCGCATGGAACGACAAGAAGCCGCTCGTACCCTTGATCGTGTGGATCGTGCGGAAGATCGATCCCAGGAGCTCACGCGAACCCGGGTCGGACTCCAATGCAATGAGGTCCTGGTCGAGCTGGTCGAGGTTCTCGGTGCTCTCAATGAGGAACTCGCGAACGATCTCGTCGATGCCTTCCATGGCACTCCTTCGGCGGGGCTACGCGCACGGCCGGAACGGCCGTCACCCCCCACCATCGGACGCCGACGCCTCGCTATGAGGCGTTGAGCCGGGCCCTGCCTCCCGGCGCGACCGCGGCCCTACTCAGGGCGGCGCAGACGACCGAGCAGGTCACGCACGTCGTCCTCGGTGGCCTCGGCTGCACCCGCCGCCGCGTTGGCCTCAGAGACCGCCGCAACCACCTCAGATCGATGCACGCGCATCGATCGGGGGGCGTCGATGCCGATGCGCACCGCATCTCCGCGTGCCTCGACGACCGTCACGACGATGTCGTCCCCGATGAGCACGCTCTCACCGACCTTGCGACTCAGCACCAGCATGGCACGAGGCTAACCCAGGAACGCTCCCGAACCCGCAGTCTCTCCACCAGCTAGTCCCACACAGCGTCGTCGAGGCGCTCCGCCAACGTCGCCGCCCACACGGGAGCCGACGCCACCAAACCGTCGAGAAGCCCGACGGGAGTCCCGAACGCCAGCACCTGCGCAGGCGCCGAGGACCCCTCGACCCCCACGGCCGCGAGCGCGTCAAGCGGGCGCCGTTCACCCACGAACGCAAGCCACCGGCGCGTCTCGACCGCAGACCGGCCCACGTCGACCGCGGCCCACAGCTGAGCCGGGCGCAGCGCGTCGAGGACAGCGCCCACGCGCTCACGCCCCGCACGGTGCGAAGGAATGGCGACCGCGACGACGACCGCCGTCGTGCTCCCCGAGAGTCGCGACGCCAGCTCGGCCGCATCGTCCGCGTCCTCGAGCACGATGCGATCGTCCCGCTCCCGGTCCTCCGCGTCCTGCCCGGCGAACCGAGAATGACCGTGGTCGCCCGCGAGCACGATGCGCGACGGGGCGATGCCCGCCCGGCGCGCCAGCTGACCCGCAACCGTGAGCACAGCTCCCGGCTCGCCGACCACGGCGAGGATGCCGCCCGAGGGCCGCACGATCTCGGGAGCCCGCTCGACGTGCGAGAGCAACGACGACAGCGCGATGCGCAGGCCGGGCGCCGGCGGAACCGGACCCAGCACGGACGCGATGAGGTCAGAGGGAACCCCGACCTCGATGAGCTCAGGAACCGTGACCCCCGCACGCGGAGAGACGACGGGACGGTGGACGACGCGCGCCGCCGCCGGCGTCACGGTCGCCGGCGCGTCGTCGTCGGGCACGGCACGCAACGCACGCGGCCGTGGAGCCTGCGCTGCAGGCGCGGGGTTCTGGGCCGCGACGAGCGCGCGCACCCGGTCGAGCACCTCAGCAAAGTCCGAGCCGTCGGTCGAGAGGCCGACCGCGGGGGGCGCGGCGCCGCCAGCCGCCTGTGCCTCAGCGGCGTCCGCCGCATCAAGAAGATCTTCGAGCGAGGAGGGCGCCGCCGACGACCGCGCGCTGTCCCCGCGGGGAACTGCAGCGAGCGGGGTCGCCGCACGGAACGCACCGGGCGCGCCCTGCATGCTCGGCGCGCCGGCAGCCGGGGCGAGACCTGCCTCAGCAAGCTCGTGTGGCTCCGGCACGTCGACGAGCACCTCGTAGTACTCCCGAGCGAAGAAGCCACCCACGCCACCCGAACGCACGCGCTCGGCCTGCACGACCTTCGCGTACGGCCCATGCTCACGACGCACGCGCGCCACGAGCGCGTCGAGGTCAGGACCGTCAAGCAGCAATCGCCGGGACATCGCTCACCACCCCGACGGGCTCGACACGCTGGACCGTGCCCGTGACCTCGGCATACGACATGACAGGCACGTCGCCCAGCTGCGAGCGCACCAGACGCGCAAGCGCCGGCCGCAACGCAGGGGCGCACACGAGAATCGGCTCACGACCCTGCGCAGCACCGGTCTCGCGCAACTCACGCACGCGGTCGCACAGCGCCGCCAGACGGTTGGCGTCGAACGCCAGCTGCGTCCCCGAGTCTCCCGAGCGCAGCGACTCAAGGAGCGCGTGCTCAAGCATCGGCTCGATCGTCATGACCGGAACCACGCCCTGAACCGTGTGCTGCGCCGTGATCGCGGGCGCAAGCGCACGCCGCGCCGCCTCAACAAGACCCTCAGGATCCGTCGAGACCCGCGCGCGCGTCGTGAGCGCCTCATAGATGCGGCCGAGGTCACGCACCGAGACACCCTCGGACAGCAGGCCGGCAAGCACGCGCTGCACCTCACCGAGCGGGAGGAGCGCGGGAACAAGCTCGTCGACGACAGCGGGGCTCACCTGCTTGAGGCTCTCCGTGAGGACGCGCACGTCCTCACGCGTGAGGAGTCGGTCGGCGTGCTGCACGACGATGTCGGACAGGTGCGTGGCCAGGACCGAGACACGGTCGACGACCGTCGCACCCGTCATCTCGGCAGCGAAGCGCGACTCCGTCGGGACCCAGCGGCCATCGAGACCAAAGACGGGCTCACGCACGGACTCACCCGGGAGCGAACCCAGGTCATCGCCGAGCGCCAGGACGCGCCCGGGCGGCAAGATGCCCGTGCCGACCTCGACGCCCGCCACGAGGACCGAGTAGGTCGCGGGCGAAAGCTCGACGGAGTCACGCGTCCGCACAGGCGGGACGACGATGCCGAGGTCGAATGCGATCGTGCGGCGCAGCGAACGGATCCGGCCGAGCAGGTCGTCGCTCGCTCCCGGACGCACCAGGTCGACGAGGTCGGGCGCGAGGCGCACCTCGAGCGCGTGGACGCGCATCTCCTCAAGGATCTGCTCGGTTGCGTCGCGCTGCGGCTCCGCGGGCGACGCCTCGGCCTCAGCCTCGGCCACCTCACGCGCTGCGTCACGGTTGCGCACGCGGCGGCTCGCGACGACAAGGACGATGCCGACAGCAAGGAAGGGCAGCTTCGGCATGCCCGGCAGGAGCGCCAGACCGATCGACGCGCACCCCGCGATGAGCATCGCGGTGCTCGACTGCGACAGCTGCACGCCCGTCGCGGTACCGAGGTCCGTGTCGCTCGCGGAGCGCGTGACGATGAGGCCCGTCGACACCGACAGCAAGAGCGCCGGGATCTGCGTGACGAGACCGTCACCGATCGTGAGGAGCGAGTACGTCTCGAGGGCCTCGCCCGCGCTCATGCCGCGCTGGGCCATGCCGATCGCGAAGCCACCGACGAGGTTGATGACCGTGATGATGATGCCCGCGATCGCGTCACCCTTGACGAACTTCGAGCCACCGTCCATCGCACCGTGGAAGTCGGCCTCGGCCGACACCTCGGCGCGGCGCCTGCGCGCCTCGTCCTCGGTGATGAGCCCCGCGTTGAGGTCGGCGTCGATCGCCATCTGCTTGCCCGGCATCGCGTCGAGCGTGAACCGCGCCCCGACCTCAGCCACACGCCCCGCACCGTTGGTGATGACGACGAACTGGATGACGACGAGGATGAGGAAGATCACCATGCCGATGACGAGCGATCCGCCGATGACGAAGTGACCGAAGGCGCTGATGACCTCGCCCGCGTAGCCGTCGCGCAGCACGAGGCGCGTCGAGGCGACGTTGAGGCCGAGCCTGAAGAGCGTCGCGACAAGAATGATCGACGGGAAGATCGAGAAGTCGAGCGGCTTCTTCACGTACATGCTGATGAGCAAGATCATGAGGGAGCCAGCGATGTTCACGACGATGAGCACGTCGATGAGCGGCGCCGGCAGCGGCACCACGAGCATGAGAACGATGCCGACGATCCCCACCGGAACGGCGAGGGGCCCAATCTTCTTCATCAGTCAGACTCCTGGAGCGGGGCGGCGGCACGGTTGACGACAGACCTATCGGCCGTCGCCGTCGAAGGGTGAGGAGTTCGCGCCTCACGGGCACGCCGCTGACCTTCCCGGCGTGAACGCAAGCGATCAGCACGCGACATAACGGGAACCTCGGTCCCCTTGGGCATCGTGTGGTGCCCTTGGCCCGCACCGCGTGCCTTGAGCGCCATGACGAACGCGAGCACCTGCGCGACAGCCGTGAAGAGCTCGGCGGGAATCTCCTCGCCCACCCGGCACGAGCCGTGGATGACGCGGGCGAGCGGGATGTCGTGCACGAGCGGCACGTGGTGCTCCTCGCCCGCCTCACGGATGCGCGCGGCAAGCGCGCCCTGGCCCGCGGCGACGAGCCGCGGCGCGCCCGTGCCGGGCTCGTAGCGCAGCGCCACAGCGATGTGGGTCGGGTTGACGATGACGACGTCAGCATCAGAAACATCAGAGATCATGCGGTTGCGGCTCATCGCCAGCTGACGCGAACGGATCTGCCCCTTGAGCTGCGGGTCACCCTCGGACTGCTTGTGCTCTTCCTTGATCTCTTGCTTCGACATGCGTGACTGCTTGCGGTTCTTGCGCACGATCACCGCGAGGTCGACGAACGCCAGGCCGAGGCCCGCAGCCACCGCGCCGACGACGAGCGCCCGCACCGCGCCCCCGCCGATCCCGAGCAGCGAGGCGAGCGAGTGCCCGCCCGCGACGGTGAGCTGCGGGACGATCGAGGACACGCCCTGCCACAGCACAAGACCCACGACAACCGTCTTGAGCAGCGCCTTCGCACCCTGCCACAGCGACTGCACCGAGAACACGCGCTTGAGGCCCTTGGCAATGTTGAGCTGCTGGAACGACGGCTTGAGCTTCTTCGTCGAGATGTGCAGGCCGCCCTGGGCGACGTTGGCGATGATCGCGGCGAGCACGACGACGACGAGCACGGGCGTCAGAGTCCCGAGAACCGAGCCGAGGGCGTCGGTGAGCGCAGCCAGCGCACGCTCGGGGCTCGGGTCCGCCGCGATGTCGGTCACGGCCGTCAGCTGCGCCTCGCCCGCCGCCCGCGCGGAGTCGATGACGCGCGGCAGCATGAGCGCTGCCGCGCCCACGCCGAGCCACGCCGACAGGTCCTGGCTGCGCTGCAGGGAGCCGTCCTTGCGCAGCTTCTTCATCCGTTGCGGTGTGGCCTTCTCGGACTTCTCACCACCGCCCGACGCGTCAGCCACTACCCCACCCCGAGGATCCGGCCGAACGACCGCAGCGAGTCATCAGCAAGACGCTCGACCAGGTGCGGGAGCGCAAGCATGACGAAGGGAACGAGCAGGAGCGTGAGCAAGATCTTCAGCGGGAAGCCCAGGACGAACGCGTTGAGCGCGGGGGCCACTCGCGTGATGAGACCGAGGGCCGCGTCAGCGAGGAAGAGCACGACGACGAGCGGACCCGCGACCTGGAGCGCCACGAGGAACATGCGCCCCGCAACCTGCGCGATCTCGCCCGCCGCAGGCCCCATGTCGAGGCTTGCGTGAAGCGGCACGAGGTCAAAGCTCGCGGCCAGGCCCGAGAGCGTCACCTGGTAGGCACCCGTGACGAACATGAGGACGATCGCGATCATCTGAAACAGACGCGTGAACTGCGCGCCCATCACCATCGACTGAGGGTCGTACGCCTGCGCGATCTGAAAGCCCCCGAAGAAGTCGATGAACGAGCCCGCCGCCGAGACCGCAGCGATGAGCGCGTACGTGACGAAGCCGAGCGCCGCGCCGACCACCACCTGGATGAGCAGTGCCCCCACGAACGCGCTCATCGCCGTCGACGCGGGCTCCTCGAGCCGCGGCAAGACCGCGAGCGCGAGCCCGACCGAGAGCATGGCCCGCACCCGCGCAGGGACCGCGCGGTGAGAGAACGGAGGCGCGATGACGAGGAACGCGACGATCCGCACCGAGGCGAGCGCGACGGTCTCAACCGTGGCGAGCGCGAAGGACAGCTCCACGTCGCTCAGCCTCCGAGGAGGCCGGGAATACGCTCAAAGAGCTCGTGGGTGAACGAGACGAGCTCAGCGATCATCCAGTGCCCCGTGACGAGCAGCGCCACCGCGACCGCGATCGCCTTGGGCACGAACGACAGCGTCACCTCTTGCACCTGGGTGATCGACTGCAGGAGCGAGACGGCGAAGCCCACAACGAGCGCCGTCACGAGGATCGGCGCAGCAAGCTTGGCGGCGACCGTCATGGCGCTCAGCGCGATGTCGAGAACAGCGTTGGGGCTCATGTGTACGTCCCGACGAGAGCGGTGATGATGAGCGACCAGCCGTCGACGAGCACGAAGAGCAACAGCTTGAACGGAAGCGAGATCATCACGGGTGGGAGCATCATCATGCCCATGCTCATGAGGGCCGACGACACGACGAGGTCGACGACGAGGAACGGCACGAAGATGACGACGCCGATGATGAATGCCGCGCGCAGCTCCGAGAGCATGAACGCCGGGATGAGCGTGAGCATCGGGACGTCCTGCGGGCTCGCCGGGTTCTCGAGGTTGCCCGCGCGCGTCATGAGCGCGACATCCTCCTCACGCGTGAGACCGAGCATGAACTCACGCAGGGGGCCTGTCGCCGCCTCGACCGCGGCGCCCAGGTCGATCGAGCCGTCGAGGTAGGGCTGAAGCGCCGCCTCGTTCACCTCGCTGAGCACGGGCTGCATGATGAACAGCGAGAGGAACAGCGCGAGGCCCGCGAGCACCTGGTTGGGCGGGACCGTCGTGAGGCCCAGGGCGTTCCGCGTGAGGCCGAGCACGACGAAGATCTTCGTGAAGCTCGTCATCATGAGCAAGAGCGCGGGGGCGATCGAGAGCACGGTCGTGCCGAGCAGGACGAGAAGCGAGGTCGACGGGGCTGACTTCTCACCGTCGATGTAGATCGAGACGGCTCCGCCGTCGTCGTCGCCCGGAGCCGCAGGCAGCGGCGCAGCAGGCAGGGGCGCCGCAGGCAGCGGTGCAGCGGGCAGCGGTGCAGCGGGCAGGTTCGCAGCCGGGAGGGCCAACGTCTGCGTCGTCGTCTGGACCGCCGTGCCGGCAGGCACAGCCTGCGCCTGCGACGGAAGCGCAAGCCCGACGCCCACCACGACGACGAACGCCATCGCGACCACGACCGCAGCCCGCATGAGACCGTGCAGGCTCCGCCCCACCCGCACGCTCACAGGAGCCCAGCGCGACCCTGCGCGCCCTCGGACGCGGCAAGGCTCGCCCGCAAGATCTCATCAAAGTCCGCCGCCTCATCGGCGCTCGACGCCTCGTCGGCGGAGAACACCACCGCGTCGTCCGCAGCGGCGACCGGAGCCTGCGACGTATCAAGAACAGAGATGCCCTGCTCAGCGACGCCGAGCAGAAGGCGTCGGCCACCCACCTCGACGAGCGCAAGGCTCGCACGCGGCGTCAACGTCGCCCGCTCGACGACGCGCAACGCACGCTCAGGCGCCGGACGCCGCTCACCGAGGCGCGCAGCAAACGCACCCCACACCTCACGCAGCCCCGAACCCGCACCGGCGCCCGCGCGATTCGTGCGCAGACCCAGCCCGCGACGCGGAGCACGCGCGGCAGACGCGGCCGGGCCGCCGAGACCCGAGCCCGCAAGACCGGCACCCGACGGGGCACGGCCCGCAACCCGCCGACCCGCCCACCACAGCAGCCCGGCGATCGCGGCCACCGCGACAACGGTCCGCAGCAACGGGACGACGAGCTCCATCAGAGCCCCGCGTGAGCGAGGTCGACGATCTCAGTGATGCGCAGACCGTAGTCCTCGTCGACGACGACGACCTCACCGCGCGCCACCAGGTGACCGTTGACCATGAGGTCAGCGGGCGCACCGGCGACACGGTCCAACTCAATGACCGAGCCCGGAACCAGGTCGAGCACCTGACGCACAGGAAGCTTCGCGCGGCCGATCTCAGCCGTGAGCGTCATCTCGACGTCGTAAAGCATGCGCAACGCAGCCGCGTTCGGGCCCGCCGCGGGAGCCCGCACGGCCGCCGGGGGCACGGGCGCCGTCTCACGCACACCGAACCAGCCGACGACGGTCTCGCCCTCGGTGAGCGCGAACACCTCCGTGCCGTCCGTCGCAAACGTCGCCTCGGTCGTCGGGGCCGCGCTCATGTCCGTGAGCACGCCGTCACGCAACGCCGCAGCCGCAGCCTCGAACGCAGGACGCACGACGTCCTCCAACGTCCCGCCCGCGCTCGCGAGGGCCGCGTCGACCGCGGTCCCCACCACGAGAGTGAGAGCCGCGCCGCCCGCGCCCACCACCTTGCCCGCAACCCCCGCACCCGCGGGAACCACGTCGTCCGACGTGCGCACGCGCACGCCGAGCGGAACATCGGTCGGAAGGGCAGCGGCCAGCGCAAGCGCAGCCGGAAGCGCCGTAGCGGCGCCGTCGGTCATCGAAGTCATCGTTCGTCCTCCTCGAAGTTGACGACCTGGCAGGCCAGCTGCCGGCCGTTGGCACCGACCACCGCGTGGGCCAGGACCTTGTCGTCGACGACCACATCAAGGGGCCGCGACGACGGATGGGTGAGCATGACGAGGTCGCCAACCGCAAGGTTGACGAGCTCACGCGGGCGAATCGGCAGGGCGCGCAGGCGCACACCGACCTCAAGCGGAACCTCATGGATCTGGGCGTTGACCCGGCGACGAGCCTCGCGCACCTCGTCGGACTCACCGCGGCCACGGCCACGGTTCTCCGTGACGCGCAGAGCGTCGATGAGGTGCTCGGCGGGCGTCATCACCGTCGCGGTCCACTCGCTGCCGTCGAGCGCGACCCTGTACGCGATGCGCACGACGGGCTCGGCCGCAGGAATGAGCTGGGCGAACTGCGGGCTGTACTGCAGCTGCGAGATCGTGCCGTCAAGCGGCGCAACCGAGGAGAACGCGTACCGCAGGTCGCCCATGGCGCCCTGCAGCATCTTCGTCACGAGCTCGCCCTCGATCTCGGTGTGCTCGCGCTCGGGCACGGCTCCGCGCAGGCCCGGCCCCGCGAGCATGAGGTCGATCCACAGGAGCGAGAGCTCAAGGGGCACCTGGACGACGAGGGGCGCGTGGGAGTTCGGAAGCTTCGCGACCGCCATGAGCGTCGGGTCAGGCAGCCCGCCCACATAGTCGTCGTACGACACCATGTGCACGGACTCGAGCTGGACGCCCGTGACGACACGCAGACGCGAGGTCAGCAACGTGCCCCACTGGCGCGCAAACGTCTCCGCCGCAACCTCGATCGCACGCGAGTACTCGCGCGCAAGCGTCATGGGTCGCCGGAAGTCGTAGGTCTCGACAGTCTTCGGCTGGGTGCCCCGGAGAGTTTCGTTGGTCACGAGAGCCAGATCGGCCCTCGCTCACCAGGTATGAGTCATTATCGGCGAACGTCATGCCGCCGCAGGTCAGCGCCCCAGGACTGCGCCCCTACTGGGTGACGAAGTCGGTGAAGTACACGCTCATCACATGACCTTCGTAGGCGACGCCCAGCTGCTCCTCGAGCGCCTCACGCACCGCCTCGCGCCCCTCAGGCGTCGCGACGTCGGTGACCTCACGGCCCGTGAGCAACGTGATGACCGCGTCCTTGGCCCGCGTGACGTCAAACTCCGCGCCCGCATCAGCCGTCAGCTGCAACCCCAGCCCGACGCGCAGGTACTTGCCGGCCGCGAGATTGACGTTCATCGGCTCGAGCTGCACGATCGCGCCCGGCACGGGCGGCTCGGCCGCCTTGCGGGCGTCCGCGTCCGGCTTGAGCACGACGAGATACACCGTGAGGCCCGCCGCGAGCACCGCGGCCAGCACAGCGATGAGAGCGAACTTCACCCATGAGGGACGACCCGGCTTCACTTCCGGGGTCGGCTCCGGCTCAGGGGCCTGCGCCCCACGGCCCGCACCGATCTTCTGACGAGGCGCGCCGACGACGCGCTGCTCCACAACGGCCATGTCAAGCCCCTTCCGACTGCTTCTGGATCTCTGGCAGGAGCTCGCGCACCCGCTCCGGCTGCGCGCTCAGCACGACGATGTCAACCCGCCGGTTCGCCGCCAACGACTTTGCGTCCGTCCCATCGATGAGCGGACGAGCCTCGCCATAACCGACGGACGACACGCGGCTCGGCGTCGCGCCGCTCTCCTCGACGAGGCGACGCAGCACTGCGGTCGCCCGGGCCGACGACAAGTCCCAGTTGGTCGCGAAGCGCGACCCCGACGGAACGATGTCCGCATGCCCCTCGACCTTGAGCTCGTAGCCGCTGTCCGCGAGCGGGCCGCCGACCGCGTCGACAACCTCGCGGAACGCACCCGTGATCGCGTCGGAGCCTGGCGCAAAGAAGACGTCGGACGTCACCATGCCGATGATGAGCCCCTCAGCCGTCACGCGAAACTCAACCGCGCCCTCGTGCCCCTTGGCACCGAGCGCGCCCGCCACCTGCTCGCGCAGCTCCGTGAGGTCCGCGAGCTCAGCAGAAGCCGCCGCATACTCCTCAGGAGTGTGCGCGTTCCCCGCCTGGCTCGCCATCTCGGTGAGCGTCGAGCCGACGTCGGGAACCGCCACCAGATCGCTCACCTGCGTTGTCACGCCCGCGCCACCCAGGAGCACCACGTCACCCGACTGCCCGAAGCCGCGCGCGAGAGAGGACTTCAACGCCTCAAACTTGCCCGCATCGACCTGACCGATCGCATACATGACGAGGAAGAGCGCCATGAGGACCGTCATCATGTCGGAATAGCTCACGAGCCACCGCTCATGATTGACGTGCTCTTCAGGCTCTTCGCGCCTGCGCCGCCGCCCACTCATGCCGCATCCTTGAGGACCTGGCCGGGAGGCAAGAGCGACCGCAGACGTTCGCCCACGAGGCGCGGGTTTGCACCAGACTGCACAGAGAGCAAACCCTCAAGGACGAGCTCCATCTGCGCGCACTCAAGGTCAGAGAGCCGCCGAAGCTTGTTCGAGATCGGGAGCCACATGAGGTTGGCCGACGCAATACCCCACAGGGTCGCGACGAACGCCGCAGCAATCATGTGACCAAGCTGCTCAGGCTGCGAGAGGTTCTCAAGCACGTGCACGAGCGAGACGACCGTTCCGACGATGCCGATCGTCGGCGCATACCCGCCCATGTCTTGGAAGAACTTCGAGAACACGCGGTCCGAGGTGCGCTTGGCAGCAATGCGGTCCTCAAGGATGACGCGCAGATCTTCCGGGTCGGTGCCATCGATCGCGGCCCGCAAGCCCTCACGAAGAAACGGGTCACCCAGGTCGCGAGCGTCACCCTCGAGCGCAAGGAGACCCTCGCGTCGGGCACGCTCAGCGAGCGAGACGATCGCAGCGATCGACTCGTCGGGCGTCGGAACCTTGGCGGAGAAAGCTCGGGGCAGAGCCTTGAGCGCGCCGACGAAGTCACGCAGCGGGCCACCGGCCATCGCGGCACCGAAGGTGCCGACGAACACGAGGACCATCGGCGCTGGGAGCAGGATGCTCATCGGCGACGCGCCCTCGAGGACGATCATCGCGAGCACACCGCCGAAACCGACGATGAGGCCTAGAGCGGTTGCGGGATCCATCAGCGACCCTCCTCGGGAATGGGACGGACGACGGCCAGCGGCTGACGCTGAGCCTCGCCCTCGTCGTCGGACACGAACGACTGCGCCCTCGCAATGACGCGGGCACGGAAGTCAGTCATCGCCTCAACAAGGTCTTCGAGGGACTCGGCCACGATGTACTTCGTGCCGTCGACGAGCGTGATGACCGTGTCCGGCGTTGTCTCGACGCGCTGGACGAGATCGGGGTTGACGGCGAACCGTCCCCCTTGAAGGCGCGTGACAACGATCATCTTTCTTCACCGTTCCCTGGTGTGTAGCGGGTCCTTCCGTGGACCCTCACGCTGCCCATCGGCGGGCGCCGGGAAGCCATGAGGAATTCGGCGCTCCACGCCGTTCCTTATTCCCGGCTCCGGCCGTCCGATAGTGACGTGCAGACGCGTGGAGCGCCCCGCTCTCGACGATTCACAGGAGAACGACGACGATGACGACAAGCTCAGCACCCAGCGCTCGCTTCGGCACGAAGCGATTAGCGAACCTCCGCATTCGCACGAAGATCCTGCTCCTTGCCCTCACGCTCGGACTTTTCGCCACGACGATCGCCGTCTTCGGCTCCATCCAGCTGCAGACCCTCGCGACCTCGAGCGGATCCGTGAGCCAGCGCACCGCCGAGCTCGCCGACTCGATCCGCCAGCTCCAGAACAACGTGTGGGCCACCCGCGCCGGCGTCCTCGAGATCGGGGCGGTCCCCCGCTCGGCGCGCCCCGCGGTCCAGGAACGCGTTCAGACGACCTATGACGAGATCGCCGGCTCGAGAGACGCGTACGAGGCGTACTTCCTCAAGCTCACGGGCCAGGAGCTCAGGTCGGCTGACACGTTCTACGCCGCGTGGGAGGCCTACGGCGAGGTGGCCCTCGGCCGCATGATCCCCGCCGCCATCGACGACAAGACCGTCACCTACCAGACCCTGCAGGCGACCGAAGGCACGACCAAGGGCGCCGCGACGATCGAAGCTCTCAGCGGCATCACCGACGACCTCAATGCCGCGATCGACTCGAGCATCGCGTCGAGCAAGGCCCGCGCCACGCAGACGACGATCGTGCTCGTCGCACTCTCAGCCGTCCTCATCGCCCTCGGCCTCATCTTCGCGTTCGTCATCGCCAACGCGATCGCCCGCCCGATCGGAAGCGTCCGCGACGCCCTCCAGGCCCTCGCTCGCGGTGACCTGTCGACGGTCGTCGCCGTGCGTGGCCGCGATGAGGTCGGTCAGATGTCCGAGGCCCTCAACGACGCCCAGGCCATGCTGCGCACGACCCTCACGGGCGTGGCCGAGTCCTCGGTCACCGTGGCGGCCTCGTCCGAAGAGCTTGCGGCGAGCAACGCGCAGATCGCGTCCGGCTCCGAAGAGGCATCGGCACGCGCAGGCGTCGTCGCCTCCGCAGCCGAAGAGGTCTCCCGCAACGTCCAGACCGTGGCCGCAGGCGCCGAGCAGATGAGCGCCTCGATCCGTGAGATCGCACAGAACGCTGCCGAGGCAGCATCGGTGGCCGCGACGGCCACCGCACAGGCCGCCACGACGTCCGAGACCATCGCGCGCCTCGGCACGTCCTCCCAGGAGATCGGCGCCGTCGTACGGGCGATCACCTCGATCGCCGAGCAGACCAACCTGCTCGCCCTCAACGCGACCATCGAGGCCGCGCGCGCAGGCGAGGCCGGCAAGGGCTTCGCGGTCGTCGCCGGCGAGGTCAAGGAGCTCGCGCAGGAGACCGCGCGCGCGACCGAAGACATCGCCCGACGCGTCGAGGCCATCCAGGCCGACACCGACGGTGCCATCCTGGCGATCGGTGAGATCACGCAGATCGTCGCACAGATCAACGACTACCAGATGACGATCGCGTCGGCCGTCGAGGAGCAGACCGCGACGACCAACGAGATGTCACGCTCCGTGACCGAGGCCGCCACAGGGTCGACCGAGATCGCACAGTCGATCACGGGCGTCGCAACCGCGACGGCGTCGGCGACCGAGACCGTCGCCCAGACGAGCACGGCGGTCGACGAGCTCGCACGGCTGGCCGCCGACCTGCGCTCGAAGGTCGCGGTGTTCTACTTCTGAGTCTGATGCTCCCCTGAGAGCCGCGGTGGGGTCAGCCCCACCCGCGCGTCACGTCGGCCCTTCGCACTCCGTGCGGGGGGCCGACGGCGTTCCCGACCCGGTCGGGGCGTCGGGGCGTCGGCACGTCGGCACGTCGGCACGTCGGCACGTCGGGACGTCGGGACGTCGGGACGTCGGGACGTCGGGACGTCGGGGCAAGACAAAACCGCGGCCCTGACCTCCGGGGGATGAGGTCAGGGCCGCGGGGCCATCGTGCGGGGCTCAGCCCGCTGTCATCAGCGCTTGAGGTTGACGAGCTCCGAGAGCAGCTCGTCGCTCGTCGTGATGACGCGCGAGCTCGCCTGGAAGCCACGCTGGGCGATGATGAGGTTGGTGAACTCCTGCGAGAGGTCGACGTTCGACATCTCGAGCGCACCACCCATGAGGCTGCCGCGACCACCAGCGCCGGCGATGCCGATCTGCGGGTCACCCGAGTTGACCGACGTCGTGTACGACGAGCCGCCCGCCTTCTCCAGACCGACGGGGTTCGAGAACGACGCGATCGAGATCCGGCCGACAGCCTGCTTCGTGCCGTTCGAGAACGCACCCATGATCGTGCCGTCCGGGTTGATCGCGAACGACTGCAGCGCACCTGCGCGCGCACCGTCACGGCCCGTCGACTCAACCGTCGTGAGGGCCGCGTAGCCCGTGATCGCCGACAGGTCGACGCTGCGCGCACCGACCGTCATCGTGCCGCCCGCCGTGAGCAGACCATCGGTTCCGAAGGTGAGCGCACCCGTGGCCGTGTTGACGCCGTCGGAGGCCGCCACATCCCAGCCGGCCGCGGTGCGCGTGTAGCTGACCGTGAGGGTCGACGCCGTTCCCACGCCGTCGTAGACCTCGACGTCACGCGTGAGCACGGTGCCGAGGGCCGCGTCGTCGGGCAGGTTCCCGCCGAACTTCACCTCGGTCGTCGCGCTCGCACCCACGAGCGTCGTCATGGGCAGGCTGAGCGTCCCCACGGGGCCGCCCACGTCGACCGAGCCGTCCGCGGCCGCGGTCCACCCCTGCACGAGCGAGCCGTCGGCCGTGACGATCTGGCCGAGCGCATCAAGCTCGAACGAGCCGTTGCGCGTGTAGTACTGCTGCCCAGCGCGCTCGACGACGAAGAAGCCGTCGCCCGAGATCATCATGTCGGTCGAGCGGTTCGTCGTCTGCGACGCACCCTGCTGGAAGTTCGTCGTGATGGCAGCCACGCGCACGCCGAGGCCGACCTGAGCGGGGTTCGAGCCACCGACGCCCGGCTGCGGGGCGCCCGCGTTCTGCAGGACCTGCGAGAGCGTGTCCTGGAACTGCACCTGCGAGGTCTTGAACCCCACGGTGTTCGCGTTGGCGATGTTGTTGCCCGTGACGTCGAGCATGGTCTGGTGTGAACGGAGGCCGGAGATCCCGGAGAAGAGCGAACGCAGCATGGTGGAGTCCTTCCTAGGGCCGTCAGGCCGCGGACGAGTCGGTCGAGGGTGCGCCTGCCTCATCGGCCGGCGCGTCGGGGTCAGCAGCGGTTTCAGGGTCCGTCGGCGCCGCAGGCGGCGGGACGATTCCCGAGATCGCATCGAGAGTGACGTCGGTGGCCCCGACGCGAACCGTCGGCACGGAGCCGGCGAACGACACCGCGGAGGCCAGGCCCGTCTGGGTCTGCCCCTCGGCGTCGGTGTAGGTGACGTGCTGCCCGACGTAGGCCGTCGCGGTGGCACGCATCTGCAGCGCGAACGACTCGAGCGACGTCGAGCCCAACTGCGTGAGCTGCTCGACCGTCGCGAGCTGCGAGGTCTGCGCCATCATCTGCGTCGTGTCCATGGGCGACGTCGGGTCCTGGTAGCGCAGCTGCGCAACCAGAAGCTTGAGGAAGGACTCCCCGTCGAGCTCGTTCTTCGAGGACGCGGGGGTGGTCCCGGAGTGGATCGCGGTGCTTGCTCCGGCACCCGAGATTGCGTCGGTCATCTGTCTTCCTCTCAGGCGACGACGTCGACGCCGCCGCGGCGGGTCACGTCCTCGTTCGGGGCGGCTGCGGCACGTTCGGCGCCCGCCGTGGGTTCGGTGGTCGCCGAGGCACGCGCCTCGCGAGCCTCGTGAGCGAGCTCGCGCTCGGCGTCACGGCTCTCGCGCTCGGCGATCGTGCCCTCGTCGAGGGTGAGGTCGCCGCCGCCTGCGGCCGCAAGGTCCCGGCGCAGGTCAGTGAGTGAGGCGCGCAGCTGCTCGCGGATCGCGTCGGTTGCGCCGACGAGCTCGACACGCACGCCGTCAGCCCCCAGGTGCGCCCGCACCTGGACGGGGCCCAGGTCACGCGGTTCGACGCGGAGGGTGAGGATGTGGTCGCCGAGGGGCAGAGCCTTGAGCGCGCCGAGGGGCACGCGCAGCTGCTCGCTCATCGGCGGTGCCTGCGGCTGAGGTGCGGGGGCCGCGGCGGACGCTGCGACGGGTGCGGCGGGCGCGGCCACGGGGGCGGCGCCGGCCGGTGTCACCGCTGCGGTGGGTGCCGCGGCAGGCGCCGCAGGTGCGGTGGCCGACTCGGCATTCGCGGGCGCGGCGACGACGCCCGCCTGGGCGGGCGCCGCAGGTGCGTCCTGCGCTGCGACGATCGACGGGCCTGCGTTCGGGTGCGCGGCGCCGTCGGCCCCGGCCCCGGCAGCTCCCGATCCTCCCGCTCCCGTGCCCGCACCGGAGCCGGTCACGGGGGTCGCTGCCGCGGGTGCGGCAGCGGCGATCTCGCCCGACGGCGCCGCGGCGGTCGGTGCCACGACGGCCGCGGGCACGACCGCAGTGGCCGGCGCGGTCGCCGAGCTCGCGGTCGCGGCGGGGGCTGCGGGCTGGTCTGCTGCGACCGCTTCGCCCACGGCGTCTGCAGCGGTCGTCGTCTGCGCGGGCGCGGCCACGGCGGGCGCGGCCACGAGCTCGGTCGCCGACGCGTCGGTCGCGCCCGGTGCGGGGACTCCGCCCGCGAGCACGAGGCTCGGGTCGGTCGGGGCAGGCTGCGGCTGCGGGCTGAGGGCGTTCGCGCCCGCGGCATCCGTTGCGGCCTCGCTCACCGATGCGTCGCTCGACGCGGTCTCGGACGACGACGCCGCGCTCGACGAGGCGGTGCCCGACGACGCCGTGCTCGACGAGACGGTGCTCGACGACGCTGTGCTCGACGAGTCCGTGCCCGACGCGGCCTCGCGCACCCGAGCCTCGCGAGCCTGAGGCTCACGCACCCGTGCCTCGGCCCGGGTCGCATCCGCCGACGTCGCCGCGGCGAGGGAGCGCGTAAAGTCATCGCCGCCGCCGGACGTGCCAGAGCGAGGCGCGGTGCGGGCAGGCGCCGGAAGCGGCGCGACCTGCATGATCGTCGTCATCGTGTCTCCTTCTCACTCGGTCCGACGTTGGGCTTGGTTCGCCCGGCGGCCTCATCGAGGGCCTTTTGCTCTTCGGCTAGCTCGTCGGCCGCGACCTCGGCATCGTGCCGCTCTTCAAGCCGTTCGAAAGTCTTCACGCGTCCCCGCGCCGCAAGCCACGCCTCTTCAGCCACGCGAGCGGCCGCGCGGTGCACCGCGACGAGGGCGTCGGCATCCGAGAGGTCGCGCCGCATCGCGGCGCGCGAGGCCGCGAGCGCCTGCCACACCGAGACAGGCACCGACGTGTCGAACGTCGACCCCGCAAGCCGCGCGGTGGCCTGGGCGCTGCGCTTCTGAGCGTCGGAGACGACCCCGTGAGCGCGCGCGAGGTCCGCCGCGGCCTGATCTTCCTGGAGACGACGCACGCGCAAGAGCGCGGCGAGTCGAAAGGGACCACTCATGCGACATCCCTTCGTGTGCCGAGCGCGTCAACGAGCTGCGCAAGGCGCTGCCACGAGTCCACGGGGGACGCCGAGGCCTCGACGGACTGCTGAAGAAAGGCGTCGATCGCGTCCGTGTGGGCGAGCGCCGCGTCGACGAGCGGGTTCGACCCGCTCACGTACGCGCCGACGTCGACGAGATCCTGCACGCCACGGCGAGCCGCCATGACCCGCCGCAGCTCGGTCGCGTCGCCGCGCTGGGCGGGGCTCGTCACACGGCTCGCGACGCGCGAGATCGAGCCGAGCGCGTCGATCGCCGGAAAGTGTCCTGCGGTCGCCAGACGCCGGTCGAGCACGACGTGACCGTCGAGGATCGACCGTGCCGCGTCCGCGATCGGTTCGTTGTGGTCGTCGCCGTCGACGAGAACCGTGTAGATCCCAGTGACGGAGCCCGTCGGGCCCGTTCCCGCCCGCTCGAGCAGCTCAGCAAGGACGGAGAACGTCGACGGCGGGTAGCCGCGCGTGGCGGGCGGCTCCCCGACGGAGAGTCCGACCTCACGCTGAGCCATCGCGACGCGCGTCAGCGAGTCCATCATGAGCACGGCGTGGCGGCCCTGGTCCCGCAGGTCTTCGGCGATGCGCGTCGCGACGAACGCCGAGCTACGACGCACCAGAGCGGGCTGGTCGCTCGTCGCGACGACGACGACGGACCGTGCGAGGCCCTCGGCCCCGAGGTCGTCCTCGAGGAACTCACGCACCTCGCGGCCACGCTCACCGACGAGCGCGATGACCGAGACCTCAGCCTCGGTCCCGCGCGCGATCATCGACAGCAAGGTCGACTTACCGACGCCCGAGCCCGCGAACAAGCCGATGCGCTGGCCGCGCCCGACGGACGTGAGCGTGTCGAGCACGCGCACTCCGAGGTGAAGAGGCTCGGCGACGCGGGCGCGCTCGAGCGGGTGAGGGGCCCTGCCCGCGACGGGCACGTAGCGCACGTCGCGCAGGGGGCCGCGGCCGTCGATCGGGCGACCGAGCCCGTCAAGCACACGTCCCAGCAGGCCTGGGCCGACCGGAACACGCAGCGGGCCGCCGGCCGAGCGGGCCTCGAGGCCCGTACGAATGCCGACGGCTGGCGCGAGCGGCATGCACCGCAGGACGTCGCCCGACGTCGCGACAACCTCGGCGGGCATGCGGTCGTCGCCGAGCTCGACAAGATCGCCGATCGCGCAGCGCAGACCCTCGACCTCGACCGAGAGACCCACGGCCTCGCGCACGCGGCCGACGAGCTCGGGCCGCGCGGCCTGGAGCGCGGTCGCCCACGTCATCGCGCACCTGCGTCGGTCGGGTCACCCAGGAGGTCGGGGAGGCGTGACGCGTCGGCGACGGACTCCTCAAGGGCGGCGCGCAGGCGCGCCATGGCCGTGCCGAGACGTGCGTCGAGGTGACCCGTGGGCAGCTCACTCACTGCGTCGCCCCGCTCGAGCGTGGCGTCCTCGGCGAGCGTCACGTGCGCGGGGAGCGCGTGGTCGCCACGCTCGCACATGGCGCGCACGTGAGCGAGGTCGGTCGGGTTGAGCCGCACGACGACGGGGCCGGTCGTGGCAGGAAGCTCGAGCGCCCGGGTGAGGGCGGCCCGCGCAGAGAACTCGTCACGCGAGAGCTCGACACCCACGATCGCCTCGGCGAGGTCGATCGCGAGCGCGACGAGCGTCGCGGTCGCATCCTCGACGACGCCGGCCTCACGGGAGGCGGCGGCGCCTGCGGCCGCTCCGAGCGTCCGCAGGGCGTCGTTGAGGCGCGCCCGCGCGTCAGCTTCGGCAGCCTCGGTGCGCTGCGCAACGCGCTGCGCCGCGGCGACCGCCGCATCGGCTGCCGCACGCGCGCCCGCAGCCCAGCCGGCCGCGTGCCCCGCGACCCGAGCCGACTCCCTCACGGAAGCGGTGCGGGACTCGGAGACGACGGCCAGCTGTGCCGGGGCAAACACGTGCTCAATTGACATATTCGTCCTCGCCCTCGCGCGAGATGACGATCTGACCAGCCTCTTCGAGGCGGCGGATGCCCTGAACGATCTCGGCACGCGCCTCCTCGACCTGCGAGACACGGACCGTGCCGAGCAGCTCGATCTCTTCGACGAGGTTCGTGCGCGCCCGCTCCGACATGTTGCGGAGCACGGCGTCGCGCTCGGCGTCGCCCGCACCCTTGAGCGCGAGAGCCAGCGTCGGCGTCTCGACGCCACGCATGACGAGCTGAAGCGCACGGTCCTCGAGCAGGACGATGTCGGCGAAGACGAACATGCGCGAGCGCACCTCGTCCGCCAGGTCCGCGTCGCGGTCCTCGAGCCCCTCGAGGATGAGCTTCTCGGTGCCCGGGTCGGCGCGGTTGATGATCTCGACGAGCGGCTGCACGCCACCGAGGGCTGCCGACTCGCGCGGCGTGAGCACGGAGGCGGACTTGCGCTCGAGCGCATCGGCGACCGCCATGACGACGTCGGGCGCCGCGCGCTCCATGAGCGCGATACGGTGCGCAACCTGCGCCTGCGTGGCCGGCTGGAGGCCGCCCAGGATCTGCGAGGCGTGCTCGGGACGCAGGTGAGCGAGAACGAGAGCGATCGTCTGAGGGTGCTCACCATTGATGAGAGCGATCACCTGGCGGGCGTCAGCCTGCTGAAGGTACTCGAACGGCTTGCCCGCGAGCGAGGTCTGGAGACGCTCCAGCATCTCGCCGGCCTTCTCAGCGCCCATCGCGCCCTCGAGCAGCTGGGTTGCGTAGCCGAGGCCACCGCGCGAGACCTGCTGAGTCGTGGACATCGACTCGTGGAACTCACCGATGACAGCGTCAACGACGTCGCGGTCGATGCGCTCCATGCGCACGATCGCGGCCGTGACGTCTTCGATCTCGGTGTCCGACAGGAGCGCGAGGATGCGCGCGGCGCGCTCCCGGCCCAGCTGCATGAGCACGAGCGCGGCACGCTGCGTGCCCGAGAGGCCCGCGATGTTCGGCCGCGGACGAGGCCGCTCGGCCTCTTCGACGGGCCCCGCGACGACCGCAGGAGACTCAGCGGTGGGCTGATCGGTTGTCGTAGCAACGGTCATGAGCGAGCCCCCGCATCCATGAGTGCACGAATGCGCTCCGCCATGTCGGCCGGGTCTTCGTCGGCCGCGGTCATGACCTCAGCACGCTTGGCATCGGCCTCGATCTGCTGGCGGTCGACCGGACGCGACGCCACGAGCGTGCGCTGTGCCTCGTCGACGACCTCGAGCGCGAGGGCCGTGGGGTCGGGTGCGATCGGTCGCACATCGATCTCGCCGATGTCGAGCGCGAGGCGGTCCGGAGCCGGAGCCCGGCGGCGACGCAGCGCGAACGCGACGATGACGAGCGCGAGAAGAACAGCACCGGCGATCGCGGCCTGGCGGATGAGCGCCGAGCGCTCCGCAGCCGCGGCGGCAGCCTCGTCGGCCGCGATCGCGGCAGCAGCCGCGTCGGCGTTCGAGGAGTCGAAGGCCATGCGCTGAACCGTGACGACGTCACCGCGCTCAGCGTTGACGCCCGCAGCGGTCGCGACAAGCTGCTCGAGGTCCACCATGTCGAGGGCGTTGCCCGCCGTCGCGTCAACCGCGACGGAGACGGACTGGCGACGCACGGTGCCCGGCGTCTGCTCGGTGATCTCGGTGATCTTGTCGACCGCGTTCGTCACGGTGCTCGACTCGTTGAGGTACTCGCCGTCGCCCCCGCCCTGACCGTTCGGCACGGCGATGTTGTCGGGGCCGAGCACACCGGTCGTGCTCCCCGTCCCCTGGAACTCCTCGCGCGTCGTCGACTCCGTGAGCGGCAGGCGCTCCTCGGGCGTCTCAAACTTCTCCGACGTCGTCGTGCGGCTGTCAAGATCAAGGTCGGCAGTCACCGAGACGACCGCGCGGCCCTGGCCGACGATCCGGTCGAGCATCGTCTGCACCGCGGCGGCAACCCGGCCCTCGTACGCGGTCACGCGCTTGTCGGTTCCGCCGTCAGCCGCACCAGGGGTCGCCCCGACGGCTGAGAGCACGGTCCCGCCCGAGTCGACGACGGCGACGTCCGTCGCCTTCATCCCCTCGATCGACGCCGACACGAGGTGCGTGACGGCCTGGACCTGATCGCTCGTGAGCGTGGTGCCGCGCTCGAGCGTGACGAAGACCGACGCCGTCGGGTCGGGAGTCTCGGAGACGAAGACCGTCTTCTCGGGGAGCGCGAGCCGCACGGAGGCGGCGCGCACGCCGTCGAGCGCACCGATCGTCGCGGCAAGCTCACCCTCGAGGGCGCGCTTGTACGTCGTCGTCTGCTGGAACTCCGACGAGCTCATGCCCATGTCGTCGAGAAGCGAGTAGCCGCCCTGGCTCGCGTCGGCAGGCAGGCCAGCCGCCGCGGTCGCGAGACGCATGCGGTAAACGTCGTCGCGGGCGACGAGCACGGAACCGCCCCCGTCGGCGAGGTCGTACGACACGCCCTCAGCCTCGAGGACATCGACGACCGCCGCCGCGTCCTGCGCGGACAGACCGGTGAACAGGGGTGCGTACATGGGGCGGTTGCCCCAGACGACGAGCGCCGCGACGACGAGCGCGATCGCGGCGAGACCAATGAGGGCGAGCGTGCGCTGGGCCACCGTGAACTCGCGCACGGCGCCGCCCACGCGCCCCAGCGCGACGGAGAACTTCTCGGGCATCAGGCCTGCATCCTCATGATCTCGTTGAACGCGTCGACAGCCTTGGTGCGGACGGTCGCCGTGAGCTCAAGCATGAGCGCAGCCTGCGACGACGCGATCGTGTACTGGTGGACGTCCTTGAGGTCGCCCGTGACCGCACGTACCGCGAGGGCGTTCGACGTCTCCTGAGCGGAACGCAGGTCATCGAGGGCGCCCACGAGGACGCCACCGAAGCCGCCGTCGTCGGACGCAGCCGCACCCGGACGCGTCGCGGACGGGGCCGAGCCGACCGCAGCAAGTGCGGCGGGGTCGAGGTAGCGGGTCGGCGTCGTGCCGATCCCCGCGATGGCGTCGATCATCAGGAACGTCCGATCTGCAGTGCGGCCTCGTAGGTCTCCTTCGCGCGGTCCACCACGGTCGCGGAGGCCTGGTAGCCACGCTGCGCCATGATGAGCTGCGTCATCTGAGACGACATGTCGACCTCGGGGTAACGGACGTAGCCGTCCTCGTCAGCCAGGGGGTGCGTGGGCTCGTGCACGAGCCGGCCCTCGGCCGAGCCGAGCACCGTTCCGCGCACCTGGACCCCGCCGCCGTCCATCGACCCGGCCACGACGTAGCGCGCCCGGAAGGCCTCTTCGCTCGTCGCGGTCGCGTTGTTGACGTTCGTGAGGTTGTCGCTCACGGCATCGAGCCACTTGCGGTGGACGGTGAGTCCCGTGCTCGCGATCCCGATCGCTCCGAAGATGGTCATCTCAGCTCCTCATCGCGGTGCGCACCGAGCTGAACGCGCCATCGACCGCGCGCGTCGCCAGCTGGACCCGCAGCACGGTGTCGATGTTCGACAAGGTCTCGGTGTCGAGGTTGACGTTGTTCCCGTCAAGGCGGGTCGGCTCGAGGCTGCGCGCCGACGTCGGGGTGACGTGGCCGGATCCGTCGCGCACGGCGGACAGCAGCTGCTCTTCGAACGCGACGCGTCGCGCCTGGTAGCCGGGGGTCTGGAGGTTCGCCACGTTGTCCGCGATGGCACGCTGGCGCTCGGCCAGGCCATCCAGAGCGCTTGTGAGCGCTGACAGGGTCACGGATTCAAGCACGCGTCGCCTCCACGGTCGAACGGTGTGGTGTGCCAATCCATGGCGTCAGGGTGAGCATTCCGTTGCTCACGTGCCTCATCGGCCCACCACTCGCGGGTATGAGGAAGAGTCGTGCAGGATTTCCTGCGGACTCCGGGTCGACCGCCCAGGGTGGACGAGGCGGTCGGTACGAGGTCAGCCTTCGGCGTCGAGGTACACGGGTCGCGTGTGGTTGACGGCCGAGTCCTGCACGCGGGCGCGGACCCGCGTGGCACTGAGCGCACGAGCCAACCGGGTTGCGGTCGTCCGCTGTGCGTCGAGCACTGCGCGCGCCCGGTCCGAAAGCTCGGGCGGCAGCGGGCCGAGGCCTTGGGGCACGCGCCACGCCGTGGCACGGCGCAGGACGAGCGGTGCCACCTCGTCGGGCGAACCGTCAAGGAGCAGGTTGGTCTCGGCCAGGTCGGCTTCGAGGACGTCGAGCGCAGCCGTCCAGGCGGCGACGTCGGGTGAGGTCATGGTGCCCATGGCGGCTCAGGCGATGCCGAGGTCGCCGCGTGGGCCCGCAGTGCGGGCCGGGGCGGGGATGCCGCCCGCTTCGACGTCAACCTCACGCAGTGCGCCGTGCCAGGCGTCGCGCAGCTCGCTCACGTGCGTCGTGCACGTCGCGAAGCGTTCCGCATCGAGCGCGACGGTTGCCGCCATCGTCTCGGTGAGCAGGTGCGTGTAGAGCGAGAAGAGCCTCTCCGCTCCGTCCCAGGCCGTCTGGTCGAGGCTCGACATGAGCTCGGCGAGGATGTCCTGGGCGTGGCTCGCGTGCTGCACGGTCGTGCTGCGATCACGTGCGGTTGCGGCCGTGCCGGCGCGCTCGAGGTCGAGCGCGAGCCGGTCGTAGAGCATGGTGACGAGGCGACCCGGGCTCGCAGAGAGCACGGAGTCACGCAGGAACTGGGCCCGACGGGCGGTTGCGGTGATGGTCACTTCTTCGTCCCCTGCAGCTGCGAGAGCTGCTGCTCGAGCCAGCTCGACGTCGAGTTGAGCTTGGAGAGCGACACCTCGAGGGCCGCGTACGTGCGCTCAAGCGTCGCCCGGCGCACCGCGAGACGGTCGTCCCAGGCGACGATCCGGTCCCCGAGGTCCTTGACGGCCCCCTCGGTTCCGCGGATGCGCGAGGTCAGGGTCCCGTTCTGCGGGTCGGATGCCCGGGTCGCAATCGCACCGCCGGCGTCGGCGAGCGCCGTGACGAGTGCCTGGGCCTTGGCGGGGTCCGCCGCGAGGGCGTCGCCGAAGGCCTTGGCGTCGAACGCGTAGCGTCCGTCGCGGCCGAGGGTGATGCCGACGTTCGCGAGAGTCTCGCCGCCGGCCGTGAGGCCCGCGATCGAGAGCAGGTCGGTTCCGAGCCCGCGCACGAGGCTCTCGCTCGCGAGGATCCCGGGGGTGAGCTTGGTCGAGCCGTCGGAGGTCGTCGTCGTCGTCGCCTTAGTCCGCGAGGAGATCTCCTCGAGCAGGACGTTGAGCGTGGAGACGAGGCCCTGCGCGGTCTTGGTGATCGTCGCTGAGTCGCGCACGAGGTCGACCGTGACGGGCTCCTCGGTCGCTGCCGTGAGCGTGAACGTCACGTCCTCGATGACACCGGCCACCGAGTTGGACGCGCTCGTCACGGTGCGCTCAGCGGCGCTTCCGGGGAAGAGCGTGAGGCGAGCATCTGATGCTGCGCTGATCTCGACGAGGTCGAGGGCGCGCGTGCCGGTCGTCGTGGCGGCCTCGACGGTGAAGCCGTTATGCGTGCCGGTGCTCGTCGCGGTGAGCTGAAGGCGGTTCTCGGGGGCCTCGGCCGTGCCGACGTTGATGACCGACGCGCTCACGCCGAGGTCGGCCTTGTTGATCGCGGCGGCAAGGTCACGCGGGTCGGTGCTGAGCGGGCTCACCGTGACCGGGTCGCCGCTTCCGATGCGGACGGTCAGCGACGGCGCAGAGGTGTCGAGGTCGGCGGGAAGGGTGACGAGCGAGGACTGCGCAGTCGCGAGGGCGTCAACCGTGAACCGGATCGAGCCAGCGGCCGCCTTGGCACCCGCGGCGACCGTGACGGCCGGTGAGCTGGAGGACGCGGTGACCGCGGTCCACGAGGACGGGTCAGCGACCTTCTTGGCGGTCTCGGCGAGCGACGCGAAGCGCGTGTTGAGGCCCTGGAGCGCGGCGACCGTGGCGGAGGCCGAGATCTTCTTGTTGTTGAGGAGCGTCTGCTGTCTCGCCTCGACCTGCATGAGCTGGTTGATCATCGCGGTCGTATCCAGACCGGAGACGATGCCGTCGATTCCGAAGCCTGCCATGGGGTGTGTCCCTTCCGAGTCCGCGCCGTAGCACGGGAGCGGGGTGCGGGGTGCGCGGCAGAGCCGGCAGAGGTGGACGGCGCGAGGCCGACGAGTGCAAGCGCGGCGGACCGCAACCTGGATGAACGCCTGACGGCGGGCGGACGAGTCCGCCCGCCGTCAGGGTGTGGCGGATCTTGCGGTGCCGGCCGAGGCCGGCACCGACGAGATCACTGAAGGAGCTGAAGAACGCTCTGGGGGATCGACTTCGCCTGCGCGAGCATGGCCGTGCCGGCCTGCGAGAGGATCTGTGCGCGGGTGAAGTCCACCATCTCCGACGCCATGTCCGTGTCACGGATACGGCTCTCCGACGCGGACAGGTTCTCTGCAGCGACGTTGAGGTTGTTGATGGTGTGGTCGAAGCGGTTCTGCACGGCACCAAGCTGCGAACGCGTCTTGGAGACGGAGCTGATCGCAGTGTCGATCGCGTTGATCGCCGCGTCGGCGCCGCCCGTCGAGGTAGCTGCGGCACCGGCAACGCCAGCAACCTCAGCACCCGTGATGCCGCCGCCGGCGACGGTGACCTTGCCGAAGGAGTCGACACCAGCCGAGAAGTTGGTGTTCTTCACGGCCGCCTTGAGAGCGGCGTCGAGGATGCCCTGGTTGGTCTTGGCGTCGGCCGAGCTTCCGGTCGTCGCCCAGCCCGTGAGGTCAAGGTCGAGCGTGGTGGTGCCCGCAGCCGTGGTGATCTCAAGCGCACCGGTGCCCGTGGGGGCGGTCGCTGCGAAGAGGTCCACGTCGGCGACGAACGAGCTCGCCGTGCCCGTGATGTCGACGCCGTCGACACCGAGGCCGGCAGCGCTCATCGAGCCACCCGTGAGGTCGACCGTGATCTTGTCGGCCGCAGAGGTGTTCGCACCGACCTGGAAGGAGCCGGTGTAGGAGCCGTCGAGCAGCGCCTTGCCGTTGAACTGCGTGGTGTCGGCGATACGCGTGAGCTCGGTCTTGAGCTCGTTCATCTCGTCCTGGATGTTGCCCTTGGCAGCCTCGTTGAGGCCACCGTCGTTCGCAGCCTGGACGGAGAGCGTACGCATACGCTGGAGGATCGAGTGCGTCTCGGTGAGCGCGCCTTCAGCGGTCTGAACGACAGAGATGCCGTCCTGAGCGTTACGCACAGCCTGCTTGGTGCCACCGATCTGGGCGCGCATGCCCTCGGAGATGGCGAGGCCGGCAGCGTCGTCGGCCGCACGGTTGATGCGGAGACCGGACGAGAGCTTCTCGAGCGAACGCGAGAGGTCGTTCTGCGTCGTCGAGAGGTTGCGGTACGCGTTGAGCGCCGCGACGTTGGTGTTGATCGAGAGAGCCATGATGTTTCTCCTCCTTGAAGTGGCCCGGAACGAGAGTCCATCCGTGGGCTCTCGCTGTCCTTATCGGTTGACCCCCCACAGGCGTGAGGAGTTTTGCCGACGAAGTTTTCTCGGTGCTCGCGCGCCTGACGTCGCGGTCAGGCGAGGGCTGCGAGGGTGCTCGCGCCGTGGGGGTCGGCCGCGCGTCGCGCGTTGCGGGCGACCGCCGCTGCGGCACGGGCCGCGGGCATCGCCGCGGCATGTGCCGCGAGAGCAGTCATGTCCGTGCGCACGGGAGCGGCGGCCTGGCCCACGGCGTCGACGTAGGCACGACGGCGGCGCTGCGCGACGCCTTCGGCTTCCACGGGCGCGTCGGCGGTCTGCGCCTCGAGGTGGATGTCGAGGGCCTCGCGCATGAGCGAGGTGGCCTCGGCGCGCAGCTGGCTCACGCGCGACTGCGTGACGCCGAGGACGGTCGCGACGTCGGTGACGGTGCGGTCCTCGAAGTAGACGAGACGCACGACGAGCTGGAGCCGCTCGGGCAGGGCGCTCATCGCGGCGTGCAGGTAACGGAGCTTCTCTGCGGCGACTGCGCTTGCCTCGGGGTCGGGCGCGCGGTCGGGCAGGAGGTCGCTCACGGCGCCGTCGAAGGCGTCGATCGACAGGACGCGGCGGCCCGCGTCGTCGCGCGCCTGGTCGACGTCTGCGACGTCGACGCCGAGCGCCTGGGCGAGCTGTTCACGGCTCGGGGCGTGCCCGAGCTGGGAGGTGAGCTCTTCGGTCACAGCGGTGAGCCGGCGGACGCGCGAGCGGGTGCCGCGGGAGGCCCAGTCCATCGAGCGCAGCTCGTCGACGAGGGCGCCGCGCAGGCGGATCGCTGCGTAGCGAGCGAACGGCACTCCCGTTGCCGGGTCGTACGCCGCTGCTGCGCGGACGAGTGCGAGTGCCCCGGCGGACGCGAGGTCGTCACGGGAGACGTGCTGCGGGATGCGCGCCGCGACCTCGTTGACGTGGTAGCCAATGAGGGGCAGGTGTGCCTCGACAAGCGCAGACTGCTCACCAGTGAGCTTGGTGGCGCCGTGACGGTTGCTCTCGTTCATGCATGGAGTCTGTGCCGACGAATCGATTTCACGGAAGACCCCAAGAGATTCC
Source organism: Sanguibacter sp. A247 (assembly GCF_052324925.1). Taxonomy (NCBI): domain Bacteria; kingdom Bacillati; phylum Actinomycetota; class Actinomycetes; order Micrococcales; family Sanguibacteraceae; genus Sanguibacter; species Sanguibacter sp. A247. The sequence continues at coordinate 221,857 of NZ_JBQPRE010000002.1, read as the reverse complement.
ACGGACTGACCAACTTCGTCGTTTCCTTGGGTGCTTGCACCTAGGAACCGCAGAGTTCCACACTTTCGCTGGGCGGACCTCCCGTGCTGTGACTCTGCTCTCATCGGAAAATGGCGCGATTGCAGCGCACGATGCCCACGGTCTGAACAGACTTCGACCCAGTCGGAACGTTCTGAACAACCTCGCCTACCACCGCATCGCGCCACATGTGGTTCATGACTTGTTCCCACGCCGCTGACTTGCCAAGACTCAGCCGTGAAAGCCCTCTCCGCCCCGGACGAGCGGCGCTAGGCTCACCGCACGCGGGCCCGCCCCGAATTCCGACGCCCGCGACCCCTCACATCCACGTCATGACATCCGATGATGTCTCTCGAACGGGCCCGACCGGCCCACAACCACGACGGAGGACGACGATGAGCATGGAGGGCCTCTCCGCACTCCTCTGGCGCGAACGGCATCTCCTCGAGCTGCTCCTGTTCAAGCTCGACGTCGAACAGCTGCTGCTCACCAACGGGCGCAATCGCTGGCTCGCGCACGCGACCGACGAGGTCACGACCGTCCTCGACGAGATCCGCACGACCGAGCTCGGTCACGCTGTCGCATCCGACGCCGTCGCGCTCGACCTCGGACTCGCCCCGGGCGCAACCCTCGCCGAGCTCGTCGCCGCGGCCCCCGCCCCCTGGGACACGATCCTGGGCGAGCACCGCGACGCCTTCCTCGACCTCACGCACCAGATCGGCGCGCTTGCGGACGACAACCGCACGCTGCTCTCGGCTGCCCACAGGTCCGCCCAGGAGACCCTCCTCGCGGTCGACCGCACCGTCCAGACCTACGACGCCCAGGGGCATGCCGGCACATCGGCAGGCCACGCCACCCTGTTCGACGCACGCCTCTAGGAGCCAGTGACCATGTCCACCTTCTCGACGCTCTCGACCGCCCTGAGCTCGCTGCACACGCAGCGTGCCGCGCTCGACGTCGCGGGTCAGAACATCGCCAACGCCAACACCGTGGGCTACACCCGCCAGCGGGCCGAGACAGCGTCGGTCTCGGCCAACGCGGCCGCGTCACGCTTCTCCGCGGGCCTCACCGTCGGCCAGGGCGTCAAGGTCACCGGAGTCACCCGCCTGGGCGACATCTTCGCCGACGCCCGCGTGCGCTCGACGACCTCGCTCGCCGCCGACCTCGCAGCCCGCGCAACGACCCACGCGCGTCTCGAGGCGAGCATCGCCGAGCCGAGTGACAAGGGCATCTCCGCGCAGCTCGCACAGTTCTGGGCCGGCTGGCAGGACGTCGCCAACAACCCGTCCGAGCCCGCCCCCGGACAGGTCGTCCTCGAGTCCGCCGGAATCCTCGTCGAAGCGATCGCCACGGGCTACCGCGCCGTGCGCACCCAGTGGGACGAGACCCGCGCGCAGTCGGTCGCCTACGTCGAGCAGATCAACTCCGCCGCGTCCTCGCTCGCCGAGCTCAACGGTGCGATCCGCTCCGTCACCGTCTCGGGTGGCAACGCCAACGAGCTCATGGACAAGCGCGACATGCTCGCGACCCAGCTGGCCGAGCTCACGGGCGCAACGCTGCGCCACCAGGAGGACAGCACCGTCACCATCTCGATCGGCGGCAACCACCTCGTCGCGGGTGACACCGCGTACCGCATCAACCTCGCCGGGTCCACGACCCTGCAGGGCTCAGGCACGGACTCCCCGCGCCTCGAATGGGCGCGCGCCTCCGCGGGCCCCGTCTCGCTCGACGGCGGACTGCTCAGCGGAGCCCTCGCGGCCCTCGCCGGACCCCAGCCGGACGGCTCGGGCGGCGCACTCAGCGAAGCCGCCGCCGCCTACGACCGCCTCGCCACGCAGCTGCACGACCGGGTCAACGCGGTCCACACGACCGGCGTCACGACGTCCGGCACCCCGGGCGGGCCGTTCTTCGCGCTCTCGGCCGACCCCAGCGCCCCCGCGGCGCTCAGCCTCACCGTCGCGGTAGCCGACCCCGCCCACATCGCCGCAGGCGCACCCGGCAACGGCGCGTTCGACGGCTCGATCGCCGACGCGATCGGCACGATCGGCGCATCGGTCGACAGCCCCGACCGCTCGTGGTCCGCGTTCGTCGTCGACCTCGGCGTCCGCACGCAGGCCTCGATGCGCTCCGCCGAGGTCTCCGAGCAGGCCCGCGCCACCGCGTCGCTCGTGCAGCTCTCGAGCGCAAGCGTCGACATCGACGAAGAGACCGTCAACATGCTCGCGCTGCAGCGCGCCTACCAGGGTGCCGCACGCGTCCTCACGACAGTCGATGAGATGCTCGACACGCTGATCAACAGGACAGGAGTCGTCGGACGATGAGCTACACACGTGTCACCCACCAGATGACCCAGCAAGCGTCGCTCGCGAACGTCCAGCGCAACCTCGCAGCGATGTCCAAGCTGCAGGGTCAGGCGTCGAGCCTGCGCCGCATCGAGAAGCCGTCGGACGACCCCGCCGGCACCGCGCAGGCGCTGCGCCTGCGCGCCGAGCAGCGTGCGCTCACGCAGTACGACCGCAACGCGTCCGACGGCCGTGGCTGGCTCACCGCAGTCGACACGTCGCTCCAGACGACGTCCGCGCAGCTCATCCGTGCGCGCACGCTCGTCGTCCAGGCGTCCAACACGGGCTCGCACACAGCCGTGTCCGCCGAGGCCATCGCCCTGGAGATCGAGGCCGTGCGCGACGCTCTTCTCGGCCAGGCCAACGCGACGTACCAGGGACGCTCGATCTTCGCGGGCACGTCGGACGCCGATGCCGCGTTCGCGCCCCAGGCCGACGGCACCTACGTGTACGAGGGCGCACCCGGCTCGGTCGACCGCCGCATCTCCCAGGACGTCGTCGTGCGCGTCGACGGCGACGGCGCCTCGATCTTCGGCGACGCGACCGACTCGGTTTTCGCGTTGCTCGACCGCGTCGCGGCCGACATCCGCGCCGGAGGCGAGGTGAGCGGTGCGCTCGCCGAGATCGACGGCTGGCACGCACGCACCACCTCAGCGCTCGCGACCACGGGTGCCCGCACCAACCAGGTCGAGTCACAGCTCGCCGTCAACGCAAGCATGACGCTGACCCTCAAGGCCGACATCTCTGCGGTCGAGGACGTCGACCTCGCCGAGACCCTCGTCCACCTGCAGACGCAGGAGGTCGCCTACCAGGCGGCCCTCGGCGCGACCGCGCGCGTCCTGCAGCCGACCCTCCTGCAGTACCTCTCATGATGACGCCCGGCCCCGCCACGTCGAGCACCACCGACGACCACGTGACGTTCGTCGCGCCCCTTCCGGGGCTCGGCGACGTCCGCGAGTTCACGCTGCGCACGCTCGACGAGCACGCGACCGTGTTCGCGCTGCGCGGCCGCGCGGGCGACGAAGCCCCCGCGACCCGCCTGTTCCTCGTCCACGCCGCCGCGCACGTGCCGGGCTACGCGCCCGACGTCACCGCGATGCACCTCGCGCTGCTCGGAACCGATGCGGAGCCCGCGTCAGAGGACGACATCGCCACACTCGTCGTCCTCAACCCTGAGGGGGCTGACGGTCTCGCGACGGTCAACCTCCTCGCACCCGTGCTCGTCGACACCCGCACCCACCGGGCTGTCCAAGTCGTGCTCGAGGGCAGCTGGCCCTTGCGTGCGCCGCTCGCTGCACCATCAGATCCCCACTGAGAGCACCGTGAACCCCATGACCTCGCCATCAGACGCCGACATTCGCTTCTCCCGCTTGCCGATCTATGACATCGCGGGGATCGTCACCGGATACCTCCTCACCCCGTCGTCGCCTGTGCCGCTGCTGCGTGCCGACCTGCACTCCGAGCTTGAGCTCGCCTACCTCGAGCTCGACCTTCCGTCGCTCGCGCTCGACCGCACGATCTTCATCGTCGCGACGCCGCGAATGATCGACGGAAGCGTCGGCATCCCCCACCACGGCGGCCGCGTCGGACTCGTCGTCACACCGACCGCGTTCTCCCACGCGCACATCATCGAGCACCTCACCGCCCTGCGGGACCGTGGCTACCTGCTCGCGCTCAGCCTGTACCGCGGCACCGAGGCACAGCTCGACATGCTCACCCACTACACGCACGTCATCCTCGACGAGAACCTCACGTACGAGGAGATGCTGCCGATCGCCGCGCAGGCCTCCGCGGCAGGCGTGCGGGTCATCGCACCGCGCCTCGGAGCGTCCGAGACGCACCGTGAGCCCGCCCCGGGCGTCAACGCGTTCATCGGCGCGGCCACGGCAGGTCCCGCGGTCGAGATCGGCGAGCAGGAGCTCCTGCCCAACGAGATTGCGTGCCTCGAGGCCGTGCGTCTGCTCGGCGAGCCCGAGATCGACATCGAAGCGGTCACGCACGTCCTCGGCGCCGACCCGGCCCTCGTGCTGCGCGTCCTGCGGCTCGTCAATGGTGCGGCGACGGGCATCTCGCAGCGCGTCGACTCGGTGAGGCGTGCGCTCGTGCTCCTTGGCCCCTCCCAGGTCCAGGGTCTTGTCATGGCGTCCCTCGTCGCCTCGACGACGTCCCAGCTCGACAACCTGTGGCTGCTCATCGCACGCGGGCTCACGTGTGAGCGTCTCGCTCCCGAGCACGACTCCGCGTACACCGTCGGCCTGCTCTCCGCCCTTTCGACGGAGCGCGGCATCCCGACGCAGATCCTTGCCGAGCGCACGCGCTTGTCGAAGGTCGCCTACGACGCGCTCGTCCTCGGCGAGGGTCCGCTCGGCGGGGTGCTGCGCGCTGTCGTCGCGCACGAGCGCAACGACATGGAGGCCGTCGAGGCCGCGGGCCTCGAGGTGGGGGCCGTGACGCGCGCCTACTTCGACGCGATTCCCGACGCCCTCGACGCGGTGCTCACGGCGCTCACGCCGTCGGGCGCCGAGCTCTGACACCACGGCACGAGCACGAAAGCGGCCGTCGGCCCCGGGACAATCCCGGGCCGACGGCCGCTGCTCGTTCTGCACTGCCGCGTCCGGCGGCGGTGCGTGCCGACCGGATCGCGCTCGGCGTCAGGCCTCGGCAGGCCCCGCGTCATCCGTAGGGGCGGCCGGTCGGTGGATCTCGACGATCTCCACCGCGCCCTCGTCGATCACCGCGTGCGGAGCGGGCCACAGCGAGGCCATGGGCGGGACGTCGGTCTCGGAGTGCGCACCGCAGCCGTGGTCGAACGCCACGACGCGGCCGTCGTCCGGGGACCACGGGTTCGTGCACACGCCGAAGACCTGGCCGAGTGAACCCTGGAGCGGGACGAGGTAGCCGCACGTGAGGCACGGGTCGCTCGCCGCCTGCGCGGCGGCGCTCCGCGGGCCGGACGCGCCGTCGTACCAGCGCTGGGCAGCCTCGTCGATGCCGTCGTCGGAGAGCACGCGGGCGCGGGCGAGAGCGAGCTCACCGATCGCGACCTCGTCGACCTCGTCGTCGCCGCTCGGCGTCCACCCGGCCTCGAGGCGCGGGTCGTCCGCGACGAAGGGCAGCACGTCGCCGGGGCCGACGTCACCCGGGCGCAGGCGCTCGGACCACGGGAGCCACTCGGGAGCGAGGATCGCGCCGTCAGCCGGGAGCAGATGGGTCTCGCACACGGTCGCGGTGCGCCCACGCGGGACGCGGGCGAGCGTGATCGTCCAGACCCAGCCCTGGTAGCCGGCCATCGTGGCGGCGAAGCGGTGCTCGACGAGGCGGTCCTCGAGGACAAGGGTCCCGAGGTGCTCGCCCACGTGCTCGGGCTCTTCAGCGATCGACTCAGCCGCCGCGCGGGCGAGGTCGACGGCCGACTCGAGGAGGGGGTCGGGCTTGCGGCGTACGGGACGCGTCGCTGTCGCGGTGGCCACCTCAGGCCTCGAGGCTCTCGGCGACCGCACGAAGAAGGCTCGCAACCTTCGTGCCGTGCGTCTTGTCCGGGTAGCGACCGCGGCGCAGATCGTTGCCCACGCGGTCAAGAACCTTGATGAGGTCTTCAACAATGACCGCCATGTCTTCAGCAGGCTTCCGCACGGCCTTGGCGACCGAGGGCAGCGGATCGGTGAGCGTCACCTGGAGCGCCTGGGGACCGCGGCGCCCGTCAGCGACCGAGAAGTCGACCTTGGCACCCGGCTTGACGACGGCGTCGGCAGGCAGCGCCGAGGCGTGGAGGAAAACCTCCGAGCCGTCCTCGGACGCAATGAAGCCGAAGCCACGCTCGGCGTCGAACCACTTGACCTTGCCGCTGGGCACACGCACCTCGGATGAGAGAAGTTGGGGACGCGCGGCACGCGCGCGTCGTCGTCTCCCCCGAGGATAGCCGGACACGAACCCTCGCGGAGCACCGCCCGGGGTCCGAGAACCCCATGATCTCGGGCACATCGCTGGTAGCGTGCCATCGACACCCGACACAAGGAGCCCTCGTGCGAGTTCTCGTCACCGGCGGCGCCGGTTTCATCGGCGCCAACTTCGTCCGCCAGACCGTCCGTGAACGCCCCGGAACCAGCGTCACGGTCCTCGACGCCCTCACCTATGCGGGCAACGCCGACTCGATCGCGGGCCTGGAAGGCGTCGAGATCGTCGTGGGTGACATCGCTGACGCCACGCTCGTCGACGCGCTCGTCGCGCGCTGCGACCTCGTCGTGCACTTCGCCGCCGAGTCCCACAACGACAACTCCCTGCACGACCCCTCCCCGTTCATCCACACCAACGTCGTGGGCACGTTCACGCTGCTGGAGGCCGTGCGCAAGCACGGCGTGCGCTTCCACCACGTCTCCACCGACGAGGTCTACGGCGACCTCGAGCTGGAGGACCCGGCCAAGTTCACCTCCCAGACCCCGTACAACCCCTCGAGCCCGTACTCGGCGACCAAGGCCTCCTCGGACCTGCTCGTGCGCGCCTGGGTGCGCTCGTTCGGCATCGAGGCGACGATCTCGAACTGCTCGAACAACTACGGGCCCTACCAGCACGTGGAGAAGTTCATCCCGCGCCAGGTCACCAACCTCATCGACGGCATCCGCCCGCGCCTGTACGGGGCGGGGGCCAACGTGCGCGACTGGATCCACGTCGAGGACCACAACACCGCGGTCTGGACGATCATCGAGCGCGGCACGATCGGTGAGACCTACCTCATCGGGGCCGACGGTGAGAAGAACAACCTCGAGGTCGTCGAGATGATCCTCGCCGAGTTCGGCCTCGCGCCCGACGACTTCGACCACGTGACCGACCGCGCAGGCCACGACCTGCGCTACGCGATCGACGCGACCCGGCTGCGCGACGAGCTCGGCTGGACGCCGCGGTACACGAGCTTCGCCGAGGGCCTGCACGCGACCGTGGAGTGGTACCGGGCCAACGAGGCCTGGTGGCGTCCCGACAAGGCCCTCACCGAGCAGAAGTACCAAGCCGCCGGGCACTGAGCGCACGGCGGCCGCTACTGTCGGAGCCGGACCGCACCCGTCGGGCGCGGCCGCTCGCGGCCGGGCGTGGCCGCAGGATCGGGGGCGTCGGCACATGCGGTGGTTGATCGTGGGAGCCGGGGGCATGCTCGGCCGGGACGTCGAGGCGTGCCTCGCAGCGTCCGGTGAGGCCGACGTCGTCGCAGCCGGCCGGGCCTCGCTCGACGTGCTCGACGCGGCGGCGTGCGCCTCAGCGATCGCGGGCGTCGACGTCGTCGTCAACTGCGCCGCGTGGACGGCGGTCGACGACGCCGAGGCCCGCGAGGCCGAGGCCTTCGCCGTCAACGCCGTCGGGCCGGCGAACCTTGCGCGCGCCGCGTCGGCTGCGGGAGCCCGGCTCGTGCACATCTCGACCGACTACGTCTTCGACGGCGCCGCGCACACCCCCTACGAGGCCGACGACGCCGTCGGACCCCGCTCGGCCTACGGCCGCACGAAGCTCGCGGGCGAATGGGCCGTGCGCGCCCACGACACCGCGAACCGGCACCTCGTCCTTCGCACCGCCTGGCTCTATGGCCGCCACGGCGCGAGCTTCCCGCGCACGATCGTGCGCGTCGCCCGCGAGCGCGGTGCGGTCTCGGTCGTCACCGACCAGGTGGGACAGCCGACGTGGACAGCTGACGTCGCTGATCTTGCGCTCAGGCTCGTGCGCGCCCAGGCGCCCGGCGGGACGTATCACGCGACGTCGGGCGGGCAGGCGTCGTGGTGGGACTTCGCGCGCGCTGCGGTTGCCTCGGCGGGGCTCGACCCGGCCGTCGTCGCGACGACGACGAGCGCGGACTTCGTCCGCCCGGCCCCACGCCCCGCGTGGTCGGTCCTCGGCCACGCGAGCCTCGCCGCAGCCGGGGTCGAGGGGATCGGGCCGTGGCGGGAGCGCTGGGAGGCGGCGTGCGCATCGCGGGACTTCGCGGCTGAGGTCCTCGGCCTCAGCGGTGCGTGACGCGCCTGGACCTCAGTGCTCCACGTGCGCGGGGCGCGACGCCCAGGGCGCGGTTTCGCTGACGGCGTGAGGGTTTCTTTGCCCATCCTTTGCGCACATCCCCTGGTCTCCACGATGATCAGGGGGTGACACCTTCACGCGTGGCCCACCCGTTGCGTCGCGCCTTCGTCGGCGCACTCCTCGCCGCCGCCGCGGCGCTCGGCCCTGCGGCGCTCGCGCCCGCCGCCGCGGCACCGGTTTCAGTCGCGCCCGTGGGCGTGAATGCGCAAGGCGCGGCTGTGGATGGCGTGGCTGCGCAGGGCGCGGCTGCGCATGGCTTGGCTGCGAAGGGCGGCGCCCGCGCGGGGCTCGCCGCGCGCGCTCCCGAGCGGCTGCGTGAGCCGGTCACCAATCCCGAGAACATCCTCAGCGCCTCGCAGGTGAGCGCGATCACCACCCGCCTCGAGGAGCTCTCGCGTGCGACGACGTTCGAGCTCTACGTTGTCGTGACCCGCAACTTCTCCACCATGTCGGGGCGCGACTGGGCCAACGCGACGGCTGATGCCTCGGGCTTCGGCCGGACCCAGGTCGTGCTCGCGGTCGCCGCCGACGACCGCCTCTTCGGAATCGGGGCCAAGGACGACTCGGCGGTGCCTACCGACGCCGTTGCGCAGATCGAGGACGACGTGCGGGACGCGCTGCGCGACGACTTCAACTACGTCGCGGCGGTCGATGCCACGGCGAACACGCTCACCGCCGTCGAGGCCGGAACGTTCGGCGAGGCTGCGGGCGGTGGCACGTCGTCGAGCTCAGGGATGCCGCTCGTCGTCGTCCTGCTCCTCGTCGGCATCGGTGCGATCATCATCGTCTCGGTCGTGAAGTCCCGGAAGAAGACTGCGGTCGGGGGCCCGGGCCCGCGCCCGGGGCACCAGGTGCCGCAGCTGTCGCTCGAGGAGCTCCGCAAGCGGGCAGGGACGGCCCTCGTCGCGGCCGACGACGCCGTGAAGTCGTCCGCGGAGGAGCTTGCGTTCGCCAAGGCCCAGTTCGGGCTGCAGGCCACCGACCAGTTCACGCGCGCCGTCGACGCGGCACGCGCGGACGTTCAGAAGGCCTTCCACATCCAGCAGCTGCTCGACGACGAAATCCCGGAGCCGGACCACGTCAAGGGCCAGATGCTCACGGACATCCTCGGGCTGTGCGAGCGCGCCTCGGCGACGCTCACCGCCCAGGAGGCCGCGTTCCACGAGCTGCGCGGCATGCGGGCGCGACTTCCCGAGCACCTGGACGAGCTCGAGCAGCGCTCCGGGGAGGTCCGTGCACGGGTCCATACCTCGCGCGTCGCCCTCGCGGAGCTCGCTCGCCGTTACCCCGCGCGCGCCCTCGCGTCGATCTCGGCGAACCCCGACCAGGCGCTCGAGCTCCTGGACGGCGCAGCGGAGTCGGTCACCGAGGCGCGCGCCGACGTCGCCAAGGAGGACCGTGCCACGGCGGTCGTGCGCACGCGCGCCGCTCAGCTCGCGGTCGGTCAGGCGGCCTCGCTCCTCGACGCGGTCGACGGTGCGGGCGCCGAGCTCGAGGCTGCTGGCCCCCGGCTCGTGAGCGCGATCGCGTCGATCAGCTCGGACGTCACCGACGCGCAGCGTCTGGCTCACTCCAACCCGGCGATCGCGCCCTACGTGACGCGCGCCCAGGGTGCGATCACGCAGGGTCGCAGCGCGCAGAGCAGCGGCGACCCGCTCGCCGCGCTGCGCGAGCTCACGGCAGCGGAGGCGGCGATCGACGAGGCACTGGCTCCGCTGCGCGCCGCCGACGAGCAGATCCGCCGCTCCTCCGCGATGCTCGTCCAGGTCATGGGGCAGGCGGACGCGATGATCCGCGGGGTCGACGACTTCATCAGCACGCGCCGCGGGGCCGTCGGGCCGACCGCCCGGACGCGCCACGCCGAGGCCGTGCGTCACCTGCAAGGGGCCCACCAGTTGCGTGAGATCGACCCGCAGCGTGCGCTCGCTGAAGCGCAGCGGGCCCTCGACCTCGCGCGCTCGGCCCGCGACATCGCGCAGAGCGACGTCAACCGTGACCGTGGCCCCGGGCCTGGCGGCGGGGGCATGAACAACGTCGGTGGCATGATCCTCGGCGGCATCATCCTCGACTCCCTCCTGCGCGGTGGCGGCGGGGGTGGCTTCGGCGGAGGCGGCTTCGGCGGAGGCGGTGGCTTCTCGGGCGGCGGAGGAGGCGGCTTCTCGGGCGGCGGAGGCGGCTCCTTCTAGCCGGGCCGGGCCCCGGCCCGGCGCCGCACGCGCAGGCACGGGCACGGGCACGGGCACGACGGACAGCACGATCCACGAGCACACAGACCAGCCGGCCCTCGCCGGTGAGCACGACCCCCAGCACGACTCATTTTCGAGAGAGGCGACACCATGGCTGAGAAGCAGACGATCTTCGGGCGCGTGGCCCAGCTGGCCAAGGCCAACATCAACGCGCTGCTCGACCGCGCAGAAGACCCGCAGAAGATGATCGACCAGCTCATCCGCGACTACACGAACAACATCGTCGAGGCGGAGCAGGCCGTCGCCCAGACCGTGGGCAACCTGCGTCTGGCCGAGCAGGACTACCAGGAAGACCTCAACGCCGCGCAGGACTGGGGTGCCAAGGCCATCGCCGCCTCGACGCGCGCCGACCAGCTGCGCACGCAGGGCAACACCGCTGAGGCCGACAAGTTCGACAACCTCGCCAAGGTCGCCATCTCGAAGCAGATCTCCGCCGAGGGTGAGGCGAAGAGCGCAGAGCCGATGATCACGTCGCAGCGCGACGTCGTCGAGAAGCTCAAGTCGGGCCTCGTCCAGATGAAGAGCAAGCTCGGCGACCTCAAGTCCCGCCGCGATCAGCTCGTCGCGCGCCAGAAGTCGGCGCAGGCGCAGGCCGCCGTCCAGGGCGCGATCTCGTCGATCAACGTCCTCGACCCGACCTCGGAGCTCGCCCGCTTCGAGGACCGCGTCCGTCGCGAGGAGGCCCTCGCGATCGGCCAGGCGGAGGTTGCGGCATCGTCGCTCGACTCACAGTTCGCCGAGCTCGAGCTCGACGCCGGTCAGATCGAGGTCGAGGCGCGGCTCGCCTCGCTCAAGAACCGCGCGCTCGGCGGCACGCAGGCGGCGCAGATCGAGGCACCCGAGGCCTGATCCAGCACGCGCACGACGCCAGGGGGTCGGTCCGCACGGACCGGCCCCCTGTGGCGTCCCCCTCCTCCGCCCTCGCAGGGGCCCTCGCCCCTGGTCGCACGGCTAGGCTGGGGGCATGAGCCCTGCCGCACCCCGCAAGACGTACCTCCTCGTCGATGGCGAGAACATCGACGCGACGCTCGGCGTCAACGTCCTCGGTCACCGGCCGAGCCCGGAGGAGCGACCGCGCTGGGACCGCATCACGGAGTACGCCGAGCACGTGTGGAACCAGCCGGTCCACCCGCTGTTCTTCCTCAACGCGAGCTCGGGCCAGATGCCCATGCCGTTCGTCCAGGCGCTCCTCGCGATGGGCTACAAGCCGGTGCCCCTCTCGGGCGGTCCGGGGCTCAAGGTCGTCGACATGGGTATCCAGCGCACCCTCGAGGCGCTCATCCCCCGCGACGCGGACATCCTGCTCGCGAGCCACGACGGCGACTTCATCCCGCAGATCGAGGCGCTCATCTCGCCCGAGCGCCGCATCGGTGTGCTGTGCTTCCGCGAGTTCGTCAACGCGCGCATGGCCGAGCTCTCGGAGCGCGGCGTCGAGTTCTTCGACCTCGAGTACGACATCTCGGCGTTCAACACGCCCCTGCCGCGCGTTCACATCATTCCGATCGAGGACTTCGACCCGCTGCGCTTCATCTAGTGCTCGGCGCGTGCCCGGCCCTCGCGGCCGGGCACGTTCCGTCGCACCTCGCGAGTTCGCGCCGCGTGGGTACGCGTCGAGGAATCTGCGCGTCGCGGAATGCGGGCGCGCGTTCAGGAATGTTCCAGGATTCGGGAGCATGCTGGAGTCATGAGCGCTCCCGAGGCATCGATCCTCGTCGTCGACGACGAGCCCAACATTCGCGAGCTCCTCGCGACCTCGTTGAGGTTCGCGGGTTTCGACGTGCGCTCTGCCCCCGACGGCGCCACGGCGTTGCGTCTCGCTCGTGAGGCTGCCCCGGATCTCGTGCTGCTCGACGTCATGCTCCCGGACATGGATGGGTTCACGGTGACGCGACGCCTGCGAGAGAAGGGCCAGACGATGCCGGTCCTCTTCCTCACGGCGCGGGACGACACCCAGGACAAGATCACAGGCCTCACCGTGGGCGGCGACGACTACGTGACCAAGCCGTTCAGCCTCGAAGAGGTCATCGCGCGGATCCGCGCTGTGCTGCGGCGCATGCGCACGTTCGAGGCCGTGGACGAGGACGCCGTGCTGCGCGTGGCCGACCTCGAGCTCAACGACGACACGCACGAGGTCCATCGTGCCGGTCGGCTCATCGAGCTGTCACCGACGGAGTTCAAGCTGCTGCGCTATCTCATGCTCAATCCCAACCGGGTGCTGTCGAAGGCGCAGATCCTCGATCACGTGTGGCAGTACGACTGGGCCGGTGACATGAACATCGTCGAGTCCTACATCTCCTACCTGCGCCGCAAGATCGATGTTCCGCGGCCGGACGGGGTCGCGCCCGCGCCTCTCATCCAGACGAAGCGCGGCGTCGGCTACATGCTGCGGGTGCCGCAGGACTCATGAGCCTGCCGCCTCCCCCGCCACCACCGCCTTCCCCACCGTCCTCGTCTTCTCCGGGGCCGGGCGACGGCGGTCCGCAGCTGCCTCGGCTGCGGACGCTCGGCCAGCGCGTCACGCTGAGCGCGCGCATGGTCGTGCTCGTCGTCGTCGTCCTCACGACGGGTCTCGCCCTCTCGACGATCGCGGCGACCGCCCAGCTGCGTTCGCACATGCTCCGCCAGGTCGACGAGCAGCTCGTGGTCGCGCTGCGCTCGAGCGAGGACATGGTCCTCGACGACCTCGTGAGGTCGATCAACCGCCGGGCCCTCGACTCCGACCTGCAGCTCTCGCTCCAGATCGACGGGCGGCCGATCGCTGCGCAGGCCGCGCGGGAGCCGCGGTGGGGGACGCCGGCGGTGCCGATCTTCACGGTGCGGTCCGTCGAGCTCGACGGCGCGCCCTTCACGCTTGCGGGCGCGCCCTCGCCGACGGGCGTGAGCACGCAGTGGCGTGCGGTGGCGCGCCCCGTCGTCGGGGTGGGCGACCGGTTCATCGGCACGGTCGTCGTCGCGCTCCCGGTCGCGCCCGTCACGCAGACGACGTCAGAGCTGGCCAAGGTGCTCACCCTGGTCTCGTGCGCTCTCGTCGTCGCGGCTGGAGCCCTCGGCTACCTGGCGGTGCGCCGTTCGCTGCGCCCGCTGCGGCAGATCGAGGCGACCGCACGGCGCATCACCGAGGGTGATCTCTCGAGCCGCATCCCGCACATGCCGACGACGACCGAGGTGGGTGCGGTCGCCGAGAGCCTCAACGTCATGCTCGGCCGCATCCAGGAGTCGTTCGACGCGCAGGCGGCCTCGGAGGCGCGCATGCGTCGCTTCGTCGCGGACGCGAGCCACGAGCTCCGGACGCCGCTCGTCTCGATCCGCGGCTACGCCGAGCTCTTCCGGATGGGCGCGGTGACGACGCCCGAGCAGACGGCCGAGACGATGGGACGCATCGAGTCGTCGGCGGTGCAGATGGGCACGCTCGTCGAGGACCTGCTGGCGCTCGCACGCCTCGACGAGCAACGCCCGGTCGCGCTCACTCGCGTCGATCTGGGCGCCCTTGCGGCGGACGCGCTCGCTGACCTGGGGGCGATGGACCCGACCCGGACGACCCGGCTCGTCGTCGTCGGTCCGGACGGGGCCGAGGTCACGGTGCCGGACGGTGCGGTGCCGCATCACGAGGTGCTGGCCGACGAGGCGCGGTTGCGGCAGGTGTTCACCAACCTCGTGGGCAACGTCGTGCGGCACACTCCTGAGGGTTCTCCCGTCGAGGTCGTCGTCTCGAGCGACGGCGTGCACGCGTCGGTCGCGGTGCGTGACCACGGCCCCGGCGTCCCGCCCGAGCATCGCGCGGCGATCTTCGAACGCTTCCACCGGGTGGATGCGTCGCGGAACTCGGCGTCGGGCGGCTCTGGTCTGGGGCTCGCGATCGTCTCGTCCATCGTCCAGGCGCATGGCGGGTCGATCGTGGCGTTCGCGACCGCGGGGGGCGGGGCGACTTTCCAGGTGACGCTGCCGCTCGCGACCTGACCGTTTCCGGACCGTGTCCGTGACGTGACCGCAGCGGCTGCGCCGGGCCTCGCGACGGAGGTAGTGTGGCCGTTTGTCACTTGCTGCCCGAGGAAAGCTGTCCCATGTCCGTGTCCTACGTGGACGCCCCGCAGTGGTTGTTGTCGTCGTGGTCCCGCGCGTGTGCTGAGGCCGGGGCGACCGCCTCTCCCGAGCGTGTCAAGCAGGTCGGCGAGGCGCTTCTGGCGCGTTGGTGCGATCCTGCCCGGCAGTTCCATGACCTCAGGCATCTTGCCGACGTCCTCAACCGTGTCGACGAGCTTGCTGAAGAGACCCACGAGCCTGCGCTCGTTCGTCTTGCTGCCTGGTACCACGGTGCGATCTTCGATGCCGAGACCAAGGCGACGTATGAGGCCCGGGGCGGTGAGAACGAGACGGCGAGCGCGGTCCTCGCGCACGAGCAGCTCATGGAGCTCGGTGTCCCTGAGCGTGCCGCGCATCGCGTCGCACAGCTCGTCACGGCGCTCCTGCGCCACGCGCCCGACCCGGCGGACTTCGACTGCTCGGTCTTGTGCGACGCGGACCTCGGCATGCTGGCCTCGGAGCCGCAGCGGTACAAGTCGTACCTCGCCGACGTGCGCAAGGAGTACCAGCACATCCCTGCCCGGGACTTCGTGCGGGCCCGCGTCGCGATCCTCACGCGGCTCCTGGAGCGTCGCGCCCTGTTCTCGAGCCCGCTCGGGGCTGCCTGGGAGGACGCGGCACGCCAGAACGTCCAGGGAGAGCTCGCGCGCCTGCGCAAGGAGTGGGCGGCGCTCGGGGAGGATCCGGCCGAGCTCGACCGTCCCCTCCCCGACCGGCCCTCGCCGTCCGTCGTCACCACCCCCGCGCCCGTCGCCGACTCCGGCGTCGGGCTCATCGATGACGAGGACGACGAGGACTAGAGCGTCGGCTCAGCGCTGGAACATGCGCCCTGCGTCGGCCTCCGCGTCCGCGTAGATGGTCGAGGCGTTGGCGAGCGCCCCTCCGATCGACTCGAGCGCCGTCTCGAGCTGCAGGCGCGCTGCATCCCACTCGGCGAGAACGCCGGCGAAGCCGGCCGCTGCGGATCCCTTCCACACCTGTTCGAGGTCACGCAGGTGCAGGACCATCGCGGCGGTCTCTCCGCTGATGGTCGACCTGCTCGTCGCCACGCGCTGGGATGCTTGGGCCACCTGGGCCGAGTCGACTTCGTAGCTTGACATGCGCTACCTCCGGGCTCACGCCCCGGCCGTGCGCCGGGGGTGAGTGGGACGGTAGGCGAGCGTGCGGCGCTCGGTCCTGCGCCCGCTCGCATCTGGGGACGCCGAACCCGAGAGACCCTCTGTGGTCAGCCAGCCGCCTCGTGGTGGTCGAAGTCGGAGACGCCGCGGCGCCAGTAGCCGTCGACGTCGTGCTGGTCGCGGCCGAAGCCCATGCGACGCAAGTACCGGCGCACAGGCTTGATCGACTCGGCCTCGCCCGCGACCCAGACGAAGCCGTCACCCTCGGGCAGGTCGAGCGTCTGGACGGCGTCAGCGAGCAGCGAGCTCGTGCCGGGCTCGGCGCGGCCACGGAAGAGCCAGGTGATCTCGGCGCGTGCGGCGGTCGGCAGGTCGATGACGTTGCCGTCGTCCTGGGCCTCGACGACGACCGTGACGCGCGCGTCCGACCTCAGGGACTCGAGCCAGCGGGCAGCGGCGGGAAGTGCGGTCTCGTCGACCGCGAAGACGTACCAGGCGAAGTCGTCGGGGATCATGACCGAGCCGCGCGGCCCCAGCACTCCGACGCGGTCCCCGACCGCGGCCTTGCCGGCCCAGCGTCCCGCGGCGCCGTGCTCGTGGACGAGGAGGTCGATGTCGAGCGTTCCCGCCTCCGCGTCGACGCGACGGACCGTGTAGTCGCGGCTCGTGAGATGCCGCCCACCCACCCACCGGTCATCGACGACCTCGGGGAGCTCGGGCGTCGCTCCCGGCTCGTCGGGGAGGAAGAGCTTGACGTGGTCCTGCGGCGAGGAGGAGACGAAGTCGGCGAGGTCGTCCCCGGCCAGGCGGATGCGCACCATGCGCGCAGCCAGCTTCTCGACGCTCACGACGGTGAGGAGTCGTGAGCGGAGCGGATGGCGGACGCGCGTGATGGCTCGGGGATGGGACACGGTGACGGACATGGGACTCTCCAGGCTCGGTCACACGCTCATGTAAGGCGTGCCTAAGTGAGGCTACCCTTACTCCGCGCTGAGGGCCAGGTCATGCCACGCCACTCCACGGCGAAGGCCGCCGACCGGGCGCGAGCCCGGCCGACGGCCTTCACTGTCGTGAGGTGGAGGGTCAGAAGCCCATGCCACCCATGTCGTCGCCGCCGGCCGGCATGGCCGGAGCCTTCTCCGGCTTGTCGGCCACGACGGCCTCGGTCGTGAGGAAGAGCGCAGCGATCGACGCAGCGTTCTGCAGCGCGGAACGCGTCACCTTGACCGGGTCGTTGACGCCCGCGGCGAGGAGGTCCTCGTACTCACCGGTCGCGGCGTTGAGGCCGTGGCCCGACGGGAGCGAGCGCACGCGCTCCGCGACAACGCCACCCTCGAGGCCGGCGTTGACGGCGATCTGCTTGAGCGGCGCGTCGATCGCGCGCAGGACGATGCCCGCACCCGTCGCCTCGTCGCCCTCGAGCAGCTCGAGAACGGCAGCAGCCTTGGCACCGGCCTGGATGAGCGCGACGCCACCACCGGCGACGATGCCCTCCTCGACGGCAGCCTTCGCGTTGCGAACGGCGTCCTCGATGCGGTGCTTGCGCTCCTTGAGCTCAACCTCCGTGGCCGCACCCGCCTTGATGACGGCGACGCCGCCAGCGAGCTTGGCGAGGCGCTCCTGGAGCTTCTCGCGGTCGTAGTCCGAGTCCGACTTCTCGATCTCGGAGCGGATCTGGTTGACGCGGCCCGAGATCTGCTCGGCGTCGCCAGAGCCCTCGACGATCGTCGTCTCGTCCTTCGTCACGACGACCTTGCGGGCCGTGCCGAGAAGGTCGAGCGTCGCGGTCTCCAGCTTGAGGCCGACGGTCTCGGAGATGACCTGGCCACCCGTGAGGATGGCGATGTCCTGGAGGATCGCCTTGCGGCGGTCGCCAAAGCCCGGGGCCTTGACGGCGACGGACTTGAACGTGCCACGGATCTTGTTGAGCACGAGGGTCGCAAGAGCCTCGCCCTCGATGTCCTCGGCGATGATGAGGAGCGAACGGCCCTGCTTCATCACCTGGTCGAGGAGCGGGAGGAGGTCCTTGACGTTCGAGATCTTCGACTCGACGAGCAGGACGTACGGGTCCTCGAGAACAGCCTCCTGGCGCTCCGGGTCCGTCTCGAAGTAGCGCGCAAGGAAGCCCTTGTCGAAGCGCATGCCCTCGGTGAGCTCAAGCTCGAGGCCGAACGTGTTCGACTCCTCGACCGTGATGACGCCTTCCTTGCCGACCTTGTCGAGCGCCTCGGCGATGAGCTCGCCGATCGCGGTGTCGCCGGCCGAGATCGCAGCGGTCGCGGCGATCTCTTCCTTCGTCTCGATCTCCTTGGCGGCGGCGACGAGCTCGGCCGTGACGGCCTCGACGGCCTTCTCGATGCCGCGCTTGATCGCGATGGGGTTCGAGCCGGCCGCGACGTTGCGCAGGCCCTCGCGCACGAGCGCCTGGGCGAGAACGGTTGCGGTGGTGGTGCCGTCGCCTGCGACGTCGTCCGTCTTCTTGGCGACCTCCTTGACGAGCTCGGCGCCGATCTTCTCGAACGGCTCCTCGAGCTCGATCTCCTTGGCGATCGAGACGCCGTCGTTCGTGATCGTGGGGGCGCCCCACTTCTTGTCGAGGACGACGTTGCGGCCCTTCGGGCCGAGGGTGACCTTGACGGTGTCGGCGAGGACGTTGAGCCCGCGCTCCATACCGCGACGAGCCTCCTCGTTGAAGGCGATGATCTTTGCCATGGGGATGTGATCCTCCGCTTGTGGCGTGGTGGTCGGTCGGTGCCCGCGACGGACGGCCTGCGCCCCCTGCGTTCACGTCACGCCGACGGCCCGGACCTCACCTTGCGACCTGGGTGGGTCCACTCCTGCCCCGAGCGACGACTGTCACTCGAAGGTCGAGAGTGCTAACCCATTATTGGCACTCGACCCCCGCGAGTGCAAGGTGGTCGCGGCCTCGTCCGCGCAGAGCCGAACACGCCGTGCACGGTTGCGCGGCCTACCCCCGAGGGCCGAGCGCACCCGGCCGCACGCCCCGCCTCGCGAGGAGCGAGCGCGCAGCAAGATACCCGCCCATGCCGTGGACGCCCGGCCCCGGAGGGCTCGCAGCGGAACCCAGCAGGACGAGCCGTCCGCCCACCTCCCCGAGGAGGTGCGGGTCGGGGGCGAGCCGCGGCCGGGCGAGCATCTGCCACGCGGTCACGGCCCCGGTCGCGATGTCACCGCCGAGGAGGTTCTCGTCGTGCGCGGACAGGTGAGCCGCGGGCACGCAGCGCGTCGCAAGCACGCGGTCGCGCACGTCCGGCGCGTACCGCTCGACGTGCGCGAGGACGTCGTCCGTGACGTCACGTCCGGAGCCCGCCGGGACGTGCGCGTACGCCCAGACGACGCGAGCCGTGGGACGCGCGCTCCCGAAACGCGCCGGGTCCCACGGCGTGGGGTCGCCGAGGAGCACGACGGGGCGCTCCGCGTGCCGTCCGGCGCGCACGGCGGCCTGCGCGGCCCGCACGTCGTCGACGCTTCCGGCGACGTGGACGGTGCCCGCCTCCCGGGCACGTGCGTCGGCCCACGGCACGGGCCCGTCGAGCACGAGCTGGACCGCGGACGCGCCGGGCCCGCTGCGGAAGCGCCGCAGGGCGGCGCGCACGTGCCACGGCACGCGGTGCCCGACGATCCCGAGCGCGCGCGGAACCGACGTCGTGAGGAGCACGTCCGCCCCGGCCGGCAGGTCGCCCCACGACCTCACCCGACGGCCGGTCTCGACCTCGACGCCGTGCGCCCGCAGGTCGGTGAGCAGCGCGTCGACGATCGCGCGCGAGCCCCCGACGGGCACGGGCCAGCCACCCGCGTGCGCGAGCGCACCGAGCAGCAGCCCCGTCCCCGTGGCGGCGGGCGAGGACAGCGGTGCCATCGCATGGGCGGCGACGCCGGCGAGCAGCGCGCCCGCGCGCCCCTCGCGAGGCGCACGCACGAGCGCGTTCGCGAGCGCGGCCGCGGCACGGGCCTGACCCGGGCCGCCGAGCGCCGCACGACGGTCCCCGAGCAGGAGCCCCGCGAGCGCGTCCGGCCGTTCAGCGAGCGAGCCCACGCTGCGCCGCCAGGCGGCGCCATCGGGTCCGAGCTCGGCGACCGTCTGCTCGAGCGACCGGTGCGCGAGGACCGCCCCTCCCGGCAGGGGGTGCGCGTAGGACACCCGAGGGCTGACGAGCTGCACGCCGCGCGCGGCCAGGTCGAACCCGCGCAGGAACGGTGAGGCGAGGGCGAGCGGGTGGGTCGTCGAGCAGACGTCGTGCGGGAGCGCGGCGATCTGCTCGGCGTCGACGCCGCGGCGGACGACGAGCCAGTCGGTTCCGAGCGGGAGCGTCCGCGCTCCCCCACCGGCCGTAGCCTCCGCCTCGACGACCCGCACATGCAGCCCCGCCCGGACGAGCGTGACGGCTGCAGCGAGCCCGTTGGGGCCAGACCCCACGACGACGACGTCGACCATGCGCACCCCCTCGGACCCTCGGAACCTCCAGTATCGCGGGCACACCTCCGCGCGACCTCGTCGATCGCGCGCTGCCACCGGACGAGGCCGCTCGACGCGGGCCGCAGGCGCTAGAGTCCACGGGTGCCGTCACGCCGGGGTCGTCGGGTCGCGGGCCTCACGTTGGCCGCGGTCCTTGCGGCGACGGCGCTCGTCTCGGCCGCGGGCGCGACGCAGGGCGGAATCGACCGCAACGTCATCGAGCTGTACTCCGACGGGCTCGTCGTCACACCTCAAGGCGTCGCGACGGTTGCGCCCGGGACCCGACAGGCGTACCTGCCGGGGGTGCGCGTACCCGCCGTGTCCGGAGTCGACGCGGCTGGGCGCGCGGAGCTCGACCGGCTCGCGAGCAAGCAGCGTGCCTGGCTCGACGCGGGCACCATCCCGGGGGTCGGCACGCGCTTCGAGGACATGGCGAGGGGCGCTCTCGGCGACCTCCACGCACTCCTCGGTGACGACGGCGCGGTGCCCGCGGCACTCCACGAGCGCTGGGGGTATGCGTGGCCGCGGGACAACGCGTTCGTCGCCGCCGCGCTCGCCCGCACGGGTCACGGCGCGGACGCCGTGCGCGTGCTCGACTTCCTTGCGCGCGTGCAGGCAGACGACGGCTCCTTCGAGGCCCGCTACACGCTCGACGGCGCAGGTCCGCCCGACGGGCGCCACCCGCAGACCGACGGCACGGGCTGGGTCCTGTGGGCGCTCGGCGAGGTGCTCGACGCGACCCAAGAGGGGCCCGCCACCACCCCAGCCGTTACCTCGAGCGACGCGGCACCGACCCGCACGGACGTCGCCCTGAGCCTGCGCGGCCTCCTCGAGCGTGCGACAGACCACGCGATCGCGCTCACCGAGGGTGGCCGCCGGCTCCCACCTGCGTCACCGGACTACTGGGAGGTTCGGGAGTCGGTGACGACGCTCGGCACGGCCGCGCCGCTGCTCGCGGGGCTCGAGGCCGCGACGGACGCGTGGACGCTGCTCGGCGAGCCAGAGCGGGCACGCACGACGGCCGACGCGGCGGCAACGCTGCGCGAGCGCATCGAGAGCACCTTCGGGACGCTCGGCTATCCGCGGCACGTCACAGGTGGCGCGCGGGATGCGGCGACGGCGTTCGTCCTGCCGCCGTTCGTCACCGTGCCGCTCGACGGTGCGGAGGCCGCATGGCGGGCGAGCGTCGGGCCCATGCTGCGGCCCGCGGGCGGCCTCGCCCCGGGAGGGTCGTGGCGGCCCGACGGCGTCTCGTGGACCCCGCAGACGACGCTCTACGCGCTCACGGCAGCGTCGCTCGGCGACCGCACGACCGCCGAGCACTGGCTCGGCTGGATCGACAAGCACCGCACCTCCTCCGGCGCGATCCCCGAGAAGGTCCTCGCAGACGGTTCGCCTGCGGCGGTCGCGCCGCTCGCGTGGTCGAGCGCCAACGTCCTCCTTGCGCTCACGGCCCTCCAGGACGCTCCGTGAGCGCGCGCGCCTGACCCAGGGTGCGCGACCCGGCACACCGTCCGGCGCCGAGACTCGCCCACGTGGCAGGCCGGCCGCACACGAAAGCGCTCCCCGCCGGCGTCAATGCCGTCGGGGAGCGCCCCTCACGCGTGGGTGAGGGTGGTCAGACCGGGCGGACCTGCTCCGCCTGCGGCCCCTTCGTCCCTTGCCCCACCTCGAACTCGACCGGCTGACCCTCGTCGAGGGTCCGGTAGCCGTCGGTCTGGATCGCGCTGAAGTGAACGAAGAGGTCCTGTCCGCCGTCGGCCGGGGTGATGAACCCGAAGCCCTTCTCGGAGTTGAACCACTTGACCGTGCCCTGGGCCATCTACCGCTCCTTGCTCGTCTCGTGCGTGCATCCGCGCCCTCCGTCGGGCACGAATGTGGCCAGCCTAGGGGAACGGGCTCCGTGAGCGAAAGGGTTGGCCCGCCCCGGGAACTCGGTCACGCGCGGCCGCGAGCGACCGTGAGCGGCGTCAGCCGACGAGCACGACCGACATGTCTCCGCGCAGCTCCTCCACGAGCGTGACGGTGGTGATGCCCAGGTCTGCTGCGACCTGCTTCGCCTCATCGGCGAGGTCCGCCGAGCGGTACCAGACGGACGTGGACGAGGGGGCGTTCGAGCTGCTCGGGAAGTTCTCACCGACGACGTTCGTCCAGCCGGCCTGCTTGAGCGTGGAGACACGCGAGGCCGCGAGGCCCTGCGTGCGCGTCGCGTTGAGGACGCGGATCGCGGTCGAACGCGTGAGCTCGGGGGCCGCGGGCTCCTCGGTCGTCGGGTCCTCGTCGGGCTCCGTCGTCGTCTCGTCGTCCGCAGGCTCGGTCGTCGTTTCCGTCGAGGGTTCCTCGCTCGGCTCGACCGTGGTCGTGGGGGCCGTCGTGGCGGCCGCCGTCGTGGACGTCGACGGCGGCGCGGCGTTGTTCTTCACCCGTCCCTGCGACGTGAACCAGGTGACGAGCGCGACCGCGAGCGCCGCGCACACGAGAACGACGACGAGGAAGGGCCAGATCTTGCTCCACGTCGATCGACGAGCATGGTGGATCCCCAGGGCATGGGAGTCATCAAGCTCAATGTCGAACTCGTCGTTCGGGTAGGGGTAGCCGCTCACCAGGACAGGCTACCGGTGCCCGAGCGCCCGACCGTGTCGGCGCGGCGCGGCGCCGCGCGAAGAGGTTGCGAAGATCCCTGGCGGGATCGTGCGCGTCAGCCCTCGGTGCCGAGGCGACGCTGGCTGCGCGCGCGATGCCGGCTCGAGCGCAGGCGGCGCAGGCGCTTGACGAGCATCGGGTCGAACGCGAGGGCCTCGGGGGTGTCGATGAGTGCGTTGAGGACCTGGTAGTACCGGGTCGCCGGGAGGTCGAAGAGCTCGCGCACGGCCTGCTCCTTGGCCCCCGCGTACTTCCACCACTGCCGTTCGAACGCGAGGATCTTCTCGTCGCGCTCGCTCAGGCCCGACGGACGTTCGTCGCTGCCAGGCTCGGCCGGGTCCGTCTCGTGGTCGTCGGGGACCGCGTGCAGCTCAGCCACCGCTGCCTCCCTCGTCGTGTCGATCCGGCGCACGGCGCACAGCCGCACGCGTCGATCGTACGCTCGAACCACACCGGTGTCATTCCTCGAGGCTGCGGTCGCGAGCACGCACGTCGTGCGCCCCGGTAGCGTGAGATCCGTGCCCCTCGTCGATGCTCTTCACCCCTCGTGGGCCCGCGCTCTGGCGCCCGTCGCCCACCATCTCGACGTCCTCGACGACTTCCTCGACGACGAGGTCAGCGCGGGGCACGACGTCCTGCCGCCGCGGCACCTCGTCATGCGTGCGTTCGAGCGGCCGCTCGAGGACGTGCGCGTCCTCGTCGTCGGGCAGGACCCCTACCCGACCCCCGGCCACGCGCACGGGCTCGCGTTCTCGTGCGAGGCCGACGTGCGGCCGCTGCCGCGGTCGCTGCGCAACATCCTCACCGAGCTGCACGACGACACCGGCCAGGCCGCCGCGACGTCGGGCGACCTGTCCGCGTGGGCGAGCCGCGGCATCCTGCTGCTCAACCGAGTCCTCACGGTGCGGGCGGGTGAGGCGGGCTCGCATCGGGGGCGCGGGTGGGAGCACGTCACCGACCGCGTCGTCGAGGTGCTCGACGCGCGCGACGCCCCGCTCGTCGCGATCC
This sequence comes from Sanguibacter sp. A247, assembly GCF_052324925.1. NCBI lineage: Bacteria > Bacillati > Actinomycetota > Actinomycetes > Micrococcales > Sanguibacteraceae > Sanguibacter > Sanguibacter sp. A247. The sequence goes on along the minus strand of NZ_JBQPRE010000002.1, from coordinate 197,871 downwards.
TGTGGGGCAAGGACGCGGAACGTCTCGCACCTCGCCTCGCGCATCACCCCGTGCTCGTCTCGGCGCACCCGAGCCCGCTAGCCGCGCACCGCGGATTCTTCGGCTCGCGGCCGTTCACGCGCGCGTCGGACGCACTCGTCGCCCAGGGCGCCGCGCCGCTCGACTGGTCGCTCCCGGAAGGTGCACGATGGAGGGCGTGACAACCGTGCCCGCCGCCACTGTGCCCCGCTGGACCCGCTACGTCGCGATCGGCGACTCGTTCACGGAAGGCCTCTGGGACCGCGACGCACCCGGGTCCGACGCGTGCCGCGGCTGGGCCGACCGCCTCGCCGAGCACCTCGACGCTCGTCGCCCCGGCGGCATCGAGTACGCCAACCTCGCGATCCGCGGGCGGCTGCTCGGGCCGATCCTCACCGACCAGCTGCCCGCAGCTCTCGACCTGCAGCCTGACCTCATCTCGATCGTCGGCGGCGGCAACGACATCCTGCGGCCCAACGTCGACGTCGACCGTCTCGCCGGGAGGCTCGAGAACGCCGTCGTCCGCGCTCGCGAGGCGGGCGCGGACGTCCTGCTCGCGACGGGCATGGACGCCGACGGCTCCGCGGTCATGCGACTCACCCGGCCCCGCGTCGCGACGTTCAACGCACACCTGTGGTCGATCGCGCGTCGCCACGGCGCCTACGTCGTCGACCAGTGGGGCATGCGCTTCATCAAGGATTGGCGGATGTGGGACACCGACCGCCTCCACCTCACGAGCGAGGGACACCGGCGCATCGCCGAGGCCGCTCTCGCCGCGCTCGGCCTCGAGCCCACCGATCCCGCGTGGGACGTCCCGCTCGACGCGCCAGGCGCAGAGGCGTGGGCCGTGCGGATGCGCGAGAACGCAGCGTGGATGCGGGAGCACGCCTACCCCTGGGTGCAGCGTCGCCTCACGGGACGTTCATCGGGCGACGGCCGCAGCCCCAAGCGCCCGGTGCCCGGCCCCGCCCGGGCCGTCCCCGACGCCCGGTCAGGTGAGCCAAACACTGCGGACGACGCCGCAGGACCCGACCAGCGCGGCTAGCTAAGCCCGACCAGGACGCTGGTCGCACCGAGCACCTCCTACGCCGCTGGGACGCGTCCGCCCTCGGCGAGGGCCGTGGCCGCCGCGGAGGGCAACGGTTCATTGGCGGTGCGGAGTTGGTAGCGGGCGTCGTCCAGGGGTGCCCCAGCTTTGCGTTCGCCGACACCCTGCCGGACAAAAAGCGTGACAGGCACACTGTGGCTGTCACCAGAAATGACCGGAGGGGATGATGGACGCAGCGCACCTGCCTGACCTGCTGGATGCGAGCACGCTCGCGGCCGCGGGCGTCTCGCGGCGGCAGCTGCGCGCCCTCCTCTCCGAAGGCCGCTACGAGCATCCCTGGCAGCAGCCCGTCGACGATCCTGACGCAGGCCGCGTCGTTCCCGCAGGCGACGCCTGCACTCCGTGACGCATTGGAGATCCTGCTATGACGCCACTGCCTCAGCGAGGAACACTCGAAGGTGGCGTCGCCCTGCTCGCTGCCCTTGCCGCACGGCGCCCCACCAAGGACAGCGACCTGCGAGCAACCGGTCTGGCCACAGCGCAACGGAGGGCGGGATGCCGAATACGGTGGCCTGAGCCACTATATTCAACGTCGCGCCGGGGAGTCTTGCTCAATATGGTGGGTGCGGCCTACATTTGAAGCATGATCGCTCTTGAGGAAGTCGTCGACCTCGCGGCCGACCAGTGGGGCCTGGTCACCGCCGCGCAGGCCGAGAGACTCGGCGTGCCCCGGCATCACCTGACCTCCGCGGTGGCCTCGGGCCGCATGGAGAGGATCTCGTACGGTGTCTACGCGATGGCAGGGGTACCCGACTCCCACCTGACCCGGCTGCGCGCGGCCTATCTGAGCGTCGATCCGGCGGCAACCCTCGCCGAGCGCGGACGCCAGCTGCCCAGCTCGGGCGTCGTCTCCCACGCCTCGGCTGCAGTCGTGCACAACCTGGGCACGCTTCGTGCCCTGCAGCACGAGATAACGTTCCCCGCGCAACGACGGACGACACGCCGCGAGCTCAAGTTCCACACCATGAAGCTCGGCCCCGCGAGCATCACGCAGGTCGACGGCCTACCCGTGACGACCATCGAGCGCACCGCTGCCGACCTGCTGCGCTCGGGTGCCGACGAGGACCATGTCTCCCGGATACTCATGGACGCCATCAGGCGTGACGCGCTCAACAGGCCGCGGCTGGTCCGAGAGCTCGCGCCTGTCGCCAAGCGCCACGGGCTCGACCCGGTCGAGTGGGCAGCCAGCCTTGCCCCGGCTCCCAGTCTCGAGAGGCTGCTCTCGAAGCACTACCTCGCGCACGTCCCGATGGACAAGGTCATGGGGGCCGCGGGTCAGGACTACTCGTCGTCGCTGACGCCGAAGTACGACGCCAGCATGTTCTCGAGCATGATGCCGAAGTACGACGACGACATGTTCTCGGGTCTGGTACCGGACGATCCCGTGATCAGGGCTCGTCTCCGGGAAGCGGGCAAGGCTGCGCGCCGCGCGCTGGAGGACCTGGCGGCAGATTCCGGCGTGCCGGTCTCTGACCTCGTCGGGCCGATGCTGCGCGCTGGGGGCCTTGATGGCTGAGCGCAAGCGGTACGTCTCGGCCAACGCGCTGCGCAAGGCGCTGACCGCCAAGGCCAAGGTCGTGGGGATGTCGCCCGAGGCGGCCCAGTCCGGCTTCATCTTCGAGCGGTTCATGGCTCGCGTCGTGCAAGTCGCAGACGACTGGGTGCTCAAGGGTGGCGGCGCGCTGCTCGTCCGCGTCATCGACACTCGCTCCACCACCGACCTCGACCTCGTAGCGCGAGGGTCGAACATGGCTGACGTGCGACGGCGCCTCGAGGCGATCTGCTCGCTGGACCTCGCCGACGACTTCGTGTTCGTCCTCAAGACGGTGACTGCGGGCCACGAGCTCGACTACGACACGGCCGTGGCCACCGTCGTGCTCGGCGTGGACATCTGCGGCCGTCGCCAGCAGGAGTCGTTGAAACTCGACGTGTCCTACGACGTGCTCCTCACCCAGCCTGTCGAGCACGTTCGGCGGGGAGACGCGCCTCGGCCCGCCGGGTACGAGGCCCCTCTCATCCCCCTGTACCCGGTCGTCGATCACGTCGCCGACAAGGTCTGCGCCACCGCCCAGACGTACAAGACGGGGACGTCGACGCGAGTGCGCGACCTGGTCGACATCTGCGTGCTGGCACTCACCCACGACATCGACGGCCGAGACCTTGCCGAGGCGATCGCCGGCGAGTGGAAGCACCGCGGCCTGGAAGGCCCGGTGACCTTTGTCGTGCCCGAGACGTTCACGGCCAGCGGCTACGACCAGTACATGGTCGAGGCCGTCGTGTGTCGCGAGCACGCTGCGAACCTGCGCGACGGTGAACGGCTCGCGGGGGCGCTCATGGCTCCAGTCGTCGACGGCACGGCCGCGGACATGGTGTGGCAGTCGGCGGGCAGACGATGGGTCGCGCGCGATGAGACTCGCACGGAGTAGCGAAACCAGGGGCCTGCTGCGCGAACCGGTGACACCCTGACCTGATCGTGAGTCCCCACCGCCCCCGATGGCCAGGTGCGCCTAGCGGTCGCTCGGCAAGTGGCCGAGGCCCGAGATCGACTCGCGAATGACCGGGAGCCGCGCCCGCAGGTGCGCATGGTGCACGTGCTGGCCGTCGACCTCGCCCGAGCGAATCCGCGCCTCCTCGACGTCAGACGTCACGGTGAGCATGCCCCCGGCAAGTTCGAGGCGTTCGCGCAGGCGTCGCGTCCCCGAGCCCTGAATGGCCTTCTCGGCGTCGACGGGCCCGCCGTTGTTGGCGATGTCGATGACGATCGTCGAGTCCTCGACGTCCATCGAGACGACGAACGACGTGGCATGGCCGTGCCGCAGCCCGTTCGTCACCGCCTCCTCGACGATCCGCACGACGAGGAGCCTGTCGGCCGGTGGGACTTCCGAGTTCCCCGGGTCGTCGAGCCGTCGCAGTGCCTCGCCCACGTGCATGCGCGTGGCGATGCCCGTCGGAAGGCGACGCAGCAGCATCCGCACGGCAGGCACGACACCGATCTCGATGCCCTCGGGGTAGAGCATGCGGCTCGTCGCGCGCACGTCGTTCTCGCGAATGTCCTCAAGATCGCTCCGCAGCGACAGGAGCGGCTCAGTCACCTCGTCGCCTTCACCGCGGCGATGAGCATCCGCGATGAGCATGTCGACCTGGACCGCGGCAATGACGAGCCGCTGCTGGAGGCTTCCGTGGAGCCCCTCTGCGATCGACCGTCGGACGCGGACCTCCTCGGTCTCGAGCGACTTGAGGGCCAGCTCGCGCTGATATCCGGCCTCGGCGGCGTAACGGGCCTCGGCACGTTCGGAGCGCCGCACCGAGGTGTAGGCGAAGCCGAGGATGCCGCCGCCGACCCCGAAGACGAGCCCCGCGACGCCCTCGAGCGTGTAGAAGCGCATATCTGGCGGGAACACACCGGTCGCGACGAGGAGTCCGATCCGCACGATCGAGCCGCCGAGCGCGGCGACGAGGATCCCGGGAAGCGCCCGGCCCACATGAGGGGCGCGGTACGCGGGGACCACCGCGAGCACGCCGGCGACCGTCACCGACGAGAGCAGGTTGACGCCGTAACGCGTCCACGACGTCGAGACGACCGTCGGCACCTCGAAGGCCACCTGGGCCCACATGTAGATGCCGGTGATCGTGTAGAAGGTGGCGATGGTGCCGAAGGTTGCGGCGACGTGCGCGATCCGGTCGCGCCGCTCGTCATGTCGCGGGGGGCTCGTTCCCATGCCCCAGTATGACCACAGTCCGTCAGCAAGGGGAGGCCTGCGCCCACATGTCCCTTGTCACGCTCCCCAGCCCGATGGGGTGAGATGTGGTCCTCACGCGAACGAATTCACGCGAACAAGAGTCCACGAACCCCGCAATGACCCTCGACACGCCATACTGGGGCGATGGAGAACGGTGACGTCACACTGCGTGTCGCAGTCGTTGAGGACCACACGCTGTTCCGCAGCATGCTCGAGCACCTCGTCACGGACGTGCCCGACATCCGCCTCGTGTGCTCGGTCGAGACCGCGACCGAGGCACGCGCACGCATCACACCTGGGTCCACGGACGTCGTCATCCTTGACGTCGACCTGCCCGACGGCAACGGCATCGGCCTCGGCGTGCTCCTGTGCCGCGCCGACCCCAAGCTCAAGGTCGTCCTCCTCTCGGCCCAGGACGCCATCGACCTCATGCTCGACCTGCCACGCGACGTCGCCGGCAGCTGGAGCTACCTGTCGAAGACGTCGACGAACGACTCCGACTCCCTCTTGCGGGCGATCCGTGTCGCAGCTGCCGGCGGGTCGACGCTCGACCCGGTGCTGCTCGAACGGATGAGGCCTCGCGCAGGCTCGCGCGTCGCCCAGCTGACCGATCGGCAGTACTCGGTCCTGCGGCTGCTCGCCTCGGGGCTGTCCAACGGCGGCATCGCCCACGAGCTCGGCATCGCCGAGAAGTCCGTGCAGAACCATGTCAACGCCGTGTACTCGACGCTCGGGATCGACGCGCACCCCGACCGCAACCCGCGCGTGAGCGCGGCCCTGCAGCTCATCGAAGAGACCGGGCCCGCCTAGGCCGCCCATGCATGAAGGCCCCTGCCCTGCGTGATCGCAGAGGAGGGGCCTCCATGTGCTGAGCCGCCTGTCGGATTCGAACCGACGACCTTCGCTTTACAAGAGCGGTGCTCTACCAGCTGAGCTAAGGCGGCCTGCCCTCAGCAGAGGGCGCGGCCACGAGTGTAGCCGCTCTGCGGGGCCAGACCATGACGGCCCGGCCCCGCAGAAGCGAACTCAGCCCTGAGCGGCTGCCGCGTCGACCGCGGCGCGCAGCGCGCCCTGGGCGCGCCAGTCACCGTCGAACTTCTGGCCGCCGATGACGATCGTCGGCGTCGAGAACTGACCCTCGGGGGTGTGGAGGTTCGTGTCAGCCGTGGCCTTGTCCGTCTGAGAACCGATCCACCGGGCGTACTTCTCGTAGGACTTGGCGCTTGCGATGTCATCCACGACCGACTGGGGGACGCCGACGCTCTTCGCGATGTCGGCGATCTCGCTGTCCTTGTGGCCCGAGCTGCCCTCCTCGGGCTGCTGGGCGAACATCGCCGTGTTGAACGCGTCGAACTGCTCGGGTGCGTTCTCGGCGACGTAGACGGAGGCCGCGGCCGAGCGGGTCGAGAACTGCGTGCCCGCAGACATGCGGTCAAGGATCGAGACCGGGTGGATGACGAGCGTGATGTCGCCCGCCTCGCGCCACTGCTTGAGGAGCGCGCCGTTGGTCTCCTCGAACGTGCCGCACCACACGCACATGTAGTCGAGGTAGAGGTCGACGACGGGCGCCCCCTCGTTGACCGTGCCGGCGACCCCGTCCTTGCCGACGGAGATTCCGCCGGACTCGGCGACGATCGCCGGGGCGGCGAGCGCGCCGGGCTCAGGCAGCTTGGCGGGCTGGGACTTGATGAAGAGCAGGGCGATCGCTCCGACCAGCGCGACGACGGCGATGCTGAAGATGGTGACCGCGATGATTTTGAACCGCTTCTCGCGGTTGGCCTGCTCGGCGCGCATCGCGGCGGACAGCGCGCGGGCTTCGTCGCGGCTCAGGCTGGCGTTGGACTTCTTCGAGGACATGGAGGGGCCTTCCGAATGGTTGCGTGGACGTGCTGCGTGTGCGGGAGCTGGCTCAGGCCGCGCAGGCAGGAGGACCACGGCGCACGGGCACCGGTCCACCGACGCGCACCAGGACGCGTCGGACGAAGGGTCGCGGGATGGTCCGCACGCGCGCCACGGGAGGAGCGCTCGGGGTCGCGACGGGCAGCGCCATCGGCGCGCCGAGCACGGCGCGCGCGCAGTGCCACGAGGCGCGCAGGGCGGCAAGGACGCCGCCGACGGCGACGAGCACGAGGGCCTGCGCAAGCAGGGCCGGGAGGGCGATCGTCGCGAGGACGACGGCGACGTCGGCAGGGGCTCCGCCGAGTGCGAGGCTGCCCTCGGGGCACGCCGCGTCGACCCGGACCATCGCGAGGTGCGTCGCCCACCAGACGGGGGCCCCCGCGGTCGTCACGCAGCGCGAGACGATCGAGACGCCGTGCTCTCCGAGCGTCACAGCCAGGTGGAGGCACGCCTGGAGGAGGAGGAAGCCGCAGGCGAGGACGCCGGCTCCGAGACGCGCGCGCGACGCGAGGACACGCAGGCGCGCGGGGGCGCGGCCCGGGGTCGTCCTCATGCTCTGCACGTGGCGAGAGTACTGCACTCCCCTGGACGTCACCTGGGAGCGAGGTCCCTTACGCGAGGTTGGGCGGGCCACCGAGGGGCGACCACAGGATCGGCATGCCGATCGCGACGAGAAGGGCTCCGACCCCGACGAGGACGAGCGCGACGAGGACGACGAAGAGCGTGCCCCCGCGCCCCGGCGCCAGGTGCCCGAGGACGGTGCGGGCCCCCCACCGGGTCGACCAGCCGAGCGGCCCCCACCACAGCAGCAGGAGCCACACGAGACCGATGAGCGCGAGCGCTGCGACGAAGACCCAGGTCGCGTTCTGGGTACCTTCCGCGGGGACGACAAGCTCGCCGTGGCCGCGTTCCCCGAGCTCGCGGGTCGACAGGACGAACCGGTTGGTCTGCAGGAGCCACCACAGCGGGCCGCCGAACATCGTCGCCACGGCCCCCGCGACGAGGAACGCAGGCAGGAACGTGAGCGCGCCCTTGAGGAGGTACCAGGGGTAGGCGAACGTCGCGCGGGCGCCGTCAGCGCGGCCACGGCCGCGCGTCGCGCGCCTCGTCCGCAGCGCATCCGACGTCACGCCCACCGAGCGGACGAGGACAAGGACGACGACGATGGCCAGCACGCTCACCACGGGGAAGAGGCCGAGGGCGAGGGCCGCCGGGAGCGCGAGGGCGAGGACCGCGACCGGACGACGTCGGTGCTCGACGTCGTCGGGCACGCCGTCGCCGTCGGCGTCGTGGGTCACGGCGACGTCGTCGTCGAGCGGGTCGCCTTCCCACACGCGGCGCGTGTCGGCGTCGCCGTCGTCCGCGGTCAGGTCGGGAGCCGGCGCGCCGTCGTCCGGCGCGAGCTCAGCGGCCGGAGCGGCGGGGGCATACGGGTTGCGGGGCACCATCGCGGTCGCTGCCTCGCCGCGGTCCTGCACGCCGGTCGCGCGACCGACGTCGCCCGACTCCATGAGCGCCGTCGAGCCGTCGGCGCCCGCGGGCAGCGCCGTCGTCGTGGCGCCCGGATCGACCGGGTCGAGCCCGTGCGCGCTTGCGGCCGCCGCGGCCGCGAGCGCGACCCCGCTCGGCGCTGCCGCACGCCCGGCGACGACGTCGTCGAAACCTGGGAGCGCGGGCGCGCCGGGCTCGGGCTCCGGCGGCGGTGGCGGCGTCCCGAACGCACCCGTCGGCACGCGCATCACCTCCGTCTTGCCGTCGTTGGCCGGGCCGGGCGCCGTCGTCACGCGCGGTCCGGCGCCGGGCCCGTAGGGGCCCGCACCCTCGTGCTCGACGACACGCGCGTCGGGCGCTGGGGCGGGGGCGTCGTCGTCGCGGGAGCGCACGGCATGACCGACCGCGAGCGCGGCGGGAACCGCTGCGTGAGCCTCGTGCGCAGCGGCCGCCTCACGGAGCGCGGCGACGACGGCGTCGGGCGAGGTGCGGGCCGCGGGGTCTCGGACGAGCGCACCCCGCAGCGCCTCGGCCGTGAGCGGGCCGGCGCCGCGCAGGTCGACGTCGCCCGCCCGAACCCGGCCGAGCACAGCCTCGAGCGGCCGCACCCCGAAGGGCGCGCGTCCCGTGACCGCGAAGGCCAACGAGGCGGCCCACCCCCACCAGTCGCCCTCGGCCGACGGGTCGGCGCCGTCGAGCAGCTCGGGAGCGAGGTAGCCGGGGGTACCCATGACGAACCCGTGCGAGGTGACGCGCGCGTCCGTCACGGCCTGGGCGATGCCGAAGTCGATGAGGACGGGCCCATGGTCGGCGAGGAGGATGTTCGACGGCTTGACGTCGCGGTGCACGAGCCCCGCATCGTGGACAGCGTGGAGCGCGCGGGCGAGCTTCTCGGCGAGCTCGAGGACGTCCTCGGCATCGAGCGGTCCGCCGCCCAGGACCTCGTCCTCGAGGCTCGGTCCGTCGACGAGCTCGGTGACGACGAACGCCTCGTCGGCATCGACCTCGGCGTCGAGCACCGTGACGAACGCGTCGTCCTCGACCTTGCGCAACGCGGCGACCTCACGCACGAGGCGCTCGCGTGCGGCGTCGGTCGCGGCGAGCGAGCGGTGCAGGACCTTGAGCGCGACGGGGCTGCCGCCGCCGTCGACCGCGCGGTAGACGGTGCCGGACGCGCCGGCCCCGAGCACCCGCTCGATCGTGTAGCCGCCGACCTCGTCCCCGGGCTTCCGCTCGTTGCGCTCCATCTAGGCAACCTAACCGAGGTGATCCGTGGGCGCGCTCGGCACACGCCGTGGGTGCAGTCCGCGCCCTCGGGGCCAAGACTTCTCCCCAGGACGGTCAAGGCCAGCCCAGGTACACTGGTGAGAGGGTCGGACGTGCGCCTTTCGCGCACGTCATCCTGAGCAGAGTTGCCCCGGTTCGCTCCGCGGACTGGGGCTGTGTGCATGTGTAGAGGAGCGGAACGTTCATGACCGAGAGCCTCACCTCCCCACGTCCCGGCGCCGCGGCGCCCGACGACGGATACGACCTCGTCGTCGTCGCCAACCGGCTGCCCGTCGACCACACGGTCGACGACGACGGCCAGACCGTGTGGCGCCGCGCACCCGGCGGGCTCGTCACCGCGATCGCCCCGCTCATGGAGGCTGACGAGGGTGCGTGGGTCGGCTGGGCCGGCTCCCCGGACGTCGAGCACGAGCCCTTCGACGCGAGCGGGATCCGGTGCGTTCCCGTCACTCTCTCTGCCGACGACGTCGAGCGGTACTACGAAGGCTTCTCCAACGACACGCTGTGGCCGCTCTACCACGACGTCATCGCTCCCCCGAGCTTCCACCGCACGTGGTGGGAGTCCTACCAGGACGTCAACGATCGCTTCGCGCGCGCCGCGGCCAAGGTCGCGGCACCCGGCGGCGTCGTCTGGGTCCAGGACTACCAGCTGCAGCTCGTGCCCGCGATCCTGCGACGCTTGCGACCCGACCTGCGCATCGGGTTCTTCGACCACATCCCGTTCCCGCCCGTCGAGATCTTCGCGCAGCTCCCGTGGCGCCGCCAGGTCCTCGAAGGGCTCCTCGGCGCGGACGTCATCGGCTTCCAGCGCAAGGCCGACGCCGCCAACTTCCTGCGCGCGGTCCGTCGCCTCACCGGCCGTCAGACGCGCCGCCACCACGTCATCGTCCCGACCGACGACGGTGGCACGCGCGAGGTCCGTGCCGGCGCGTTCCCCATCTCGATCGACGCGAGCGGCTTCGACGCCCTCGCCCGCACCCCCGAGGTCCAGGCGCGGTCGCGCGAGATCCGCAACGAGCTCGGCAACCCCAAGGTCGTCATGCTCGGCGTCGACCGCCTCGACTACACCAAGGGCATCCGCCACCGCATCAAGGCCTTCGGCGAGCTCATGCGCGACGGCCACATCGACATCGGCGACGTCACGCTCGTGCAGGTCGCGAGCCCCAGCCGCGAGAACGTCGGCGCCTACATGCAGCTCCGTGAAGAGGTCGAGGGTCTCGTCGGGCGCATCAACGGCGAGGTCGCCGACTTCGGGCACACGGCCGTCCACTACATGCACCACTCCTACCCGGCTGACGAGATGGCAGCGCTGTTCTGCGCCGCCGACGTCATGCTCGTCACCTCGCTGCGCGACGGCATGAATCTCGTGGCCAAGGAGTACGTGGCGGCGCGGTTCGACGAGTCCGGCGTGCTCGTGCTCTCCGAGTTCACGGGCGCGGCCGACGAGCTCGCCCGCGGGGCGCTCCTGTGCAACCCGCACGACATCGACGGCCTCAAGGAGACGATGATGCGTGCGGCGAGCATGCCCGGCCGCGAGATGCGGACACGCATGCGCCGTCTGCGTCGCCAGGTGCTCGAGAACGACGTGGCGCTGTGGTCTCGCACGTTCCTCGACGTCGTGCGGGGCAACGGCACGCACGCCGACACGTCCCTCGAGGAACGCCACCCGGACTCCTACGCGAACACCTCGGGGGCGCCTGCATGACGGCCGCGCTCCCCGAACCGCTCCTCGCAGCGCTCGACGGCCTCGCGGGCCACGCCCGCGCTGGTCGGTCCGTCATCATCGCGTCAGACTTCGACGGCGTCCTCGCCGACCTCGTCGACGACCCCGGCGCGTCACGTCCTCGGCCCGAGGCCTCGGCCGCGCTCACGGTCCTCGCGGGCACAGACCCGCACGTCGGGCTTGCGCTCGTCTCGGGCCGCGACATCGTGACGCTCTCACGGCTCTCGAGCCCGCCTCCCGGCACCGTGCTCATCGGGAGCCACGGCGCCGAACGCGGCGTCATCGCGCCCGACGGCACCCTCGCGGCACGTCCTCTCGTCCTCGCGCCCGCCGACGCCGAGCTCCTCGCGCGGGTCGTCGCAGCTCTCGAGGACGTCGCCGCCACGGCCGAGGGCGCCTGGGTCGAGCGCAAGCCGACGTCGGCCGTCCTTCACGTGCGCCTCGTCGGAGGTGACCGTGCCGAGCAGGTGCGGGGTGCGGCCGTCGAGCGCGTCCGCACGCTCGGGCTCGAGGCCATGCTCGGCAAGGACGTCGTCGACTGCAACGTCGTCGCGACCTCAAAGGGCGCGGCGCTCGCGGCCCTGCGGGCCGAGACGGACGCGGTGAGCGTCCTCTACCTGGGCGACGACATCACGGATGAGCACGCCTTCGCGGCGCTCACGCCCGACGACGTCACGGTGCGGGTGGGCCCGGGCGAGACGGTCGCGCGGTTCCGCGTCGCGGGCACCGCCGAGGCGGCCGCGGTCCTCGCCCACGTCGGCGCGGCACTCTCAGCCTGACGGAGGCTCCCGCCAGGACGGACGTCCTGCTCCACCCGCCGCTGACGTGTGGCATCATGGGCTCGGGTCTCGCGCAGGTGCGGGATTCGTGTCAGAGACGACGCACAATCGAATCAACGCTGACACTCTTCACAACGGATCGTCCGGCACGTACCTGCCGGTGAAGGGAACGGTGTCCATCATGGCAACCGTCACTTACGACAAGGCTTCTCGCGTCTACCCGGGCACGGAGCGCCCCGCGGTCGACCAGCTCGACCTCCACATCGAGGACGGCGAGTTCCTCGTCCTCGTCGGCCCCTCCGGCTGTGGCAAGTCGACCTCCCTGCGCATGCTCGCGGGTCTTGAGGACGTCAACGGCGGCCGCATCCTCATCGGCGACAAGGATGTCACGCACATCCAGCCGAAGGACCGCGACATCGCGATGGTCTTCCAGAACTACGCCCTGTACCCGCACATGACGGTCGCGGACAACATGGGCTTCGCCCTCAAGATCGCCGGCACCCCCAAGGCCGACATCCGCGCCCGCGTCGAAGAGGCCGCCAAGATCCTCGACCTCACCGAGTACCTCGACCGCAAGCCGAAGGCCCTCTCGGGTGGCCAGCGTCAGCGCGTCGCCATGGGCCGTGCGATCGTTCGTCAGCCCCAGGTGTTCCTCATGGACGAGCCGCTGTCGAACCTCGACGCCAAGCTCCGCGTCCAGACCCGTACGCAGATCGCGTCGCTCCAGCGCCGCCTCGGCGTCACGACCGTCTACGTCACGCACGACCAGACCGAGGCCCTCACCATGGGTGACCGCATCGCGGTCCTCAAGGACGGCGTCCTCCAGCAGGTCGGCACGCCCCGCGACATGTACGACACCCCGCAGAACGTCTTCGTCGCCGGCTTCATCGGCTCGCCCGCGATGAACCTCGGCACGTTCAAGCTCAACGGTGGCGTGGCCGAGGTCGGCCCCGCGCGCATCCCCGTGTCGCGCTCCGCCGTGGCCGCGATGTCGGCCGAGGACAACGGCCGCATCACGCTCGGCTTCCGTCCCGAGTCGCTCGACGTCGTCTCGCAGGCCGAGGCGTCCGCGTTCCCGGTCGAGGTCAACATCGTCGAGGAGCTCGGCTCCGACGCGTTCGTCTACGGAACCCTCAAGGGCTCGCTCGCAGACGCCGACATCACGTCAGGCGCCGGTGACAACCAGATCATCGTCCGCATCGACCCGCGCAACGTTCCCGCCAAGGGCGAGCGCATCTTCGTCGCGATCCGTCCCGGCGAGGAGCACCTCTTCGGCGCGGGCTCGGGCCAGCGCCTCCCGGCCTGATCACGCATCGCTCGCAGGGGCGGTCCGGCACACGCCGGGCCGCCCCTGCGGCGTCCCACGCTCCTATGCTGGAGCAGGGAGCATGCCGCACCCACATCGACGTCGCGACCAAACGAGGACTCCGTGCCGCTCCAACGCCTGCAGATCACGGCTGCCGACCCTGATCCCAGCCTGCTCGACCTCCCCTGGAACATCCCCCTCGAGCACTGGCCCGCCGACCGGCTCGCCGCACTCCCCCGCGGCATCTCCCGGCACATCGTGCGCTTCGTGAGGCTCTCCGGCGGCGTCATCGCGATCAAGGAGATCGGCGAGTCCGTCGCGTACCGCGAGTACGAGCTCTTGCGACAGCTCGGACGCATCGGCGGCGTGCCATGCGTCGAACCCGTCGGCGTCATCACCGGCCGTGCCTCTGACGCGGGTGAGGCGCTCGAGGCCGTCCTCATCACGCGACACCTGCAGTTCTCCATGCCCTACCGTGCCCTGTTCAGCCAGGAGCTGCGCCCCGAGACCGCGACGCGCCTCATCGACGCGCTCGCCGTGCTGCTCGTGCGCCTGCACCTCGTCGGCTTCTACTGGGGCGACGTCTCGCTGTCGAACACCCTCTTCAGGCGCGACGCCGACCGCTTCGCGGCCTACCTCGTCGACGCCGAGACGGGCGACCTCCACGCCCGGCTCACCGACGGCCAGCGCAACTACGACGTCGATCTGGCGCGCACGAACATCATCGGCGAGATGATGGACCTGCAGGCTGGGGAGTACATGGACGAGGACACCGACATCATCGCGATCGGTGATGCCCTCGTGCAGCGCTACAACGAGCTGTGGGCCGCGCTCAACGAGGAAGAGGTGTTCGGCGCCGCGGACCGCTGGCGCGTCGCGGCACGCGTCGAACGTCTCAACGCCCTCGGCTTCGACGTGGGCGAGCTCGAGATGACGACCGACCTCGACGGGACCAAGGTGCACATCCAGCCGAAGGTCGTCGAGGCCGGTCACCACTCCCGGCGCCTCCTGCGGCTCACGGGCCTGGACGTCCAGGACAACCAGGCGCGACGCCTTCTCAACGACCTCGACGAGTACCGTGCGGCGACCGACCGCCAGGGCGAAGAGGAGCAGTTCGTCGCACACGACTGGGTGACCGAGGTCTTCGAGCCCACGGTCCGCGCCGTCCCGCGCGAGATGCGCGGCAAGCTCGAGGCCGCGCAGATGTTCCACGAGATCCTCGACCACCGGTGGTACATCTCCGAGAAGCAGCGTCGTGACGTCCCGATGCCCGAGACCGTCGCGAGCTACGTCGCCAACGTCCTCACTCACCGGCGCGACGAGCAGCGCCTGCTCGGCCTCTCGCCCGAGGACGCCGCGCTCCAGGAGGACGGGGGCAGCTGGGGCTAGCCCCCACCCCCGCAGCGCGAGAGCGCGTGCCCGGCCACGAGACGCGTCATCACGCACGCGCTCCCGGCTCAGGCACGCGCTCTCGCGTTCTGACGGGGTGTGAGGCAGGCGGCGCTACGCCTCGCGGCGGGTGCGGGCCACCTCGTAGAGGGCGATGCCCGCGGCGACGCCCGCGTTGAGCGACTCGGTCGCGGCGTCGATGTCGATTGACGTGATCGCGTCGCACGTCTCGCGGACGAGTCGCGCGAGCCCCTTGCCCTCCGAGCCGACGACAAGGACGAGCGGGTCGGTCGCATACGGCAGGGTGTCGATCGTCGTCTCGCCACCCGCGTCGAGCCCGACGACGAAGCAGCCCGCAGAGCGTGCCTCTTCGAGGGCGCGCACGAGGTTCGTCACGCGGGCGACGGGAAGACGCGCGGCCGCGCCGGCCGAGACCTTCCAGGCAGCGGCGGTCATCTGGGCAGCCCGGCGCTCGGGGACGAGCACACCGTGCGCGCCGAATGCCGCGGCCGAGCGCAGCACGGCGCCGAGGTTACGCGGGTCGGTGATCTGGTCGAGCGCGACGATGAGCGGCGCCCGGCCCGACGCGGCGGCCGCGTCGAGCAGGTCGTCGAGGTCCGCGTACTCGTACGGAGGCACCTGGAGGGCCACACCCTGGTGGATCGCGCCGTCCGTCATACGGTCGAGCTCAGGACGCGTCACCTCGAGCAGGTGGATCGAGCGCTCCACGGCGATCTGGAGGATCTCCTTGGTGCGGTCGTCCTGCTCGAGCCGCGAGGCGAGGTAGAGGTTGGTCGCGGGGATGTCCGCGCGCAGCGCCTCAAGAACCGAGTTGCGGCCCGCAACCATCTCGTGGGTCGAGGACTTGCTGCCGCCTGAGCGCCGGCCCGCCTGCGGACCGCGCCCGCCGGTGCGCTGCGGCGCACGCGTCGCCGTCGCAGCGGCCTTGCGCTTCGCCGCCACGTGGTAGTCGCGGTCCTCAGCCTTGGGTGTGGGGCCCTTGCCCTCGAGCGCCTTGCGGCGGTGCCCGCCCGTCCCGACGGTCGCGCCCTTCTTCGAGCCGGGCTTACGGACCGCCCCGGGTCGCTTGGCCTTGCCTGCTGCCATCAGTGGTCCTTCGGTGAGTCGGTCGCGAGTGCCCAGCGGGCGCCCGTCGGGGAGTCTTCGACGACGACGCCCGCCGCCGCGAGGCGATCACGCACGGCGTCTGCCGTAGCGAAGTCGCGGTCGACACGAGCCTGCGCACGACGCGCCAGCTCGGCTTCGACGAGCACGTCGAGCGCGCGCTGCGCCCGGTCGTCGGATGCGGCGCCCGCCCACACGGGGGACGCCGGGTCGAGGCCAAGAACGTCGAGCATGACACGGACGTCGAGCAGCGCCGTGCGCACCGCGTCGTCGTCACCCGCCGCGAGCGCCGAGTTGCCCGCGCGGAGCGCCTCGTGGACGACCGCGAGGGCGACCGAGACGTTGAGGTCGTCGTCCATCGCTGCAGCGAACGCCGCGGGCACCTCGGCCCGGGCGACGTCCGCGTCGTCGACGTCGACGTGCTCCGAGGCGCGCGCGACGAAGCCCTCGAGCCGGGTCCACGTGGCCTCGGCGTCGGCGAGCGTCTCGTCGGTCCACTCGAGCATCGAGCGGTAGTGCACGGTCGCGAGCGCCCAGCGCACCGCCGCAGGACGGGCACGCTCGAGGAGCTCGGCCACGCCGAGCCCGTTGCCGAGCGACTTGCTCATCTTCGTGCCGCCCTGCGTCACCCACGCGGAGTGCATCCAGTGCTGGGCGAAGCCGAGGCCCGCAGCGCGCGACTGCGCCTGCTCGTTCTCATGGTGCGGGAAGCGCAGGTCGAGCCCACCGCCGTGGATGTCGAACGCGTCGCCGAGGTACCGGCGGGCCATCGCGGAGCACTCGAGGTGCCAGCCGGGGCGGCCGGCACCGAACGGCGTGGGCCATGACGCGGTCGCGGGCTCACCGGGACGGTTCGCCTTCCACAGCGCGAAGTCGTGCGGATGCCGCTTGCCGTGGGCGTCCGCGGTCTCTTCGGCGGGGAGCAGGTCCTCGCGGCGCTGCCGGGTGAGCGAGCCGTACTCGGCGTACGAGCCGACGTCGAAGAAGACGTTGCCGGGCGTCGTCGTGTACGCGTGCCCGCGCTCGACGATGCGCTCCATGAGGTCGACCATCTCGGTCACGTGGCCGGTCGCACGCGGCTCGTACGTCGGGCGGCCCACGCCGAGCGCGTCGTACGCCTCGGTGAACGCGCGCTCGAAGAGCGCGGCGTGCGCCCACCACGGACGACCCGCGGCCTCAGCCTTCGCAAGGATCTTGTCGTCAATATCGGTGACATTCCGAATGAGGGTGACGTCGAGGCCGCTGCGCCGCAACCACCGCACGAGGACGTCGAACGCGACCGCCGCGCGCATGTGCCCGACGTGCGGTGCGCTTTGCACGGTTGCGCCGCACAGGTAGATACCGACCTTGCCCGGCTCGAGGGGCGTGAGGTCGCGCAGCTCGCGTGCGGCGGTGTCGAAAAGGCGGAGGGTCACGGACCCTAGCCTATCGGCCCCACCCGCAAGGCTCAGCCCGCGCCGGTCAGCCGAACGTCTGCTGCTCGCCCCGGTAGGTCGCCACGGTGCGCTCGACGACAGACCCGCGCACGAGGTGCACACGGTCGAACCGCTCCATGACCTCACCCGCCTTCGCGTGCCGCAGCCACACACGGTCCCCGACCTCGAGGTGGACACCACGCGGCACGCGCAGCGGCGTCTGCACCTCGCCAGCACCCTCGGCCCCCGTGAGGCGCAGGCCCGCGGGAGCCAGGAGGCGCGGGGCTCGCGAGGGCCCCGTCGGGCCGGAGGCGATGTAGCCGCCGCCGAACACCGTGACCATGCCCGGGCGCGGCACGCGCACGACCTCGAGCGCGAAGAACGCGGCAGGCCTCGGCTCAAAGCTGCGGTAGCCGTCAAAGAGCCCCGGGACGAGGAGCCCCGAGCCCGCCGTCACCTCGGTGACCGTCGAGTCACCCGCACTCGACTCGATCGATCCAGAACCACCCGAGTTCACCAGATCAAGCCGGCGCCCGAGCGCCGCTTCGACAGCGCCGCGCACCGCACAGCGGCGCCGATCAAGGTCCGCGACCGAGCGCGCCTTGACGAAGCGCACCGCCGCGCTCGTGTCGGGCAGACCCGCGACCTGCGCCTCGTAGAACATGAGCCCGCGCACCGTGAGACCGCCGAGCGCGTCGACCGCGCGCGCAACCCGCACGACGTCGCCCACGTCGTGCAAGGGCGACCTCCGCGTGCCGAGGTGCGCACGCACGCGACCGATGCCCGGCCGCCACGACGCATCGATGTCGAGGCAGACCCGCACCTCCGGGCCCGGGACCACCGCGAGCGCGTCGGCGGCGCGGCGCGCCTGCACGACGTCGTCGACCATGAGGGTCACGGCCGCGCGGGCCGCGGGCGAGGCCGCGAGCGCGGCGAGCGACGCCCGGTCGACGACCGGGTACCCGAGCAGGACGTCGTCGTGACCGTGGTCGACGAGCCACAGCGCCTCGGCGAGCGAGAACGCCATGATCCCCGCCCAGCCCGGTCGCCCGCCCACGTGGTCGAGCAGCGCGCGCACGCGCACCGACTTCGAGGCGAGCCTCACGGGTGTGCCGGCGGCGCGGCGGACGAGGTCGTCGGCATTGGCCTCAAGGGCATCAAGGTCGACGACGACGAGCGGCGCGGACAAGCCCGCAGTCGCAGCGTCGAGACGGGAGCGCAAGGTGCTCATAGCGCCGAACCTACCTCGGACGCCACGCCGCCGGGACCAAGGTCATTGACCCGAGGTCAAAACCACCACGACAGTACGGTGTGGCTACTTTCCCGTTCACGCCCTCGCACGCCCCCGGCCCGAGCGGCCTGTGGCGCAACTGGTCCGGCTCGGTCGCCTCACGGCCGCACTCGTTCGTCGAGGCCATCGACGCCGACGACGTCGCCATGCGCGTCGGCCACGCGGTCGCAGCAGACCGGCCGGTGCGCGTCGTCGGGGCCGGGCACTCGTTCTCGCCCCTCGTCGCAACGAACGGGACACTGCTGAGCCTCGACCGGCTCGCCTTCGTCGACGAACCGGTTGCGCTCGCAGTACCCGACGGTCGTGCCACGCATACCGTCCGCGTCGGGGCCGGGCTCCGCCTGCGCCACCTCAACGCAGCGCTCGCACGCCTCGGGCTGGCGATGAGCAACCTCGGCGACATCGACCACCAGTCCGTCGCGGGCGCGATCTCGACCGGGACGCACGGCACGGGCGGGGCCGTCGCAAGCCTCTCCGCCCAGGTGCGCGCGGTCGAGCTCGTCCTCGCCGACGGCTCACGCGTGAGCGCGTCGCCGACTGCGCGGCCCGAGCTCTTCGAGGCGGCGCGCCTCGGCCTGGGCACGCTCGGCGTCCTCACCGCCGTGACCCTCGCGGTCGAGCCCGCCTACGTCCTGGAGGCGCGCGAGGAGCCCTGGCCCCTCGACCGTGTCCTCGACCAGCTCGACGACCTGCTCGACCTCAACGATCACGTCGAGTTCTTCTGGTTCCCCCACACCCGGCGCGCCCTGCTCAAACGCAACAACCGTCGTGCGCACTCGGACGCGCCTCTTGGTCGCGCTCGGGCCTTCGTCGACGACGAGGTCTTCTCCAACGGCCTCTTCGAGGTCGTCAATCGCGTGGGGCACGTCGCTCCGCGCGCCATCCCGCGGCTCAATGCGCTCAGCTCGCGGGCGTTGTCCGCACGGCGCTTCACGGCCCCGTCCCATGACGTCTTCGTCTCACCACGGCGCGTGCGCTTCCGCGAGTCCGAGTGGGCTGTCCCCCTCGACGTCCTGCCCACGGTGCTGAGCGAGATCGAAGCGTGGATCGCTGGTTCGGGCGAGCACGTGTCGTTCCCCGTCGAGGTGCGCTTCGCTGCTCCCGACGACGTGTGGCTCTCGACCGCCTACGGCCGCGACACGGCCTACGTCGCCGTCCACCAGTACTGGCGCACCGACCCGACTCGGCTGTTCACCGCCGTCCAGCAGATCATGCTCGCGCACGAGGGCCGTCCGCACTGGGGCAAGGAGCACAGGGTGGGGCTCGACCACCTCGAGGCCGTCTACCCGAGGTTGGGCGACTTCCGAGCGGCCCGCGCGGCCGCTGATCCGTCGGGCATGTTCCTCAACGCGCACCTGCGACGGATGTTCGAGCTGTGAGCGGGCACGGCCCGGACGGGGCCGGCGTGGACGACGCCGGCGTGGACGAGGCCGGCGTGGACGAGGCCGCGCCGTCCGTGCGGTCGCTGCGTGAGCTCGCGCTCACCCTGCCGGACGCGCGCAGCGACTTCCCGTTCGGGTCGGGTGCCGAGGCCTTCCGCATCCACGGCCGCATGTTTGCACTGCTCACGCGCACTGCTCGCGTGAGCGCCGAGCACGCGTTCGTCAACCTCAAGGTCGAACCTGCGCTCGTGGACGGGCTCATCGCCGCGCACGACGACATCCTCCCCGGCTGGCACATGAACAAGCGCCACTGGGTGTCGCTCGTCCTGCACGACGGGCTCGACCCGGACCTCCTCGAGCAGCTGCTCGAGGACTCCTACGACCTTGTCGTCGCGAAGCTTCCCGTGCGGCTACGTCCTGTGACGCACCAGCGCTGAGCGCCGCGGCCGAGCAGGGCGTGCTGCGGCGCGCTCAGTCCGCGCCGGGCTTGCGCCGAGGGCGCAGTGCGAAGGACAGGAAGATCGACGCGCCGACGAGCCACGCGACCGCCGTGACGGGATCAGATCCCCACGGGCGCACCGCCTCGCGGTACGCGAACCACAGGAGCATGGCCCCGGCGAGGAACGCCACGACCCGGGCGCCGTTCGTCTGCATGCATCCTCCTTCGGCGTGCACGGTCTCACGAGCATCTTGCCCGACGGCGCAGGGTGCGCGCACGCGCGTCCTAGGGTTCGAGCAGCGTCGAGGGTGCGCCCCGGCGGCAACGACGCACGTCGGGGCGTGTCAGGGCGTCGGGACGCGTCGGGGCGTGTCAGCCCGCGTCGGGACGCACCGCGACGACGAGCGCCGTCGCGATCGCGCAGATCCCCTCGTCGCGGCCCGTGAACCCCAAGCCGTCCGTCGTCGTCGCGCTCACGGTGACCGGCGCGCCGCAGGCCGCGCTCAGCGCCGCGGCCGCCTCGGCCCGACGCGGACCGAGCCGCGGCCGCTGCCCGACGACCTGGACCGCGACGTTGCCGATCTCGAAGCCCGCAGCCCGCACCCGCCGCGCAGCTTCGGCAAGCAGCACCGTGCCCGCCGCACCGGCCCACTCGGGCTCGGCGGTCCCGAAGTTCGATCCGAGGTCACCGAGGCCCGACGCCGAGAACAGCGCGTCCGCAGCCGCATGAGCCGCAGCATCCGCGTCGGAATGGCCCGCGAGCGGCCGGTGGCCGGGCCAGACGAGGCCCGCGAGCGCGAGGTCGCGCTCGTCGTCGTCGCCCGCCCACGCGTGGACGTCGACCCCGATGCCCGTGCGGGGCAGCGGGAGAAAAGCGCGGGGCACGTCGGCCTGGGTCATGCGGGGACCTCCTCGTCGTGTGCCGCGTGGTCAGCGAGCAGCACCTGGGCGAGCGCGAGGTCGCGCCGCGTCGTGATCTTCATCGCGAGGTCGTGCCCCGCAACCGCATGGACGACGTGGCCCGCCCGTTCGACGAGCGTCGCGTCGTCAGTTGCGGCCGTGGCCTCATCGGAGCCGTCGACGCCCGCAGCGCGCGCGGCCGCGTGCGCAGCCTCCAGGGCCCCGCGGTCGAAGCCCTGCGGTGTCTGGACGATCCCGAGGCCGGTGCGCGCCCGCGCACCGAGCGTCGGTGCGCCGCCGTCGGGCAGCCGACCTCCCGCGAACGCGCCGTCCGCGACGGCCTGGAGCGAGTCGACGACGGGCACGAGCGGGGTGACGGCGACGTGCCCGGCGGCGACCGCCTGAGCGACACGCGCGATGACCTGGGGCGGAGTGAGCGCACGCGCAGCGTCGTGGACGAGCACGGTGCCGTCGCCGGGGGGCAACGCCGCGAGACCAGCGGCGACCGACGCCTGACGGCTCACCCCGCCCGGGACAACCGTGAGTGCGGGCGCGGATCCGTCGGGCAGGGCAAGGCCGCCCAGAGCCGCGCGCACGTCCGCGACGTGCGCGGACGGCGCCGTGACGACGAGCGTCGTCACCTCGCCCGACGCGAGCAGCCGCTGCGCGGCGTGGACGAGCAGGGGGACGCCGTCGAGCGGGACGAGTGCTTTCGGGAGCGTCGACCCGAGGCGCGAGCCGGAGCCGGCTGCCAAGAGGATCGCTGAGCGGAGCATGCCCCGAACCTATCGCGCCGCCCGACCGCCGACGCCCCTCGAGGGTGCTCGCCACAGTGCAAGAGCCCCGCACCGACGAACGGTGCGGGGCTCTGCGGATGCTGCTCGTGCGCGCGTCAGGACGCGAGCACCTCGTCGAGGATGCCCTCGGCCTTCTCCTCGTCGGTGTGCTCAGCAAGCGCGAGCTCCGAGACGAGGATCTGACGCGCCTTGGCGAGCATGCGCTTCTCGCCGGCCGAGAGGCCACGATCTGCGTCACGACGCGAGAGATCACGCACGACCTCGGCCACCTTGATGACATCGCCCGAGGCGAGCTTCTCAAGGTTGGCCTTGTAACGGCGCGACCAGTTGGTCGGCTCTTCCGTGTACGGGGCGCGCAGCACCTCGAAGACCTTCTCGAGGCCTTCCTGGCCGACGACGTCGCGGACGCCCACGAGGTCGACGTTCTCGGCCGGGACCTCGATCGTCAGGTCGCCCTGGGCGACCCTGAGCTTGAGGTAGACCTTGTCCACGCCCTTGATGGTCCGAGTCTTGATCTCTTCGATCAGTGCAGCGCCGTGGTGCGGGTAGACAACGGTCTCTCCCACTGAGAAAGTCATTGGATTGGATCCCCTTTCGCGGACGGCCATCCTACCACGAAAAACGGCAGAATCTCGGGCGACTTCCGCCCTCCGGGCCGCCGTGCGCCCGGCCGCGGCCCAGCCCTCACCACCGGAGCACTACAGTGGGCGCGGGACATCCGTACCAGACGATCGCCGCGCCGACCCGGGACCCTTGGTCCGCAGCGCGCCCCGGACTCAGCCAACAGGAGCACACGTGAACCGCCTGCAGACCCGCACCCGCCGCGGGGCCGCCGCCGCCCTCTCCCTCGCCGTCGTCGCAGGGCTCGCCGCATGCTCGCCGCTCACGACCGACCTGCCCTACGCGGCCTCCGACGGCATCCGCGTCGACGTCGCCCCCGGCGTCATCGTGCAGAACCTCCTCGTCATCGCAGCCGACAAGGGCGCGCCCGGCGCGATCCAGGCCGGCCTCGTCAACAACAGCGCCACCGACATCACTGTCGCGATCGGCGTCGAGCGCTTCGACGTCGCCGCGGGCACCACGACCGTCGTCGGCGGCCCGAGCGGCACCCCGTCGCTCATCACCTCCGTCAGCGTCGCACCGGGCGCGGTCCTGCCCCTCGCCGTCGGGACGCCCGAGTCCGCGACCGAGGTCCCCGTCCCCGTGCTCGACGCCACGCACCCCGAGTACGCGGCGCTCGTGCCCACCGAGGGCACCGAAGGCACCGAGGGCTGAGACCCCCCACCGCCACGCACGACGACGGCCAGCCGCGATGGGGTGCGGCTGGCCGTCGTCGTGTCCGGGGCAGAGCCCCGGACATCAGCTCACCCGAAGCGGCCCGAGATGTAGTCCTCGGTCGCGGGGACCGAGGGCGACGAGAACATCGTCGGCGTGTCCGCCATCTCGATGAGCTTGCCCGGCTGCCCCGTCCCGGCGATGTTGAAGAACGCCGTGCGGTCCGAGACCCGCGCAGCCTGCTGCATGTTGTGCGTGACGATGACGATCGTGTACTCGTTCTTCAGGTCGCTCATGAGGTCCTCGATCGCGAGCGTCGAGATCGGGTCGAGGGCCGAGCACGGCTCGTCCATGAGCAGCACCTGCGGCTCGACCGCGATCGCGCGGGCGATGCACAGGCGCTGCTGCTGCCCCCCCGAGAGCGACGAGCCCGGCTTGTCGAGACGGTCCTTGACCTCGTTCCACAGGTTCGCGCCACGCAACGATCGCTCAACCGTGTCCGCCGAGTCCGAGCGCGACATGCGCTTGTTATTGAGACGCACGCCCGCAAGCACGTTGTCCGCGATCGACATCGTCGGGAACGGGTTGGGACGCTGGAAGACCATGCCCACCTGGCGACGCACCTGCACCGGGTCGACCTCCGGCGCGTAGAGGTCCTGACCGTCCATCACGGCCCTGCCCTCGACGCGCGCGCCCGGAATGACCTCGTGCATGCGGTTGAGCGTCCGCAGGAACGTCGACTTGCCGCAGCCCGACGGCCCGATGAGAGCAGTGACGGAACGCGGCTCGATCTTCATCGAGACGCCCTCGACCGCAAGGAAGTCACCGTAGTAGACGTCGAGATCCTCGACATCGATGCGCTTGGACATTCTGGGAACCTTTCCGGAGCCTCAGCGGCTGGACTTGGGGCGGAACGCCCGGCTGATGCCACGCGCCACGAGGTTGAGCAGCATGACGATGAGAATGAGGGTGAGCGCCGCAGCCCACGCCCGGTCGACGCCGACGCCACCCTGCTGATACTGCGAGTAGGCGAACACCGGCAGGGTGGCCATACGGCCCTCGAACACGTCCCAGTTGGTGCGCGTCACCATGCCGACCGTGATGAGCAGAGGAGCTGTCTCGCCGATGACGCGGGCGATCGCGAGCATGACACCGGTGACGATTCCGGCGATCGAGGTCCGCAGGACGACCTTGATGATCGTCAGCCACTTGGGCACGCCCAGCGCGTACGCGGCCTCGCGTAGCTCGTTCGGCACGAGGCGCAGCATCTCCTCGACCGAGCGGATGACGACGGGCGTCATGAGGACCGCGAGCGCAACCGCACCCATGAGGCCCGACCGGTAGGCCGGTCCCATGACGAGCGTGAACAGCGCGAACGCGAAGAGGCCCGCGACGATCGAGGGAATGCCGGTCATGACGTCGACGAAGAACGTGATGCCGCGCGCGAGCGCGCCCCGGCCGTACTCGACGAGGTAGATCGCGGTGAGCAAGCCGATCGGGACCGAGATGAGCGTCGCGGCAAGCGTCACCATGAGCGTCCCGACGATCGCATGCGCCACACCACCCGACGTCATGTCGCCGAAGACACCCACCATGTCCGTCGAGAGGAACGCCCCCGAGAACAGGACCATGCCGCGGCTCACGACGGTCCACAGCAGCGACACGAGCGGGATGAGGGCGAGCAGGAACGCGACCGTGACGAGCGTCGTCGCGAGACGGTCCGTCGCGCGACGCGGGCCCTCGACGTAGCGGGCGACGCTCGTCAGAGCGATCGCGTGCAGGAGCGCGGTGAGCGCGACGACCGTCGTCGGCGTGGGCTCGCCCGCCAGGGCGATAACCCCCCACGCGACGAGCGCCGAGCCCACGAGCGAGGCCCACGGCGCCCACCGGGGCAGGCGGTTGCCCGTCAACGAGAGCGCCGAGCGCTCCGACGTGGGCCCCGCAGAGGCAGTGGCGAGAGACATCAGTTCGCTCCGGAGAACTCGGCCCGACGGGCAATGATCCACCGAGCGGCCATGTTGACCGCGAGAGTGATGACGAAGAGCGCAAGGCCGGTCGCGATGAGCACCGAGACCGAGAGGCCGGACGCCTCAGGGAACTTCGCGGCGATGTTCGCCGCGATCGACTGGTGCTGACCTGGCTTGAGCAGGAACAACGAGAACAAGTAGCCGGGCGACAGGATCATGAGGACCGCCATCGTCTCGCCCAGTGCGCGGCCCAGGCCGAGCATCGAGGCCGAGACAAGGCCCGAGCGACCGAAGGGCAGGACGGCCATGCGGATCGTCTCCCAGCGCGTTGCACCCAGTGCGAGCGCTGCCTCCTCGTGGAGGAGCGGAGTCTGGAAGAAGATCTCGCGCGCGACCGCGGTGATGATCGGGATGATCATGACCGCGAGCACGGTCGCAGCAGCGAGCACGTTGCGCGCCGGAGCCGTGTAGCCCGCGAAGAGCGGGATGAAGCCCAACGAGTCCGAGAGCCAGCGGAAGATCGGGTCGAGCACGGGGGCGAGCCAGAGCGCGCCCCACAGGCCGTAGACGACCGACGGGATCGCGGCGAGCAGGTCGATGATGTAGCCGAGCGCCTGCGCGATGCGGCGCGGCGCATAGTGCGTGATGAACAGCGCGATGCCGATCGACAGCGGAACCGCGAGCGCGAGCGCCAGGAGCGCCGAGAGCAGCGTCCCGAAGATGAGCGGTCCGACGTACTCGAGCAGCGACGCGCCATTCAGCCACGAGATCGTCCCGAGCTCCTCGCGGCTCGCGGTGAGCGCCGGCCAGGCCCTCATGACGAGGAAGCCCGCGACCGCGGCCAGGACGACGAGGATGAGCACACCCGTCGTCCCCGAGACGCCCTTGAAGATGCGGTCCGCGACGCGCGAGAAGCCGCTCGCACGAAGCGAGAGCAACCCTCCGCCCGCACCGGGCTGGTTGGGCTCGGGGGCCGCGTGGTCCACGGCCGTCGGCCCGGGCGGCGCCCACGCCTGAGTGTCGTCGTGCATGTCCTCGTCCATCGTCGCTGCCGCCGTCCGGCGGCCGTACGCCGGCGTCCCCGAAGGGACGCCGACGGTGGCTGTCACAACCCCGCGAGGGGCAGGCCCACCGCCCTCGCCGGCGGCATCCAGGCGGGGGTCGCCGGGGAGGGAGGTGGGCACAGGATCACTTCGCCGAGATCGAGTCGATCGCGGCCTGGATCTTGGTGCGGAGCTCACCCGAGATCGGTGCGGAGCCCGCGACGTCGGCACGCGCGGCACGCTGCTGGCCCTCGTCCGAGGCGACGTAGGAGAGGAACGCCTTGACGTTCGTGGCGTCCGCGGCGTTCTCGTAGACCGAGCACGCGATGTCGTAGGAGACGAGGACGAGCGGGTAGGCGCCGTCAGCCGTCGTCGTGCGGTCGAGCTCGATGACGAGACGCTTGTCCGTCGCGTCCTCGGCGGCCGGCGACGCGTCGACGACCTTGGCCGCAGCCTCGGCGGAGTACGGCACGTACGCCTCCCCGACCTTGACGGCCACGGTGCCGAGGTCACCGGCGCGCGAGGCGTCGGCGTAACCGATCGTGCCCTCGGCAGCCGAGACCGTGTCGACGACACCCGAGGTGCCGTTACCGGACTGGCCGCCCGAGACGGGCCAGTCGCCCGACGGCTCGTGCGTCCACGCGCCCTCGCCAGCAGCGGCGAGGTACTCGGTGAAGTTCTCGGTCGTGCCCGACTCGTCGGAGCGGTTGACCGGGATGATCGCGAGGTCCGGGAGCTCGACGCCCTCGTTCTGCGCGGCGATCGCCGGGTCGTTCCACTTCGTGACGTCGCCGTTGAAGATCTGCGCGATCGTCTTGGCGTCAAGGTTGATGTGGGCGGCCGAGACCGACGGCAGGTTGTAGATGACCGCGATCGGCGAGATGTAGACGGGAAGCTCGAGCGCCTCGCCGCCGTAGCAGCGCGTCTGGGCCGCCGTGAGCTCTTCAGGCTTGAGCGCCGAGTCGGAGCCCGCGAAGAGCGTCGAGCCCGCAAGGAACTGCTCGCGGCCCGCGCCCGAGCCGGCCGCGTCGTAGGAGAACTGCACGTCCGGGGCGAGGTCCGCGAAGCCCGCGGCCCAGCCCTCCATGGCCTTGCCCTGCGACGAGGCGCCGGCGCCCGCGAGCGTGCCGCTCAGCTGGGCGGGGGCCTCGGAGGTCGTGTCACCGGAACCGGTGGAGCCGGTGGCGCCGGGGGTCGTCCCGTTCGAGTCGCTGCAGGCGGCGAGAGCGAACGCGAGGGCGCCGACGGCTACGAGGGACCCGGCGCGACGGCTGGTGCGGCTGATGCTCACTGGAGATCCATCCTGAAGTCTGTCCGTCGCAGGTCTTGTGCCTGCGATCCGTCCATGACGCTAAGCAGCCAAGATGACCCGCTCAGGTGGCCTCGGTGAACCCGCGGTGAACAGCCCCCGAAGTCGTCGGACGCCTCGCGCGCGCACAGAACACAGTGAAGGGGGCCGCCCCGGCAGCGCCAGGACGACCCCCTCCTCGTCGTTGCCGACTCAGTCGTCGGTCAGCTTGTAACCGAGGCCGCGCACCGTGACGAGCAACGTCGGGCTGCCCGGGTCCACCTCGATCTTCGCCCGGATCCTCTTGACGTGAACGTCGAGCGTCTTCGTGTCACCCACGTAGTCCGAGCCCCACACGCGGTCGATGAGCTGGCCGCGCGTGAGCACGCGGCCGACGTTGCGCATGAGCAGCTCGAGGAGCTCGAACTCCTTGAGCGGGAACGCGACAGGCTCACCGTCCACGGTGACGACATGACGGTCCACGTCGAGGCGCACGTTGCGCGCCTCGAGGACCTCGTCATCGTCGGCAACCTCGGCGCGCGCGCTCGTCGCAGCCGCCGTCGCAGCCGTGACCTCCGCGTGACGGCGCAGGACGGCCCGCATGCGGGCGAGCAGCTCGCGGAACGAGTAGGGCTTCGTCATGTAGTCGTCGGCCCCGATCTCGAGACCCACGACCTTGTCGATCTCACCGTCCTTCGCGGTGAGCATGATGACGGGAACGTTCGACCGCAGGCGCAGCTCGCGGCACACCTCGATGCCCGAGAGCCCGGGCAGCATGAGGTCGAGCAGGACGAGGTCGGCGCCGCCGTCGTCGAATGCCGTGAGCGCGTCGGGGCCCGTTCCGACGGCGACAACCTCGAAGCCTTCGCGTCGCAGCTGGTACGTGAGCGGTTCGGCGTAGGACTCTTCGTCCTCGACGACCAGGATGCGGGTCATGCGTCCTCTTCCTCCTCAGCGGCCGGCCCGGCAGGCGCCAAGGCTTCGGTCGGCCCGGCAGGCGCGATATGCGCCGCCGGGATCTTCATGGTGAACGTCGAACCCTGGCCCGGCTGGGACCAGATGGTCATCTCACCGCCGTGATCAGCGACAACATGCTTGACGATGCTCAGGCCCAAGCCGGTCCCCCCGGTCTCGCGCGAACGCGCCGGATCGACGCGGTAGAAGCGCTCGAAGATGCGGTCCTGGACGTCACGCGCGATCCCCACACCCTGGTCGACGACCGAGATCTCGACGAAGTCGAGCGCCCTACGGACACCCACCGAGACCGACGAGCCGTCCGGGGAGTAGTTGACGGCGTTGTCGAGCAAGTTCCGCAGCGCCGTGACGAGCAGGTTGTGGTCGCCGTACACGGCCGCGTCAAGGTCGCCCGCGCTCGCGAGGCGAATGTTCCGGCCCGTCGCCGTCGTGCGCGCACGATCGATCGACTCCTCGACGATCCCGCGCACCGCGACGGCCTGCACCTGCGTGAGCGCACTCGCCGACTGCAGCCGCGAGAGCTCAATGACCTCGTGGACGAGCGCACCCAGACGCGCCGACTCCTGCTGCATGCGCCCCGCGAAGCGGCGGACCGCCTCGGGGTCGTCGGCCGCGTCGTGCACCGTCTCCGCGAGCAGCGCGAGCGCACCCACGGGCGTCTTGAGCTCGTGAGAGATGTTGACGACGAAGTCCCGCCGGATCGCCTCAAGGCGCCGCGCCTCCGTGCGATCTTCCGCGAGGACGAGCACGTTCCGGCCGTCGACCTGGGCGACCCGCACCTGCAGCAGGACGTCACCGCGGCCCGACGGCCCGCGCGGCAGCTCGATCTCGACGTCGAGGATCTCCCCCGTGCGCCGCACCTCCGCAACCATGTCCTCGACCGCGCGGTGCGCGAGCGCGTCGTGCCGCACGAGACCGAGCGCATACGCGGGCGCCGACGCCCGCACGATCTCGTCGGCCTCGCCGACGACGACCGCCGCCGAGCGCAGCACCGCGAGCGCCCTGACGAAACCCTCGTCAAGATCAGCCGGCGGCCCAACCGGCGCCACACGCTCGCGCCGCTCGTTCCACAAGAACAGGAGCGTCGCGAACACGCCCGTGACGAGGCCGACGATGCCGGCGATCACGAAGAAGAGTCCGTCCACGTGCCCCAGCGTAGGCGGGCCCTACGCGTCCATGTGACCGCGCGAGGCTTGGACGACGGTTGCTCGCTCGAAGTTCACCAAGGGCGCGTCTGCCGTTCACCTTGAGGTAGCCGCACGCTGTGACAGTGAGGCGGGGCCGTCATGCCCCCGGCCACCCTGGCCGCGCAACCGCGCCCGGCACCATGTGCCAGGCCGAGCCGGCCTGCGGCCGACAACGATGAAGGAAGTGGACATGCGCGAGATCTTCGAGGCAGAGCTGCGGCAGATCGGCGACGACCTCGCCGCGATGGCGCGACTCGTCGAGTCGGCGATCAAGGACGCCGGGACTGCCCTGCTCGAGGCTGACCTCGAGCTCGCACAGTCCGTCGTCGAGAAGGACGGCGAGATCGACGCGCTCGAGCGTGACCTCGACGAACGGTGCGTGCTCCTGCTCGCACAGCAGGCCCCGGTCGCGACAGACCTGCGCGTCGTCGTCTCCGCCCTGCGGATCTCGTCGACGCTCGAGCGCATGGGCGACCTCGCCCGGCACATCGCGCAGATCGCACGCGGCCGCTACCCGCGGCCCGCCGTGGCCGGCGAGGTCGCGCTGACGTTCGCGCAGATGAACACCGCGGCCGTCGCGGTCGCCGAGCGCGTGACGCAGCTGCTCGAGTCACGCGACCTCAAGCTCGCGCACAAGATCGAGCGCGACGACGACCAGCTCGACGCCCTCCACCAGGACACATTCGCAGCCCTGCTCGGCGGCGGCTGGTCCGGAACCCCGCAAGAGACGGTCGACGTCACCCTGCTCGGCCGGTACTACGAGCGCTTCGGCGACCACGGCGAGTCGGTGGCTCGCCGCATGCTCTTCCTCGTCACGGGCGCATTCGAGGCCGCAGAGGCCTGACCTTCCCGCGCTCGGCGAATCGAACGCTGGCGTGACCGTCGGCGAGCCGACAACGTCCACGACCGACAACGTGCGCGTCGCGGGCCTCTCCCTGCTGTGGGGCCCCTTCCGCTCCTGGCTGCGCTGGGCACCTTCTGCTCCTGGCTGCGCTGGGCACCGCAGCAGCTCTCGCCTCATGCTCGGATGACCGTTCGCCGCACGAGAGGGCGGGGGCGCGGCCCGCAGACGACGAGACCCCCGGGAGCGATGCTCCCGGGGGTCTTGGCCGACAGTCGTCAGACGGTCACTTCTTGCCCTGGTTGGCGACAGCCTTGATGGCCTCCGCCGCAGCGTCGGGGTCGAGGTACTCGCCCGGCTTCACCGGCTTGAGGGTCTCTTCATCAAGCTCGTACACGAGCGGGATGCCCGTCGGGATGTTGAGGCCCGCGATGTCCTCGTCCGAGATGCCGTCGAGGTACTTGACGATCGCGCGCAGCGAGTTGCCGTGCGCGGCGACGAGGACGGTCTTGCCGGCCTTGAGGTCAGGAACGATCTCGGCATCCCAGTACGGCAGGGCGCGCTCGAGGACGTCCTTGAGGCACTCGGTGAGGACCTGCGGGGCGTCCGCGTAGCGCGGGTCAGCGTCCTGCGAGAACTCCGAGCCGACCTCGATCGCGGGCGGCGGGACGTCGTAGGAACGACGCCAGAGCATGAACTGCTCCTCGCCGAACTCGGCAAGTGTCTGGGCCTTGTCCTTGCCCTGGAGCGCACCGTAGTGACGCTCGTTGAGGCGCCAGTTGCGCTTGACGGGGATCCACAGGCGGTCCGCGGCGTCGAGCGCGAGGTGCGCGGTGTTCATCGCACGGCGCAGGAGCGACGTGTGGACGACGTCCGGGAGGACGCCGGCGTCCGTGAGGAGCCGGCCGCCGCGCTTCGCCTCCTCGACGCCCTTGTCAGAGAGGGCCACGTCGACCCAGCCGGTGAAGAGGTTCTTGGCGTTCCACTCGCTCTCGCCGTGGCGGAGCAGCACGAGGGTGTAGGTCATGGTTCCTATTGTGACGCACGCGCGGAGCGGCGCGCGGGGGACCTCGGTCCGTGGGACGTCAAACGTCGGCAACCGGCCGGGCGCCGCGGCGCGGCACGACTCCGATCCGCGCGCCGGAGACGCGCGGCGAGCTAGTTGCGTCCAGGCACCCCTTGGGGGTGCCCAGACGCAAGCAACTCACCGGCGCCGGGGACGCGCGACGAGTTAGTTGCGTCCAGGGACCCCTCAGGAGTGCCCGGACGCAAGCAGCCGGGAGCACGCTCCCGAACGCCCACACACATCCCACACGCACCCCGGCACGACGCCGATCAGCGCGCCGGGGCACGCGCGACGAGCTGATTGCGTCCCGGCACCCCCAGGAGGGTCGAGGACGCAAGCAACTCCCCAGGGCCGGGGACGCGCGGCGAGTTGGTTGCGTCCAGGGACCCCTTGGGGGTGCCTGGACGCAAGTAGCCGGGAGCACGCTCACGAACGCCCACACACATCCCGCACGCACCCCGGCACGACGCCGATCAGCACGCCGAGGCGCGCGCGACGAGCTGATTGCGTCCAGGCACCCCCAGGAGGGTCGAGGACGCAAGCAACCTGCCAGGGCCGGGGACGCGCGGCGAGTTGGTTGCGTCCAGGGACCCCTTGGGGGTGCCTGGACGCAAGTAGCCGGGAGTCGGCTGGACGACGGGGAGGACCCGCGGGAAGGGCCCGCGGGACGGGGACGCGCGGCAAGTTAGTTGCGTCCGGAGACCCCTTGGGGGTGCCTAGACGCAAGCAGCCGTGAGCACACTCACGAACGCCCACACACATCCCGCACACACCCCGGCACGACGCCGATCGGCACGCCGGGGACGCGCGGCGAGTTGGTTGCGTCCAGGGACCCCTTGGGGGTGCCTGGACGCAAGTAGCCGGGAGTCGGCTGGACGACGGGGAGGACCCGCGGGAAGGGCCCGCGGGCCGGGGACGCGCGGCGAGTTGGTTGCGTCCAGGGACCCCTTGGGGGTGCCTGGACGCAAGTAGCCGGGAGTCGGCGGGACGACGGGAAGGACCCGCGGGACGGGGACGCGCGGCGAGTTGGTTGCGTCCAGGGACCCCTTGGGGGTGACTGGACGCAAGCAGCCGGGAGCCGGCGGGACGACGGGAAGGGCCCGCGGGAAGGGCCCGCGGGCCGGGGACGCGCGGCGAGTTGGTTGCGTCCAGGGACCCCTTGGGGGTGCCTGGACGCAAGCAGCCGGGAGTCGGCTGGACGACGGGGAGGACCCGCGGGAAGGGCCCGTGGGCCGGGGGTCAGCCGTGGCGGGCTCGGCGAGCCTTCGTCGCCTCGCGGTAGACGTCGAGCATCCCGCGCGCCGCGACATCCCAGCCGAACCGCGCACCGACACCGAGCGCTCCCTCGCCCAGGCGCGCGCGCAGCGCATCGTCGCGGAGCACGCGATCAAGAGCGCGCGCCCACGTGCGCGGATCATGACCGTCGACGAGCAGACCCGAGACCTCGTCGACGACGACGGTCCGCAGCCCACCCACAGCGGTCGCGACGACGGGCGTGCCGCACGCCTCGGCCTCGGCCGCGACCAGACCGAACGACTCCGAGTGCGACGGCATCGCGACGACGTCCGCGCTGCGGTACCAGTCCGCGAGCGCCGCACGCGCGACCGGCGGACGGAACAGGACGTGGTCGCCCACCCCGAGCCGGTCGGCAAGGACGGCGAGCTCGCGCACGGCCGTCGGGCGGCCCGACGGTCCCCCGCACACGACGATCCACGGAACCGGACGCCCCTGCGCACGCAGCTCGGCCGCCGCCTCGATGAGCGTGTCCGGGCCCTTGAGCGGCTGAACTCGCCCGACGAACAGGACGAGCGGCCCGTGCGGGAGTCCGAGCTCGTCGCGCAGCGCGGGGTTCGCCGCACCGCGCGGACCGGGCAGGCCGTGGAAAAGATCGAGGTCCGCGCCCGGCGCGACGACGTGCACGCGCTCAGGGGCCGCGCCGTACAGGTCGCGCAGCTCGGCGGCCTCGTCGGGCGTCGACGCGACGAGCGCGTCGGCCGCCTCGACGACCTGCTCCTCGCCGACGACGCGACCGTGCGGCTCGGGCACGTCACCCGGCGCGAGCGCGGCGTTCTTCACCTTCGCCATCGTGTGCATCGAGTGCACGAGCGGAACGTCCCAGCGGTCCGCGGCGAGCCAGCCGACCTGCCCCGAGAGCCAGTAGTGCGAGTGCACGACGTCGTACCAGCCCGGCCGGCGCGACGCCTCGGTGCGCAGGACGCCCGCCGTGAACGCGCACAGCTGCCCCGGCAGGTCACCCTTGTCGAGGCCCTCGTACGGACCGGCCGGGACGTGGCGCACGAGCACGCCGTCACCGGCCTCGTGGACGTCGGGCTGCGTCGACCTTGTCGCGCGCGTGAAGATCTCGACGTGCGCTCCGAGCTCCGCCAGTGCGCGCGCAAGCCCCGTGACGTACACGTTCATGCCACCCGCGTCGCCCGTGCCGGGCTGCGCGAGGGGCGAGGTGTGGACCGAGAGCATCGCCACCCGGAGCCCGTCAGCGCGCACGACCTCACCGGGGATCGCGTGCGGGGGCACGCTGCGAAGCTCGTCGGATGCCATGCCCTCAGTATCTGCCAGTCGGCACGCCCCCGGGAGCCCGGCAGGCGAGACGCCGCTCACTCCGACAGGGGCCGGAAGTCCTAGATGATCCCGTGTTTAATCCGCCAGAGTTGTCCCATGACCGCTTCTGGTGAGACGACACCGAACCCGCTCGAGGCTCTGCGCGCGAAGCTCGCCGAGGAGCCGATGGCCGTCGACGCCGAAGCGCCCGTCGTGGACGCCGCGACCCTGCCCGACGACTACATCGTCTGCCACTGCACGAACGTCACCGCCGGTGAGCTGCGCGGGCTCATCCACGAGGCAGGCTGCTCGTCTCTCGACGAGATCCAGCGCTGCACACGCGCAGGTGGCTCGTGCGGCAAGTGCGTCCCGCTGCTCACCGAGGTCGTGACGATCGAGCTGGGCCGCGCAGGTATCGCCTAGCTCCGACCGCGTCGGCGTCGAGGCTCAGGCCTCGACCACGCACGACGGCCGCACGGGCAGGTCGAGTCGCCCGACGATCTTGCCCGTACCGTCGGCCGCGATGCGCAGCGCCTCGAGGCAGGCGCCGCCCTGCGACGCGACGAGCACGAGATCGCCGTCCACGCTGCGCGACGCCGCCGCGATGAGCGCGTGATGCCGCGGCCAGGTCGCCCCGAGCTGCGTGTCGGCAAGGTGTCGCAGCACGCACGGCCGGCCCTCCGCGTCACGTTCGACTGCGAACGTCGCGATGACGTCCGGCCCGCGCACCCCCAGGTACAGGCGCGTGCCGTCGGGTGAGAGCGAGATGTGCGCGGGGAAGGTGCCCTTGTCTGACGGGGGCGTCGTGCACGCGGGCCACGAGCCGACCGCGACCCCCGCGGCCGAGCCGTCGACGAGGTACGCGGTGACGGTCGAGTCGAGCTCGCCCGCGACGAACGCGACCCCCTCGGGGTGGAACGCGACGTGGCGCGGGCCCGAGCCGGGCGCTGCGTGCGCCGCGATGCCGTCGGCCTCGACCCGGACGACGCTTTCGGAGCCCTCGAGACGCAGCGAGTAGCGGCGCAGCCCGTCGGTCCCCAGGTCAGCAACCCACGCGTACTCGCCGCCGGGCAGCTCCCACGCCGAGTGCACGTGAGCCGCCTCCTGGCGGTCGGCGTTGGGCCCGGAGCCGAGGTGGACGTGCGTGACGCCGTCACCCGTCGGGCGTCCGTCGACGTCGAGCGGGATGACCGTGAGCGTGCCCGTGCCGTAGTTCGACACAAGGAGTGATCCGTCGTGCGGGCCCGCAACGATCGCGAGGTGGCACGGGTAGTCGCCGCCCGCGCTCAGCCGCGCCACCTCGGTGAGTGCGTCGCCGTCGACGTCGTACGCGACGACGATGCCCTGGGTGGTCTCGCTCGTCGCCCACAGGGTGCGGCCCGACGGGTGGAGCTCGACCCACGACGCGTGCGGGAGCTCGGCGGCATTGCCGCGGTCGACGAGCGTGCCGTCGGGAAGAAGGTCGACGCGTCGCACACCCGAGGGCTGCTCGGGGGCGTCGTCGCTGGTCGGGTACGTTCCGAGCCACAGGCGCACGGGGTCCACGGGGGTCCTTCCGGTCGGGCGGCCACGGCCGCCGGGATGCTCACCCGATCATGGCAGGACGAGCGCCGGCGGGCATGGGCGGCTCAGGGAGCGAGGAGCGCGGCGGGGTTGGCGATGAGTCCGCGCAGCACCTCGACGGCCCCGCCCGTCATCGCCGCCTCAGCGCCGACGACCGAGGACTCGACGACGAGGTCGGGACGCGGCGCGGTGAGGACCCGGGCCTCGAGCTGCTCGGTCACGTGCACGTGGAGGTACGGCGTGAGGGGTCCGTAGACGCCTCCGAGCACGATGTGCGCGACATCGGTGAGGTTGACGAAGGTCGCGAGGGCGACGCCGAGGGCCCAACCACCGCGTTCCAGTGCGGCGAGCGCGGCCGGGTCGCCTGCGTCGGCCTGTGCGCACAGGTCGCTGATGGGCCCGAGCCGGTCGAGGCCGGCCGCGACCATGAGCGAGTCCTTGCCCGCGTAGGCCTCGAGGCAGCCGCGGGAACCGCACACGCACGCGGGCCCGCTGGGCTCGACGGTTGTGTGGCCGAGCTCGCCCGCCCACCCGCGTACGCCGCCGAAGACGGCGTGGTCGTGCACGAGCGCGCTACCGATCCCGACCTCACCGGAGACGTAGAGGAAGCTGGGTTCGCGTCGACTGCGGGCCCGCCACTCCGCAACCGCCGCGACGTTGGCCTCGTTCGTCACGGTGACGCCGAGCCGGTCGAAGGGGGCGACGTCGCGCAGCGCCGCGAGGTCGACGTCGGCCCAGCCAAGGTTAGGTGCGAGGCGGAGCCTGTCGGCGGCGGGGTCGACGAGGCCGGGCAGGGCGAGGCTCGTGCCGACGACGTCGACGCCGCGGGACTCGAGGTCTGCGACGACGTCGCGTGCGTGGGCGGCGAGCTCCGCGAGCACGGTGGCAGGGTCGGAGCTGTGGTGGTCTCCCGGGACGACGAGGTCGGCGAGGATCTCGCCGGCCAGATCGACCGCGCGCACGCCGAGGTAGTCGACGTTGACCTCGAGCCCGAGGCCCGCGAGCGTGCCGCGTGCGGGGGTGAGAGGCACTGCGGGGCGACCGGCCGAGCCGGTCTGCACGGGTTCTCCCTCGGCGAGGACGCGCCATGCGACGAGCGAGTCGACGAGCGCGGACACGGTTGCGCGGGTGAGTCCGGTGGTCACCGCGAGGTCGGCTCGTGAGACCGGGCCGTCCGCATCGAGGACACAGCCGAGGACGAGCGAGAGGTTGTGGGCGCGCAGGCTTCCTTGGCGCGCCGCGGTGCCGCGGCCTGTGCCGCGCCCGTGGGCGCGGCCGGAGGCGGCCTGAGCGCCAGGCGGCCTCGATGTGCTCGTCGACATGGGTTGACCATACCGCCGGACGGCGATAAGTTCATCCACAATACAAATCTCGACGAGGAGACCCCATGTCGCTCAAGCCCACCCCCGCTGACAAGTTCTCGTTCGGTCTGTGGACCGTCGGCTGGAACGCCCAGGACCAGTTCGGCTCCGCAAGCCGCCCCTGGCTCGACCCGGTCGAGTCCGTCCACCGCCTCGCCGAGCTCGGCGCGGCCCACGTGACCTTCCACGACGACGACGTCGTCCCCTTCGGCTCCGACGCCGCCGAGCGCGACCGCATCCTCGCGCGCTTCAAGAAGGCGCTCGACGAGACCGGCATCACCGTCGAGATGGTCACCACCAACACCTTCTCGCACCCCATCTTCAAGGACGGCGCGTTCACCTCCAACGACCGCCGCGTGCGCCGCTACGGCCTGCGCAAGGTCCTGCGCAACGTCGACCTCGCCGCCGAGCTCGGCGCCGACACCTTCGTCATGTGGGGCGGCCGCGAGGGCGCCGAGTACGACTCCGCCAAGGACCTCTACGCCGCGCACGACCGCTACGCCGAGGGCATCGACACGGTCGCTGCCTACATCAAGTCCAAGGGCTACGGCCTGCGCATCGCTCTCGAGCCCAAGCCGAACGAGCCCCGCGGCGACATCCTTCTGCCGACCGTCGGGCACGCGCTCGCACTCATCGAGAAGCTTGAGAACGGCGACATCGTCGGCCTCAACCCCGAGACCGGCCACGAGCAGATGGCAGGCCTCAACTACACGACGGGCCTCGCCCAGGCGCTGTGGGCAGACAAGCTCTTCCACATCGACCTCAACGGCCAGCGCTCGATCAAGTACGACCAGGACCTCGTCTTCGGCCACGGCGACCTCTTCAGCGCCTTCGCGACCGTCGACCTCCTCGTCAACGGCTTCCCGGGTGGCGGCCCCCGCTACGACGGCCCCGTCCACTTCGACTACAAGCCCTCGCGCACCGAGGACTTCACGGGCGTGTGGGACTCGGCCGAGGCCAACATGCGCACCTACCTCCTGCTCAAGGAGCGCGCACTCGCCTTCCGTGCCGACCCCGAGGTCCAGGAGGCCCTCGAGGCCGCCGGTGTGCTCGAGCTCTCGCAGCCGACCCTCGCCGAGGGCGAGACCCTCGACGCGTTCCTCGCCGACACCTCGGTGTACGAGGAGCTCGACGTCGACGAGGTCGCGGCCCGCGGCTTCGGCTTCGTCCGCCTCAACCAGCTCGCGCTCGAGCACGCCATCGGCGCGCGCTGACACACTCGTGCCGGGGCTTCTCCGTCAGCCCCGGCACGCATGCTCGCCTGCCGGCCCCTTCCGGGCTCGACACGGCCGGCGCAGCCGGGCGGCCCTCCCTCGGGAGGGCCGCCCTCCGCCACATTGAGGCGGCTCTCCCACCCCGGCCGCGCAGGCGCCCTCCCCGGGCGCCGCACTCCCGCGTCCGCTCCCCCACCCCTTCGCAGCATTGGATCGCACATGCCTCTCGTCGCCGGTGTGGACTCGTCCACGCAGTCCTGCAAGATCGTCATTCGCGACGCCGCAACCGGCGCGCTCGTGCGCGAGGGCCGCGCCTCGCACCCCGACGGCACGACCGTCGACCCGCAGGCGTGGTGGGACGCGCTCGTCGCTGCCGCAGCTGACGCCGGCGGCCTCGACGACGTCGCCGCGATCTCGGTCGGCGGCCAGCAGCACGGCATGGTCGTGCTCGACGCCCAGGGTCAGGTCATCCGCGACGCGATGCTGTGGAACGACACGTCCTCGGCCCCCGACGCAGCCGATCTCATCGCCGAGCTCGGTGACGGCGACGTCGCCCGTGGCGCGCAGGCCTGGGCCGACGCCGTGGGGTCCGTTCCCGTCGCGTCGTTCACGGCGACCAAGCTGCGCTGGCTCGCACGGGTCGAGCCTGAGAACGCCGCACGCGTCGCGGCCGTGTGCCTCCCGCACGACTGGCTCACGTGGCGCCTGCGCGGCGCCCCCTCCCTCGAGGAGCTCACGACGGACCGCTCCGACGTCTCGGGCACGAGCTACTGGTCGCCTCGGACGGGCGAGTACCGCCGCGACCTGCTCGCACTCGCGCTCGGCCGCGACGATGTCGTGCTGCCGCGGGTCCTTGGCCCCGCGGAACGCGCGGGCACGACGAACTGCGACCTCACGCGCGGCGCCGTCGTCGGTGTCGGTGCGGGCGACAATGCGGGTGCCGCGCTCGGTCTCGGGCTCGGCGAGGGCGACGTCTCCGTCTCGCTCGGGACCTCGGGCGTCGTCGCAGCTGTCGCGACGGTTCCGACGGCTGACGCCTCGGGCCTCGTCGCAGGATTTGCCGACGCCACGGGTCACTTCCTGCCGCTCGTGTGCACGCTCAACAGCTCACGCATTCTTGATGCGGCGTGTCGTGTTCTGGGCGTGGATTACGACCGTCTCGCTGAGCTCGCGCTCTCCGCTCCCGCAGGCGCGGACGGTCTCGTGCTCGTTCCCTATCTCGAGGGCGAACGCACCCCCAACCTGCCCGACGCAAGCGCCTCGCTCCACGGCATGACGCTTGCTAATGCGACACCCGCACACATGGCGCGCGCGTTTATTGAAGGCATGCTCTGCGCCTTGGCCGACGGCCTTGACGAAATCGTCCGGCACGGGACTACGCCGCGTCGTGCGATTCTTGTCGGCGGCGGCGCCAAGTCCCCTGCCGTTCGCCAGATCGCTCCTGTCGTCCTGGGAATCGACGTCGTCGTTCCTCCCGCAGGCGAATATGTGGCCGACGGCGCCGCACGCCAGGCCGCGTGGGCGCTCGTCGGCGGGGAGCAGCCACCCGCGTGGAGCGAGCTCGCTGACGCGGGTGAGATCCGGCCCGCAGACACCTCAGAAGCCGGGCGCGCCGCGACGACGCTCGTGCGGGCCCGTTACGCCGAGGCACGTACGCACGTGCTCGACCGCGCCTGAGGCGCCCCGGGGGGCGTGCTCGCTCGCGGCCCCCTGACAGGTGAGGCGCGGGCTGTGGCCCAGGGATCGATGGTCCCGCGACGCGAGCGGGGCCCGACGACCAAGGTCGTCGGGCCCCGCTCGCGTGGTCCCGTCCGCGTGACGAGCCAGCCTGAGCTCAGATCAGTGAGCCGCCTCGTAGGCGGCGCGGATCTCCGCGGAGATCCGACCGCGGTCGCTCACCGTCATGCCCTGGGCGCGCGCCCACTCACGCATGACGGTGGCATCGCTCGACCCACGACGGCGCGAACCACGCACCGCCGGGGTTGCGCGGCCTGCGCGGGCGACGCGACGCCCGTGCCCCACCCAGGGGGCGAGTGCAGCACGCAGATCGGCTGCATTCTTGTCATTGAGGTCGATCTCGTACGTGACTCCATCAAGCCCGAAGGTGACGGTCTCGGTGGCCTCGCCGCCGTCGATGTCGTCTTCGAGAATCACCACTGTCCTCTGTGCCATTTCCGTCTCCCGTTGCTGCATCGTGTGATGGGTTGCCTCATTATGTTCACGCGGACGCAGTGTCGTCAAAAGATTCTTGACGGCTGTGGAGATCACGGTATAGCCACGTATTCCGGCGAGTTCTTCACGGCCGGTCCGTGAGACACGGGGGGCAGCAACGCTGCGCCGGGGGAATCAGCGCTCGCGCGAAGCAGCGTTATGAGCGGGAATGGCAACGCCGTCCTGCTCGGCCTCGAAATGGGCGAGAGCCTCGCGCTCGCTCCGGTCGGCACGGAGGATTGCGCGCATGCACAGCCAGAAGAGCGCGCCGACGCCGACCGAGGGAACGAGTGCGCCGATGGCGTTGAGGATGGTGTCCACCCGTCCATCGTACGACCCTCGCCTCGTGGCCCGAGCGGCCGTGCGCGAGGCGTAGACGACACACCGATGCCTCCATCGTTCGAAGTCATGAGGGACGCAATCACCCGTGCTCATGTGCGCATCGACGACGTTCGGGGCACGTCAGCCTGGTCGATACCGGATCGTTACCTCGGCGGGACTGTTGGAACCTCGCCGATCTCGATATGTTCAGTGGCACAACAAACCACAGACGCTTGCGTTCAAGGGTTGAACGCAGCAACATGTGACACGGACAACGTCCGCACAGTCGCGGACCCCGACCGCCTCATCGCCGAGGCACAGCAGTGCAACGCAGCACCCCGTATCACCGAGCCCTCTGGCTCACCTGAAAACGTGAACACCCGACGAAGGGACCACACCACGATGTCCAGGACCACCAAGCTCGTCGCCCTTGCGGCCGCCGCGAGCCTCACCCTCGGCCTCGCAGCATGCTCCTCCGAGCGTGCCCCAGAGACCCCCACGCCCGGTGCCGGCGGCGAGACGAGCAAGGCCGGACCCACGGCCGGCGGCCTCATCGGCATTGTCATGCCGACCCGCTCCCTCGAGCGCTGGAACAACGACGGCAAGCACCTCGACGACCTTCTCAAGAAGGCCGGCTACGAGACGTCACTCCAGTACGCCGACAACAAGGTCGACCAGCAGATCTCCCAGATCGAGACGATGGTCAACCAGGGCGCCAAGGTGCTCGTCGTTGCATCGATCGACGGCGAGGCCCTCGGCAACGCCCTCGAGTCAGCAGCAGCCAAGGGCATCAAGGTCATCGCCTACGACCGGCTCATCAACGGAACCGAAGCGGTCGACTACTACGCGACGTTCGACAACTACAAGGTCGGCCAGCTCCAGGGCGAGTTCGTCAAGGAGAAGCTGGGACTCGACACCGAGGCTGGCCCCTTCAACCTCGAGCCCTTCGCCGGTTCGCCCGACGACAACAACGCCAAGTTCTTCTTCTCCGGCGCGTGGGACGTCCTGCTCCCCTACGTGACGGAGGGCAAGCTCGTCGTCCCGTCCGGCAAGGCACCCAAGACGAACGACGAATGGCAGTCGATCGGCATCCTCGGCTGGGAGTCCGCCAAGGCCCAGGCCGAGATGGACAACCGCCTCAACGCGCACTACGGCGACAAGAAGGTTGACGTCGTGCTGTCGCCCAACGACTCGCTCGCACTCGGCATCGAGCGCGCCCTCGAGACCAAGGGCTACAAGCCGGGCTCTGACTGGCCGATCGTCACCGGCCAGGACGCTGACAAGGCCAACGTCATCAACATGCTCGCCGACAAGCAGTCGATGACCGTGTGGAAGGACACCCGCACCCTCGGCGACCAGGTCGCCAAGATGGTCGACCAGATCGTCAAGGGCGAGACCGTTGAGGTCAACGACACGGAGACCTACAACAACGGCAAGAAGGTCGTCCCGTCCTTCCTGCTCCCCCCGCAGGTCGTCACGAAGGACACCGTCCAGTCGGCGCTCGTCGACTCGGGCTTCTACAAGGGCTCTGACCTCGGCCTGTGATCGCTCGCGGCGCCGGGGCTCAGCCCCGGCGCCGCGTCGGTTCACCCCCACGAGTACGACGACGAGGACGAGAGATGGAAGACCTGGCAACGCACAGCACGATCCTCGAAATGCGCGGCATCACGAAGACCTTCCCCGGTGTCAAGGCGCTCGAGAACGTCACCCTCGAGGTTCGCCGTGGCGAGGTCCACGCGATCTGCGGTGAGAACGGCGCCGGCAAGTCGACGCTCATGAAGGTGCTCTCCGGGGTCTACCCCCACGGGAGCTACGACGGCGAGATCCGCTTCGAGGACGAGCCGTGCGAGTTCAAGAACATCCGCGACTCCGAGGAGCGCGGCATCGTCATCATTCACCAAGAGCTCGCGCTGAGCCCCCACCTCTCGCTCGCAGAGAACATCTTCCTCGGCAACGAGCGCCAGAAGGGCGGCG
Organism: Sanguibacter sp. A247; assembly: GCF_052324925.1. Classification (NCBI taxonomy): domain Bacteria; kingdom Bacillati; phylum Actinomycetota; class Actinomycetes; order Micrococcales; family Sanguibacteraceae; genus Sanguibacter; species Sanguibacter sp. A247. The sequence goes on along the minus strand of NZ_JBQPRE010000002.1, from coordinate 154,937 downwards.
TCATCGACTGGACCCGCACCAACCGCGAGGCCGCCCTCCTGCTCGCCCGCGTCGGACTCTCCGAGCACCCCGACACCCTCGTGCGTGACATCGGCGTCGGCAAGCAACAGCTCGTCGAGATCGCCAAGGCACTGTCCAAGCAGGTCAAGCTCCTCATCCTCGACGAGCCCACCGCGGCGCTCAACGACGAGGACTCTGCCCACCTCCTCGACCTCATGCGGTCGCTCCAGGGCCAGGGCATCACCTCGATCATCATCAGCCACAAGCTCGGCGAGATCACCGCGATCGCCGACTCGACGACCGTCATCCGCGACGGCCAGACGATCGAGACCCTCGACATGGCCGGAGCCGAGCCCGTCACCGAGGACCGGATCATCCGCGGCATGGTCGGGCGCTCGCTCGACCAGCGCTACCCCCCGCACGAGTCCCACCCCGGCGACGAGGTTTTGCGCCTCGAGGACTGGACCGTCGAGCACCCGATCATCCACGATCGCCTCGTCGTCGACCACGCCAACCTCACGGTGCGCGCAGGCGAGATCGTCGGGCTCGCAGGCCTCATGGGCGCGGGACGCACCGAGCTCGCGATGAGCGTCTTCGGCCGTGCCTACGGGCGCAACCACACGGGCCGCGTCCTCATCAACGGCAAGGCGACCGAGCTCCGCTCGGTCCAGTCAGCGATCCGTAGCGGCCTCGCCTACGTGAGCGAGGACCGCAAGCGTTACGGCCTCAATCTCATCGAGGACATCAAGCGCAACATCGCCGCCTCCGCCCTCGGCAAGCTCTCTCGCTGGGGCGTCGTCGACGGCGGGCGCGAGGTCACGGTCGCAGAGAAGTACCGCACCGACCTCAACATCAAGACGCCGACCGTCGACGCCCTCACGGGCAAGCTCTCGGGCGGCAACCAGCAAAAGGTCGTCCTCGCGAAGTGGATCTTCACCGACCCGGACGTCCTCATTCTCGACGAGCCCACCCGCGGGATCGACGTCGGGGCCAAGTTCGAGATCTACCAGATCATCAATGCCCTCGCCGCAGAGGGCAAGGCGATCCTCATCATCTCCTCCGAGCTCCCCGAGCTCCTCGGAACGTGCGATCGCATCTATGCCATGAGCCAAGGCCGCATCACCGGTGAGGTGGATCGCGCTGAGGCCGACCAGGAGACGCTCATGCGCCTCATGACCAAGGAAAAGGAAGGGGCGGACGCGTGAACGCGCTGACGCAGTACCTCAGCCGCAATGTGCGGGATTACGGCATGATGGCGGCCCTCATCATCATTGTCATCGTGTTTCAGGTCCTCACCGACGGCAAGATCCTCGAGTCGTCGGCGATGGCAAGCCTCATCACGCAGAACGCCTACGTCTTCATCCTCACCATCGGCATGGTCATGGTCATCGTCGCGGGCCACATCGACCTCTCGGTCGGTTCGGTGGTCGCGTTCGTCGGTGGCGTCACCGGGTGGCTCATGATCAACCAGGGCCTGCCCTGGCCACTCGTCGTCGTCATCGCCATCGGTGTCGGTGCGCTCGTCGGCGTGTGGCAGGGCTTCTGGATCGCCTACATCGGCATCCCGGCGTTCATCGTCACCCTGGCCGGCATGCTCATCTTCCGCGGTCTCGCAATCGTCATCGCCGGCACGACGATCTCTGGGTTCCCCCAGGGCTTCAACGACGTCGCAGGCGGCTACATCCCCGCGTGGCTCGGCTTCACCGGCCCCTTCGACCTGCTCACCCTCCTCATCGGCATCGTCGCCATCGTCGGCCTCATCGTTGCGGGCCTGCGCAAGCGTGCCACGCTGCGGCGCGAGGGCCTGAACAACGAACCCATGGTCGCGTGGATCGTCAAGACGGTCGTCATCTCGACGCTCATCGGCTTCGTCACCTACAAGCTCGCCACGAACGTCGTCGCGAACCCCGAGAGCACCGGAACGCCGATGGTCCTCATCATCGTCGGTGCGCTCGTCCTCGCCTACACGTTCGTCATGGGCCGCACGGTCTTCGGTCGTCACATCTACGCGATCGGTGGCAACCTGCACGCTGCCGTGCTCTCGGGTGTCAACACCAAGCGCGTCAACTTCATGATCTTCGTCAACATGGGCATCCTTGCCGGCATCGCGGGCGTCGTCACGACCTCACGTGCTGGCGCCGCAGTCGCCTCCGCAGGTGTGAACTTCGAGCTCGACGCGATCGCCGCTGCCTTCATCGGTGGAACGGCCGTCACAGGCGGTATCGGCAAGGTCTCTGGCGCCATCATCGGTGCGCTCATCATGGGCGTGCTCAACATGGGTCTGTCGATCATGAACGTCCCCGCCGAGTGGCAGCAGACCGTCAAGGGCCTCGTGCTCCTCGCGGCCGTCGCCTTCGACATCCTCAACAAGCGCAAGTCCGCCGTGGCCTGATCGCCACTGCCCCACGACGAAGGGTCCGGCACCGTGAGGTGCCGGACCCTTCGTCGTCGGTCAGTGCCCGCACTGCTCGGTGCCTGCGCCCCCGTCGCGGGGCGCAGGCACCGAACGTGTCACAGAGGCTTGACGAGCGGGAACGTGATCGTCTCGCGGATGCCGTAGCCCGTGATCGCCATGAGCAGGCGGTCGAGGCCCATGCCCATGCCACCGCTCGGCGGCATGGCGAACTCCATCGCCGTGAGGAAGTCCTCGTCGAGCACCATCGCCTCGTCGTCGCCTGCGGCCGCGAGGAGCGCCTGCGCCTCGAAGCGCTCGCGCTGCACGACGGGGTCAACGAGCTCGGAGTACGCGGTGGCGAGCTCGAAGCCCCGGACGTAGAGGTCCCACTTCTCGACGAGCCCCGGCTTGGAGCGGTGACCACGCGTGAGCGGGCTCGTCTCGACCGGGAAGTCGCGCACGAACGTCGGGGCGACGAGGTGGTCACCCACGTGGTGCTCCCAGAGCTCTTCGACGAGCTTGCCATGGTTCTGCTTCTTCGGGTCGACCTTGAGGTCGAAGCGCTCGACGAGCGCGAGGAGGTGCTCGACGCTCGTGTCGGCGGTGATCTCCTCGCCGAGCTTCTCTGAGAGCGAGTCGTACATCGTGATCTCAGCCCACTCACCGCCGAGGTCGTACTCGGAGCCGTCCGCGAGCGTGACGAGCGTCGTGCCCCGCACGGCGAGAGCAGCCTCCTGGACGAGGTTCCGCGTGAGCTCCGCCATCGAGTTGTAGTCGCCATAGGCCTCGTACGCCTCGATCATCGTGAACTCGGGCGAGTGCGTCGAGTCCGCGCCCTCGTTGCGGAAGTTCCGGTTGATCTCGAAGACCTTCTCGATGCCACCGACGACCGCCCGCTTGAGGAAGAGCTCGGGCGCGATGCGCATGAAGAGCTCCATGTCGAACGCGTTCATGTGCGTGGCGAAGGGACGAGCCGCGGCGCCGCCGTGGATCGTCTGAAGCATGGGTGTCTCGATCTCGATGTAGTCGCGCGCGTGGAAGTTCTCGCGCAGCGAGCGCACGACGGCCGCACGCGTCCGGACCATGTCACGGGCCGCCGGGCGCGTGATGAGGTCGACGTAGCGCTGGCGGACGCGGGCCTCTTCCGAGAGCTCGGCGCTCGAGCCGTCCTCACGCTGATACAGGTTGGGCAGAGGGCGCAGCGACTTGGCGGCGATCTGCCACGAGTCGGCGAAGACCGACAGCTCGCCGCGGCGCGAGGAGCCCATGCGCCCGCTGACGAAGAGGTGGTCACCGAGGTCGACGTCGGCCTTGAACGCCGCGAGCCGCTCCTCGCCGACGACCGCGAGCGAGAGCATCGCCTGGAGGCGCTCGCCCGCGCCGTCCTGGATCGTCACGAAGCAGAGCTTGCCCGTATTGCGCAGGAAGACGACGCGGCCGGCGACGCCGACGACGTCGTCGGTCTCCTCGCCCACCTCGAGGTGACCGTACTGCGCGCGGACCGCGGCGATCGTCGTCGTCACTGGAACGGCGACGGGGTACGCCTCCTGGCCCGAGTCGAGCAGGCGCGCGCGCTTGTCCTTGCGGACCCGGATCTGCTCGGGGGTGTCGTCCGCCAGAGCGGCCGAAGGGTCCTGGATCGTAGGCGCGTCAGCACGCGCGGCGTCGGAGGCAGTCACGAGCCTGATTCTACCGACCCCGCGGCCGCACCTCCCCCGCGCCCACCGCTCGGAGAACGAGCGGGCGCACCCGCGCGGCGCGGCGCGTCAGGCGAGCAGGTCGAGCGCGAGGTCGAGGATCGGCGACGAGTGCGTGAGGGCACCAACAGACATGTAGTCGACGCCCGTCGCTGCGACGTCTGCCGCACGCTCGAGCGTGAGGTTGCCCGTGGCCTCGAGCTCGACGCGGCCCCGGTCCACCTCGAGGGCGCGCACCGCGTCGACGGTCGCGCGCAGTGCGTCGTCGTCCATGTTGTCGAGCAGCAGGAAGTCCGCACCCGCCTCGACGGCCTCGATCGCCTGGACCTGCGTGTCCGCCTCCACCTGGATCGCGACGTCGGGGAAGCGCTCGCGCACGCGCGCGACGGCCGCGGCCACCGAGCCGGCCGCCACGATGTGGTTGTCCTTGACCATCGCGACGTCGTACAGGCCCATGCGCTTGTTCGTGCCGCCGCCGCACCGCACCGCGTACTTGTCGAGCGCACGCAGGCCCGGCGTCGTCTTGCGGGTGTCAAGCACGCGAGCGCGCGAACCATCCGGGCGGATCACCTGGTCGAGCACGTCCGACCACGCGCGCGCAGCCGTCGCGACGCCCGAGGCGCGCGAGGCGATGTTGAGCATCGTGCGCTCGGCGATGAGCAGCGCCTGAACCGGGCCAGCGAGCCGCACTAGCACGTCACCCGCGCGCACGCGCGCACCGTCGACAACGTGGTGCTCAATCCGCACGGGGGCGAGGTCGAAGAGCTCGCACACCTGCGTGAGCGTCTCGCGAACCGCACCGAGGCCAGCAACCGTTCCGTCCTCGCGCGCGACCAGATCGGCCGTGCCGCGCACCGCCGGGTCGATCGTCGCCTGCGTCGTCACGTCACGGCGGTTCTCGGTCCCGAGATCTTCCTCGAGCGCCATCGCGACGGTCGCCGCGATCCATGCGCGGCCAGGCCCGGAATCACCCGGGAGCGTCGGGTCCGCGGGGTAGGCGGGCTGGTTCGGGGCTGCGGCGGCGGGCGATGCGGGGGTGGGCGCGGAAGTCACGCCCGAACGCTACCGCACGGGCGGCACCGCGCGGTCCGCGCTGGACGGGATCGACGGGTCAGTCCGCGTAGGTCGCGGCCGGGGGGAGCCCGAAGAACTCCTCGAGCGACGGACCACCCGCCTCACGGATCGCCTCGGCGACCTCACGGCCGACGTACCTCAGGTGCCACGGCTCTGGCTGGTAGCCCGTCCACTTCTCATGCGAGGCGGTGAACCGCACGATGTAGCCGTACTCGTGGGCGTGCTCCGTGAGCCACTGCGACGCCTCGGTCTCGCCAAAGCACGTCATGACACCGCACGCATCACCGAGCGCGACGACGTCGAGGGCGAGCCCCGTCTGGTGCTCCGAATGTCCTGCGCGTGCCGACGACCGCTCGGCCTCGACCTCGCCAAGCTCAGCGACCCAGCCCTCGAACGTCCGGGCCTGCTCGTCGTAGGTGCGCATGGCCGAGTGCACGCCGATGGGATGACCGTCACGTTGTGCGGCCGCACGCATCGCGCGCAGGGCCGTGGCCGCGTCGGTCCGCATCATCACGGACGTGCCGCCCACCGCAGCCAGCCCGTCCGGCGTGTAGTCGAGCGGGTCGAGCGGGCGACGCTTGTTGACGACGACGGTGACCGACGAGGAACTGTCGACGTCGTACCCGCGATGCGGCTCCCCGACCTCGTCCGCGCGGTCGTGACGCCCTGCGGACTCGGGCCCCGCGGGCGGAGTGCTCGCCGGCGGGGTGCTCGCGGGCGGAGTGCTCGCGGGCGCAGACGGTGCGGGCGGGGTCGAGGCCGTCGACGTCGTCCCCGAGCCAGAACCCGGCAGGGGCGTCGTCGCCCACGGGAGTGTCGGCTCCCAGATGTCGAGGGCGACATAGACGACACCCGCAGGCGCGAGAACGAGAAGAAGCGCGAGAACACGCACGGCACGCCGACGACGCTGACGTCGAGGGCGTGCCGAGGGGCTCATCGAGCGATCGTATCGGCGGGCCGGTGCATCAGTGCAGGGCCGAGGTGTGGGGCACGTGGAGGATCTCGAGGGATCCCTGCCGCGTCAGTCTGATGTCGATACGCAGCAGCCACGCGTCGTCCCGCTCGGGGAAGTCCGTCCGGGCATGTCCGCCGCGCGACTCCTCACGTTCGAGCGCCGACACGGCGAGGACGGTCGCCAGCTGGTGGAGGTTCGTCGTCTCCCACTCCCCCACCTGCGGGTGTGCGTCGACGACGCCCGCGGGCCGCGGCCCGCCGTTCGTCGGGACGGCGGCAAGGCGCTCGAGAGATGCGAGCAAGCCCTCCCTCGAGCGCAGGACCCCCGGCCCCGTCGCCGCCGCGCGCTGCACGCGCGAGCGCATCGCAGCAGGGACGAGGGCCGTCGGACCGTCGGTCGCGACGGGCTCGACACGCGCGAGCTCACCCGACGCCAGACGCGCCGCGACATCGACCGCTGCACGATGCGCGAAGACCAGGCCCTCGAGGAGCGAGTTCGAGGCGAGCCGGTTGGCCCCGTGCACTCCCGTGCACGCGACCTCGCCCGCCGCGTACAGGCCGGGCACGGTCGAGCGTCCGTCGAGGTCGGTGACGACCCCGCCCGAGTGGTAGTGCTGCGCGGGCGCGACAGGCACGAGGTCGGTCGTCCAGTCGATTCCGTGCTCGAGGAGCCGCTCGGTGATCGTCGGAAACCGCTCACGCAGGAAGTCCGCGCCGAGGTGACGGGCGTCGAGAAAGACGTGGTTGGCCTCGGTTGCGTGGAGGCGTTCGACGATCGCGTGAGCGACGACGTCACGCGGCGCGAGCTCTGCCATCGGGTGGACGTCGGGCATGAAGCGCACACCGTCGATGTCGACGAGCAGCGCTCCCTCACCCCGCACGGCCTCGGAGACGAGAGTCAGCTGGCCCCGCACGCCCGAGCCGGCCCACAGCACGGTCGGGTGGAACTGGACGAACTCGACGTCACCGAGCGTCGCTCCCGCACGCAGCGCGAGCGCGTCACCGTCACCCGTGGCCTGCGCGGGGTTCGTCGAGGAGCGGTAGACCTGACCGATGCCGCCCGTGGCGAGGATGACGGCGGGTGCGAGAACCGCGCCCACACCGTCACGACGCCCCTCGCCGATGACATGGAGCGTGACGCCTGCCACCGCGCCGGGCACCTCGCGCCCCTCATCATCCGTCGTCGGCTCGCCCTGCAGGAGGTCGAGCACGAGCGCGTGCTCGACGACCTCGATGCCCGGGTCGTTGCGCACCGCGTCGAGCTGCGCGATGAGAGCGCGCGAGATCTCGGCCCCGGTCGCGTCACCGCCCGCGTGCGCGATGCGGTCCGCATGATGGCCGCCCTCACGCGTCAGCGCGATGTCGCCGCCCGGAGCGCGGTCGAAGTGCGCGCCGCGCGCCACGAGCTCTCGCACACGCTCGGGGCCCTCGGTCACGAGGACCTCGACGGCGGCGCGGTCGCACACACCCACACCTGCCACGAGCGTGTCAGCGAGGTGAGCGTCCGGGGAGTCGGTCGGCGCGAGCGCCGCCGCAATACCGCCCTGCGCCCACACGGTTGAGCCCGACGACAACTCCCCCTTGGTGACCAGCAAGACCCGGCCTGACGCGCCAAGCCGCGAGCGCAGCTCGAGCGCGGCCGTGAGTCCAGCGATCCCCGAGCCGACGACGACGACGTCCGCGTGAACCGTCCAGCCCGGCTCGGGAGCCGTGAGCCGGCGGGCCAGGACGGGACGAGTCACACCCACGGTTGCGCTCGCTGCGGCGCTCGCGACCCCGGGGTCGACGAGGCTCACGCGAGGTCCACCGCGTCCTGCGGCCCCGCCTGCCCCTGGAACCCGGCGATGGGCAGGCCTGAAGCCTCGAGCCCGTAGCCCTCGGGCACGAGCCCGGGCTCCTCGTTGATGTCGACGATCGCGTTGCTCGCGTCGACGAAGACGACGTGCGGCATGAACGTCCGGGCGTCGGCGTCGCTCATGAGGCCGTACGCGATGAGGATGACGGTGTCACCGGGGTGCACGAGGTGTGCGGCGGCGCCGTTGATGCAGATCTGCCCCGAGCCGGCCTCTCCCGGGATGATGTACGTCGACAGGCGCGACCCGTTCGTCACGTCGACGACGTCGACCTTCTGGCCGGCAACGAGATCCGCGGCTCGCATGAGGTCGGCGTCGACTGTGATCGAGCCGACGTAGTGGAGGTCCGCCTGCGTGACCGTGGCCCGGTGGATCTTCGCGATCATCATGGGACGCTGAAGCGACGCGGGGGGTGTCGTGTTCATGAGGGATCCTCAGGCCTGGGCGTCGCCCGCGCTCGGCTGGGTGACGGTGACGGCCATGTTGTCGATGAGTCTGGTGGAGCCGAGGCGCGCCGCGACAAGGAGCAGCGCACTGCCCGCGTAGGACGCGGGCACGTCCTCCACGGTAGTCGGGTCGACGCAGACGAGGTAGTCGGGGACGACCCCCGCGGCCTCGAGCACCGCCGCGGCTGCGGCGCGCACGGCGTCCGCGCCGCGGTCCCCAGCCCCGACGCCGGCCTGCAGCGCCCGCGAGAGGGCGAGCGCCTGGGCGTGCTCGGCGCGCGAGAGGTAGGAGTTGCGCGACGACAGCGCGAGGCCGTCGGGCTCGCGGACGATCGGCACACCGAGGATCTCGACGGGAAGCTCGAGGTCGCTCACCATGCGGCGGATCGCGAGGAGCTGCTGCGCATCCTTCTCGCCGAACACCGCGATGTCAGGGGCGACGAGGTTGAGCAGCTTGAGGACGACCGTGAGGACGCCGTCGAAGTGCCCCGGGCGCACAGCGCCCTCGAGGACGGTGCCGATCGTCCCCGCGGTGACGCGCACGATGGGGTCCGACGGGTACATCTCGTCAGCCGACGGAGCAAAGACGACGTCGACGCGCGCCTTGCCGCGCGCAAGAGCGGCGAGGTCAGCGTCGAGGTCACGCGGGTAACGCTCGTAGTCCTCGCCCGGGCCGAACTGCAGGGGGTTGACGAAGTCGGTCACGACGACCTGCCCCTGGGGCCCGACAGCGGCACGGGCCGCACGCACGAGCGCGAGGTGGCCGTCGTGGAGCGCCCCCATCGTCATGACGACGGCGCGGCGCGGCGCCTCCTCGTCACCGTCGTCGTACGCGTCGAGGTCGACGCCCGCGAGCTCCTCGGGCGACCACAGGGCGGCGTCGAGCTCGTCGCGCGTCCGCGCGATGATCGGTCCGGTCATGATTCCTCCGAGCGGTCGGGTGCAAGCACGTCCATGATCTCGCGGGCGGGCGCGGGTGCGAGACGTCCGGTCCTCACGGAGCGGGCCGCGGCAGCGCGCGCGAGGGTCCGGTAGGACTCGAGGACGTCGAGCGCGTCCTCCTCGGCGGCGAGGCCCGCGAGCACCTCGAGGTGCTCGCGCACCGTCCCGACGTCACCCCGGACGACGGGACCGGTCAGCGCGGTCATGGCCCCCGGGTCCGCGGCCGACGGGGGTCGCGAGGAGTCGGCGACGTCGGAGGCGCGAAGCGCGCCGTCGAGCGCCGCGCGCAGGAGCGGGCCGAGAACCGCACCCGGCTGCTCAACCCCCGCCGCCCCGAGTGCCTGCGCGGCCTGGGAGACGAGGACGACGAGATGGTTCGAGGAGTGCGCGAGCGCTGCGTGGTAGAGCGAGCGACGCTCGTCGGGAAGGACGACGGGGTCACCGCCGAGCTCCATGACGATCGCCTGACCGATGGCCTCGACCATCGGGCTGCTCGTCACGGCGAACGCCGTGCCCTCGAGACGCGCGAGGTCGAGCGAGGTCCCCGTGAAGGTCATCGCGGGGTGGATCGCGAGCGTGATCGCTCCGGCCGCGGCGGCGGGAGCGAGGATCTGCGTGCCGTAGCGGCCCGAGGTGTGGATGACGAGCTGGCCGGGCTGCCACACGCCGAGCGCCGCGAGGCCCTCGACGAGGCCGCCCAGGGCGTCGTCGGGCACGGCGAGCAGCACGAGCTGCGCCGAGCGCACGACGTCGGGAACCTCGCGCACAGGTACGCCCGGCAGGAGCGTCGCTGCACGCTCGAGCGAGGCCTCGGACACCGCGGAGACCGCGACGACGTCGTGCTCGAGCGCGCGCAGCGCCGCGCCGAGGACGGCGCCCACACGACCCGCCCCGACGACCCCGACCGCGAGCCGTCCCGCGCGGGCGAGACTCACGCGGGTGGCTCGCTCTCACCCGGAGCATGGCCGGCCTCGGGCTCGGGCAGCGCGTCCACGAGCTCGGGGGCGACGCGACGCATCCACTGCTCGGGGCCCTCGGCGCGACGAGCGGCCCGTGCCCGCGTGTCCTGCTCATCAAGCAGGCGCGCAGCCTCGGACGAGGCGAGGTGCTGGACGACAGCCTGCACGGGCCCGTGCGTCACGTGGAGCGCGACGCTCGCGAGGCCCAGACGCCGCTGCCAGGGGCCCTGCTGAAGCCCGAGGGACTGGGTGCGCTCGTGCGGGACGAGCGTGAGGCTGCGCGTCAGGCGTCCGCGCCTCACGACGAGCGCGCGCCCCGCGACCGCGTACCCGTTGCGACGCCACGTGAGGGGGTCGAGCCAGCGCGCCGAGCGCGGGCTCGTCGTGAAGCCACCGTCGCTCCCGGAGCCGTCGAGACCTGCAGCGAGCAGCGCGAGCGGGTCCTCGACGCCAAGGTCGGGGAGCACGAGCCACAGGGCGTCGAAGGCCGTCGAGCGTGGGCCGACGGGCAGCAGGAGCGTCGAGACCTCCTTGGTGTCGGCGCCCATGGTGTAGCCGGCGACAGTGACGTCGACGCGCCACCAGTCCTTGCGCCGCCACAGGAGCGGCTGGCGCATGCGGATGGCCTGGACCCTGCCCGGAGGGATCGTCTGCGCGCGCGTCTCGAGCAGGCCTGAGCGCGACCGGATGCCGTCGGGTGAGACCGCGCCGACGAAGTTGGCCTCGGTGACGAGCCGCTGGAAGAGATAGCTGCCGAAGCCGAAGAGCATGGGGAAGAACGACACGAGCGGCGCCGCAGACGTCGTGACGATCGAGGCCACGACGATCCCGGCGACGACGAGGACGAGCACGGGCGTGAGGAACGAGCGCAGGACCGAGCCCAGCGTCGTCGCGAACGGCACCTCGAACAGGACGCGCTCGGGTGCGACGGGCGCCGCCTCACCCTCGGTGACCTCGACGCCCGCAGCGCGGGCCAGGAGGTCAGCCCGCAGCGCATCAGCGTCAGACCGGCGCAGGAAGCCGATCGCCACACCTGAGCCCGCACCGCCCGCGACCTCGAGCTTGAGCTCGGCGAGGGAGAAGACGCGCGCGAGGAGCGGCTGGACGATGTCGACGGCCTGGAGACGGTCGAGACGCGCCTGCTTCTGCTGCCGGAAGAGGATCCCCTTGCGCAGGTGGACCGCGTTCGCACCGATCGCATAGCGGGTCATGCGCCACGCGACCCAGCAGTACACGACGACGACGGCGATGATGGCGGCGAGACCGCCGACGATCCACAGCAGTCCCACGCCGCGCGCGAGATCGGCGGCCTCACCGAGGTCGTCGAGGTCGTCGAGGGAGTTCTGCACGACGATGAAGAGCATGACGACGATGACCGTCCAGCCGCGCACGACCGGGGTCACGGGGTGCATGCGCCGCCACGCAAGACCGGTCTCGGCCTCGACGACGGGGGCCGACGGGTCGGGGCGCGCGCTCACAGCCCGGCCAGCCGCGCCTCGCCGCGTGATGCGAGGCGATCACGCAGGCGCGCGGCCTCGACCGGGTCAAGACCGTCGATCGAGGCGTCGGTCGACGCCGACGCCGTGTGGAGCTGAAGTGACTTGATACCAAAGGCCCGTGCGAGCGGCCCCTGCGTCTCTTCGACGTACTGCATACGGCCGTAGGGCACGACGACAAGGTTGCGGAACATCACGCCCTTGCGAATGAGGAGGTCGTCCTCACGCTCGACGTACCCGATCGCGCGCACCTGACGGGCCACGATGATCGCGATCCACAGCCACACGACAGCGACCACGCCGGCGAGGGCCCAGAAGGCCGGGTGAACCAGCACCGCGAGCACGATGCCCGCGAGGAGCGGGAGGACGAAGAAGATCCCAACCGCGATCTGGCGCGCGGGGACGAGACGCGGTGAGACGCCCTGCCAGGTGAGGTCGGGGAGGTCGAACGGGGTGGACTCCACAGTCATGCGTCCAGTCTCCCACCAACCACGGACACGACAGGCGTCCTGACGTCCCGACGCGCCGCTGCCGCGAGCGTCGCGGCCAGGTGCGCGGCCGCCGCGGGCTCGAGCGGCCCGACGTCGACCGCGACAGGCCCGTCGACAAGGTGCACCGCGACCCTCACGACGTCCGCGCGACGCAGCAACGGGCCCTGGTCGAGCGCCACACCCTGGATGCGGTCGAGACCCACGAAGGTCACGCGCGGCGCGAGCCGTCCCGTGCGCACGAGCAGGCCGTCGGCCGCGAGCGCCGCAGCCCGCACTCGCCACGTCAACGGCGCGAGCCACCACGCCCGCGCGGGCATCCGCAGGACGCTCACGGGTGCGCCGTCGACCGTGGCGTCCGGCACGACGGTGCCGGCCCGTGCGGGCCACAGGTCCGCGAGAAGGCGCCGGTCGACGCGGGCGAGCGCGGGCATGGCGGCCTGCGCGACGACGAGGGCGGTCGCCGCGTCGCCCGCGGGCAGCAGGGCACCGGCGAGGTCGTCGTCCTCGTCATCGTCGTCAGAACCGTCGTCCGCGCCCACGAGCACGGTGACGGTCCACAGGTCGCCGCCCCACCACTGGGGGCGCGTACTCAGCCGTACCGCGTGGACGCGGCCGTCGCGCACCGTCTTCTCGGTGCGCGTCGCGAGGCCTGACGCGACGCGCAGGCCGGAGCCCGAGCGCTCGATCGTGCGGCCGGTCCCCTTTTCGAACGCGCCCCAGATGCGCTTGCCCGCGAACGCGACCGCGCCCGCTGCGAAGAAGAGGCCCTCACGGGCGCCGTCGACGCTCAGGGCGACGACGAGGACGACGAGCGCGGCCGCGAGAGCAGGCGCGACGGGGTCGCGCAGCACGAACGCGGTGAGGACCGTGCGCTGGTCGGTGCGGGCGAGGAGCGTACGGTCCCGCGTGGGGCGCGGCCTGGCCGTGCCCAACGGGACGGACGGGGGCGCTGCGTCGTCCGCGCTCTCGCGCGCCGCGTCGGGCGTCACGCGTGCGGCGGTGCGATCCAGTAGGCGTTCGCGCAGGGCGTCGGCCTGCTCGCGGCGCTGCGTCCCGACGATCATCGGCTCATCGCCGTCGCTCACGAGCACGCGTACCTGCGCGAGCCCGAGGGCGCGCGCGCCGAGCGACGCCGACACCTCGACGCCGTCGATCCGGTCGAGCCGCACCGTCGCGTGCGTGCGCGAGCGGCCCGTATAGCGATGGTGGAGCGTGTCGCCGTCGATCGCCCAGGCGGTCCTGCGGCGGCGGACCTCCGACCACACCCACAGCGCGGCCACGCCTCCGACGACGACAAGCACCCAGCGCGGGTCCGAGGCGGTCCGCCCGAGCCACGCAAGGACTCCCGACGCGTCCTCGGCCTCGCGCAGCGCGGCGTAGGCGGCGAGGCCGACGAGAGCGAGGACCGTCGAGAGCGATTCCGCGACGAACGTCAGCGGATGCGCGCGGAACCACGGGAGGTTCGGGTCGAGGTCGGCGGCGGCGTCGGGATCGTGGGCGGAGCCGGCGTCGGGCACGGCCGCGGGCACGGCCGCGGGCACGGCCGCGGGCACTGCGTCCGGCACAGCGTCGGGCACAGCGTCGGGCACGGCGTCGGGCACGACCGCGGCGTCGGGCCCAAGCCCGGGCCCGAGCCCGAGCCCGAGCCCGGGCGAGGTCATCGCGTCGGCCGGCGCCTCCGCACCACGCTCGCTGGCTCGGGGCCGGGCCCGCTCCAGAAGGTCCGCGCGCAGGGCGCGGGCAACGTCCGGTGCGAGCCCCTGCACGAGCGTTGCGCTGCCGGGCACCTTGACCGTGAGGGACGCGAGCCCCAGCCGGTCATCGATGATCCCCTCGGCGAGCTCGACCGAGCGCACGCGGCTCCACGGGATGCTCCGCACCGTCCGGACGAGCCACCCGGACCGCGCCAGGAACGCGGCCTCGCTCACAGCCCACGCGAGCCCGCGCACGTGGGCCGGCGCCGTCACGAGGACGAGCGCGAGCCACGCCGCGCACACGCCGACCGCGATCCAGGCCCACCGCGTCCAGAGCAGCGCGACCACGGCGCTCACGACGAGCGGGACACCGAGCGCCCACAGCGCCGTCTCGCACCGTGCACGCACCTGCCGCGGCAGTGGCGCGACCCACTGCGCTGATTCTTCCGCCACGCGTCCCGCTCAGGCCGGGGTCGCGGATGCCGAGCCCGACGAGGACCCGTCGTCGTGGCGGTCGTCGCCGCGGCCACGCACCCGGCACCAGCGCTCCACGACGAGACCCGCACCCGAGACGATCATCGACGCGAGCGTCGCCAGTCCCGCTGCGAGCGCCTTGGAACGCATCGCAGCAACATCGAGGTCACCCACGACGAGCAGCACGTGCCCCGCGTACCAGCCCGCGAGAGCCGCACCGGTGAGCGCAGCCGACTGCGCGAGCACGAGCGTGCGCGCGGCCCGCAGGCCGGAGAGCGAGGGCCGTGTGCCGCGCGTGTAGGCGCGCACCGCCCACCCCGTCCACAGCACGAGCCCCGCAAGGAGCACGAGCGCCACAGTCACCGGCCACGCGACGCGACCGACGACCGCGCCGCTCTTCTCCGCGAGGCTCAGCCCGCCCCACGCGAGGGCCATGACAGCCAGCGCGATGACGACGAGCCAGCGCACGCGCACCCCGGACGTCACTGCCGCGCGCCCCCGTCGTCAGTCGTCCAATCGAGACGGAGCCAGCGCACGCCGTCACGGTCGGGCGCGGTGGCAGCGAGCGCGGCGACGGGGCCGCCGCCCAGGCCGGGCAGCACCGCGTCCGGCGCGATCTGCGCCCACGGCGCCAGGACGAACGCGCGCTCGTGCGCGCGCGGGTGCGGAAGCTCGAGATCGTCGGTCACGCCGACGACTCCCTCGTAGGAGATGAGGTCGACGTCGAGGGTGCGAGGGCCCCAGCGCACGTCGCGCGTGCGCTGGTGCTCCTGCTCGACCGCGTGCGCAACCCGGAGGAGAGCCCGCGGCGACAGCGTCGTGCGGACGAGCAGGACGGTGTTGAGGAAGTCCGGCTGCTCGACGCCTCCAACAGCTGCCGTGCGCGCGAGAGGCGCGATGCGTTCGACGACGATGCCGGGCGCGCCAGCTAGGTCGTGGATCGCGCGCTCGAGGATCTCGCGCGGGTCCCCCATGTTCGAGCCGAGCGCGACGACGACGCGCGCCTCGCCCGCGGGGGCCCGGTCCATGAGGTCAGGCACGGGCACGTGGACGGGCTCGAGGAGACCCGTCGCGGGACCGTCGTCCGACGGATCGTGCCGCGAGACCTCGGCCGCGCCGAAGGCGCCCTCGTCCACGACGTGCGCGGGGCCCTCGTCCACTATGTGCGCGGGGTCCTCGAGCCCGGGCGGTGCGGGGATCGGCGGGACGGGCACGGGCGGCGCAGCCACCCCGGGTGCGCCCGGCGCAGCGGCCCCGGCCACTGCGGCCCCGGCCGCGGGGATCGTCGCAACCGACGACGCAGGCGCCGCGGCCGGGTCGAAGCGTGCCGAGGGGAGCTTGATCCGGTCACGGCGGATCGCGATGACGACGTCCTCGAACGCCACGCCCACGGGCGCGGAAGGCTTGTGCACCGCGACGTCGACAGCCGCGACGATCGTGTGGTCGAGGGCCGCCGCCGCGATCTGCTCGGCGAGCGTCTCGACGAGCCGCACCGCAGGACCCTCAAGGATCTCGACGACCTCGGCCGCGAGCTCGGCGTAGTTGAGGGTGTGCGCGAGATCGTCGGCGGCCGCGGCCCGGCGCGTGTCGACGTGCACGGTGACGTCAGCAACGAAGGTCTGGCCCTCCGCCCGCTCGTGGTCGAGGACCCCGTGAAACCCCGTGGCAGCGAGCCCCGTGAGCCTCACCTGATCGAGCTGGCGGCCGTGCGCGTCAAGAACTGGCCCGGGCAACTGAGTCACGTGTGCTCCTCGAACGAAAGAGTGCGTGTGCGGCGTGCGCCGTCCCACGCGCGGGCCACCCGGACGGCGTCGACGGAGCCGGGCACATCATGCACCCGCACGCACCAGGCTCCAGCCGCGGCGGCGAGCGCCGAGATCGCGGCCGTCGCACCGTCACGGGCGAGCGGAGGCGCCGGCTGCCCGTCCGGCCCTGCGAGCAGAGTACCGAGGAAGCGCTTGCGGGACGCTCCCACGAGCACGGGACGTCCAAGCGCGAGCAGCTCGTCAAGAGCTGCGAGAAGAGGCCAGTTCGACGCGCCGGGCTTCGCGAACCCGAGGCCCGGGTCAAGAATGACCTGCTCGCGGGCGACGCCCGCGGCGGCGAGCGCCGCGAGCCGCTCGCCGAGCTCGTCACGCACCGCAGTGACGACGTCGTCGTACTCGGCGAGCGTGTCCATGACATCGGCGTGCCCGCGCCAGTGCATCGCGACGTACGCCGTCCCGGACCGCGCGACGACGTCGTAGATCTCAGGTTCGGCGAGGCCACCCGACACGTCGTTGACGAGCACCGCCCCCGCCTCGATCGCGTGCGCGGCGACGCGCGCACGCGTCGTGTCGATGCTCACGGGGATGCCGCGGGCCGTGAGGTCGCGGACGACCGGGACGACGCGTGCGAGCTCGTCGCCCTCAGGGACACGGCTGGCGCCCGGCCGGGTCGACTCGCCGCCGACGTCGACGAGGTCAGCCCCCTGGGACGCGAGGAGAACCCCGTGCGCGATCGCGGCCTCGGGAGCGAACCACTCGCCACCGTCCGAGAACGAGTCCGGCGTGACGTTGAGGACGCCCATGACGAGGGCGCGGTCGAGCCGCGTGAGGTGGTCGGGCCACGGAGCCGGGTGAAGCACGTTCGTCAGCCTAGCGGGGCAGTCCGGGGCCCGGTCAGCGGCCAAGGACGAGGCTCATGGCCTCGGCGCGCGTCGCGACGTCACGCATCTGGCCACGCACCGCGCTCGTCACCGTGCGGGCTCCCGGCTTGCGCACGCCGCGCATCGACATGCACAGGTGCTCGCACTCGACGACGACGAGCACACCACGCGGCGCGAGGTGCGTGACGAGCGCGTCGGCGATCTGCGAGGTGAGCCGCTCCTGGACCTGCGGGCGGCGCGCGAAGACCTCGACGAGCCGCGCAAGCTTCGACAGGCCCGTGACACGGCCGTCGGCGCCGGGGATGTAGCCGACGTGCGCGACGCCGTGGAAGGGAACCAGGTGGTGCTCACACGTCGAGTACAGCTCGATGTCCTTGACGAGGATCATCTCGTCGTGGCCGATGTCGAACGTCGTGCCGAGCACGTCGGCCGGGTCTTGTCCCAGCCCCGCGAAGACCTCGGCGTAGGCGCGCGCGACGCGCGCCGGGGTCTCCTGGAGCCCCTCGCGGTCCGGGTCCTCGCCCACCGCGATGAGCAGCTCACGCACGGCGGCGGCGGCGCGCTCAAGATCGACGGTGTGCTCGGACGGACGGTTCTCGGCGCTCACGACGGACTCCTCAGGATGCGGGATGACGGCGGACGCGGCCGACGGGGACGCGACCTCACATGGTCAGTGTTCGACAGAGCCGGCGGCGGAGCCGGGCGTGCCGCCCTCGGGCACCTCGCCGACCGACTCGGCGGGACGCTCGTCGCGTGCGACGCCCTCGTCCTGCGCGATGATCGGCGCGTCGCCGCGCTCGGCCTTCTCAGCCTCGGTGAGGACGGGCGGACGGCTCGAGACCGTGCGCTGCTCGCTCGAGAGCCAGACCTCGCGTGCGGGACGCTTGACGACCGGCGTGAAGATCCGGGCGAGCTCGGCCTCGTTGAGCGTCTCCTTCTCCATGAGCTCGAGCACGAGGTGGTCGAGGACGTCGCGGTACTCGACGAGGACCTCCCACGCCTCGTCGTGCGCGGCGTCGACGATCTTGCGCACCTCGTGGTCGACCGTGCCGGCGACGGCCTCGGAGTAGTCGCGCTGGTGGCCGATGTCGCGGCCGAGGAAGGGCTCGCCATCGGTCGATCCCAGCCGGATCGCGCCGACGCGCTCGCTCATGCCGTACTCGGTGACCATCTTGCGTGCGGTCGCCGTTGCCTTCTCGATGTCGTTCGACGCCCCGGTCGTCGGGTCGTGGAAGACGAGCTCCTCAGCGACGCGACCGCCCATCGCGTAGGCGATCTGGTCGAGCAGCTCGTTGCGCGTCGTCGAGTACTTGTCTTGTGTCGGCATGACCATCGTGTAGCCGAGCGCGCGCCCGCGCGGCAAGATCGTCACCTTCGTCACGGGGTCGGTGTAGCGCATGGCCGCGGCCACGAGCGCGTGCCCGCCCTCGTGGTACGCCGTGATCTTCTGCTCCTTGACGTTCATCACCCGCGTGCGCTTCTGCGGGCCCGCGATGACACGGTCGATCGCCTCGTCGAGCGCGCGGTCGTCGATGAGCTGCGCGCCGGAGCGCGCCGTGAGCAGGGCAGCCTCGTTGAGCACGTTGGCGAGGTCGGCGCCCGTGAAGCCGGGCGTGCGCTTGGCAACCATGACGAGGTCGATGCCGTCGACGATCGGCTTGCCACGCGCGTGCACCTTGAGGATCGCCTCGCGGCCGCGCAGGTCAGGAGCCTCGACCGCGACCTGGCGGTCGAAACGACCCGGGCGCAGGAGCGCAGGGTCAAGGATGTCGGGACGGTTGGTCGCCGCGATGAGGATGACGTTCGCCTTGGGGTCGAAGCCGTCCATCTCGACGAGGAGCTGGTTGAGCGTCTGCTCGCGCTCGTCGTGGCCGCCGCCCATGCCCGCGCCGCGGTGGCGCCCGACGGCGTCGATCTCGTCGACGAAGATGATCGCCGGCGCGTTCTCCTTGGCCTGCTGGAAGAGGTCACGGACGCGGCTCGCGCCGACGCCGACGAACATCTCGACGAAGTCGGAGCCAGAGATCGTGTAGAACGGCACGCCGGCCTCGCCAGCGACGGCCCGCGCCAGCAGCGTCTTGCCTGTTCCGGGAGGGCCGTAGAGCAGCACTCCCTTGGGGATCTTGGCTCCCACGGCCTGGAACTTCGCGGGCTCCTGGAGGAACTCCTTGATCTCGTGCAGCTCCTCGACGGCCTCGTCGGCGCCCGCGACGTCGGCGAACGTCACCTGCGGCGACTCCTTGCCGACGAGCTTGGCTCGCGACTTGCCGAAGCCCATGACGCGCGAGCCGCCGCCCTGCATGCGGCTCATGAGGAAGAAGAAGATCACGCCGATGATGAGGAACGGCACGAGCACCGAGAACATCGAGGCGATGAAGCTCACGCGCGCGATCTCAGAGTCATAGCCCTTGGCGAGGCTCGCTGCCGTGACCACGTCGACGACGTCAGGGCCCTGCGGCGTGACGTAGAAGAACTCGACGCTCTTGCCCATGTCGTCCTTGCCGTCGACGAACGGCTCGGTGAGCGTGAGACGCACCCGCTGGTCACCGTCGACGACGACCGCGCGCTCGACCGTCGTCCCCTTGAGGAGCGCAAGCCCCTGAGAGGTGTCGATGCGCTTGACGCTCTCACCCGTCAGGGCCGCGAAGCCGATCCACAGCAGCACGCCTGCGAGCACGACCCAGACAAGGGGGCCCTTGGCGATCTTCTTGATGTTCATCGGCTACGGGCGTACCCGTTCCTTCCGCTCGCGGGAGTTCCGCTCCCGACGGTACATCCCCAGCCTGCGAGGTTCCCGCGTGTTCGCCCAGGGCAGGAACATGCGGCGACCAGGGCGTCCGCGCCCGCGGACGGCCCGGTTCGCTCAGCGCTCGTAGACGTGCGGGGCGAGCGTGCCGACGAACGGCAGGTTGCGGTACTTCTCGGCGTAGTCCAGGCCATAGCCGACGACGAACTCGTTGGGGATGTCGAAGCCGACGTAGCGCACGTCGATCTCGACCTTGACGGCGTCGGGCTTGCGCATCGCAGCCGCGATCTCGACGGACGCCGGACCGCGCGAGCGCAGGTTCGACATGAGCCACGACAGCGTGAGGCCCGAGTCGACGATGTCCTCGACGATGAGCACGTGGCGCCCCGTGAGGTCGGTGTCGAGGTCCTTGAGGATGCGCACGACGCCCGAGGACTTGGTGCCCGAGCCGTAGGACGACACCGCCATCCAGTCCATCGTCGCGGGCGTGTGGAGACGGCGGGAGAGGTCGGCCATCACCATGACCGCGCCCTTGAGGACGCCGACAAGCAGAAGATCCTTGCCTTCGTAGTCCGCGTCGATCTGGGCCGCGATCTCATCGAGACGCGTGCCGATCTGCTCCTCGGTCAGCAGAACGTGATCGATGTCGTTGCCGATGTCGGACAGGTCCACGGAAAGGCTCCTCAGGGTGAAGGTGGGTGTACCTCAAGCGTGCCACACCTGCGGGTCACGGCGATGCGTCCGGGGAGGTCGATGGGACCTTGCCCGTGCCAGTCCGTGACGAGAGCGTCGAGCGTGCGTACGTGCGCGCGTGCGAGCGCCCCGTCGGTCGCGCCCGATGCAACCGCCCAGCGTCGCAGGACGCGCCTGCGCACCGCTGTGGGCGCGGCAGCGAGGACCGCGACGTCAAGGCCCTCCCCGCCGTCGCCCCGCTGGCTGCTCGCCTCGACGAGCAGCCGCTCGGCGTAGAAGGAAAGCGCGTCGTCGTCCTCGCGCAGGAGCGCCGCGGTCCGCGCGAGCGCGGGCACGGCTCCCGGGCCCAGGACGTCGGTGAGGACGGGCAGCACGCGCGCGCGCAGCGCGGAGCGGCGAGGCGCAGAGGCGTCGTCGGGCCCGGGCGTGTTCGTCGGGTCGTGCCACGGCTCGAGGCCCGCCTCGGCGCACACACCCGCCGTCACCGCGCGCGAGAGGTCAAGAAAGGGGCGTCGGAGGCGTCCGCGCGCACGCCTCATGCCCGCGAGCGACCTCGCGCCCGCGCCGCGAGCGAGACCGAGCAGCACGCCCTCGGCCTGGTCGTCACGCGTGTGCCCGAGGAGGATGACGCCGTCGCTCCCGCCCGGGAGGGCGTCGAGCGCGTCCTCGAGCGCCCGGTACCTGGCGGCCCGGGCCGCGGCCTCGGGCCCTCCTGGCCCGTCGACCTCGACCCGGACAGTCACGGCCTCCAGGCCGAGGGCGGCACACGCGGCCGCGGCGCGCTCGGCAACGTCCGCGCTGGCCTCCTGCATCCCGTGGTCCACGACGACGACGCGCACGGGCCGCACCGACGTGTCCGCGTCGGCGTCCGCGGCCCGCGCGGCGTGGCGCGGCGGCCACACGCCGAGCTCGGCAGCGAGGCACGCGACGAGCGCGAGCGAGTCCGTCCCGCCCGAGCAACCCACGACGACGGCCGCACCCGGCGCGAGCTCAGCGAACGTCGCGCGCACGGCCCGCCGCCCCGCGACGAGGTTCGGGCTACGCACGCTCATCCGTGGACGCGCCGCACCCACGCGGCCGGATCAGCAAGCTCACGAGCAGACGGCAGGTGGTCCGGATGGTCCCAGACCGCGTTGAGCCGCCGCCGTCCGACGCGCATCATCGCGCCGCGCACAAAAGCGGCCCCGTCGGTGTACTGCGCAAGCTTCTCGTCGAGACCGAGCAGCTGCCGCAGAACCGTGTCGAGCGCGCCGCCGCGCGAGGCCCGGCGGGCATCGAAGGCCGTACGGATGCGACCGACGCCAGGCACGACGTTCTCGCCCACCCGGTCCATCATGACGTCGGCATGGCCTTCGAGGAGCGACATGACCGCCGCGATCTCGGCCATGCTCGCCCGCTGCGACGGAGTGAGGAGCCGGACGCCGAGCGAGCTCCCGGCGGGAGCTCTCACAGCCCTGCGCACCGTCGTCGTCCAGGCCCGTGCCCGCGCCGCAGGACCACCGCGGCCGAGCTCGGCCCCCGCCTCGACGACGTCAGCGAGCAGTGCCGCGACACGCGCACGCATGTGGTCGGCGAGCCACGGGGCCGCCGCGAACTGCAGCGCGTGCGTCTGCTCATGCAACGCGACCCACAGCGAGAACGGTTCAAGCTCGGCGCGGAGCGCACGCCCGACGCGGAGGACGTTGGGCGCGACGAGCAGAAGACGGCCCGGCTCCCCGGGCGCCGCGACGTAGGGGTCGAACTGCCCCAGGACGCGCGTCGCGACGAGCGCGAGCGCCGCACCGACCTCGGCGGCGCCGACCGCCTGGACGACGGGGCCGCCAGCGGTACCCCGCGCGACGCCGCCGTCGTCCGGGCCGAGGACTGACGCACCGAGGAGCGACTCCATGCCGTGGGACGCGGCACGCACCCACGAGGCTCGGTCGACGACGAAGACGTGCGAGAGAGGCGTCGAGCCGTCGAGCACGTCGCGGCCGTCGGCCGGGGTCATCGCGGTGACGTCGAGGACGTGCGGGACCGCGGCCGCCGCCGCACGACGCAGCGCGTCGACGTGCGCGACGAGAGCCGAACGCTCCTCGACCGGCCCCGCGGGAGCCAGGAGCGCACCCACACCCCGCGCCGCGTCCCAGTCGATGCTGGAACGCGCGTCGGGGCCCGAGCCTGTCATGCGCGTCATCCGCACCCGCAGGCCGCGACGCGGCTCACGAACTTGTCGATCGTCGCGCGTGCGTTCCAGGCGTTGTCGTCGGGGAAGTCGTCGACGAGGACCGCGAACACGAGCAACCGCCCGTCGGCCGTGACGAGCGTGCCCGCCAGGCTCGAGACGTTCGGCAGCGACCCGGTCTTGGCGCGGACGCGACCGCGGGCGTCGGTCGTCGTGAAGCGCTCGTGGAGGGTTCCCGAGACTCCCGCGAGCGGCATCTGCAGCGCGGCCTCGCGCAGCGCGGGCATCGCGGGGTCGACCATCCGCAGGAGCAGCTCGTTGAGGAGGCGCGGCGACAGGCGCGAGCCCTCACCGAGCCCCGACGCATCCGTGAGCTTGGCGCCCGTGAGGTCGACGTCGAGCGCCGCGACCGCGTCGAGCACCGCGGTCGTCGCGCCCTGGACCGAACCCGGCAGCCCTGCCTCGACCGCGACCATGCGCGCGACGACCTCGGTGATCGTGTTGTCAGAGGTCTGCAGGAAGTACCCGACGACCTCGGACATCGGGGCCGACGAGACCCGGCCGACCTCGGACGCACCCTCGGCAGGGACCCCGCGCGCGGTCGTCCCCGCGACCGTGATCCCCGCCTTGCCGAGCGCGGCCGCAAAGTCCCGGCCTGCGGCGAGCGACGGGTCGGCGAAACGTGGTGCGTATGTTCCGGCGGACCGGCGCGCGACGTCGACCGCGAGCGCGGTCACGGGTGCCGCATAGCCGGCCTCGATGTTGTCGGTGTCCCACGACGGGGCGACCGAGGGCCCCGAGAACAGTGAGTCGTCGACGCGAACGGTGACGGCGTCGAGGCCCGCCGCGTCGACGGCGACGGCAACCTGGTGAGCGAGATCCGCGAGCCCCGCGCGCCCGTTGACCTTCGCCGGGTCGCCCGCGCCCTCAGCGAGCAGCATGTCGCCGCCGCCCACGAGGGTCACGGTCGTGCCGTGGAGGTAGGCCGTCGTGTCGAGCGTGCGGTCCGAGCCGATCTTCGAGAGGGCCGCCGCCGCGGTGAGCAGCTTCTGGGTCGAGGCAGGGACGAAGTCCGTCGTCGCAGCGCGTCCCGCGATGCCCTGGCCCGTCGTCGCGTCGGTCACGAGGACGCCGACACGCTCGCCGACGTACTCCTCGGCCTTGGCGAGGTCGGCGACGAGATCTTCGACCGACGTGGCGGACGGCACAGGAGCATCCGCGGCGAGCCGCGACAGACCGCTCGTGAGCTCGGGTCCCAGACGTGCGCCTGGCGCGGTCGGGAAGGGTGCCGGAGGCGCTGCGACCGGCGCATTCGTGAGGAATCCCGGGACGAGGTCGAAGGTGTCCGCGACGAGATAGCCCCCGCCTGCGAGCAGCGCGAACGTCGTCGTCGCTGCTGCTGCACGTGCCGCCAGACCCATGGCGTTCCTCCTGCACCTCGGTCGCGGTTCACACCTTAGCCTCCGCGTGCGTCACACTGGACCCACAGGACGACGGCGACCGAGGTCGGCGCCCCCGTGCCCAGCACGGCGGACGCAGCACGGACCGTCCCCTGGCATGACATGCCACCAAGGCCCACGGGCCCGCGCCCCTGGCCCGCGGGACGAACGACGAGAGGTGCTCGGGACGGTGACGGCCGCCCCGTGTCTGGAGGAAGAGCAGTGGAGTTCGACGTCACGATCGAGATCCCCAAGGGTCAGCGCAACAAGTACGAGGTCGACCACCACACCGGTCGCATCCGTCTGGACAGGATGCTCTTCACCTCGACGCGCTACCCCGACGACTACGGCTTCATCGAGGGCACCCTCGGTGAGGACGGCGACCCGCTCGACGCACTCGTGCTCCTGGAGGAGCCAACGTTCCCGGGCTGCCTCATCAGGTGCCGCGCGCTCGGCATGTTCCGCATGCGCGACGAGGCCGGCGGCGACGACAAGGTGCTGTGCGTCCCCACGGGCGACCAGCGCGCCGCATGGCGCCAGGACATCGACGACGTCTCTGACTACCACCGTCTTGAGATCCAGCACTTCTTCGAGGTCTACAAGGACCTCGAGCCTGGCAAGTCCGTCGAGGGAGCCCACTGGGTGGGTCGTGCCGAGGCCGAGGCCGAGATCGAGCGGTCGCGCCAGCGTGCGATCGACTCGGGCTACGCCCACTGAGACACGTCGTGCGCGCCTAGCGCGTGGCACACGAAGGCCGACCACCTTGCGGTGGTCGGCCTTCGTGCGTCGCGGCGGGAAGGTGTCCGCTACGGGCGGCCCGCAAACGCCATGGTCTCCGCGTAGCGCACGGGAACTTCACGGACGGGGATGCCGGGGCGCGCAGCCTCGATCATCATGCCGCCGCCCGTGTACATCGCCACGTGGCGGATCGTGTTCGGGTCGGACGTGTCGTTGGCCCAGAAGATGAGGTCGCCGGGCCGCATCGAGGAGTAGGCGATCTTCTTCACCCGGACGTACTGCGAGCGGCTCGTGCGCGTGATGCCGACCCCGGCCGACTCCCAGGCGCGCATCGTCAGGCCCGAGCAGTCGTAGAGCGTCGAACCTGTCGCGCCCCAGCCGTACATCTTGCCGATCTGCGTACGTGCCCACGCGACCGCGGCGCGCCCCTGTGCCGCCGAGCCGACCGCGGTCCCCGTGCCGAGGCCCGGCGCCTGAGGCTCGGGCGTGGACGGCGTCGGGTCCGCCGTGGGTCGCGGCGCGGGAGGGGTCGTCGTCGGGCGCGACGTCGGCTCCGTCGTCGGCTCCGTCGTCGGGCGTGACGACGGCTCCGTCGTCGCAGGGTCGGCGGGCTCGGTCGTCGTCGCCGGTGTGGGCTCGCGCGTGGGGCGTGGGGCCGGCTCGTTCGTCGGGGTCTGTGTCGGGGTGGAGGTCGGCCGTGACGTGGGGCGCGAGGAGGGCTCGTCGCCCGGTGCGTCGGCCTCGTCGTCGGCACGCTCGCGCTCGACCTGCGCCTGCTCCTCGCGGCGCTGGTCCCGCTCACGGTCGATCCGGTCCTGCCGCTTGCGTTCGGCAGCGACGGTCGTCTGTCGCGCAGCAGCGAGCTGCGAGATGAGCGTCTCGCGGCGCGCCTCGGCAGCGTCGACCGCGTCCTGGGCGGCCTGCGTGAGGTCGTCGGTCTGCGCGCGCGCCTTTGTCGCCGCGGTCGCGGCCGACTGCGCAGCTGTCAGGGCGCTCGTCGCGTCGGCCTCGAGGACGTCGGCGACGAGCGTATCGGCGCGGAACTGCTGGACCGCGGCGTCCGCCGCGTCCCCGACCGTCCGCAGCGATGCCGCCCGGCGCACGACGTCCGTGATGCCGTCCGCCGAGAGCACCGCCTCGAGGTTCTGGATGGAGCCGCCCGAGCGGAAGCGCTCGAGAGCGATGCCGGCGAGGACCCGGCGCGAGGACTCCATGGTCTCGCGCGCAGCGGCGAGGCGCGTGCCGGCGACGTCGGCCGCGCTCTGTGCGTCGTCGAGCGCGACCTGGGCCGTGAGGAAGTCCTCGCCCGCGGTCGCAGAACGCGCCCAGGCCTCGTCAGCGATCGTGCTGAGGCGAGCGAGCTCGACCTCAATACCTGCGACCGAGCCCGCAACGGCGGCCTCCCGCGCGCGAGCCGCTGCGAGATCGTCGTCGGGGGCGCCGAGCGCTGCCGGCGCGGCAAGTCCGAGGACGAGCGCTGACGCGATGAGCGCGGACGCTGATCGACGGATCCGAGCAGGGCTGGACATGGGGCCTCCGGGACGGGACTGCAGTGCATGTCGAGGCTAGCGGTCCGCAGACTCGTTGTGAACTCCCACCTCAGGATCCTCACGAGTCACATCAGTCACAGGTGCCACGTGAGCCTCACGAGTCACACCAGCACCAGCGATCTCATCAGGCGGACGCGTCGTTCCACAACGTGGCGGCCGCCCCCTAGAGTGGCGCCCATGACCCGTCGAATGTGTCGCTGACACCACCGCACTCCCACCCGGCCACGGCCGGACCCAAGTGCGGACACGCCCCTTGGGCGATGACGGGACCGCACCCGCCCGTGCAGCGACACTGATTCGACGAGTCGCGCCACGGCACCAGGACACCGTCAGTCGCCCGCCCCGCAGGCAGACCCGACCACTTCCCCTGGAGCCACTCATGAGCAATGCAGCCTGGTCCTTCGAGACCCGCCAGATCCACGCTGGCCAGACGCCCGACCCGACCACGGGCGCCCGCGCCCTGCCGATCTACCAGACGACGTCGTTCGTCTTCCCCGACGCAGAGACGGCCGCCGCGCGCTTCGCGCTCGCCGACCTCGGCCCCATCTACACGCGTCTGGGCAACCCGACGACGGGCGCCGTCGAGGACCGCATCGCCTCGCTCGAAGGCGGTGTCGGCGCCCTCCTGCTCGCCTCCGGCCAGGCCGCGACCACGTTCTCGATCCTCAACCTCGCAGGCGCGGGCGACCACATCGTCGCAAGCCCCTCGCTGTACGGCGGCACCTACAACCTGCTCGGCCACACGCTGCGCAAGCTCGGCATCGAGGTCACCTGGGTCAGCAACCCGCACGACCCCGCCGAGTGGCGCACGGCCGCGCGGGACAACACCAAGGCCTTCTTCGCCGAGTCGATCCCCAACCCGCGCTCCGACGTCCTCGACATCCGCGCCGTCGCCGACGTCGCGCACGAGGTCGGCGTCCCGCTCATCGTCGACAACACCATCGCGACGCCCTACCTCCTGCGTCCCTTCGAGCACGGCGCCGACATCGTCGTCCACGCCGCGACGAAGTTCCTCGGCGGCCACGGCACGTCGATCGGCGGCGTCATCGTCGACGGCGGAACCTTCGACTTCGGCCAGGACCCCGCACGCTTCCCCGACTTCAACGAGCCCGACGTCACCTACAACGGTCTCGTCTACGCCCGCGACCTCGGCAAGGACGGCCTCTTCGGCGTCAACCTCTCCTACATCCTCAAGGCACGCGTCCAGCTGCTGCGCGACGTCGGCGCGTCGATCAGCCCGTTCAACGCGTTCCTCATCGCGCAGGGCATCGAGACGCTCTCGCTGCGCATCGAGCGGCACGTCGCCAACGCCGAGAAGGTCGCGGCGTTCCTCGAGGCGCAGGACGGTGTGACGACCGTCCACTACGCGGGCCTCGCGTCGAGCCCGTGGAACGCGACCGCGCAGAAGTACCTGCCGCGCGGCGCGGGCGCCGTCCTCGCGTTCGAGCTCGACGGCGACGCCGAGGTCGGCAAGGCGTTCGTCGACGCGCTCGAGCTCCACTCGAACCTCGCGAACATCGGCGACGTCCGCTCGCTCGTCATCCACCCCGCCTCGACGACGCACGCGCAGCTCTCACCCGAGGAGCAGGCGCTCTCGGGCGTCACGCCCGGCCTCGTGCGCCTCTCGGTGGGGCTCGAGCACATCGACGACATCCTCGCCGACCTCGGCCGCGGCTTCGCGGCCGTCGCCGCGCTGCGCGCGGGCGCCGAGGCGACCGTCTGATGTGTACCGACGCGGCGCCGACGAGCGACGGCCAGGCCGGCACCGGGGCTCCCCCGGACGGCACGGCCGTGCTGCGCGGCGCCGCGTCGGCTCCCTCGGCGGGCGGCGCGCCCGTCTCGACGGGCGGCACGCCCGCCGAGGTCTTCGCCGCGTCCGACCCGGCGCCTGCGCCCGGGCAGGTCGATGATGGTGCCGTGACGACGACGCCCGCGCCCCGCCCCCGGCGGCTCGCCCCGCCGTTCGCGGGCGCAACCCCGCGGCCGGGGACGGACGTCCCCGTCGCGCCGTCGGTCCCTCCCGGGCCGAGCGGCGCGTGGCGCGCCGGCGACGACGTCGGCAACCGGCAGTTCTGCGACGTCGGCACGCTCGAGCTCGAGTCCGGGCTCGACCTCCCGGACGTCACGGTCGCGTACGAGACGTGGGGCACGCTCGCCCCCGACGGCTCCAACGCCGTCCTCGTCCTCCACGCACTCACGGGCGACGCGCACGTCACGGGCGACGCGGGGCCGGGCCACCCGACGCCCGGCTGGTGGTCGCAGATGATCGGGCCCGGCGCCCCGATCGACACCGAACGCTACTTCGTCGTCGCCCCCAACGTCGTCGGCGGCTGCCAGGGCTCGACGGGCCCCGCGTCGCCCGCGCCCGACGGGCGCCCGTGGGGCTCGCGCTTCCCGCACCTCACGGTGCGGGACCAGGTGGCCGCGGAGGTCGCGCTCGCGCACGCGCTCGGCGTCACGCGGTGGCACTTCGTCGTCGGCGGGTCCATGGGCGGGCTGCGCGCCCTCGAGTGGGCGATCTGCGGCCCAGAGGCCGGGATCGACGTTGAGGCGATCGGCGTCATCGCGTCCGGCGCCCAGACGACGGGCGACCAGATCGCGTGGGCGCACCCGCAGATCGCGGCGATCCTCGCCGACCCGCACTTCCACGGTGGCGACTACTACGACGCGCTCGACGGCGTCGGCCCGCACGTCGGCCTCGGTATCGCCCGGCAGGTCGCGCACGCGACGTACCGCTCCGCGACCGAGCTCGACCGACGCTTCGGCCGCATCCCCCAACACGCCGAGGACCCGCTGCGCGGCGGCCGCTACGCGATCCAGTCCTACCTCGACCACCACGCGCACAAGCTCGCGAGCCGCTTCGACGCGAACTCCTACCTCGTCCTCACCCAGTCGATGCTCACGCACGACCTCGGCCGCGACCGCGGCGGCGTCGAGTCGGCGCTCGCGTCGATCACCGCCAAGGCCCTCGTCGTCGCCGTCGACTCCGACCGGCTCTTCCAGCCCGTCGAGTCCGAACGCATCACACGCAACGTGCCCGGCGCGTGGCCGCTGCAGGTGCTGCGCTCCGAGCACGGGCACGACGGGTTCCTCATCGAGTTCGACCAGCTCGGCCCCGTCGTGCGCCACTTCCTCAAGCGCCTCGTCACCCGCCGGGGCTGAGGGGCTCCGGACACAGTGCGGGGCCTGAGGGCCGTGCTTCTACGTGCTCGAGCCGCCGCCACGGCCAGCGACGGAGAAGGAGCGGGTCACCCGTGGGGGACGCACCGGCCGGCCGCGGGGCGTTGGAGGCTCTGGCAGAAGTGCGCGTGAAGTCGGTTCGGGCAGCAGCGCGGCGTGACAGCCCGTGGACTGCAGGCCCAGATCAAGCTGTAGCTGAGCGTCGTCGACGATCAACCCGTCGGCCTCCTCAAGGAACATCGCCAGCGTCACCTCGTCGTGGGCTGAGCCCACATGCCGCACGATCCGGCGTTGGCCCTGCACGGACTCCACGATCTGCACGGCCGTCGCACCCGACGCCGTCCGCACTCGCCGAACCCACACCATCCCCGGAGAATACTTAGTGCCTCAACCGAGGCACGAATCCACAGAGACGCGAGCATCACCGCAGGTCAACGAGCCGCACTCTCGCGCCTGTGGAGTACGTGACCCAAGTCAGGTCTGGACTGGCAGGCGAGGTTGAGGACCCGCCCGCGTCACCGCCACGGGAATCCCGTCGGCGGCGAGTTCGCTAGCGAGCGAGTAGGTCATCTTCCCGGGAGGTGGGCCTGGGCGAAGTAGGCCGCCGCCCTACGCAGGACCTCGTTCTCCTGCTTCAGTAGCTTCACGCGGCGTCCTAGCTCGCGTGCTTCCAGGGCGTCGGAGGCGACGCGTACGACGCCACCCGAGGAACTCGCGGGGATAGCGCTCGGACATGGGGACAACCTCTCAGCGTTGCCGACGGCGCCACAGATCAGGTGCTACCTGCTCGTGCAGTAGTCCCCACCGCCCCCTGTCCGACGAAGCCCGCCCGTCCGGGGAGCCGATGTCCGTCGACCTCACGGAGAGGGTGGACGCGTCGTCGTGTGGGCATATCGCGCCTCGCACGCGTCGACACGTCCGCAACACGTTTGTCTACGAAGAACCGACTAGTGAACTAGGTGTACTCACTCTTCTCCGTGCTCGCCGAGCAGGCGGCTTGCGAGATCATCACCAAGCTCCGAGCCCCTTTCCCATAGAACAAGGGACTCGCGTACTAAGCCTCTCTCCTCAAGGAAAATGCCAAGATTTGTCATGGCGTATACATCGCCACGTGCGACCGCATCGCGCAGAGTCCTTTCAGCATCTGAGTCCCGACCATCCTGCTCGTATAGATCAGCGAGAGTTACTGCAACATCTAGATGTCCTTGGGCGGCGTGGCGCTCAAGTAGTTCGACACCCTCATCGATACTAATCCGCGGATCCTGCACGTACTCAACGGCCGCTTCCCAACTTGCTTCTCGGCCCTCGCAAATCACGGTCCAGGCCCGTTCTTCCTCGCCGAGCCTCCTGAGAACCCGTGCAAGTCGCAATGAGGCTTCGGGCATCGATATTGCGTGCGAGTACAGCTCGCGCGCTTCTCGGAGCCTATCCATCCGTTCGAGCAGTTGTCCAGCTGCGAACGCTCCCTTAATGTCCCCGCGCGCACGCGCTTCGAGATGCATCGCCAGAGCCATTTCGAGCCTCCCCATATCTTCGTACAGGTAGCCAAGATTCAGACATGCGTCGTCGACGCCGAGACGAATCGCCTCCAGATAGAAGACTTCAGCAGCAGCCTCCCGAGTCATGGACTTAATGTCATTCGCGATATTGAAGAGCAAGTAGGCTTCCTTCGGCGCAAGAAGCCGTACCGAACGCTCAAGGTCGACCCGACCAGGCTCGCCGTAGAAATCAGACACTCAAACCCTCCCGGTGGATTTCTGCAATGGGGACGCTCATGCCAGCCGTGGTCGCTTGTTCGGGTTCTCGAATCGACGTCCGCCACCGTGCTCCTGCGCCCCGCTGTGCTTTTCTTTTCCGGATTTGCTCTTGCCGGTACGATGTCCGATTCTATCTGCGTTCTTGGCGAACGCCCAGCATTTTTCACCACCGCCTTGATCGAAGACTTCTTCAAGAATGGAGAAGCGCTCTTAGCGAAGCCCTTCCTCGCGGGAAAAGTGGCGCGTCTTCGTGAGGACGGCGCCGACCAGGGCCACGACAACCGCCGCCGCGGCCGCGAGCCCGCCGGCCATGAGGAGCCCCGGCAGCCCATCGGCAAGCATCGCGGCGACCCGGTCCGTGACGAGCGCGAGCACCCCGTCGCCCGGCAGCGCGAGCCACGTGACTGCCTCGCCCGCCACGACGCGCGCACCAGCGACGAGCCCGAGCGTCACGACGAGCACCGCGCCACCGCACGCCGCGAGCACCAGCCACCGCCGCCGCGCCGCCAGGACCGCGCCGACCAGGCCCACGACCGCGGCCCACGGTGCGAGGCGCCCCCAGAGGCCGACGACGCCGAGCGACTCACGGGCACGGTCGAGGCTCACCGACGTCACGACCGGCACGCGCACGTCGAGGTCGCGCAGCGCGTCCGGCACGGGCATGCGCAGCGCGTCGAGCCGCTCGACGACCCCGGCGAGCGCCGGCGCATCACGCAACGCGTCCGGCACGGGGAGCCGCAGGTCGTCAAGCTCGGCGACGACCGCGTCCGACAGCGTCCTGAGGTCGAGCACGACCGTACCGTCGGGGTCGACGCCCACCGCGGGCCGGTGCGCGTCGGAGACGTCGGGGCTCGTCAGCGTCCAGCGCACGCCCGTGTGCGCGGCCCGCTGGGCCGCGTCCCACGCGGTCGCGAACGCTGCGGTACCGACCGCGTGCCGGGCCGCGGCGACGACGCCGTCGCGCAGGCGCTCGCCGCCGGCGGCGACCGCGTCGTCGACGAGGTCCGCGACGCCGGGCACGCTCGCGAGCGGACCGAGCACCGACGTCACCGCGTCGCGCACCGCCCGGCCCGCGTCGACCTGCTCGAGCAGCCGCGTCGCGACCTCGTCCGCGAGACGCTCCTGGACGAGCGGGTCGCGCGCGAGCGGCGCGACGTATTCGACGTACGCGTCCGTGTCGTCGATCGCGCCGTGAACCCAGCGCGCGACGGGAGCGGTCGGCACCGCGACGGCGACAACGAGCACGCACACCACGACGACGATGCCCCGCACCCACCTGGCCATGTCGCGCACGCTACCGCGCTCCGCCCTGCACGCGCGCGCACGGGCGGGCACGATGGGGTCATGACAGCGACGTTCGACGACCTCACGACCGCCCTCGTCCGCCAGTGGCAGCGGCTCGAACGCTGGCTCGCACCGCTCGGCGACGACCTCCTCGGCACGGCGGCACAACCGAGCGCCCTGCCCGGCTGGACGCGCGGCGAGCTCGTCAGCCACCTGGGCCGCTGCATGGGCGCGCTCACCGCGGCCGTCCCCCAACCCGCGGGAACGCGGCCCGCGACGCTCTCGGAGTACCTCGCGAGCTACCCCGGCACGGCCGAGCAGATCACTGAGACGACGCGCGAGCTCGACGCCCACATCGCGGACGACCGGCTCGCCGAGGTGTCGCGGCTCGTCGAGGAGGCGTTCGCGCACCTGCGCACGCTCGGCGACGACGACGAGCTCGTCGTCCTCGGCCGCCGCGCGCCCCTGCGACTGCACGACCTCATCGTCACGCGCCTCGTCGAGCTCGTCGTCCACGCGGACGACGTCGCGCGCTCGTTCGCGGACGTCGCCGCGACCCGCGGCGCGGACGACCCCGTCGACCCAGGGGCGCTCACACTCGTCGCCGACGCCCTGTGCGGCATCGTCCGTGCCCGCGGCGGCTGGACCCTCGAGGTCAGCGACGCACGCCTGTGGGTGCGGCTCGCGGCAGGCCGCGCGCCCTACGACGTCGACGAGCTCGCCGTCGCGCTGCGCACACCCTTCACCGCCGACTCGGTGCCCGACCTCGGGAACGTCCTGCCGCTCCTGTAGCCGACACCTCCGCGGTTACGGCCAGAATGTGAAGATGTCGATGATCCACTCGACGAACCTGCCGCGCTGCCCCGGGCGTCGCTCACCCCGTCCCCGACGCCGTCCGCTGCGATTCACCATGCGGGCATGGTAGCCGCGCACCCCGCAGGCTGCCCCGCGCGACCGGAGGTCGGTATCGTGGCGTCATGCTGGCCGCCTACGTCGCCTCGACCTCGTCCACCGACCCCTTCGCGGGCCTTGTCGTCGGGGAACGCCCCGCCCCCGAGCAGCGCGACCACTGGACGACCATCGACGTCGCGGCCGCCTCCCTCAACCATCACGACCTGTGGTCACTGCGGGGCATCGGCCTGCCCGACGCGCTCCTGCCGATGATCCTCGGAACCGACGCCGCCGGAACGACGCCCGACGGTCGTCGCGTGCTCGTGCACGGGGTCATCGGCGCCGACGGCCATGGCGTGGGCCCTGCGGAACGGCGTTCGCTCCTGTCCGAGCGCTACCCCGGGACGCTCGCCGAGCAGGTCGCGGTCCCGACCGCGAACCTCATCGACGTGCCCGACGGCCTCGACCTCACGATCGCCGCGTGCCTGCCGACATCGTGGCTCACCGCGTACACGATGCTGTTCCGCGCGTGCGCGCTGCAGCCCGGGCACTCGGTCCTCGTGCAGGGGGCAGGAGGCGGGGTCGCCTCAGCCGCGATCGTCCTCGGCGTCGCGGCAGGCCTCGAAGTGTTCGCCACAAGCCGCAGCGAGGCCAAGCGGGCGCGTGCGACAGCCCTCGGCGCCGTTGCCGTCGAGCCCGGCGCTCGCCTGCCACGACGCGTCGACGGCGTCGTCGAGACCGTCGGGCGTGCAACGTGGCGCCACTCGGTGTCGTCCGTCCGACCAGGCGGGACCGTGGCCGTAGCCGGCGCGACGACGGGAGACCCCGAGGCGGCCGAGCTCACACGCATCTTCTTCCAGGAGATCCGCGTCCAGGGCGTCACCATGGGCGCACGCGACGACCTCACCTCATTGGCAGCACTGGTCGCACGGACGGGAATCGAACCGCCCATCGCCGACACCATGCCGCTTGCCGACGCCGCACGAGGGCTACGGGCGCTCGACGCGGGCGAACACTTCGGCAAGATCGTCCTGCGCACATGAGCGGAGATCGCCCGGGCGAGCGGTTTGCCCTCGACGACCTCACCCCGCCCAGGCCCGTCGGCATGCCCGCAGGATGGGCGGTCGACGTCCTCGGCGACGATTTTCGCTCGCTCACGATCCCCCTCCCCGATGACGACGAGGGGGACGTCGTCGCGACCCTCGTCCGACACGACCCCGGACTCGTCGGCGTCCGTCCTGCCCGCGCCGTCCTCTATCTGCACGGCTGGTCCGACTACTTCTTCCAGACCGGCCTCGCAGAATTCTGGACCGCACAAGGCGTCGCGTTCTACGCCCTCGACCTGCGCAAGTACGGGCGCTCGCTCCGTGAGCACCAGACGCCGGGCTACGTCGAGCACCTCTCGACCTACGACGAAGACATCGAGGCAGCGCTCGACGTCATTCACACCGAGCTGGGCCCGCACTGCGCCATCCTGCTCACCGCGCACTCGACGGGCGGGCTCGTCGCCGCACTGTGGGCGGCCCGCAACCCGGGCCAGATCACCGGGCTCGCGCTCAACTCACCCTGGCTCGAGCTGCAGGGTTCGTCGATTGCCCGCACGGTCTCCACCCCCGCGGTCGCCCAGATCGCGCGGTTCCACCCGCGCTCGCCGCTTCCCAACATCGACCCCGGCTTCTACGCCCGTGTCGTCGACGCACACTCGGGCGGAGCATGGACCACCGACCCGCGCTGGCGCCCCAACCCCTCGTTCCCTGTGCGCGCCGGGTGGTTGCGCGCAATTCTCGCAGGTCACGCGATCGTGGCCGCGGGCCTGTCGATCGACGTCCCCGTCCTCGTGTGCCTCTCAGCACGCACACACATCAACCCGCGCTGGAGCGAAGACATGCGCGGGGCCGACATCGTCCTCGACGTCGAGACGATCGCGCGACGCGTATCGTCACTTGGCCCGACCGTCACTCTCGTGAGGATCCCCGGCGGCATCCACGACCTCACGCTGTCGCCGCCCGAGCCCCGCGCGCGCTACTACACCCAGGTCATGCGCTGGTCGCTCGCCTACGGCTGGGGCTAGGCGAGCGCATCGACAGCGCGAGCCAGCTGATTGCGCGCACGCACCCCACAGGGGTGCCAGCGCGCAAGGTACTCGCTGAGCGACGGCGCGGGTCGCGCGTCGGGCGTCGGGCGTCGGCCGTCGGGCGTCGGGCGTCGGGCGTCGGGCCAGCGCCCTCCCACGCGCGAGCGGGTTGCGCGCACGCACCCCACAGGGGTGCCTACGCGCAAGGATCTCGCTGAGCACGCGGGCTGGTTGCGTGCACGCACCCCATCGGGGTGCCAGCGCGCAAGGTACTCGCTGAGCGAGGGCGCGGGTCGCGCGTCGGACGACGCGCGTTGGGCGACCCGTGCGGGCCGACGCCCTCGCACGCGCGAACTGGTTGCGCGCACGCACCCCATCGGGGTGCCTACGCGCAAGGAGCTCGCTGAGCACGCGGGCTGGTTGCGTGCGCGCACCCCTTGGGGGTGCCTGCGCGCAAAGAACCCGCTGAGTGCGCAGGGAAATCGTTCGGGACGACGGCGCGGGGCGGGCAACGCAGAGCGTTAGCTCAGTGATCGCATCTCGCGGACCAGCGGGAACCAGCGGGAACCAGCGGGAACCGGCGGCGATCAGCGGCACTCGGCGAGGGTCGGGCCCGTCGAGTCGCCCAAACGCCACATGCGCCAGCCGTCGACACCGGACGCACCGACTGCGGCGCACGCCGCCAAATCGGCCGACCAGAAGCACTGGCCGTCAGCAAGCTCGACGACCCCGTCGGTGTGGAGCGTCGCGTGAATCGTCTCTCCCCGCCGGTGGCGCAACCAGACGAGCGGCGCCGGGCCATCGAGCCGTGACGCGAGCGATGCCAGCGCCGGGTCGCGCGGACCCCGCGGTGCCGACGCGTGACGGGCGGGCTCAAGGTCCGTCCGGGCGTAGCCTGCCGACTGCTGCGGCACGTGGCCCGCCGACTGCTGCGGGGCGTAGTCGGACGCCTGCTGCGGGGCGTAGCCCGCTGCCTGCTGCGGCACGTGGCCCGCCGACTGCTGCGGCGCGTGGCCTGCCGCCTGCTGCGGCACGTAACCCGCCGCCTGCTGCGGCACGTAACCCGCTGCCTGCTGCGGCACGTAACCTG
The DNA here is from genome assembly GCF_052324925.1 of Sanguibacter sp. A247. Lineage (NCBI taxonomy): Bacteria > Bacillati > Actinomycetota > Actinomycetes > Micrococcales > Sanguibacteraceae > Sanguibacter > Sanguibacter sp. A247. The sequence continues at coordinate 118,209 of NZ_JBQPRE010000002.1, read as the reverse complement.
CCGACTGCTGCGGCGAGTACGGTGCCGCCTGGCGCGGCTCGTACGGGGCAGCCTGCGTCACGGGCTTCGCGTAGCCGGGCTCGGCGTACGTCGGCTCGGCGTACGTCGGCTCCGCGTACGTCGGCTCGGCGTACGTCGGCTCACCGGACGTCGGCTCCGCGTAGACGGGCTCCGCGTACGTCGGCTCCGCATACGTCGGCTCCGCGTAGACGGGCTCCGGCTCAGCAAGCGCCGGGGCGTCGTCGATCACCGCAGAACCTGCCGGCGCCGGGTCCGCGTAGGCCATCGCAGCAGCGAAGGAGCGCGAGGAGTCGCGCAGCGAGCTGAGATCGTTCGGGTTGGTGTCGATCGAGACCTCTTCGACAGACGCGAGCCGAGCCCGGTAGCGCGCCCCGGCATAGCCGGCCGGGTGCGCGGTCGCGCCTGTCGTCTCGGGTGCACCCAGCGGTTGGTACGGCCGCGGGTGAGCCGTGGCCTGCGTCGGCGCCTGCGTCACCTCGATCGCGGTCCGCGCCGGATTGACCGGCTCGTGCTGCGGGGTCGGCATGGGCTGCGGGGTCGGCATGGGCTGCGGGGTCGGCATGGGCTGCGGCCTCGACGGCGGCGTGTTGTCGGCGGGTCGGTGCTGCACACCACGCGCGGGTGCCTGCGGATGCGATGCGTCAGCGGACCGCTCCCCAGCCTCGGCGCGGGCTGCCGGACGCGACCCGTGCATCGTCGCGCTCGCCGGCAGGTGCTCGTAGGGCCCGGGCTCAGGACCGCCCGGGTTCGTCACGACGGGCAGCGCCTGGGTCGAGACCATCGCAGCGAGCCTGCGCTTCTCCGCCTCATGGTCGACGGACGACTGCGTGTCGACGACCGACGTGCGCGTCACCCGGGGCGCAGGGTCCGCGCTCGGCTCGAGCCCTCGCGGGCCGCGTCCGCCGAGGCCCAGGGGCGAGACGTCAAGGACGCGTCGGCCATCGGTTCCGCGCAGCACCCCGACGCGCAGGACCTCGACGCGACTTCCGGGCTGGCGCAGGAACTCGAGCGCGTCAAGGGCGTCGAGCGCAACCGCAGCGCACACGACGATGAGCCGTGCGCCGCCGGGACGACGCTCCCCACCCACGACCTCGGGAACGGACGTGAAGAGCTGCGCGCGGTCACTCACGAACGACTGCGGGCCACCGTGGTAGCGCTGGGCGAGCTCCGCGTCTCCGAGGCGCGAGGCGTGCCCAGCACGGACGATCGCCGACGCAAGCGTCGCAGCGTCGAGGTTCGTGACGATCTCAGTGACGACGACACCACCGAAGCCGTCGAGCGAGAGAAGGAACGGCTCGTCGTACCCTGCGCGTCCGCGCGCGACCGTGAGGAGTCGCTCGCCGAGGAGCGCGCCTAGGCGCTGCTCGATGATCTGCTCCACCTGTGCACCGATGCCGCCCGGAGCGGGCTCCATCGCCTGCACTGCGACCGCCTTGTCGGCGTCAAGCTCGAAGATCGCCACGTCGACCCCTGCCTCTCCCTGTGAGCGCGTGCGCTACCACGCGCGGGGCCAGCCTAGGCCCTCGGCGCGCCGCGCGCAGCCCTTACGGTTTGACCGGCAGATGCCGCGCGAGAAGTTCCGCGAGCGCCACACCGTCCGTGCCCCGCAGGTGGTCCGCCTGGGTACGGCACGAGAAGCCGTCGGCCACGTAGATATCGCCGTCGTTCATCGCGTCGAGCGCCGGGATCAGCTGCTGCTCGGCGACCTTGACCGAGACGTCGAAGTGGCCCTTCTGCATCCCGAAGTTCCCGGCTAGACCGCAGCAGCCCGAAAGCTCAGTCACGGTCGCGCCCGCAGCCTTGAGCAGCGCCCGGTCGGCCTCGAAGCCCATGACCGAGTAGTGGTGGCAGTGCGGCTGCACGACAGCCGTGACGTCCGAGAGGTCGGGCAGCGTCCACACCGCCGGGTCAGGCCCGACGGGCGCCGGGGAGGTGAGCAGCTCGGCCAGGGTCGTCGTCGCGCGTGCGACTGCGTGCGCGCGCGGGTCGTCGGGCAACAGCTCGAGCAGGTCGGACCGCAGGACCGCGGTGCACGACGGCTCAAGCCCGACGATGGGCACACCGTTGACCCCGAACGGCCCCAGGACGTCGAGCAGGCCCTCGAGCCGACGCCTCGCACCATCAAGCTGACCGGTCGAGATCCACGTGAGCCCGCAGCAGGCCTCCTGGTCCGGGACGATGACGTCGTAGCCGGCCGCGACCAGCACCTCGACCGCGGCGGTCGGCACCTGCGGCGCCATCGTGTCCGAGAACGTGTCGGTCCACAGGACAACCTTGGTGCGTCCGCGCACGCCCGGCGTGAGCGGCGTCCCGTCGCGTGCTCCCAGCACGCCCGTCGTCGGCGTCGCCGCAGCCGATGACGTCACCGGCAGCCCGCCACGGCGCCACACGCGACGGAACGGCTTCGACGAGAACGTCACCATCTTGGGCCGCGCCGTATCCATGCCGCCGACCGCAAGAATGAGCTTCGCGAGCGGTCGCACCCTGAACACGGCGTTCGCGAGAGCTGCCAGCCCAGGGACCGCCGTGACGAGCCGCGCCCACCGCGGCAGCCAGCCGAGCGAGTAGTGATCGATCGGCCGCAGCCGCCCCGAGTACGAGCGGTGCAGCACCTCAGACTTGAGCATCGCCATGTCGACGCCCGCGGGGCAGTCCTTCGAGCAGGCCTTGCACGACAGGCACAGGTCGAGCGCTCCGTGGACCTCGGGCGAACGCCAGCCACCCTCGACGAGCCGGCCGTTGAGCATCTCTTGGAGCGTGCGCGCACGTCCCCGGGTCACATCGTTCTCGTCGCGCGTCGCCTGGTACGACGGGCACATGAAACCAGCGCCCGACGACGAGTTGTCGGCACGACACTTGCCGACGCCGGTGCACCGGTGCACGGCCTTGGTGATGTCGCCGTCGTCGTGCGTGAACGCGAACCCCGTGCCCTTCTTGCCCGGGCGCGCGACGACCTCGTGCCGCGCCGCAGGGCGGCGCAGGTCAGCGTCGAGCGGAGCCGGACGCACGACGACCCCCGGATTGAGCATGTCCCGCGGGTCGAAAAGCGCCTTGAACCGCTCGAAGAGGTCGATCGCCCCCTCGGAGTACATGAGCGGCAGCAGCTCGCTACGAGCCCGGCCGTCCCCGTGCTCGCCCGAGAGCGAACCGCCATGCTTCGCGACGAGCGTCGCCGAGTCGACGATGAACCGCCGGAACACCGCCGCATCGTGCTCGAGCGGCAGGTCGATGCGCACGTGGATGCAGCCATCACCGAAGTGTCCGAACGCCATGCCCTCGACGCCGTAGGACTCCATGAGCGCGTCGAACTCGCGCAGGTACGCGCCCAGGCGCGCAGGCGGGACCGCGGCGTCCTCCCAGCCGGGCCACGCCTGGCTCCCCGACGGGGTGCGCCCGCCCAGGCCTGCACCATCAGCGCGGATGCGCCACATCGCGGTCGCCTCAGGACCAGGCGGCAGGACGACGGCCGCGCTCGTCGACGCCGCCGACGCGATACGGCGGGCCTTCTCGAGAGCGTCGTCGAGGCCATCTCCCGCGACCTCGACCATGAGCCAGCCCGCGCCCTGGGGAAGCGGCGGAACCGAGGCCGCGCCCTTGACGCGCCGCACGACGTCGACGAGGCGGGCGTCGAGGCCCTCGATCGCCAGGGGGTCGAGAGCGAGCAGCGCGGGCACGTCGTCCGCGGCCGTTGGCATGTCCGGGTAGCCGAGGACGACGAGCACGGGCGCGGCCGCCTGCTCGACGAGCCGCACCGTCGCACCGAGCACCGTGACGACGGTGCCCTCCGTCCCCACGAGCGCCTTTGCGAGATCCCGGCCGTTCTCAGGCAGCAGGTGCTCGAGGGAGTACCCCGAGACCTGACGGCCGAAGCGACCGAACTCCGTGCGGATGAGCGCCATCTCGGCGGTGACGAGCTCGTCGAGGCCCGGGGTGACGGCGAGCGCACCCGCTCCGGCACCGGCTGTGAAGCGGCGACCGAGGCCGTCGACGACGTCGAGCTCGATCGTGTTGTCGGCCGTCCGTCCGTACGCGACCGCGTGCGGGCCGCACGCGTTGTTGCCGATCATGCCGCCGAGCGTCGCTCGGTTCTGCGTCGAGGGGTCGGGTCCGAACCGGAGCCCGTGGGGCGCCGCAGCCTGCTGCAGGCTCGACATGACGACACCCGGGTCGACGCGCGCCGTGCGGGCCTCGGGGTCGATCTCATGGATGCGGTGCAGGTGGCGGGAGAAGTCGAGGACGACGCCCGGGCCGACCGCATTGCCCGCGACCGACGTGCCGGCCCCGCGCGCCGTCACGGGAGCGCCAGCCTCCCGCGCGACCTCGAGCGCGGCGAGCACGTCCTCGGTGCTGCGCGGGATGACGACGACCTGCGGCGGGACACGGTAGTTCGAGGCGTCCGTCGAATACTGCGCGCGGCGCGAGGTCGACGCGTCGACCTCTCCCGCGACAGCGGCGCTCAGCGCCGCAACGAGGTCGGAGACCTCGGACGTACGGGGGGCGGGCAGAGTTTCGGGTGCGCTCGACACGGTGGAATCCTCCCACGACCTGGACACGCGTGTCCGGACCTCGGACCTAGCGGACGGTCAGACCACCGCCGCAGACCGGCCGCTCGCGCACGTGCGCGAGCGACCGGGCGGGCGCGCCGCCCTCAGGCGGCGCGGGCGAACGAGCCTCAGGCGAGCGATGCCGCGAGAGTGATCGTCGTGCCCGCAAGGGCCTTGCTCACGGGGCAGGTCGCCTTTGCCTCCTCAGCGATCTCGACGAACCGAGCCTCGTCGATGCCGTCGACCTCGCCCTCGACCGCGACGCGGATCGCGGGGATGCGGAAGCCACCTGCGGGATCGGGGCCAAGGTCGACCTCGACACTCACGTGCAGCGCCTGCGGCTCGTGCCCCGCAGCGCCGAGGAGCGCGGAGAGCTGCATCGCATAGCAGGACGAGTGCGCGGCCGCGATGAGCTCCTCAGGGCTCGTCGCGCCGCCTGCGGACTCGGCCGACCGGGTCGGGAACGACACGGTGTACGTACCGACCCCCGAGCTCGACAGCTCGACTTGGCCGGAGCCCTTCTCGAACGAGCCGTTCCAGGCAGTACGTGCGGTACGGGTAGGCATAGGGACCTCCGAAAGCTCAGGGCGTGCTGACACTTCGAACCTAGCCCCGACCACCGACAAGGTCGATGGCACGGCCGAGATATCCCGCACGACGGACCTCACCTGCGCTCACGGCGCACATCATCCCGAGCAACGACGCCACTCACCTCATGCCGGGGCCCTGCGCTGCCGATAAGGAGGGCATGACGGCCAACGGCGAGCGCACTCCTGGACACGACATCCGTCGTGTCACGGACGGCACGCTCACGCTCGCCGATCCCAACCCGTTCCAGCTCGTCTGGATGGAAGAGCTTCGCGAGTTCCTGCGCGTGCCCGGAGTCGACCTCACCGTCGCCGACCGCGTCGAGCAGCTCTTCGTCGACTGGTGCTGCCGCTGGCACGCGACCGCGCCCGACGAGCGTTGGGACCCGATGCCGTCGCTCACCGCACTCGGTGTCGTCGTCGGCGACCTCGTCCGCACCGCCCGCCCCGACCTGCGCTGGCGCGTCGTCGCTGACTGCAACCCGACGACCCTCGTCCTCGCGGACGCCCAGGACCGCGCCGTCGCGAGCCCCATCACCGACATCGCCACCTGGTGGATGGCCCGCGAGCTCGCCGGCATCACCGTGCTCCTCGCGCGGCTCGCCATGGCGGCGCCCCCTGTGGCCTCACCGCGCGCACGGTTCGCGATGACGTCCCGCGCCTCCTCGCGCGCCATCGCCTAACCCCGCCGCAGCTGCAGACCCGCACCGACGATGCGGGCTCCCGCGCTGCGCCCGTGCGAGGACCTTCGGCCATTGCCGCCCCGCACCGCCTGCGCGAGGATGGAGGGACCGACGAGGACGTCGCACCGCCACGACGTCAGAAGGTGGTGAGAACGATGACCGACCGCAGAATCGTTGTCGGGGTCGATGGCTCCCCCAGTTCCGCCCACGCGCTCGACTGGGCCATCCACGATGCCCGCAGCGACGGGGCCCACCTCCAGATCGTGCTCGTGTGGGACACGACGTGGCTCGACACCACACCCATCGGGCCCATCGCCGTGCTCGAGGCAGCAGACCACTACGAGTCCATCGCCCGTGGCGCGCGCGAACGCCTCGACCTGCTCATCTCTCAAGCCGACGTCTCAGGGATCGACGTGACGAGCGAAGAGATCCGAGGAACCGTCGTCCCGACGATCCTCGACCGGGCGGAAGGCGCCGATCGCATCGTCGTCGGGCGCCGCGGCCTCGGCCGGCTCGGGCGACTTTTCATGGGATCCGTCTCGGCCGGGATCGTGCGGCAGGCGCGCATTCCCGTGACGATCGTCCCCGACGCCGAGCACGCGGCCTCGCTGCTCGAGCACGCCGCGAGCGAGCACGAGATCGACGAGACGCCGCGCGTCGTCGTGGGGGTCGACGGCTCCGACGCGTCGGTCGCCGCACTCCGCCACGGCGCGGCGCTCGCCCTGCGTCACAACCTGCCCGTGCACGCTGTGGCGTGCTGGCAGGTGACGACGACCGGACCGCTGCCCAACCAGTTCGGGTGGGCCCCGCCGGTCGAGGACTACATCCAGCACACCGAGGACCTGCTCGCGCGCGCGATCGATCATGCACACCTTGACCTGCCCGACGGACGCCTCGTCCCGGTCGTCGAGCGTGCCGCGCCCGCCCGCGGGTTGCTGCGAGCCGCTGCCGGAGCGCAGCACCTCGTGCTCGGCTCGCGCGGACTGGGCGGGTTCGAACGGCTGCTCCTGGGCTCGGTCTCGTCGCAGATGGTCGAGCACGCGCCCTGCCCCGTGACGGTCGTCCGGGCCTGAGGCCGTCGATCGTCGTTCCGTACACAGGACAGGTGCGGAACGGCTATCGACCGGCTGCTTGCGGGACCGGCTTGGCCGACGCGACCGTCAGCCCGGCGACGCCCATGACGACGACCAGCCCGAGCACCATGAGAAGCGGCGGCGTCCAGGACCCAGTCGCGTCGTGCACGAGCCCCAACGTCACCGGCCCCGCCGCTGCAAGGCAGTACCCCAGCCCCTGCACGAACGCCGACATGCGCCGCATGTTCGACGTCCCACCCGAGCGGCGCACCATCATCACCACGACGAGCGTGAAGAAGCCGCCCTGAGCGACACCCGCAGCCGCCATCCACGCGAGATAGCCGTGCGGAGCGATGAGCAGGCCGAGCGGCAGCACGAACCAGCACATGACCAACCCCGCGGCGACAGTCCGCAGGTGAAGACCGCGCGCCACGAGCGCGGGCGCACCCAGGCTCCCGGCGATCGCCATGAACTGGAACACCGAGGACGCCGCACCCGCGCGGTCGGTCGACAGCCCGATCGTGTCCGCCAGGATCGAGGGCAGCCACGTGCTCGAGCCGTAGTAGCTGAACGACTGCGCACCGAACGCCACGACAAGCAGCCACACGTCCCAGCGACGCCACGGAGGCAACAGAGCGATCGCTGCTGCCGCCGCGGCATCCGCCGCAGCCTGCGCATCGACGGCGCCTGCAGGCTCCGGACCGGCAGCGGACGCAGCCTCGCGAGCGGCCGCCTCACGCGCGCTCGCGTGCGCCGCCATCCGCGCCGTCGCGACCCGCCACAGCACCGCGGCGACGAGCACGAGAACGCCCCACGACACGAGCGCCCAGCGCCACCCGACGAGCGCCGCGAGCGGCGCCGTCCCCATCGTCGTCATGACCGACCCGATGTTGAGCGCAGACGTGTAGATCCCCGTGACGATCCCGACGCGCGACGGGAAGTCCCTCGCGACGATGACGGGGACCGCGACGTTACCGATCGTGATCGCCACACCGATGATGACGGTTCCGACGAGCGCGATCTCAAATCCGCCCGACGAGCGCACGATCGTCCCCAGAAGGACGAGTGCGAGGGAGACGAGCACCGCACGCTCGAGCGACGCCCGGCGCAGGTACGCAGCGACGAGCGGGGTCGCGGCGGCGAAGCACACGACCGGGATCGTCGACAGGAGGCCCGCGGTCCCGTGCGCGACGCCGAGGTCGTCGGCGAGTTCACGGATGACGGGCGCGACAGCCACGATGGGGCCGCGAAGGTTGAGCGCGTACACGATGATCGCGCACAGCAGGAGTCCAGACGCGCCGCCAACAGCGGTGCGGGCTCGGGTGGTGATGGTGACCTCCTCGGTCAGAGGCCGACGGCGAACCGAACGCCCTCGGGAACGACGGAGGCCCCCACCCAAGGGTGGGGGCCTCCAGACGAGCCGCCTGTGAGAATCGAACTCACGACCTTTTCATTACGAGTGAAACGCTCTGCCGACTGAGCTAAGGCGGCTTGGCTTGACATGCGCCGTGGCGCTCTCAAGCCTCGGCAACAATACCCAGTGACACGGGCCCACGCAAAATCCGTGGAGGTCGCCTGCGTCACGTCAGCAGACGAGCCCCTCTGCCGGGAGCGCGCCGTGGAGGAAGAAGTCGTCGACCGCCCCCTGGATGCACGAGTTCGACCGGCCGTACGCCGTGTGCCCCTCGCCTTCCCACGTGAGGAGCCTGCCCGAGTCGAGCGTCCGCGCAAGCGCCTCAGCGCTCTCGTACGGCGTCGCCGGGTCGCCCGTCGTACCGATGACGACGATCGGGGCGGCGCCCTTGGCAGAGATGTCGTAGTCGGTCTCGACGACCGGGGCCGGCCAGTCCGCACACACGAGGCCACCGAACGCGAAGGACTCCCCGAGCGTGGGCGCAGCGTCGAGGATCTTGAGCCGCTCAGCCTCCATCGTGGCGAGATCCGCCGATCCCCTCGAATCGAGGCAGCCCACCGCGCGGAACGCCGCGAAGCTGTTCGAGCCGAAGGTGCCGTCGGGCCGACGGTCGTTGTACATGTCAGCGAGCTGGAGCAGACCCGAGCCGTCCCCGTCGGCAAGGGCGCCCCTGAGAGCGCCCGTGAGGTACGGCCAGGAGTCGTCCGAGTACAGCGCGACGGCGATGCCATAGAACGCAAGATTGCGCGTGAGCGGGCGCTCGTCGTCCACCGTCGGCATCGGGTCAGCGAGCGCGCGCTCGGTGAGGTCATGAATCTGGCGCAGGCCTGAGTCGACGTCGCCCGTGAGCGGGCACTGCGGGCCCGCCTGGCAGTTCGTCACGTAGTTGCGCAGCGCGAGCTCGAAGCCCTTGGCCTGGCCGAGGCTCGCCTCGTCGCTCGTCTGGGTGATGTCGACCGCGCCGTCGAGCACAAGCCTGCCGACCTTGTCGGGGAACTGACCCGCGTAGGCCGCCCCGAGCTGCGTCCCGTAGGAGTAGCCGAGGTACTGGAGCTTCTCGTCACCCACGAGGACGCGCAGCAGATCCATGTCATGAGCAGCCGACGCCGTGTCGACGTTGGCGAGCAGCGCGCCCGTCCGCTCAAGGCAGCCGTCCGCAAACGTCTTTTGCTCCTTCGCGTACGACTTGCGCCCCTCAGCCGTCCGCAGGTCGTGGTCAGCCTGCGTCATCTCATCCAGCACCGGGTCGTCGACGCAGTCGACGGGCGTCGAGAGCCCCACCCCGCGCGGGTCGAAGCTCACGAGGTCGTAGACCTCGCGCACCTCGCGGCTCACGAGCCCGATCGCGGCGTCGATGAAGTCGATGCCCGAGCCGCCGGGACCACCCGGGTTGAGCAGGATCGAACCCACGCGGTCACCGCGTGCCGGCGCCTTCACGACCTCGAGCGCCGCCGAGCCAAGGGACGCGTCACGCCAGCTCACCGGGATCGACACGGTTGCGCACACGAGATCTCCGCCGCGGCACGAGCTCCACTCGAGGCCCTGCGTGTAGTACGGACGAAACGCCGGGTCGAGCCCGCTCGGCAACAGCTCGTCGAGGTTGGCCGGCGCCGTCGCCGCCGGCTTGGGGCCGCCGCCCCCGACGGGAGTCGCCTGCTTGCCCGCGACGCAACCCGAGACGACGAGCGCCACGGTGGCAGCGAGCGCCAGCGCGCGCGTGACGGCGCGCGTGCGCGACGAGCGCACCGCGTGCGAGGGAGCGGACATACGGGCAGGACGGACGAGCCGAGGGGGGAGCGAAGCCACGGGACCACCGTAGCGGGGACGACGGACGTTCCGCGTCCCTGCACGTCACCGAGGGTGGTCGAGAAGGACACGTGGCGGCACGGGGTCACGGGGTGGCTTGCGCCTCGGCGTCGGCGCGGAGGATGAGGCGGGTGGCGCACGCGCTCGCCACGACGACGACAGCCCCGCCGACGACGAACGGCAGCTGCAGGTCGACGCGCGCCACCCAGCCGCCCAGCAACGTCGCAACCGGCATGACACCCCAGTTGATCGCGCGCAGCAGCCCCGACACTCGACCGAGCATCCGCCCCGGCACGAGGATCTGACGCAGCGCACCCCAGGGCACGTTCCACAACGAGACGCCGGCCGCCCCCAGCGCGTACGACGCAAGCGCCGTCCACAGCGAGGGTGCAAGCCCGACGAGCAGCAGACCGACTCCCCCGACGAGCGTTCCGACGAGCAGCGTCGGCCCACGCCCGATGCGACGCACGACCACACCACCTGCCACAGCGCCGACGAGCGCACCCGCACCGACGACCGCGGTGAGAGCCCCGATCGAGGCCTCGCTCACCCCGAACGTGTCGAGAAACAGCAGAACACTCGTCGCCTGCGCGAACGCGAGCGCATTGCCGACAAGCACGGTGAGCAGCGTCATCGACCGCAGATAGCGGTGCCCGATGACGAAAGCCAGGGCGTCGCGGACATCGGCGAGCACGCTTGCACGGACGGGAACATCAGCGGCGACAGCGTCGGAGCCGTCGGGCGGCGCAGCGTCGGACACGACGGCGTCGGAGCCGTCGGCCGCAGCAGCGTCGGTGCCGTCGGGCGTGGCAGCGGGAGCGCCCGCGCGGGCGCCTGCGGCGACCGCGACCGGGAGCGCCAGGATGAGCAGCGCCGCGACGCCGAAGCCCACGGCGGTCGACCACAGCGGCACGACGATCGCGAGTGCGAACAGCCACGCGCCGAGGGGCGTCGCGACAAAGGTCTGCACGACGATCTCGCTCGCCTGCATGCGACCGTTGGCGCGGTCGAGACCGTGTCGTTCGACGTAGTCAGGCACGAGCGCGGTCGCCGCGTTGTCATAGACGGTCTCGCCGAGACCCCACACGAGCACGGCGACATACAGCCACCAGATCGTCACGATGCCTGTCGCGACGGCTAGCGCTAGTCCCGCCGCGGCGAGGACGCGTACGCCGTTCGCGGCCGCCATGGCGCGCCGCCGGTCGACGCGGTCGACGAGGACGCCCGCCGGGAGGCCGACGAGCAGCCACGGAAGGAACGCGAGCGCGCCGAGCACGGAGATCGCCAGCGGGTCGCGCGTCAGCTGGGTGCCGAGGAGCGGGATCGCGATGCGGCCGAGGCCGTCAGCGAGGTTGGACGCGATCGACGACGCCCATAGGCGGCCGAAGCCCGGCAGAAGGCCGGTCGTTGCGGCGGCGCTCGACGCTTGCGTGGTGACAGCCACGACAGCGTCCGACCCCAGCGCGTCGGGACCTGCCGCGGGCGGGGCGTCGGGCGTGAACGATGCACTCATCGCAGGTTCCAGCGCGGCGCGGGGACGAGGGCGGGGCGGCCGAGGGCATCGATCGCGACCGTGCAGTCGGGGAACGTGGGGCGGTTCTGCAGTGGGCGTCGTCTGATGAACATGGAGGGCTCCTCACGGGTCGACGGGGTGCCCGGGCGGCGCGGAGGCCGGCGGGTTGGCGGTGACCGGGGTGGGTTGGGAGGTGTGGCGGTTCGGGTGCGGCGGCGAGGTCGCCGGGACGGTCAGGGGGTGACGCGGCCTCCGACGACGGGGAACGCGGCCATCTGAACTGAGATGGAGCGGCTGCCCGCGACGGGTTCGTTCTCGCCGCCGTACTGGTGGGCAAAGTCGTTGACGACGTCGGTGAGGCGCCCGACGAGCTCGCTGAAGGCCTCGGCCGTGAGGTCGAGGTGGGTCGTCGAGACGAGGCTGGCGTCTCTCCAGTCGTCATCGAGCGTCTCGACCTGGCCGAGGAACGCGCGCAGCGCGCGTTCGCGCAGGCCGATGAGCTCGGAGACGACCATGCGGCCGGCCTCCTTCTCGGCTGGCGCGGCGCCGTGGTCGGCGCCCACGACGACGCCGCCCGGGACCTTCTCCCACCAGCGTTCGCGGCCGCGGCCGCGGCCGGTCGCTTCGCGGACAAGGCCGTGGCGGGCGAGCTGACGCAGGTGGTAGCTCGTCGCGCCGCTCGACTCCCCGAGCTGGTCGGCGAGCATGCTCGCGGTCGCCGGTGCGTGCGCGATCGCGTCGAAGAGCGCGACGCGCAGCGGGTGCGCGAGGGCCTTGAGCGCGGCCGGACCGACAGGCTCGGGGTGGTGCCGCGGGGTCGGGTCGTCGTGCGTCATGCTGAGAACGCTACCCGTGCAAAATCTTCTTTGCAAGCAGTTCTTTGCAACTACTTCTTTGCACATGTCGAACGGAGCCCGTCCACCTCAATCCGCCCGCCAGACAGCCGAGACGCGGCACCCGAAGCAAGTCCTCTCGATCAGGGTGCCAAATCTTGTGCGCGGCCGTCGAGGGTTAGGCCTGGGGCCGCAGCGCCACCATCATCGCTTCAAGCGCTAGAAGCGGCGCAACGTTCCCCGCAAGCCGCTGCCGCGCGACGCCAATCGCATCCATCCGGTGCAGCGACTGCTCGGGCGTCGAGGACTCCGCAAGTGACCTCACAAGCTCATCGGCCGTGCCGTTGACGAGCGCAACATCCCCCGCTGCGCCCAGCTGCACGACGAGCACGTCACGGTAGAGCGAGAGCAGATCAAGCATCGCCGTGTCGAGCGAGTCCCGCTGCTGCCGCGTCGCACGCCGCTTCTGGTCCTCCTCGAGCTGCCTGACCTGCGCACGCAGGGCAGGCGGAACCGTCTGCCCTGCCTCGACTCCGAGCGCACGCAACAACTCCGCCTTCTCGTGCGCGTCCCGCTCGTCCGACCGCGCCGCAGCCTCCGCCTTCGCGATCTCGACGAGGTCGTCAGCCGCAAGAACCGCGTCACCTACACCCCGAATCTGCGCAGCCGACTCGAGGATCCGCCGACGCCGCGCACGCGCCTCAGGATCACGCGCAAGCCTGCGCGCAATCCCCACGTGCGACTGCGCGGCCCGCGCCGACTCGCTCGCAAGCTCCGGGTCGAGCCCGTCGCGACGGACGAGCAGCTCAGCCACCGCCTCGACCGACGGAACCCGCAGCGCCACGCGACGGCAACGCGAACGGATCGTCACCACGACGTCCTGCGGACTCGGTGCGCACAACACCCACACCGTGCGCGGCGGCGGCTCCTCGATCGCCTTGAGCAGCACGTTCGAGGTGCGCTCAAGCATGCGGTCCGCATCTTCCACGACGATGACGCGCCACCGGCCACGCGCAGGAGCACGCTGCGCGAGCCCGATGAGCCCACGCACCTCATCGATCGAGATCGTCACCTTGTCCGTCGCGACGACCGTGACGTCCGGATGCGTCCCCGCACGGACCTCAGCCACCGCGATCGCATCATGAGCCGCGTCGCCCGTGCACTGCAGCGCGGCCGCGAACGCCCGCGCCGCAACCGAACGGCCCGAGCCCGGAGGCCCCGTGATGAGCCACGCATGGGTCATCGCCGCGTCGTCACCCGCCGCCGCTCGCAGTCGCGCAACCGCGTCCTCCTGCCCGACGACGTCCTCCCACACATCCGTCACGACGTCGGCCCGCCGACCGAAACGTCGGGCGAACCGTCGGGCGACCCGCCGACCGAAACGTCGGGCGCCCCGCCGACCGAAACGTCGGGCGCACCGTCGGGCGCACTCGCAACCCGCGCCGCGTCGTCGATCCCGAGCCGGGCCGCGACCGCGGCCACGATGCTCGCGTGCACCTCAGCCACCGAACGCGACGCGTCGATGAGAACGATGCGCTCCGGATGCGCAGCCGCACGCTCGAGATACGCCTGCCGCGTGCGCTCGTGGAACGCCGCGCCTGCACGCTCTAGACGATCAAGGCCCCCGGGCACACGCGCGACCCCGACCGCCGGGTCAAGATCGAGCAGCATGGTCACGTGCGGCACGAGGCCCCCGGTCGCCCACAGCGACAGGCCCTCGACGTCGTCCGCGCTCAGCTCGCGCCCGCCCGCCTGATAGGCAACCGACGAATCCAGATAGCGATCCGTCACCACGACAGCACCCCGCTCAAGCGCAGGCCGCACGATCGACGAGACATGGTGCGCACGGTCAGCCGCGTACAGGAGTGCCTCCGTGCGCGGAGCCATGTCCTCGCCATGCAGCACAAGCCTGCGCAGCTCAGCGCCGAGCGCCGACCCGCCCGGCTCCCGCGTCACCACGACCTCGTGCCCCTGACGAGTGAACCACTCGCCCAACAAACCGATCTGCGTCGTCTTGCCCGAGCCGTCACCGCCCTCAAAAGACACGAAGACGCCGGTCGCGGACGGGCTGGCGGAAGGGTTCGACATCACCCCGCAAGACTACCGAGAGCCCCCGACACTCAGGACCCAGCGCGCGACCCAGCCCCGCGTGCTCACCGAGCTCACTCCCCCGGGTAGACGACACCCACCTGACGACGCACCTCGTCGAGCGTCGCCATGACGTCGAGCGTGTCCTGCCACGTCATCCGCGGCGACTCCGTCCGCCCCTCAGCAACGCACCGTGCAACCTCCGCCGCCTCATACGCAAGCCCGTGCGCAACCGGGCGCGCATACTCCCAGGTCGTCCCGTCACGCAGCACGACCCGGAACGACGTCGGCGCATAGAAGTCACCCGCAACCTCAACCCGCCCGAGCGTCCCCGACACCAGCGCCACCGTCGGCGTCTTCGCCCACAAAGTCGTCGACAACGTCGCCTGCGCCCGACCCTCAAAACCAAGAATCGTCGAGACCTGACCATCAACGCCCGTCTCCGTCAGGTCACCCACCGCCGTGACCGACGCCGGCACACCCAATAAGTCGTGCGCGAACGCCACGGGATAGACACCCAGGTCGAGCAGAGCACCACCGGCCAGCTCGGGCGCGAACAGCCGCGATGACGCATCGAAGTCGAACTTCTGCCCATGATCAGCGCACACCGAGACGATCTCGCCGATCACTCCCGACGCAACAACCTGACGCAACGCCGCCACGTGCGGCAGGTGACGCGTCCACATCGCCTCCATGACGAACGTGCCCGCAGCCCGAGCAGCGTCAAACACCTCACGCGCCTCACCCGCATGCCGCGTGAACGCCTTCTCGACAAGCACGTGCTTGCCCGCCTCGATCGCGAGCAACGCCTGATCACGGTGCTCCGAGTGCGGAGTCGCGATGTAGACGACATCGACGTGGTCGTCGCTCACGAGCGCGTCGTACCCGATGTGCGTCGTCGGGATCCCGTGCGCCGTGGCGAACCGCTCACCACGCACCCGATCACGCGACCCCACCGCGACCAGCTGAGCACGCGTCGACCCAGTGATGGCCGCCGCGAACGACCCCGCGATCCCACCCGCACCGAGGATCCCCCACCGGATGGGCGGCGCCGACGCCGGCTCGGGGACAGACGCGGACACAGAACCGGGAAGGGCGACATCGCTCATGCCCCAACGCTACCTGCACGACGGCCTCAGGGTGATCCCCCATGCAACGTCCAGGGTCCGTCCAGGGAAGAACCCGATACCGGCCAAGCCCACCCACGCGGGACAGTCGACACGACACGACAACTGCGCACGACACACACGAGGAGCACCCCATGCCCACCGCAACCGCACCCGGTCCGCGGCCCACAACCCGCGGAGCCCTCGGCACCCTCGACTCCGACCACGCGCCACGCGCGTGGGCCCGCGACCTCACCAAGACCTACGGCACGGGCGAGACCACCGTCACCGCGCTCGACCACGTCGACGTCGACATCGAAGCCGGCCGCCTCACCGCCATCATGGGCCCCTCAGGCTCCGGCAAGTCCACCCTCATGCACTGCCTCGCAGGCCTCGACCGCCCGACCTCCGGAACCGTCGTCGTCGGCGACCACGACGTCACCCGCATGCGCCAGCGCGCCCTCACGAACCTGCGCCGCACCGGCCTCGGCTTCGTCTTCCAGTCCTTCAACCTCATCCCGACGCTCACCGCCGAGGAGAACATCACCCTGCCCCTCGACATCGCACGCGAAGCCGTCGACCGCGCCTGGTTCGACGAGGTCATCGACGCCGTCGGGCTGCGCGACCGGCTCGGACACCGCCCAGGCGAGCTCTCGGGCGGGCAGCAGCAGCGCGTCGCCTGCGCCCGCGCACTCGTCACCCGCCCCTCGCTCATCCTCGCCGACGAGCCCACAGGCAACCTCGACTCCCGCTCGGCCGGCGACGTCCTGACATTCCTGCGCCGCTCCGTCGACGAGCTCGGCCAGACCGTCGTCATGGTGACCCACGACCCGCGCGCCGCGTCGTACGCGCACCGCGTCCTCTTCCTCGCCGACGGCCGCATCGCCGACGAGCTCAACGACCCCACCCCCGAGACCGTGCTCGAGCGCCTCGGCGCACTCTCGCCCACCGCCGGACCGGGCGCCGAGGCCGCACCCTCGTCGTCCGCGGCGGTGACCGCATGAGGCGCGTCGCCCTGCGCGACATCCGCGCGCACCTCGGACGCACCGCCCTCGCAGTCCTCGCGGTCGCGCTCGGCGTCGCGTTCGTCGCCGGCACGTTCAGCTACCGCGGCCTGCTCACCGACACGATCGACGACGTCATCGCAACCTCCGCCCCCGGCGACGCCTACGTCCGCGGGACCGACACGATCGTCGGCGTCGACCCCATCATGGGCGGCACCACGACCATCCACGTCAACGTGCCCGCCGCGCTCGCCGAGATCGTCGCGACAGCCCCCGGCGTCGCGCACGCGCGGCCCGAGCCCACCGGCGTCGTCGTCCTCTTCGGCGCCGACGGCACCGTCGTGACGACCGGCGGCGCCCCCACGCTCGGCATGCCGTTCTACGCCGACGACGCACGCTCCCCCTACCTCGCAGGACGCGTCCCTGCGGGGCCCGACGAGATCGCGCTCGAATCGCGCACCGCCGAGAGCGCGGGCCTCACGACGGGCGACACGACGACCATCGTCGTCGACGGCGCGATCCGCGAGGTCACCGTCTCCGGCGTGAGCAAGATCGACGGCCAGCTCGCCGGCGCGCTCATCGTCGGCTTCGCGCCCGACGCCGCGCTCGCGGCGTTCGCGCCCGACGGCACCGTCCCGCAGATCGCGGTCGAAGCCGCCGACGGCGTGAGCCAGACCCAGCTGCGCGACGCGATCGCCACCGTCCTCGCCACATCCCCCGCTCCCGGTGCATCGGCAGCCGAGGCCGTCACGGGCGACGCCGTACGCGCCGACGTCCGCGACGGCATGGACCAGATGATCGGCTTCATGCAGATCTTCCTGCTCGGGTTCGCCGGAGTCTCGCTCGCCGTCGCCACGTTCCTCATCACGAACGCCTTCTCCATGCAGGTCCGACAGCGCCGCCGCGAGCTCGCCCTGCTCCGCGCGATCGGCGCATCACCCGGTCAAGTCCTCGGCTCCGTCCTCGTCCAGGCGCTCGTCGTCGGTGTCGTCGGCTCCGCCGTCGGCATCGCGCTCGGCGCCGCACTCGGCGCGGGCGTCGGAGCGGTCATCGCCGCCGCCGGCACCCCGCTCGGCGGGTCCGTCGCCCCCGACCTCGCCACAGTCGCCCTCTCCCTCAGCGTCGGCATCGTCGTCTCCGTCGCAGGAGCCCTCCTGCCCGCACGCCAAGCCGCGCTCATCGCGCCCGTCGAGGCCATGCGGGACGACATGCCCAGCGAGCGCGGCCTGCGCGTCCGCGGCATCCTCGGCGGCGCGGCCGTGGCGCTCGGCATCAGCGCGCTCGTCGCCGCAACGCAGGTCTCGGCCGCACGCTGGGAGACACTGCTCGACGTCGCGGTGGGCGACGGCTCAGACATCGCCGCGATGCTCATCGCGCTCGGCGCCTTCACCCTCGTGTGCGGCACGCTCGTCCTCGCCCCGCTCCTCGCCAAGCCCGTCGTCAGCGTGCTCGCGTGGCCGTCCGTCGTCCTCGCCAAGCCGCTCGGTGCGCTCGCCCGCGGCAACGTCGTCCGTCAGCCCCGCCGCACCGCGGCAACCGCCGGCGCCCTCACCATCGGCATGGTCCTCGTCTCCGCGTCGGCCGTGCTCGCCGCGTCAGCCCAAGCGTCCCTGCGCGACATCGTGACGTCAGACCTCAAAGCCGACCTCATCGTCTCCGGCTATCCGAGCGTCCCCGACGGCACCGCCGGCGCACTCGACGAACTGCCCGAGGTCGGCGCGACCTACCCCGTACTGTCCGCCCTCACAACCTTCGCCGGGACCGACGGCGCCGACTGGATCATCGACGCACCCGACGGGCTGCGAGCACACGCGGTCGAGATGCATCTCATCGAAGGCGACCTCGACGCCACCGAGCACGGCGAGATCCTCGCGCTCGAGCCCAAGGCGAAGGCCGCGGGGTGGAAGGTCGGCGACATGCTGACGTTCGGGCCGGGCCTGACGCCCGGGGCGGGTGCTGGGGGCGGTGCTGGTGCCGGTGCCGGTGCCGGTGCTGGTGCCGGTGCTGGTGCTGAGGGCACCGTGACGTTGCGCCTCGGCGGCATCGTGAGGTCGTCGGCATTCGGTGCGGCCGCGTTCGTGCCCGACGGCGTCCTCGAGACTGCGGGCGCAGCGGGCAGCCACGAGACCGACGTCGTGTTCGTCGACGCCGCCGAGGGAGTCACCGTCGACGCGGCAAAGGCTGCGGTCGCCGCGGTTGCCTCGACGTACGGTGCGCTGTCCGTCGAGGACGCCGACGAGTTCGCAAGCTCGCTCGCTTCGCAGATCGACCAGATGCTCGCGGTGGTCTACGCGATGCTCGGCCTGAGCATCCTCATCGCGGTCCTCGGGATCGTCAACACTCTCGCGCTCTCGGTCGTCGAGCGGCGCCGCGAGATCTCGCTGCTGCGGGCCGTCGGGCTCGGGCGGTTGCAGCTCTCGAGCGTCATCGGGATCGAGGCGGTCCTCACTGCGGTGTTCGGCACGGCGCTCGGCATCGCCGTCGGTGTCGGCGTCGCGAGCGCACTGCCGACGGTCATGGAGGGCATGGGGCTCTCGAGCCTCGTCGTCCCATGGGGGTCGCTCGGGGTCCTCGTGCTGCTCGCGGCGGTCGTCGGGGTGGGGGCTGCTCTGTGGCCGGCGGTCCGCGCGTCGCGCGTCCCGGTCCTCGAGGGCCTAGCCGCGGAGTAGCCGACGCCGGCCGGTCCCTGACCCAACCAGAGAGCCCCCGGCCCCGGCCCCGGCGCCGGCGCCGGATAGTGGATCGGCACACCCCCAGTGTGCCGATCCACTATCGACGGCCTTGATGAGCGAGAGCCTGGGCGCCGACCTCAGCACCGACCTCGGCCTCAGCGCCGAGGCCGGTGCCGGATCGCTGATCCGCACACCCCCAGTGTGCCGATCCGCTATCGACAGCCTTAATGAGCGAGAGCCTGGGCACCGACCTCAGCTTCAGCGCCGAGGCCGGTGCCGAGGCCAGTGCTGAGGCCGGTGCTGGATCGCTGATCCGCACGAAACACTCGCCCAGATCAGCTATCCGGCACACACCCGGAGCAGGACCCCACCCATCGCGCGACGTCGATAGCCGATCCGCACGAAACACCCGCACAGATCAGCTATCCGACGCACACCCACAGCCGGACCCCAAGCCTCGCGCAGCGTCGATAGCCGATCCGCACACGTGTGGTGTGCGGATCGACGATCGATGGGGCTACCCGAGGACGACGACGGGACCTGGTGGCGACGGGACCGGGGCCGCGGCGGGACCGGGACACAGAGATTCTCTTGGCGCATGCGTAGTGAGGGCTGTCCACAGCTGGTCGCCTTGCGCGGCTATCCACAGGCGCGGGGTCGCGAGCCCTGGTCACCGCGCCAGCCGGTGATGATCACCTCATGCCCCAGCGCGTCACGCCCGACGACGTTCCCGAGATCGCCCGCTTCCAACGGGGCGTCTTCACGCGCATGCAGGCGCACTCCGCCGGCTTCACTCCGCGGCAGGTCAGCTATCGCGTGAAGACGGGCGCGTGGCTCCCCCTCCCCGGCCGCGGGCTCGTGAGTGCGGCACGACCACAGACGCGGATCACGGCGATCATCCCCACATGGATCCACCGACACGGTGCCGTCGTCATGGGTCCGGCCGCCGCCGCCTGGCACGGCGCGCCCATCCCTGCCTTCGACGTCGTCGACGTCTGGACGGACCGGCGGGGCGACGGAGTCCGGGACCGCATCAAGCCGCACCGCGTACCGCTCGAGCCGTGGGAGATCGAGCGCGTCGCGACGTTCGGAGGCGCACCGGCTCACGTCACACACCGCGACCGGGCCTGGCGCGACACGCTCGCGTGGCTCCCGTTCAGCGAGGCGCTCAACCTCTCGGCATGGCTCGCCGCACGCGACATGTTCGACCGCGACGGAGTCCAGAGGGCGCTCGTCGAGCACCCCGGGCTCGTCGGCAATCGCCAGCTCAAGCGGCTGCTCGCCGCGACTGGGAGCGGCGCGTTCAGCGTCGCCGAACGCAAGGCACACACTGGTCTTCACGCTGCGGGGATCACCGGATGGGAGGCCAACGTCCGGGTGAGCGATGGTCGAGGCATCATCGGGCGGGCCGATATCTTCTTCGACGACGTGCAGCTCGACGTCGAGATCGACGGGAGGGTCGCGCACGAGCGACGTGCTGACGAGGATCGCGAGCGTGACAACAGGATGCACGCTTCCGGTCGCACCGTCCTCCGGTTC
Source organism: Sanguibacter sp. A247 (assembly GCF_052324925.1). Lineage (NCBI taxonomy): Bacteria > Bacillati > Actinomycetota > Actinomycetes > Micrococcales > Sanguibacteraceae > Sanguibacter > Sanguibacter sp. A247. The sequence continues at coordinate 97,326 of NZ_JBQPRE010000002.1, read as the reverse complement.
CCAGCGCGCGTGGTCCTCTACGAGACACACAGGTTCGTCGCGACGGTCCACAAGACGCTCGCGACCCTCCGCACCCGTCGATAGCCGATCCCGACGCTAGACGCGAACGGATCGCCAATCGAACGGCTCTGCGGTGATGCCGATAGCCGATGCGAACACCACGTGTGTTCGCATCGGCTATCGAGCGATGGGGTCTCGCTGAGGAGGCAGGTCTGGGAGGTTAGTCGCTGGCCGGCTTGTTCGCATCGGCTATCGAGCGATGGGGTCTCGCCGAGGGGGCAGGTTCGGGAGGTTAGTCGCCTGCCGGCTTCTTCGCGGCCGGCTTCTTGGCAGCGGCCGGCTTCTTCGCAGCGGCCGGCTTCTTGGCAGCGGCCGGTTTCTTCGCGGCCGCCGGCTTCTTGGCGGCAGCTGGCTTCTTGGCCGTCGTGCGCTTCTTCGCCGGACCTGCCGCACGCTTGATCGCCAGCAGCTCGACAGCCTGCTCGAACGTCACCGACTCGATCGCCGCGTCCTTGGGCAGGGTGCGGTTCGTCTCGCCATCAGTGACGTAGGCACCGAAGCGGCCGTCCTTGATGACGATGGGCTTGCCGCTCGTGGGGTCCTCACCGAGCTCACGCAGCGGAGCAGTCGCGGTCGCGCCACGCCCACGCTTGGGCTGCGCGTAGATCGCGAGCGCCTCCTCGAGCGTGATCGTCAGCAGCTGCTCCTCGCTCGCGATCGTCCGCGAGTCCGTGCCCTTCTTGAGGTACGGGCCGTACCGGCCGTTCTGCGCGGTGATCTCGTCACCCGACTCCGGGTCGAGGCCCACGACGCGCGGGAGCGACAGCAGCTCGAGCGCCTCCTCGAGCGTCACGGTCGACAGCGACATCGTCTTGAACAGCGACCCTGTGCGGGGCTTCGGAAGCGCCGCGAGGGCCTTCTTGCGCGCCGCCGCCGACAGACCCGGGTCAAGCTCCGGCTCGGGGAGGACCTCGGTCACGTACGGGCCGTAACGGCCGTTCTTCGCGACGATGTCGTGCCCTGAGAGGGGGTCCTGACCAAGGACGTTGTCGCCCTCGGCCTGGGTCGCAAGCAGCTCGCGCGCGCGCTCGACCGTGAGCTCGTCGGGCGCGACGTCATCCGGGACGGACGCGCGCGGCGGGTTCTCGCCCTCGACGACAGGGGCCGAGAGATCCTCGATGTACGGGCCGTACCGACCGACGCGCAGCGTGATGCCCTCGCCGATCGGAACAGAGTTGATGTCGCGCGCGTCGATGTCGCCGAGGTTCTCGACGAGGCCGTGCAGGCCACCGTCCGCGGGCCCCTCGTCCGAGCCGTAGTAGAACTGGGAGAGCCACGCAGTGCGGTCGCGGTCGCCCGCCGCGATCTCGTCGAGGTCGGCCTCCATCGCCGCGGTGAAGTCGTAGTTGACCAGCTTCGGGAAATGCTCCTCGAGCAGCCGGATGACGGCGAAGGCGAGCCACGACGGGACGAGCGCCTGGCCGCGCGCGAGCACGTAGCCGCGGTCGAGGATCGTCGAGATCGTCGAGGCATACGTCGACGGGCGGCCGATGCCACGCTCTTCGAGAGCCTTGACGAGGCTCGCCTCGGTGTAGCGGGGCGGCGGGGTCGTCGAGTGGCCGTTGGCGGCAAGATCGCGCGAGCTCAGCGCGTCGCCCTCGGTCATCGTCGGCAGGCGCGAACCGTCGGCGTCGTCGGAGTCGTAACGCTCCGTGTCGCGACCTTCTTCATACGCGGCGAGGAAGCCACGGAACGTGATGACCGTTCCGGATGCGGAGAAGACGGCGTCGAGCGCGGCACCGTTGGCGCGCGTGCCCGTGATGCCGAGGCGGACCGACGCGGTCGAGCCGCGCGCGTCACCCATCTGCGACGCGACGGTGCGCTTCCAGATGAGGTCGTAGAGCTTGAGCTGGTCGCCCGAGAGCTCGGTCGAGACCTGCTGCGGGGTGCGGAACTCGTCGCCTGCGGGACGGATCGCCTCGTGGGCCTCCTGCGCGCCCTTCGCCTTGGACGCGTAGATGCGTGGCTTGGCGGGCACGAAGTCACCGCCGTAGAGCTCGGCCGCCTGGCGGCGCGCGGCGTCGATCGCCTGCGTCGACAGCGCGGGCGAGTCCGTTCGCATGTACGTGATGTACCCGTTCTCGTACAGCGTCTGCGCCGTGCGCATCGTCTGCCGCGAGCTCATGCGCAGCTTGCGTGAGGCCTCCTGCTGGAGGGTCGACGTCGTGAACGGCGCCGCGGGACGGCGCGTGTACGGCTTGGTCTCGAGGCTGCGCACCGTTGCGGTTCCGTCAGCCGCGGCCGCGACGACGTCGCGTGCAGCGGCCTCGTCGAGGTGAACGACGTTCGCCCCACGCATCTCGCCACGGTCGGTGAAGTCGCGGCCCGACGCGACCTTGGAACCGTCGAGCCCGGTGAGGCGCGCGGTGAACCATTGCTCGCCACCCGCGGTCGTGAACTCGCCCGAGACGTCCCAGTACTCGGCGGTGACGAATGCCATGCGCTCGCGCTCGCGCTCGACGACGAGGCGGGTCGCGACGGACTGGACGCGGCCCGCGGACAAGCCCTGGCGAACCTTGCGCCACAGGACCGGCGAGACCTCGTAGCCGTAGAGGCGGTCGAGGATGCGGCGGGTCTCCTGAGCGTCGACAAGACGGTCGTCGAGGTCACGGGTGTTCTCGAGGGCGCGGTGGATGGCCTCACGCGTGATCTCGTGGAAGACCATGCGCTTGACGGGGACCTTGGGCCGCAGCGCCTCGAGCAGGTGCCACGCGATCGCCTCGCCCTCGCGGTCCTCATCAGTTGCGAGGTAGAGCTCGTCAGCGTCCTTGAGGAGCCTCTTGAGCTCGGCGACCTTCTTCTTCTTGTCGCTGTAGACCTCGTAGTACGGCGTGAAGCCGTTCTCGACGTCGACCGCGAACTTGCCGAAGGGACCCTTCTTCATGTCCGCCGGGAGCTCAGAGGGCTGTGGCAGGTCGCGGATGTGGCCGACGCTCGCCTCGACCTCGTACCCGTCACCGAGGTACGACGCGATCGTGCGCGCCTTGGCGGGCGACTCCACGATGACGAGCTTGCGACCTGACGACATCACTGCCTGCTTCCTCGCGCCTGAGGGCGCGTCCTGCCGGCGCCCGCTCCGGGCGCTCCGTGTCAGCGTACGGGATCGTACTCGAGCCCTGTTCCGCGGCCCCGTCCCCACCATGATCGGTGGACTGGCCGCGGTCGGCAGCCCCTGTGGTCAGGCAGGCGGCTCAGTGCCGCCGCCGCGCCGCGGCCTGCCGGAGCAGCAACGTCACCAAGAACAGGACGCACGTGAGCCCGACGACGGCTGCCAACGACGCCGCGTAGGCACGCACGTCGTCGGCCGCGAGCCCCGGCACCCCGAAGCCGACGCCAACCGTCAGCGCAACGAACCCCGCGCCCAGGAGCGCCCCGAGCCCGAGCACGACGACGGCCGACGTCGTCGAGATCGTGCCCGCAACCGACCGGTCGACCGCCGAGCGCGGCGTGAACGCGACGACCAGCCCCGTCCACGCCCCCACGACGAGCAGCGCAGCCACGACATCCGACGGCCGGTGCCACTGCCCGACGAGCGTCGAGGCGCCCGTCGCCGCCGTCCACGCGCCACCGATCAACGCCACATAGGGGCGCGCTCGCCGCGGCACGACGAGCAGCAGGGCGATGGCCACGGACGCGGCGACCGTCGTGTGGCCCGACGGGAAGGAGTTGCCCGGACGCTGCGTCAGCACACCGAGCTCCGCCCGCTCGAGAAGGTCGCGCTTGAGCAGCTGCGTCGTGATGTTGGCGCCGACGACGAGCACCGCGACCTGCAGCCCGAGGCCCCACGCGCGCCTCATGGCAGCGATCGCCAGCACAATGATGACGGCGATCGCGATGAAGGCGACCGAGACGACGTCGAGCACGGGCTCCGCGACGCGCCACAGGGTTCCGCTCCCGTGCTCGGAGCCGAGCAGGGCGAGCTCGTCAAAACGCTGGCCGTCGGCGGTCCCGAGGAAGATCCGCGCGCAGAACGCCAGCGCTGTCGCGAACACGGCGAAGATGGTGAGGGCGGCGAGGCGAGGCGCGAGCCGCACCGAGGATCCCCCGCTCGGCCGCGCGTCGGACGACGCAGACCCGGGTGCCTCCGCGAGGGGACGCTGCGCCACGGTGACGTCGAGACCCGAACCACCGGCCGTGTGCACGGCCCCGGCCGATGGCCGCGCCGGACCGTCCCACGTCACAGGGGTGCCGAGCGCAGGCGTCGCAGGCTCGACCCGCGCAGGCTCGGCCCGCGCAGGCTCGGCCCGCTCAGGCTCGACCCGCGCAGGCTCGGCCACGGGAAGCGGCTGCGTCCCGTCGTCCGGGGTGGAGGAAGTGGTCACGTCGCCCAACCTAGCTTTCTCGTGTGTCGATCACGCGAAGGGCCCGTCGATGACATGCACCGAAGCGCTCGATCACCATGCAAGGTCAGCGACGGCGGGGCGGTGGTCGGAGCCGACGAGCACATCGGGGCCGTCGGGCACCCACACCGACTCGACCCGCACGGACTCCCCGACGAGGAACCCGTCGAGCCGCGAGCGCGGCGTGTCGACCGGCTGCGTCGGCGCCTGATGCGCGTCGGCGTCGCGCAGCGGCGGCTGCAGCGCGACGACGCTCGGTCCGCGCGGGTTCTCGTTGAGGTCACCTCCGACGACGAGGTGCGGCGCCTCGCGCGCCGCCAACGCCCGGAATACGGGGACGTGCCGAGCCCGCGGCGCGGGCAGCGCCGAGAAGTGGACGCTCACCAGCGTGAGGAGGTCGCGCTCGTGATCCGACGCTGCGCCCGCGCTCGAACCACCGCTGCCCGTGTCGAGAACCCCCGCGTCGGCGCGCGCCGGCCCGCGCGCGCCACGCCGAGCGAGTCGCACGAACGCATAGCCCCGCGGTGTCGGCCACCCGCGCCGAAACCGCGCCCACCGCGGCTCGAACGCCACCCCTCGGCCCTCGACGACGTGCGCGAGCACGTGCGGCGCGACCGCGACCGCGCATGCGCGCGCGGCGATCCCGCCGGCGACGATCTCAAGCCCGACGGAGCGCGCGAACGCACGCGTGCGCCGCCGACCCAGCAGCCACCGCGGAGTCTCCTGCAGGAGCAGGACGTCGGGCGCCTGCGCGCGCACGACCCGTGCGGCCGCAGCGGCGTCGAGGTGCAGAAACTTCACGTTGTACGTCATGACACGCAGCCGCATGCGAGAACGCTACCGGTCGGCGCCGGTGAGCAGCAGGCCATCCCGCACGAGTCCGCGCACGCCCGGAAGCACCTCACGCGCGAGCTCGGCCGCGTCAACCTCGAAGAGCGAGGCGATCGCGCCAAGGATCTGCCCGACGCTCAGCTCCCCGTCGCACACACCGACGAGCGCAGCGAGCGCCGTCGACGCGTGGATGCCACGCCCGAGGCCACCGCCCTGCCGGACGATGACGACGTTCGGGTCCTCCGCACCGGGGGTGAGGTAGCGCTCCTCGGTGACGTCCGGGGCGACGACGAGGTGCTCCTCGAGCAGGGCCGCGTCCGTGCGTTCCTCGAGCCAGTCGTGCGCGGCGAGCGACGCAGCAAGGTGCTCGCCGAGAGGCTGGTGGACGGTGCCCGTGTGCTCCTCGAGGCGACGCAACGTCACCCGGCCGTCGACGGGCTTGCGCAGCACGACGATGCCGAAGCCGATCGCCTCGACGTCACGGCTCGCGAAGTCGTCGAGCCACGCTGCGTACGCGGCCGCGTAGGTCTCGGGGTCGCGCTCGGCGGTGAGGCCACCGTCGCGCAGCCACGTCTCCGCGTAGCGTGCGGGGTCGAGCAGCTCACGCTGCACGACCCAGCCGTCGAGGCCCGAAGCGTCGAGCCACTGTCCGACGCGTGCCGTCCAGTCCTGCCCGCGGGAGACCTCCCAGTTGCCGAGCAGCTGCGCGGTCCCGCCCGGCGCGAGCACGTCACCGACGGTGAGGATGAGGTCGCGCACGAGGTCGTCGCCGGCGCGCCCCCCGTCGCGGTACTCGAAGAGCGGAAGGGCGTCGTCGCCGCCCGCGGCGTGCGGGGTGATGACGAACGGCGGGTTCGAGACAACGAGGTCGAAGGTCTCGCCGCGCACGGGCTCGAGCATGGAGCCGTGCCGCAGTTCGAACGTCACCCCGTTGAGTGCCGCCGTGAACGCGGCAAACGCGAGGGCCGGCTCCGACAGGTCCGTCGCGACGACGTGCTCGGCGTGACGCGAGGCATGCAGGGCCTGGATTCCACACCCTGTTCCGAGGTCGAGCACACGCCCGACGGGGGCACGCGACGTCACCTGCGCGAGGGTGAGGGACGCGCCGCCCGCGCCGAGCACGTGGTCGGGCTCGAGCTCACGGCCCGTGGCGAGCTCGCCCAGGTCGGAAGCGAGCCACCAGTCGATCGGGCCGCGTGCGTCGTCGGCCGCGTACGGGCGCAGGTCAAGGAGTGGGACGACGACGGCGTCCGGGGCACCGGCGTCGGGCGCAGGGCCGACGAGCCCGAGCTCGAGCGCTCCGTCAAGACCGAGCGTCGGCAGCGCCGCGTCGAGGTCGGCACGGGCGACCGCGCCGCCGAGGACGAACATCGAAGCGAGCACCGCTCGCGCTCGCACATCCCCGGGCGTCGCCTCGTCGGCGAGCACGCGCGCGAGGGCGAGCCGAGCGGGGACGCCCTCCTCGCGTCCGAGCGCGTCGAGCGCGATGGGACCGAGCAGGTCTCCGACGCCCGCGACGGTGAATCGCGCTGCGAGAAGATCGGCGCGCAGCGCGGTGATGTGGTGCGGCGAGAGGCGTGGGGGGTGGCTCACCCGTCCATCATCCCGCGCCTCGCACCGCGACCGCGACGCGAGACGAAGCAGTGCGCCTAGGAGCAGAGCGTCTCGAGCAGGCTCGCGATCTCTTCGCCGGCCTTCGTGTAGCCCGGCACGATCTCGCCGCCCGGCCCCGTGAGGAGCGTCGTCATCTCGGTGATGGGAGACGCCTCCGGGTCGAGGGTCCGCAGGTGCTCCGTGATGGCCTTCGTCCCCGCGAGGTACGTCGCCCACGCGCTCTCGTGGCCGACGGGAGGTGCCGCCTTCTCCATCGACGCGATTGCGGCGTCGGCAGCGGGGATGAACGCGCCGATGGTCGGCGAGAAGAGAGCGAGGGACCACCCGGACGTCAGCTCGGACATCTCGAGGCACGCGTCGAGGTCGGACGGAAGCCCGAAGTCGTCCGTGACGACATCGGTGGGCTCGGGCGCGGCGGGCTCCGCGGGCGGCACGGGTGCGTCCGTGGGCGACGGCGCGACCGGGGTCTCGGTCACGGCTGGTGCGGCGGCGGGGGTGGCGTCGTCGTCGCGCAGGCCTTGCCAGACGAGGTAGCCGCCGACGGCGAGGAGCAGCGCCACGACGAACGCGATCCACGTGCCGAGGCCCGAGCGCGAGCTGCCGGGCACGACGAGGCCGGGCTGCCCAGAGGGCGTCGGCTCACCGTGCGGGGACGTGCCGAAGGGGGCGGCGGCCATGCTGCCGGCGGCCGAGTACGACGTGGCCGGAGGAGCCGGCGCGGATGGTGCAGGCGGTGCGGTGGGCGGGGCGGGCGCCGGCGTCGACGAGGCGCCCGGGGCCGAGGGCGTGCCCGGGGCCGACGGGATGCCCGGGGCCGGAGCAGCGTCGTCGACCCACAACGGCCATCCCTGCGGCATCGGAGGCCAGGCCGGGTCCGGCTGCCAGCCGGGCGGCGGCGTCCAGCCCTCGGGCGCTGGCGGCCAGCCGGGTGCGGGGTTGAAACGCGCGGCCATGAGATCCCCTGTCGACGTCGGGGCCACCACGGTCACCGCGGCAGCACGGAGAGATCATCCCTTGCTTGCGCCCGTCTCACCACCGGAGACGAGGAATCCACAGCCCACGACAACGCGCCCGGCCGACCAGCTCAGACGAGCCCGACCTCCTTCTCGAGCGCCTCTTCCTCGTCCACCTGCGCGGCACGGAGCCGCGAGAGGATGACGGCCCCGAAGGCGATCGCCGCGGCCGCGCTCGCGATCGCGATGCGCAGCACGTGATTGGCGTCGGCGGGAACACTCATGGCGACGACCGCGGGGGCAACGAGCACCGCCACGAGGTTCATCACCTTGATGAGCGGGTTGATGGCTGGTCCGGCGGTGTCCTTGAACGGGTCGCCGACGGTGTCACCGATGACGACGGCCGCGTGCGCGTCGGAGTTCTTGCCGCCGTACGCCCCGTCCTCGACGATCTTCTTCGCGTTGTCCCACGCCCCGCCAGCGTTCGCAAGGAAGACCGCCATGAGCACGCCGGCACCGATCGCACCAGCAAGGAAGCCCGCGAGCGGTCCGACGCCGAGCCCGAAGCCGACCGCGATCGGCGCAAACGCGGCGAGCAGGCCGGGCGTCGCGAGCTCGCGCAGCGAGTCGCGCGTGCAGATGTCGACGACCTTGCCGTACTCGGGGCGCGTCTCGCCCGTCATGATGCCGGGGTGGTCGCGGAACTGACGGCGCACCTCGAAGACGATTGCGCCCGCGGCGCGCGTCACGGCGTCGATCGCCAGCCCGGAGAAGAGGAAGACGGTTGCACCGCCGAGGATGACCCCGACGAGCGTGACGGGCGAGATGATCTCGAACGTCAGCATCGAGGCGACGATCCCGGACGTCGCGGGGTCGGTGATCTTCGCGAGCGCCTGCGTCACGGCATCGGCGTACGAGCCGAAAAGCGCTGTGGCAGCCAGGACCGCGGTTGCGATCGCGATGCCCTTGGTGATCGCCTTCGTCGTGTTGCCGACCGCGTCGAGCTCCGTGAGGATCTGGGCACCGTCCGCGTCGACGTCGCCCGACATCTCGGCGATGCCCTGCGCGTTGTCCGAGACGGGCCCGAACGTGTCCATGGCGACGATGACGCCGACCGTCGTGAGCAGTCCGCAGCCCGCGAGGGCGATGAGGAACAGGGCGAGCCACAGGGAGCCGCCCGCGAGCAGGAACGCCGCGCACACGGCAGCCGCAATGATGCCCGCGGTGTACACCGCAGACTCGAAGCCGACGCCGATCCCGGAGAGCACGACCGTGGCCGCGCCCGTGCGCGAGGTCCGCGCGACGTGCCGCGTGGGTTTGGACGACGTTCCCGTGAAGTAGCCGGTCACCGCAAGGATGATCCCTGCGAGCACGATGCCGATGAGCACCGCGCCCGACGCGACGATGCGCGGGTCGGCCGTCGACGCGACGAGATCGGCTGCCACTCCGTCGATCTCGGCGAACGTTCCGGGCAGGTAGATGAACGCGGCGATCGTCGCGAGGATGGCGCCGAGCAGCGCTGACACGTAGAACCCGCGGTAGATGGCGCGCAGGCCGTCCTCACCCGCCCGCGTGCGCGTGATGACGATGCCGATGAGCGCGACGACCGCGCCGATCGCGGTGATGAGGAGCGGCAGCACGAGACCCTGCTCACCGAGCACGGCCTTGCCGAGGATGAGCGCGGCGACGAGCGTCACGGCGTAGGACTCAAAGAGGTCGGCGGCCATGCCTGCACAGTCACCCACGTTGTCGCCGACGTTGTCAGCGATCGTCGCAGCATTGCGCGGGTCGTCCTCGGGGATGCCCTGCTCGACCTTGCCGACGAGGTCCGCGCCGACGTCGGCCGCCTTGGTGAAGATGCCACCGCCGACGCGCATGAACATCGCCAAGAGCGCGGCACCGAAGCCGAAGCCCTCGAGGACAGCAGGTGCGTCGGCACGATAGACGAGCACGACGACGCCCGCGCCGATCAGCCCGAGCCCGACGACGCACATGCCGACGACGCCGCCGGTCCGGAACGCGATCCTGGCGCCCTCGGCGCGTCGGGCCTCGATCGGTCCGGGTACCTGCGCGGCGGCGGCGACGCGCAGGTTGGCGCGCACCGCGAGCCACATGCCGAGGTAGCCGATCGCTGCGGAGAAGCCGGCGCCGAAGAGGAAGGCGACGGAACGGCCGATGCGCACGCCCGCGTCCCCCGGAAGGAGCACGAGGAGTGCCACGACGATGAGAGCGAACAGGGCGAGGGTCCGGAACTGGCGGCTGAGGTAGGCGGAGGCGCCTTCTTGGATCGCTCGCGCGATCTCTTGCATCGAGGCGGTTCCGTCGCCTGCGGCGAGAACCTGGCGTCGCAGGCCGACCGCGACCATGAGGCATAGTGCGCCGATGACCGTGATGACCGAGACAATGACGAGGCTGGTGGTCCCGAGCTGCATGCGTCCTCCTCGACGTCCTGCCGATAGAGACAGGTGCGCCCGGCCGACCCCATCGTCGTCCGGGCTCTGGCAAGACTACAGATGTGGCGGCGGACACACAGCCAGAGCCAGCATTTCCGCGATCCCGTAACCTATCTGTGACCTGCGTCTCCCTATTTCTGCAGGTCGGACCCCAACGAAACCTGCTCCCTCGTTCGTCATACGGGTAGAGGCGCCCGCACGGGGCGCCCCGACCGCGCCGCCGCACGGTGGCGGGACCGGGAGGGCACGATGGTCGCTGGGACCGCGCACACGCTCCGTGTGCGCCCCGCACCCGCGAGGGCGACAACGAGGAGCAGGCCGATGAGCGACTGGGCGACGACGCTGGACGAGCTCGTCCGGGCTCGCGGCGACGCGCTGATCGCGGCGGCCTACCTCCTCACCGGCGATCTCGGCGAAGCAGAGGACCTCGTCCAGGACTCCCTCGTCGCCGCGTACTCCCGCAGGCGCACGGATGACGACATCCGCAGCGCGGAGGCCTATGTGCGCCGCACGATCCGCAACACGTTCGTCGACGGTTTTCGTCGTCGTAAACGCTGGGCCGCGGTCCGCCACCTCACGGTCGCGCCCGCGCACCAACCGGACGACGGCTCGACGACGCCCGAGCACGTGCCCGCGCACCTTGACGTGCTCCGCGCCCTGTCGACGCTCGCACCCCGCGAGCGCACCTGCGTCGTCCTGCGGTTCTACGACGACATGACCGTGCCACAGATCGCAGCCGAGCTCGGGCTCGCGCAGGGTTCGGTCAAGCGCTACCTCGCCGACGCGGTAGCGCGCCTCGAACACCAGCTGGGCCCGCTCGCGGACGCCCACCACATCGATCTTGACGTCACCCACGGAGGTGCACGATGACCCGCCCCGAGTCCCACGACCCCCACGACGGCCAGGACCTGTCCGGTCTCCTTCGCGACCTTGCCGACGATGCCGCCCAGGCACCCCGCGCCCGTTCCCTCACGTCCATGGCCGCGATCGCTCGCACGCACGGCCTCGCTGCGCGCCGCCGCCGCACCGCTGCCCGCACGCTCGTGGCCGCGGCCTCGGTCGCCGCCGTCGCCGTCGGCGGCGTGCTCGTCACCCAGAACCTCGGCGGCGAGACGGTGCCGCCACCCGCAACCGCTCCGAGCACCCCGGGCGCCTGCGGCACGGCCTTCACACCGCCCACCGGCGACGTCGAGGGACTCGACCTCGTGCTCGCGACCGCCGAGCCGCCGCTCACCGCCGCCAGCCTCGCTGACCTGCCCGACGTCGTCGCCGTCCTCCATGAGGGCGCCGCCGAGAAACAGCTCACCCTCGGCTCGACCGGCTATGTGAGCTACACGGTGGTCAAGGACGGCACGATCATCGCGACGCCCGGCCCGATGCCCGAGCCCTACACGGAGGTCACCCTCACGGCCGGCGGCGACGCAAGCAGTGCGTTCAGCCGGACGACCTCCGTCCCGTGCGACGCCTCAGGAACGTTGCCCGCGGGCACGTACGAGGTGTGGGCGACGCTCGACTCCACCGTGTCAGGCACCCCCGGGCGCCAGGTGCTCGTCGTCGGCGGTCCCTGGACCGTCTCGATCGCCGCACCAAGCCTCACGATGGGCACCCACGCGTTCGCGTGCGGCTCGGAGTCCAGCCCCGGCATCGACGACTCCGGCCAGGACACCTACCGCCTCGAGGCCACCGGCCCCGACAGGACGGTGACGCCAGCGCCCGTCATGCCCGACCTGCTCCGCCTCGACCCTGCTCTCCTCGACGGCAGCATGCAGGCCCGCACCGTCATGGGCGTCTGGGTCTACCTGGCCCGCGACGGCAAGATCGTCTCTGCCCACAAGACCGAGGGCACCGAGCTCCTCGCGTGGTTTGGCCCGGACGATGCCACGGGCATCATCCCTGGCACTGCCAAGATCGTCGACGGGCTCCGCGTCGACGCGACCGCGACCGCGTGCGACGGCTCGGGGCTCTTGCCCGCAGGCGAGTACGACGCGTGGACGGTCGTCGAGCTGGGCGCAGCGAACGCGGACGGTATCGCACGGACCATCATCGGCAGCGAGGCCGTCCCCGTGACGCTCGGGGCGAGCATCGGCCTGCCGGCGTCGACGATGCTCACGTGCGGTGAGCCGACGAGCGAGATCACCTCCTCGACGGAGGCCGGCGGTGCCGCCGCAACCCTCACGCTCGCCGGCACAGTCACCCGCCTGCCCTCGGGCATGGCGGGGGCCACAGGCGCAGTCAAGGCGCAGATCCGCCACGCACAGACGTCGACGTCCTGGTACCTCGGCGACGCCGCGGAGGTGTACGTCGTGCGCGACGAGACTGTCCTCGCGGCTACACGGACCCGCCAGGGGTCCGGTGGCTGGGCAACAGGCACGATCCCCGCGACGACCGACCTCGCGGTCCCCGTCCGTGACGCTCTCACCGCCGACGTCCCGACCACGGACTGCGACGGCACGCCGCTCCCCGACGGCACCTACACGCTGCTCGTCATCGTGCCGGTCACGCAGCTCGACGGAACCACCGAGACCGCGACCGAGATCATCTCGCTGCGCCAGAACCTCACGATCGGCGGGGGCCCCGCGCTCCCGGGCAAGGATGCGTCGGCCACGTTCCCGGCCTGCCGCGCCGGTGTGCCCGGATTCCAGGGCGACATGCTCGAGGTCTCGGGGACGCCGGAGAAGGCGACCGTCGGGCTCGACAACGCGCACGGCGGCGAGATGACGGTGACGAACATCGGCGGCACGAGCCTCGCGGGCTCGTTCCCGAGCGTCGTCGGCGGGGTCCTCACCCGCGGCGGGATCGTCGTCGGACAGATCCCCGACACCTCGAACGTCACCCCGACGAGCGGGTATGACCTCGCCCGCGGCGCCTCCACGGACCTCGCGTGGAACACGGACCTGCGGTCCTGCTCGACCGGCGAGCACGTCGGCGCCGGCACCTACGAGGTGTGGGCGACGGCGACGCTCACCGGCACCGACGGGACAAAGGAGTCGGCGACAGGCAAGGTCGCCACGGTGACGGTCGACCCCGAGCGGGTCACCGACTGATCGTCGGCCCCGGGGCGCGCAGGGGGCGCTCCCGGACCGACGATCGACGAAGGGCCCGGCCTCACGGCCGGGCCCTTCGTCGTGCAGTCGGTCCGCTGTCAGCCGGCGAGGCGCGCCTCGACCGCCGCGAGCAGGACGCACGTCGCGACGCCGTCCATGCTCGTGCGCACGTCGTCCGCGGACGGGAAGCTGGGCGCGAGACGGATGTTCTCGTCGCGCGGGTCGACCCCACCCGGGAACGTGGCACCCGCGGCCGTGAGCGCGATGCCCGCGGCCTTGGCGAGCTCGACGACCCGGCGGGCCGTGCCCGGGACGACGTCAAGGCTGATGAAGTAGCCCCCCTCGGGCGTTGTCCACGTCGCCGCGCCGGTTCCGCCGAGACGCTCGGCGAGGATCTCGAGAACCGCGTCGAACTTGGGCGCGAGGATCGCCCGGTGCTTCTCCATGTGCGCGCGCACGCCCGCAGCGTCACCGAAGAACCGCAGGTGACGGAGCTGGTTGACCTTGTCCGGGCCGATCGACCGCTTGCCGTAAAGGTTGCCGTACCAGGCAAGGTTCGCGGCCGACGAGCCGAGGAACGCGACACCTGCTCCGGCGAACGTGATCTTCGAGGTCGACGCGACCGTCCACACCCGGTTGGGGTGGCCCGCCTCGGCAGCGAGCTCGAGGATGGGCAGGGCCGGCGCGCAGGTCTCGGCGAGCGGGTGCACGGCGTAGGCGTTGTCCCACACGATGCGGAAGTCGGGCGCCGCAGCCTCCATCGACAGGAGTGCGCGGGTCACCTCGAGCGAGTACACCGCGCCCGTCGGGTTCGCGTAGGCGGGGACGCACCACATGCCCTTGACGGCGGGGTCGGCGACGGCTGCGCGCACCTCGTCGAGGTCAGGTCCGTCGGCGTGGAGCGTCACCGGGATCATCTCGATGCCGTAGGCCGCCGCGATCGCAAAGTGGCGGTCGTAGCCGGGCACGGGGCAGAGGAACTTCACGACGGGCTCGTCGCGCCACGGGCGCTCGGAGTCGTTCGTCCCGTGCAGGAGCGCGAACGCGACGAGGTCGTGCATGATCTCGAGGCTCGCGTTGCCCGCCGCCCACAGGAGAGTCGGGTCGATGTTGAGGAGCTCTGCGAAGATCGCGCGCAGCTCGGGAAGGCCCTGGAGGCCGCCGTAGTTGCGGACGTCGGTCCCTGAGCCGTCGCGGTAGTCGCCGTCGCCCGGGAGCGACAGGAGCGCGTTCGAGAGGTCGAGCTGCTCCGGGGCGGGTTTGCCCCGCGTGAGGTCGAGGGTGAGGCCCGTGGCCTGCAGGTCCGCGTAGGCCTGCTGCAGGCGGGCGTGCTCGGCGGTGAGCTCGTCAGGGCTGAGGTTCTCGAACGCAGGGGACATCGTTGACGCCTCTCCCCGGCCGTGACCGGGTGTCAGGGTGAGTTCTGTGAGGCCACGAGCGCGGGCGCCGCGCAGCCACGTCCCGATCCTATGGCCCTGCGCCGGGATCCGTTCTCCCGGATGCCGCGTCAGTCCACCCGCGAGTCTGTGCTCTACCCGCGAGTCTCAACCTGCGCGTGGGGCACAAACTCGCGGGTACGCGGATCGGTTGTGCGCTCGCGGCGCTCGAGCGCCGCGTTAGCCAGCCCCAGCACGACGAGCACGACCGCCGCGCCCACCGGAAGCACCATCGACGCGGGCGCACCCTGCGTCTCGGCAAGCTGCCCCGTGACCGCCGACGCAAGCGCCTGCGCCAGGCTCAACGCCGCCGTCGTCAACGTCATCGTCATCGCCGCACGCCCCTGCGGGCTTCGCGCCGACGCCATCGACAGCACCGTCACGAGGACAGGCCCCACGCCGATCCCCATGAGCAGCAGAACACCGAACGGCGACGCGTCGGGCGCCAGAGCCTGGTACAGCGCGGACGACGCCACGATGAGCGAACCGAACACGACCCAGCGCCACCGGGGCGCGAACGCCCGCGGCAGAACCGACACACCGAGGGCCAGAACCGCCGACGTCACACCCATCGCACCGTACGCAAGCCCAGCCTCGTCGCCACGACCCTGCTCACCCATGAACGCCGTGAGCGACGTGAGCGTCGCACCAAAGAACATGCCGACCGCGAACGCACCACCGACGACGACGAGCACGCGCGCCCGGACGACCTCGCGCAGCCCGGCACGCTCCGCAGAGGCGTGCCCCGCCGCCCGCACCGATGCCGTCGGGTGCAGCGCGAACGCGAGCACCGCCGTGATGCTCAGCGCCGCCGCGACGGCCAACGGAAGCCACGGCGCCACCGCCGCAGCAAGCACACCCACGAGCACCGGACCAATGACGAACGCAGTCTCATCGACCGCCGACTCGTACGACATGACGCGCGCAAACGTCGCCACCCGCTTCTCAGGGACGACGCGCGCCCCGACGATCGTCACGAGCCGCGTCCGCGACAACGGCGCGACCTGCGGAACCGTCGCCCCCGCGAGGAACGCGACAACGACGACCAGCGGACGCGTCGCATCCACTCCCACCACGAGCGGGACGAGCGCAACCGCCACCGCGTTGAGCACGCCCACGACCGGGACGATGCGGCGCTGACCCCACCGGTCGACCATTCCGCCGACGAGCGGCCCCGCGAGTACGACGCCCACGCCGACCGCCCCGGAGGCCAGACCACCGAGCGCGACCGAGCCCGTCACCGTCGTCACGTACGTGAGGACGCCGACGACGACCATCGCGAACGGGAGCCGCGCGATCGCAGCGACCGGGTAGAAGCCCCAGCCGGTCGCACGCACGAGGGACGACGCAAAGTCGCTGTCAGGCACGGAACGAGTCGCGTGCGCGGTCTCCGTGGAGCGCCGGCGAGGCGCAGCTGTCGGGACCGAGGATGAGGAAGACATGCAGACGTGGTGCCTCTCGTGCAGGCGGTGCCGCCTTGCTACGGGAGCAGGTGATGCACGCGGGCGGAGGACTCGTCCGCGGCCTGGAGGCGTCGGCGGGGTCCGTCCGGGGTGCCGTCGGCACCGTGGACGACGCTAGCACGCGACCGCCCGCGAGGGCGGGGGTCGGTGATCGACCCCACACCCTCGCGCGTCACCCCTGTGCGCGAACCGTCTCCAACAGATCGTGCGACGTCGCGGCCAAGCTTTGAGCGGCCGCGCGGATCGTGTCGACCTCGTGCGTCGTCCGTGCCGTCGCCACTTCGACCTCACCGAGCTTCTCCGCAACCGCGTGCGAGCTCGCCGCAACCTCGGTCACCGCTGCGGCCATCGACGCCGTCGTCGCGGTCTGCTCCTCGACCGCACCCGCGATCGTCGCCTGGTAGTCGTGAATCCGCCCGACGACCTCGGCGATCTCACCGATCTCGGAGGCCGCCGCAGCCGCAGCCGACTGGATGCCCTCGATGCGCGCCGCAATGTCGCCGGTCGCCCGCGCAGTCTCCTGGGCGAGCTCCTTGACTTCGTTCGCGACGACCGCGAACCCCTTGCCCGCATCACCAGCGCGCGCGGCCTCGATCGTCGCGTTGAGCGCGAGGAGGTTCGTCTGCTCAGCGATCGATGTGATGAGCTTGACGACCGACCCGATCTCAGCCGACGACTCACCGAGCGTCGCCACGGTGCGCGTCGAGCGGTCTGCGGACTCGACGGCCTGTTCGGCAACGCGTGAGACCTCCGTCGCATTGCGCGCGATCTCAGCGATCGACGCGCCCATCTGCGTCGCACCCGACGCGACCGTGTCGATCCCCTCACTGACAGATCGTGCGGCGCTGCGCGCATCAGCGGCACCTCCCGCCGACACCTCAGCCGCTCGGCCAAGCCGGTCGCCTGCGACGACAAGGCCATCAGCTGCCTCGCGCAGGTCGCCGGACGCTCCCTCGACACCACGTGCGATCTGACCGCTGCGGTCGAGCGCGCCATTGAGCGCGGCCGCGAGACGCTCAAGCTCGGTCCGACCCGCACCCTCGTCGAGACGCACTCCCGCGTCGCCGTCGGCGAGCGCGGACGTCACCTGGGCGAGCGGCCGCACGACGCTGCGTGCCACCACGAGGCTTCCGAGCGCGACGAGGACGATGATGACGGCCGCGGCAGCGAGCAGCCCGCTCGCGTCAGCGATCGAGGTCGTGCGCACGTCGTCGACGTAGATGCCCGTGCCGATGACCCAGCCCCACGGCTCGTAGCCCGCGACGTAGGAGATCTTCGGCTGTGGGTCGTCCTCGCCCGGCTTGGGCCACAGGTAGTCGACGAAGCCAGCGCCGTCACGCTCGACGACCTTGACGAACTCGACGAAGAGGAACTTGCCGTTGGGGTCGACGTTCTCGGTGAGATCCGTGCCGACGAGCGCCGCATTGACGGGGTGCATGATCATCGTCGGGTGCATGTCGTTGATCCACAGGTACTCGGTGCCCTGGTAGCGCATGGCCTCGAGCGAGGCCGCTGCTTCACGCTGCGCCTCCTCGAGCGACATCGCACCGCTCGCCGCGAGATCGCCGAAGTGCGTCACGGTGCCGAGCGCGACCTCAACCACGGACTTCGTCAGTGCCCGACGTTCCGTCGTGATGCGGGACTCGCCCCGCCACACTGCGATCGCCGCGGTCGCCACGAGTCCGAGGCAGGTGAGAACAAGGAGCGCGACGAGCTTCTGGAAGATCGTGAGCCTGGACAGGGTCATGGGGGTGCCTCTCGAGCGCGAGCGTGTCGCGCGTCTCATCGACACCACATCGCAGCTCGTGAGCGGTTCTCGCCCACGAACTGCCACGCGCACGCGACGGTCGGCCCCTGAGGGTCGACCGTCGCGTGCGTGAGAGCTGTCAGCGGCCGGTCAGCGACCCGTGGATGCGAACGTGCGCGTCGTGCTGGCGAGACCGAGGCTCTCGCGCAGCGTGGCTCCCGGGTAGTCCTCCCGGAAGAGGCCCTTGGACCGCAGGACGGGGACGACGCCGTCGACGAGGCCGGTCACGTCAGCGACGAGCGAGGACGGGGCGACGACGAAGCCGTCGACGGCACCGGCGGCGTGCCAGTCCTCGGCGAGGTCGGCGAGGTCGGAGGGCGTGCCGACTTGGATGATCGAGTCGGAGTGGGCGGCGACGACCTCGGCACCTTCGAAGGCGTCGAGCAGCTCCAGGCGCGCCTGCGCGCTCGCGCGGTCCGGTCCGGTCACGGCAAAGAGGTCGACGAGGACGAGCACGTCGTTCGCGTCGCGGCCTGCCGCGAGCGCGGCGTCGCGCACGACGCGGCGCTGCTCGAACGCGTCGTCAACCGTGTGCGCGCCGATGCGGACGACGTCCGCGAGACGGCCGGCGCGCTCAAGGTGCGCGGGGTTGCGCACGGAGATGACGGTCGGGGCGATCGACGAGACCTGGCGGGTCACCGCGGTGACGAGCCGGTCGGGCGTCGAGCCGTCGACCTGCCACCCGGCGCGGCCGCCGGAGTTGCGCGAGATCGTCTGCAGCGCGGTGGCGACGTGCCCCGGCTCGTTGGACTCGGGCGAGATCGTGGCGACGAGCCCGAGGCGGTCGGTGACCCGGCCGAGACGCGAGGTGATGACCGCGGCGTCGAGGCGGCCGCGGAGCAGGCCGATCGTCTCGGGCTGGAGGCGGAAGTCGTCGCCCACGGCGACGAAGTCGAGGGTCCCTCGCTGGGCGGTGCGGACAAGGTCGGCGAGACGGTCGGCATTGAAAGCCCCGACGGGCGCCGGCACGGGCAGGTGGCTCGCGAAGCGGCGGGCGCCGGCCCCCGTGAGGTCGAGGGCGAGGTGGATCCGCGTGCGCTCGGTGCTGGCGCGGCGGGTGGGGTTCGTGGAGTTCGTCGAGGTGCTCATGGTGGTGCCTTCCGGGCAGGAACGACCCACCCGGCGGCGCGTCGTGGCGCTCGGCGGCAGGGGGTCGTGCGAGGTATGTCGAGAGTCCCGCTCATGTGCGGGGAAGCCCGTGCGGCGCGAGGCTCGCTGCGGGCGATGGGCGTGCGGCGGGGAGGCCGCTGCCAGGGTGGTCAGACGGTGGGTGCGCTGGTCAGCGCAGACAGCACCGGGGCTGACACATCGACGAACACATGCACATTCGGGCCTGACGGGTTGCTGCGACGGGTCGCTGCCATCCTGCCTGGTGCATCGTGCTCTCCTGTCCGCGCCGCTCGAGGCGGCTGCGCTCGTTGCCCCGTCCCCTGTGGACGGTGCCTGGTCCTCACCCGGAGCACCCCCGCGCGGGGGGTTGCTGGTCAGCGAGCCGGGGCTTGGTGCTGACACTCATGACCTGAGGTCGTTCGTTCTCTTCCGAGCGAGGCGCGCGAGACGATCACCGGAAGCAGTATCGAAACTAGGACCTTGGTCACGCATGTGTCAACGGTTCGAGGCGATTCATCCCACCCTTCGGGACATAGGCGCAGTGGGAGGATGTGCTGGTGCCCACCTCGCTCCTCGACGTCCTCCTCGCGGGAGGTCGTCGCGCTGATCGCGCGACGCACGTGGAGCACGTCCCGGCACGGGCAGGCATCCACGCGCCATGGCCCGGGTGGGCGGACCGCGACCTCGTCGCGGGCTACCGAGCCCTCGGTGTCGAGAGCCCGTGGCGCCATCAGGTCGAGGCTGCGGACGCGGCGTGGGCGGGGCAGCACACGGTCATCGGCACCTCGACGGGCTCGGGCAAGTCCCTCGCCTTCTGGCTTCCCGCCCTCACCTCCGTCCGCCTCGATCACGCACGCGGAACCTTCGACCCGGGCCGCATCGAGTCCGTGCGCACCCGCGGCGCGGTGCTCTACCTGTGCCCGACGAAGGCGCTCGCAGCCGACCAGCTTGTCGGGCTCGAGGCACTGCTCGCGGCTGCGGGAACACCGGATCTCAAGGTCGCGACGTGCGACGGTGACACGCCCTACGAGGAGCGCCGCTGGGTGCGCGACCACGCGGACGTCGTCCTCACGAACCCCGACTTCCTCCACTTCGCGCTCCTGCCGCAGCATGCCCGCTGGGCACGACTGCTGCGGTCGGTACGGTACGTCGTCATCGATGAGGGGCACGCGTTCCGGGGCGTGCTCGGCGCTCACGTTGCACTCGTCATCCGGCGCCTGCGGCGCCTGTGCGCGCACTACTCGGGCAAGCCCGAGGGTCCGACGTTCGTCGTCGCCTCGGCGACCAGCGCGGAGCCTGCGCGGACGACCGCGCGGCTCGTGGGCGTCGATCAGGGCGACGTGGTTGCCGTGACCGCCGACACGGCCCCGACGGGCCGGCGCACGTTCGTGCTGTGGGAGCCGCCCGAGGTTCCCGGGACCGACGCGGGCGTCGACGCCGGCTTCACCGCGATCACCCCCGGCAACGAACCCGACGAGTGGTGGGTCGACTCGCCCGCGGAGGCCGAGGCACGTCCCCGCCGGTCGGCGACCGCAGAGGCCGCCGACCTGCTGGCCGACCTCACGTCCGCGGGAGCGCGCACGCTCGCGTTCTGCCGGTCGCGCAGGGGCGCCGAGTCCGTCGCCCTGAGCGCTCAGCGCGCGCTGAGCGCCGTCTCGCCACGCCTGGGCGGCGCGGTGGCCGCGTACCGCGGCGGCTACCTGCCGGAGGAACGTCGCGAGCTCGAGGCTGCGATCCGCTCGGGTCAGCTGCGGGCGCTCGCGACGACCAACGCGCTCGAGCTGGGCGTCGACATCTCGGGGCTCGACGCCGTGCTCGTCGTCGGGTGGCCCGGGACGCGCATGTCGATCTGGCAGCAGGCTGGTCGCGCGGGCCGTGCGGGCGCCGACGGCCTCGTGGCGTTCATCGCACGCGAGGACCCGCTCGACACCTACCTCGTCCACCACCCCGAGGCGATCTTCGATGCCCCGCTCGAGGCGACGGTCTTCGACCCCGGCAACCCGCACGTGCTCGCCCCGCACCTGTGCGCAGCCGCGGCCGAGCTGCCGCTGCGCGAGGCCGACCTGCCGATGTTCGGCCCGCACGCGAGCGACGTGCTTGACGTCCTCGAGCGTCGCGGCGCCCTGCGCAGGCGGCCGTCGGGCTGGTTCTGGACCCACCCCACAGCAGCCGCGGGCCTCACGGACCTGCGAGGCACGGGCGGTGAGCCCGTACGCGTCGTCGAGGGCAGCACGGGTCGCATGCTCGGCACGGTCGACGCAGCAGGGGCGGACGGCTCCGTGCACACGGGCGCCGTCTACGTGCACCAAGGCACGTCGTACGTCGTGCGGGAGCTCGATCTTGAGGACAGGGTCGCACTCGTGTCCCGCAAGGACGTCGACTACGGCACGTGGTCGCACGACATCACGACGATCGCCGTGCACGAGGGCGCCCGCGAGCGCACGTGGACCGCTGGTGGGCGTTCGGTGCGCTGGGGCCTCGGCGACGTCGACGTCACCACTCAGGTCGTCTCGTACACGAAGCGACGCCTGCCCGGCCTCGAGATCGTCTCCAACCACGACCTCGACCTGCCCGCACGCACCCTGCCGACGACCGCGGTGTGGTGGACAGCGCCCGCCGACGTCCTCGAGGCCGCTGGCGTCACGGCCGAGCTCGCCCCCGGCGCGTTGCACGCGGCCGAGCACGCATCGATCGGGCTGCTGCCCCTCCTCGCGACGTGCGACCGCTGGGACCTGGGCGGAGTCTCGACCGCGATGCACGTCGACACGGGCGAGGCAACCGTCTTCGTCTACGACGCCTACCCAGGCGGAGCCGGGTTTGCCGAGCGCGGCTTCGAGCTCGGCGCGACGTGGCTGCGCGCGACGCGCGAGTCGATCGCGGAGTGCCCGTGCACGACAGGCTGCCCCGCGTGCGTGCAGTCGCCCAAGTGCGGTTCGCAGAACAACCCCCTCGAGAAGGACGCCGCCGTGCGGCTGCTCGACGCCGTGCTCGCGTGCGCGCCCGGCGGGCACGTCATGCGCTGACACGTTCTCCCCTCAGCTCGGCCCGCGGCCCGCCGCGGGCTCGCGCACCCACTCCGGGCCCGCACGCGCGCTTGCGCTGCGGTCACGAATGATGCGCGCGAGCCCGCCGCGCGCCGGTGCGCGCACGGTGACCTCGACGATGCCGAGGGCGTCGGTCGTGCACGAGACGAGGACCGCACGGTTCCGGTGCGCGGCCGCGCCCGCGGCCTCACACGGCTCGCTCCCTCGCCACGGGCTTGCCGCGGCCTGGGCACCGGCAAGCGCGGCCAGGTCGGCGGACGACGTCGCAGAGGCCCCGAGGGCTCGGGCGGACGCGACGAGAGCAAGGGTCGCAGCAAGCGTGACGGCGACCGCGAGGATCGCCACCACGAGGACGGACGCATGGCCCGCATCGTCGACGGGGCTCAGGCGGGAGCCCGGACGGCCTCTCATTCGATCGCCGCGACCGCGGTCGCTGTGATGCCGAGGGCACCGAGCAGGCCCGCACGTGCGGGCAGGCCACGGCGCACCGTGACCCTCGCCCACCCCTCAGCGACGGCCACGTCGACCGCTGCCGAGCCGCCCGCGACCGTCCGCGCCGCAGCGACCACCTCGTCCTCCGGAACGCCGAGGGCCGCTGCACGCGCTCCCGCGCGCGCTCCGTCGATCACGCTCAGGTGCACGACGCCCACGGCGGCGACCGTGAGCACCGCCACCAGGGCGAGGACGATGACGGGCAGCACGACCGCGACCTCGGCGGTGACCGACCCACGGTCCTCCCGCCAGGGCCGCGGTCGCACGTGCTCACGCATCAGATCGTCAGCGCTCCCTTGACGATCTTGAGGAGCAGCGCGCGCACGTCGCTGCTCGCAAGGATCGTCACGAGCAGGCCCGCCAGACCGACGGCGGCAATGATCGTCACCGCGTACTCGGCGGTCGCGGCACCGCGATCACGGTGCGCGCGCAGGACTGCGCTGGACCGCGCGAGCCAGCCTCGCGGGGGCGTCGGCGCGTCGGTGGCGCAGAGCTCGGAGCCGGAAGCACCGGGCTCGGCAGGCACGTCGGGGACAAGGGTCAGGGCACTCATGCGTCCTCCTGGGGTCGGCGGCCGGGGCCGCTGGTCCGCGGGCCGGACGGCCTGCGGACCACCAGGGTGGGTGGGTCCGGGACGGGGCGCGAGCAGCTCGGCAAGAACCGTGGACGAGGCTTGCCTGTCGCCACCTGTGGGCGACCCGCACCCCACGCAGCCCGCCACGCCATCCGGCCTGGCTCACGCAGACCAGACGGGCTCAGACAAGTCGGGCTCAGACGAGTCGGGCTCAGACGAGTCCACCGACAAGAGCAATGACCGCCGGCACGAGCCCCAGCAGCACGAACGCGGGCAGCAGGCACAGGCCGAGCGGGACGACGACACGCACACCCAGCACCTCGGCGGCGTCGGCAGCGCGCACGTCGGCCTCACGCTCGTGCCGGTCACGCGCGGCACGCAACGCAGGCGCGGGAGCCGCACCCTGCTCCCAGGCGGCCCGCAAGCAGGTCTCGACGAGCGCAAGGGTCGGTGCCTGACCTCCGTCAGGACGACGACGTCCCTGCGCGGGCACGGCACCACCGCCGCACCCCCGCCACGCCTCGTCCCAGGGCGCTCCGAGGCGGAGGGCCGCTCCCGCGAGCGCGAGTCCGCGTCCCGTTGGCCCACCCACCGCGTCACCCACCGCACGCAGCGCGTCCGGGAGAGCAGCAGTGCGTACGGCTAGCGCAAGGAGCTCGAGGACGACGCCCGCGTCAGGATCGTCGTCCGCGGGGCCGGCGCGCTCAACCCACGGCCAGCGCACGCCCGCGCGCGCACCCCCCGGACGCGCGCTCACCTCGGCCGGGCCCTGAGCCCCGCATGCCGGGACGAGGATGCCGCGCGAGGGTGGCCGCCCCCACGGCGCGAGCAGTGCTGCAGCCCCGCACGTGACGAGCACCGCGGTCGCAGCCGCGCTCACGCCCGCTCCGCCCGGCGCACGAGCGCCGCGATCCAGCGACGACCAGCGACGAGCGCTCCCGTGCCGAGGATCACCGAGAGGGCACCCGGACCACCCGCGAGGACCGTCGTCACCGGGTCTGAGCCAAGTGCGGCGGCGAGCACGACGCCCACGATCGGCAGCCACGCGAGCAGGCGCGCGGTCGCGCGTGGACCAGCGAGCACGGTGTGGCGACGCGCGGCGCGAGCCTCGGCAGCGACCGCCTCGCGGCCTACGTGCTCGAGCGCGTCCGCAAGCGGCGCCCCCAGCTGGACCGCGACCCGGCACGCGGCGAGAACAGCCACCGCCGCGCCCGAACCGGCAGAGTCGAGGCGCAGCCGCAACGACTCGAGGACAGGGATCCCGTCGGGGGACGCCATGATCCCGGCGTTCACCCACGCGGCTGCGGGCGGCGCTCCCGCGCGCAGCGCAGCAGCCACACCGGCGAGGACGAGCTCGGCAGACTCGTGCGCCGGGTCGTCGGGCGCCACGCTGGCCGGTGCGGCCCGCTCGCGCGCGCCCCGTCGCGGGGCGCCACCCTGAGTGAGGAGCCCCGCGCCAGCGACCGCCACCCCGGCAACGACGGGCAGCCATCCACTCACGGTCGACCGACCCGCGCCGTGAGCTCGGCCCACGCAGGCCCACCCACCGGGGCGCCCACGCCGTCCCATGTGAGCGCATCGCGCACGACGATCCGGTCCCCCTCTCTGTCGACGACACCGAGCTCTGCGATGTAGCGAGTGCCGCCGCGCCGGCGCAGGTGAACCACGACGTCGAGTGCCGCGGCTGCCTGCGCTGCGACCGCCACGGGGCTCAGCCCCGCAAGCGCCCCGAGCGCGGCAAGGCGCGCGGGAACGTCGGACGCAGAGTTGGCGTGCAACGTCGCCCACCCGCCGTCGTGCCCCGTGTTGAACGCGGTGAGGAGCTCACGCACCTCAGCCCCTCGGCACTCACCGAGGACGATGCGGTCGGGGCGCATGCGCAGCGCGGCCCGCACGAGCTCAGCGAGGCTCACCTCACCGCTGCCCTCGACGTTCGCCCGCCGCGCGAGCAGGTGGACCGCGTGCGGGTGCGTCGGCATGAGCTCGCGCGCCTCCTCGACGATGACGACGCGCTCGTCGGCGGGCACGTGGGCCAGGAGCGCCGCGAGAAGAGTCGTCTTGCCGGTTCCGGTCGCACCCGTGACGAGCACGTTGAGCCGTGCCGTGACGAGGGCAGGCACAAGATCCATGGCAGTGGGCGGCACGACGCCCCGCCGCGCGAGCTCCGCCAGATCGAGGCCACCGGGCCGCAGGACTCGCAGCGACAGCAGCGCCCCGCGCGGACAGACAGGCGCGACGACAGCGTGCAGGCGCGTCCCATCGGGAAGGCGGGCGTCGACGACGGGGCTCGCATCGTCGAGCCGCTGGCCTCCCGCGGCCGCAAGCTGCACCGCGAGCGCACGCACCGCCGCGTGCGAGACAAGGTCGATGTCAGCACGCGCAAGGCCTCTGCCACGGTCCACCCACACGTCGTGCGGACCGTTGACAAGCACGTCCGTGACATCGGGCGCGTCGAGCAGGTGCTGCAGTGGGCCCGCACCGAGCGTCGCGTCACGCACGTCGCGCACGAGCCGCTCGAGCGCGTGCGAGCCGAGCACGGAGCCGCGTCGACGCACCGCGTCCCGGACGACGCCGGTGAGGTCCGCGGCAGCGCCCGGCGCGGCCGCCAGTCGGGCGCGGACGTCGGCCAGCAGCGCCTCATCGCACACCGTCACCGCGCACCCCACCGGCCTGTGCTCGCTGCGGGGCGACCCGTCGCGCGGTCGAGCGCCCGCAGGACCGCGAGCGCGGGGCGCGTGAGGTGCGGCCCGCTCGGGCCGACACCACGCTCGATGGCCCGGGGCAGCGTGCGGTCCACACGGAGGCGCGCAACGACGTCCGCCCCCACAGCGTCGGCGATGACACCCTCGGTGAGGCCGCCGGGCGCGCGACCCGCAGTGACGAGACGCACGGGCGCTGCAGGGTGGAGGTCGGCGAGGCCCCGCTGCGCGGCAGCGACGCCGTGGAGGTCCCGGGGTACGACGAGGACGTGGAGGTCCACGGGGATCGGCGGCCGCGCTCTTAGCTGCCTCGGGAGGTCGAGCACGAGTGGGACTGCCGCACCGAGAGCCGCGAGCACATCGTGAAGCGCAGCGGGCACGACCTCCCCGGGCCGAGCCCTGTCGTGGCTGAGCACGTGGACCTCGCCCCACCGCGGCAGGAGCGCGCGTAGCTCGGCGGCCGGGATGTCGCCCGTCGCGTCGCGCAGATCAGCCCACCGCAGTCCCGGCTGGTCCTCAACCCCGCACAGCACGTCGATCCCACCCCCGTCCTCGTCGAGGTCGACGAGGACGCACCCACCCTCGCGGCGCGCCAACGCACCGGCGCACGCCGCCGCGAGCGTGCTCGCACCTGATCCGCCGCGTGCGGCGCTCACACCGAGCACAGGCGCGCGGCGGCCCCCGCTCGGCGCGGCGTCGGCAACGGGGCCCGTCCGCCAGGCGTCAGGGATGTCGAGCTGAGCCCGAGCCTCGGACGCGTAGGGCTCGGCTGTCGGCGGTGCGACGGTCGGCTGGGACGTCGGCGGCACGGTCCACAGCGCCATAGGTCACCTCAGGGTCTCGTCGGGCAGGCTCGTCATGCCGAGGCTGCCCCACCCGTCCGACGCGGGCGACCGTCCCCCGTCGATCTGGGGACTCTCACGCCGCAACCCCAGGCTGTGGACAGCCCGGGCCGCTAGGCTCGGGCACGTGACCGCTCAGCAGCCTGCGGCGTCACGGCCCCGGCCGACCGCCGCGTTCTTCGACCTCGACAAGACCGTCATCGCGACGTCGAGCGTGTCCGCGTTCTCGCGCCCCTTCGCCGCAGGAGGCCTTCTCTCACGCCGTGCGATGCTCCGCTCGGCGTACGCACACCTCCTCTACATGGCAGGTGGCGCCGACGCCGAGCAGACCGAACGCATGCGCCGCACCCTCTCCGCACTCGTCGAGGGCTGGGACGTCGCGCAGGTGAGCGAGATCGTCAGCGAGACGCTCCACGACCTCATCGACCCCTACGTGTACGCCGAGGCCGTCGAGCTCATGGCGATGCACCGCGCCGCCAGGCGTGACGTCGTCATCGTCTCGGCCTCCGGCACCGAGGTCGTCGAACCGATCGCCGCGGCGCTCGGCGCCGATCGCGTCGTCGCGACGCGCATGGAGATCGCGGACGGCCGCTACACAGGCGGCATCGACTTCTATGCGTACGGGGAGAACAAGGCGGTCGCGGTGCGCGACCTCGCTGAGCGGTACGGCTACGACCTCGAGGAGTCCTACGCGTACTCCGACTCGATCACCGACGCACCCATGCTCGGCGCCGTCGGCCACGGATTCGTCGTCAACCCGGACCGCGCCCTGCGCCGTCTCGCCGCCGACGAAGGCTGGGACGTGCTGACGTTCACGCGGCCCGTCGCCCTCGAGGCCTTCCTCACGCCGCGCCGCGGCATCGCGGCGGGCGTCGCGCTCGCGGCGGTCGCGGGCGCGATCGTGTGGGCGGTTCAGCGCCGGCGCCGCGCCGCCCGCTGAGGTCGCGCCTGCTCGCGAGACCGGCCGCAGGTCACCAGGCTCGTGGGTTCACCGCCCCTCGACGTGCCCGTAACGGTGGCGCGTGCGGCTCACGGCCTGCTCGAGGAGGAACGCGAGCAGCTCGCGTGCGCCCGACGCGACGACGGGGGCGTCGAGCACGGTGACGAACCCGGTCCGGCCGGCAGCAGCCTTGCGGAGGCCGGGGCTGCTCCCGACGACGCGGATCCGCCCGACGACGTCACCCGCCGCAACGCGCGACGCGAAGGACGCGGCGTCCTCGACGCGCGCATCACCTGGCAGGGTGACGCCGACGGCAACGTTGCGCGCGGCGCCCCCGTCGGCGGCACCGACCGCCGTGACGTCGTGGTCGACGGACACGTCGACGGGCACCCCGCACGTCGCGGCGGCGGCGAGCACGCGCGTCACCTCGACCGCGAGCGCACCGTGCCCGACACGCACGGTCGCCCGCGGCACAGGTCGGTAGCGCAGGACGTTCGACTCGACGACGAGCCGGCTCGGGTCGTGCTCGCGCCCGAAGCGTTCGCGCCACCAGCGGGCGTCGGACTCGCCCGCGCGGGCGAGCCACGCGCCGGGCGCGCCGGCGCGGTCGGGGAGGTCGGGAGCGTCGGCCCACGTACCGAGCTGGGCGACGTAGTGCGGGCCGCCGGCCTTGGCGCCCGGGCCGACGACGCTCGCCTTCCAGCCGCCGAACGGCTGCCGGCGCACGATCGCACCGGTCGTGTGCCGGTTGACGTAGAGGTTGCCGGCCTGGACGCGCTCCGTCCAGCGGTCGATCTCGTCGTCGTCGAGCGAGTGCACACCTGAGGTGAGGCCGAGGTCGACGCTGTTGACGACGTCGATCGCGTCGTCGAGCGTCGGGACACGGATGACGCCGAGGACGGGCCCAAAGACTTCTGTGCGGTGGAACCACGAGCCTGGTACGACACCCGAGCGGACCCCGGGCGTCCACAGCCGGCCGACGTCGTCGAGGCGGCGTGGCTCGACGAGCCAGCGTTCGCCAGCGTCAAGCGTGGTGAGTGCGCGCAGGAGGTCCCCCTGGGCAGTGGGTGTGAGGGGTCCCATGACGGTCCCCGCGTCGGTCGCGGGCCCGACGGCGAGGGAGGTGACGGCGTCGGCGAGCTGGCGGCGCAGACGGTCGTCGGTGCCGGCGGAGCCGACGAGCACGAGCAGAGACGCGGCCGAGCACTTCTGGCCGGCGTGGCCGAAGGCGGAGCGCACGGTGTCGGCGACGGCGAGGTCGACGTCGGCGGACGGCGTGATGATCATGGCGTTCTTGCCCGACGTCTCCGCGAAGACGTCCAGGTCGGGGCGCATGCGTGCGAAGAGCTGGGCCGTGGCGAGCGATCCGGTGAGCAGGACGCGGGTGACGTGGGGGTGGCGCACAAGGTCGCTGCCGACGTCGGCCTCGCCGGTCCCGTCGACGTCGATCACCTGGAGGACGTCGGGCGCGTGCCCTCTCTGCGCGAGCGCGTCGCGCACCGCACCTGCGGCCATCGCCGCACACAGCGGCGTGAGGTGCGACGGCTTGAGGAGCACCGGCGAGCCCGCGGCAAGCGACGCGAGTGCGGAGCCGAGCGGGATGGCGATGGGGAAGTTCCACGGTGGGGTGACGAGCGTGACGCCCGACGGCTTGTGGACGGCGTCGGCGTCGGCGTCCCTGTGGTCAGGGTCGAGCCGCTCGGCCGAGCCCGCGTACCAACGGGCGAGGTCGATGGCCTCGGAGATCTCGGGATCAACCTCGGCGACGGTCTTGCCAGCCTCGGCGACGGCAGCCTGCGCGATCGCGTCGCGACGTTCCTCGAGGAGCTCGGCCGCGCGGCGCAGGGCCGCCCCTCGAGCCGCAGGTGGAACGGCCATCCACGTCATGCCGACGGACCGCGCCCGCTCGACGACTGCGTCGACATCGGCCTGGGAGCGCACGGGGACGAGCGGCGCGGGCTCAGCGGGTGGTGCGGCACCGGCTCTCATCGCGTCGGCGCGCGCCCGCACGGACGCCCGTGCCGGATCAAGGTCCGGCACATTCCAGAACTCTCCCCCACCGTCCCGCCCCACACTCCCGGCAACCCCCGCCGCCCCTCCGGCAACCCGCCCCGCCCCTCCGGCTACCCCCTCCGCCCCTCCGGCTACCCGCAACTCTGTGCCGTACCCGCGAGTCTCAACGTGCGGGTACGGCACAGAGCTGCGGGTAGGCAGACCATCGATCGGAGGGATCGGCGGGACCGGCGCCTGTGGGGCATCGGATCGGCGGGGTGTGCGGTCGACCGTCCCGGCCGCTGCCACCGCTGCGCGGAACGCCGACTCCTGGTCGTCGAGCGCGTCCCGCCCTGCAGACATCGCGTGGAGGAAGTTCTGCGGCGCCGCGTTCTCCTCGAGCCGCCGCACGAGGTAGCCGACGGCAACGTCGAGATCCGCAGGGTCGACGGCCGGCACGTAGAGGAGCACCCGGCCGGTCGTCGCGCGCACGGCCCGCGCCTGCGCGGGCGCCATGCCGTGGAGCATCTCGACCTCCATCCGCTCGGCCTCGCCGCGCGCGACCGCGAGAAGGTGCGCGGCCGCGACATGAAGGAGGTTGTGGCTCGCGACCCCGACGCGCAGGCCAAGCCCAGGCGTGAGCGCGAGGTCGAGCAGGTCAAGGTACGACGCGTCGACCTCGCCCTTCGTCCCATAGACCGTCTGCTCCCAGCCGTGGAGCTCAGCGTCAACGCGTTCCATCGCGAGGTTCGCGCCCTTGACGAGCCGCACGCGCAGCGGCCGCCCGCCCGCGGCCTCACGCCTCCTGGAGAGATGGATGACCTCCTCGAGCGCGGCGCGCGACTCCGGCAGGTAGGCCTGGAGGGCGACGCCGAGGCGCAGGTCGCGCAGCCCGGGATCGTCGGCGAGCTCGGCGACGACGGCGAGGGTGAGCGCAAGGTCGCGGTACTCCTCCATGTCGAGCGCGAGGTGCGTGCCGTGCGCGCACGCGGCGCGCGCGAGCGGCCGCAGCCGCCGCAGCACGCGGCGCCGCGACCCGTCGAGGTCCCACGTGACGATCTGCGGGACGAGCGCGGAGACCTTGACGGAGACGTGGTCGACGTCCTCCCGCGCGACGAGCGTGCGCAGCCGGGCAGCCCGCGCAGCAGCCTCACCCTCCCCGAGAACCGCCTCGCCGAGGAGGTTGACGTTGACGTGGAAGCCGCCGCCCCGTAGGCGCGAGAGCTGGGGCCCGAGGTGCGTCGCGTCGGCGACGAGGTGCCCGATCATCTGCCGCATGCGCGCGTGCGCGGCAGGTACGGCGAGGCGCGGGGCGAGCGGGGCGAGGCGCGACCCTGCGCCGAGCAGCACGCGGTCGGCAGGTCCGAGGAAAGCGGGGTGCAGGCCTGCGCGGCCGAGTGCGGCGAGCTCGTGCGCGGCGACGCGCGGGTCGCGGGGTCGCACGACGCGGTCGACGAACCGCAGGGCGAGCTCGAGCCCGTCGGGGTCGGCGACGAGGCGGGCGAGGCGGCGGGTCGAGCGGCGTTCGGCGCGGGTCTCGTCGTGAGCGGTCGCGGCGAGCCAGCGGCGCGCGAGCGCGACCGCGTCCGGGACGACATCGTCGAACGTCACCATGCCTCATCCTTGCGCCGTGACCGGCGGCACCGCACTGCCTCGGATGCCGGATGAGACGCTGCGCGCCAGCAGATGGGACGCCGACGGCCGGCTCCCGGGAGGGGAACCGGCCGTCGGCGTCAAAGCTCCGGGCTCAGACCTGAGGCGGCTCGTGCGCGACGCGCGACGCGGAGCCCCGCGTGCGGACGTCGCTCACGACGTACGCCAATGTGAAGGCCGCGACACCGACGACGCCAGCGACCCCGAACCGTCCGTCCTGGACGACAAGCACCGCCGCGAGAACGGCGAGCTGGGCAGCAATGAGGACCCCGGCGAGCAGCGGGCGACCTGCGCGCCGCGCCGCCGCAACCCCGAGCCCCGCACCGACCCCGACAACACCCGCAATAACACTCATCATCCGCAGTAGCCTCCTGCTTCCTTGCCCCCGCACTGACGGCGCCGGGAGAGTGCGGCGACGACGATCGCCAGGAGCCCGGAACCGACAGCGAACCATGTACTGGCCCCGGTGCCTGACGTGACGACCGCGCCGACCGTCGTCGCCGAACATGCGGCGAGCGCCCACCAGCCAAGTGTGTTGCGGGTCTTGTCGCTCATGCCGCTCCGTCCCTTCCCGCGCACAGAACCTCGTGCGAGACTCCGACCATATCGGCATATCGTCCGCTGCTATAGCCCTCGGGCCTGACGTTCCGGACCGGCGAGACCTGCGCAGCAGCGGCCTGCCGCGCGACACGTTCGGTGCCATCGCCCCAGGCCGGAACCCTTGCCAGCAGCGTTACGCACGACGTTGACGACGACGTTGGCACCGACTGCTCCGGCGCTCACCCCGAGCGCACCGAGACCGCACCTCTTGAGGCCGCTGGAGCATCCTCCGGCCGCACACCAGCCTGCCCGCCCGCAGACCTGTGCCGCACCCGCGGGTCTCACCTTGCGGGTAGCGCACAAAGTCGCGGGCAGGCGAGCGGCACTGGGCGCCGGCCCCCGCCGGGCGGGGGCCCGGCGGGGGCCGGCCAGCCACCCGGCGTAGGCCGGGCGGGGCGCGCTACCTGCCGAGCCCCTTCGCAATGAGGTCCATGACCGAGGAGTCCGCGAGCGTCGTCGCGTCCCCGACGGCCCGGTTCTCGGCGACATCCCGCAGCAGGCGGCGCATGATCTTGCCCGAGCGCGTCTTCGGCAGCTCAGCGACGACGAGGATCCGCTTGGGCTTGGCGATCGGCCCGATCTCCTTACCTACGTGATTGCGCAGGATCTGGACGATCTCGTCCTCGTCGCTCGTGCCGAGCGCCTCCGCGTGGTCAGCACGCAGGATGACGAACGCCACGACGGCCTGGCCCGTCATCTCATCGGCAGCGCCGACGACGGCGGCCTCAGCGACCGCGTCGTGCGAGACGAGCGCCGACTCGATCTCCGTCGTCGAGAGGCGGTGGCCCGAGACGTTCATGACGTCGTCGACGCGGCCGAGCAGCCAGATGTCGCCGTCGTCGTCCTTCTTGGCACCGTCACCCGCGAAGTAGATGCCCGGGAATCGCGACCAGTACGTGTCTGTGAAGCGCTCGAGGTCACCCCAGATGCCGCGGAGCATCGCCGGCCACGGCTCCGAGAGCACGAGGTAGCCCCCGCCCCCGTCGGGCACGGACCTGAACTCGTCGTCGACGACGTCGGCGACGATGCCGGGCAACGCAACCTGCGCCGAACCCGGCTTTGCTGCCGTCACCCCGGGCAGGGGCGAGATCATGATCGCGCCCGTCTCGGTCTGCCACCACGTGTCGACGATCGGCGTGCGGTCGCCGCCGATGACGCGGCGGTACCACATCCACGCCTCGGGGTTGATGGGCTCGCCCACCGATCCGAGGACGCGCAGGCTCGACAGGTCGAACTTCGCGGGGATGTCCTCACCCCACTTCATGCACGTGCGAATCGCCGTGGGGGCCGTGTAGAGGATCGTCACCTTGTACTTCTCGATGATCTCCCACCACCGCCCCTGGTGCGGGGAGTCGGGTGTGCCCTCGTAGATCACCTGGGTCGCGCCATTGATCAGCGGCCCGTACGTGACGTAGCTGTGCCCGGTGACCCAGCCGATGTCAGCCGTGCACCAGTAGACGTCGGAGTCAGCCTTGAGGTCGAAGACGTACTTGTGCGTATAGGCGGTCTGCGCGAGGTAGCCGCCCGTCGTGTGGAGGATGCCCTTGGGCTTCCCGGTCGTGCCCGAGGTGTAGAGGATGAACAACGGGTGCTCCGCCTCGACCCATACGGGCTCGTGCGTGACGTCGGCCGACTCGACAGCGTCGTGCCACCACAGGTCGCGGCCGTCGACCATCGCCGTGTCCTGGCCGGTCCGACGCACGACGAGCACGTGCGCGACGGGGCTCTCGACGCCGTCGCGCGGCTCGAGCGCCTCATCAACTGCGGGCTTGAGCGCAGATGCGGCACCGCGGCGGAAGCCGCCGTCGGCCGTGATGACCACCTTGGCCTCAGCGTCCGCGATGCGTGAGCGCAGCGCGTCAGCAGAGAATCCGCCGAAGACCACCGAGTGCGGCGCCCCCAGGCGCGCGCACGCGAGCATCGCGATGACGGCCTCAGGGATCATCGGCAGGTAGATGACGACGCGGTCGCCGGTGCTCACGCCGAGCGCTGCGAGTGCGTTCGCGGCACGCGAGACCTCACGGAGGAGGTCGCTGTACGTGAGGGTGCGGGTGTCGCCCGGCTCGCCCTCGAAGTGGATGGCGACGCGGTCGCCGCGGCCCTCGACGACGTGGCGGTCGACCGCGTTGTAGGCAGCGTTGAGGGTGCCGTCGCCGAACCAGCGCGCGACGGGTGCGCCCGACCAGTCGAGCGTCTCGGTGAAGGGCTTGCGCCACGTGAGCAGGTCCCGGGCCTGATCGGCCCAGAACCCGAGCCTGTCAGCTGCCGCAGCCTCGTACATGCTGGGTTGTGCGTTCGCCTGCGCGGCGAACTCTGGTGTCGGAGGAAAGCTCCGGCTCTCGTGCAGAAGATTCTCGAGACCGGCAGCGGCCGGCGTCCCGTCCTGGCTCACGACGTGTCCTCCGTTGTGCATCGACTCTGGTGCAACGGGACCTAGGTCCCGCTCGGAGTGTAGTCCGGCTCACATCTGGCGCTATCGGGGTTTCCCTTATTCTTCCCGCCGACTTTCGTGCGTGCTCAGACTTCGGCGTGTTCGGTGCGGGTGAGGTCGCGGGTGCCGTCGTCGTTGCGGGTGACCGGTGAGAAGTTCGCGCAGCTCCATGCGACTGACGTCGCATCGGCGTTCTCGTGCCACTCGACTGGCGACGTGGTGGTGTCGATGCTGGCGGTAGCCTGCGCGGCCGGTGCCGCGACGGGCGCGGCTGGTGCCGAGCCGGGCGCGGCTGGTGCCGCGACGATCGCGGCAGTGCGGCGGCTCGCGCTCACCGCGTAGGCAAGACCGACGACGACGGCGCCGCCCACGAGGTTGCCGAGCCCGACGACGGTCATGTTGCGGGCGAAGTCCGCCCAGTCGGTCTGGGGCAGGCCCGCGATGAGGCCGACGCCGAACGACGTCATGTTCGCGACGACGTGCTCGAAACCGGAGGTGATGAAGGCGAGCAGGCACCAGAAGATCGTCACGAGCCGCGCCATCTCCGACTTCAGGCGACTCGCTGACCACATGGCGATGCAGACGAGCATGTTGCACAGGACACCGCGCCAGAAGAGCTCGGCACTCGTCTCACCACCCTTGGCCTCGAGCATCGAAGCGAGCATGGACCCGGCGGGGGTCGAGGTCTCGAGAAGGCCCGTGAAGTGCAGCATCGCGGCGAAGACGAAGGCGCCGGCCATGTTGCCGAAGAAGCAGAAGATGATGGTCCGTCCGGCGTGGAGCCACGAGACCGTGCGCTTCCAGGCACCCTGCGTCATCGTCATCATCGTCGAGGTGACGAGTTCGCCGCCTGCCGTGTAGACGAGCGTGAGGGCGACGCCGAAGACAAGGCCCTGGACGAGCCTCGTCGCGGGAGAGCCTGCCGCCTGGAGCGGCCCCGCGGCGGAGACCATGAGCATGACGGCGACGCCGATGTACGAGCCGGCAAGCATCGACTGGACGGTGTACGCGACCGGGCGGCGGGTGAAGGCGAGCTTGGTCGCGGCTGCGTTCGCCTGATATTCGAGGTTCTCGTCGATGCTCAACACTCTCTGAGGATGCACGCAGAACACGCGGAATTCGTAGGACCTTCGGGGGTGGGGGCGCTCTCCCGCGCGCCCCCGTCCGGCTCCTTGCGCGCACGCACCCCTCAGGGGTGCCCCAACGCAACCAACCGGCTCCCCCGACGGGAGGCAGGAATCGGGACGGGGACGCCCTCCCGCGCGTCCCCGTCCGGCTCCTTGCGCGCACGCACCCCACAGGGGTGCCTCGACGCAACCAACCGGCTCACCCGACGGGGAGGCAGGGCTGGGGCCGGGTCGGGCCGGCCGGGCCGGGCCGGGCCGGGGTCGGGAGGCAGGAATCGGGACGGGGACGCCCTCCCGCGCGCCCCCGCCCGGCTCCTTGCGCGCACGCACCCCCCAGAGGTGCCCCGACGCAACCAACCGGCTCACCCGACGGGAGGCAGGACCGGGAGGGCCGACCGGGCCTGCCGGGCCGGGCCGGGCCGGGGTCCGGAGGCAGGAATCGGGACGGGGACGCCCTCCCGCGCGTCCCCGTCCGGCTCCTTGCGCGCACGCACCCCCCAGAGGTGCCCCGACGCAACCAACCGGCTCACCCACCCGGGGAGGCCGGGCTGAGGCCGCGCTGGCGCCGGGCTACTCCGCGGCGTTGCCCGTCTGCCGCGCGACCGTCGCGACCGCTTCCGCCACGACCGTCGTGACGTCCGGATTGAAGACGCTCGGCACGATGTACGTCGCGTTGAGCTGCTCAGGGTGGACCGTCGACGCGAGCGCGCGCGCCGCCGCGAGCAGCAGCTCATCGGTGATGCGCGAGGACTGCGCGTCGAGCAGTCCCCGGAAGACGCCGGGGAACGCGAGCACGTTGTTGATCTGGTTGGAGAAGTCACTGCGCCCGGTCCCGACGATCGCCGCGTGCTTCGCGGCCTCGACCGGGTCGATCTCGGGGCGCGGGTTGGCCATCGCGAAGACGATTGAGTCGGTGGCCATCGTCGCGACGTCGTCGGCCGTGATGACGTCGGGCGCGGACACGCCGATGAACACGTCGGCACCCGCGAGCGCAGCCGCGAGGGTTCCGGTGACGCCGCGCGGGTTGGTGTGCTCCGCGGTCCAGCGCAGCTGGTCGGTGAGCCCGGGCCGTTCAGCGTGGACGACTCCGTCAATGTCGGCGACAACGACGTCGCGCGCACCGGCAGCGAGCAGGAGCTTGAGGATCGCGGTGCCTGCCGCACCCGCCCCCGACAGGACGATCCGCACGCCTGCGAGCGTCTTGTCCACCACCGTGAGCGCATTGATGAGCGCTGCGAGCGCGACGATCGCGGTGCCGTGCTGGTCGTCGTGGAAGACGGGGATGTCGAGCTCGTCGCGCAAGCGCCGCTCGACCTCGAAGCAGCGCGGCGCCGAGATGTCCTCAAGGTTGATGCCCGCAAAGACGGGAGCGATGGCCTTGACGGTGCGCACGATCTCGTCGACGTCCGTCGTGTCGAGCGCTATGGGGAACGCGTCGATGCCTGCGAATCGCTTGAAGAGCGCGGCCTTTCCCTCCATGACGGGCAGGGACGCGAGGGGGCCGATGTCACCGAGGCCGAGGACTGCGGTGCCATCGGTGACGACGGCGATCGTGTTGCGTTTGATCGTCAGGCGCCGCGCGTCCTCTGGCCGCGCAGCGATCGCTTCGCACACGCGAGCGACGCCCGGCGTATAGATCATGGAGAGGTCATCGCGGTTACGGATGGGCGCGGTGGGTTCGATACGGAGTTTGCCGCCGAGGTGCATGAGGAAGGTGCGGTCGGAGACCCTGTCGACCTCGACGCCGGGCACGTGGCGGAGCGCCTCGACGATCTCTTGCGCATGCGCGTCGCCGCTCGTCGCGCACGTGAGGTCGACGGTCATGCGGGCGCTCCCGGACTCGGTGACGTCGATTCCGGTGACGAGCCCACCGTGCTGCTCGACGGCCGTCGTCAACTCGCTCACGACGGTCGGCCTGGCCTCCACGCGCAGACGTGCGGTGATCGACGACGAGACGCTCGGCGCTGGGCTCATGCTCCATTGTGACGCAGCCCACGCGCCTAGCGCATTCGCGTCGTGCAGTGGGCGGGGTGACGCCATGCAGCACGAACGGCGACCCCGTGTGGGATCGCCGTCCGGCCAGCTGGAGCAGGGGTATCAGGCGAGGAAAATCTGCGGACGGCCCAGTGGGGTCGATGCCACAGGTCCTATGCGTGGACTGGTCGCTCGTGGGTCCTGCCTGCTCCGATGTGCTGTTGTGACGTCAGTCTGCCGCGGAATCCCGCCGATTTCTAGGGACCCATGACCCTGGGCACGGGCTCGTCGAGCGGGTAGTGTCGACTCTTGGGTCGCCTTCCGGGGCGGCCTTCGTCGTCCGGGCGGACGTGTCGCGCCCGGGCATGTGGTGGGATGGTGGGATGGGTTCGAACCTCACGTTCCGGGGGCCGCTTGCCGACGATGTCGCGGCCGAGGTGCGCACGCTCGCGGCT
The DNA here is from genome assembly GCF_052324925.1 of Sanguibacter sp. A247. Lineage (NCBI taxonomy): Bacteria > Bacillati > Actinomycetota > Actinomycetes > Micrococcales > Sanguibacteraceae > Sanguibacter > Sanguibacter sp. A247. The sequence goes on along the minus strand of NZ_JBQPRE010000002.1, from coordinate 59,392 downwards.
GCGGGCGCGCGGGCCGACGGCGTCCCGCCGCTCTCTGAGCAGCCACTTCTCAATCTCACGTCAGGTCGGGCCGACGTCGTCCACGTCGTGTCTCGCGATGACGCAGGGCGCCTCGTCGCGTACGCGCAGCTTGACCTCGGCGGTACTCCCCCGACGGCAGAGCTCGCGGTCGCGCCCGACGCGCGCCGCCGCGGCCTCGGCACGCAGGTGCTGCACGCGCTCCGCGAGCACGCACCGGACGGCTTTGCCCTGTGGGCCTACGGCCACACCTCGACCGCGCAGGCGTTTGCCGAGCACCACGGGCTCGAGACGGTGCGTGAGCTCTTCGTCATGGATCGGCCGCTCACCGAGCCGGTCGACCCGCCGCGCCCGCCCGACGGCTACACGGTCCGGTCGTTCACGCCGGACGACGCCGACGCCTGGGTCGATCTCAACGCGCGCGCGTTCGCGGACCACCCTGAGCAGGGCCGCCTCACCCGCGCCGACTTCGACACTCGTACCTCCGAGGAGTGGTTCCGCGCCGAGGACCTCCTGCTCGTCGAGGGCGAGGGTCGGCTCGCCGCATTCGTCTGGACGAAGGTCGTCGGGACGGACGGAGAGCTCTACGTCGTCGCCGTCGACCCCAGTCTGCAAGGACGGGGCCTCGGCCACCTCCTCACGGAGCTCGCGCTCGCGCATCTTGCGCAGCGCGGCGTGACGCGCGCGCTGCTCTACGTCGAAGGCGACAACCTCCGCGCCGTCAACGTCTACCGTCGCGCCGGATTCGACCTCGCCGACCGCCACGTGCTCGTCTGTGCCGCATCCGCAACCTTCTGACCACCGCTGAGCCACCCGGAGGTGTCACGATGTCTGCCATGAACGACGCGACTGCCACGACTGCTCCCGACGAGCCCCCGACGTCGACGCACCCGGTGCCGACGATCCCGCTCGACCCAGAGCTGGCAGCGCACATCGCCGAGCACATTGCCGAGGCAGACCACGCACCCGTGGGCGGCCACGGCGAGCTGCCCGCACTCCCGGCAGACCGGTTTGCCGACCGCGAGCTGTCGTGGCTCGCCTTCAACCAGCGCGTCCTCGAGCTCGCGGAGGACCCCGCCGTCCCGCTCCTCGAGCGGGTGCGGTTCCTCGCGATCTTCGCGTCCAACCTCGACGAGTTCTTCATGGTGCGCGTCGCGGGCCTCAAGCGCCGCATCGCGACGGGGATCGCGGTTCCGTCCGCGTCGGGCCAGACGCCCCGGCAGGTCCTTGAGGGCATCGCCGAGGGAGCGCACGCGCTCATGGAACGTCACGCCCGCGTGTTCACCGACCAGGTCCAGCCCGCTCTTGCCGCCGAGGGCATCACGATCGTCGGCTGGGACGAGCTCTCCACGAACGAGCAGGACCGGCTGCGCAAGTACTTCCGCAAGCAGATCTTCCCCGTGCTCACCCCGCTCGCCGTCGACCCGGCGCACCCGTTCCCGTACATCTCGGGGCTCTCGCTCAATCTCGCGGTGCTCGTCCGCAACCCGACGACGGGCAAGGAGCACTTCGCGCGCGTCAAGGTCCCGCCGATCCTGCCGCGCTTCGTCGCCGTCGACTCCCGCGGACGCCCCTCAGCACCCGACGCGCAGGTCGCCGCCGCACAGGAGACGAGCTTCGTCCCGATCGAGGACGTCATCGCGGAGCACCTCGACCAGCTCTTCCCCGGGATGGAGGTCCTCGAGCGGCACCTCTTCCGGGTGACCCGCAACGAAGACGTCGAGGTGGAAGAAGACGACGCCGAGAACCTCTTGCAGGCCATGGAGAAGGAGCTGCTGCGGCGACGCTTCGGCCCACCCGTGCGGCTCGAGCTCACGCCCGACGTCACCCCGCGCATCCGCAAGCTCCTGCTCAAGGAGCTCGGCGTCGAGCCTGACGAGGTCTACGAGCTCCCGCTCCCCCTCGACCTCACCGGCCTCAACGTCATCGCTGACATCGAGCGTCCTGATCTCTCGTTCCCACGGTTCGTGCCGACGACGCACCGTTACCTCGCTGAGGTCGAGTCGGCGACGCCGACCGACGTCCTCGCAGCGATCCGGCAACGCGACATCCTCCTCCACCACCCGTACGACTCGTTCTCGACGTCGGTGCAGACGTTCCTCGAGCAGGCCGCAGCCGACCCGTCGGTCCTCGCGATCAAGCAGACGCTCTACCGCACGTCGGGCGACTCCCCGATCGTCGACGCTCTCATCGACGCGGCCGAGGCCGGCAAGCAGGTCCTCGCGCTGGTCGAGATCAAGGCACGGTTCGACGAAGAGAACAACATCTCGTGGGCCCGCAAGCTCGAGCAGGCGGGAGTGCACGTCGTCTACGGCATCGTCGGGCTCAAGACGCACTGCAAGCTGTCGCTCGTCGTCCGGCAGGAGGCCGACGGTCTCCGTCGCTACTGTCACGTCGGCACGGGCAACTACAACCCGAAGACGGCTCGTCTCTACACGGATCTCGGCCTGCTCACGTGCGACCCGGACGTCGGTCAGGACCTTTCACGGCTCTTCAACCAGCTTTCCGGCTACGCACCACGGTCCCGGTTCCAGCGGCTGCTCGTCGCCCCACGGTCCGTGCGGACCGGTCTCATCGAGCGCATCGATCGTGAGGCAGAGATCGCCCGTGCCGGCCGTCCCGCCTGGATCAGCATCAAGGTGAACTCGATCGTCGACGAGACGACGATCGACGCGCTCTACCGCGCGTCGCAGGCAGGCGTTCGGGTCGACCTGATCGTGCGCGGCATCTGCGCGGTGCGCCCGGGCGTGCCCGGGCTCTCCGAGACGATCCGCGTGCACTCGATCCTCGGCCGCTTCCTGGAGCACTCTCGCGTCTTCGCGTTCGGCAACGACGGCACGCCCGACGTCCTCATCGGGTCTGCCGACCTCATGCACCGCAACCTTGACCGCCGGGTCGAGGCGCTCGTCTCGATCGTCGACGAGGAGCAGGTGCTCAACCTCGTCTCGCTTCTCGAGGCGTCGATGGACGACGCGACCGCCTCGTGGCGTCTCGGCGTCGACGGCGCGTGGGTCCGCCGCCACACCGGCCCCGACGGTGAGCCGCTCCGTGACCTGCAGGGCAGCCTCATCTCGCGCCAGCGGCGGCGGCTGGGCATGGGCCTGGGCAGGTGAGCTCGACGAGCGTCGCTTCAGGTTCGAGCCTCCTCGACACGGGCACGTCGGCTCGCCGCCACGCCATCGAGGCGGCGGGTGCGCTCGTGTGGCGCGAGCGCAAGGGCCGGCTGCAGGTGCAGCTCATCCACCGTCCGCGCTATGGCGACTGGTCGTGGCCCAAGGGCAAGCTCGACACGGGTGAGACGCTGCGCGAGTGCGCGGTCCGCGAGGTTGCCGAGGAGACGGGGCACGAGATCGTGCTCGGCATCCCGCTCCCGATGCAGCGGTACCGCACTCCCGAGGGGCGCTTCAAGCGCGTGCACTATTGGGCGGCGCGTCGCGCGAGCGCGGACGACGCACCAGCCGTGCGGACGCGTCCGCCGGCCGCCGGGATCGACCCCACCGAGATCGACGACGTCATCTGGCTCGACGTCGACAAGGCGCGCGAGCGCCTCACGCGTCCGACCGACCGCGAGCCGCTCGACGCACTCGTCGCGGCGCACGAGCGTGGACGGCTCGACACGCACGCGCTCGTCATCGCTCGGCACACGCGCGCGCGCAAGCGCAGCGCGTGGGCTGGCGGCGAGGACGACCGCCCGCTCACGCCCGCGGGCTACCTGCAGGCGGCGACGCTCGTGCCCATCCTCTCTGCCTATGGCGCGCGCCGGATCGTCTCGAGCTCGTGGTTGCGCTGCACTGACACGGTCGCGCCGTACGCCCGCGCGAGCGGGCTCTCGGCGGGCCTGAGCTTTGACCTCACCGAGATCGCGCACGCCGACGACCCCTCGGACGCCTACGACCTCGTCGACGATCTTCTCTCGGGTGCGGTGCCCGCGGTCCTGTGCACGCACCGGCCGGTCCTTCCGACCGTCCTCGAGGCGCTCGGGGCGCGCGCTCGCCGCAAGGTGCGCGACGTCCTGCCGGGCGCGGACCCGTACCTCAAGCCGGGCGAACTGCTCGTCGCACACGTCGTGCAGCGGGCGTCGGGTCCGCGCGTCGTCGCCGTCGAGATCTCACGTTCTCACCTGCACGCGGCCATCCTCGGACCGCGCGCTGGGGTCGCCTGACGCTCATGAGGCGCGGCTCCGGCGGCGCTCATCACGCGAGAGGCGGGCGGCGCTCATGCGCCACCCGCCTCTCAGCCTGTCCCGAGGCCTCGGCTACACGAGGAACGGTCGCAGCGCGAAGAAGCACAGAGCCGCGACGGCGGCCGCTGCCGGGATCGTCAGCACCCACGCGGCTCCGATCGACTTCGCGACGCCCCACCGGACCGCCGAGAGGCGCCGGGTTGCGCCCACGCCCATGATCGCGGTCGTGATCGTGTGCGTCGTCGAGACCGGAGCGTGCAGCCAGAACGCGTTGAGGTAGAGAACGACCGCAGAGACTGACTCGGCGACGAAGCCGCGCGCCGGGTCGAGCTCGATGATGCGGCGGCCGAGTGTGCGCATGATGCGCTTGCCGCCGGTCGCGGTGCCCGCCGAGATTGCGGCAGCCGCGAGGATCTTGATCTCCCACGGGATCGCGTCGCCCTTGACCGTCCAGCCGACGGCGGTCGTCGCGAGGAACATCACGCCCATGGTCTTCTGCGCGTCCTGCAGGCCGTGGCCCAGGGCCATGGCTGCGGCTGACGCGGTCTGGGCGATCCGGAACCGGCGCGACGCCTTGGCGGGCGCGACGTTCTTGAAGATCCACAGGACGGCGACCATGACGAGGAAGGCGATGCCGAATCCGACGACCGGCGAGACGATCATCGGAAGGACGACCTTCTCGACGATCGACGTCCAGTAGACCGAGATCCCGCCCGCGAGCCCGGCGCCGACGAGGCCACCGATGAGCGCGTGCGTCGACGAGGACGGCAGGCCGAACCACCACGTGATGAGGTTCCACGTGATCGCGCCGACGAGCGCGGCGAGCACGGCGACGAGCGTGAGCCGCCGGCCCACGTCGTCGATGTGAATGATGTCGTGAGCGATGGTCTCAGCGACCGCCGTGCCCATGAGCGCCCCGGCGAAGTTCATCACCGCAGCCATCGCGAGCGCGACGCGCGGTGTGAGCGCACGCGTCGAGACGGAGGTTGCGATCGCATTCGCGGCGTCGTGGAAACCGTTGGTGAAGTCGAACGTCAGCGCGAGCGCAGCGACGACCAGAACAAGTGCGACGTCCACGTGGCGTCAGGACTCCTTGACCGCGATCGTCTCGACCGTGTTGGCGACCGTCTCGAAGGCGTCGGCGGCCTCTTCGAGGATCTCGACGACCTCCTTGAGCTTCATGAGAAGGATCGGGTCGGTGATGTCGTCGAACATCTGCGCGAGCAGCTTGCGGTGCTGCTTGTCCGCCTGGTTCTCGAGGCGGTTGATCTCGACCCAGTAGTCCGAGAGGTCGCTCATCGAGCGCAGACGAGGCATGGCCTCGGCTGTGATCTCTGCGCACCGCTGCAGGATCTGCACCTGGTCGGCGACGCGGCGCGGCAGCTCGTCGAGCTTGTACAAGACGATGAGGTCGCTGGCCTCCTCCATGAAGTCCATGCAGTCGTCGAGCGCTGAGGCGAGGGCGTAGATGTCGTCACGGTCGAACGGTGTGACGAACGTCGAGTTCATGCGTCGCATGATCGTGTGGGTCGCTTCGTCGGCGAGGTGCTCGACCTCGTTCATCCGCTTCGCGATGGGCTTGCGGCCCGCGAGGTCGGTTCCGAGGAGCTCACCAAGAAGCTTGGAACCGGTGACCAAGTGCTCCGCCAGGGCGGTGAACAGGTCGAAGAATGTGGTGTCACGCGGTGTCATACGCGGAATGCGCACGGGTACTCCCGTAAAGAGGCAGCCTTGTCATCCACAGCGTAGGCCCCCTCTGCCGTGAACACGCAACTACATGGGTGTTGGGCCGATGACATTGCGACGAACGCTTGCCTGTCCTCACGCCGCTCCGGGGGCGTCGTGGGACGAACGGCTCGCTGCGCATGTGAGATAGCAGACGCCACGACAGGGTCCCTCCTGGCCGCTGCGCGGCCGTCGGACGTCGCCCGAGCGGCCTGAGAGAGGGTGTGGACACAGCGATGCGACGCCGGACCGGGAGCGCCTCTCGGCGCGAGGCCGCTCGAAGCGGCTGATGTTGGAGCCCGGGGCTACCGCGGCCCGACGCCGCACCTCCATTATACCGACGGTCGTCGTGCGAGTCAGGGTGAGGGCGTTCGCCCTGCGCGCACGGGATGCAGGACGCACGCCGGGCTCAGTCGAGCTGACCGGCCCGCCAGTGCTGCGCGGCTGCCTCAAGGTCGTCGGCCGTTGAGGTGAGCGATGCGGCACCGAACGTCAGCCGCGTACCGCGTGCTGGATCGGTGTGCTCGACGCTGTCGGCGTCGACCGTCGCTCCTGTGGCGAGAATCCGGCAGAAGGCCGCGGCACGTTCGAGGGCGACCGCGAAGTCGCCGTCGAACAGGCCCGAGAGCACTGCGTCTGCGAGCGCGCGCATGTCGTCCGGGGACGGGCCTGCCGCGCCCGCCACGACCTCGGCGACGGGCGTGTGCTCGACGCCGAGCCGGTAGCGCAGGCCGACGGTGCGGTCGTCGCGTCGCACCCATTCTCGCAGGACGAAGAGGCGCCATAGCGCGCCAGGAAGGGTGACGGGTGCGGCGTCGGCCCACAGCGCGGCGATCGCGTCGAGGCCTTCGGTGTCGACGAGCGCGAGGATGCGCGCCGTGACCTCCGCGTCGTCCGTCGCGCGCCCCTCGCGGACGAGGGCGCGGGCCGTCGTGTGCGCGATCTCCTCGCGGAGCGCAGGATCGTGGCCCCCCGGGATCTGCTCAGCCTCTGCGGGGTCGAGCATCGCTGGGCGGCGGAAGGTGCGGCGGTCGCGTGCGTGGTCTGTCACCTCTCCAGTCTCCGCCACTGCCGTTCGACGTGCCGTACCTCACCGCGAAATTGTTTGCGTGCTGCAAGCAATGGGTTTAACGTCGTCCAGTCACCATAAGGAGCCACGATGTCTCACCCCGGCAACGCCCGACCCCCCTCCGTCCTCGACAGCGACCCCGCCGCAACCGACGACGTGCGCGCGGTCCTGCGCGCCATCGAAGCCTTCGGACGCGCCCAGCGCTGCATCGGCGGAGCATTCGCCCACGAGCTCGACCTGCCCCGCGCCACGCTCGGCGTGCTCTTCAAACTGCACGCCCACGGCGTCATGCAGATCAGCGAGCTCGCCCACCAGCTCCAGGTCGACGTCTCCGTCGCCTCCCGCCAGGTGACCGCGCTCGTCGACGAAGGTCTCGCCGTCCGCGACATCGACCCCGACGACCGACGCGCCCGCACGGTCGCCCTCTCCCCCACAGGGCTCGCGCGCGCCACCGAGGCCCGGCGCAGCGTCGGACGCCACCTCGCCGGCGCACTCAGCGACTGGGACAGTGCACGACTCACCGCACTCGCCACCTCCCTCAACCACCTCACCGACGCCGTCACCACGCACTTCGGCGCCCCCGCGCACCACAGCAAGGACCACGCATGACAAGCCATACAGCACCCGACCACGTGGCCGGCGAGCCCACCAGCATGACCCACCGCGAAGTCCTCCGGACCATCTCCGGAATCTTCATGGGCCTCTTCGTCTCGATCATCGCGACGTCCATCGTCTCCTCGTCGCTGCCCAAGATCGTCGCCGATCTCGGCGGCAATCAGTCAGCGTTCACCTGGGTCGTCACCGCGACCCTCCTCACCACGACGATCTCGACGCCGATCTGGGGCAAGGTCGCCGACCTCGTCGACCGCAAGCTCACCATCCAGATCGCCCTGAGCATCACCGTGCTCTCCGCAGCCTTCGCCGGCTTCTCCCACAGCCCCGCGACACTCATCACGTGGCGCGCCTTCCAGGGCATCGGTGCGGGTGGCCTCACGGCCGTCGGCATGGTCCTCATCGCCGACATCATCTCGCCGCGCGAACGCGGCAAGTACATGGGCTACATGGGCGCGATCATGGCCGTCGCCACGATCGGCGCACCCCTCCTCGGCGGGTTCCTCACCGACACCGCGGGGTGGCGCTGGAACTTCTTCGTCGGCGTGCCCTTCGCCGTCATCGCGATCGTCCTCATCCAGCGCACGCTCCACCTGCCGCCCCTGGAACGCCCCCAGAGGGTCTCGATCGACTACCTCGGCGCGACGCTCATCTCCGCCGGCATCGCGCTGCTGCTGCTCTGGGTGACGTTCGCCGGCTCCCGGTTCGACTGGCTCTCGTGGCAGACCGCCGTCATGGTCGGCGGCGCCGTCGCCATCCTCGCGGCCGCCGTCTGGGCCGAGTCCCGCGCCGAGGCGCCCATCATCCCGCTCGGGCTCTTCCGCAACTCCACCCTGACGCTCGTCGTCATCGCGTCCGTCGCCCTCGGCGTCGTGCTCTTCGGCACGACCGTCTTCCTCAGCCAGTACATGCAGATCGCACGCGGCTACTCCCCGACCGTGTCCGGCCTGCTCACCGTGCCTCTCATCCTCGGCCAGCTCACCGCCTCGATCTCCTCGGGCCGCGCCGTGTCGCGCACGGGCGTCTACAAGAAGTTCCTCGTCATGGGAGCGATCATCATGCCCATCGGCATCGGGCTCATGGGGTCGATCACGTACCAGACGAACCTCGTGGTGATCAGCGCCTACATGGCGCTCATCGGCGTCGGCATGGGACTGCTCATGCAGAACATGGTGCTCGCCGCGCAGAACACGATGACGCCCGCCGAGCTCTCGACCGGCTCCGCGACGATCGCGTTCTTCCGCTCGCTCGGCGGCGCGATCGGCGTCTCCGCGCTCGGCGCGATCCTTGGCCACCGGGTCTCGACCGAGATCACCGGAGGGTTCGCGTCGGCAGGTCTCACGCCGCCCGCTGCGCTCGCGGGCGGAACGCTGCCCGACGTCTCGACGCTTCCGGGCCCGATCGCCACGATCGTCGAGTCCGCCTACGGGACCGCAGTGGCCGAGGTCTTCCTCGTTGCAGCGCCCGTCGCACTCATCGCCCTCGTGTGCGTCATCCTCCTCAAGGAGGTGCCGCTCGCGACCAAGTCGAACGCCGAGCTCCGGCTCGAAGAGCTCGCGCGCGCCGAGGCGCGCGCCGAGGCACAGGCTGAGACCCAGGCCGAGGCTCGAGGCGAGTCCTGACCACCCAGCCCCACGCGCGTCGAACGTGAGCGACACGGAGTTCATGCAGAAGCGGTTGCCCGTCGGGGTCTGCGGGGCGTCAGGGAAGACGTGGCCCAGGTGCGAGCCGCAGCGCGCGCAACGGACCTCGGTGCGCGTCATGCCGAGGGAGTTGTCCTCGAGGAGCTCAACCGCGTCGGACCGGCTGGCCTCGTAGAAGCTGGGCCAGCCGCAGCCCGCGTCGAACTTCGTGTCAGCGTCGAAGAGCTCGGCGTCACATGCGCGGCACCTGTAGGTTCCGGCGCGCGCTTCGTCGAGCAGCGCACCTGACCATGGCCGTTCGGTTCCGGCCTCGCGCAGGACGTGGAACTCCTGCGGGCTGAGCTCGACCTTCCAGTCGTCGTCAGTCTTGTTGACGTCATAGCTCATGACGGCACCCCTCTCTGTCTCTATCTCTGTCCATCGCACTCGGCTCTCCCATCATCCCCCCACCCGAGCCCCGGCGTTCGCGGGAACCAGAGGGGTGACGACGACGACCCCTCCGCACCCGGAGGTGCGAAGGGGTCGTCTGTGGTGAAGAGAAGGTCAGCGGCGACCAGAACGCGAGCCGCGCGACATCTCGACGAGCCCGCGACCGACGCCCGAGCCCGAGGCGGCGCCGCCCGACGACGACCCGCCCGCGGCACGGCCAGACTGCTGGCGTCCGGAGCCGGACGCGCCGCCCGAGGCGTTCCCGCCACGGCCCGACGCCTGCTGAGCGCCTGCAGCACCGCGTCCCGCGCCACCACGGCGACGGCCACCGGAACGAGCACCGTCAGGACGCGAGGAGTCCGCGGCCTGTCCGTTGCGGCCCACACCCGAGCGACCGGCGCCAGCGCCGCGACCGGTGGCAGCACCGCGACCAGCGCCACGGCCCGAGCCTTCGCCAGCCTTCTTGCGCGGCTGCTTGGGCGCGGGCTGCGCGGCCACGGGGGCCTCCGACGGCTTGACGTACGCTGCGGTCTCGCCGACCAGCTGAGTCACGCTCGCGTCGCCTGCGCGCACCCGGACCGGGTTCACGGAGATCCCGGCCTTGCGCGTGAGGTCCCTCACGTCACCGCGCTCTGCGGGCAGCATGACCGTGACGACGACGCCTTCCTCACCCGCGCGCGCAGTGCGTCCTGAGCGGTGGGTGTACGCCTTGTGCTCGGCCGGCGGGTCGACGTGGACGACGAGGCCCACGTTGTCGACGTGGATGCCGCGGGCGGCGATGTCGGTCGCGACGAGCACCTTGACGGCCCCCGAGGTGAACGCCTCGAGGTTGCGCTCGCGTGCACCCTGGGAGAGGTTGCCGTGCAGGTCGACGGCGGGCACGCCGTCCGCCGTGAGCGACTTGGCCAGCTTCTTGGCCTGGTGCTTGGTGCGCATGAAGAGGATGCGGCGGTCGACGCCCGAGGCGAGGGCAAGGACGAGGTCCTTCTTCGCAGTCGCGTCGGCCACCTCGAAGACGTGGTGGGTCATCGCCGAGACGGGCGAGGTCTCAGGGTCGACCGAGTGGTGCAGCGGCTTGTGGAGGTAACGCTTGACGAGGATGTCCACGCCGTTGTCGAGCGTCGCGGAGAACAGCAAGCGCTGGCCGTCGGCCGGGGTGCGGTCCATGAGGCGCTTGACGCCCGGCAGGAAGCCGAGGTCGGCCATGTGGTCGGCCTCGTCGAGCACGGTGATCTCGATGTCGTCGAGCGTGAGGTGACGCTGGCCGAGGAGGTCCTCGAGGCGGCCGGGGCACGCGACGACGACGTCGACACCCTTTTGCAGGGCGGTGATCTGGCGCGACTGGGACACGCCGCCGAAGATCACGGTCGTCGTGAGGCCGAGCGCCTGCGCGAGCGGAGCGAGGGTCGCATCGATCTGGGTGGCGAGCTCACGCGTCGGCGCGAGGACGAGTGCGCGCGGCCGGCCCGGCTTGGGGCGGGCGGGACGCGACGCGTCGAGACGCGTGACGATGGGCAGGGCGAACGCGAGGGTCTTGCCCGAGCCGGTGCGGCCGCGTCCGAGGACGTCACGACCGGCGAGGGTGTCAGGCAACGTCGCTGACTGGATGGGGAACGGAGCCGTCTTCCCGTCACGCGCAAGTGCAGCGACGACGGGTGCGGGCAGGGGCAGGTCGGAGAACGACCGGGGGGTCTGAGACATGAGTCTTCCTGGTTCGGCCCAGCGCACGGCGCACAGGGGCGCTCAGTGTCGACCGGGGTCGGGGTCCGCCGCATGAGGCAGGATCACAGCGCATCGCTCAACGCGTGCGGGGATCGTGCGGGACTCCACGACGATAGGCCGGCAGGTTCGCGCGGCCCTCTGCCCCTATCCTCTCACCCCACGGGCCCGGCGACGACCCCCGCAGGCTGTGAGCGGCGCGACATCGCGGCTGGAAACGGCGAGGTCCTCGGGGCCGGCGTCGGGCTGGGACGGCGCCGTGCACGGGCACATCACCCGTAAGGTCGAGCCTATGAACCCTGACGGTGCTGCGGCGGTCCGCGCAGACGTGGGCCGCGCGGACGTCGTGCGCGCCGTCATCTGCTGGGCCGTTGCTGCCGCCGCGCTCGTTGCTGCGCCCGCATTTGCCGGCGTCGATCCCGCCGTCGGCGAGGCGGTCGCAGCTCTCGGCTCGGTGCCGTGGTGGGTTGCGTTCGCGGCCATCACGTCCCAGGCCGTGCCTGTCGCGTGTGCGCGCGTGGCGCCGCGGACGGCGCTCGCGACCGTCGCTCTCGGCCCGTTCGTCGGGGCAGTCGTCGGTGACGCCGGGCTGACGGGCATCGCGTCCCTCGCGACTGCGGTCACGGTGTACGTCGCCCTGGTGAGGACGTCTGGCGCTGCGGCACCCGCCACGGCCCTCGCGGGCGTCCTCACCGCCGCCGCTCACGCCATCACGGGACTGCGCGACGACACCCTCACGCCGTTCGGGGCAGTCGCAGGTGCGCTCGGGCAGGGGGTGATCGTCGTCGGCGGGGCCGCCCTCGTCGCCGCGTTCGTCGCGGCCCGCCGCCTGGCTCAGCGCGCCCGCGAGCACGAGCTGCGTGCTCACGCACGCGAGCGAGACGCGTCAGTGCGCGAGGCCCGCGCTCAGGAGCGCATCGCGATGGCACGCGAGCTCCACGACATCGCCGCGCACCACCTCTCTGGCATCGCCGTCATGGCGGCAGCGATCGAGCGGCAGGTGACACGCGACCCCTCGGCCGCCGAGCAGGGCGCCCGCGAGGTGCGCGGTCAGAGCAAAGCAGTCCTGCGCGACCTGCGCCGGCTCGTCGGGCTGCTCCGCGAAGGCGCCGACGGCGAGATGGACGTCGAGTCTCTCGCAGGCGTCGCGACGCTCGTCGAGCGTGCGAACGCCCTCGGCACGACCGTCGACCTCACCGTTCAGGCGGGCGCGGAGCCCTTCGGCGCAGGCCTCGGCCCGCTCGCCCAGCTGACAGCGTTCCGCATGGTCCAGGAGTCACTGGCCAACGCCGCCCGGCACGCACCCGGGGCCCCGACCCACGTGAGCATCGACGACCGCAGCCCTCGCGAGGTCGTCGTCGTCGTGCGCAACGCTGCGGCCGTCCCCGCCCCGGGCGCAGGCGACGGCACCGGGCTGGGTCTCGTCGGCATGCGCGAACGAGCCGAGCTCACGGGCGCGCGGCTCGCCCACGGCCCGACCGTCGACGGCGGCTGGGACGTGACGCTCACGCTCCCGAGGGACGCCGACCAGGCAGAGGAGGATCCCCGATGATCCGCATCGTCGTCGCTGACGACCAGCCCCTCGTGCGCGCCGGGCTCGCCGCGCTGCTCGGCTCCGAGCCGGACCTCGAGGTCGTCGGGGTCGCGTCCGACGGCGACGAAGCAGTGCGCCTCGCGCGCGAGCTGCGCCCTGACGTCGTCTGCCTCGACATCCGCATGCCGGGCCGCGACGGCATCAGCGCGGCCCGCGAGCTGTGCGGCCCCGACGTCGTCGACCCGGTTCCCGTGCTCGTGCTCACGACCTTCGACCTCGACGACTACGTCTTCGGGGCGTTCGAGGCGGGCGCAGCCGGCTTCCTGCTCAAGGACGCCGAGCCCGACGCCATGGTGGCAGCCGTCCGTGCGGTCGCGGCCGGTGAGGCCATGCTCGATCAGAGCCTCACGCGGCGCGTCCTGCGCGAGGTCGTCGAGCGGCGCCGCAGCCGCCCGGTGACTGCCGCGCGTGCGTCAGAGCTTCTCACGGCGCGCGAGCACGAGATCCTCCTGCTGCTCGCCCGCGGCATGTCCAACGAAGAGATCGCGGCGGCCCTCGTCGTCGAGGTCTCCACGGTGAAGTCACACCTCGCGCGGATGATGCCGAAGATCAGTGTCCGCTCGCGCCTCCAGGCGGTCGTGTGGGCGTACCAGAACAAGATCGTCACGGTCGCCGACGACGCCTGAACGTGGCTTGCATCGAACGATGCAAGCCACGCAGTTCCATCCTCAGCCGCTCGATGCGCACCCCTCGCGGTTCCTACCGTCGAGATCGTCACCATGACGACCTCGAAGGAGCCTCCGATGCACCAGCACACCGCGTCCCCGCCCGCCGTTCCCACCCCCGCCGCAGCGAAGGTCACCGCCGCCGGTGCGTCGACGACACACGCTGCCGTGCGCCTCGTCAACGTCCGCCGCACCTACCCCGACGGACCCAGCGTCATCGAAGCCTTGCGCTCGGTGACGATCGCACTGCGCCCCGGATCGTTCACGGCAGTCATGGGCCCGTCAGGCTCGGGAAAATCGACGTTCCTCAGCTGCGCGGCAGGTCTCGACACACCGACGAGCGGCCAGGTCATCATCGGCGACACCGACCTCACGGGGTTGCGCCCCGACGACCTCACACGCTTCCGCCGCCGTCACATCGGCGTCGTCTTCCAGGCGTACAACCTCGTCGACCACCTCACGGTCGCTGAGAACCTGCGCCTGCCGCTTCTGCTCGACGGCCGTGAGCACGACCCCGCGTGGGAGGCGTACCTGCTGCGGGCCGTCGGGCTCGACGGGCTCGCCGGCCGACGCCCGGGCGAGCTCTCGGGCGGACAGGCGCAGCGCGTCGCGATCGCCCGAGCCCTCGTCACCCGCCCGACGCTCATGCTCGCGGACGAGCCGACGGGCGCCCTCGACGCACGCACGGGCGCGCAGGTGCTCGACGTCCTGCGCGGCGCGGTGCGCGACCTCGGTCAGACGCTCGTCGTCGTCACGCACGACGCCCGCGTCGCTGCCGCAGCCGACCAGGTGCTGCTGCTCGCCGACGGCGACCTCGTCGGCCACCTCGAGAACCCCACGGTCGAGCAGGTCACCGCCCGCCTCGTCGAGATGGGCCGGTGACCGCCATGAACGCGTACGCCCTCTCCTCAGTCCGCGCCCATCGCGCGAGCCTCACGGGGACCGCCATCATCATGGGCCTCGCCGGGCTGCTGCTCACCGCCACCGGAGTGCTGCTCGAGTCGGGCGTGCGCTCCGGCCTCGCGGGCGTGCGGCCCGATGGCTCCGACTGGCTGCTGTCGACGCTCGCCGCGTCGTTCGCCGGCACGACCGTCATCGTCGTCATCCTCATGGTGGCCTCGACGGTGGCCGGCGCGCTGCGGCAGCGTCGTCGCGAGCTTGCGCTGCTCCGCGCGCTCGGGGCGACCGGACCGCAGGTGCGCCGGCTCGTCTCCGGCGAGGTGCTCGTGGTCCTCGCTGTCGCAGGCCCGCTCGGGGCGATCCCCGGGCTGTGGGCCGCCCAGCTGCTCGTGCCCTCGCTCACGTCCAGCGGCATCCTTGCGCCCGACACCGGGCTCGTCCTCTCGCCGCTGCCCATCCTCGCAGCGCTTGCGCTGCTCGTACCGACGGCGCTGCTCGCGGCGCGACTCGCGGCACGCGAGGCGGTCCGCACGGCGCCGTCCGCCGCGCTCAGCCAGGCCCGGGTCGAGCCCGCGGCCCTCGGGCGCGGACGCCGGATCACGGCCGCGTGGGTCGCGGGCGCGGGCCTCCTGGTCGCGCTCGCGCCGTTCGTCGTCCCGGGCGTGCTCGGGAGCGCCGCGGGCGCCAGCTCCGCGCTCCTGCTCATCACGGCGGGCGCGCTCGCCGGGCCGGCGATCGTCGCCTGGTGCGCCCAGCGCGGGCTGCGCCTCGTCGCGCCGCTCGGCTCGCCCGGCGCGTACCTGGCACTCCTCAACACGCGCGGCTTCTCCCGGCGCCTGACGACGGCAATCGTGCCGCTCGCGCTTCTCGTCGCGCTCGGCACGGTGCAGACGAGCCTCGACCGCACGATGTCAGAAGGCGCCGAGCTGCAGCTGCGCGACGCGCTCGGCACGAACCTCGTCGTCGAGTCACCCCGCCCGGGGGTCGCGGCCCTTCCCGGGGTCGCGGCCCTTCCCGGGGTCGCGGCCGCCGCGAGGCTCGGCGTCGCAACCGCCCAGATGCAGATCGAAGACGACGACCCAGACGTCCCGTGGTTCGACGGCCTCACCTGGGAGCCCATGTCGATGCGGGTCCTCGGAGCAGGCGCGGAGACGCTCGTCGATCCCGGCGTCACGGACGGTACGCTCGCCGACCTGAGCACGGTCGGCACGGTCTCGGTCGGGCGCGAGGCGCTGCTCGCGACGGGCAAGGGCGTGGGCGACGAGGTCCGCCTGCGCTGGGGCGGCTCCGAGCGCGCCCTGACGATCGCCGCGATCCACGAGCGGACGCTCGGCCTCGGAGACCTGCTCGTCGGCGAGGCGACCCTCGCCGGTGCGGGCATCCCCGTGACGCCGGCGATCACGCTCGTCCAGCCGGCCCCGGGTGCCGCGGCTGAGGTGGCGGCAGCGCTCACCGCTGCGGGCGCGTCAGTGAGCGCGGCCGACGCCTACGCCGACGACGCCACCACCTCGTCGGACGGGCTCTCGACGATCCTCATGTTCGCGCTGCTCGCGTTCGTCGCGCTCGCGGCAGCCAGCACGCTCGCGATGCTCGCGAGCCAACGCGGCGGCGAACTCACCCTGCTGCGGCGGACGGGGGCGACGGGTCGCCAGCTCACGGCCATGACGGTGGCCGAGGCCGCGTTCATCGCGGGCGCCGCGTGGCTGCTCGGCACAGCGGCCGTCGTGCCGTCGCTCATCGGCGCAAGCTTCGGAATCCTTGGGACGGTCGTTCCGACGGTCGACCTCACGATGCACGCGGGCCTCGTCGCGGTCGTCGTCCTCGTCGTCACGACGACGATGATCCCGGCGGTGCTGCGCCGCCGCTGACGCGCACCCGGCAGGATGGGGGCGTGACCGACGTGCTTTATGACATCTGGGCTGCGGCAACGACCGCCTCACCCCCGCCAGCAACTGCGCTCGTGCTGGCGGGGACGGTCGTCGCGCTCCTGCTCGTCGCGTGGCGGCCCGCCTGGGGAGTCGTCCGCCACGGTGTGACGGCCGTGCACGAGGCCTGCCACCTGCTCGTCGCCGCACTCACCGGTCGCACGATCATGGGGATCCGGCTGCACACGGACACGTCCGGGCTCGCACTCTCGAAGGGCCGGGCGAGCGGCCCCGGCATGGTGCTCATGACAGCTGCCGGGTACACAGGTCCGGCGGTCGTCGGGCTCGCGGCCGCGTTCGGGGTGGGGCGAGGCTACGACGTCGGCGTGCTGTGGGCGCTCGTCGTGCTCGCGCTCTTCGTGCTCCTCATGATCCGCAACTGGTACGGCCTGTGGACGATCCTCGTGACGCTCGCGCTGCTCGGCGCGCTCACATGGTGGGGCACGCCCGAGGTCCACGCGTTCGCTGCGCACGCCACCGCACTCGTGCTGCTCGTCGGCTCAGTGCGCGCGGTCGTCGAGCTTGGGCTCTCTCGCCGCGCCGGTCGTGGGCGCTCGTCCGACGCCGACGCGCTGGGCCGCCTCACCCGCCTGCCGGGCGGATTCTGGGTCGGGGTGTTCGGGCTCGTCACCTCCGGCGCTCTCGCGCTCGGCACGTGGTGGCTCGTCGGCCCGACGCTCTCGGGCGTCGCCGACGCGGCAGCAGCCCTGGTCCCTCGCTGACGCCGACCCTCCCGACGCGCCGACTGCTTCCGCCCGTCGCGGGGCGAAAGCCGTCCGTACGTCGCAGGTCCGGCCCGGCTACTGTCCCGCGAGACGCGCCGCGAGCGCGTCGCGCGCCTGCTGCGCGACCGGACGCACTGCCCGGTCACGGTCGCTGAAGTGCCGGGCGATGATCGCCTGGTGCTCGCTGCTGCCCTGAGCCGCGAGCGCGCGCAACGCGGCGCTGCGCACCCGAGCGTTCTTGTCGTCCGTGAGGAGGACGATCGCGCCCAGCGCTGGCACGCCACGCTCAAGTACGACGCGCAGGCAGATCTCTCGCACCCGCCACGCCTGGTTGCCGAGTGCAGCGACGATCTCGTCGGCCGCTGCGTCGTCCCACACGTGGAGGAACGCACGCGCACCCCAGAGCTCGGGCCAGTAGAGAGCCGGCGCCCCGTTGAGGATCCCGCGCGCATGGCGCCCGCCCGCATAGAGGAGGAAGTCCTTGCCCGCGTTCTCGCCGCGCAGGAGCGCGAGCGCGCGTTGCACGACGTCGCTCTCCCCGTAGTGGGCGACGGCGGCGGCGATCCGCTCGCCCGTCGGCAGGTCGACGGGAATGTCTGGGTGGTGGCTGAGCTGAGTGTCCATGGCAAGGCCAGCCTAGTCCGCGCCGCCGGGGGAGCGATGCCGCCCGCCCGCAGCCCCAGGCCCTCACGTCCGATCCCAGACGACCGGGGACCACAGCCCCGCGCCCGTGACGATCCGTTCAGAACCGGCGCTCTGTGAACGCGCAGTTCAGCGGGCCGCACCCGAGCCCATGTCACCCGTAGACTCTTCCCGGGCCTGTAGCTCAGTTGGCAGAGCATCGGACTTTTAATCCGCGGGTCGTGGGTTCGAGCCCCACCGGGCCCACTTCTAGGCCGGCCGCGCGGGCGGTGACCGGCGACCGGGGCAGGCCCGCGTCGGCCCCCGGTCGCCGCCGGGACGGTACCGTCGTGAGCGTGCCGCAGATCATCGCCCATCGGGGCGCATCCGCCAGCTATCCCGAGCACACGCGTGCCGCCTACGTCGAGGCGCTCGCGCAGGGCGCTGACGGGCTCGAGTGCGACGTGCAGCTGACGTCGGACGGCGCCGTCGTCCTGTGGCACGACGCGACGCTCGACCGGACGTCGGACGCGACCGGGCCGCTGCACGCACGCACGCTCGCGGAGATGCGTGCGCTCGACGTGTGGTCGTGGAAGGGCGTGGCGCCGCCGCCGCCGTCGCACGGCGGGCACGACGACCAGCTCCTCACGCTCACGGACCTCGTCGCCCTCGCGGCCGGGTCAGGACGTCCTGTCACTCTCGTCATCGAGCTCAAGCACCCGAGCCCTGCGGGTCATGGCCTCGAGGACGCGGTGCTCGCGACGCTCGCGGCGTCGGGCTGGGACGCAGCCACGGGCCGCGTCGGCGCGACGGACGTCGAGGTCACCTTCATGAGTTTCTCCCCCACCTCGCAGCGTCACCTCGGGGCGACGGTCCCGGCAGACCGGCTCATGGTTCTCGTCGACGAGGTCGACGACGCCGAGCTCGTCGCGGAGCTCGCGCCGGGCGGCGGCTCGTCGCCCGAGGACGTCGCCCGGCTGCGCGCGCTCGTCGACGAGGCACGGGCCGACGTCATCGCGGGCCGGATCGGTGGTCTGGGACCGTCGGTCGCCTGGTGCCGCGCCCACCCGGACGCAGTCCGTGCGGCGGTCGCGCTCGGCCGGACGGTGCGAGTGTGGACGGTCGACGACGTGGACGACGCGCGCTTCCTCGTCGACCTCGGCGTCACAGGCCTCACGACCAACCGCCCGGGCGCCCTTCGCGCCGAGCTGAGTGCCAGCGGCTCCGCCCGTCACACCGTTGCTCAGCGCCCAAATCGCTGATCCTCATGAGCGACCTCGGCTCCGCGCAGCGACCTCACGGAAGACGGGGAGCCGCGGGGTGAGGCCGGGGTTGAGGTTGGGTTTCTAGCCAGGCCAGGATGTGCCGCAGGTAGGCATTGCGTACCGGCTCCGGTGAGAGCGTGAGGTCGTGCGCCCCACCCTCGAAGCGCTCCAGTGAGACGTTGCGCCCGACGAGGTGCGCACGGTTGGCGATCTGCTCGACGTCGAGGACACGGTCGCCCCCCGGGCCCGAGACGGTCGACGTTGCGACGCACACGGGGGCGCGCACGTCGAGCCCTCGCGCAAGGCGCGCATGGCCTCGCCGCACGGCCCGCATCCACCCCGCACGCACGGGCACGCCGTCCGGGGACTTCCACGCCGGGTTGAAGTCCCACTCGCCGCCGTTGGCGCGCAGGAGGTCGAACGCGTAGCCCGACGGTGAGGCGTGGACGACCCGCTCGGGATCCCACGGCGCAACCGTGTCGAGGATGTGCGTGCCGACCGTCCGGTCGAACCACGGAGCGTCCAGGTCGAACCACGGCGAGTTGAGCACGAGCGCGTCGACCACGATCTTGCGCCGCAAGGAGTGCGCCCACAGCGCCGCTGTCAGCCCACCCGTCGAGTGGGCGTGCACGGCGAGCACGTCGTGCGTCGCACGGATGTAGGCGGCCGCTCGCGTGAGCTCTTCCGTGTAGAGCCTGAGGTCCGTGACGAAGTGCGGCAGCTGCCACGGCCGGAGCGACCTGCCTGCGGCGCGCAGGTCGATTCCGTAGACGTCCCAGCCCGCCGCGTCGAAGGCCTCGGCGACGTGCGTCTGGAAGACGTAGTCGTTGTAGCCGTGGACGAGCAGGACAGCCCGCACCCGCGGCGGGGCCAGGGGGCCACGGGGCACGTAGCGCACGAGCGTCGCGACGACGGGTCCGCGTTCGTCGCCCGTCACGTCGATCGTCGCCTGTTCGTACCCGTCACCGAGGACGTCAGGAACCCACCGCATCAACGCTTCACGCCACCGTGACGTCGTCGACGCGACGGTCCGCACTCGCCGCAACCCCCGGAACGGGCAGGAGCAGGAGCAGGCCGACGAGCAGCACGAGCATGAGCCCGAGAATGCCGAAGTGCTGCGTTCCTGTCACCGCGATAAACGCGGCCCACGCGGCCGGCGCCATGAAGCTTGCGGCACGCCCCGTCGTCGCGTAGAGACCAAAGATCTCAGCCTCGCGCCCGGGCGGGGTGCGGCGCATGAGCAGGGCGCGGCTCGAGGACTGGGCCGGCCCGACGAACACGCACAGGAGCAGACCGAAGATCCAGAAGATCGTCTGCCCACCGTCGTGCAGGACGAAGACAGCGATCCCCGAGACGAGGAGTCCGACGAGCGACGTCACGATGATCGCCTTGGGCCCCACCGAGTCCTCGACAAAGCCCGCGATCATCGTCGCAAGACCCGAGACGACGTTGGCGGCGATCGCGAAGACGATGACGCCCGACGCCGAGAAGCCGAACGTCACCGACGCGATGACCGCCCCGAACGTGAACACGCCGGCGAGGCCATCGCGGTAGACGGCCGAGGCGATGAGGAACCGCAGGACATCGCGACGGTCTCGCCACAGCCCGGCGACGTCCGTGAAGAGCTTGCGGTAGGCGGCGGGGACGCTCAGACGTGCGCGCGTCGTCGACGCGGGAACCTCGGGCACCGCGATCAGCACCGGAATCGCGAACGCAGCGAACCACAGTGCGGAGGCAAGGACGGCGACACGGATGTTGAGGCCGCCTGCGTCGGTGACGCCGAACCACCCGACCTCAGGATTGATGAATCCCACGAAGAGGATGAGGAGCAAGACGATTCCGCCGATGTAGCCCGCGCCCCAGCCGAGGCCGGAGATGCGCCCGACGTTCTTCCGGGTCGAGACCTGGGAGAGCATCGCGTTGTAGTTGACCGACGCGAGCTCGAAGAAGATGTTGCCGACGGCAAGCAGGAAGATGCCGACGAGCAGGTTGGTCTCGAGCGCATCCGCGTTGGGTGTCACGAAGAACATCCCGGCACAGATCGCGACCGTGATACCCGTGTGGATGCCGAGCCACAGGCGACGACGACCCGCATCGTCCGACCGCGCGCCCGTCACAGGGGCGATGAGTGCGATGAGCACACCCGCGGCGGCGAGCCCCCAGCCAAGCCACGACGAATGATCCGCGAGGACCGCGTCGAGCGCGGCCTGGCCGGGGCCGCCGGTCACCTTCGCCGCCTCTTCGGCGGCCGCCGCAGCCACGACGTCGGAGGTGACGAACGCGTCCGACGTGAGCCACCGGGTGAAGACGAAGGTCGTGATGACGGCGTTGAACGCGGCCGAGCCCCAGTCCCACAGCGCCCACGCGACGACCCTGCGCGCGGGGACGGGGGCGGAGGGGATGTCGTCGATGACACGAGTGGCCTGGGAGGTCATGGTCGGATCGTAGGCCCTACGTCCGACATTCTCGTGACCAGGACCACACATCGAAGTGTCGTTCACGCACCGTGCGCCCGGCGCACGACGTCAGGAACGCGGAAGGCCCCGTCCATCTGGACGGGGCCAACCGGTGCTGTGGCCACTGGCAGGGTCGAACTGCCGACCTTTCGATTTTCAGTCGAACGCTCTACCAACTGAGCTAAGTGGCCTTAGCCGACAACGCCCGGTCAGATGACCGGGCGCTGATCGAGCGACCCCGACGGGACTTGAACCCGCGACCTCCGCCGTGACAGGGCGGCGCGCTAACCAACTGCGCTACGGGGCCTTGACGTGCAAGACCTGATACTACTCGTACCCCCAACGGGATTCGAACCCGTGCTACCGCCGTGAAAGGGCGGCGTCCTAGGCCGCTAGACGATGGGGGCCTAGTCCATTGCGTCGGCCCGCCGTGAAGCGAACCGCTGAGGACGTCGGTAACTATATGCGCCAGAAGCCGTGCATGCAAAATCGGCGCAGTGCTGCGGCTCCCGAAGCCCCTCCAGCGCGCACACCTGGCACCATAGGGGCGTGATCGAGATGACCCGGGAACGCTTCGAGGAGCTCGTGAGCGACGCGCTGGACGACGTCCCGCCCGAGCTCACCGCGATGATGGACAACGTCGTCATCCTCGTCGAGGACGACGCCCCGGCCGACGACCCCGAGCTCCTCGGGCTCTACGACGGGATCCCCCTCACCGAGCGCTCGCTCGCCTGGACGGGCCTGCCGGACCGCATCACGATCTTCCGCAACCCCACGCTCGCGATCTGCGAGACGGAGGACGAGGTCGTCGACGAGGTCGCGATCACCGTCGTCCACGAGATTGCCCACCACTTCGGGATCGACGACAACGCGCTCCACGAGCTCGGCTGGGACTAGCCCGGTCCCACTGTGCGCGGCGGCAACACCGCTAGAATCGGCCCCATGACGATCCTCGTGACCGGCGGAGCCGGCTACATCGGTGCCCATGTCGTCCGTGTGCTCCACGAGCGTGGGGACGAGGTCATCGTCGTCGACGACCTCTCGACGGGTCGCGCTGATCGCATCGGCGGGGCGACGCTCGTCCACCTCGATGTGGCCTCCCCGGAGGCCGTCGGCACGCTCACGCGCACCATGCGCGACCACCAGGTGAGCGCAGTCATCCACTTCGCCGGCCGCAAGCAGGTCGGCGAGTCCGTCGAGCGCCCCGCGTACTACTACGAGCAGAACGTGGGCGGCCTCACCAACGTCATCACGGCGATGGAGGCCGCGGGCGTCGATCGCCTCGTGTTCTCGTCGTCCGCCGCGACCTATGGCATGCCGGCCGTCTCGCTCGTCGACGAGAAGCTCCACGCAGAGCCGATCAACCCCTATGGCGAGACGAAGCTCATCGGCGAATGGCTCGGGCGCGCCGCGCAGCGCGCATGGGGCCTGCGCTTCGTCGCGCTGCGGTACTTCAACGTCGCCGGCGCCGGCTGGGACGAGCTGGGCGACTCCGCCGTCCTCAACCTCATCCCCATGGTCCTCGACCGCGTCGAGAAGGGGCAGCGCCCCGCGATCTTCGGCGACGACTACCCCACGCCCGACGGCACCTGCATCCGCGACTACATCCACGTGCTCGACCTCGCCGAGGCCCACGTCGACGCACTCCGGTACCTCGCCGAGCCGGAGCGTGAGCACGACGTCTTCAACGTCGGCACGGGCCGGGGCGCGTCGGTGCGCGAGGTCATCGACGGGCTCGCCGCCGTCTCGGGCATCGCCATGGATCCCGAGGTCAAGCCGCGCCGGGCGGGTGACCCGCCGCACCTCGTCGCCTCGGCCGAGCGCATCAACACCGTCCTCGGCTGGCACGCGACCCGCACGTTCGACGACATCCTGCGGTCGGCATGGAGCGCCTGGCAGGCCGGGCCCCGTCGCATCGAGTCATAGTCGCGTCACGGCTCGTCGATCTGCCCCGGATTGAAACCCGCGCCGCTTCGCGGTTGAGTTGACCTAGGCGCCGCGCGCGCACCGCCGACGAAGGCAGGAATCATGAGCACAACCGACGCACCTCAGGGCGAGCCGAGCATCGGCGAGCTCTTCGGCAGACTGAGCGAGCACACGAGTCGCCTCGTCCACGCCGAGATCGAGCTCGCCAAGGCTGAGATGAAGGCGCGAGCGATCCGTCTCGGAGCGGGCGCCGGGCTCCTCGCAGCAGCGGGCGTCCTGGCCCTCTACGCGCTCGACAAGCTCTTCGACGCGGCCGCGCTCGGCCTCTCCGTCCCGATGCCGGCGTGGCTCGGATTCCTCATCGTGGGCGTCGTCCTGCTCCTCATCGTCGGCGTCCTCGCCCTGGTCGGCATGAAGATGCTCAAGGCGGGCAGCCCACCCAAGCCCTCGCGCGCCGCAGCGAACGTCAAGGACGACGTCGACGCACTCAAGAAGGGCCTCGGACGATGATGGCCAAGAAGCCGCTGACCCTCACTGACCCCGGGATCGTCGCGGCCGAGGCTGCGGTGCGCGCCGCGCGAGCCGACCTCACGGCGACCGTGGACGCCCTCAGTGGTCGCCTCGACCCCCGCGTCAAGGCGCAGCAGGCCGCTGCGTCCGCGCGTACAGCCGTCCACGACGCTCAGGGCCTCTTCACCGGTCAGGGCTTCCCCGCCGAGGACCCGCGGCGTTCGCGGAACGTCAAGCTGCTGGCCGGCGCCGTCCTGGGAGCAGTCGCGCTCGTCGCGATCGTCGTCATCAGGCGTCGCTGAGCGCGACGCGCGACCGTACGCCGATGGCCGGGCCCCGTGGGGGACCCGGCCATCGGTGCAACCACCCGCAGGCGGGGTGGCCACGAGATCAGACGCTGGGCGTGCCTGCCTCGGAGGAACCGGCGCTGAGCAGCGCGAGAACCTCGGCCTCGCGGTAGCGGCGGTGGCCACCGAGAGTGCGGATCGCGGAGATCTTGCCAGCCTTGGCCCAGCGGGTCACCGTCTTCGGATCGACGCGGAACAGGCTCGCAACCTCTGCGGGCGTGAGCAGGACTTCAGACTCAGTGCCGTGGACGGGCATGGTCACTCCTTCGTAAGTGTTCAGTTACTGCATGATGTTTCCACCTGCAAGTAAGAAGCGT
Organism: Sanguibacter sp. A247; assembly: GCF_052324925.1. Taxonomy (NCBI): domain Bacteria; kingdom Bacillati; phylum Actinomycetota; class Actinomycetes; order Micrococcales; family Sanguibacteraceae; genus Sanguibacter; species Sanguibacter sp. A247. Next base: position 34,743 of record NZ_JBQPRE010000002.1, on the reverse strand, counting down.
AGCAAGTCCAGCTGATGATCCCGTGAGATATCGAACACTAATCTCCGAATCAGGACCTACGGGCCCATGGTCGCGCGTTTTTCACGGATGCGCCAGTGCCAGCCGATGCTCCTACGCTGAGCGCAGAACCCGTCCACGAGGCCTGCGTCACGCATCTCGAAAGTGGTCGGAACCCGTCCGTCTCATGTACCGTGGGCCTCGAATGAGACACCACGAGGGGCCGCCCGCGTCCGGAGCCGACGCAGGGCCAGTCCCGCCTCGACTCAAAGGGAGGTCGGAGCCATGGGCCGCGGCCGTCAGAAGGCGAAGCAGACCAAGGTCGCTCGCGAGCTGAAGTACTACACGCCTCCCACGGACATCAAGGCGCTCGAGCAGGAGCTCGCCCACACGAAGCGCTCAGATGTTGCGGTCGACGACCGCGAGGATGACGACAAGTATTCGAGCTGGCGCAACGAGGACTAACGGTCCCGAGAACGCCATACGCGAACACACGAGGAGCGCCGCCCGACGGGCGGCGCTCCTCGTTGTCGTGCGAGTCGGGCTGCGTCAGCGGTAGTCGCCCGTGAGGCGCACCGCGCCCGCCTGGACGCCCTTGGTCCCCGCAACGAGGCCCTCGCGCGAGGCGTCGTCCGTGAGCTGGGCAACCTCGCCCAGGACCCACGCGTCAACACCCAGCGTGCGACACCGTGCGAGCGCTGCGTCTGTGCCCTCAGCACCGACGATCGCCACCATGCCGACGCCGAGGTTGAGCGTGCTCTCGAGGTCGCCGCGCGGAACGTTGCCGAGGCCGCGCACGAGCTGGAAGATCGCGGGCACCTCCCACGAGGACCGGTCGACGGTCGCGACGAGCCCCGCGGGCAGGACGCGCGCGAGGTTGGCGGCGAGTCCGCCGCCGGTCACGTGCGTGTAGGCGTGGACCTGCGCGGCCTGGTCGGCGGCGAGCGCGAGGCAGTCGGCCGCGTAGACCTTCGTGGGCTCGAGGAGCTCTTCGCCCAGGGTGCGGCCAAGCTCGTCGACGTGACGGTCGAGCGCCCAGCCAGCGTGGTTGATCACTGCGCGCACGAGCGAGTAGCCGTTGGAGTGCAGGCCGGAGGCTGCCATGGCGATGAGGACGTCGCCTGCCCGCACGCGGTCGGGCCCGAGCATCGCGTCGGCTTCGACGACGCCAGTGGCCGCACCTGCGACGTCGTACTCGTCGGCTCCGAGGAGGCCGGGGTGCTCGGCGGTCTCGCCGCCGACGAGCGCGGTCCCCGCGATCTCGCAGGCCTCGGCGATGCCGCGGACGATGTCGGCGATCCGCTCGGGGACGAGCTTGCCGCAGGCGATGTAGTCGGTCATGAAGAGCGGCTTGGCACCGACGACGACGATGTCGTCGACGACCATGCCGACGAGGTCGTGGCCGATCGTGTCGTGCTTGTCCATGGCCTGCGCGATCGCGACCTTGGTGCCGACGCCGTCGGTCGAGGTGGCGAGCAGCGGCCGCTTGTACCCGACGAGAGCCGAGGCGTCGAAGAGCCCGGCGAAGCCGCCCACTCCCCCGAGCACCTCGGGGCCGTGCGTCGCGCGCACGGCGCCCTTCATGAGCTCGACGGCCTTGTCACCGGCCTCCGTGTCGACTCCCGCGGCGGCGTAGGTGATCGGCTCGGTCATGTGGCTCTCCTTGGTCGGTCCGCGCGCGGGTGTCGCGCGGGGCAGAGGTGCCGGCCGTGCCGGCCGTGGTCAGGGGTGGTCGAGCGCGGTCGCGCCGCCCGCGCTCACCGTGAGGTTGCGCAGACCGGCCTCGGGCGAGCCGAGGGCTGCCGGGGGCTCGAGGAGGTTCTTGCCGAGCTTGTCCTCGGCAGGGAGCTCGATCGGGTAGTCACCCGTGAAGCAGGCGGTGCAGAGCTTCTCGCGGGGCTGCTCGGTCGCCTCGATCATGCCCTCGAGCGTGATGTAGCCGAGCGAGTCAGCACCGAGGGAGCTGGCGATGGCGTCGGTGTCGAGGCCGTTGGCGATGAGCTCGGCACGCGAGGCGAAGTCGATCCCGTAGAAGCATGGCCACTTGACGGGTGGCGCGGAGATGCGGATGTGCACCTCGGCGGCGCCGGCCTCACGGAGCATCCGCACGAGCGCGCGCTGGGTGTTGCCGCGCACGATCGAGTCGTCGACGACGACGAGACGCTTGCCGCGGATGACGTCGCGCAGGGGGTTGAGCTTGAGCCGGATGCCCAGCTGGCGCAGCGTGTCCGACGGCTGAATGAAGGTGCGTCCGACGTAGGCGTTCTTCGTGAGGCCCTGCCCGAAGGGGATGCCTGAGCCTTGCGCGTAGCCGACGGCTGCGGGGGTCCCGGACTCGGGGACGGGGATGACGAGGTCGGCGTCGACCGGGTGCTCGGCGGCGAGGCGTCGGCCCATCTCGACGCGGGCCGCGTGCACCGAGCGGCCGGAGATCGTCGTGTCGGGCCTGGCGAGGTAGACGTACTCGAAGACGCATCCGGCGCGCTTGACCTCGGCGAAGCGCTGCGAGCGCAGGCCCTCGGAATCGATCGTCAGCATCTCGCCAGGCTCGACCTCACGCACGAACGAGGCGCCGACGATGTCGAGGGCGCTCGTCTCGGAGGCGACGACCCAGCCGCGCTCGAGGCGACCGAGCACGAGGGGGCGCACGCCCTGGGGGTCGCGGGCCGCGTAGAGCGTGTGCTCGTCCATGAAGACGAGCGAGAACGCGCCGCGCAGGCGCGGCAGCACCTCGAGCGCGGTCTGCTCGAGCGTGTGCTCAGGGTCGCCGTGCAGGAGGGCGGTGACGAGGGCGGTGTCGGTCGTGTTGCCGCGTGCAAGCTCGCCGCGCGCCTGCTGGCCGTAGCGCTCGGTGACGAGCTCGAGGAGCTCGGCCGTGTTGACGAGGTTGCCGTTGTGGCCGAGGGCGACGGTGCCCGACGACGTCGCTCCGAGAGTCGGCTGCGCGTTCTCCCACGTCACACCACCGGTCGTGGAGTAGCGGCAGTGGCCAATGGCGATGTGCCCCTGGAGAGCGTCGAGCGCGGTCTCGTCGAACACCTGCGAGACGAGGCCCATGTCTTTGTAGACGAGGATCTGCGTGCCGTTGCTCGTCGCGATCCCGGCGGACTCCTGCCCGCGGTGCTGCAGCGCATAGAGCCCGAAGTAGGCGAGTTTGGCGACCTCCTCGCCGGGCGCCCAGACGCCGAAGACGCCGCAGGCATCCTGCGGGCCCTTCTCGCCCGAAAGGAGGTCGTGATTGAGCAGTCCGTCTCCGCGCAGCGCCACGCGGCAAGTCTCCCACAGTGCCCCCGGAGCCCGGCGGCGCGCCAGCATGCGGACCGGGCGGGCCGGTCCCGGGCGGGCGCGACCTCGTCGAGAGCCGCCGGTCTCATGATGCGGAATGTCCGACGCGATCTGGACCGAAGCGGTCGGGAAGGACGTACGTTCCTCGACACCGGCCCACCCACGGGCCCCGACCCAGGAGCCCGCATGCATGCACGAGATCGCCGCAGGAGCGTGGTAGCGGCAGCCGCCCTCACCATCCTCACGACGCTGGCGCTCGGCGCATGCGGCCCCACCCCGATCGGCGGCGCGGCCGCCCCCGGCCCCTCCGACGCCCCGCTCTCGCTCGTCGGCTTCGCGGTCCCCAAGGCCGCGCACGACGAGGCCCAGCGGGCGTTCGCCGCGACGGAGGAGGGCTCCGCAACGACCTGGACCACCTCATTCGGCGCCTCCGGCGACCAGTCGCGTGCCGTCGCGAGCGGGCTCGACGCGGACGTCGTCCACTTCTCCCTCGAAGGCGACGTCACCCGGCTCGTCGACGCGGGGATCGTCGCCGACACCTGGGACGACGGCACGCACGCAGGGATCATCTCGACATCCGTCGTCGTCCTCGTCGTCCGCGAGGGCAACCCCAAGAACATTCGCGGCTGGGACGACCTCGTGCGCGACGACGTCACGATCGTCACGCCCAACCCCGGCTCGTCAGGCTCCGCTCGGTGGAACATCCTCGGCGCCTACGGCGCCGCCCTCGCCGACGGCGGAACCCCCACGAGCGCCGAGGCCTACCTCCGGGACTTCTTCAACCACGTCGTCGCCCTGCCCGGCTCCGGACGCGACGCGACGACCGCGTTCACGTCGGGCACCGGCGACGTCCTCATCAGCTACGAGAACGAGGCGATCCTCGCCCGCCAGCAGGGCGAGAGCTTCGAGTACGTCGTCCCCGAGGCCACCTTGCTCATCGAGAACCCTGGCGCGGTGACCAAGGACGCGGACCCCCGCGGCCAGCGCTACCTCGACTTCGTCCTGTCCCCCGCAGGCCAGCGGATCTTCGCGTCCAAGGGCTTCCGCCCCGTCACCGACGTCGCCGACATCACCGTCGCGGGCGCCAACGAGCCGGGGGCACCGTTCCCCGTCCCGTCCCACCTCTTCACGGTCGACGATCTTGGCGGCTGGACGGCCGTCAATGCGCAGTTCTTCGCCGACGACGGCCTCGTCACGCGCATCCAGCAAGAGCTGGGCGCCTCGTGACGACCATCGCTCCGGCCCACCCCGCCACCTCCAGCCCGAAGCCGCGACGACCGCGCCGCTCCCACGCACCGCGCGCCCTCAGCCCCGCGTCACGCGTCGGCCTCGGCGTCGGCGTCCTGTGGTTCTCGATCCTCGCGCTCATCCCGCTCATCGCCGTCGTCGTCGAGACCTCCCAAGGCGGTTGGGGCGCCTTCGCGCACGCCCTCACGACCCCGCAGACCGCCGCCGCGATCCGGCTCACGGTGCTCAACGCGCTCGGCGTCACAGTCCTCAACGCCGTCATGGGAACGGTCATCGCATGGGTCCTCGTGCGTGACCGATTCCCCGGCCAGCGCATCTGCGAGATCGTCATCGACATCCCGTTCGCCCTGCCCACGATCGTCGCCGGCCTCGTCCTGCTCAGCCTCTACGGCCCGACGAGCCCCCTCGGCATCAACGTCGCCAACACGCAGTGGTCCGTGACGCTCGCCCTCGCGTTCGTCACGCTGCCGTTCGTCGTCCGCACCGTGCAACCCGTCCTCGCCGAGCTCGACCGCGACGTCGAGGAGGCCGCGTCGTCGCTCGGCGCGCGCCCCTTCACCATCCTGCGCCGCATCATCCTGCCCGCCCTCGTCCCCGCCATCGCGGCCGGCGCCTCGCTGTCGTTCGCGCGCGGCATCTCCGAGTACGGCTCGCTCGTCCTCCTCTCAGGCAACCTGCCGATGCGCACCGAGGTCGCGTCCGTCCGGATCCTCGCCTACCTCGAGAACGGCGACGAGACCTCCGCCGCCGCCGTCGCAACCCTCCTGCTCGGCGTCTCGCTCGTCGCCCTCGTCACCCTCGACGTCCTCCAGCGCAAGGTGGTCAGCCGTGGCACGCACTAGCCCCTGGCTGCGCTACGCCCTGCGCACCCTCGTCATCGTCTACCTCGTCGCGCTCGTCGGCTGGCCCGTGAGCCTCGTCGTCCGCGCCACCTTCGCCGACGGCCTCACGACGCTCCGCGACGCGCTCAGCGACCCGACCGTCGTCTTCTCCCTCAAGCTCACCGTCGCCGTGGCCGTCCAGGCGACGCTTCTCAACACGGTCTTCGGCATCGGCATCTCGCTCCTGCTCGTGCGCACCGACTTCCGAGGCAAGCGGCTGCTGTCCGCGCTCATCGACCTCCCGCTGTCGGTCTCGCCCGTCGTCGTCGGGCTCGCGATCGTCCTCGCCTACGGTCCGCGCGGCACGTGGTTCGGGCCCGCGCTCTCGGACGCGGGCCTCGACGTGATCTTCGCGCCGGCCGGGATCGTTCTCGCGACCGCGTTCGTGTCGCTCCCCCTCGTCGTCCGCGAGGTCGTGCCCGTGCTGCACGAGATCGGGACCGACGAGGTCCAGGCCGCGCGCTCGCTCGGCGCGAGCGGACCTCAGACGTTCTGGCGCATCACGCTGCCCTCCATCCGGTGGGCGCTCATCTACGGCGTCGTCCTCACCCTGGCCCGGTCGCTCGGCGAGTTCGGCGCGGTCAAGATCGTCTCCGGCAACCTCGAGGGCCGCACCCAGACGGCGACGCTCCTCGTCGAGCAGCGCTACCACGACTTCGATCACGCGACCGCGTACGCGGTCGCGTTCCTGCTCGCGGCCGTCTCGGTTGCCTGCATCACGCTCGTCACGTACCTGCGGCCCGCGCACGGCAGCGCCCGATGACCGTTCCTGTCGCCCGACCCGTCCGCTCCGTTCGCCCCACCTGCACCGCCCGACCCGCCCGACCGCTCGCCAAGGAGCTGCTATGAGCATCGTGGTCCGCAACGCCACCAAGCGCTTCGGCGACTTCGTCGCGCTCGACGACGTCTCCGTGTCCATCCCCACCGGCCAGCTCACGGCCCTGCTCGGGCCGTCGGGCGGCGGCAAGTCGACGCTCCTGCGCATCATCGCCGGGCTCGAGACCGCCGACTCCGGAACCGTCTCGATCGAGGGCCGCGACGCGACGCACGAGCCCGCGCGCAAGCGCAACGTCGGCTTCGTCTTCCAGCACTACGCGGCGTTCAAGCACATGTCCGTCGCCAAGAACGTCGCGTTCGGGCTCGAGATTCGCAAGACGCCCAAGGACGAGATCCGCGAACGCGTCGACGAGCTGCTGCGACTCGTGCACCTGCAGCAGTTTGCCGACCGCAAGCCCTCGCAGCTCTCGGGCGGGCAGCGCCAGCGCATGGCGCTCGCCAGGGCGCTCGCCGTACGGCCCTCGGTCCTGCTCCTCGACGAGCCGTTCGGCGCGCTCGACGCGCGCGTCCGCAAGGAGCTGCGTGACTGGTTGCGGCACCTGCACGACGAGTACCCCGTGACGACGGTCTTCGTCACGCACGATCAAGAGGAAGCGCTCGAGGTCGCCGACGAGATCGTCGTCGTCAACGAGGGCCGGGTCGAGCAGGTGGGCTCGCCCGACGACCTGTACGACGCACCCGCGAACCCGTTCGTCATGAGCTTCCTCGGGCCGGTGACGCAGCTGGACGGGCGGCTCGTGCGTCCGCACGACGTCCATGTGTTCACCGAACCGCCCGCGGGGCTCGCCGCATCCGAGGGACGCGTCGTGCGAGCGCAGCGCATCGGGTTCGAGGTGCGGCTTGACGTCGCTCCCGTGAGCTCGCCCGACACTGCCCCGACGACCGTGACGCTCACGCGCGCGGAGCAGCGGGCGCTCGGGGCTGAGGCAGGGTCGGCGGTCTGGCTACGCCCGGCGCCCCACGCCCTCACGCTAGCGAGGTAAGAACGACGCGTCCGATAGCCGATCTGCACACCTCAGGCGTACAGATCCGCTATCGAGAGGGCCGGGACCCTCGGGAGCGACGCGAGCGGCCGTCCGAGATGAGCGCCATGACCAGTGTGACCGCGAGCGTGACGAAGGCGACCTCGAGCGCGAAGATCACACGCGACCAGCCCGGGTGCGAGGCCGGGAAGATCGCATACCCGAGCCCGACGCCAACGACGAGACCGACGACGACGGCGGCGAACGCGAAGCGACCGAAGCGCGGGGCACGACGCAGCGTCGTGCGGTCGAGCACGACGGGGTGGGCCTCATCCGGGTACGACGTCAGACGCGCGGGCGCCTCGTCGACCGCGGGAACCTCGTCGACCGCGGAAGCCTCGTCGTCCGCTGGGGACACGTCGTCCGCTGGGGACACGTCGTCCGGCCGGTCAGGACCGGGGAGGATCGGATCGGGCTGGTCTGCAGACGGCATGCTCACCCCCCGACCTTAACCGCCGGACGCCTACGATCAGGTCATGGCCGCACGACGACGCACCGACCCCGCTGCCGGTCGCGCAGCACTCGCCCGCTGGCGCGAGAATCCAGACGACCGCGCCGCCCGCCGCACGGCCGTGCGGTTCACGCTCGAAGAGATCGCCGAGATCGAGCCGGGCCACGCCGTCGAGCTACGCGTTCCGCCCGACGGCGCCGTGCAGGCGATCGACGGGCCACGCCACACGCGCGACACACCACCCAACGTCGTCGAGACCGATCCCCAGACGTGGCTCCGGCTCGTCACCGGCGCGGTCACCTGGGACGAGGCCCTTGCTGACGGGCGCCTGCGACCGTCGGGCATCCGGGCCGACATCTCACGGCTCCTCCCCCTGCAGGCCGCACGTCCGCGCTGAGCGGCCTGCCGTCACGCGACAGCCAGCTAGCCCGCCACCGGAGCAGACTCGTCGGACGCAGGGCGCGCCACGGTCTCGAACCTCACGACCCGCGCCGTCACATCCGCCTGCGCGAGGCGCACCTTGGCACGCTCACCGGGTTCGAGGCCGACGCCCGTGACCTTCGACCGCACCGCAGGATCGGCCAGGAGGATCTCGCCCTTGGTTCCCTGCTCATTGGCCTCGACGACGACCGCGTCAAAGACGTCCCCCAGCCGTTCCCGCAGCACGGCAGCCTCAACCGCATCGAGACACCCGCGCTCAAAAGCGCCGGCCCGGCGCCCGGTCGTCGCCATGATCTCGGGAAGCTCCGCGAGCCCCGCACGCACACCGTCGGGCACAGGCTCGCCCGCGCACAACGCGACGCAGATCGCGAGCCCGTACCTGTCGACGAGGCGCCGCAGGGGCGCCGTGACGTGCGCGTACGGGGCGGCGATCGCCGCGTGCCGACGCTCCGCGTCGTCAGCAGGCAGCGGACGACCACGCTCGACGTCAAACGCGAGGTACCCGGCGCCGCGGAAGAGCGTCGTGGCTTCCTCCATGAACGCGGCATGCTGCGGGTCGGTGCCGTCGAGCGTCGAGATGAGCCCCGCGTAGGTGAGGTCGCGCGGCCAGTCGATCCCCAACCCGGTCGCAGCCCGACGCAGGCGTCGCACGTCACGCGGGTCCGCCGGCGGCAGCGTCCGCAGCACACCGATGCCGCCGTCGAGCATGATCTGCGCAGCAGCCATGCCCGTGAGCAGGGAGATCTGCGCGTTCCAGCCTTCGACGGGCAGCACGTGCCGAAACTCGAGAAGGGGCACCCCGTCGACGACCGCAGCCTCTTGCTCGGGGACGTCCAACGACACTCCGCCCCGCTCGCGCTCACGGTCCTGGCGAAGCGTTCCCACGTCGCGCAGCAGGCCGAGCAGCCGGGCGACCGCAGCGTCGTCGAGCCCACCCGCGGGGTCCGTCGCACGCTGCGGGACCTCACCGTCGAGAACCGCCTGGGCCTGGGCGTACGAGAGGCGCACGCGTGAACGCACGAGCGACCGACGGACCATGGCTGCCGAGCATTCGCCGCTCTCATCGAGCGTCAGCTCCCACAGCAGCGCGGGCCTGTCGACGCCGGGCAACAAGCTGAGCACGCCCTCCGAGAGCACCTCGGGGTGCAGGGGAACCCGCGTCCCGGGGCCGTACACGGTCGTGCCGCGCTCGCGCGTCGCCACATCGAGCGCGCCGCCGATCTCGATGGCCGTGGGGACGTCGGCAATCGCGTACAGCACGCGGTAGCCGCCATCGCGGCGTTCGATGTGCACGGCCTGGTCGAGGTCCATCGACCCGGGCGGGTCGATCGTCACGAAGGGCACGTCACGCGCGTCGAGCACGTCAGCCGCGTCAGCCGCGTCAGCGGGCCCAGCCGCGTGCGCCGACATCGACGACGCGACACGCTGCGCCACCGCGTCAGCCTCGGCGAGGACGTCAGCCGAGAACTCGTCGGGCAGGTCGAGCTCGGCGCGCAGCTGAGCGAACGACGCGGCGAGCTCTGCGCCGGGACCCGTCGCGAGCCGCAGGGTGTGGCGCGTCATCACTTCACCCGCCGAGCCACAAGACCGAGCGCGTAGGACTCGAACCACTGCCCCGCGGCCGGCCCACCCCCGCAGCTTCCGTCGGACTCCCCGGGGCGCTTGACCCACAGGTAGGCGTCGACCCCGCCCTTCGAGACCCACCGGGGCCGCCGCCCGAGCCCCTGCCTGGCCGGGTTGCACCACGCACCCTTCGCGGTCGCGCGGCCGTTGCGGGACGTGTCGACGACGAACCGCCTGTGCGACGAGCTCACGCCACGCTTCGCCAGCTGTGCGGCGACCTTCTTGCCGTAGGCGACCTCGGCCTTCGTCGAGTTGAAGTTCGAGACGTTGACCGCGAACCCACGTGCGGCGCTCACCCCCGCAGCCTTGAGCCGCTTCGCGGCGGCCGTCGGGCTGTTCCACCGGGAGTGCCCGCCATCGAGGTACACCCACGCGCCGGACTTCGTCAGACGCTTCGTCGCGTCCTTGAGGAGCGCCGTGCGCTGCGAGCCGCCGCACGTGTGACCGAGCGAGTCCGGCTCGAGCACGACGACAGCCCGTGAGCCCTTGAGGCCCGCCGCAACCTTGCGGATCCACGCGCGGTACTCCGTCGCGGTGAAGCCGCCGGAGGACCAGCCTCCGCAGTCGCGGTTCGGGATCGCGTAGAGGACGAGCTGCGGCACCCGCTTCTTCTTCTGCGCAGCCTTGACGTACGCGCGGACGTCGGCCTTGACGGTGCGCGTCGAGTTCCACGTCCCGAACCACCGCGCCTGCGGCGCGGACGCGATGACGTTGAGCCTCTTCGCCGTCGTGCGCCGACCATCGCGTCGCGCAGCGGCCGCAGCCGACGCCGCCTGCGAGTCCGGGTCGACGTAGAGCTTGCGGGACGTCCTCGCCACGCTCCCGCCCCCGTGCTGGCCCGCCGACATCGTCGGGCCGTCGCCCAGGGGACGAGCGACGGGTACGGCCGTGGGCACGGCGACCACGGGCAGGCCCGTGCCCGCGACAAGGCCAAGGGCGAGCAGCCCGACGACAAGGATCCTGTGGGAGCGAGGACGCATGGCGCTCACGCTACCGTCTCCGCCGGACGCGCCCCAGCGGTGCTCGGACCGCTCCGGAGCGCTCCGGAACGGAGCGCGACGCTCCACGGCAGGCCGTTCGTGAGGGACGCCGAAGGCGGGTCGTGAGGGACGCCGAAGGCGGGCTCCCGGGAGGGAACCCGCCTTCGACGACCTGCTGCAGCCCCTGCGGGACCGACGCGCGCGGCCGGCACACCGACCTGGTGCGTGAGACGTCAGATGACGCCGAGCGCAAGCATCGCGTCGGCGACCTTCGTGAAGCCCGCGATGTTTGCACCCGCGACATAGTTGCCCGGCTGGTCGTACGCGTCGGCGGTCGCCGCGCAACGGTCGTGGATGTCGCTCATGATGCGCGCGAGACGCTGCTCCGTGTGCTCGAAGCTCCACGCGTCACGCGAGGCGTTCTGCTGCATCTCAAGAGCGGACGTCGCGACGCCGCCAGCATTCGCCGCCTTGCCGGGGCCGAAGAGGATCCCGGCTTCCTGGAGCAGCTGGATCGCCTTGGGCGTCGTCGGCATGTTCGCACCCTCGGCAACCGCGACGAGACCCGACGCGATGAGCGAGCGGGCGTCGTCTTCGTCAAGCTCGTTCTGCGTCGCGCACGGAAGCGCAACCTGAGCCCCGACCTCCCAGACACGACCACCCGGGACGAACTTGGCCGACGGGCGGCGCTCGGCGTACTCCGAGATGCGCGCCCGCTCGATCTCCTTGACCTGACGCACGAGCTCCACGTCGATCCCGGCCTCGTCGACGACGTAACCGGAGGAGTCAGAGCACGCGACGACGTGGCCGCCGAGCTGCTGCGCCTTCTGCATCGCGTAGATCGCGACGTTGCCGGAGCCCGAGACGACGATGCGCTTGCCCTCGAAGCTGCCGCCCACGGTCTCGAGCATGTGCTTCGCGAAGAAGACCGTTCCGAAGCCCGTGGCCTCGGTGCGGACGAGCGAGCCGCCCCACGAGATGCCCTTGCCCGTGAGGACGCCGGACTCGTAGCGGTTGGTGATCCGCTTGTACTGGCCGAAGAGGTAGCCGATCTCGCGACCACCCACGCCGATGTCACCCGCGGGCACGTCCGTGTACTCACCGATGTGGCGGTAGAGCTCGGTCATGAACGACTGGCAGAACTCCATGATCTCGCGGTTGGACTTGCCACGCGGGTCGAAGTCGGAGCCGCCCTTGCCGCCGCCGATGGGCATACCGGTGAGGGAGTTCTTGAAGATCTGCTCGAAGCCGAGGAACTTGACGATCCCGAGGTACACCGACGGGTGGAACCGCAGGCCACCCTTGTACGGGCCGAGAGCCGAGTTGAACTCGACGCGGAAGCCGCGGTTGATCTGCACGCGGCCGGCGTCATCGACCCACGGCACTCGGAAGATGATCTGACGCTCGGGCTCACAGATGCGCTGGAGCACAGCAGCATCCGCATACTGAGGGTTCTTCTCGAGGACGGGGCCGAGGGAGTCGAAGACCTCACGGACGGCTTGGTGGAACTCCGTCTCACCAGGGTTCCGGCGAAGAACCTGTTCGAAGACGGGCTCAAGTGAGCTCTGCATGGGAAACTCCTCGACATCGTGGCGTGCATTGACGCCAAGTGCTGACGGCACGTATCGATAGGTGGGCACGTCGTGTCCAGGCCGCCAACCGACCACTGTGGCACCGCGAGTCCACGCCTGCCGTGACGTCTCAGGATTCGACCCTGCGCCAGCGGTGCGCCAGGAGGCGAGACCGCGGGACCTCCGCGCTTTCCGCGCTCGGCTCGCTCGGCCGGCGGACGCCGTGCGGGCACGCGCAGCCGGTCCGCATCGCGAGACCGTCGCGCGTCAGTCCCGCGCCGCCCGCACGACGCCACGCACGAGCTGCAGCTCGGTGCCCAGGTAGGTTGCGGCACCGCCGCCCGGCCCCGCAGGCCCGCGGTCGTCACGTTCGACCGACGCAGACAGGTGGACCGCGTCGATACCGACGGCCCGGGCAAGCCCGACGTCCTCGGCGCGCAACCCGCCTCCCGCCATGATCTCGACACCCGTGCCCTCGCGAACCATCTCGGCAAGCGCATCGATGCCGTCGAACGTCCGCGCTGCACCACCCGACGTGAGGACGCGCCACACCCCGAGGTCCGCGAGCGCCCGGAGCGCGACGAGCCGGTCGGGGACGACGTCGAGCGCCCTGTGGAACGTCACCTCACGACCGTCGGCCGCATCGCTCAGCCGCGCGACCGCGTCACGGTCGACCTCGCTGCGCTCGTCAAGCACCCCGACGACGACGCCCGCCACACCCGCCCGCACCGCATGCCGGACGTCGGCCGCCATGAGGTCGAGCTCGTCAGCGTCGTACTGGAACCCGCCCGCGCGCGGGCGCACGAGGACGTGAACGGGCAGCCCGACAGCGACCACCTGCTCGACCGTCCCCAGGGAGGGCGTGAGCCCACCCGTCCCCGCGAGCGCCCCGCACAGCTCGACACGGTCCGCGCCACCGTCACGGGCGACGCGCGCCCCGGCGGCGTCCTGCACCGCGATCTCGACCGCAACCGTCGGCCTGCTCACTGCGCGCTCCACGCCCCGACCCTAGCCGCGCGGACTCAGAGGACCGTGAGGCGGGTCATGAGGGTCTGGGTCTCGCCCGCGGGCAGGCGGACGGCGTCGTCGGACGCGTTCGCCGCCTCGACGCACACGAAGCGCAGCCACCCGTCGTCCGGCACGTCACGCATGGCCGACGCTCCCTCGCCCCACGGGTTCCACACGACCGTCGTCCGCGAACCAGCCTTCGCAACGTTGAGCGTCCGCCCACCCGGCTCCGAGACCGTCAGCTGCGCCGATGTGCCCAGGTAGATGCGGTCCGTCGGGCCCGAGAACAGCACGGGCCCGTCCTGGACCTGGCGGGCGTCGCCGGCGATCTTGTCGAGGTAGGGCCCGCCGCCGAGCCCGTCGAGGCGCACCCGCCGGACGTCGCCCACCGCGACGTACGTGTGCAACGCCTGCGTGAGGTCGGCGGGGTCTGCACCGTGGTTCGTCGTCGTGAGGCTCACGGTGAGCGACGTGCCGACCTCGACCTCCGTGCGCGCCGTGAAGTCGTGGGGCCACAGCGCCGCGAGCGCCGGGTCGACGTCCGCTGGCGTGAGCTCGAACGTGAGGAGGACGGCCCCGCCAGGGCGGTGCTCATCGTCGGGGAGTTCCGCCGCGCCGACGAGCCGCCACGCGCTCGTCCGCGCAAAACCGTGAGCAGGCCCAGCGCCGCCCGGAGGCGGACCGAACCACGGAAAGCACAGCGGGATGCCGCCGCGGATCGCAGTGCCCGGCGCGAGCACCGCGTCGGGCGACAGCCACAACACGTCGCGCACGCCCGCGGGCGCCCACGCGACGACGTGCGCCCCGTACGCGTGGATGCGCGCGGTCGCGGCGGGGTGCTCGACGACGACGAGCGGTGCGTCGCCCACCCCTGGTTCGAGGCGGACGGTGGGCGGCAGGGCGACAGGCACGACGAGCTCCTCGCGGGACGGGCGGTCGTCAGCCGAAGATGCGCGGCAGCGTGCCCTCGAAGATCTCGCGGGCCTCCGCGACCGGCACCTCGAAGAGGCCGTCGACGACGAGCGCGGGCTCGTCGCCCACGACCGCGCCGGTCTCGCCGAGCTTGAGGAGCGGCACGCCACGGGCGACGCACGCGTCGACGAGACGCTGCTCCTCACCGCGCGGCACAGAGACGACGGCGCGGGCGACGGACTCGGAGAAGAGCGCCTCGAACTCGCTCACGCCGTCGCGCTCGGCGACACCCGCGATCGAGACGCGCGCGCCGACGCCGTAGCGCACGCAGGACTCGAGGAGTGCCTGGACGAGGCCGCCCTCGGAAAGGTCGTGCGCGGCGTCCACGAGCTCATCGCGCGAGGCGTTGACGAGGACGTCGGCGAGCGCCTTCTCGGCCGCGAGGTCGAGCTGCGGCGGCACGCCGCCGAGGTGGTCGTGGATGACGTCAGCCCACGCGGAGCCGTCGAGCTCGGCGCGCGTCGTGCCCAGGAGGAAGATCGTCTCGCCCTCGCCGCGCCAACCGGACGCGGTCGCGCGCGTGACGTCGTCGATGACCCCGAGGACGCCGACGACGGGTGTGGGATGGATCGAAGAGTCGATCTGGCCGGGCTCGCCCGTGCCGTTGTAGAGCGAGACGTTGCCCCCCGTCACGGGCGTGCCGAGCTCGAAGCAGCCGTCGGCGAGGCCTTCGATGGCCTCGACGAGCTGCCACATCGCGTCCGGGTCCTCGGGGGAGCCGAAGTTCAGGCAGTCGGTGATGGCGAGGGGGCGGGCACCCGTTGTGGCAACGTTGCGGTACGCCTCGGCGAGCGCGAGCTGAGCGCCGGTGCGCGGGTCGAGCTTCGCGTAGCGGCCGTTGGCGTCGGTCGAGATCGCGACGCCGAGGCCCGTGGACTCGTCGACGCGGACGACGCCCGAGTCGTCGGGCTGCGCGAGCGCGGTGTTGCCCTGGACGAAGCGGTCGTACTGGTTCGTCACCCACGCCTTGGAGGAGTGGTTGGGCGAGCCGAGCACGGCGAGCGCGGCAGCACGCAGCTCGTCGCCCGTGGCAGGGCGGGCGAGGCCGGCGGCGACGGTCGTGTCCGCATTGAGGCCGTCCTGCCATGCGGGACGCGCGTAGGGGCGGTCATAGACCGGACCCTCGTGAGCGACGGTGCGGGGGTCGACGTCGACGATGCGCTGGCCGTGGTGGTCGATCGTCAGTCGGCCCGAGCCGTTGACCTCGCCGACGACCGCGGTCTCGACGTCCCACTTCTTCGTGATCGCGAGGAACTGCTCGAGCTTGGCTGGCGTGACGACAGCCATCATGCGCTCCTGCGACTCCGACATGAGGATCTCGCCCGCATTGAGCGTGGGGTCGCGCAGCAGGACGTCGTCGAGCCACACGTGCATGCCGCCGTCGCCGTTGGACGCGAGCTCCGACGTCGCGCACGAGATGCCGGCGGCGCCGAGGTCCTGGATACCCTCGACGACCTTCGCCGCGTAGAGCTCGAGGCAGCACTCGATGAGCACCTTCTCCATGAAGGGGTCACCCACCTGCACGGAGGGGCGCTTCGCGGGGACGCCGTCCTCGAACGTCTCCGACGCGAGGATCGACGCGCCGCCGATGCCGTCACCGCCCGTGCGCGCGCCGAAGAGCACGACCTTGTTGCCGACGCCCGAGGCGTTGGCGAGGTGGATGTCCTCGTGGCGCAGCACGCCGAGGCACAGCGCGTTGACGAGCGGGTTGCCCTGGTAGGAGGCGTCGAAGACGAGCTCACCACCGATGTTCGGCAGGCCGAGCGAGTTGCCGTAGCCGCCGACGCCCGACACGACCCCGTGCACGACGCGTGCCGTGTCCGGGTGGTTGACGTCGCCGAAGCGCAGCTGGTCCATGACGGCGACGGGCCGCGCACCCATCGAGATGATGTCGCGGACGATGCCGCCGACGCCCGTCGCAGCGCCCTGGTAGGGCTCGACGTACGACGGGTGGTTGTGCGACTCGACCTTGAAGGTCACGGCCCAGCCGTCACCGATGTCGACGACGCCCGCGTTCTCACCGATGCCGACGAGGAGGTGCTTCTTCATCTCGTCGCTCGTCTTGGCACCGAACTTCGACAGGTGCACCTTGGACGACTTGTACGAGCAGTGCTCCGACCACATGACGGAGTACATCGCGAGCTCGGCGGCCGTGGGCCGGCGGCCGAGGATGTCCTTAATCCGCTGGTACTCGTCGGGCTTGAGACCGAGCTCGGCGAAGGGCTGCGACTCGTCAGGAGTGGCCGCGGCGTGCTCGACGGTGTCCAGGGTGGGCTTGGGCGCGGTCATCGGTTCCCTCGGGCGTGGTGGGCGGCGTGCGGCGAGCCGGCATCGGATGCGCGGGTGCGAGCGCGTCCGGGTGCTCCTCCGTACGGTGCGAGACGCCACCGAGTCTAGCCGCGCGCTCGGACATGCTGGCGGCCGTCTCACCGCAGGCGGGGCGCAGATCAGGCCGCCGGCCGTCGGGGTGCGCGCTCAGCCATTCGGCGAAGGTCGGGCCGACGGCCTCGGTCCCGCCGGTCGGCAGCAGCGCGCCCCGACGAACAGCACGCGCCGCGCCCGGGAAGGGGACGGGGATGCGGATGGGCGGACGGTCGACGAGCGCACCGACGAGGGCGGCGAGGGTGGTCTCTTCGGGCCCGCAGAGACAGGCGTCGGCGCGTTCGCGTCGACCGAGCACGAGCTCGGCGACGACGTCCGCGACCGCGTCGAGTGCGACGGGGCGGATCCGCATGCTGGGGACGGGCATGACGGGCCCGCGAGCGAGGAGGTCGACCAGCTGCCGGGCGAGGGCAAACCATTGCGTGGACTGCACGATGTAGACGGGGGTCTGGGGCGTGGCGGCTGCGCGGGCGGCGCGCTCCTGGGCGGCCTTGCCGTCGTAGTGGCTGGCACCGGGCGCTCGCTCGCAGCCGACGATCGAGACGACGACATGCATACCTGCGCCGATCGCCTGTGCTGCGGCTGCTGTGTTGCGCGTCGATGCCTCGAAGAACGCGATCGAGTCAGCCGAGGAGCGCGCGGAGGTGTTCGTCGCTTCGATGACGGCGTCGATGCCGTCGTCACCGACGAAGGGGCGGAGGTCGACGGGCCGGGTGATGTCGACGCCGTCGCGCCTGCCCACGGTCACCGCATCGTGCCCTTGGGCCTCGATCGCGCGGACCAGTGCGGCGGCAAGGAGCCCTGTCCCGATGATGATCGTGCGTCCCATGTGCGGTCCTCTCGTCGCGGCGTGCGTGGCTCGTGACGATCCCCCGGAGCCGACTGCTCGCGCGGGTGCACATCGCCTCGTGCGAGGGTACGTCGGTCCCGGTCAGAGGGGCAGGGTGGTTAAGGTCGTGCGGGTGAGATCGTCGTCCGCTGCTCCCGGTGCGCGCGCCCGCGCGCTGCTCGTCGGTGCTGTGTGCGTCGCAGCCCTCGCGGCGGGGTGCGGCGGGACCGGGGCGCCGTCACGCACGACGCCGTCGTCGTCGGGCGCGGCGCAGTCACGCTCCGCGCCGCCCGCGACGTCGGCCTCGGCCTCGGCTTCGCCGAGCCTGTCCGAGCAGGGCAGCGTCACGCACGCGGACGTGTCCGACACCCGCGGCCGACGCACACGCGTGACACTCAGGTCGGCGGCCACGGACGCCGCCCCGGTCCGCGCAGGTCTCACAGCCGGGACGGTCGCGGTCACCGCGTCGCTCGCGCCCGACGACATCCTCACCGTGACCGTCGCGGGGGCGCGCTGGACGGCCTACCCCGACGGATCGGCGACGCTCGCGGACGACGACGCGGCGCTCGTCGGCGGCACGCAGCCGACAGCCACCGACGACAACGGCGTGCGACGCACGACGACGCGCACCGAGGACGACGGTCGCACGCTCATCATCGCCGTCGCACCACCCGTCTTTCCCGTACCCGAGCCGTCCGCCGCGACCGCTCCCGGACGGCCAGCGCACACGACGGTGACGTTCGCGATTGCGCCCCGCGCTCTCGTCGGCGCGACATGGGCCGACGACGTCGAGGGTGGCCGTTCGCTCCAGGTGGACCCGACGGCGTTCGGCCGGTCCGGTTCGACGGCAGCGCTCGAGGCCGTGCGCGCGGAGCTCGTCGCCGCCCACACCGAGGCCGCGACGACGGTCATGGATCACCAGCTGCGCTGCCACGCGCTCGGAGCCCCGGACAAGACGACGTGGAACCTCGAGCCATGGCGTCCCGAGGGGAGCTATCTCGACTACCTGCTGGCCCGCTGCAACCCGTCCTAGCAGCGACGACGTCGTGACATCGGCGCCGGGCGCGCCCTCCGGGAGGATCATCCGCCTCGCCCTACGCTGACCCAGTGACGACCTCGTCCGACGCCACGGCGTCCTCGGCCCCGACCCGGCGCCTGCCCAGCCTGCGCATCCTGCCCGACGTCCGTGAACGCTGGGCACGCCTCGTGCGCCCACCGCGCATCGCAGGGGTCGACCTCGCGCGGGGCCTCGCCATCGGCGGGATGGTCGCGGCCCACGTCAGCGGTGCGCCGCAGCTCGTCCTCGCCGACCCGTCCACGTGGGCGGGCGTCGTCCACGGACGCTCATCGCTGCTGTTCGCGCTCGTCGCGGGAGTCTCACTCGCCCTGATGAGCCGCGGCGTGCGCAGCGCGGCCATCACTGACGTCCGACGGATGCGCCTCACCCTCGTCGGGCGCGGCCTTGTCATCCTCGTGCTCGGCGTCCTGCTCGAGCTCGTCGGCTCACCCGTCGCGGTCATCCTCGGCTTCTACAGTGTGCTCTTCATCGTCGTCGCGCCCGTCGTCGCGTGGCCAACCCGCAGGTTGCTGCTCGTCGTCGTGCTTCTCGTGGCGGTCGCGGTGCCGGCAACGACGCTCGCGATGCTCGCCGGGCTGCTCGGAGGCCCGACTGCTCAGCTCGTGCTCTTCGGCACGTACTCGATGCCCGTGTGGCTCGCGTTCGCCCTCGCGGGCCTCGTCGTCGGACGCGGCGACCTCCGCTCTGTGCGACGTGCCGGCACGCTCGTCGTCGCGGGCGTCCTGCTCGCGGCGGCCGGGTACGGTGGCGCGGCGCTCCTCGCGCCGGCTTCGAACGAGGACGCCTCCTCGTCGTCGCCGTCGAGCTCGGGCTCGGGCTCGACCTACTCGGAGATGCCGGGTGAGGACGTCGATCTGACGGGGTTCATGTGCGTACCGCTGGACGGTGGCGCCGTGTCGTGCTGGCCGGATGGGGACGACGCGCTCGACGCCCCCGGGCCGGGAACGTCGTCGGGGTCGGTCTCGGAGCCGTCGGGGTCGGAGCCGTCGGGGTCGGAGCCGTCGGGGTCGGCGGGGTCGGAGCCGTCGGGGTCGGCGTCGTCGGGGTCGGTCTCGGAACCGTCGGTCTCGGAGCCGTCGGGGTCGGTCTCGGAGCCTTCGGGGTCGGGGTGGGGCTCGGCGTCGGGCGACGCATCGCTCGGCTGGAGCGCGAGCGCGTCGACCACGTGGTGGCGCCCGCCAGCGTCGTTCGACGGCGTGACGGGAGCCGACATCGTCACGGCACTCTTCTCGATGGAAGCGCACTCGGGCGGGCTGGGCGAGGTCATCGGCTCGGGAGGCGTCACGCTCGTCCTCCTCGGGCTGTGCCTGCTCGCGGGACGCCCACGGGTTCTGCGGCTCGTGCTCGTGCCGATCGCCGCGCTCGGCAGCATGCCGCTCACCGTGTACTCGCTGCACATCGTCAGCTTCCTGGTGCCGGCGCTCACCGAACCCGCCGGTCTCGAGACATGGCTCCTGCAGGTCGGCCCGCTCACGGTCGCCGCAACCGCGTGGGCGCTCACGATCGGCAAGGGGCCCCTCGAGCGGCTCACCGCGTCGCTCGCGGCCCGCTATGCGATCCGCACGTCACGCGCTTCAGACGCCTAGGGACCGCGCGGGTCGTCTGGCCCCTGCGCGTCGTCCGCCGCCTCCCCTAGGGTAGGAGCGCGACGCAATGGTGCCGCAACCGCCTCACTCAGGGAATGTCATGACCGAGAATCCGTACGGGTCTGCGTCAACCCCGCCGTCGTCGAGCCCCTATCCGGAGCTCAGATACGACGCCGACGGTCGGCCGGTGAGCGGCTCCGCCCATAGCGTGCCGGGCTCCGCCCCGAACGCCTCCGACCCCTACGGGACGACCCCGCAGGTCGGTCCGTCCGCAGCAGCAGGGGCATCCGACCCCTACGGCACGTCGTACGGAAGCGCGTCGTACGGGAGCGGCTCGTATGGAGGCGCGTCGTCCTACGGTGGCACCCCACCCAGCAGCCCCGACAGCGCCGGGGCCTACGGAAGCACGTCGTACGGAAGCAGCCCGTATGGAGGCGCGTCGTACGGGAGCGGCTCCTACGGAAGCAGCTCGTACGGGGGAGCGCCGTACGGCGGGTCGACCGGCGACCCCTACGGTGCGGGCGGCGCCGGCCAGGCGTACGCGCAGCAGGGGTACACGCAATCGGCGTACATGCAGCAGGCCTACACGCAGCAGCCGGACTCGACGCTGCTCATCGTCTCGTGGATCGTCACCGTCTTCACGGGCTTCTACATGCTGCCGTGGGCGGTCGCCGCCACGCGGCGCGCCGGCAACTCCACGACCATCGCGATCGTCACGCTCCTCACCGCGTGGACGGTCATCGGGTGGATCGCGTGCCTCGCCTGGGCGTGCGTCAGCCAGCCGACGTCGCCATCGGCCGCCCCTCCCGGCTGGTATCCCAGCACCACGGGAACCGGCACGCAGTACTGGGACGGCCGTTCCTGGACGGGCCACACCCAACCCTGACCCACCCCCGCCCGCCCCGCCCCACCCCACCCCAGCCGCCTACCCGCCCCGGCCCGGCCCGGGCCAGCCCAGCCCGGCCCGGCGGGGTGGCGGCCCGGCCCAGCCCGCCTACCCGCACGTTTGTGCCCCACCCGCGGGTCTGGACTTGCGGGTGCGGCACAAACTTGCGGGTGGGCGAGTTCTCGCCGGCCCGGCGAGTGGCCGGCTCAGCCCGGCCCGGCCCAGCCTGGCCCGGCCCGGCCTGGCCCGCCTACCCGCACGTTTGTGCCCCACCCGCGAGTCTGAACTTGCGGGTGCGGCACAAACTTGCGGGTGGGCGGTCTCCCGCTGGCCCAGCGGGTCGGCGGCCCGGCGGACCGCCGGCGCGGCGGGCGGGTTCTCGCCGCCCGGCGGCCCGCCGGCCCGGCGGGTGGGCGGGCCGGCGGGTGGGCGGGTTCTTGCCGGGGGATCAGCGCTTGGCGTGACGCTTGAGCGCCTTCTCGCTGATCGGGGCGTCGCCCGAGGCGCGCTGCGCGCGGTAGTGCGCGATCGCCTCGTCCTGACGCTCCTTCTCAGCGCCCGTCGCGATCGGAGCGCGCAGGTGCTCGGGGGCATAGCCCCACGCCTCGGTGAGACCGAGCGCATGCGGTCGCAGCCGCCCGACGAGACGCGTCATGTACGACGCCACCATGCGAGCGCGCTCCCCCGTGAGGCGGCCGTGCATGAGGTACCAGGCGAGGTTCTCCTCGATGACCGACAGGCCGTAGAGGTCGCGCAGCCACGTGAGGATCGCACGGTTGCCGTCGTCCGACACCGACGCGATGGCACGCGTGAACGCCTCCCACTGCACAAGCTCGGCGTGCGCCTTCGCGGCCGCGATGAGGTCGTGCTGGTGCTGGTTGAACAGCGCTGCCGCCTTGTCGTCGGGCAGCTTCTGTGCGGGCCGTAGCCGGTCGCCAAGCTCCTCGACCATCGTCTCGACGCGGTCGGTGAGCAGGGCGCGCTGCGCCTCCTCGCCCCGCAGGTGCGCAACCTTGCGCGAAGCCTGGCCCGAGTCCGAGATCTTCTGCAGCGCACGGCCGAACGGCGTCGCGTAGCGCACCGTGTCAGCGGCGCGCTCGGCCGCGACGCGGGCGATCCCCGCCGCATCCATGCCCTTGAACTTCTTGGCGTAGTCAGCCAGCAGTCGCTTGCCCACGAGCTGCAGCAGAACCGTGTTGTCCCCCTCGAAGGTCGCGTAGACGTCGAGGTCGGCGCGCAGGCTCGTCATGCGGTTCTCGGCCATGAAGCCCGCACCGCCGCAGGCCTCGCGGCAGGTCTGGAGCGTCGACAAGGCCGTCCACGTCGACGTCGTCTTGAGGGCCGCGGCGAGAGTCTCGAGGTCCTCGCGCGAGGACTCGGTGTCGTTGCGACCTGAGAAGACGTCGTCGAAGAGCTCGAGCAGCTCGGCGTGCGCGAACAGCCCCGCATACGTCCGCGCGATGAGCGGGACGAGGCGGCGCTGGTGCTCGCCGTAGTCGAGCAGGACCGTCTCTTGGCCGCCCGCGCCGGGGAACTGGCGCCGCTCCGTCGCGTACCGGACGGCGATCGCGAGCGCGATCTTCTGC
The DNA here is from genome assembly GCF_052324925.1 of Sanguibacter sp. A247. NCBI lineage: Bacteria > Bacillati > Actinomycetota > Actinomycetes > Micrococcales > Sanguibacteraceae > Sanguibacter > Sanguibacter sp. A247. The sequence continues at coordinate 12,080 of NZ_JBQPRE010000002.1, read as the reverse complement.
GCGTTGACCGCGGCACCGTCGAGCGAGACGCGACCCTGGACGAGCGAACCGAGCATCGTGAAGAAACGACGCCCCGGGCTCTCGATCGGTGAGGAGTACGTACCGTCCTCGGCGACATAGCCGTAGCGAGCGAGCAGGTCAGTGCGCGGCACGCGCACGTGGTCGAACGCGAAGCGGCCGTTGTCGATCCCGTTGAGGCCGCCCTTGTGACCGTCGTCCTCGCTCTGGATCCCGGGCAGGAGCGGGCCCGCAGTTCCGTCGGCGAGACGCTCCCGCACGGGGACGTAGAACGCGTGAACCCCGTGGTTGACGCCCTTGGTGACGAGCTGCGCGAAGACAACCGCAGCCTGGCCGTGGAGCGCCGCGTTGCCGAGGAACTCCTTCCATGCGGCCCGGAACGGCGTGTGGATGACGAACTCCTGCGCCTCGGCGTCGTACGTCGCGACCGTGCCGATCGACGCGACGTCTGAGCCGTGGCCGATCTCGGTCATCGCGAAGGCGCCGGGCGTCTCGAGGCTCATCGCGGCGGGTAGGAAGCGGTCCTGCTGCTCGGGCGTGCCGAGGTGGAGGATCGCGGACGCGAACAGGCCCCACTGGACGCCTGCCTTGATCTGCATCGAGGGGTCGCCCACGACGAGCTCCTCGAACGCGGCGAGCGAGCCACCGTGCTCGTCGGAACCACCGAGTCGCTCGGGGAAGGCGCGCAGCACCCTGCCCTCGGCCACGAGCGCCTTGAGCTGGCCCAGAACACGTTCGCGGTGATCCGCCGTGGACATGCCCTCGATCTTGTGGAACCGCGGGTCCTTGAGGAGCTCACGGGTGAACGTGCGGAAATCGCCCCAGCGCCCCAGCAGCTGAGGCGTGAGCGCCTCGACGTCGAGCGTGACGTCGTCGTCGACGGGGGTGTGGGGCGTGCGGGGTGTGGCGGTCGCGGTCATCGGGACTCCTTCGTCTCCAACGGTGCGGGTGGTCGGGCGTCAGCCCGTGGGGTTGTCGTCGGTGCGTGTGGTGGTGCGGGTGGTGGTGTCGGCGGTGCGGGTGCGTTCGCGGGCGAGGAGGCCGATCGGGCCGGCCCACAGCCACGCGGTGATGCGCGCGGCGATGTGCGCGCGGTCGGGGCCCCCGGGCTCGCCGAGGCGGGCGAGCCACCATTCGCCGGTGCCCGAGATGAAGCCGACGGCCCCTGCGGCCCAGGCCTCGACATCGAGCTGGTCCTCGCCTCCGACCGCCTGGGCGAACGGCTCGGCCACGACGGCGGTGATCGACCCGAGGAAGGACGACAGGGGCGCGGACCGTGCGGTGTCGCCCGCTGCGGGCTGTGCGACCGCGTTGGCGATCGCGGTGTTGCGGGTGACGAAGTAGTAGACGCTCGGCGAGTGCTCGATCATCGCGAGGTAGGCGTCGATCATGCCGTGGAGCGCGGCCCGCGGGGTCGGGGCGTTCTGGGACGCCGCACGGAGGTTGACGCTGATCGCGCCGACGACGGCCTCGCCGACGGCGTTTTGTAGACCGACCTTGTCGGTGAAGTAGCGGTAGAGGATCGACTTGGAGGTGCCGAGGTCAGCGGCGATCTCGTCCATCGATACGTCGGGGCCGCGTCGGTGGACCGTGCGGCGCGCGGCATGCGTGAGCTCGCGCCTGCGCGCCTCACGGTGGTTGTCCCAGCGGGTGGACCGACCATCGACGGGCTCGGCCGGAGACGAGACGCTTGTGGGGCGCGGCGAAGCTGCCGCAGCGGTGCGGCGACGGCTTGCATCCCCCGCGGCGTCGGTGGCGTCGGTGCCACGTCCCGGTGTGATCGGACTCACGAAACCCACAGTATCAGGTACTCTGAGTTCGAGGAACCCGAGCAATGGAGCGAGAGGCCTGCCATGACTGCGTCATCAACCCCCACCCCGCACGACGGACCACGCGACGCGTACGTCCTCGGCGGCAACCGCATTCCCTTCGGCAAGGTCGGCGGCGCCTACGCCCGCTCGACCAACCAGGACATGCTTGTCGCCGCGCTCGACGGGCTCGTCGCCCGCTACGGCCTCCATGGCGAACGCCTCGGAGAGGTCGTCGGCGGTGCCGTCCTCAAGCACTCCAAGGACTTCAACCTCGTCCGCGAGGCCACCCTCGGCACGACCCTCGACCCCCGCACCCCCGCCTTCGACCTGCAGCAGGCGTGCGCGACCGGCCTCGAGGCCGTCATCACCGTCTCCAACAAGATCCGCCTCGGTCAGGTCGAGTCGGGAATCGCGGGCGGCGTCGACTCGACGTCCGACGCCCCCATCGCCGTCTCGACCGGACTGCGCCGCGCGCTGCTCGCCGCGAGCCGCGCCAAGGACCTGCCGGGCCGCCTCAAGGCGTTCGCCTCAGTCCGTCCCGGGGACCTCGCACCCGACGCCCCGCGCACCGACGAGCCCCGCACAGGCCTCTCGATGGGCGAGCACCAGGCCATCACGACCGCCCGCTGGGGCATCACGCGCGACGCTCAGGACGACATCGCGCTGCGCTCGCACCACAACCTCGCCTCCTCCTACGAACGTGGCTTCCAGGACGACCTCGTCACTCCCTATCGCGGGCTCGTGCGCGACCAGATCCTGCGGCCCGACTCGACCGCGGAGAAGCTCGGAAGCCTCAAGCCCGTCTTCGGCAAGCGCCTCGACCACATGCCCACGATGACCGCGGGAAACTCGACGCCGCTCTCAGACGGAGCCTCTGCCGTCCTGCTCGGATCCGCGGACTGGGCTGCCGAGCGCAACCTGCCGCTCCTCGCGCGCATCGTCGACGCCGAGACCGCCGCCGTCGACTTCGTCCACGGGCACGAGGGCCTCCTCATGGCCCCCGTCCATGCCGTCGCCCGCCTCCTCGCGCGCCACGGCCTCGCTCTCGGCGACCTCGACTACGTCGAGATCCACGAGGCCTTCGCGAGCGTCGTGCTCACGACCCAAGCCGCCTGGGCCGACGACGACTACTGCCGCACCGAGCTCGGCCTGCCCGGCGCCCTCGGCACGATCGACCCCGACAGGGTCAACGTCAACGGTTCCTCGCTCGCCGCAGGACACCCCTTCGCGGCAACGGGTGGGCGCATCGTCGCGCAGACCGCCAAGCAGCTCGCCGAGCGCCAGGCCGCCGAGCCGACCGCGGGTCCCTTCCGCGCCCTCGTCTCGATCTGCGCCGCGGGAGGCCTCGGCGTCGCCGCGATCCTCGAGTCCGTCCCCACCACGACGCCCGACGGAGGCCCCCGATGACCGACCGCTACACGCAGCTCGTCAACACGGGCTTCACCGCGACCCTGGCCAAGCGCCTCGGCCTCCCCCAGCCGGCACTCCTGCGTCGCTACTCCCCGGGTGCTCCGCTCACCCCGGGCCCCGTCCTCGTCCTCGGCCCCGACACGCACGACGACTCCGACTCGGACGCCGTCGCGCAGCACCTCGCAGGGCTCGGGCTCGACATCCACCGCTCCCCCACGACCGGGTCCGCACGCTGGGGCGCCGTCATCCTCGTCCTCACCGAGATCTCGCGCGTCGAGGACCTCTCCGAGCACGTCCTCGCGGCAGGCTCCGTGCTCAGGCAGATGGCGCGCGGAGCGCGCCTGATCACTGTCGTGCGCGAGGCTCAGGACGAGGACGCGCCTGCGCTCGCAGCGGCACGCCAGGCCGTCGTCGGGCTCACGCGGTCCCTCGCGAAGGAGCTGCGCGGCGGCGCGACCGCCAACGGGCTCGTCCTCGCAGGCGGCGTGGCTGTCGGACGCGAGGGCGTCCTCTCCCCGCTGCGCTGGTTCCTCTCGGCACGCTCCGCGTTCGTCGACGGCCAGCTGCTCACCGTCGGGCAGGGTGCGGCCGACGTGCCCGCGCAGGACGACGAGCAGCCGCTCGCCGGACGCGTCGCGGTCGTCACCGGTGCCGCGCGCGGCATCGGCGCCTCGATCGCGCGCACGCTCGCCCGTGACGGCGCGGCGATCGTGTGCGTCGACGTGCCCGCCGCAGGCGAGCACCTCGCGCGGGTGGCGGGGGAGGTCCGGGGGACGGCGCTGCAGCTCGACATCACGGCGGACGACGCAGGCGACCGGATCATCGAGCACGCGCGCGCCCGGCACGGGCGCCTCGACATCGTCGTCCACAACGCCGGGATCACGCGCGACAAGCTCCTCGCGAACATGGACCCGGCACGCTGGGACTCCGTCCTCGCGGTCAACACCGTGGCCCAGCTGCGCATCAATGACGCGCTGCTCGCCTCGGACCTTTTCGCGGACGCGCCCCGCATCGTCTCGCTTGCGTCGACGTCCGGGATCGCGGGCAACCGCGGCCAGACGAACTACGGGGCATCCAAGGCGGGCGTCATCGGCATGATCCGGGCGACCTCGCCCCTGCTCGCGGACGTCAGCGGAACCGCGAACGCGGTCGCGCCCGGCTTCATCGAGACCGAGATGACAGCGAAGATCCCGTTCGCAACGCGCGAGGTCGCGCGGCGCCTCAACTCACTTCAGCAGGGTGGCAAGCCCGTCGACGTCGCAGAGGCGGTCGCGTTCCTCGCGTCGCCCGGGGCCGGAGCCGTGTCCGGTCAGGTGCTGCGCGTGTGCGGCCAGAACCTCGTGGGTGCGTGATGGCAGCCTCGGACGACAGCCGCGGAACCGCCGTGCCGCGATCACGCACGATCACCGGCCTGCCGGCCGGGACGCGCGTCGAGACCCTGCCGTCGATGCCGACACTCGGCGGGCTCTACCTGCGCGGGGCAGCCGGGTCGGCTGCTGCGCGACTGCCCGGGCAGTCGTCGTCCGCCACGCTCCCGGCCGTCGCGCACCGCGTGACGGGCGTGCGCGTCGACGCCGCGCACCTCACGGACTACCAGCACCTCGTCGGCGAGACAGGCACAGACACTCTGCCGTCGGGCTACTGCCACGTGCTCGCGTTCCCCATCGCGACCGCCGTCATGGTGCGGTCCGACTTCCCGCTGCCGCTCCTCGGCATGGTGCACGTCGCCAATGCTGCATCCGTGCTGCGGCCTCTGCGCCTGGGCGACACCCTCGACATCACCGCGTGGACCCAGGACCTGCGCCCGCACCGGCGGGGAGCCCAGCTCGACGTGTGCGCCGAGATCGTGTCCGACGGTGGGGTCGCGTGGCGTGGGGTCTCGACCTACCTCGCCAAGGGGGTCACCCTCGCAGGGCACGACGACGAGGTCCCTGAGGCTCGCGCATCGGGCGGAGGCGAGCGGCAGGCGACGTCGGGCATGGGCGGCGCGGCAGCGGTGTCCTGGCGGCTCGACGCGGGCGTCGGGCGCGCCTACGGCGCAGTGTCCGGCGACCGGAACCCCATCCACATGTCCGCGCTCTCGGCCAAGGCCTTCGGCTTCCCGCGCGCGATCGCCCACGGCATGTACACCGCCGCACGCGCACTCGCAGATATCGGTGCGCCCCGCGGGGCCACGTACGACTGGACGGTCGAGTTCGCCAAGCCCGTCCTGCTTCCCGGCCGCGTCGGCATGACCTACCAGGCCGACGCCGACGGCGCGTGGGCGTACGCGGGCCACTCGCAGTCCGGCACGCTCCACCTCGCCGGGACCGTCACACCCCGCCCCACCACCTAGTCGTCCGCGGCGGGGGTCTCCACCCCGGACGAGGCGCCGCTCTCCTCCGCGAGAGCCTGAAGCGGGGCGACCGTCCGTGCGAGCGGACGAGGGACGCTCACCCCGGCGTCCGAGGGAAGCCTGGGCCACAGATCGTCGTCGATGCCGTCCTCATCCTCGGGCACCTGCCACCACGGAGTGGGGAAGGCGTTGAAGACCTGACGACCATCCTCATCGAGCCTCGGCACATAGACCGTCACCCCGTCGGGCGCAACGAGCCGCCCATCACCCGTGCCCAAGATGAGGGGACGACCCGACTGATCGACGATCTGTGCACCGTCGATGAGTTCACCGTCAGGGCCGTACACAAAGAGGTTCGTCGAGCGATGTCCGTCGATCATCACACCCGTCGCGTCGTACTGGAACGCGCCCCATGCCGGGATGTCCTCGAGATACTCAGCCGAGTTCCACGTCGCGTATCCCCTGCTTCGCTGCTCCTGCGCGATCGCGTCTGAGGTCGTGAACAGGACCACGAAACACACCGGGATGAGCACGACGGACGCCACCCGCCACGTCACCCGCCACCGCCCGCGCAGCACCCATGCGCCACGCCCCACCTGCGCTGAGACCACGACCCCCGCCATCACGAGGAGCCAGGCCAGCAGGTCCCGGGGAGGGGCGACGGAGGTGAACGGTACGGCCACAACCGCCGCGAGCGCCCAGCCTCGTAGGACCCACCACAGCGGCGTGAGCGCGACGAGGAAGTCGCGCACGTGCCGCCACGCGGGCGTCGCCTCGAGCGCCTGACGCCACCGGCGCACGAGCAGGGCCACGCGGTCGGCCATGCGGGTCCTCGCCCCGGCCTCCCCGACGGCAGGAAGCCCTGCGGACTCGCGGAGCTCGGCCGCGTAGGCCTCGGGGGTTCCGAAGCGCACGACGAGATCGTGCGCGGTCGGGCTCGCTCCGGCCAGGGCATCGGCGGCTGACTCACCGAGGTCGGCCTCAAGTCCGCCCGTGAGGTCTTCGAGCACGTCGGGGGCGAGGTCGGCCAGGTGGTGTCGGACGTCGGTCGCGTAGGCGGCGACGGGGTCGAGCATCGTGGGCGCGGACATCACGCGGCTCCTTCCATGTCGAGGAGGCCCGTGAGGGCCTCGGAGAACTCGTGCCACTCCTTGCGCTGCGTCTCGAGCGACGCACGACCCTGTGGCGTCATGCCGTAGTACTTGCGGTGCGGGCCCTCGTCGGAGGGGACGACGTAGCTCGTGAGCGAGCCCGCCGCGTAGAGGCGGCGCAGCGTTCCGTAGACCGACGCGTCACCGACCTCGGTGAGCCCGGCGTTGCGGAGTCGGCGCACGACGTCATAGCCGTACCCGTCGTCGCGGTCGAGCACGGCGAGGACCGCCGCGTCGAGCACCCCGCGCAAGAGCTGTGTCGTGTCCATGCACCCTCCTTGCCGTGCCGCCGTGCGGCGGCATCCGTGGCCCTCGCGGCAGCCCCCTGCCCCGTCGCCCTGACCTTTCGCGTCGCACACTACTCCGCGTGACACGGTAGTGTCCACGACGCAGAACTGTGCGGCGTGTCGGAGCAGGTCGGGCGCTCGGGCAAGGTGACGGCGGCGTGGTTGGGTGGAGGCATGGACCTCACGCGCGGCACGACGCTCGACGACGTTCGGCTCGACGACCTCGACCTCACCGACCACGACCTCACCGACGCCCGCATCCTCGAATGCTCGATCGCACGGTGCGTCCTCGACGGTGCCCGGCTCACGGGCGCGCGACTCGTCGACACCGACTGGGACGACGTCCGCGCGACCTCCGTCGACCTCAAGAACGCCACCGTCCTCAGCGGCACCTGGTCCGACCTGCGGATCGGCGCCCTCACCGCCCCCGGCGCCACCATCTCGCGGCTGACGATCATCGGCGGACGCCTCGACCACCTCAGCCTGCGCGGCGCAACCGTCGAGGGAATCTTCTTCGACGGCGTGACGATCGGCGACCTCGACCTCGCTGGCGCGAAGGTCACGCGACTGCGTGCGCGCTCGTCAACCATCCGCAGGCTCGACGTCACCGAGGCCCGGCTCAAGGAGGTCGACCTGCGCGGACTCGACCTCGCCGAGGTCGACGGCGCCGCCGGACTACGCGGGGCGAAGGTCTCGGCTGCTCAGCTCCACGGTCTCGCCACGGGACTCGCAACCGCCCTCGGCATCACGATCGACTAGCCAGACGGGCATCGAGGACGGCTCGGCTCGCGGGCCACTCGTCACGCAGGATCGAGAAGTAGACGGTGTCGCCACGCGACCCGTCGGGCGCACGACGATGCGACCGCAAGACCCCCTCACGGGTCGCCCCCAGCCGCTCGATCGCGGCGAGCGATCGCGCGTTGCGGGCGTCGGCACGCAGCGCGACACGCTCGACACCCCACACGTCGAACGCGTGCGCGAGCATCGCGCGCTTCGCCGCCGGGTTGACGTGCGTTCCCCACCAACGCCGCCCGTAGAACGTGTGACCGATCTCGACCCGCCCCGCATGCAGATCGATGTCGTAGAACGTCGTCACCCCCGCAACAGCACCCGGCTCGAGCTCCGCGTCAACGACAGCAAACCCGACGAGCCCCGGCCGCGACGTGAGGGCACGGATGTGCTCCGTCATCGCCTCGAGCGTCCCAGGCACGGGCGTCGTCATGCCCGCCCACAATGCGTCGTCGACGAGCGGCCAGAGCGCGGGCGCATGGTGCTCGGCAAGAGGCTCGAGGCGCACACCACGACCGGACAAGGGTGGAGTCGTCGTCATCGCCCCAGCCAAGCACCCCGCCCTCGGGCGCGCGACGGGAAATCGCCGCAGCGGGCCGGGCGCGCCCGTCTCCCCCGTCTCAGCGGGTCAGCGGGTCCGGGGGCTTCCCGGCTCAGCGGTCCCGCTGTTCCAGGCCCGACGGTCCCGCGGACTCCGGTTCAGCGGGCCGGGCGCGGGCGGCGCGGCTTGCCGCGCAAGCGCGGACCCCGCCACCGGCGCGACGCCACACCGGCACCGACGCCGCCGGGGACGTCCACGACCGCGTCGTCGACCGGCATCGGCTCCGCGACGGACGCACCCACGACGGCCAGCTGCGGCCCCGCAAGCGACCCTTCGATCGCTCGCAGCGGGTCGATGCGCGCGAGCAGGCGCTCCCGCACACCGGGCCACTCGGGAGCAAGGATCGAGAACATCACCGAGTCGACGCGCGTGCCGTCGGGTGCGTCGCGGAAACCGCGCAGCGTTCCCTCACGCGTCGCGCCGAGGCGCTCGATCGCGGCGAGCGAGCGCGTGTTACGGGCGTCGGCACGCAGCGAGACGCGGTAGACGCCGAGTGCGTCGAACGCGTGCTCAAGGAGCAGGAACTTCACCGCCGGGTTGATGAGGCGGCCCCAGAGCGCGCGGTCGTAGAAGGTGCGGCCGATCTCGACGCGCCGGGCGACGGCGTCGTGCGCGACGAGAGCCGTCGACCCCCGCACCTCGCCGCTGATCGCGTCGACGACCGCGAACGGGTAGCAGCCCTCGAGGAACAGGGAATCTTCGATGTAGTTCATCATCCCCACCTCACCCTCAGGCACGGGGGTACTCATGCCGGCCCACATGTCGGCGTCGACCATGCGGGACAGCTCGCCGACGTGCTTCTGCGCCAGCGGCTCGAGGCGAAAACCGTGCCCCGAGAAAGTGCGATCGTGCTCCACAGCGAGAAATAAGAACACACCCTGGCCCGCCTGCCAACACCCGCACGGCAAACTGTGCACGACGACTTCTCACAAGCCCGCGCGACGCGGTGTCACCCCCTTGCGGATCCGCGGATCTCCGCGGCTGCGGCGACGCCGCTCGGGCGGCGGACGTGGCGTTCCTCATAGCCGCCCGCACGCCCCACGGACAGCGCGTCCGGCCACCGGAACGACCACCGTCCGGGGAGCAGCTGCCGGTAGCATTTGTCGTGTCATCCAGAGCGGCCGAGTGACGTGGCACGACGACGCCGCAGCAACCCCCCGAACAGGGTGCGGGTGCTCCCGCCACCACCGATGCAAACGGAGAATTCGATGCCCTACGCCGGAGACGTGACCCCCCACGACGCATGGGACCAGCTGACGATCGACCCTCACACGGTTCTCGTCGACGTCCGCACGGTCGAGGAATGGCAGGAGGTCGGCGTGCCGGACTCCCCCAAGGACGACGCTCCCGTCCGCTTCATCGAATGGGCGAGCCACCTCGGCCCCAACCCGCACTTCGTCGCCGAGCTCGAGGCCGCGGGCGTTCCCAAGGACGCAACGGTGTTCTTCCTGTGCCGCTCGGGTGGACGCTCGATCGCCGCCGCCGAGGCCGCAACCGCTGCGGGCTGGGCGTCGTCGTACAACGTCCTGCAGGGCTTCGAGGGCGACTTCGACGCGCTCGGTGGGCGCTCGATCAACGGATGGCTCAACGCAGGCCTCCCGACGACGACGTACACCGGGAACGCTCGGTGAGCGGCAGCTCGCTGCCCGACGGATTGCGGCCCGCCACGCTCGCCGTGCGCGGCGGCCAGGTCCGCACCCCGTTCAGCGAGACCGCTGAGCCGCTCTTCCTCACGCAGGGTTACGTCTACAGCTCGGCCGGCGAGTGCGAGGCCGCGTTCACGGGCGAGATCGACCGCTACGTGTACTCGCGCTACGGCAACCCGACCGTCGCGAACTTCGAGGAGCGACTGCGCCTCATCGAGGGCGCCGAGGCCTGCTTCGCCACGGCGACCGGCATGTCGGCGGTGTTCACTGCGCTCGCCGCCGTCTGCCGTCAGGGCTCGCGCGTCGTCGCGTCACGCGCACTGTTCGGCTCGACCGTCGTCGTCCTCACCGACATCCTCGCGGGGTGGGGCGTGCAGACGGACTTCGTCGACGGCCGTGACCTCGAGCAGTGGCGCGCGGCCCTCGCGACGCCCGCCGACGTCGTCTTCTTCGAGACCCCGTCGAACCCCATGCTCGAGATCGTCGACATGCGCGCCGTCTCGGAGCTCGCCCATGCCGCGGGTGCGCTCGTCATGGTCGACAACGTGTTCGCGACGCCCGTCCTGTCGCGGCCGCTCGAGCACGGCGCTGACGTCGTCATCTACTCCGCCACGAAGCACATCGACGGACAGGGGCGCGTGCTGGGCGGCGCGATCCTCGGTTCTGAGGAGTACATCCGCGGGCCCGTGCAGCACCTCGTGCGCAACACCGGCCCGACGATGTCCGCGTTCAACGCGTGGGTCCTGCTCAAGGCGCTCGAGACGATGCCCCTGCGCGTGCGCGCGCAGTCGGCTGCTGCACTCGAGATCGCTCGGGCGCTCGAGGCCGACGACCGCGTCGGGCAGGTCTTCTACCCGTACCTTGCCTCGCACCCGCAGCACGAGCTTGCCGTGCGGCAGCAGTCGGCGGGCGGCACGGTCGTGTCGTTCGACCTCGCGGTGCCGGACGAGGCGACCCCGGAGGCGGAGAAGGAGCGGACGTTCCGCTTCCTCGACGCGCTGCGCGTCATCGACCTCTCGAACAACCTGGGCGACGCGAAGTCGCTCATCACGCACCCTGCGACGACGACGCACCGCAAGGTTGGTGCCGCGGGTCGTGCTGCGGTGGGGATTGGCGAGACGACGGTGCGCCTCTCGGTCGGCCTGGAGGACGTGGCGGATCTCCTGGAGGACCTCACGCAAGCGCTCTCCGCGTAGGCGGCCACCACCCACCCGCACGTTTGTGCTCTACCCGCACGGCCAGACCTGCGGGTAGAGCACAAACCTGCGGGTAGCCGACCTGTCGGGGGGTTAGCGGGTGACGAGCAGCGACGGGCGGGGGGTCAGGGCGCGTCGGGCCTTGACGCCGAGCGCACGACGGAGCCGCGCCTCGAACAGGTCGGGAGTCCGCAGCTGGTTCGCCGTCACGCGCACGACCGACCACCCTTCTGCGCGGATCGCATCCTCACGCTCCTTCTCGGCGATGACGACTCCGGCGGGATCCGCGCCGGCAAGATCCCGGTACTTCAGCTGCCCGTCAAACTCGACGATCAGCCGCAGTTCAGGCCACGCGAGGTCGGCGTAGAAGACCCCGATGTCGGTGGCGATCTCCAGCTGCGTCGTCGGGCGCGGCAGTCCGGCCGCCATGGCCCTGACCCTCGTCCACGACTCCCACGGCGACTCAGCCCCGTCGTCCGCGAGCCCGAGCGCAACCCGCGCACGCCTCGAACCCGGAACGCTGCAGAGGCGGCGCACCGCCTCCTCAAGAGCGGCCCCTGAGATCCCTGCGCGGAGGGCCTGGTCGAGCACGACGACGCCGGCACGCGTCGAGCCGAAGCGGGCGACGTCGACGACTGTCCGGACGACGCTCGAGACCCACGCACCACCCACCTCGACGAGCTCGGCCTCACCACAAGGCGCCGTGTGGACGCGCGGGACTGCTGCACGGATAGGTGACACCCACCCGTGGTGCTGACCAGCACCGCTGAGAGGATGTCCCCATGTCCAAGCGCTATCCCCGCGAGTTCCGCGACGACGTCGTTCGCGTCGCCCTG
>NZ_JBQPRE010000001.1:594372-952960 GCF_052324925.1 Sanguibacter sp. A247 | reverse complement strand
GGCTTCCCTCTCGTACGAGAGTTATTTGGCATTGACTATCAAGCACACTGTTGAGTTCTCAAGGAACAGACGCGCATCCTCGCTCTTCCCTTGCGGGTCCTGCTCGGAGGCAACCGTTCAACCTTACCCCGTTCGCTTCTCCGTGTCAAACCCCGTCTTTCGACTGGATCCGAGCCTCGGAAGCTTCCGCGCCTCCCGCACACACACGTGCACTCCGGTTTCCGGAGTACCTGGTGAGGTGGGTGGCTGAGCCGCGGCGGTTCGGCCCGGGATCGTGACCCCGTTCCTTCGCCCTGCCGGGCTGGCTCGAAGAACATTACACGTGCCGCCGCGCTCATGCCAAATCGTTGAGGATCCGCGGCTGGCGGGTCGTCACACCGGGCGAGCCATGCGCGGTGCGCGTGCGGAGGCCGGCCCGAGAGCGTCGCGAGACGCACCCGGGCCGGCTCCTCAAACGATCAGCGGACGCTGAACGCTGCGTCGAACGCGGCAGTCGGCGCGTCGAACGCTGTGCGCCGCACGAATTCGAGCGCCTCCGGGGCACCGACGAGACGATCCATCCCCGCGTCCTCCCACTCGACCGAGATCGGACCGGTGTAGCCGATCGTCGTGAGCATGCGGAAGGCGTCCTCCCACGGCACGTCACCGTGCCCCGTCGAGACGAAGTCCCAACCACGCCGCGGGTCCGCCCACGGCAGGTGCGACCCCAACCGGCCGTTGCGGCCGTTGGTCATGCGCTTCTTCGTGTCCTTGCAGTCAACGTGGTAGATCCGGTCGCGGAAGTCCCACAGGAAGCTCACCGGGTCGATGTCCTGCCACACCATGTGGCTCGGGTCCCAGTTGAGACCAAAGGCCTCGCGGTGCCCGATGGCCTCGAGCGCCGCATGCGTCGTCCAGTAGTCGTACGCGATCTCGCTCGGGTGCACCTCGTGCGCGAACCGCACACCCTCGCCGTCGAAGACGTCGAGGATCGGGTTCCACCGACGCGCGAAGTCCTCGTACCCCGCCTCGATCATCGAAGCGCTTGCCGGCGGGAACATCGCGACGTACTTCCAGATCGACGAGCCCGTGAAGCCCACGACCGTGTCGACCCCCATCTTGCGCGCGAGCCGCGCAGTCAGCTTCATCTCCTCGGCCGCGCGCGTCCGCACGCCCTCCGGATCACCATCACCCCAGACGACGTCGGGCAGCATGTCGCGGTGCCGAGCATCGATCGGATCGTCACACACCGCCTGCCCCTTGAGGTGGTTCGAGATCGTCCACACCTTGAGGCCGTGCCGCTCAAGGATCTCGAGGCGCCCCTCGACGTACCCGGGCTCGTCGACGCGCCACGGGTCGAGGTGGTCGCCCCAGCAGGCGATCTCCAGGCCGTCATAGCCCCAACCCGAGGCCAGACGTGCAACCTCCTCGAACGGCAGGTCGGCCCACTGGCCGGTGAACAGCGTGATCGGTCGTGCCACAGCAGCTCTCCTCACTCTCGGGCCGCGGCAGGCTGCACGCGGCGGGGCTCCGGAACCGGGACCCACACATTGTTGGCAAGGCTCGAACGCTCAACCGCGTCAAGCACCCGCTGCACCTGAAGGCCGTCGTCGAACGTCGGACGCACCACCGCACCCGACGCCACCGCCTCGACGAGATCAACCACCTGGTGCGTGAAACCGTGCTCGTAACCGAGCCCGTGGCCCGCAGGCCACCACGCCCCGACGAACGGGTGCTCGGGCTCCGTGACGACGATCCGACGGAAGCCCGCCGTGCGCGCAGGCTCAGCCGCATCGAAATGGTGCAGGACGTTCATGTCCTCGAAGTCGAACGCGAGCGAGCCCGACGAGCCATTGATCTCGATCCGGATCGCGTTCTTCCGACCCCACGCGAAGCGCGTCGCCTCGAACGTCGCGAGACCGCCCCCGGTGAGTCGGCCATAGAACACCGCCGCGTCGTCGACCGTCACCGGACCGCGACCGGCACCCGCCTCCCCACGCAGACCCGCATGAGCATCAGCAGTAGGGCGCTCGTGGACGAACGTCTCGAGCAGGCCCGAGACCCCTGTGAGCCACTCCCCCGTGATGAACTGAGCGAGATCGACCACGTGAGCCCCGATGTCACCGAGCGAACCCGACCCCGCCTTCTCACGGTCGAGCCGCCACGACAGCGGCGCCTCGGGATCCGCGATCCAGTCCTGCAGGTACTGCGCACGCACGTGCCGCACCTGCCCGATCCGGCCCTCCTCGACGAGCTGGCGCGCAAGCTGGATCGCCGGGACGCGCCGATAGGTGAAGCCGACCATCGCGACCTGCCCCCTCGCCTCAGCCGCACGCGCGGCCTCAGCCATGCGCTCCGCCTGGGCGAGCGTGTTCGCAAGCGGCTTCTCGCACAGGACGTGCTTGCCCGCCTCGAGCGCCGCGATCGCGATCTCCTCATGCGTGTCACCCGGCGTACACACGTCGACAAGATCGACGTCGTCACGCTCGATGAGCGCCCGCCAGTCCGTCTCCGTCGTCCGCCACCCGAGACGGTCCGCCGCCGCAGCGACCGCGGCACCGTTGCGACCGCACAAGGCCGCCATGTCGACCGCACGAGGCAGGTCGAAGAACCGAGGCGCACTGCGCCAGGCCTGCGAGTGAGCCGCACCCATGAAGGCGTAGCCGACCATCCCCACACCCAGCCGAGGCTGTGCCGTTCCACTCATGTTCGTCCTCCTCTCGGACAGGACCGGGGGGGCGCGCACGCGCCCGCCCGGACAGGGTCAGGACACGAAGGCCGCGCCGATGAACTCGTCGACGTTGTCCTTCGTCACGACGGGTGCGTAGAGCTGAACCTCACGCGGGACCGTGCCCGAGACGAGATCGCCCATGAGGCGGTCCTGCGCGACGAGGCGAGCGAGACGCACGCCGTCGGCAGCCTGCGTCGAGGGGTAGATGACCGTGGCCTCGACGACGGAGTCACCGCTCTTGATGAGCTCCATCGCGTCCTTCGAACCCGCACCGCCGACCATGAAGAACTCATCACGCTTCGCCGTCTCGATCGCGGCGAGCACACCGATGCCCTGGTCGTCGTCGTGGTTCCAGATCGCGTCGATCTTCGGCGCCGCCTGCAGCAGCTGCGCCGTCACCGACTCACCGCCCTGGATCGTGAAGTCCGCCGCGACACGGTTCGACACGGACAGGCCACAACCCGCGAGCGCATCGTTGAAGCCCTTCGTCCGGTCCTGCGTGAGGGGCAGCGAATCGATCCCGGCGATCTCAGCGACAACCGCGTCCGGCTGACCGGCAAGCCGCTCGCAGATGTACGTGCCGGCCGAGACACCCATGCCGTAGTTGTCACCCAGCACCGTCACACGTGCCGCAAACGTCGAGGAGAACTCTCGGTCGACGTTGATGACCGGGATGCCCGCCTCCATCGCCTTGATGGCGACGTCCGTGAGCGCAGCACCATCGGTGGGCAGGAGCACGATCGCATCGACCTTCTCGTTGATGAAGGTCTCCACCTGGGAGATCTGGAGGTTCGCGTCGTTCGTGCCCTCCGACACCTTGAGCTCGACGTCGGAGTACCGCTCCGCCTCCGCAAGCGCAGCCTTGTTGATCGCACCGAGCCAGCCGTGGTCAGCCGCCGGGCCCGAGAACCCGATGACAACCTTCTCGCCCGGCTCGTCGTTCGATCCCGCCACGGGCGCGGCGGACGTGCCGTTGCCCCCCTGAGCCGACGTCGGGTCAGCGGGTGCTTCGTTCGAGGTGCACGCCGTGAGGGCGAGCGTGAGCGCGGCTGCCGTGCCGAGCGTGAGGGTCAGGCGTCGGCGCAGCGTCGATGATGCGGGCATGACTGTCTCCTTGTTTCGTGAGGAAAGGGTGCTGTGGAGGGCGGCCGCCGCTCCCCGCGCCACGGGCGCCGAGAGCAGCAGCCCTGTCAGGTGGTCGAGCGGGATCGTCGGGCGAGATGCTGCTGGAGCAGAACCGCGGCGACGATGATGACGCCCTTCGCCACGGCCTGAGCCGACGTCGAAAGGTTGTTGAGGGTGAAGACGTTGGTGAGCGTCGTGAAGATCAAGACGCCGAAGACGGTGCCGACGATCGTGCCCCGGCCACCGATGAGCAACGTGCCGCCGACGACGACCGCCGCGATCGCGTCAAGCTCGTACATCGACCCGTGCGTCGAGGTGCCCGCGGTGGTCCGGACGAGCATCATGACGCCACCGATCCCGGCCGTGAGGCCCGCAAGCCCGTAGACGAACATCGTGTGCCGACGAACGTTGATACCCGCAAGCCGTGCGGCCTCGGGGTTACCGCCGACCGCAACCGTCCGTCGGCCGAACGTCGTGCGGTTGAGGAGGACCCAGCCGACCGCCGAGACGAGCGCGAAGATCCACACGAGGATCGGCACTCCCAGCAGGTCGTCGCCGAAGAAGTCGAGGAACGGCCGGACCCGGACGCGCTGCGTCTGGCGGTTGGAGATCATCTCGGCGAGGCCGCGGGCCGCAGCCATCATGGCGAGGGTCGCGATGAACGCGACGACCTTGCCGTACGCGACGAGCGCACCGTTGACGAGCCCCGCGACCAGGCCGACCGCGAGCGCCGTGATCACCATGATCGACCAGTGCACGTCCGCCGCCATCTGCTGCGTCGCGAGCGTCGTCGCCCACACCGACGACAGCCCCATCACTGCTCCGACCGACAGGTCGATGCCACCCGTCGTGACGACGAAGGTCATCCCGATGCTCAGGACGCCGATGATCGAGGCAAGGCTGAGAACGGTGAGGAGGTTGCTCACGGACGCGAAACGCTCGTCGGCCGTGACGAGACCGACGACGCACAGCAGCGCGAGCGCGACGACGAGCCCCGCGTTGCGTCCCGCCGCACCCGAGAGCGGATGCCGACGCCTCGCCGCAGGCGAGGTCGCAGGCGCGGGTGGCGTGCTCTCGGTCGCAGCGGGCGAGGTGGTGTCGGGCGAGGTGGTGTCGGGGCTCACGCTGCACTTCCTTCCATGACGAGATCGAGCACACGGTGCTCGTCGATGTCGGCCGCGGGGCCGGAGTGGACGACGCGTCCTTCAGCGAGCACGAGCACCCGGTCCGCAAGACCGAGCACCTCCTCGATCTCGCTCGAGACGACAAGAACAGCCGTGCCCTGCGCCGTGAGGCGACGCACGAGCGCGTAGATCTCGGAGCGGGCACCCACGTCGACCCCGCGCGTCGGCTCGTCGAGCAGAAGCACGCGGCAGCCGTGGAGCAGCCACCGGCCGAGGAGGATCTTCTGCTGGTTGCCGCCCGAGAGGGTACGGGCGTGGCGATCGGGATCAGCGGGACGGAGCCCGAGGTCCTCGATCTGCGCCCGCGCCTGGCTACGCTCGGTGTGCTCGTCGAGGAAGCCCGCACGAGCCGTGCGGCCGAACGTCGAGAGCGTGATGTTGCGGTAGACGGGCTCGTCGAGCAGCAGACCTTGAGACTTGCGCTCCTCGGGGCACAGCCCGATGCCGGCAGCGACCGCGCGTCGCACTGACCCGCGGCGCAGCGGGCGGGCGTCGACGTGGACCGTGCCGCGCGTCGCCCGGCGGGCGCCATAGATCGTCTCGAGGATCTCTGAGCGACCCGAGCCGACGAGGCCCGCGATGCCGACGACCTCACCGGGCCGGATCGTGATGTCGACGCCGTCGAAGACTCCCTCGAGGGCGAGGCCCCTCACGTCGAGCACGGGGTCGCCCTCGACGACCTCGGTCGCGCGGTCGGGGAAGACGCTGTCAACGGCGCGCCCCGTCATGAGCTCGATGAGCTGGGAGGTCGGCGTCTCGGCGACGCTCAGGCCAGACGCAACCGTGCGGCCGTCCTTGAGCACGGTGATGCGGTCACCGACACGCCTGATCTCCTCGAGCCGGTGGGAGATGTAGACGACAGCGACGCCCGCAGCCGTGAGCTCGGCCACGACGCGGAAGAGATTGTCGACCTCCTCCGTGTCGAGGACGGCTGAGGGCTCGTCCATGACGATGACGCGCGCTCCACGGGAGAGGGCACGTGCCATCGAGACGACCTGCTTCCCGGCCGCCGCAAGGCTTCCGACCTCCCGCCCCGGCCGGATCTCTGGGTGGCCGAGCCGCGCAAGGATCTCGGCGGTCCGCCTGCGGAGCTCAGAACGGCGGGTAAGGCCCGCGCTCGCAAGCTCGTGACCGAGGAAGACGTTCTCAGCGACCGTGAGGCCGTCGACGACGTCGAGCTCCTGGTACATCGTCGCGATGCCGTGGCGAAGCGCTGCCACCGGGGTCGGCAGCGCGACGACGTGTCCGTCGATGTCGATCTCGCCCTCGTCGGGCTGGTGTGCGCCTGCGAGCACCTTGATGAGCGTCGACTTGCCGGCGCCGTTCTGGCCCAGGAGGCAGTGAACCTCGCCCGGGCGGACGTCGAGGTCGACGCCGCTGAGGGCTCGGGCGCCGGGGAAGGTTTTGACGATGCCGCGCATACGAAGGAAGGGCGCGGGCTCGTCGATCTGGTGGGGGTCGTCGTTGACCATGACGATGACGCTACGGAGACTTCTGTCGATCGTCAATCAAAAGATGGAAGTTGCCTGCGCGTGTTACGCGAACGTGACCCGCAGAAGCAGACGTGGTTCACTGTGCGCATGGTCGAGGACGCCGCGAAGTTCGCCCCCCGCGGGAACGGTGCTGGCGAGATGTTCCAGCTGCTCCGCGACGGGACCCCCCGCACCCGCGCGGACCTCGCCCAGAGCACCGGACAGGCACGCTCGACGATCGCCGCCCGTGTCGATCTGCTCCTCGCCTCAGGCCTGGTCGCACCCTCCGGGGAAGCCGTCTCGACCGGTGGCCGGCCGCCCGCAACATTTGCGTTCAACCCCGGCGCGCGGCTCGTCCTCGCCGTCGACCTCGGAGCCACTCACGCCCGGCTCGCCGTGACCGACCTCGCCTCCAACGTCCTCGACACCCGCAGCGAAGACCTCGACATCGCGGACGGACCCGACCACGTCCTCGCCCGCGTCATCGAGCTCGCCGACGAGATGATCACGAGCATCGGCCGACCCCGCACCGACCTCGTGAGCATCGGCGTCGGACTACCGGGACCCGTCGAGCACACGAGCGGCCGCCCCATCAGCCCCCCGATCATGCCCGGCTGGGACGACGCCGACGTCCCCGGCGTCCTGCGGCGCGCCCTCGGCGCACCCGTCCTCGTCGACAACGACGTCAACATCATGGCGCTCGGCGAGCACGCCACGACGTGGCCCGACGTCGACCACCTGCTCTTCGTCAAGATCGCCACCGGGATCGGCTCCGGCATCATCTCCGACGGCGAGATCCGACGCGGTGCCCAGGGCGCCGCGGGCGACATCGGCCACGTCGCCGTCCCCGGCCGCCACGACGTCCTGTGCCGCTGCGGCAACACCGGCTGCCTCGAGGCAGTCGCCGGAGGCAACGCCCTCGTCAGCCGCCTGCGCGACGCCGGCCGCGACGTGCGCACCACATCCGACGTCGTCGCCCTCGTCCGCTCCGGCGACACGGCCGCGAGCGCCGAGGTCCGCCAGGCGGGCCGCGAGCTCGGCGCAGTCCTGGCGACCTGCGTGAGCATGCTCAACCCCTCGATGATCGTTGTCGGCGGCGTACTGGCCGAGGCGGGCGAGCACCTCATCGCGGGCATCCGCGAAGTCGTCTACCAACGGTCCCTGCCCCTCGCGACCCAGCACCTGCGCATCGTCACCTCGCGCACCCGAACCCGGTCCGGCGTCCTCGGCGCGAGCGTCATGGCGTGCGAGGCCGTGCTCTCACCCGCCGCCGTCGAGGCACTCGTCCAGTAACGACGCTCGCCTCGTCCCGTCCAGACCGCTACGGTCGGTCTGGACACCGCCGTCAGCCGAACGCCCGCAAGAGGAGTCACCGATGACCGCACGCCAGGCACTCGTCGTCCGCGGAGGGTGGGACGGGCACGCCCCGCAGGAGGCGACCGACCTCTTCGTGCCGTTCCTCGAGGACGCCGGGTTCACCGTCATCGTCTCCGACTCCCTCGAGGTCTACGCCGACACCGAGCTCATGGCTGCGACCGATCTCATCCTCCAGTGCTGGACCATGGGCGAGATCCTCGGCGACGAAGTCAACGGCCTGCGCACCGCGATCGCTGCCGGAACAGGCCTCGTCGGCTGGCACGGCGGTGTCGTCGACTCGTTCCGGATGTCGGCCGATTACCTTCACCTCATGGGCGCCCAGTTCGCAGCCCACCCAGGCGACACGGTCGAACACACCGTGAGCATCGTTCCCGAACGCGCCGACCACCCCGTCATCGCTGGGCTCCGCGACTTCACGCTGCGCTCCGAGCGCTACTGGATGCTCACCGACCCCCTGCTCGACGTCCTCGCCACCACGACGATCGAGGCCGAACCGGGCGATCCGTGGGGCGGCCCGACAACGCACCCGGCCGTCTGGACGCGCCGCTGGGGCCACGGTCACATCCTCGTGTGCGCCCCGGGCCACAACCTCGCGGACCTCGCAGCCCCCGAGGTGCGGACCATCATCGAGCGCGGGCTGCTCTGGGCCGCGCGCAACTGACCAGCACGACGTGCCGTCGGCGCGCGTCGGCGCGCGTCAGGCGTCGAATGCCGCCGGCCCCTCCGCGAGGAGGCGGACGAACCCGTCCTCATCAAGGATGCGGAGGCCGAGCTCCCGCGCCTTGGTCTCCTTTGACCCCGCGTTCTCGCCGACGACGACAAAGTCTGTGCGCTTGGAGACCGAGCCCGCCGACTTGCCACCCGCCGCAAGGATCGCCTCCTTCGCACCGTCACGCGTGAAGTTCTCGAGGCCACCCGTGACGACGACCGAGAGGCCGTCGAGCACACCCGTCGCCTGTTCGTGAGGGGCCCCGGGCCCCGGGTGGCCAGGGGTCACGAGCTGAACCCCGGCCGCACGCCACCGTTCGACGATCTCGACATGCCAGTCGACGGCGAACCACGCGAGGATCTCGGTCGCGATCGTCGGGCCTACCCCCTCGACAGCGGCGAGCTCGGCAGCCGACGCGCTCCTCACGAGGTCGAGCGAACCGAAGTGATCGGCCAGCGCACGAGCTGCGGACGGGCCGACGTGGCGAATGTTGAGCGACACGATGACGCGCCACAGGTCCTTCGTCCGAGCCTTGACGAGCTCGGCGACGAGCTTGCCTGCGGCCGCCGAGGGCACGACGGCCGGTGGTTCGTGCCCCGTCGCACGAGCCTCGTCGAGCGTCAGGCCCAGCCCCTCGGCCCACAGCTCGAGGTCCTTCTTCGAGGCACGGCGCGCAAAGGGCGTGCGCTCCTTGGCCTGGCCGTCGTCGTCGACCTTGGGCAGGCCTGTCTCGGCGTCCTTGACAACCACCCGGATCGGCACGAGGTCGGCCTCCGTGAGGTCGAACAACCCCGCCTCGGTCTCGAGCGGGGGGACCTCGGGGACGAGCGGCTGCGTGAGGGCGGCGGCCGTCACCTCGCCGAGCACCTCGATGTCGAGGCCGCCACGTGAACCGATGTGCTCGACCCTGCCGCGGACCTGTGCGGGGCACGAGCGCGCGTTGGGGCAACGCAGGTCGACGTCGCCGTCCTTCATCGGTCGCAGCACCGCGCCACACTCGGGGCACGCGGACGGCATGACGAAGTCCCGGCGCGGGTGTCCGTCCTCCGCCGCGGCCTCGACCGGCCCGACGATCTCCGGGATGACATCGCCGGCCTTGCGCAGCACGACCATGTCGCCGATCCGTACGCCCTTGACCTTGACGACGTCCTGGTTGTGCAGGGTCGCCTGGCGCACGACCGAGCCCGCGACGCGCACCGGCTCCATCACGGCGTACGGGGTAGCGCGGCCCGTACGGCCCACGCCGACGACGATGTCGAGCAGGCGCGTCGTCACCTCCTCGGGCGGGTACTTGTACGCGATCGCCCAGCGCGGCGCACGGCTCGTCGCGCCGAGGGCGCGCTGCAGCGCGATCTCGTCGATCTTGACGACGACGCCGTCGAGCTCGTGCTCGATGTCGTGACGGTGCTCGGCAAAGTGCGCGATGAACGACCGCACCCCGTCGAGGTCGTCACACACGACGTTGTGGGGCGAGACCGGAAGTCCCCACACCTGCAGGAGCGTGTACTCACTCGACTGCCGAGCACGGCCCTCGGTGAGGTCAGCAGGAACTGCCGCCTGCCCCCACACAAGGGCACCGACACCGTGCGCGTACATGTCGAGCGAACGCGACGCGGTCACGCGCGGGTCCTTCTGCCGCAACGAGCCTGCCGCGGCATTGCGCGGGTTCGCGAACGGCGGCCTGCCCGCGGCGACCTGCGCCCCGTTGAGCGCCTCGAACTGCGTGACGGGGAAGAAGACCTCGCCCCGCACCTCGACGAGCTCGGGATGCGTCGCGGGGTCGCCCGCGAGCACGTGCGGGATCGAGGTGATCGTGCGGACGTTGAGCGTGACGTCCTCGCCCGTGCGGCCATCTCCGCGCGTCACTGCGCGGACAAGCCTGCCGTGCTCGTACACGAGCACGATCGCGAGGCCATCGATCTTCACCTCGGTGAGGTAGTGGATCGTGGCCGCACCCACGCCCTGGCGCACCCGGCCCGCCCAGGCCTCGACGTCCTCGAACGAGAACGCGTTGTCGAGCGACAACATGCGCTCGACGTGGTCGACCGCTGCGAAATCAGTCGAGAACGTCCCACCCACCCGCTGCGTCGGCGAGTCGGGCGTGCGCAGCGACGGGAAGCGGTCCTCGAGGGCCGCGAGCTCGCCGAGCAGCGCGTCGAACTCGCCGTCCGAGACGAGTGGTGCGTCCTTGACGTAGTAGGCGAACTGGTGCGCCGTAACCGTCTCTGCGAGGTCCGTCCAGCGCGCGCGCACGGCAGCATCCGGCTCGTCCGGGGCGAAGGTGGGCTCGTCAAGTTCAGTCACGCGCACCATCATGCCAAGGGCCACAGACATCGGCCGCCGGACCGCGACGCCACACGCCGGAACCTCACGCGGCAGGCGCTCGTCAACGAAAAGTCGGACCCTGGCGCTACCGTGGCCGCATGCCGACGCACCCGAGCAACCCCACCGCCGCACCCACCGTGCCCGTCGTCCTTCCCACCCCCGGTGCGGACCCGCACGCGTGGCTCGAGAACATCGACGACAAGGCTGCGCTCGACTGGGCGCGCGAGCGCGGCGAGGCCGCGGACGCACACGCCCGGGAGCACGGCCTGCTCACCGAGATCGAGGCTGAGGTCCGCGAGGTTCTCGACGACGACGCACGCATCCCCTACGTCGGCGCGGTCGGGGGCATGCTCTACAACTTCTGGCGCGACGCAGACCACCCCCGGGGCCTGTGGCGACGCACGACCGAGGACTCCTACCGCACGGCGACGCCCGAGTGGGAGATCCTGCTCGACCTCGACGCCCTCAACGCTGCCGAAGGTGAGGACTGGGTCTGGCACGGTGCCCAGGTGCTGCGACCCGATCTCGACCGCGCGCTCATCACTCTCTCGCACGGCGGCTCCGACGCCGACGTCGACCGCGAGTTCGACCTCACCACCCTCACCTTCGTCTCCCCTGCCGACGGTGGCTTCGTCCGGGCCGAGGCCAAGGGTGGGCTCGGCTGGGTCGATCGCGACACAGTGTTCCTCTACTCGGCGTCCGACCCCGCGTCCTCGACCCGCTCGGGCTATCCCCGCACCGTGAGCCGTTGGCGTCGCGGGACCGACCCGGCCGCAGCCGAGCTCGTCTACGCGGGCCAGGCCGACGACCTCAGCATCAGCGCCCATCACGAACGCACCCCCGGCTACGAGCGCGACATCGTGAGGCGCGCGATCGCCTTCTACGAGTCCGAGACCTTCATCCTCGACGGCTCCGGCGAGCCCGTCCTCGTCCCCGCACCCCGGAGCGCCGACGTGGGCCTCCACGGGCCCTGGGCACTCATCCGACTGCGCGAGGCGTGGACGGTCGCCGGGACGGAGCACGCGAGCGGAACCCTGCTCGTCGCACCCGTCGACGACCTCCTTGCAGGAACCGCTGCTCCCGTCCCCCTCTTCACCCCCACCGCGACGACGGCGCTCGAGAACGTCACGTGGACGCTCGGTCGCCTCGTCCTCACGATCCTCGACCACGTCCGTCACCGCATCGTCGTCCTCACGCCACCCGCCTCCCCCGACGCGCCATGGGCCCAGGAGCCCCTCGCCCATGCTCCGAGCGAAGCGACGCTCGCGGTCGGGGCCGTCGACCGAGACGAGAACGACGACCTGTGGATCACGGCGACGGACTTCCTCACACCGCCCACCCTCGTGCGGTACGACGCCACGGGTGTCCGCGAGCCCGAGGCGCTCAAGTCGCTGCCAGCACACTTCGATGCGACCGGGATGACCTGGGAGCAGCACACCGCTATCTCCGACGACGGGACGGCCGTCCCCTACTTCGTCGTTCACGGCGCCCCCGACGCCCGCCCGGCGGGCGAGCCAGCCCCGACGCTCCTGTATGGCTACGGCGGCTTCGAGATCTCGCTCACCGCGGACTACTCCGGAGTGCTCGGCCGCGCCTGGCTCGCACGCGGGGGCACCTACGTCCTCGCGAACATCCGGGGCGGCGGCGAGTTCGGCCCCGCGTGGCACGCCGCGGCGCTCAAGGACAAGCGCCACCGGGCGTACGAGGATTTCGCGGCCGTCGCCCGCGACCTCGTCGCGCTTGGCATCACCGACCACGCGCACCTCGCCTGCAAGGGCGGCTCGAACGGCGGCCTGCTCACGGGCAACATGCTCGCGAGCTACCCCGAGCTCTTCAGCGCGATCGTCATCCAGGTGCCGCTCCTCGACATGTTCCGCTACACGCACCTGCTCGCGGGCGCCTCCTGGGAGGCCGAGTACGGCGACCCCGACGACCCCGCGCAGTGGGAGTTCATCCGCACGTTCTCGCCGTACCACCTGCTGCGGCCGGGCATCGAGTACCCGCCCGTCCTGCTCACGACCTCGACCAAGGACGACCGCGTGCACCCCGCGCACGCTCGCAAGACCACAGCGCTGCTCGAGGCACTCGGCGCCGACGTCACCTACTACGAGAACCTCGAAGGCGGACACGGCGGGGCCGCCGACAACACGCAAGCCGCGCATCTCGCAGCGTTGTCGTACGCGTTCTGCTGGGAGCGGCTCACCCCGTGAGGTCGCAGCGGGTCGTGCGCGGCCCGTCGCTCAGCCCGCCGCACGCTCCGCGAGCAGAAGCGCGGTCCGCTGCAGGCTGTGCGCAGACGCACGGGCGTCGGCGACTGACCGCGACCGGGGTCGTACCGGGTCGACGCGCACCTCGCCCAGCTGCTCATGGACGACGACTCGGGCGAGGTCCGCGAGCGGCAGACCGACCCGCCGCCACGGCTCGGCGACGCGCTGAGCCAGCTCCCCCAGATCGGCGCCCGCGCACGACGACACCCGCGCGGGCGCAAGCCCCTGCCAGAGCTCGACGCCACGCTCGACCGCGGTCGCGATCATCTCCCACCGGCGCTCGTCCCACGGGGCCACGTCGAGGCCCACCCCGTCGGCACCCGAGAGCACCGCGGGCCCGATGCCCGCGACCGCGGTTCCCACGTGGACGACGACGCGCGCACCCGCGGCGTGCAACGCCGCGACAACGGGCTCGAGCACCTCAAGAAGGCGTGGACGTGCAACCGCACGTAGGCACGCGTGCCCCGAGAACGTCGGGAGCACCCCGGCGACGATCTGGCCGACAAGCGTCTCGGCCAGCAGAACGGTGACCCGCGCACCCGGCGCCTGTCGCAGCACGTCGCCGACCCGCAGGACAAGCCCCTCCGCGAGCGCAGCAGCCACATCGTTGACCGCGCCATCGTCGGACAGCACACGGTCACCACGAGCGAGCCACACCGACGCGGCGAGCGACCACGGTCCGACCGCCTCGAGGACGAGCTCCCCCGACCAGCCGAGCGAAGCCACCGCAAGTGCGCCCTGGTCCTCACGCCACAGCGCGAGGGCCCGCTCACGATCTCCACCCTCGTGGGCGGCCAACCGCCACCCGTGCGGACCCAGCTCAACCGGGATCCCCTCGAGCGAGGCCGCGGTGCGTCCCACACGATCCGCCCCGGGCCCGCGCTCCGCGAGCACCGGCAGGGTCGCAAGCGCACGGATCTCGCTCGGGGCGTCCGACGCGTCGCCAAGGATCGTCGTCACTGCCTCGAGCGGATCGCTGCCCGGCCAGGCGAGCGGGGCGCACGCTCCGGGTGCGAGCGCGACGCCTGCCCTCGGGCTCGTACCCTCGGGCGACGGGTTCGCGCTCACCCGCGGACGCCTGCCGGGCCTCGGCCGCTCGCCGTGGCCGCGGACGCACCCGCACCTCGCCGGCCGGCCGACGTCACGGTCGCCTGTCCGAGAACACGCGTCCCCCGATAGACGACGAGCGACTGCCCCGCCGCGACCCCGCGCAGCCCCTGCCCCGGGAGCTCGGCGACGAGGCCGTCGTCCGTGCGCGTGACGACCGCGGGCACGGGCGTCCCGTGGGCACGCACCTGGACCTCGGCCTCGAGGCCGCGCGCGGCGTCGACGTCGTCAGCGAGCCACACCGTGCGGTCGCTCACGATGCGGTCAACCGTGAGCAGCTCGGCGGCCCCGACGACGACCTGGTTCGTCTCGGTCCTCACCTCAAGGACGTACCGAGGCTGACCGTCGGCGGCGGGCCGTCCCAGGTGCAGGCCGCGCCGCTGCCCGACCGTGAACGCGTACGCGCCGTCGTGCTCTCCGACCACCTGGCCGTCCGCGTCGAGGATCTCCCCGGGCTGAGCTCCGAGCCGCGACCGCAGGAAGCCCTGCGTGTCGCCGTCGGCGACGAAACAGATGTCGTAGGAGTCGGGCTTGTTCGACACCCCTAGACCGCGCCGCGCCGCCTCGGCACGGACGTCGGCCTTCGACGTGTAGCCGCCGAGCGGGAAGATCGAACGGGCCAGCCGCTCGGGCCCCATGACGGCGAGCACGTAGGACTGGTCCTTGTCGACGTTGGGCGAGCGGTGCAGCTCGCGCCGGCCGGCGCGCTCGACGATCTGCGCGTAGTGGCCCGTCGCGACCGCATCGAAGCCGAGCGCCATCGCCTTCTCGAGAAGCGTGTCGAACTTCACGTGTTCGTTGCAGCGGACGCACGGGTTGGGGGTGCGACCCGCCGCATACTCCGAGAGGAAGTCGGTGACGACGGTCTCCTCGAACGTCTCGGAGAGGTCCCACACGTAGTAGGGAATGCCGAGGATGTCGGCCGCACGGCGGGCGTCGCCTGCGTCCTCGATCGAGCAGCAGCCGCGAGAGCCCGTCCTCATCTGGGCGCGCTCGCGCGCGAGCGCCATGTGCACCCCGACGACCTCGTGCCCTGCCTCGAGCGCGAGGGCCGCAGCAAGCGCGGAGTCGACCCCTCCCGACATTGCAGCCAGAACCCTCATGCCGCACCTCCATCCACACTCATGACGTGACCGGGCGTCCCGGTCCCTCGCCGCCCGGGCGCCGCCAGCCCCGCGGCCCGCGCCCGTTCGACGACTCCCGGCACCACCTCAAGAACCCGCTCGACATCGTCCAGGGTCGACGTCGAGCCGAGCGAGAAGCGCAGGGCCCCCCGCGCCTCGCGTTCTGGGACACCGAGCGCAAGAAGGACGTGCGACGGCTGGGGAACTCCCGCCTGGCAGGCGGAGCCCGTCGATGCCTCCACACCGGCCGAGTCGAGCAGGTACAGCAGGGAGTCGCCCTCACAGTCCGCGAAGGTGAGGTGGGCGTTGCCCGGCAAGCGCATGCGCTGGCCGTCGGCCGATGTCGCATCGAGCGCAGGACCGCGCAGGGTCGCGCCCGGAACCCGGTCGAGGACTCCCCTGACAAGTGCGTCGCGCAGCGTCGCAAGACGCGCCGCCTCGAGCTCGCGCCCGGCCACAGCGTCCGCGAGCGCGACGGCGAAGGCATGCGCCCCCGCGGCATCGAGCGTCCCCGAACGGACGCCCCGCTCCTGGCCACCGCCGTGGAGCACGGGGACGAGGCCGACCGCGCGCCCGACGACGAGCGCGCCCACACCGACAGGGCCGCCAAGCTTGTGCGCCGAGACGGTCATGGCGTCGAGCCCCGACGCAGCGAAATTCACGTCGGTCCGCCCGACGGCCTGGACCGCGTCCGAGTGCACGGGGATGCCGTGCGCGTGCGCGAGCCGCACGACGTCCGCGATCGGTTCGATCGTGCCGACCTCGTTGTTCGCCCACATGACAGAGACGAGCGCGATCTCGGTGGCGTGCGCGGCAAGCTCGGCGGCGAGCGCGTCGAGGTCGAGACGCCCCGTGGCGTCGACGGGCAGGAGGACGATCTCGGCGCCCGCGTGCTCGGCGAGCCAGAACGCCGGGTCGAGAACCGCGTGATGCTCGACCGCGGAGACGACGACGCGCGTGCGCTCGGGGTGACCGGTGCGACGCGACCAGAACAGTCCCTTGATCGCGAGGTTGTCCGCCTCAGTCCCCCCGCCCGTCAGCACGATCTCGCTCGGGCGTGCGCCGAGTGACGTGGCGATCGACTCGCGCGACTCCTCGACGACGCGTCGCGCTGCGCGCCCGGAGGTGTGGAGCGAGGAGGGATTGCCGGGGATCGCCAGCTGGGCGGTGTAGGCCGCGATCGCCGCCGACGACATGGGGGTCGTCGCGGCGTGATCGAGGTACGCGGGAGGTCTCACGGAGTCCATCCTACGAAGGACGCCGCGACCGCCGGGCAGCGGTCGCGGCGTCCGAGGGTTCGTTCAGACCGTGCGGGCCCGCAGCGCCGCCGCCGCCTGCGGCAGGACCGTCGCAAGATCACCGACGACGGCAAAATCACAGATCTCGAAGATCGGGCACTCGGGATCGGAGTTCACCGCGACGATGACCTCGGAGGCCTGCATGCCGCCCCGATGGTGCGGGGCTCCGGAGATGCCCGCGCCGATGTAGAGGTGGGGGGTGATCGTCACACCCGTCTGGCCCACCTGGGCGTCGTGACCGATCCATCCTTCATCGACCGCGTCGCGCGTCGCCCCCACCGCCGCGCCCAGCGCGTCCGCCAACTCCTCGACCGGGCCGAAGTCCCCGAGCGTCCCACGGCCACCGGCCACGACGACGCTCGCCTCGGCGAGCGGCGGACGTGCGGAGCCAGTGACCTCGTGCACCTCGCGCGAGATCAGCCTCACGCCGCCCGCGGCTGCCGCGGCCGCTGCGGGGTCGAGCTCGACGACCCGCACGACGGGCTGGACGGGCGCCTCAGCGGGGCTCGGTCGCACAGCGTTGGGGCGCACCGTGAGGAGCGCCAGGTCCGTCGTCACGACCGAGTCGACGTCCCACGATCCAGCAAAGACGCGCTTCCAGCCGGCGACGAGGCCGTCGCGCTCACCGACACGAGCCGCGTCGATGATGAGACCGGCGCCCGTGAGGAACGCCAGCCGGGCAAGCACTTCCTTGTTCGCGAACGTCGCCCGCGCGAGCAGCACGCGCGCGTCGGCGACGACCGGCTCGAGCGCAGCCGCTGCCACGCCCGTGAGCCAGCGTTCGCCAGCGATCTCGAGGCGGACCACGTCGGCGACGCCATACGCCGCGAGCGTCGCGAGGACGTCCGGGCCCGGCTCGTCGAAGACGACCGCGCGCACCGTACCGAGCGAGCGGGCAACTGTGAGCAGCTCAAGATCGGGGCCACGCAGGGCGTTCGTGACGTCGTCGAGCACGACGACGGAGAACGAGCGACTCATGAGGGTCTCCTCTCAGACCAGGCCACGGCTCGCGAGGAACTCGACGAGCGCCTCACCGCCCTGACCAGAATCGACGTGGATCTCGACGGGTTCGCGCTCCGGGCGCGGGTCGGCGGACAGCACACGCGTGCGCGCCCCGGCCTGACCGACCCGCGACGCGTCGACGTCGAGATCAGCGAGCGACCACGTCGTCACGGGCTTCGTCCGAGCCGCCATGATGAGCTTGAAGCCGGGGAAGCGCGGCCGGTTGATGTGGTCGTTGACAGACACGACGGCGGGGAGCGGCGCCGCGAGGACCTCCGAGACACCGTCGACGACTCGCTCGATCCGAGCGGTCGCCCCGTCCAGCACGAGCGATCCCGCGTTCGTCAGCTGCGGCAGACCGAGCTCGGCGGCGAGCAGCGCGGGGACGACGGAGCCGAGACCGTCGAGCGCCGCCATCCCGGCGAGCACGAGGTCGATCGGCCCGTCGGCCGCGATCTTGCGGACCGCTGCCGCGAGCGCTGCGGCCGTTCCCGCGTAGTCCGAGCCCGCGAGCGCGTCGTCGGTCACGTGGATCGCGGACGTCGCCCCCAGCTGGTAGGCGCGACGCAGCGCGTCGACGGCCTCAGCGGGACCAACGGTCACGACGATGATCTCCGACGCCTCCCGATCGGCGTCCTCGAGCGCCTCGAGGATCCGCACGGCCTCCTCGACGGGGTGCTCGTCGAGCTCGTTGAGCGAGCCATCCTCAGAGCCGCGCACGGTGCGGCCGTCCGCGAACGCGCGTGCGGAGTGGATCGTGGGAACGTGCTTGACGACCACGACGATTCTGCGGGCCATGACGCTTCGCGCCTCCTCATGGTGCGGGGACCGGACCCGATGAGGCTATCGTCCCCGCAGCCGTGCGCGGACGCCGCCGGGGAGACGTCCCGCCATACGGTCCGTTCGCGGCGATAGGCTAGACGGTCGGTCCCGGCCACATCGCAGGACATCACGTTCGAGGAGATCACCACCATGCCGACGATTGCCGCCCGCACCGCCTCCGACGAGCTGACGCCCCCTCTGGGCGCGCATGTCGTCGACGGCGGGACGTCGTTCGCGGTCGTCGCGTCGCACGCCGAGAGCGTCGACCTCTGCCTCCTCGACCCCGCTCCCTCGAGCGCGACCGGTTGGACGGAACGACGTCTGGCCATGACGCGCGGGACGCGCGGCGTCTGGCACCTCACGGTGCCTCACGTCGGAGCGGGGCAGCGCTACGGCTTCCGCGCCCATGGCCGCTGGGACCCGAGCGCGGGCCTCCGGTACAACCCCGCCAAGCTTCTCGTCGACCCGTACGCACGCGGCCTCGAGGGTGAGGTCGTCGACGGGCCCGCCGTCTACGGTCACTCGTGGGAGGGCCAGGGCGAGGACGGCCTGCCCCTGCCCTCGGAGATCGACTCGCTCGGGCACGTGCCGCTCTCGGTCGTCGTCGACTCGACCTACCGGCCGCACCCCTCACGCCCACGCATCCCGTGGTCACGCACCGTCGTGTACGAGGCCCACGTGCGCGGCCTGACGGCGCACATTCCCGGGGTTCCCGACGAGCTGCGCGGCACCTACGCGGGACTCGCCCACCCCGCGACGATCGACTACCTGCGATCGCTCGGCATCACGACCCTTGAGCTCCTGCCGATCCACGCCAAGGTCTCGGAGCCGCACCTCGTCGGGCGCGGCCTGACGAACTACTGGGGCTACAACACGCTCGGGTTCTTCGCACCCGAGCCCTCCTACGCCACCGCAGCAGCCCGCGATCGTGGCCCGACGGCCGTGCTCGACGAGGTCAAGGGCATGGTTGCGCTCCTGCACGAGGCCGGGCTCGAAGTCCTGCTCGACGTCGTCTACAACCACACCGCCGAGGGCGGCACGGACGGCATGCAGCTGTCGTGGCGCGGCCTCGACGCCACGGTCCACTACCTGCACGACGGCGGAGCGCCCGCGCGCTTCGCGGACACGACCGGCTGCGGCAACACGCTCGACCACAGGCGTACCCGTCCCGTCCAGGCGGCTCTCGACTCGGTGCGCTACTGGGCCCACGAGATCGGCGTCGACGGCTTCCGCTTCGACCTCGCGGTCACGCTCGGGCGCCACCACGACGGCTTCACCAACGTCCACCCGTTCCTCGTCGCGCTCGCGACCGACCCCGCGCTCGCGGACGTCAAGCTCGTCGCAGAGCCGTGGGACGTCGGCCCCGGCGGCTGGCAGACCGGCAGCTTCAAGGAGCCGTTCAGCGAGTGGAACGACCGGTTCCGCTCCGCAGTACGCCAGTTCTGGCTCGCCGACGCCCGTGAGCTCTCCCACGGACGCACCGGGCAGGGGATGCGCGACCTCGCGACTCGTCTGTCAGGATCCGCCGACCTCTTCGGCCACTCCGACCCGCCGCTCGAGCGCGGGCCCGTCGCCTCGATCAACTTCGTCACCGCGCACGACGGCTTCACCATGGCCGACCTCACGCGCTACGACCACAAGCACAACGAGGCCAACGGCGAGGACAACCGCGACGGCACGGATGACAACCGGTCGTGGAACCACGGGATCGAGGGGGCTGACGGCGACGTCGACGGGATCGCCTCGGTCCGCCGCCGTTCGCACCGCAATCTCCTCGGAACCCTGCTGCTCTCGGCCGGCACACCCATGATCACGGCCGGGGACGAGGTCGGCCACAGCCAGCACGGCAACAACAACACCTACTGCCAGGACAACGAGCTCACGCGCCCCCGGTTCGACGCCGACGGTCTCGAGGGTGACCTGCGCGCGACGACGCAGTACCTGCTCGCACGTCGCGCCGAGCTCGCCGCGCTGCGGCCCGCGCGCTTCTACCTCGGCAAGCCCTTCACCTCCCGGCCCGACGACGGCCTCGACCTCGCCTGGTACTCCGAGGACGGGACGCAGATGACCTCCGCGGAGTGGAACGACACCTCGCGGCGCGTCCTGCAGATGGTCCGGCGGACGGCCGACGCACAGGACCCCGCGGTGCGCATCGTCCTCAACGGGTCGCTCGACGTCGTCGACACGGTCGCGCCCGAGGACCACGTCGCGTGGGAGCTCGTGTGGGACTCGTCCTGGGAGCACCCTGACGAACGTTTCGAGCCCGCCGAGGACCTCGGATCCTCTCTCGAGCCGTTGAGCATGCGGCTCTATGTCGAGGCGTCGCACTGACGACGTCGCCCGAGGTCACAGTCCCGCATCACTCGCTCCCCGGAGAGATCAGGGCGCGTGGCGACGCGCGAGCGACGCCCACCACGGGCTAGGTTCGACTTGTGAGCAGGAACAAGCGCCCCCGCCCCGTCAGTGCCGCCGCGGACTCGGGTCGGACGGTGCGCGCGAGCGCACCGGCCGCCCTGGCGAGTCGCGACGCGCAGCCCGTCCCCGTCCTCCCCACCCCGATCGGTCGCATCCCCGTCGTCGAGGTGTCTCCGACCGTCGAGCAGGGCCGCTGGCCGACGAAGGCGGTCGTGGGTGAGGCGATCCCCATCCGGGCAACCGTGTTCCGCGAAGGTCATGACGCCGTCGGCGCGACCGCGGTGCTCGTCGGTCCCGACGGCACGGTCCGTGCGTCCGCCCGCATGCGCGACATCGCACCCGGCCTCGACCGGATGGAGGCGCGCGTCGCGCCCGACACGGTCGGTGAATGGACCTTCCGGGTCGAGGGCTGGTCGGACCCGTACGGCACGTGGGCCCACGACGCGTCGGTGAAGATCGCGGCAGGGGTCGACGTCGAGCTCATGCTCGCCGAGGGCGTGCGGGTCTTCGACCGCGTCCTGTCCGAGGTGACGCTCACCGACGCCGACCGCACGCTCGTCGCGGACGCGCGCACGGCGCTCGCAGACACGCGCTCGATGCCTCTCGAACGTCTCGACGCGGCCTGCACCGCTGAGGTGCGCGAGGTCCTCACGGACCGTAGCCCGCTGCGGGACCACGTCTCGCCGTCGGCCGACTACCCCCTCGTCGTGAGCCGCGAGCTTGCCCTCGCTGGTGCGTGGTACGAGATGTTCCCGCGCTCGGAAGGCGCGTCCTACGACGCCGCGACGCGCTCGTGGCGCTCGGGCACGCTGCGGACGGCCGCCGAACGGCTGCCGGGCGTCGCCGCGATGGGCTTCGACGTCATCTACCTCACTCCCGTCCACCCGATCGGGACGACGTTCCGCAAGGGACGCAACAACTCGCTCGAGGCGCTCCCCGGCGACCCGGGCTCGCCCTACGCGATCGGCTCGGCCGACGGCGGGCACGACGCGATCCACCCCGAGCTGGGCACCTTCGACGACTTCGATGCGTTCGTCGCACGGGCTCGCAGCCTCGGCCTCGAGGTCGCGCTCGACCTCGCCCTCCAGTGCTCCCCCGACCACCCGTGGGTCACGTCGCACCCCGAGTGGTTCACGACGCGGGTCGACGGCACGATCGCGTACGCGGAGAACCCGCCCAAGAAGTACCAGGACATCTACCCGCTGAACTTCGATCTCGATCCCGACGGCCTCGCCGCCGAGATCGAGCGCATCGTGCGGCTCTGGATCAGCCACGGCGTCACGGCGTTCCGCGTCGACAACCCGCACACGAAGCCGCTCGACTTCTGGGAGGGGCTCCTCACGAGCATCCGGGCGACGAACCCGGAGGTGATCTTCCTCGCGGAGGCGTTCACGCGGCCCGCGATGATGCTCACGCTCGCGCGCATCGGCTTCCAGCAGTCCTACACATATTTCACGTGGCGCAACACGCGCGACGAGATCACGTCGTACCTCGAGGAGGTCGCGAGCGAGGTCGGCTCGGTCATGCGCCCGAGCTTCTGGCCCACGACGCACGACATCCTCACGCCAACGATGCAGCACGGCGGCGAGACGATCTTTGCCATCCGCGCCATCCTCGCCGCGATGGGCTCTCCGACGTGGGGCATCTACGCGGGCTACGAGTTCGCCGAACGCGTCGCACGCCCCGGCGCGGAGGAGCAGATCGACAACGAGAAGTACGAGTTCAAGCCGCGCGACTGGGCTGCCCCCGAGGCCGCGGAGCTCACGGCCCTGCTCACGAGGCTCAACGACATCCGGCGCGCGCACCCCGCGCTGCGTCAGCTGCGCAACCTCACGGTGCACCCGACGACGAACGACCAGGTCGTCGCGTTCTCCGCGCACCTCGACGGTGAGTTCACGTCCGACGGCACGCCCGACACGGTCATCACCGTCGTCACCCTCGACCCGTGGGGACCCCAGGAGTCGATGGTCGACCTCGACCTCGTCGCGCTCGGCCTGGCCCCGGCCGGGGACGACGAACCCCGCTTCAACGCCCATGACCTGCTCACGGGAGAGACCTACGCTTGGGGTCGACGCGCGTTCGTGCGCCTCGAGCCCAGCCGCGTCGCCCACATCATCCAGGTGGTGACCCCATGACGACTCTCCCGCGCATGCCCGAGCCCGCCCCCCTCACGGGCCAGCTCGCGGTCTCAGCACTCCCGCCTCAGCGACGCCCGGTCATTCCCGCGGTGCCCCGGGAGCTGTCCGACGACCCGCACTGGTACCGCACGGCGGTCTTCTACGAGGTGCTCGTCCGCGCCTTCGCGGACTCGACCGCCTCCGGTTCCGGCGACCTGCGCGGGCTCATCGACCGGCTCGACTACATCCAGTGGCTCGGCATCGACTGCCTGTGGCTCCCACCGTTCTACCCCTCCCCGCTGCGTGACGGCGGCTACGACGTCGCCGACTACACGGCCATCGCCGAGCAGTACGGCTCGCTCGAGGACTTCGTGGAGCTCATCGAGGCGGCGCACGCACGCGGCATGCGCGTCGTCATCGACCTCGTCATGAACCATACGAGCGACGCGCACCCGTGGTTCCAGGCCTCGCGCCAGGACCCGGACGGGCCGTACGGCGACTTCTACGTGTGGGGCGACGACCCGACTCGCTACGGCGACGCCCGCATCATCTTCGTCGACACCGAGACGTCGAACTGGACGTTCGACTCGGTGCGCCGCCAGTACTTCTGGCACCGCTTCTTCTCCCACCAGCCCGACCTCAACTTCGAGAACCCTGCGGTTCAGGAGGCGATGCTCGATGTCGCACGGTTCTGGTGCCGCGTCGGGGTCGACGGCTTCCGGCTCGACGCCGTGCCGTACCTGTTCGAGGAAGAGGGCACGAACTGCGAGAACCTGCCGCGCACGCACGAGTTCCTCGCGCGCGTGCGCGCCATGGTCGACGCAGAGTTCCCGGGCACGATCATGCTCGCGGAGGCCAATCAGTGGCCGGGCGAGGTCGTGGAGTACTTCGGGACCGACGAGGCACCCGAGTGCCACATGTGCTTCCACTTCCCCGTCATGCCGCGCATCTACTACGCCCTGCGCGACCAGAAGGCGACCAAGATCCTCGAGATCCTCGCTGACACGCCCGCGATCCCGGCCGGCGCCCAATGGTCGACGTTCCTAAGGAACCACGACGAGCTCACCCTCGAGATGGTCTCGACGGAGGAGCGCGCGGCCATGTACGGCTGGTACGCACCCGACCCGCGCATGCGCGCGAACGTCGGCATCCGTCGGCGTCTTGCGCCGCTTCTCGGCGGCTCACGCAAGGAGATCGAGCTCGCGCACGCGCTCCTGCTCTCCCTGCCTGGGAGCCCGTGCCTGTACTACGGCGACGAGATCTCGATGGGTGACAACATCTGGCTCGAGGACCGCGACGGCGTCCGCACGCCGATGCAGTGGACCCCGGATCGCAACGCCGGGTTCTCGACCGCCGACCCGGGCAAGCTCTACCTCCCGGTCGTGAGGTCCCTCGGGCACACGTACGAGGGCACGAACGTCGAGGCTCAGCTCGCAACGCCCGGCTCGCTCCTCCACTGGGTGCACGGCATGCTCACGGTCCGTCGTCGTCACGCCGCGTTCGGCACGGGCGCGTTCACCCCCGTCGTCGCGGACGACGAGTCCGTCCTCGCGTTCGTGCGGTCGACACCCGACGAGAGCCTCCTGTGCCTCGCCAACCTCGGAGCGACCGCGCGCGCGACGACGCTCTCGCTCCCGCAGCATGCGGGCGCGACCCTCACCGACCTGTTCGGCGGCGCCGAGCTCGGGCAGGTCGGGGCCGACGGCACGTTGCGCTGGGTGTTCGGCGCGCGCGACTTCCACTGGATCCAGCTCGCTCCGGCGTCACCGGCCACGCGGGACTGAACGGCATGAGAGGACACTTGTGACACGTCACCGCGTCGACCTCACTGACCAGCTCGGCCCGTTCGTCGCGGCACCACCGCCGAGCGACGAGCAGCTCGCGCTCCTGCGCGCCTGGATGCCCGAGCGCCGCTGGTTCCCGGTGAAGTCGGGCGCCGCGACGATCACGCCGTGGCGTTCGTACGCGCTGGTGGCGGAGACCGACGCCGTCGTGCACCTCATGCGTGTCGCGACCCCTGAGGCAACCGTCATCGTGCAGGTGCCCGTCATCGTGCGGCCCTCGGGCGGGGCTTCGCCCGTCGAGGTGGGCCAGGAGACGCCGCCGACGTACATCGGCTCGCTCGACGACGGCACGGTCCTCGTCGACGCGTGCGACGACCCGTCGTTCTGGGAGGCATGGCTCACCCTCGCGCAGTGGGGCGAGGCCGACGCAGGTCCGAGCGACATCGATCTCACGGGTGCGCGCATGCTCACGGTCGAGCAGTCCAACACGTCGATCCTCCTGCCCGCTGTGGCCGGGGGCGGGATCCTCAAGGTGTTTCGGACGGTCGCCCGGGGCGCCAACCCCGACGTCGATGTCCCGCGTGCGCTCGTCCAGGCAGGGTGGGACGGGGTTCCGGCGCCTCTCGCGTGGCTCGAGCTCGCGGGTGATGCCGACGTTCCCGGGGAGTCCGAGACGATCGACCTCGGGGTGCTCACCGAGTTCGTGCCCGACGCCGCAGACGGCTTCCAGCTCGCGTGCGCGTACGCGACGGGCGACCTCTCGTTCGCGGCAGAGGCGCACGAGCTCGGCCGAACGATCGCCGGGATGCACGTCGCGCTGCGTGCGGCGCTCCCCGCCGCCGGGCAGACGGTCGGCCTCGCGTGGCTGCGCTCGGAGCTGCGGCGGCGCGCCCGGTCGGCAGCCGCGAGCGCCCCGACGCTCTCGGGTCGCCTCCCCGCGATCGAACGCTGCTACGCGCGTCTCGAGACCCCCGCGGGGGCTGCAGACCTCCTCGATCTCCAGCACATCCACGGTGACCTTCACCTCGGCCAGGTGCTGCGGGCCGGTGACGGCACGTGGCGGGTCCTCGACTTCGAGGGTGAGCCGATGCGGTCGCTCGAGGAACGGCAGCGCCCCGACCTCCCGGGGCGTGATGTCGCGGGCATGCTGCGGTCGTTCGACTATGCGGCGGCTATCGGTGAGGCTCCGTCGGCGACGTGGTCGCACGATGCCCGGGCCGCATTCCTCGAGGGCTACGTGAGCGCGTCACCCGCGGCCGACGACGATTTCGCGCACGCACTGCGCGAGGCGTTCGAGCTCGACAAGGCGCTCTACGAGGTCGTCTACGAAGCGGGCAACCGACCGGACTGGGTGTGGATCCCTCTCGGCGCGGTCGACCGTCTCATCGCCTCGGCGGACGACTCCCCCGACGGTCCTCACGGCGAACCGGACGGCCCGGTGCCCGGTTAGCCCACGCAGGGATCCGACGCGCCGGACGTCGATCCCTCCTCTCGCCGTCCGTGTCGTGGAAAGGTAGTGCAATGACCCCGTCCTCCCCCGCGCCGCTCCCCGTCGCCGCCGATCTTCTTGCCAGTGTTGCTGCAGGTCGGCACCACTCCCCGCATGCCGTCCTGGGACCCCACCTGCACGACGGGCACCTGACCGTTCGCGTCCTGCGGCCGCTCGCCGACGAGGTCACGGTCGTGACGGCAGACGGTGAGTTCGAGGCACTGCACGAGCAGGACGGGGTGTGGGCAGCGGTCCTTCCGGCTGCCGACGTCCCCGACTATCGGCTGCGGGTGCGCTACGGCGACATGACGTCGGACTCCGACGACCCGTACCGCTTCCTGCCGACGCTGGGTGATCTCGACATTCACCTCGTGCGCGAAGGACGGCACGAGACGTTGTGGACCGTGCTCGGCGCCAACGTGCGCACCTACCCGGGTGAGCTCGGCGAGGTCACGGGGACGGCCTTCGCCGTGTGGGCGCCCAACGCACGCGCCGTGCGCGTCGTGGGCGACCTCAACCACTGGCAGGGCGCGTCGCACGCGATGCGGTCTCTCGGCTCCTCAGGGATCTGGGAGCTGTTCGTCCCCGGGGTCGGCGCTGGGACGCGCTACAAGTTCGAGATCCTCGCGCAGGACGGCTCGTGGCGACACAAGGCCGACCCCATGGCCAAGGGCGCAGAGGTTCCCCCGGCCACGGCGTCGGTCGTCGTCGAGACCCAGTACGCGTGGGGCGACTCGGACTGGATGGCTCGTCGCGCGCAGTCGGACCCTCACGCGGCCGCGATGAGCGTCTACGAGGTGCACGTCGGCTCGTGGCGGCCGGGCCTCGGCTACCGCGAGCTCGCAGAGCAGTTGACCACCTACGTCGTCGAGCAGGGCTTCACGCACGTCGAGCTCATGCCGATCGCCGAGCACCCGTACGGCCCGTCGTGGGGCTACCAGGTGACGGGCTACTACGCACCGACGTCGCGCTTCGGGCACCCCGACGACCTGCGCTTCCTCATCGACTCGCTGCACGCCGCGGGAATCGGCGTCATCCTTGACTGGGTTCCCGCGCACTTCCCGAAGGACGAGTGGGCGCTCGCGCGCTTCGACGGCACTCCCCTGTACGAGGACCCGGATCCGCTGCGCGGCGAGCACCCCGACTGGGGCACGTACGTCTTCAACTTCGGCCGTGCCGAGGTCCGCAACTTCCTTGTCGCGAACGCGACGTACTGGCTCGAGGAGTTCCACGTCGACGGCCTGCGCGTCGACGCCGTCGCGTCGATGCTCTACCTCGACTACTCGCGCAAGCCCGGTCAGTGGCGTCCCAACGCCCAGGGTGGACGAGAGCACCTCGAGGCGATCGGCTTCATCCAGGAAGCCAACGCAACCGCCTACCGTCGCAACCCGGGAATCATCATGATCGCCGAGGAGTCGACGTCGTGGCCCGGGGTCACGGCGCCGACGAGCGCGGGCGGTCTCGGTTTCGGTCTCAAGTGGAACATGGGGTGGATGAACGACACCCTGCGCTACCTCGCCACGGACCCGATCCACAGGCGCTACCACCACCACGAGGTGACGTTCTCGATGGTGTATGCCTACTCCGAGCAGTTCATGCTTCCGCTCAGCCACGACGAGGTCGTCCACGGCAAGGGATCGCTCCTGCGCAAGATGCCGGGCGGAGAGTGGCAGCAGTTCGCCGGCCTGCGTGGCCTGCTCGCCTACCAGTGGGCCCACCCCGGCAAGCAGCTGCTCTTCATGGGCTGCGAGATCGGGCAGGGAACCGAGTGGGACGACGGCCGCGGCGTCGAGTGGCATCTGCTCGACCACGCACCGCACCGGGGAGTTCAGACCCTCGTGCGCGATCTCAACTCCGCCTACCGGGCCCAGGAGGCCCTCTGGGCGCGCGACTTCGATCCGGAGGCATTCACGTGGCTCGACTCGGACGCCGCCGACGCGAACATCATCGCGTTCCTGCGCCGCGGCACTGACGGGCGCGACATCGCCGTGGTCGTCAACTTCGCGGACACGGTCCACGAGGGCTGGCGCTTGCCCCTGCCGACGGACGGGACGTGGACCGAGATCCTCAACACGGACGCCGCCGCGTACGGCGGTTCCGGCGTCGGCAACCTCGGCAGCGTGACGGCCGAGGCGCAGCCGTGGCGGGGCCAGCAGTTCTCCGTGCCGCTGCGCGTCCCCCCGCTGGGTGCGATCTACCTCGCTCGTGAAGGCTGAGGTCGTCGCGCGTCAACGCACCTGAGCCGCCCCGGCCGGCCGGGACGCGCCTCGTCGTGTCCCCGCCGCAGACGAGGCGCAGCCGCGGGTGAAGACATCGATGCCCGTCCCTCGTTGAGGGACGGGCATCGTCGTCGGCACCGCTGAGTGCTCAGTAGAGCGCGTTCGCGAGCGCTCGTCGGGCGGGGCCGACCCGCGGGTCCTCGGGGCCGAGGATCTCGAAGAACTCGACGAGACGCGTGCGCACCGTCTCCTTGCCCTCTGCGTCGAGCGACACGAGAAGCTCGACGAGACGCCCGAGCGCGTCCTCGACCTTCCCGCCAGCGAGGTCGAGGTCTGCCACGTCAAGCTGGGCCTGCAGATCGTTCGGGCGATCCGCCGCAGCCGTCCGCACGGCCGCGAGGTCCATCGTCGCAGTCCGCGCGAGCAGCCGGACGTTGGCGAGGCCGGCCGACGCATGGGCGTCGCGCGGGTCCTCACGCAGCGCTTGGGAGTACGCGGCGATCGCGCCCTCGAGGTCGCCCGCGTCGATCGCGTCGTAGGCCTTCTGGTGGAGCGGAGGCAAAGGCTCTGCCTCAGGCTCTGCGGCGGCGGCGTCTGCCGGTGCGCCCTGGGCATCAAAGCGCCCCGTGACCCCGTTGGCCTCGGCCGCCGCGAGCACCTGGTCGAGCACGCCGGTGATCTGCTCGTCGTCGAGGACGCCCTGGAACAACGGAACAGGCTGGCCCGCGAGGAGCGCGACGACCGCGGGGACACCCTGGACCTGGAACGCCGCGGCGATCTGCGGGTGCGCCTCGACGTCCGTCCGTGCGAGGACGAGACGCCCCTCGTACCGGTCGATGAGCGTCCCGAGCGACGCGCCGAAGCGAGCGACGGCCTCGTCTGTCGGGAGCCACATGAGGACGACGACGGGAACCTTGGCCGAGAGCTCGACGACCGAGTTGAACGTCTCCGTGGTCGCGTCGAGAACGTACCCGCCGGCCGCGGGCGCACCGCCGGGCTCACCGGGGGGCGGCGCGGTCGGGCGACCGAACGACGTCAGGTCGACGGCTCCGCGGACGTCGAGGGGAGAGCTGGGCTGCTGGCTCATGGCACCTTCCTGAAGACGTGGACGCCGTGCGTCCGGGTCAGTCCTTCTTCTTGGGGATCGAAGCCTTCGTCGCACCGTGGGCGACGCCAAGGACGATGGCCTTGTCCTGGTCACTCGCACCAGAGGGCACGTGGATGGCGACGACCGTCGTGTACGTCAGCGCCATCGAGTTCTCGACCTTGAGCTTCTTCGTGAGGTGCTTCTCGACGTCGTCGACGGGCGAGATCTTCGCGCCCTTCTCAGCGACACGGTCCTCGAGCGCGGTCAGCTCGCCAACGACGAGCATGCCCCCGTCGATCGTCGCGAACGCGTGCAGCGCACCGGGCACCGCCGTGAACGTCATCGTCTGCTTGCCGTCGGCCGGCTTGAGCGCGTCGTTCTGCAGCTTGCCGAGCGCGGCAACCCGCTCGCGGAAGAGATCGTCACCGAAGAGATCGAGGTGCTTGGACTTCTTGGGCTTCGAGAGGACGTCCGCGTAGCGTTCGAGCGCCTCGGACGCCGTGACGAGGTAGCCGTCCTCATCCGCGTCGATCTCCGCAGAGCCGACCGTGGCGGACGCGAACTGCGGCAGGGTCACACCCGGGAAGAGGCGTACCCAGGACCACAGACGCCAGGGGTCGCGTGCGTCGTCCTGCTCGAGGACGAGCAGACGCTCAGTCTCGAGCTCAGGCTGCTCGGAGACGACGAGCGCGGAACGCGGCCACGCCTGCTCGACGGGCGCGGTGAGCGACAGCGCGGTCGTCGGCAGCTTGGTGAGCGCCTCGTCGCTCTTGGTCGACTTCGCCACCGCGAGCTCAACCTTGCGCATCGTGAGGGCTGGGCCCGAGAGACGATCCTTGAGGCCCTTGTCGCTGCGGGCCTCGTCGGTCGTCTCGAGGGTCTCGCCGATCGAGGCGAGGATCCGGTCGGCTTGTTCGCTCGTGAGAACGGGCGGCGCCTGGACGGGGGTCGCGGCCGGGGAAGGTGTGGGCAGCGGCTCGGCGCACGCGGCGAGCCCGAGCGCGATCGCGACCACGGAGGCTGCCAGGGCCGCGCGGGTCGTGCGGGTCATGCGTCCTCCTCAGGAGGTGTCGGAGCGGGGTCCGACGGCGCCGGGCTCCACGTCTGCTGCTCAAAGCCCCAGGCACGACGCCAGGCGTCGGCGCGCGCTGCCACGGGGTCGTCGGTCGCCGCGGTCGGCACGGGTGTCGCAGCCGGGGCGACGACGGGCTGAGGGCCCGTCTGATCGGCCGTCGAGCGCGCGGCCCGGACGACGGGGAGGGTTCCGGTGCGCGGCCGACGGCGGGACTTCTCGAGCGCCGCCGCAGCGGCCTCGCGCTCGGCCTGCTCGCGCATCTCGCGTCGGGTGAGCGGGCGCCCGGAGGCAGGGGTCTCGGTGGCCGACGGACTCGTCGGGGCGCTCGGACGCGTGGCGTACGGGCTCGGACCGGCCTCGGCTGCAGC
Organism: Sanguibacter sp. A247; assembly: GCF_052324925.1. Lineage (NCBI taxonomy): Bacteria > Bacillati > Actinomycetota > Actinomycetes > Micrococcales > Sanguibacteraceae > Sanguibacter > Sanguibacter sp. A247. Next base: position 921,884 of record NZ_JBQPRE010000001.1, on the reverse strand, counting down.
CTCCGCAGCAACCCCGGCCGTGCGCGCTGGTTCCGGCGCGCCAGCTGCGCTTCCCGCAGTCGACGGCGCGGTGCGGGGCGGTCCGTACGGGGAGACGCCCGCGGCGGGAGCTGCGGACGAGGGGCTCCCGGGAGCGGTTGCGGCCGGCGGCCACGTCGGCGCGGGCGTCCCGCGCATCGTCGACGACGGCGTCACGGGCGACGATGCCGGACGGGCGTCGGCCGCAGGCGTCGCGGGCGAGAGCGAGTCGGGGGCCGGCGCCGCGTCGGCACCGGGTGCGGGCGTGCTCGTCCGACGCGACGAAACGCTCGACACCGCGCGCGCAGAGGTCTCAAGGATGCTGCGACGGGCACTCGCACCGACGGCGCGCACGCCGCCGCGCGAGGCAGCCAGCAGGACGAGGAGTCCCACGAGCGCGAGAAGCCCGCCCACGACGACGCCGGGGATGAGCCACGGCGTCGAGACCTCGCGCTGCCACGACAGGGTGAGCACGGGCGGGGGCGCACCCTCGCCGACCGAGGCGACGAGGACCATGGTGCGGCCCTCGTGAGCGGTGACGTCGGGAAGCGACGCTGTGGCTGTGGCGCTCGCGGACGAGAACCACATGTCGGAGCCTGACGGGTCGGGGCCGACGAGGCCCGAGTCACCGACGACTGGTTGCGGGGTCGCAGAGTCGCTCGGGGTCGCAGAGTCGCTCGGGGTCGCGGACGCATCGTCCGACGGCGTCGCCGACTTCTTGTCCGAGGCCGTCGTCGATTCCTTGTCCGACGGCTCGTCAGACGGCTTGTCCGACTCCTTGTCCGACGGCTTGTCCGACGGCTTGTCCGACGGCTTCTTTGTCGCGTCGTCGTCGGGCGCAACGGGTGTGGTCTCACCAGCGACGAGAACCGTCGCAAGTGCGGACCACGACGCAAGCCCCGTGACCGAAAGATGGGCGTCGTCCCCCACCCAGCCGCGCACGTCCACCTCGCGTCCCAGCGCGATCGCGACGTCGCCGCCGTCGGGACGCGACGCGGTCACGGTGACGTCGTCAGAGACGACCGTGAGCACACCGGGCTCCACCGTGAGAAGAGTCGTGGCCCCCTGGGCCGAGCTCGTCGCGGTGACGACGTCGTCGGCCCGCCAGAGCGTCGCCGAAGCGACGGCGAGACCCGCCGAGACCACACCGAGTGCGATGAGCACGGCGGCGATGACGCGTTGCAGCACCAAGGTTCCTTCCGTTCCGGACGCTTCAGCCTACGGCGTCGTCCCATGCCACGGCCAACGAGCGGCTCTCCCACCCCCTGCCGCCACCGGATCTGCACACGGCACCAGATCACAGCAGTCGGGTCCCCCTTGCGCGGCCAAACCGATACGCTGGGACAGCGCCCTCGTGCGGAAGTCGACGACGACCGTCCGGCGGACCAGCGCACCTCCTGCACCGCCCCCGACGCCAAAGGCTCATCGTGTCCGAAGACCGTCCTCTGTTCCCCGTCGTCATGCGCGGCTACGACCGCGGTCAGGTCGACGGCGAGATCTCGCGTCTCGCCAAGCAGCTCGACGCCGCGCGCACTCAGGTGGCGTCGCTCGACGAGAAGACTCTCCAGATGAGCGGCGAGCTCTCCGACGCGCAGCGCCAGCTGCGCGAGGCGGAGCGGCCGACGTACTCGGGCCTCGGGTCACGCATCGAGCAGCTCATGCGCTCCGCAGAGGAGCAGTCCTCGGACGTCGTCGCCCAGGCGAACGCCCAGGCGTCGGACTCGGTCGCACGAGCCAAGCTCGCCTCCGGCCAGATCCGCGCCCGCGCCGAGAACGAGGCTGCCGAGATTCTCGCGACCGCACGTCGCGAGGCCGACGACACCCGCGCCGCCGCCGCGACCGAGGCCGAGTCCGTCACGACGAGCGCACTGCGCCGCGCCGACGAGATGGTGAGCTCCGCCGAGCGCGAGGCCGCCCGTATCCAGTCGGTCACGCAGACCGAGGTGGCCGAGATGCGCGCGACCGCCGAGCGCGAGACCTCGAGCCTGCGCGCCGCGGTCGAGCTCGAGACGACCGAGCTGCGCGTCACGACCCAGGACGAGGTCGCGGCCCTCCGCCAGACGGCCCAGGCCGAGACAACAGCCCAGCGCGAGGAGACCGACACGTACGCGGCCGACCTGCGCCGCACCGTCGACGTCGAGACCTCCGAGCTGCGCCGCACCGCCGAGGCCGAGACGAGCGCACTGCGCCAGGCGGCCGACACCGAGACGGGCGAGCTGCGTCGCACCGCCGCGCGCGAGACGGGCGAGCTGCGCCAGGCAGCCGAGACCGCAGCAGCAGAGCTGCGCGCGAGCGCCCAGGAGTTTGCCGACACGCTCCAACAGACCGCCGAGCGCGAGACGACCGAGCTGCGCCGCCGCGTCACGGACGAGACCGACGCCCTGCGCACCGAGGCCGACCAGTACGCAGCTCTCACCCGGACGACGGCTGACCGCGAGGTCCGCGAGCTGCGCGACGCCGCAGCAGCCCAGGTCGCCCAGCTTCGCGCCGAGACCGACGCGTGGGTGACCGACCAGCGCACGACGACCGAGCAGGACGTCACGGTCCTGCGCGCGACCGCCGACCGCGAGACGACCGAGCAGCGCGAGACCGCACGCATCGACACGGCGGCCCTGCGCGAGCTCGCCGAGCGCGAGACCACAGAACTGCGTGAGACGACCGCGGCCGCCGCGGCCGAGCTGCGGGCGAAGGCCGACCGCGAGACGACCGAGCTGCGCGAGAGCACCCGTCTCGCGGTCGAGGCCCAGCGGGCCGAGGCTGCGCGCGAGGCCGCGGCGACGATCGCCGCCGCCAAGGCGGAGGCCGACTCGCTCCGCGAGCAGGGCCGCAAGGCGCTGGCCGACACCGAGCTCGACATCGCGACGCGCAAGGCCGAGTTCGAGCGCTCCGAGGACGAGCGCATGGCTGCCGCCCGCGCAGAGACCGACCGCATGGTCTCGGAAGCCGAGGCGCACGCAGCGGACGCCGAGCAGCGCGTCGTGCGCGCCGTCGAGCAGGCCGAGAAGATCCGTCAGGAGTCCGACGCCCACGCCAAGGAGCTGCTGGCCGGCGCTCGCCGCAACGCCGACGAGATCGTCTCCGGTGCTCGCGAGCACGCCGAGCGCACGCTGTCCGAGGCCGTGAGCGAGGCCGACCGCGAGCGCACGACCGCGCAGCGCCAGGTCGACGACCTCAACAAGCAGCGCGAGTCCATCACGACGTACCTCGACGAGCTGCGTTCGCTGCTCGGCGGCGACCCGATCCCCTCACGCCGCACGCTCGAGCGTGTCTCGGTCGCCCAGGAGCGCTTCGAGCAGCAGGCGGACGATGCGGGCGCGAGCGAGTTCACTCCCGCCGTCTCCGCTGCCACCGAAGACCTCACCGCCGCCGCCGGTGCCGCCACGCCATCGGCGGGGTCGGCCCGCTCGGCAGCCTCACCCGCCGAGGTCGGCGACGAGGCCAGCACGGTCGTCGTGGCCCACAGTGCCGAGGACGAGGCCATCGAGGACGCGCCCGCCGCGGACGACACGGTCGAGGACGAGCCGGTGACGGACGAGGCGGTCGAGGTGCCCGGGCTCGAGGAGGACGACGCGACCGACGCAGACGCCATCGAGACAGCCGCGCTGGCCGACGAGGACGACGAGTCGGACCCGGAGCAGGCAGCCCGATGAGCGACGAGGGCGGCTGGGCGGCGCAGCGACGCGAAGCCGCCCTCGTGCACGAACAGCGCCTGCGCGACAAGCAGGCCGGTGAGACGGCCGTCGCGCGCGAGCTCATCGCCGCGTTCGTCGAACGCGCTCGCGCCCGCGGGGTCGAACCCGAGCCCCTCCACGCGCGCGACTACTCGGGCAACGGCCCCTACCGCACGCACCTGAGCGGCTGGTACATCCGAGCCAACCGCTCAGCCGCGATCGGTGAGGACGGCCTGTTCTACGTCCTCACCGTCGCCGGCGGTCTGCGGGAGCGGCTCACCGGCTCGCGACCCGCGCCGAGCGACCCGCCGCTCGTCCTGGGCAAGGGTGGACGCGATGGCGAGTCGATCGACATGCGCGAGGCCCTGGCACGCGTCGTGCCCGAGTCGCCGCGCTGACGAGATCGAGTCAGGCGCGCGCGACGAGCTGCGCGAGCGCAGCCGCCACGGGCTCAGGCTGCTCGATCGGCGTCATGTGGCCCGCGCGCGGGACAATCGTGAGAACAGCGTCCTGAGCGGAATCGACCATCGCCTGGGCGTCGGCGACCGGGGAAAGCTCGTCCTCGTCACCGACGATGACTGCCACGGGGCCCTCGAAGGCGCGCAGCGCCTCATGACGGTCGGGACGTGAGGCCATGGCACGCTGGCACCACGCGATGCCCGCCGGCCCCTGGGCACGAATCCAGCCGTCGATCCTCTCGACCAGATCGAGACGCTCGACGCGACTCGTCTCGCCGAGCACCGAGCGGCGCATCCCCAGGACCTCGTCGACGCGCGCGCTCGACTCGACCTCGTCGGCGATGCGGAGCCGGTTCGCCCGAGCCTCGGCGGTGTCGGCGCTCGCCTTGGTGTCTAGAAGAGCCGCGCCGGCGAGCAGCCACGCGTGGCGCTCGAGGAGTGAGAGGAGCGTGTAGCCGCCCATCGACAGGCCCGCGACGACGGCTCGGTCGATCCCCAGCTCGGCGAGCGTGTCGGCGACCGCGTCGGCCTGGAGGTCGACCGACGGCACGTCCTCGACGCTCAGGCGCTGAGCCACGTCGTGACCTGACGGGGAGGACCCCATGCCCGGCAGGTCGAGCGCGAGAACAGGGAAGCTTCCCGAGAGCAACGGCACGACGTCGTGCCACATGCGTGAGTCGAGCGGGAACCCGTGGAGCAGGACGAGGGGCGTGCCCTCACCGTCACGCAGGCGGTGGTGGGCGAGCAGCCCGTCTCCGGTCATCATGTGATGCCTCCCGTCCGGGGCGCTCGGCCCGCAGCGCTGCGCGGCCCGCGCGGCCACGCTCCTCCATCATGGTGCACCCGCAGGTGGACGGCGAGGGCGGAGCGGATCCGTGCGTCAGCGGGCCTCGGGCTCGTCGGCCGTCGCCGCCTCGCCGTCCCAGGTCGTCGGGAGCGGCCCGTGGCCGGGAAGGATCGTCTCGACGATCTCGTTGAGGACGCGGCCCACCGCGGTCTCCCCGACCCACAGGTGCTTGGCCTCGTCGACCCCGACGAGATCCGCCTGCGGCACGAGGGAGAAGCGCTCGCGTGCCTCGGCGGGCCGCAGGTAGTCGTCGAACTCGGGCACGAGCACCTTGAGAGGCCGGCCGAAGTCAGCCCAGTGCCGCAAGTCGTCGTCCGTCGCGCGGTGCAGGGGCGGGGACAGGAGGATCGCACCCTCGATCGAGGGGTCGGCGCCATGCTTGAGCACGAGCTCGGTCCCGAAGGACCAGCCGACGAGCCACGGCCGCGGAAGATCACGGAACTCGGCGAACTCGATCGCGGCAGCGACGTCGAACTTCTCGGACTCTCCCCCGTCGAACGCCCCGTCGCTCGTCCCGCGCGGCGAGGACGTTCCGCGCGTGTTGAAGCGCAGAACCGCGAGGTCCGCGAGCGCGGGAAGCCGCCACGCGGCCTTGCGGTACACGTGGGAGTCCATGAAGCCGCCGTGCGTCGGCAGCGGGTGGAGCGTCACGAGCGTCGCAACGGGATCTCGGTCGGCGGGGAGGGCGAGCTCGCCGACGAGCGTGAGGCCGTCGGCCGTGTGCAGCTCGATGTCGTCGCGGCGGGCGGGCAGGACAGTCGTGGAGCGGATCTCGGTCGTCACGACTCCCGAGCCTAGCCCGCGACCGCGCCCCTCAGCGCGCTCGGTCCCAGCACGCGGCGTGCCAGTGCCGTCGGTCGGCAAGCGCCGCACCCGCACCGAAGAGGCCATCCTGGGCCCAGGCGACGACGTGTGCCGTGCCGGGAGCGATCTCTTGCTGACAGCCGGGGCAGCGGTAGGCCTTGTCGCTCGAGCGGATCCTCTGGACGGTCCAGTCCTCACCACGGCGCTGTGTCGTCGAACGACCCCCCGTGGCCCGGTCGAGGTCGAGCTCGCGGTGCGGCTCCGCCCATGGGCGGCGATGGGAGGGACGTTTGGACGGCACAGATCCATGGTGCCATGACGCCCTGAACGCTCAGCTGCCGGGCCGCCCAGTCAGTTCACAGGAACTGGCCGTAGGCTTGCGTGGAACCGTGGCGCCCTGCGCCCCAAAATGTGAGGAACTCACCCGTGTCCAGCACCTTCCTGCGGCGCGGCGCCGCGCTCGCCGCTGTCGCCGCCCTTGCCCTCGCCGGCTGCTCCGACGACGGCAAGCCGTCGCCCACGACGGGTTCGACTCCCGGCGCGACCAGCACCGCGACCCCCGCACCCACCGCTGCGTCGCGTTACGAGACCCCAGCACGCGCGTGCACGGCCGTGGACACGAAGGGCTCGGCGCTCGCCGCGGCCGTGACGCTCGGCGGCGAGCTCGGCACGCCGCCGACGATCAAGGTCGAGCCGACGTTCACGGTCCCGGCCGAGGCGAACGAGATGCTCGCCGTGTGTGCGGGTGACGGCCCCACGATCGCGGAGGGTGAGATCGCCGTCTACGTTGGCCGCACCGTCAAGGCGGCAGACAGCACTGACCTCAACACGACGCCGTTCCCCATGATGATGCCGGCCCAGAAGGGCGAGCTCATCGATGGTGGCCTCGCGGGCCTCACGGTGGGAACCCGCCTGCTGCTCGCCGCACAGAACGAGGGCGAGACGCTCGTCCAGGCGATCGAGCTCGTCGACGTCTTCCCCGCGGTCCCGACGGTGACGGATGCAGCCGTGGGCGACGCGGGCCTGCCCACGTTCACGGCCGAGAAGGACACGAAGCCCACGGTGACGCTGCCGCCCGACGGCCTCGCCCCCGCGCGTGGCATCACTCGTGTCGTGCTCACCGAGGGCGAGGGGCCCTCGCTCAGCGGAACTGACAAGATCGCCGCGCACTACCTCGGTGTTCAGGGATCCGACGGAACCGAGTTCGACTCGTCGTGGAGCCGCGGCGAGGACCCGACGGAGTTCGGTCTCAACGAGGTCGTGGCTGGTTGGACGTACGGTCTCACCGGGGTGAAGGTCGGCTCGACCGTCGCGCTCATCATCCCGCCGGCCTACGGCTATGGCACGAACCCGGGCAGCCCGCTCGCGGGCGAGACCATGGTGTTCGTCGTCACTGTCGAGAAGCTCGTCGACGGCAAGTAGCCCCGCGCGGCACCGCCGCGCACGTCCCGAGGGGCGTCCACCGCACGGTGGGCGCCCCTCGGCGTCGGCCGGCGCGGCCGGTCGGAACCTGGTGCCTCGCGCTGCGTGAGGAGCCTCACGCGTGATTCGCGCCCGATCTGGGTCGTCCGGTCCCGGGACCCTCCCCTGCCGCGCGTACCGTGGTGCGATGAGCACCGCAACCCCCGACCCCGCCCCGATCCCCGACCGCGAGGTCCTCACGTGGGAGACGTTCGGGCACGCCTCCCGTGAGCTGGCACAGCAGGTCTACGACTCGGGGTTCCGGCCCGACGTCGTCGTCGCGATCGCGCGCGGCGGACTCGTTCCTGGCGGGGCGGTCGCGTACGCGCTCGGCACGAAGGGCGTCGGGACGCTCAATGTCGAGTTCTACACGGACATCGGCCAGACGCTCGCGGACCCGCGCGTGCTGCCGCCGCTCATGGACACCTCAGACCTGCCGGGTGCTCACGTCCTGGTCGTCGACGATGTCGCCGACTCGGGTCGCACGCTTGCGCTCGTCATGGAGATGCTCTCGACCCAGGGCGCTGAGGCGCGCTCCGCGGTGCTCTTTACCAAGCCGCGCTCGATCGTCCGCCCCGACTACTCGTGGAAGGACACGGACCTGTGGATCACGTTCCCGTGGTCCGACCAGCCCGCCATCGGTTCGGACCGTCCAGGCGACTGACGCGGCAGCCGTTCACGCACCTGGTTCTCGGTCGGTCCCGGCGGCCCATCTCAGCGCCATCGGGACGGTGATACGCGCGGCCTCCGCGGCTGCGGCCTCGGGGTTGGGGGCCGTGACGACGACGCCGAAGACCATGCGCCACGCGAAGAGCACGTCGGCCACCGTCGTCGCACGGTCGAGAGTTCCCGCCGCGTGCGCGGCGGCCAGCGCTCGCGCGAGGATCTGCTCGAGCCGGGCGTCGCCGTCGTAGGTGGGCAGTGTGCGCCGCGCTTCGACGGCCATCTCGACGAACGCTGCTTCACGCACCGTCAGCGCGACGAGCTGGTCCCAGACTCGTGAGAATGCCCCCGCATCGTCGCCCGCAGCGGCGGCCTCGAGCGCCCGGAAGTGGTCGTCAAAAGCCGCGATCGCGAGGTCGAGCCGGTTGGGGAAGTGACGGTAGAGAACGCCCTGGCCGACGCCTGCCTCCTGCGCGATCGCGTGGAGCGGGACGCGGTAGCCACGCTCGGTGAACAGCCGGCGCGCGGCATCGATGAGTGCGGCGCGGTTCGCAGCTGCGGCCGCAGGCCCTCGGTTGACCGGCTGGCGTGCAGTAGGCATGCTGGGATCATAGATCCGGACAACGCTGTCCGGTCAGCCGAGGAGCGCACAATGACCACGTTTGACCACTCCTACGACGTCGTCGTCGTCGGAACCGGCTCTGCCGGGCTTGCCACGGCCCTCGGAGCCGTCGACGAAGGACTCTCCGTCCTCCTCGTCGAGTCCACCGAGAAGTGGGGCGGCTCGACCGCCATATCCGGGGGCGGCATGTGGCTCCCGAACAACGCCCTCATGGCCCGCGACGGTGTCGCAGACTCCCGCAGCGAGGCCCTCACCTACCTCGAAGCGACCGTCGGCGAGTGTGGTGCCGCGGCGAGCCGCGCGCGCAAGGAGGCGTTCGTCGACGGCATCAGCGACTTCGTCGCGACCGCCGAGCGTCACGGCGTCGTCTTCGCCCGCGCAACCGACTACCCCGACTACTACCCCGAGCGCCCGGGCGGCAAGATCGGTCGCTCGATCGAGGTCAAGCCCCTCTCGTCCAAGCCGCTCGGGGAGCACTGGACCACGCTGCGCAACGCACTCCCCCTGCCCGCCATGACCGACGACGTCTGGGAGCTCGGCCGCGCCTGGTCGACAGTGTCAGGAATGGTCCGCGGAGTGCGCGTCGTCTCGCGCATCCTCGGCGGCGTCGTCACTGGCCGACGCCTCGTCGGCATCGGCAACGCGTGGGCCACGGCCTTCGGCAAGGCCACGATCGTCGACGGCAAGGCCGCCATGTGGCTGAGCTCTCCGCTCGAGGAGCTCATCGTCGAGGACGGCCGCGTGACGGGCGTGCGCGTCACACGCGACGGTCGCTCCGTCACCGTGGGCGCCCGCCTCGGCGTCATGCTCGCCTCGGGTGGCTTCGAGTCCAACCCCGAGTGGCGCGAGCGCTACCAGGGCGTGCGCGGGACGCCGTCGGGCAACCCCGGCAACCTCGGAGCGCCCATCGCCGAGGCCGAGCGCATCGGCGCCGCGCTCGAGCTCATGGACGACGCCTGGTGGGGTGCGTCGATCTCCCCGACCTCGTCGTCCGGCCCCTCGTTCATCGTGGGTGAGCGCTCGATGCCGTACTCGATCATGGTCGACTCACGCGGCGCACGCTTCGCCAACGAGTCCGAGTCCTACGTCGACCTGGGCCACCACATGCTCGAGCACGACGGCGGCGAAGGCCCCTACTGGATGATCCTCGACGCACGCTACCTGCGCCGCTACTTCCGCACCTTCGCGATGGACCCCCGCGCGACCAAGGCCATGCGGGCCGAGGGCGTCGAGGTGCGTGCGCGCACGCTCGCCGAGCTCGCGACCGCGATCGGCGCCGACCCCGCAACCCTGCGCGCGACCGTGAGCCGCTTCAACGGCTTCGCACGCGCCGGGATCGACGGCGACTTCGGTCGCGGCGACTCCGCGTACGACCGCTACTACGGCGACCCGACAGTCCGCCCGAACAACAACCTCGGGACGCTCGAGCGCGGGCCCTTCGTCGCCTACAAGGTCGTCCTCGGCGACCTCGGCACCAAGGGCGGCGTCGTCACGGACGAGGACGGGCGTGCGTTGCGCGCGGACGGCACGGTCATCGACGGGCTCTACGCGGCCGGCAACGCGTCCGCGTCCGTCATGGGCCGCACCTACCCGGGCCCCGGCTCGACGATCGGCCCGGCCGCGGTGTTCGGGCTGAGGGCCGCGCGCCGCATGGCACGCGACGCCGCGTCCGAGGGCTGAGCGCCACCGCTCGCCGTCGTCTCAGGAGCGGGGCCTCAGAACTCCCAGTCCTCGTCCTCGGTGTTGACTGCCTTGCCGATGACGTACGACGAGCCCGAGCCGCTGAAGAAGTCGTGGTTCTCGTCAGCGTTCGGCGACAGCGCCGAGAGGATCGCCGGGTTGACGTTCGTCTCGTCCTTGGGGAAGAGACCCTCGTAGCCGAGGTTCATGAGCGCCTTGTTCGCGTTGTAGCGCAGGAACTTCTTGACGTCCTCCGTGAGGCCGACGCCGTCGTAGAGGTCCTGCGTGTACTGGACCTCGTTCTCGTAGAGCTCGAAGAGGAGCTCGAACGTGTAGGTCTTCATCTCGTCCCGGACCTGCTGGGAGACCCGCTCGAGGCCCTTCTGGTACTTGTAGCCGATGTAGTAGCCGTGAACTGCCTCGTCGCGGATGATGAGGCGGATGAGATCGGCGGTGTTCGTGAGACGGGCCCGCGACGACCAGTGCATGGGCAGGTAGAAGCCCGAGTAGAAGAGGAACGACTCGAGCATCGTCGAGGCGACCTTGCGCTTGAGCGGGTCGTCACCGCGGTAGTAGTCGAGGATGATCGCGGCCTTGCGCTGGAGCGCCTCATTCTCCTCGGACCAGCGGAACGCCTCGTCGATCTCGGGCGTCGAGATGAGCGTCGAGAAGATCGAGGAGTAGCTCTTCGCGTGGACCGACTCCATGAACGCGATGTTCGTGTAGACGGCCTCCTCGTGCGGGGTGACGGCGTCGGGGATGAGCGAGACAGCACCCACCGTGCCCTGGATCGTGTCGAGCAACGTCAGGCCTGTGAAGACACGCGTCGTCAGCGTCTTCTCGTCGTCGTTGAAGTTCGCCCACGACTGGATGTCGTTGGAGAGCGGGACCTTCTCAGGCAGCCAGAAGTTGCCGGTGAGACGGTCCCAGACCTCGAGGTCCTTGTCGTCCTCGATGCGGTTCCAGTTGATCGCCGTCACGCGGTCGATCAGCTTGATCTTCGGGCTGGGGGTCATTCCGTGGGCCTCGTTCGAGCTCGGAGGGATGGGAGAAAGGAAGGAACTAGAAGAGCGGAGGGGCGATGCGAGCGCCGCTGCCTGCTGAAGAGGGCGGACCGTCGTCCGGGGGCGGCCCCGCGTAGGCGTCGTGGCCTGCCACACCGATGTTCTCAGGCCCGGACGCCGCCTGCGTCGCGGCGTGGTCGCTCGGCGGTGTGGCACCCGGCGTGGACATCACCGTACCCCCGTAAGCACCGGCCCCGACGCTGTGGACGCGGCGCAACGCAACGATGGACCGCACGAGGGTGACGATCGCGCCGACGAGCACAAGAACACCGACGAGCGCGAATGCACCAAGGAACCAGCCAAGGAATCCCCCGACCGGGTCGATCGACGCCCAGGTGGGCCGGTCAGGGTCGAGAAGCACGCGCACGTCGGCCCCGATCCGCTGGCAGGGCGATCTCGTGACGCTGTCGACGACGCTCCCGGGAGAGCCGTCGACCCCGACGTACTCCACGACCGATCGGCATCCCGTCCCGCCCTCGCTCATACGCTCGCGCACGAGGTCGACGACCTGCCCGTCAACGCGCACGAGCGCGTCGTCAAAGACGGCGCGCAGCGTGCCGCTGGCGAGCGCGATGATCGTCGTCACGCCGAGCCAGATCGTCGCGAAGAACAACAGGAAGATGCCGACGCCGATACCTGCCGCAGCGCCGGCTCGTCCCGAGCCCCCAGGGACCCGCAGCTGCCAGGTGCGGGTCCCACGAATCTTGTCTGCCATGACGGTCCTGTGCAGCCGGGTCAAAGCATGCAGGAGACGCAGCCCTCGACCTCGGTCCCTTCGAGAGCGAGCTGACGCAGGCGGATGTAGTAGATCGTCTTGATGCCCTTGCGCCACGCGTAGATCTGCGCGCGGTTGAGGTCACGTGTCGTCGCGGTGTCCTTGAAGAACAGCGTGAGCGAGAGTCCCTGGTCGACGTGCTGCGTCGCCGCGGCGTACGTGTCGATGATCTTCTCGTAGCCGATCTCGTACGCGTCCTGGTAGTACTCGAGGTTGTCGTTCGTCATGTAGGGCGCCGGGTAGTACACGCGCCCGATCTTGCCCTCCTTGCGAATCTCGATCTTCGAGGCGATCGGGTGGATCGAGCTCGTCGCGTGGTTGATGTACGAGATCGAACCGGTCGGCGGGACAGCCTGGAGGTTCTGGTTGTAGATGCCGTGCTCCATGACCGAGGCCTTGAGCTCGCGCCAGTCCTCCTGCGTCGGCAGGTGCTGACCCGCCTGCGCGAAGAGCTCGGCCACACGGGCCGTCGCGGGCACCCACGCCTGCTCGGTGTACTTGTCGAAGAACGTGCCCGACGCGTACGTCGAGTCCTCGAAGCCGCCGAACTTCTCCCCGCGCTCGATCGCGATGCGGTTCGAGGCGCGCAATGCGTAGAAGAGCACCGCCATGAAGTAGATGTTCGTGAAGTCGATGCCCTCCTCCGAGCCGTAGAACACCCGCTCGCGTGCGAGGTAGCCGTGGAGGTTCATCTGGCCGAGACCGATCGCGTGCGAGGTGTCGTTGCCGACCTCGATCGAGCGGACCGACGAGATGTGCGACTGGTCAGAGACCGCCGAGAGGGCGCGGATCGCGGTCTCGACAGAGAGACCAAGATCCGGGGAGTCCATGGCGCGCGCGATGTTGAGCGAGCCGAGGTTGCACGAGATGTCCTTGCCGATGACGTCGTAGGAGAGGTCCTCGTTGTACGTCGTCGGCGTGTTGACCTGGAGGATCTCCGAGCACAGGTTCGACATGTTGATGCGGCCCTTGATGGGGTTCGCCTTGTTGACCGTGTCCTCGAAGACGATGTACGGGTAGCCCGACTCGAACTGGATCTCGGCGAGGGTCTGGAAGAACTCGCGCGCGTTGATCTTCGTCTTGCGGATCCGCGCATCCTCGACCATCTCGTGGTACTTCTCCGTCACGGAGATGTCGCCGAAGGGCACGCCGTAGACGCGCTCGACGTCGTAGGGCGAGAAGAGGTACATCGGCTCGTTCTTGCGCGCGAGCTCGAACGTGATGTCGGGGATGACGACGCCGAGCGAGAGCGTCTTGATGCGGATCTTCTCGTCGGCGTTCTCACGCTTGGTGTCGAGGAACCGCATGATGTCGGGGTGGTGGGCGGAGATGTAGACCGCGCCCGCGCCCTGACGGGCACCCAGCTGGTTCGCGTAGGAGAAGGAGTCCTCGAGGAGCTTCATCACGGGGATGATCCCGCTCGACTGATTCTCGATCTTCTTGATGGGTGCGCCCGACTCGCGGATGTTCGAGAGCAGGAGCGCGACGCCGCCGCCGCGCTTGGAGAGCTGCAGCGCAGAGTTGATGCCGCGCGCGATCGACTCCATGTTGTCCTCGATGCGCAGCAGGAAGCACGAGACGAGCTCGCCACGCTGCGCCTTGCCGGCGTTGAGGAACGTCGGGGTCGCGGGCTGGAAGCGACCCGAGAGGATCTCGTCGACGAGGTTCGTCGCGAGCGTCTCGTCACCCTCGGCGAGGGCGAGAGCGGTCATGACGACGCGGTCCTCGAAGCGCTCGAGGTAGCGCTTTCCGTCGAAGGTCTTGAGCGTGTACGACGTGTAGTACTTGAACGCACCGAGGAACGTGTCGAAGCGGTACTTCTTCGCGTACGCCCGGTCGTTGAGCGCGGTGACGAAATCGAACGAGTACTGCTCGATGACGCTCGGCTCGTAGTAGTGGTGCTCGACGAGGTAGTCGAGCCGCTCCCGCAACGAGTGGAAGAACACCGTGTTCTGGTTGACGTGCTGCAGGAAGAAGGCGCGTGCAGCCTCGCGGTCCTTGTCGAACTGGATCTCGCCGCTCGGTCCGTAAAGGTTGAGCATCGCGTTGAGGGCGTGGTAGTCCATCTCGGACTCCTGCTCGAGGGCGGTCATGCCGTTCTCCGTGACTGTCGTTGCCAAAACTGCCTCAATCCTTCGCGGACGCGGTCAACGTCCTCGCTCGTCCCCAGGAGCTCGAAGCCGTACAGGTACGGCACCTCGCACTTGGCGGAGATGATCTTTCCGGCGAGGCAGTACGCCTCACCGAAATTGGTGTTGCCTGCGGCGATGACGCCGCGGATGAGAGAGCGGTTGTTCTCGTCATTGAGAAACCGAATGACTTGCTTGGGCACTGCGCCGCGTCCGTTGCCTCCCCCGTAGGTGGGGACGACGAGGACGTAGGGCTCCGTGACCCGCAGGGGGTCCTCACCCCGCCGAAGCGGGATGCGGCGCGCCCGGAGCCCCAGCTTCTCGACGAAGCGGTGCGTGTTGCCCGAGACGCTTGAGAAGTAGACGAGACCGGCCACCGGCACCTCCGGATACGGGGACGCCCGGCACCCCGTGGAAGGCGCGCCGGGCGACTGAGCCGTCAGGCGACGGCGGTTGCGACCTGGGCCGCGAGGGCAGAGATCTGGTCGGGGCGGAAGCCCGACCAGTGGGAGTCACCCGCGACGACGACGGGGGCCTGCATGTAGCCGAGCGAGCGGACCATCTCGAGAGCCTCGAGGTCCTGGCTGATGTCGACAACCGTGTAGTCGATACCGCGCTTGTCGAGCGCACGGTAGGTGGCGTCGCACTGCACGCAGGCCGGCTTGCTGTAGACCGTGATGCTCATCAGTCGGGTCCCCTCGTGTGGATCGGCGAGCCGCATCAAGCGGCCCGACTACGTTCGTGTGGTTCTCGGTGCGAGCTCCGGACCCCCGGGCACCCACCGACGTCGCAACACTACACCTAGTGGTCCCCCATGGCCACAGCCCCTAGGTGTTGTGAGTTACACGCTTGTCATCCCATGATCCCGAGCGGTGGACAAGCGTGTGGGTAGCCTGTGGATCGCGGCCCGCGCGACCGTCCGGCGACCACCTCCCCAGACTCGCACCAGCCACCGACAAACGCGCTCAACGCGCGGTCGCGACGCCGTTCGGGCTCCGGCGCACCACACGGGCTCGCCGTCCCCACCCGGTGGACACCGCTCGTCCACACCCGGTGGACGAGCGTCGCCGGCAGTGGCACGACTCACCCCGGGACCCGCGACACGCCGGTGCGCGACACGCCGAGGCGCGTCGACGACGACACACCCCGACGACCCAGATCACCCCCTGAGCGCTCCCCTAGGCTGTGGTCGACGCCGTCGCCGACGACGGCGTCGACCACGACCCACGACGAGGACACAATGGCTCTCTTCGATCTCACCACCGACCAGCTGCAGACGTACGCCCCCGGGCCCGACGAGGTCGGCGAGGCACCCGACCACGACGCCTTCTGGTCAACCACGCTCACCGAGACGCGCGCCCTCGCGCAGCCCCCGACGCGCACCCGCGTCGCCACCGGGCTGCGCGCGGTCGACAGCTACGACGTGACGTTCTCAGGCTTCGGCGGACACCCCATCAAGGCCTGGCTCACCGTTCCGGCAGGCACCACCGGCCCCCTGCCGACCGTCGTCCAGTACAACGGCTACGGAGGCGGCCGCGGCCTCGCCATCGAGCACCTGTTCTGGGCGAACGCGGGCTACGCGCACCTCTTCATGGACACGCGCGGCCAGGGATCGACGTGGGGCAACGGCGGCGAGACCACCGATCCCGTCGGCAACGGCGCCGCGTCCCCGGGTCAGATGACGCGCGGCATCCTCGACCCTCACGCTCACTACCTCAGGCGCCTGCAGACCGACGCGGTCCTCGCCGTCGACGCGGCCCGCGCGATGCCCGAGGTCGACCCCGACCGCGTCGTCGTCACGGGCGGTTCGCAGGGTGGCGGCCTCGCGCTTGCGGCCGCGGGCCTGAGCGACGGTCTCGCGGGAGTCATGGCCGACGTCCCGTTCCTGTGCCACTTCCGCCGGGCGGTCGATCTCACGGACGCCTACCCGTACCAGGAGATCGTCCAGTACCTCTCGGTCAACCGGGCGCACGAGGACCAGGCATTCCGCACCCTCGCCTACTTCGACGGCGTCACGCACGCGCGCCGCGCCACCGCACCGCTGCTCACGTCGGCCGCGCTGCGCGACATGGTCTGCCCGCCCTCGACCGTGTACGCGGCCTTCAACGCCTATGGGTCGGACGACAAGGAGATCGTCGTGTGGCCGTGGAACGGTCACGAGGGCGGCGGCGGCTACATGGCCCCCCGCCAGCTCGCGTGGCTGAGCGAGCGCATCCCCGCCTGAGCACCGCACCCCGACGACGACGACCGCCCTCGCGGAGCCCAGAGGCTCCGCGAGGGCGGTCGTCGTTCACGGCTCAGACGGTCGGTGCGGTGTACGGGAGCGCGGGCGGACGCCCCGTGGTCGCAAGCTCGCGGTACCAGTGGGCCGAGTCCTTCCACGTCCGCTCGAGCGTCTCGAAGTCGATGTGGATGATGCCGAAGCGCCGCTCGTACCCGAAGGCCCACTCGAAGTTGTCGAGAAGGGACCACGCGAAGTAGCCACGCACGTCGGCGCCCGCGTCGAGCGCGCGGCCGACGGCCTCGATGTGGCGGGCGTAGTAGTCGACGCGCCGCGGGTCGTGGACGCTGCCGTCGGCCGAGACCTCGTCGTCGAACGCCGCCCCGTTCTCCGTCACCATGAGCGGGAGCCCGGGGTACCGCGCGGAGAGCGTCGTGAGGAGCTCGGTGAGACCCGTCTCGTCGATGCCCCAGCCCATCGCGGTCTTCTCCCCCGGGCGGGCGGGGAAGGTCACGTCGCGGCAGCCGGGCCACGCGGTCGGGAACTCTCCGACAGGCTCGCCCGAGGGCGCCGCGACGATCGAGACGTCGTAGTAGTTGACGCCGAGCGACGTGAGCGGCTGGCGAATGATCTCGAGGTCGCCGTCTGCGACGAAGGCCCAGTCCGTGATCGCGGCCGTGTCCGTGAGGAGGTCTGCGGGGTAGGCCCCCTCGAGCATCGGGCCCGTGAAGATGCGGTTGCCGACCGCGTCGATCCGGCGCGCGGACTCGACGTCACCGGGGCTGTTCGCGTCGGCAGGCCGCACGACGTGAAGGTTGAGCGTCACCGAGACGGGGGCGTCCTCGCCGAGCTCGTCGCGGATCGCTCGCACGCCGAGCCCGTGGGCGAGGTTGAGGTGGTGCGCGGCCTCGAGCGAGGCGAGCTCGTCCGTCACGCCCGGTGCGTGCTCACCATTGCCGTAGCCGAGGAACGCGGCGCACCAGGGCTCGTTGAGCGTCGTCCACAACGTCACCCGGTCACCGAAAGCGCGCGCCATGAGGCGCGCGTATTCCCCGAAGAGCACTGCGGTCTCGCGGTTGCGCCAGCCACCCTTGTCCTCGAGGACCTGCGGGAGGTCCCAGTGGTAGAGGGTGACGACCGGCTTGATGCCGCGCTCGATGAGCGCGTCGATGAGGGTCGAGTAGAACGCGATGCCCTCGGGGTTGAGCTCGCCACGGCCGTCGGGCTGCACGCGCGGCCACGCGATCGAGAGGCGGTAGGCGTCGACTCCGAGGTCGGCGAGGTGCTGCACGTCCTCCGCCCAGCGGTGGTAGTGGTCGACCGCGACGTCGCCCGTGTCGCCGTTGAGGACGCGGCCGGGGGTGTGGGAGAAGGTGTCCCAGATCGACGGGGCGCGGCCGCCCTCGGTCGCGGCGCCCTCGATCTGGTACGACGCGGTCGCTGTGCCCCAGAGGAAGTCGGCGGGGAAGGTGCGGGGGTCGGTCACGAGCGGGGTCTCCTCTTCGAGAGTCGGACGGAGGCGTGCGCGCCGTGTGCCGGACGGCCAGATCGCGCACGATCTCATGATATCGGAACGTTTCGATCCGGGGAAAGACGGGTGGTCCGACGCGCGTACGCGTCGGACCACCCGGGGCTCGCCGTTGCGGGGGGACAACGGCGAGCAGCGCGGCGCAGGGACCGCGCTCGAACGTCAGAGTGACAGGACTGCCACGCCCGACGAAGCTTCGACGATCGTGCCCGCAAGCTCGAGACGCCACGGCACGGAGGCCGAGGACGTCGCTCGGACCTCGCCGCCCGTGCGCACCACACGGAACGACGTCGCCTCACCGCCGGCCGACTGCGACGCCGGCACCACGACCGTCTCGTCGTACCCGTCCGGGATCTCGAAGAGACGCAGCGTGACGCCGTCGGCCCAGTCGTACTCGGGCGTGTCCTCGCGCGCCCCGACGGGCAGAACCGTGCCGGGCCGGACGAGAAGCGGCAAGGAGTCGAAGCCGTACGTCTCCGTGATCCAGCGGCCGCCTTCAATCTTGCGGCCGTCGAGCAGGTGCGTCCACGTGCCTGCGGGGACGTAGTACGTCACCTCGCCCTCGTGCGTGAACACGGGCGCCACGAGCAACGCGTCGCCGAGCATGTACTGGGTCTCGAGCGTCGCGACCGCGGGATCGTCCGGGAACTCCAGCAGCATGGGACGCGCCATCGGCGTTCCGGCCGCGGGAGCCTCCCCGGCAACCCGGCCGAGATACGGCATGAGCGAGAGCTTGAGACGCGTGAACGCCCGCGTGACGTCGACCGACTCCTCGTCGAACGCCCACGGCACCCGCACCGACGTCGAGCCGTGCAGGCGCGAGTGCGAGGAGAGCAGGCCGAACGCGAGCCACCGCTTGAACACGGCCGGCTCCGCCGTGCCCTCGAAGCCGCCGATGTCATGGCTCCAGTACCCGAAGCCCGAGTACGCGAGCGACAGGCCGCCGCGCAGCGACTCGGCCATGGCGGCGAAGGTCGAGAAGCAGTCGCCGCCCCAGTGGACGGGGAACTGCTGGCCGCCGGCCGTGGCCGAGCGCGCGAAGAGGACCGCGTTGCCCCGACCCGAGCGCCGCTCGAGCATCTCGAAGACCGCCTTGTTGTACGCCTGCACGTAGTAGTTGTGCATGCGCGCGGGGTCCGAGCCGTCGTGCCAGACGACATCGGTCGGGATGCGCTCGCCGAAGTCGGTCTTGAACGCGTCGACGCCCATGTCCATGAGCGCCTCGAGCTTGCTCGTGTACCAGGCGGCAGCGTCGGGGTTCGTGAAGTCGACGAGGCCCATGCCCGCAACCCACAGGTCCCACTGCCACACAGAGCCGTCGGCCCGCTTGACGAGATAGCCGGCCTCGGCCGCCTCCGCGAAGAGCGGCGAGCGCTGCGCGATGTACGGGTTGATCCACACGCACACCCGCAGGCCGCGCGCCTTGAGACGCGTGAGCATGCCCTCGGGGTCCGGGAACGTGCGCGGGTCCCACTCGAAGTCGCACCAGTTGAACTCGCGCATCCAGTAGCAGTCGAAGTGGAAGACCGACAGCGGGAGCTCGCGCTCGGCCATGCCGTCGATGAAGCTCGTCACCGTCGCCTCGTCGTAGTCCGTCGTGAACGACGTCGAGAGCCAGAGGCCGAAGGACCAGTCGGGGACGTGCGCGGGGCGCCCGGTGAGCGCGGTGTAGCGCTCGAGGATCGCCTTGGGCGTCGCGCCGTGGATGACGTGGTAGGTGAGCGACTGCGACTCGACCGAGAACTGCGTGCGCGAGACGACCTCGGAGGCGACCTCGAACGAGACGAGCTCGGGCTGGTCGACGAAGACGCCGTAGCCCTTGTCGGTGAGGTAGAACGGGACGTTCTTGTACGCCTGCTCCGAGGAGGTTCCGCCGTCGGCCTGCCAGACGTCGACCGTCTGGCCGTTCTTGACGACCGGGCCGAAGCGCTCGCCCAGGCCGTAGACGTGCTCGTTGACGCCGAGGCTCAGCTGCTCGTGGAGGTAGGTGCGGCCCGCGTCGTCGGTGACGACACCGAGGGACTTGGGCAGCGAGCTCGTGAGGACGCGTCCGCCCGCGACGAAGTCGACCTGCCAGTGGTCACCGCGGTGCACCTGGACCGAGAGCGCGCCAGACGTCAGCGTCGCGAGACCGTCGGAGATGGCCACCTCGGGCGTGAACTGCTCGTCCCGGTTGAGGGCGTAGTGCGGACCTGCGTCGACGGCACCGGCGTGCTGGGTGACCTTGACGGTCACGACGTCGGGGATCGGCGCCGAGTACTCGACGGTAAGCATCGTGCGGTTGAGGACGTCGCCTCGGGTCTCGATGCGCTTGGTCGGCGCGTACGCCGTCATCGCGCCCTCGCCGGGCCAGACGTCGTACGCGTGGGCCGCGAACTGCGGGTGCATGCCTTCGCGGGCCTGCCAGTATCCGTCGGTGAACTTCATCGGTCTCCCAACCTTCCTCGTTTTCGACTAGAGTCATCGAAACGCTTCGACGATCGTAGCGCGTCGTTTCGCCACACGTCCAGCCCCGCACGCGCCACGCGCGCTACCGTGAGGCGCCGACCCGAAAGGAGACCTCATGGCCGTGACCATCGCCGACGTCGCCCGCGCAGCCGACGTCTCCGTCTCGACCGCCTCCTACGCCCTCTCCGGCAAACGCAGGATCTCGGACGACACCCGCCGACGCGTCGAAGCAGCCGTCGCCGAGCTCGGCTACCGCCCGCACGCGGGCGCCCGCGCGCTCGCGTCGGCCACACCCCGATCACGCACGATCGCGCTCATGGCTCCCCTGCGTGCCGCAACCGACAACGCCGTCGTCATGCAGTTCGTCAGCGCGATCGTCCTGCGCGCGCGGCACCACGGGCTCGACGTCCTGCTCCTCACCCAGGACGACGTCGACGGCGTCGAACGCGTCGCGACGAGCTCGGCCGTCGACGGCGTCGTCGTCATGGACATCCACACGCACGACCCCCGCGTCGCAGCCCTCAACTCCCTCGGCCGCCCCGCCGTCCTCGTCGGGATCCCCGCCGCCCCGGGCACCCTCTCGTGCATCGACCTCGACTTCGAGGCAGCGGGACGCGACGCCGTCAGCCACCTTGCGGCCCTCGGGCACACCTCGATCGGCGTCGTCGCGCACTCCGACGAGTTCCGTGAGCGCGGCACGTCGTTCGCCGTCCGCTTCGCACGCGGCCTCACCGAGACCGCGCAGTCCCAGGACGTCCGGGTGAGCCTCGTCGGCTCAGACGGGACCCTCGCGGGATCCGTCGCCGCGATCGACACGATTCTCGCCGCCGAGCCCGCCACACACGCCTTCGTCGTCCACCACGAGCCCTCGCTCCCCCACGTCCTCGCGCACCTCGGATCGCTCGGACACACCGTCCCCGGTGACACGTCGGTCCTCGCCATCTGTCCCGCGAACGTCGCCGAGCGACAGAACCCTCCGGTCACCGCGATAGAGATCCCCGCCGAGGACATCGGGACGCTCGCCGTCGACATGCTCGTCGAGCGGATCGCCGGCCCGCAGCCGACCGAGACCAGGCTCGTCGCGCCACCGCTCGTCGACCGCGGCTCGACCGCGGTCCGCTAACGCCCGCACCTCCGAGCAGCCCGCGCGACATCGCGCCACGATTCCGTCGCGGGCGCTCCTCAGTCGACGATCTCGCCGGCCCGTACGACCTCGAGGACCCGCAGGTCGTCGTCGAGCACCAGGACGTCGGCACGAGCGCCAGCCTCGAGACGTCCGATGTCCGTGCGTCCGAGCACGCTCGCAGGCGTGTGCGTCGCAGCCCTCACCGCGTCGATGAGCGGGACCCCGCCGCGCACCGACCTGCGCACGATGTCGCTCAGCCGAGCCGTTCCGCCCGCGATCGCGCCGCCCTCAGCAAGCCGTGCGACGCCGTCCGCAACCGTGACATCCATCGAGCCAAGCCGATAGCTGCCGTCGGGCATGCCCGCCGCCGCCATCGCGTCGGTGACGAACGCGACGTTGCCCGCACCCACCATCTCGACGACGTCGCGCACGAGCGCGGGGTGGACGTGCGTGCCGTCGGCGACGAGCTCGACGACCGCGCGACCCCGGGACGCTGCGGAGAGGCAGTCCGCGATCGGGCCCGCCTCCCGATGCGCGAGCGGCCGCATGCCGTTGAAGAGGTGGGTGACGGTGGGCCGCTCCGAACGCACGCCCGGGGCCGCGAGTCGCTCGGCGGCCTCGTCGAGACCCAGACGCATCTCGCCCGCAGCCGCATCCGTGTGCCCGTAGCTGGGCAGCGCGCCGACCGCGACGAGCGCCTCCGTCACGCCACCCTCACCGAGGTTGCCCGCCTCTTCCGGGGCGATCGTCATCGTGACGAAGTGGCGGCCGAGGACGGACGCGACCCGGCGCACGAGGTCGGCGTCGGGCTTCTGGATGAGGTGCGGGTCCTGCGCACCGCAGCGCGCGACCGACACGAACGGCCCTTCGAGGTGGACGCCCACGAGCTCACCCGCCTCGGCAAGCTCCCCCAGCACACGGGAGCGTTCGAGCAACGTCTCGGGAGAGGCAGTGACGAGGGAGGCGACGAGCGAGGTGGTGCCAGCGCGGCGGTGCTCGACGACCGCCCTCATCGCCGTCGCGGCGTCCGCCGCGTCGGGGAAGCTCGCGCCGCCGCCGCCGTGGCAGTGGATGTCGACGAGACCCGGCGTGATGATCGGGACGGCGCCCGCAGCGCTCAGGTCGTAGCCCGCGGCACGCGCCGCATCGACGTCCCCGACGAACGCGATCGACGGACCGTCGAGGACGACGACACCGTCCGCGATCTCTGCCGTCCCCGTGAGAACCCGACCGCGCAGCACCACTTTGTTAGCCATGCTGCCATTCTCGCGCACGTCGGGCCACATGCGCTAGTGCCCCACCGCGACACGCCCACCGCGTCGCGTCGCGTCGCGCGCGCTCCGCGTCGTGTCGCGCGCCCACCGCGTCGCGCCGCGCGCGTCGTCAGAAGAGCCGAGAGTCGACGTCGTCGACCCCGCGCATCGCGTCGTAGTCGAGCACCAAGCACTCGATACCGCGGTCCGTCGCGAGCACGCGCGCCTGCGGCTTGATCTGCTGCGCCGCAAACACGCCCCGGACGGGTGCGAGCAGCGGATCGCGGTTGAGGAGATCGAGGTAGCGGGTGAGCTGCTCGACGCCGTCGATCTCGCCCCGACGCTTGATCTCGATCGCGACCGTGCCACCGCGCGGATCCCGCGCGAGGATGTCGACCGGGCCGATGGCCGTCATGTACTCGCGCCGCACGAGCGTGTGCCCGGGGCCGAGCAGCTCGATCTGCTCAGCGAGCATCGCCTGCAGGTGCGCCTCGACGCCCTCCTTGACGAGGCCAGGATCAATCCCGAGCTCGTGCGACGTGTCGAGCACGACCTCATGGATGTCGATGCGCAGGTGGTCGTCGCTCTTCGTGTGCTGGACGTCCCACACCGCGGTGACGCCCTCAGCGGCCTCCTCCGGATCGGCCTCGCGCTGCACGAACGTGCACGGCGGGCTCATCCAGTTGAGCGGCTTGTACGACCCGCCGTCGGAGTGGAGCAGGACCGACCCGTCGGCCTTGACGACGAGCAGTCGCCGCGCGAGCGGAAGGTGGGCGGACAGCCGCCCGGTGTAATGTGCGGCGCAGTCCGCGATCACGAGTCTCACCGGACCACCGTAACGGCACTTCGTCGTCAGCTCGCGCTCCGAGCGCCGACGTTCCCCGATGGGCACCGGGCCACTACGCT
Source organism: Sanguibacter sp. A247 (assembly GCF_052324925.1). NCBI lineage: Bacteria > Bacillati > Actinomycetota > Actinomycetes > Micrococcales > Sanguibacteraceae > Sanguibacter > Sanguibacter sp. A247. Next base: position 898,210 of record NZ_JBQPRE010000001.1, on the reverse strand, counting down.
CGCAGGTGCCAGCCGACGACAGGAGCGTCCCATGCGTGAGATCGCACGTGCGACCCGTACCTCATCCGCACCGGCCAGCGCCTTCTACGAGCGCTGGTGCGACCTACCGAGCCATCCCGAATGGGCTCCGAGCATGGAGTACTTCATCCTCGACGGACCCTTCGGGATCGGTGCGACAGGCCGTTCTCGATCCGTGGGCGGCGCAGAGACTCGATTCACCGTGACGAGCGTCGGCCCCGGCTGGGTGTACGCCGACACGACCGAGCTCGACGGCGCGCGCCTCACGGTGCACCACGAGGCTCGGGAGGAGGACGGCGCGACGCGTGTCATCCTCACGGGCCTTCTCGAGGGACGCGCGGACGCGGTTGACGGCACCGCACTGTCCGCGGCTCTCGCACGGGATCTCGAGTCGCTCGCTGCACTCCTCGAGTCACCCGGGGTGTAGCGGGGTGCGCGCGACCCCCGCGTGGAGCCGCCGGGGACGGCAACACCCCAGCGGGAGACCCTGCTGGGGTGCGCACACGGCGGTCGAGCCGAGCTAGGAGACGATGCCGCCCGTCGCCGGAGGCCCGGACTCGAGCCACGACGTCAGCCCTGCGTACGCGGGAACGGACATCTCAAGAACGAGCAGCTCACCGCGGTAACGGCACACGACGCGGTAGCGATCGCTCGACCCGGGGAGGAGCTCACGCGATTCGACCTCGAGCTCATGGCGGACCCACGTGCGGCTGGCCCGGAGGGTGATGGCCCACTTGCGATACCAGTCGAGACGCCCGACGCCGTAGTGCGCGACCCCGACGAGCACGGACGACGTCGGGGACGGCGGCAGGACGACCGCGCACGCGAACGAGCCGACCCTGCGGTCGAGCGCACGCAGACGCAGGACGACGACGAGGGCGGCCGTCACGGCAAGCAGGCCGAGGATGACGAGCATCCATCGGAACCACTCACTCATGACGGCCGCCCTCGTGGTCGATCAGGCCGTGGCGATTGTCGCCTCGTCGGCGACCACCGTGATCTGGTCGGAGTCGACGGACAGGAATCCGCCCGTCACGGAGATCTCAAGCTCGGCACCGGACACGGGACGGATGACGACCGACCCGGCTCCGAGGAGCGCGAGCAGGGGCGTGTGCCCCGCGAGGATCCCGATCGACCCGTCGTGCGCGGGTGCGGTGACGGATCGTGCCGTGCCGGACCAGACGGCCCGGTCAGCGGCAACGACGTCGACGGAAAGTTCAGCCATGTGAGCTCCTAGCGTAAGTCGGCTCGATCAGGGTCGGACGGCGTCAGACGCCGTACTCCTTCTGAATGCGGGCCCAGTTGCGCTCGAGGTCCTCGAGGCCACCGATGTTGAAGAACGCCTGCTCCGAGATGTGGTCGAACTCGCCGTCCGCGATCTTCTTGAACGCCTCGATCGTCTCCGACAGCGGGACGGTCGAGCCGGGCACGTTCGTGAACTGCTCGGCCATGTAGGTGTTCTGCGAGAGGAACTGCTGGACGCGGCGCGCGCGACCGACGACGGTCTTGTCCTCCTCGGAGAGCTCGTCGACACCGAGGATCGCGATGATGTCCTGGAGCTCCTTGTTGCGCTGGAGGATGGACTTCACACGCGTCGCGACCTCGTAGTGCTCCTGACCCACGTAGCGCGGGTCGAGGATGCGCGAGGACGACGTGAGCGGGTCGATCGCCGGGTAGAGACCGCGCGAGGCGATCTCACGGCTCAGCTCGGTCGTCGCGTCGAGGTGCGCGAAGGTCGTCGCGGGAGCCGGGTCCGTGTAGTCGTCGGCCGGAACGTAGATCGCCTGGAGCGACGTGATCGAGTGACCACGCGTCGAGGTGATGCGCTCCTGCAGCTGACCCATCTCGTCGGCAAGGTTCGGCTGGTAACCGACGGCCGAGGGCATGCGACCCAGAAGGGTCGAGACCTCGGAGCCGGCCTGCGTGAACCGGAAGATGTTGTCGATGAAGAGGAGCACGTCCTGCTTCTGAACATCACGGAAGTACTCGGCCATGGTGAGGGCCGAGAGAGCGACGCGAAGACGCGTGCCCGGCGGCTCGTCCATCTGGCCGAAGACAAGCGCGGTCTGCTTGATGACGCCCGACTCGGTCATCTCCTGGATGAGGTCGTTGCCCTCACGCGTACGCTCGCCGACGCCGGCGAACACGGAGACGCCGTTGTGGTTGTTGGCGACGCGGTAGATCATCTCCTGGATGAGGACCGTCTTGCCGACGCCCGCACCACCGAAGAGGCCGATCTTTCCACCCTGGACGTACGGGGTGAGGAGGTCGATCGACTTGATGCCCGTCTCGAACATCGCAGTCTTCGACTCGAGCTGATCGAATGCCGGCGGCTTGCGGTGGATGGGCCAGCGCTCGGTGATCTCGATCGTCTCGCCCGGCTCGGCGTTGAGGATCTCACCGGTGACGTCGAAGACGTGACCCTTGGTGACGTCGCCGACCGGGACGGAGATGGGCGAACCCGTGTCGCGCACCTTCGAGCCACGGACGAGACCGTCCGTCGGCTTGAGGGCGATGGCACGGACCATCGAGTCGCCGAGGTGCTGAGCAACCTCGAGGTTGAGGGTGAACGACTTCTCGCCCTCGCCCTGCGACGAGAGGTCGATCTCGACCTGGAGCGCGTTGTAGAGCTCGGGAATCTGGTCCGACGGGAACTCGATGTCCACGACGGGGCCGATGACGCGGGCGACGCGCCCCACACCGGGGGTCTTCGCGCCGGCTGCGCCGGTGTCGACAGTGCTGGCGGTCATGACTGCTGGCCTCGCTTCACAGAGCCGGGCAAATGCCTGGCGGGGTCGATGCTTGCAACGTGGGTTCGGGGCGCCAGTCTCATGACGCCGCCAGGGCGTCAGCGCCCGAGACGATCTCGGAGATCTCCTGCGTGATCTCAGCCTGACGCGCCTGGTTGGCCAGACGCGTGTAGTTGCGGATGAGGTCTTCCGCGTTGTCCGTCGCCGTGTGCATCGCGCTCTGGCGGGCGGCGAGCTCGGAGGCCGCAGACTGCAGGAACGCGGTGTAGATCCGGCGACGGATGTACCGGGGCAGGAGTGCGTCGAGCACGGCCTCGGCTGAGGGTTCGAACTCGTAGAGCGGAAGAGCCGCGTCCTGCCCTGCCACGGTGACGCCTTCGACAACCTCGAGCGGCAGGAGCCGGACGATGCGCGGCTTCTGCGACACCATGTTGATGAACCGCGTGTAGACGACGTGGAGCTCGCCCACCCCGCCGTCCTCGGCAGGAGCGAGGAACGCCTCGAGGAGACGATCGGCGACCTCGTTGGCGGTCTGGACGACGGGAGCGTCCGACTCCCCCGACCACGACGCGACCACGGGCCGGTTGCGGAAGGAGTAGTAGGAGATTCCGCGACGACCGCTGAGGTAGAGGTCGACGACCTTGCCCTCCCGCTCGAGCCGCTCGATGAGCGTCTCGGCCTCGCGGATCACCGAGGCCGAGTACGACCCGGCCATACCGCGGTCGGACGTCACGAGCAGAACCGCGACGCGGTTCGTGTCCGTGCGCTCCGAGAGCAGCGGGTGCTCCGTCGCCCCGTGTGTTGCGGCCGCCGAGACGGCCCGCGTGAGCATCTCCGAGTACGGGGTCGCCGCCGTGACCTTCGCACGGGCACGCCCGATGCGAGAGGCCGCGATGAGCTCCATCGCACGGAAGATCTTCTTCAGCGACTGGGTCGACCGGATCCTCTGCCGGTAGACGCGCTGCGAGCCAGCCATCGTCAGGCCTTCTTCTGCTTGACGATCTGCTCCTGCTCGACCGGGGTCGCGTCGTCGACGGTGTCCCCGCCGACGAGCGGCGTCCCGTCAGCCTTGAGGAAGCCGAGGCGGAACTCGTCGACCGCGGCCGACAGTGCGTCCTCGGTGTCGCTCTCGAGCTTGCCGGTCGAGCCGATGATCGTCAGGACATCGGTGTTGCGGCGCAGGTGGTCGATGAGCTCGGTCTCGAAGCGGCGCACGTCCTCGAGCGGGACGTCGTCGAGCTTGCCCTTCGTGCCGGCCCAGATCGATGCCACCTGGTCCTCGACCGGGTACGGCGTGTACTGACCCTGCTTGAGCAGCTCCATGAGGCGTGCCCCACGGGTGAGCTGGGCCTTCGACGCAGCGTCGAGGTCCGAGGCGAACATCGCGAAGGCCTCGAGCGAGCGGTACTGCGCAAGGTCGAGCTTGAGCGTTCCCGACACCTTCTTCATGGCCTTGACCTGCGCCGAACCACCGACGCGCGACACCGAGATGCCGACGTCGACCGCGGGGCGCTGATCGGCGTTGAAGAGGTCCGACTGGAGGAAGATCTGGCCGTCGGTGATCGAGATGACGTTCGTCGGGATGTACGCCGACACGTCGTTCGCCTTCGTCTCGATGACGGGCAGGCCCGTCATCGAGCCTGCGCCCATCTCGTCCGAGAGCTTGGCACAACGCTCGAGCAGACGGGAGTGCAGGTAGAAGACGTCGCCCGGGTAGGCCTCGCGGCCCGGCGGGCGGCGGAGCAGGAGGGAGACGGCACGGTAGGCCTCAGCCTGCTTCGAGAGGTCGTCGAAGACGATGAGGACGTGCTTGCCGTCGTACATCCAGTGCTGACCGATGGCCGAACCGGTGTACGGGGCGAGGTACTTGAATCCCGCAGGGTCGGACGCGGGAGCCGCGACGATCGTCGTGTACTCGAGAGCACCGGCGTCCTCGAGCGCGCCGCGCACGGCAGCGATCGTCGAGCCCTTCTGACCGATGGCGACGTAGATGCAGCGGACCTGCTTCGTCGGGTCGCCGGACTCCCAGTTGGCCTTCTGGTTGATGATCGTGTCGATCGCGATCGCGGTCTTGCCGGTCTGGCGGTCGCCGATGATGAGCTGGCGCTGGCCACGGCCGACAGGGATCATCGCGTCGATGGCCTTGAGGCCCGTCTGGAGCGGCTCGTGGACCGACTTACGCTGCATGACGCCGGGCGCCTGAAGCTCAAGGGCGCGGCGACCGGTTGTCGCGATCTCGCCGAGGCCGTCGATCGGGGTGCCGAGCGGGTCGACGACGCGACCGAGGTAGCCGTCGCCGACGGGGACCGAGAGAACCTCGCCCGTCCGGTGAACCGTCTGGCCCTCCTCGATCCCGGTGAACTCGCCGAGGACGACGACACCGATCTCGCGCGCCTCGAGGTTGAGGGCGAGGCCGAGCGTGCCGTCCTCGAAGCGGACGAGCTCGTTCGCCATGACGCCGGGCAGGCCTTCGACGCGGGCGATGCCGTCGCCCGCGAGCGTGACGCGACCGACCTCTTCGCTCGCCGTGGCCTTGGGCTCGTAGGACTTCACGAAGCTGTCCAGCGCGGCACGGATCTCGTCCGGCCGGATCTGCAGCTCAGCCATTGATCTCTCCTGTCATGACCGTCCGTAGACGGTCTGCGATCTTCAGTGTGCGGTCCCAACAGGGCCGCGAGGTGCGTGGGTGGTGCGCCTGCGGCGCTGTATCAGCTCGCCAGTTGGCGTCGTGCGTCGGCCATACGTGCGAGCACGGTGGCCTCGACGACGTCGTCCCCGACGTGGATGCGCAGACCGCCAACGACCGCAGGGTCGATGACGACGTTGAGCTGGACCGGCTTGCCGTACGCCTGCGCGAGCAGGTGTCCGAGCCGGTCCGTCTGTGCCTCCGTGAGAGGAGCCGAGACGGTTGCGAGACCGATGAGCCGGTCACGCATGCCCGCGGCGATCTCCATGTACCAGCTGAGCGAGGCGACGAACCGCCGCCCACCCCGAAGGACCGCGGCCCGGCGTGCGAGCCGGCGCGTGACCTCGTCGCCGCGACCCGCGAGGATTGCGTCGAGAAGAGCGATCCTGTCGGCCTCGGTGATGCCGGGGGCGTTGAGCGTGGAACGGACGTCGGCCGGTGCGCCGATGAGCGACCTCATGATCGTGAAGAGCTCATTCTCGACGGTTTCGAGCACGCCGCGGGCCTGGGCCGACGCGAGCGTCGCCACGACCGCGAGATGCTCGACCGCCTGCGCGAGGTCAGCGTCGGCCGACCAGCGCTGCGTGACGAGCTCGACGAGAACGGCGACGACGCGGTCGTCGGCCTTGCCGCCGAGCACTGCGCGCACGAGTTCCGCCTTGGCCTCGGCCTCACGGGCCGGGTCAGCGAGGCCGCGCACGAGCGCGGCCGATCCGTCAAACGCGTCGAGCACGGCGAACAGCTGCTCGCCGAGCACGTCCGCGCCCTCGCCGGCGTCGCGCAGCACAGGGGCGAACCCGGTGCGCACGGCCTCCAGCGAACGCTGGCTGGTACCCCGCATCACTTCTCCTTGGCGGTCGTGAGCGTGGCTGCCTCAAGCTCGTCGAGGAAGCGGTCAACGACACGCGACTGACGTGCGACGTCGTCGAGGGACTCGCCCACGATCTTCGACGCGAGGTCGGTCGCGAGTGCACCGACGTCGGCACGGAGCGAAACCGCTGCGGCCTGGCGCTCAGCCTCGATCTGGCGCTGAGCCGTCTCAAGGACCCGATCGGCCTCGGCGGTTGCCTTGGCGCGCGCCTCGGCGACGATGACCGCCGCCTCAGCGCGTGCGGACTCCCGTGCCTTGGCGGCGTCGGCGCGTGCGTCGCGGAGCAGCTGCTCCTGCTCGGCAGCCGCAGCCTCGGCACTCGCCTTCGCCTCGTCGGCGAAGTTCAGGCCAGCCTCGATCTTTGCGGTCCTCTCATCGAGGATGCGCGTGAAGACCGGCAGGACGAGCTTGCCAAGGACGAACGCGATGAGGACGAAGCAGACCGCCGACCACACGATGTCATACGTCGCGGGACGAAGAAGCGGGTAGGTCCCGCCCTCGGTCGCGGCGAGAATGGTCGTGGCGTCCATCGTCAGAAGACGAAGCCCGCAGCGAAGCCGACGAGGCCGAGGGCCTCGATGGCGGCGAGCGAGATGAACATGTTGGTGCGCAGCGCGCCCGCGACCTCAGGCTGACGAGCCGTGGCCTCCTGCGTCTTGGCCACCATGATGCCCAGACCGATGGCCGGGCCGAGCGCGGCGAGACCGTAGCCGACGGTCGCGATGTTGCCGGTGATCTCGGCGAGGTTCGTGATCTCCACGGATGTGTTCCTTCCAGAGTTGGCGGGGTGTTTCCCAGCCAGCGGTGACGACAGATCGGTCCGCGATCTGTCCGGGCGAGGCGAACCCTTAGTGGGCTTCCTCGGAGAGGTTGATGTAGACGGCGCTCAGCAGCGTGAAGATGTACGCCTGCAGGGCAGCGATGAAGATCTCGAACGCCGTGAACGCGAAGCCTGCGGCGAGCGTCACGACGCCCACGGCCTTGAGCGCGCCGGCAGCCTCGAGGAAGAGGAAGTGGGTTGCCGCGAAGCACAGCACGAGCAGCAGGTGGCCCGCGACCATGTTCACCAGGAGTCGCAGCGCAAGCGTTGCGGGACGCAGGATGAACGTCGAGATGATCTCGATCGGCGTGAGGATGAAGTAGATCGGCCACGGCACGCCCGACGGGAAGAGCTGGTTCTTCACGAAGTGAAGTCCGCCCTGCGCGCGGATACCCGCGACGATGAAGGCCACGTAGGACACCAGGGCGAGGACGAGCGGGAAGCCGATGACCCCCGAGGCCGCGATGTTGAGGCCCGGGACGATGCCCGTGATGTTGAACGCGAAGATCGCGAGGAAGAGGATCGTCAGCAGCGGCGTGTGCCGGCGGGCGGTCTTCTTCCCGATGATCTCTTCGACGATCTGCACGCGGATGAAGTCGAGGATCATCTCGATGGCGCCCTGGAAGCGACCCGGGACCAAGGTGGCACGACGAGCCGCAAGACCGAAGACGGTGAGCAGCACGACGGTCGCGATGACGCGCACGAGGGTGATCCGGTTGAACTCGAAGGGAGTGCCCTCGAAGAAGATCGCCGGGGGGAAGAAGTCCGCCAGGCTTGGCGTGTGAAAGCCACCGCCGTCGCCAGAGGCGAGCACGGCGGCACCGTAAGAAGGCAGAGCGAACAGGGTGATCTCCCAGCGATCGTGTCGACGGCGTACCACAGCACGCACTCGTGGGCATGGGCCGCCGGACTACATTGTCGGAATCGGGTCTCAGACTAGCGCATGGACTCGGGTCGCTACGCCCCGCGTCCACCCCTCAGCGCGCACCGCATGTGGCGCCCGTCACGCTCTGCGCATACGGTGCGGGCAGCGATGGATGGCCGTCGCACCTCATTGCTCGTCAGGCTGCTCGGGCGGCGCGGTGGGTGCCCGCTGCGTCAGGTCGACGACCGGGATGCGCGCGCGCTGCAGCTGGACCATCTCGAGCGCGGTGGCCCCGATGATCGCCACGACGAGCACGACGAAGAACACACGCGGCTCATAGAACGTGCGCCCACGAAGTGCCACGAGGAGCGCGAACAGGCCACCCATCTTGAGGATCCACGCACCGACGATCCACGCGTTCATCACGTGCATCGGGCGGTCCGCGGTGCGGACCATGATGATGGCGGTCGTGAGCGAGAAGAACGCGGCAACGCCTGCGCCGAGCAGCGCTCCCCACAGCCCCGGCATCCCCGCGATGAGCGAGCCGAGAAGGCTCCCGACGAGGACCGTCCCCAGGACAAGGACGGTGAGGTCGCGCAGAACCGAGGCAAACGCGCTGCGCACGCGCGTCGGTCCGGAAGGCTGAGTCATGACGATCTCCTTGGGGGTCAACTGTCGTTCGCTGCGCTGGGGGCGTCGGCCACGCTCATGCGGCGGCGCCTAGCGGTCCCGCCGAGCGGACCGAGAGTCAACGCAAGCACGACGAGAGCAGCCACTGCCATACCGATCGCGACCTCGACCGCGGTGAACCGGACGAGGGAGGCGGCGCCGAAGGCGAGGACGGCGGTCCACAGGTACATGACGACGACCGCACGTCGATGGGTGTGGCCAAGCTGGAGCAACCGGTGGTGGATGTGCATGCGGTCGGGGTGGAACGGGCTCTTGCCCTGCAGCGTCCGCCGGATGACCGCGAGAACCATGTCGAGCAGCGGCAGAACGATGACGGCGAGCGGCAGGAGGATCGGCAGGAAGGCCGGGATCGACTGGCCTTCGGAGATCCGCGCGGGGTCGATCCGCCCGGTGACGACGATCGCGGCAGCAGCGATGACGAGCCCGATGAGCATCGATCCGGAGTCACCCATGAAGATCCGCGACGGATGGAAGTTGTGCGGCAGGAAGCCCATGCACACGCCGACGAGCGCGATCGTCGCGAGGGTCGCGAGGTCGGAGTAGTCGGTGGGGTTCGTCGATTGCGTGAGCAGGTAGGTATAGAGGAAGAAGGCGCCGCCACCGATCGCGATGAGACCCGCGGCGAGGCCGTCGAGACCGTCGACGAAGTTCACCGCGTTCATCGCGGTGACCACCGCGAGGACCGTGAGGAAGAGCGAGAGCCGGCCCGAGCCGATCGTCAGCCCCGCGATGGGGACGGTGATGAGCTGGATCCCCTGCCAGGCCATGACGCCCGCCGCAAGGACCTGCCCGGCGAGCTTGGTCATCCAGTCGAGGTCCCAGATGTCGTCGGCCGCACCGAGGAGCGCGACGAGAGCCGCGCCGACGAGGATCGCCCACGCCTCCCCCGAGGCAAAGACGTCCTCGAGGAAGCCGATCTGGGAGGCGACGAGGAACGACACGGCGAGGCCCGCAAGCATCGCGAGGCCCCCGAGCCGCGGGGTCGGGACGGTATGGACATCCCGCGACCGCACAGCCGTCATGCCGCCCGTGCGCATCGCGATCCACCGCGCGAGCGGGGTGAGCAGGAAGGTCACGGTCGCGGCGACGAGCGCGACGAGCAGGTAGGCCCTCACCGGTCGGCGCCGGGGGCGAGGTCCCCCGCGTCCTTCCCCTGTCCGTTCTCCTCCGGCGCGGCCCCGCCGGCGCCAGGCGCGGGCTCGGGTACGCCGCGCAGGCCGGGCACAACCTCGCGGAGTCGCGCGAACGGGATCGCACCCTCGCGCACGACGACAGGCTCAGGGCCGGTCGCGTCGACGATCGTCGAGGCGACGCCCCCGGGGACGGGCCCGCCGTCGAGGTAGACAGTGACGCCGTCGCCGAGCTGCTGCGCGGCGCCCGCGACGTCGAGGGCGGCGGGGCATCCCGTGCGGTTGGCGCTTGAGACCGCGAGCGGTCCCGTGCGCCTCAGCAGGGCGAGCGCGGCGGGGTGGTCGGGCATACGGAGTGCGACGGTGCCGTGCGTCTCGCCGAGGTCCCAGGCGAGCGTCGGCTGCGCACGACAGATGATCGTGAGACCGCCGGGCCAGAAGGCCGCGATGAGCGCACGCACGTCGTCGGAGACGTCGGTCGCAAGACCGTCGAGCGTGCGCGCGTCGGGCACGAGCACGGGCGGCGGCATGTGCCGACCGCGGCCCTTGGCCGCGAGCACGGCCGCGACGGCGGCGGGTGAGAAGGCGTCAGCGCCCACCCCGTAGACGGTGTCGGTCGGCAGGACGACGACAGCACCGCGCTGAACCGCGGCCACGGCCTCGTCGAGCGACGGCCCCCACGTCTGCGGGTCGGTAGCCGGGAGGATCGCGTGGGTCACGACTCCGATCCTCCCACGTCCGCGCCGGGCTGATGTGCGACGACCGCACGCGGCCGCCCCGTGAGGTCCGCGATTGTCTGCGCGTCGACGAGGCCCGCGGCCTCGGCCATCGCGCGTGCGGCACCACCCTGAACCTCGGCATGCTCCATGACGTAGAGCCCGCCCGGCCGCAACAGACGTACGGCCGCTGCCGTGACGCCTCGCGGGACCTCGAGGCCGTCCGCGCCCAGCCCGTACAGGGCGACGGCGGGATCGTGCTGGGCGACCTCGGGGTCGCGCGGCACGGCCTCGGAGGGAACGTACGGCGGGTTGGAGACGACGACGTCGACTGTCCCGTCAAGGTGACCGAGCGAGGTGCGGGCGTCGCCCCGCACGAGCGTGACCTGCGCCCCCGTCGCCGCGCTCACCTCAGCGACGTTGCGCGACGCCCACGCGTGCGCAGCAGCGTCGAGCTCAACCGCGTGGACGTCGGCGCCGGGAACCTCGGTCGCGACCGCGAGCGCGATCGCCCCCGAGCCCGTGCACAGGTCGACGACGAGCGCCCGTCCGCGCTCGACGACCGCCGCGTGCGCGGCATCGATGGCGACTTGCGCGACGTCCTCGGTCTCGGGACGCGGGACGAAGACACCGGGACCCACGGCGAGCTCGAGGTGCCGGAACGGGGCGCGGCCCGTGAGGTGCTGCAGCGGCTGGCGCTCGGCGCGAGCCTCGATGAGCAGGCTGAAGTCACGAGCCACGTCCGCACCGCAGTCAGCGAGCGTTCGCCCGAGCAGGCTCGCGGTGGTCACGGCCGAGCGGTCGACGCCTGCAGCGTGCGCACACAGCAGCTCCGCGTCGACGCGAGCACTCGTCACGCCCGCGTCGGCCAGCAGCGCGGTCGCGTGAGCGAGTGCCTCGCGGACGGGCGTCGTCCCAGTGAGTGTCATCGTCAGCCGCCGGCGCCGGCCAGGCGCGCGGCCTCGTCGGCCTCGATGGCCGACGTGACCACCGGGCCGAGGTCACCGTCGAGCACGGCGTCGAGGTTGTACGCCTTGTAGCCCGTGCGGTGGTCGGCGATGCGGTTCTCGGGGAAGTTGTACGTGCGGATGCGCTCGGAACGGTCGACCGTCCGGACCTGCGACCGGCGCAGGTCGTTCGCCGCGGCCGCGGCCTCTTCCTGCTGCGCCGCGAGCAGCCGCGCGCGCAGGACGCGCATCGCCTGCTCGCGGTTCTGCAGCTGCGACTTCTCGTTCTGCATCGAGACGACGATCCCCGTGGGCACGTGGGTGATGCGCACGGCCGAGTCCGTGGTGTTGACGGACTGCCCACCCGGGCCCGAGGACCGGTAGACATCGATCCGTAGGTCGTTTGGGTCGATCGCGACCTCGCCCGCGTCCTCGACCTCGGGGAAGACGAGAACACCGACCGCCGAGGTGTGGATGCGTCCCTGCGACTCCGTCACCGGGACGCGCTGGACGCGGTGGACGCCGCCCTCGTACTTGAGGGACGCCCACACGCCGTCCTCGGGGGCGACGGTTCCACGAGCCTTGATCGCGACCTGGACGTCCTTGAAGCCACCGAGGTCGGACTCGGTGCGCTCGAGGATCTCGGTGCGCCAGCCACGCTGCTCGGCATACCGCAGGTACATGCGCAGCAGGTCTCCCGCGAAGAGCGCGGACTCCTCGCCGCCCTCGCCGGCCTTGATCTCGAGAATGACGTCCCGCGCGTCGTCGGGGTCGCGTGGCACGAGGACGCGGCGCAGGTGCTCAGCCGCGTCGTGGGACGCCTGCTCGAGCCCGGGGACCTCGGCGGCGAATCCCTCGTCCTCGGCCGCCATCTCGCGGGCCGCGCCCAGGTCGTCCTCCGCAGAACGCCAGGTGCGGTAGGCGCCGACGACGCGACCGAGCTCCGCGTACCGACGCCCAAGCGTCCGCGCCCGGTCACCGTCCGCATGGACGGCAGGGTCCGCGAGCTGCCGCTCGATGTCGGCATGCTCAGCAAGGAGGGGCTGGGTGGCCGCAAAGGCCTCGGGCCCGTCGGGGGTGCTCATCGGTGCCTCTCGTGCTCGGGTCAACCCGGGTGGAAGGCCCGGGAACGGCCGACGCCGGCGGGTCCACGGCTCCGACTGCCCCTGGAGAGGTTGTCGGACGTGGTCCCGCCGGCGTCAGTGAGAAAGCTAGTTGGCAGCCTTCTTGCCGTAGCGAGCCTCGAAGCGTGCGACGCGGCCGCCCGTGTCGAGGATCTTCTGCTTGCCCGTGTAGAACGGGTGGCATGCGCTGCACACGTCCGCGCGGATCTCGCCCGAGGGCTTCGTCGAGCGCGTCGTGAACGAGTTGCCACAGGTGCAGTAGACAGTGGTGTCCACGTACTCCGGGTGGATGTCCTTCTTCATGGTTCTCCTCAGGTGAGTGAGTCCCGGGTCGCCCGCACCTCGCGGCCGTGAACCGGAATCCCAGCGCTCCATTGTGCCACGGACGTCAAGGTCTGCTCGACGTCCCCGGACGTGCGTCCGCTCACGCCCCGTGTCCCAGGTCCGCAGCGGCGCGCGCCCCTAGGATAGGGCGGACCGCGCACCATCCGCCGAGGAGGACCTGTGACCAGGACGCTCATCGTCACGAACGACTTCCCACCCCGCCAGGGAGGGATCGAGGCGTTCGTGCAGGCCACCGCCGACAGGTTCCCAGCCGACGAGGTCGTCGTCCACACGTCCGCGATGCCCGGCTCCGCCGAGCTCGACGCGACGCTCCCCTACCCCGTCGTCCGCGACCGTCGCACGACGCTCCTGCCGTCGGCGCGCGTGCGCCGCGAGGTCCTCGAGACGTTCCGGACGTACGAGTGCGACCGCGTCGTCTTCGGCGCCTCCGCACCCCTTGCACTGCTCGCCCCTGCGCTGCGCGAGGCCGGCGCACAGCGCATCGTCGGCATCACGCACTCCGCCGAGACGTGGTGGGCCCGCGTCCCGGGCGTCCGCCGCGTCATCCGCACCGCGGGCGAGGCGACCGACCACGTGACGTTCATCAACGACTGGTGCCGCGACATCATCGCGCGCCCCATGACCCCCTCCGCGCGCGACCGCATGCGCCGCCTCCACCCGGGCGCCGACGTCACGCGCTTCCGCCCCGACAACGGGGGCGCCGCGGTCCGCGCGCGGCTCGGCATCGCGCCCGACGCACCTGTCGTCGTGTGCGCCGCGCGCCTCGTCGCACGCAAGGGCCAGGACATGCTCGTCCGTTCGTGGCCGACGGTCCTCGCCGCCGTACCCGGCGCAGTGCTGCTCATCGTCGGCGACGGCTCCGCCCGCAGGCCCGTCGAGCGGCTCGTCGCCCGCCACGGCGTCGGCGACAGCGTCATCCTCACCGGTCCGCTGCCGTGGGCGGAGGTCCCGCCGTACGTCGACGCGGGCGACGTCTTCGCGATGCCGTCGCGCACCCGCCTCATGGGGCTCGAGCCCGAGGGGCTGCCGCTCGCGTTCTTCGAGGGCGCCGCGACCGGGCTGCCCGTCATCGTCGGACGTTCGGGCGGCGCACCCGACGCGATCGAGGAGGGCGTCACCGGCTACGCCGTCGACCCGCGCGACCCCGCCGACATCGCGGCCCGCCTCGTCGAGCTGCTCCAGGACCCCGAGAAGGCACGCCGCATGGGGGCGGCGGGGCGCGAGCGCGTCGCCCGGGACTGGACGTGGGACGAGGTCGCGCAGACCCTCCAGGGCTACCTCGGGCTGCCGCGGGCCTGACACAGGCCGTCGCGGCGCCGCACGCACGTCGGAGCCCCCGTGACCTTCGAGGTCACGGGGGCTCCGACGTACGGGCGAGCAGGCTCAGACGGTCTTGCCTGCGTCGTCGTCGTGCGCGGTCGTCGGCGTCGTCTTCTGCACCTGGAGCAGGAACTCCACGTTCGACTTCGTCTCCTTGAACTTGCCGAGCAGCAGCTCGATCGCCTGCTGCTGGTCGAGCCCGGAGAGCAGACGGCGCAGCTTCCAGACGATCTTCAGCTCGTCGCCACCCATGAGGATCTCCTCACGGCGCGTGCCCGACGCGTTGACGTCGACGGCCGGGAAGATGCGCTTGTCCGCAAGGTTGCGTGAGAGGCGCAGCTCCATGTTGCCCGTGCCCTTGAACTCCTCGAAGATCACCTCGTCCATCTTCGAGCCCGTCTCGACGAGCGCCGAGGCGAGGATCGTGAGCGAGCCACCGTCCTCGATGTTGCGCGCCGCACCGAAGAAGCGCTTGGGCGGGTAGAGCGCGGACGCGTCGACACCACCGGAGAGGATGCGGCCCGAGGCGGGAGCGGCGAGGTTGTAGGCACGCGAAAGACGCGTGAGGGAGTCGAGCAGCACGACAACGTCCTGGCCGAGCTCGACGAGACGCTTCGCGCGCTCGATCGCGAGCTCCGCGACCATGGTGTGGTCCGACGCGGGGCGGTCGAACGTCGAGGCGATGACCTCGCCGTCGACGGTGCGCTCCATGTCAGTGACTTCTTCGGGACGCTCGTCGACGAGAACGACCATGAGGTGAACCTCGGGGTTGTTCACCGTGATGGCGTTCGCGATCTGCTGCATGATGATCGTCTTGCCGGCCTTGGGCGGCGCGACGATGAGGCCACGCTGGCCCTTGCCGATCGGTGCGACGATGTCGATGACGCGGGGCGTCAGACGGTTCGCGGCGGCGTTCTCAAGGCGGAGGCGATCCTGCGGGTACAGCGGCGTGAGCTTCGAGAAGTCCGGGCGCTCGAGCGCCTCGGACGGCGCGACACCGTTGACCGAGTCGAGGCGCACGAGGGCGTTGGCCTTGGCGCGCGCGATGTTCGACTGCGGCATCTGGTCGCCCTCGCGCGGCTGGCGCACGGCGCCCGTGAGCGCGTCACCGCGGCGCAGACCGGCCTTCTTCACCTGACCCATCGAGACGTAGACGTCACTCGGCCCGGGCAGGTAACCACTCGTGCGGATGACCGCCATGTTGTCGCGGATATCGAGGATCCCGGCGATCGGCAGGAGGACGTCGTCCTCGTGGACCTCAAAGTCCTCGGATCCGAAGTCGACCGTGCCCGGGCGCGTGCGACCGCGCTTGCGGTCACGCTCGCGGTAGCGGTCGCGCCCACGGCGGCGGCGTCCGCCGCGCTCGTCGTCCTCGAAACGCTGCTCCTGCTGACCACCCTGGCGTTGGGCCTGGGACTGAGCCTGGCTCTGCGCCTGCCCCTGGCTCGGCTGGCTGCCCTGGCTCTGGTTGCTCTGGCTCTGCTGGCTGCCCTGACGCTTGTCCGGGCCCTCGGCGGGTCCCTGGTCGCGACCCGCGCGACGACGCTGCCCACGCTCGAGGCCACGTTCGATCGACGCGAGGTCCGCGGCGACCGCGTCACGAGCCGCGCGCGGCGCGTCGTCGTCTGCGTGCTGCTCGCGGTCATCGCCGCGGCGGCCCGAGCGTGCCTCGGCGCGCTTGCGCGCCTCTTCGGCACGCTGCTCAGCATCGTCGCTCCGTCGCGAGCGCTCGGCCCGCGTCGGACGGGTGCCGTCCTCGCGATGTGCGCGCTCCTCACGGGCCGGCTGCTCGTCGCGCTCCGCACCCTCGTCACGCGCGGGACGCTCTGCGCGGGCGGGACGCTCATCACGCGCGGGACGCTCTGCGCGGGCCGGGCGCTCAGCGCGGGCCGGGCGCTCGGCGCGGGCGGTCGAGACGCCTGCCTGCTCGGCACCGACCTTGTCCTTGGTCGCCGCACCCGACGCGGGCTTCTCGGAGCGAGCCGTGGTCGCGGCGCTGCGAGCCCCCTTGATCGCCTCGACGAGGTCGCTCTTCCGCATCTTTGAGGTGCCCTTGACGCCAAGGCCAGACGCGACCGTCTGGAGCTCGGCAAGGCGCATCGCGGTGAGGGCGCCGGAGGGAGCGGAGGTGGTGTCAGTCACTGAGGACCCTTCCCCTGAAGTTGCAGGACGCCGCCTGTGCGGCCGACTGCTGGTGTGGAGGGCTCGCGCGTCTCCTGCGCGCGGACCGCCCGGACTCGACTACCCCCGTGCTCGCGCACGTGCAGGGCCGGCAGGTTGCCGACGCGACATTCCGGAAACGTGCCCCCGTGTGCCTGCCCTGCGCGTCGCGGCGCGGGCGGACCCGGTCTGAGGAGAATCACCGGGGGAACAGCCTCATCGTACACGAGGCGAGCCCCGAAATTCCCGAGGCATTCAGAGCCTCTCGACATGCGCTCCGACCGGGTCAATCCCCGGGCACGCCGCATGCCACGTGGGGGTGCCACCCAAGAGCTCGGCGACGGTGTTGGCCACGAGGTCGCCGTCGCTCGCGCGCCCCAGCACGAGGACCGTGGGCCCCGCACCCGAGACGACCGCGGCCAGCCCACGTTCGCGCAGCGCGTGCATGAGGTCGACCGACCCGCGCATGACGTCGCCGCGATAGTCCTGGTGCAGACGGTCCTCCGTCGCCTCGAGCAGAAGCTCAGGACGACGCGTGAGCGCCTCGACGAGAAGTGCCGCGCGGCCCGCGTTGAACGCGGCGTCCGCGTGCGGGACGTGTGTGGGAAGCACACCGCGAGCCCGCTTCGTCGCGAGCCGCACGCTCGGCACGAGCACCCACGGCTCGATGTCCGGGTGGACCTCGAGGCGCGTCGCACGCGCCCCGTCGGCGTCCTGCCACGCGATCGTCGCCCCGCCGAGGATCGCGGGCGCCGCGTTGTCAGGATGACCCTCGAAGCTCGTCGCGAGGCGCAGCGCCACACGGTCGTCGAGCGCCTCGGGATCAGCGATGAGCGCCCGCGCCGCTGCGATGCCCGCGACGACGGCCGCGGCCGACGATCCCATGCCGCGGCCGTGCGGGATCTCGTTGGCACACGTCATGCGCAGGCCAGTCTGAGGCGCGCCTACGAGGTCGAGCGCAGCGCGCAGCGCGCGCACGACGAGATGGTCCTCGCCGAGCGCAACCTCGCCCGCTCCCTCACCGACGACCGAGACCTCGGTCGCGTTCGTGCCGAGAGCCTGGACATCCAGGACGTCGTGACGCCCGAGTGCAAGCCCCATCGAGTCGAAGCCCGGGCCGAGGTTCGCGCTCGTGGCGGGAACCGTCACCCGGACGTGGTCGTGTCCCAGCCGCATGGTCAGCTGAGGCCGAGTGCGTCGGCGACAGACATGACGTCGACCCCGACCTTCTGCGGCTGGACGTCAGAGCCGTCAGCCGTGCGTAGGGCCCACTGCGGGTCCTTGAGACCGTGACCGGTCACCGTGATCGTCACGCGCGCGCCCGCGGGCACAAGGCCCCGCTCGGCGCGCATGAGGAGACCCGCGACCCCCGCGGCGGACGCGGGCTCGACGAAGACTCCGACCTCCGCAGACAGGATGCGGTGGGCGGCGAGGATCTGCTCGTCGGTCACGGCCTCGATGACGCCGCCCGAGGAGTCGCGCGCGTCGATCGCCTGGTCCCATGACGCCGGCTTGCCGATCCGGATCGCGGTCGCGATCGTCTCAGGCTCGTCGATCGGGTATCCCTTGACGAGCGGCGAGGCACCCTCGGCCTGGAATCCCCACATCTGCGGGGTGCGCGTCGCGACGCCCGCCTCGGCGTACTCGCGGAAGCCCTTCCAGTACGCCGTGATGTTGCCCGCGTTGCCGACGGGAAGGCAGTGGATGTCCGGGGCGTCACCGAGCACGTCGACGATCTCGAAGGACGCGGTCTTCTGCCCCTCGATGCGGTCGGGGTTGACCGAGTTGACGAGCTCGACCGGGAAGACCTCGGCGAGCTTGCGCGCGATGTCGAGGCAGTCGTCGAAGTTGCCGTCGACCTGCAGCAGACGCGCGCCGTGCGCGATCGCCTGGCTGAGCTTGCCCATCGCGATCTTGCCGTCCGGGACGAGAACGGCGCAGGTCATGCCCGCAGCCGTCGCGTACGCCGCAGCGGACGCGGACGTGTTGCCCGTCGACGCGCACACGACGGCCTTCGCGCCGCGCGCGGCGGCGGCCGAGATCGCCGTCGTCATGCCGCGGTCCTTGAACGAACCGGTCGGGTTCATTCCCTCGACCTTGACGAAGACCTCGGCGCCGGTGCGGCGCGAGAGGGCGGGAGCCGGGACGAGAGGCGTGCCGCCCTCGCCGAGCGTCACGACGTGCGTGCGGAGGTGCTCAGGGAGAAGCTCGCCGTACTCACGGATGATTCCCTGCCACTGGTGGGCCATCAGGCTCCCTCAACTCTCAGGACGGAGGTGACTTCCTTGACGACGTCAAGACCACGGACGGCCTCGACGGTGGCCGCGAGCGCGGCCTCGGGTGCGGCGTGCGTCGAGAGCACGAGGCGCGCGCCGCCATCGGCGGCCTCGCCCTCCTGACGCATGGCGGCGATCGACACGCTGTGCTCAGCGAGGACGCCCGCGACCTTGGCGAGGACGCCCGGGCGGTCGTCGACGAGGACGCGGATCTGGTACCGGGTCACGGCGGAGTCCGCGGGGGCCAGCGGCAGATCCGCGTAGCGCGACTCATCGGGTCCCTTGCCACCGAGAACGCGGTGACGGGCGACCGAGACGACGTCGCCGACGACGGCGGACGCCGTCGGCGCACCGCCCGCGCCACGACCGTAGAACATGAGCTCGCCCGCGGCCTCGGCCTCGACGAACACGGCGTTGAACGCCCCTCCGACGCCCGCGAGCGGGTGCGAGACCGGGACGAGAGAGGGATGCACGCGCACGGAGACGCCCGCGTCAGTGAGTTCGGCGATCGCGAGCAGCTTGATGACGTGGCCCGTCGCGGTCGCCCAGGCGACGTCGTCGGCCGAGACCTTCGTGATGCCCTCGCATGCGACGTCCTCGAGCGAGACGCGCGTGTGGAACGCGAGCGAAGCGATGATCGCGGCCTTGGCCGCGGCGTCATGCCCCTCGACGTCAGCGGTCGGGTCCGCCTCTGCGTAGCCGAGCTCCTGCGCGGTGCGCAGGACGTCGTCGAACGCGAGCGACTTCGTCGTCATCTCGTCGAGGATGTAGTTCGTCGTGCCGTTGACGATGCCGAGGACGCGGCGCACGCGGTCGCCCGCGAGCGACTCGCGCAGCGGGCGCACGAGCGGGATCGCACCCGCGACGGCAGCCTCGAAGTAGACGTCGACGCCCGCGGCGTCGGCCGCCTGGTAGAGCTCGGGACCGTGCTGCGCGAGGAGCGCCTTGTTCGCGGTGACGACGCTTGCACCGTGCTCGATCGCGCGCAGCAGCAGGCCGCGCGCGGGCTCGATCCCGCCCATGAGCTCGATGACGATGTCGGCGCGCGTGACGAGGGCGGCCGCGTCGGTCGTGAGGAGAGCGCGCGGCACGACGGCGTCGCGCGGGGTGTCGACGTCACGGACCGCGACCCCGACGAGCTCGAGCGGAGCGCCCACGCGCGCTGCCAGGTCTGCGGCCTGCTCCGTGAGCAGGCGCACGACCTGCGTGCCGACGACTCCGCAACCCAGCAGGGCGATACGTAGGGCGCTGGACGGTGCAGGCACCGGTCCTCCTTCGGGTGGGGCGCACCGCGCCCCGGTCGGGCCGCCGTTCCCCGATCAGGGACGGCGGGTCGTGGTCAGAATAGGCGGCGCGAGCGGGCCTGTGCTGGGGGGGCCCCCACAAGGGGGGACGAGGCACNAGCGGGCCTGTGCTGCGGCGTCCACGACAGTGGACGCCGCGTCACACGTCAGCCGACGTCGAGCGCGAGCAGGTCGTCCTCGGTCTCTCGCCGCACGAGAACCCGCGTCCCGCCCTCGGCGAGGGCGAGCACGGGCGGACGCGGCACCATGTTGTAGTTCGACGCCATCGACCGGCCGTAGGCACCCGTCGCAGCGACGAGCAGCAGGTCGCCAGCGCGGATGTCCGCGGGCAGCCACACGTCGTGCACGACGATGTCCCCCGACTCGCAGTGCTTGCCGACGACGCGCGCGAGCACGGGCTCAGCGCTCGAGAGCCGACCCGCGACCTCCGCGTGGTAGGCCGCGCCGTAGAGCGCAGGCCTCACGTTGTCGCTCATGCCGCCGTCGATCGAGACGTAGAGCCGCGTCGTCGTGTCATCGACGCGCACGGGCTTGATCGTGCCGACCGTGTACAACGTCGTGCCGGGAGGCCCGGCGATCGCACGTCCGGGCTCGATCGAGAACCGCGGCAAGCGCTGGCCGAGCGCGGCCGCAGCGTCGGCGACCGCCGCGGCGACCTCCTTGGCGATCCGCTCAGCGTCGAGCGCAACCTCGCCGGGCAGATAGGCGATCCCGTAGCCGCCGCCGAGGTCGACCTCGTCGACGAGCACACCCGAACGCGTCGCGAGCTCACCACGGAGCTCAAGCACCTTGTGCGCAGCAGCCGCGAAGCCCGAACCGTCAAGGATCTGCGACCCGATGTGCGAGTGGATGCCCTGCAGCTCAAGCTCGGGGCGAGCAAGGACGGCGAGGAGCCCCGCGAGCGCGGGGCTGTCGGCGCCGTCGGACGAGGCGACAGAGAGACCGAACTTCTGGTCCTCGTGCGCGGTCGAGATGTACTCGTGGCCGCCCGCGTGCACGCCCGTCGTCACGCGCACCATGACGGGTGCGGTGACGCCGCGCGCGCCCGCGGCGTCGGCGACACGTTCGATCTCGGCGAGGGAGTCGACGATGATGCGACCGACGCCCTCCTCGAGTGCGCGCGCGATCTCGGCGTCGGACTTGTTGTTGCCGTGCAGCCCGATGTCGGAGCCGGGGACGCCCGCGCGCAGAGCGGTGAGGAGCTCAGCGCCCGACGCGGTGTCGATGCGCAGGCCCTCGGCATGCATCCACCGGGCGACGGCGGTCGAGAGGAACGACTTGCCCGCGTAGTAGACGTCGACCTCAGCTCCGATCGCCGCGAACGCCTCCTCGAAGGCGGTGCGGTAGGCGCGTGCGCGACCGCGCATGTCGGCCTCGTCGACGAGGTAGGCGGGCGTGCCGTGCTCGCCAGCGACCTCACGGACGTCGACGCCCGCGACGTGCACGGCGCCGGCCGCGTCGCGCCTCGCCGAGCGGGGCCACGGCTCGCCGGGCATCGACGTGCCGCCCGGGACCTTCGCGGGCACGGGCCCGCTCACGGGGGCGCTCACATGCGCTCCGGGGCGGAGACCCCGAGGAGGCCGAGGCCGTTCGCAAGGACCTGGCGGGTTGCGTCGTTGAGCCACAGGCGGGTGCGGTGCTCGTCACCCACGGGCTCCTCGCCGAGCGGGGTCACACGACGTTCGCCGTACCACTTGTGGTACGAGCCGGCGAGGGCCTCGAGGTACCGGGCGACGCGGTGCGGCTCGCGCAGCTCGGCAGCCTGGGCGACGACGCGCGGGAACTCGGTGAGCGCACCGATGAGTGCGGCCTCGGTCGGGTGGTCGAGGAGGGAGGGGTCGAACCCGTCCTCGCGACGCACCCCGTGCTCGGCGGCGTTCCGGGCGACGTTCGAGGTCCGTGCGTGCGCGTACTGCACGTAGAAGACGGGGTTCTCGTTGGATGCCCGGGCGAGCAGGTCGAGGTCGAGGTCGATCGAGGAGTCGGACGAGGAGCGCGCGAGCGAGTAGCGCGCCGCATCGACGCCGACGATGTCGACGAGGTCCTCGAGCGTGACGATCGTGCCCGCGCGCTTGGACATGCGCAGGGGCGCGCCGTCCTTGAGGAGGTTGACCATCTGGCCGATGAGGATCTGCAGGTTGACGTTCGGGGTGTCGCCGAACGCCGCGCAGACGGCCTGCATGCGCGAGACGTAGCCGTGGTGGTCAGCGCCGAGCATGAGGATCTCGACGTCGAAGCCGCGCTCACGCTTGTCGAGGTAGTAGGCAATGTCGCCCGCGATGTACGCGGCGTCACCGTCAGACTTCACGACGACGCGGTCCTTGTCGTCACCGAAGTCAGTCGTGCGCAGCCACGTCGCGCCGTCCTTCTCGAAGATGTGACCCTGGTCGCGCAAGCGCGAGATCGCGCGGTCGACTGCGCCCGAGGCGTGGAGCTCGTCCTCGTGGAAGTAGACGTCGAAGTCGACGCCGAAGTCGTGCAGCGACTGCTTGATCTCACCGAACATGCGCTCGACGCCGCGTGCGCGGAAGACCTCCTGCGCCTCGGCGTCCGCAAGCGTGAGCGGGTCCGGGTCGCCGGCTGCGCCTGCGTCCGCCAGGACGGCGTCAGCGATGTCCTGGATGTACTGGCCGCCGTAGCCGTCCTCGGGGGCCTCCTGGCCGCGAGCTCGCGCGAGCAACGACCGAGCGAAGCGGTCGATCTGCGCGCCGTGGTCGTTGAAGTAGTACTCGCGCGTCACCTCGGCGCCCTGCGCCTCGAGGATGCGGGCGAGCGAGTCACCGACCGCGGCCCACCGGACACCCCCGATGTGGATGGGGCCCGTGGGGTTCGCGGAGACGAACTCGAGGTTGATCTTCTTGCCGGCCTCCGCCGTGCCGCGGCCGTAAGCAGCGCCCGCCTCGAGGATCGTGCGGGCGAGCGCGCCCGCGGCGGCAGCGTCGAGCGTGATGTTGAGGAAGCCGGGACCTGCGACGTCGACCTTGGCGACGCCGGGCGTCGCGCCGAGGCGCGCGGCCAGGTCCTCGGCGAGGGCGCGCGGGGCGATGCCCGCCTTCTTCGCCAGCTGGAGCGCGACGTTCGTCGCCCAGTCGCCGTGCTCACGCTGGCGGGGTCGCTCGACGTGGACGGTCGCGGGGACGTCCTCGGCCGGGAGGGCGAGGGTGCCGTCGGCGACTGCGGCGGCAAGTGCGGAACTGATCGCGTGGGAGAGCTCGTCGGGGGTCACCGGGCAATCCTAGCGAGACCGCTCCCCTGCTCCGAGAACGAACCGGTCCATGAACGATCGCGCCGCCTTGCTGGGGCCGTCGATCTCGATGCTCGTCGTGAACTCGGACCAGACGAACGTCGTCTTGCCGTCGCGAACGACGCGGCGCACACGTGCTCCGGCGTCAGACTCGAGCTCCTTGCCCTCCTTGGCGTCCTCGTGGGAGAGGCGCTCACGCACGACGTCAGCGAGCGTCGACTCCGCCTCGGTCGCGGTTGCGTGCAGCCGCACGACGACGACGACGGCCACGCCGTCGCGGGTGAACGTCGCGCTCACGGCCTCCGTACCGCTGCCGCCCGCATGCGGCTGCCAGCTCTCGGTCGAGAAACGCCCGACCTTGAGGGGCAAGGTGTAGGCGAGGCTTGCTCCCGCTCCGAGGACCGGGACGTCTGTCGTGCCCTCGACGTCGAGGTCGTCAACGGTGAGGGACGCCGTGGTTGCGGCCTCCGCGGTGATCGCGACCTCCGGCGCCTCGTGCGTACGCGCCTCGGCCGTCGCCTCCGCGCCGCCGCTCGCCGCCCCTGCGGGCTCGTCGGGCAGGGCGAGCTGCACCTGTGTCGGCTGCGCTGCAGGGGTGGCGATCGCAGAGTCAGTCTCGAGGTTGGCGGCCCACAGTCCCCACGCGGCCGTCCCGAGCAGTCCGAGCGCGCAACCCGTCATCGCGAGGCGGCGTACGGCGCCGACGGGACGAGCAGCGAGCGAGACGACACCGAGGACGAAGGCGACAGGCCCGGCCATGACGATGCCTGTGACGACCGACGCGACCGCGGTTCGTGCGCCGTCGCGTTCGCGTCCGACGGCGCCGCGGCGCTCCCTGGTCATCGCTCCTCCTTGAGCAGTTGTCTCCGTGCGCGCGCCGCCATCGTTGGCCCGCGTCCGCACGTCGCTAGCCTATCTGGAGCGGGGAGTGCCAAGCACCCTCCGCTCACGCCCCGTGCCGATGCCGCACGGAACCCGCGCGTCCAGCCTGTGGGTCGATGTCGTGGGGAAACGCACAACAGTGTTCACTGCTCTTGAACGCCCGACGAAGGAGACGCCCATGGCTGCACGGACCGGACTCATCGACCGCACCGTCGACCAGCTGCGAGCCTCCGTCGTCGACGGCACCTGGCCCGTCGGCAGCCGCATCCCCACCGAGGCCGACCTCGCCGCGATGCTCGGCGTCGGCCGCAATACTGTCCGCGAGGCCGTCCAGTCCCTCGTCCACTCGGGCCTGCTCATTCGCCGGCAGGGCTCAGGAACGTACGTGCTGTCAGACTCCGAGCTCTCTGTCGCCCTCGGTCGCCAGATCGAGCACGTCCACCAGCAGCACGTCCTTGAGGTTCGCCGCAGCCTTGAAGTCGAGGCCGCGCGGCTCGCAGCGCGACGCCGCACCGACCGCGACGTCATGACCCTCCGCTCCCTCAACGAGGGCCGTCAGCGGTCCTTCGCCGCAGGCGACATCGACTCCATGGTGACGAGCGACCTCGCCCTCCACCGCGCGATCGTCGCAGCCGCACGCAACCCCCTGCTGCTCGACCTCTACGAGAATCTCCTCGACGCGATCGGCGACTCGATCCGCGCCAACGTCGAGACCGACCACCCCGACCACACGCACGACGAGCTCGTCGAGGCGATCGTCGACGGCGACGACGACGCAGCAGCGCGGGAGATCTACGCCTACCTCGAGCTCTACCTCGAAGCGCTCACCGACTGACACCACCCGGGATGTGACCAGGCCCGTCACGCGGTGCTAATGTCGTCCCTCGTGCACCACGGTGCACATGCCCTCGTAGCTCAGTGGATAGAGCGTCTGCCTCCGGAGCAGAAGGTCGTAGGTTCGACTCCTATCGAGGGCACCACGAACGCCCCGGTCTCCCGCGTGGAGGCCGGGGCGTTGTCGTTGCCGGTCTAGGCTCTCCGCGGCTCTACGGGAGGCGGCGCGAGCGGAGCGGTCGCTTCGGACATGCCTGCGACGAGACGGTCGAGACCGTAGTCGAATGCGGCGTCGACGTCGCCCCCGAGCCGGAACGCTCCTGCGAGCTCCATGTGGAGGAAGCCCGTCGCCCACGCGGTGAAGGTCCGGGCGGCCGACAGGGCGGCGCCGTCGCCGACAAGCGCAGCCGCTGCGGTGACGACGGGCATGGCGGCCCGCTCGAGAGCGTCGAGCGGCGCCGCGGGTGTGAAGACGAGCCGGAATGCCTCGGGGCGCTCTTTCGCGAAGGCACGGTAGGCAACCGCGAGCGCACGGAGGTCGGTGGCCGACTCTTCGAGGAGCGCGCCGAGATCGTCGACGGCGGTCTCGGCAACGGCCGCGACGACGGCGCCCCGGTCCCGAAAGCGTTTGTAGAGCGAGGGCGCGCGGACACCGACTCGGACGGCGACAGCCTGCATCGTGAGGCCGTCCACGCCGTGCTCCTCGAGCAGCTCGGTCGCCGCGCGAACGATGTCCTCATGCGTCGTGCGTTCGGGCGCTGGCATCCCATCCTCCGTTGGCTATTGACCCTAGCCTTGATGGCTACGTATCGTAGCCATCTTAGTCGCCCACCGGAGGTCCCCATGCAACTCGCCCCGCACCTGCACCGGCTCGGGAACGACGTCATCGCGTCCTACCTCATCGACCTCCCCGACGGCATCACGCTCGTCGACACAGGCCTTCCCGGCCACTGGACGGACCTCCTGCGCGAGCTCCGCACCCTCGGCCGCAGCCTCGACGACATCCGCGGCGCCATCCTCACGCACGGCGACAGCGATCACCTCGGCTTCGCCGAGCGCCTGCGGAGGGCGACGGGGACACCGATCTTCATCCACAGCGCCGACGCTCACCGTGCGCGCACGGGCGACAAGCCCCCCACACCGACCGGGCCCGCGCGCGTCGGTCCAACCCTCCAGTTCCTCACCTACAGCCTGCGCAAACGCGCGTTTCCCGTGCGCTACGTCCAGGAGGTTGTCGAGGTCGCCGACGGCGACGTGCTCGATCTGCCGGGGCGCCCGCGCATTCTGGGCATGCCCGGGCACTCCCCCGGCAGCATCGCCGTCCACGTCGCCGAGGTCGACGCGGTCTTCGTCGGCGACGCACTCACGACCCGTCACGTCCTCACGGGGAAGGCCGGACCCCAGCCGGCGCCGTTCACGGATGAGCCCGAGCTCGCCACGGCCTCGCTCAAGAATCTCGCCCAGGTTGCCGCGTCGTGGGTCCTCCCGGGCCACGGCGCACCCTGGCGCGGGACGCCAGCAGCACTCGTCGCGGCGATGAGCGCCGCCGCCTAGCTGTGATGTCCAGCCAGGCCCTCCCAGCCGACGGCAGCATCACGGTGGGGCACGTCCCGTTCACCCGCGGCCGATAGCGTCGCTCCATGACGTTCCCGTCCACTCCCCTCGCTCGACGCCTCACGCTGGCCGACGCCGTCACGCTCGGCCTCGGCTCAATGCTCGGCGCTGGCGTCTTCGCTGCGCTCGCTCCTGCGGCGGGGCTCGCGGGACGGTGGCTCCTCGCAGCACTCGGGCTCGCGGCTCTCGTCGCGACCGCCAACGCGCTCTCGACTGCGCAGCTCGCGGCGCAGCACCCCGTCGCCGGCGGCGCCTATGCGTACGGCAGGGCGCGGCTGGGCCCGACATGGGGATTCCTTGCCGGCTGGGGTTTCGTCGTCGGCAAGACCGCCAGCTGCGCCGCGATGGCGCTCACTCTTGGCGCATACGCGTGGCCGGGCCACGCACGCCTTGTCGCGCTGGGCGCGCTCACACTGCTCGTGGTGATCGATATCGCCGGGGTCACCCGCACCGCGCGCGCGACGCGCGCACTGCTCGGCGTCACCCTGCTCGCGCTCGGCACGCTCGTCGCCGCGGTGGCGGTCGCGGGAGTATCGGGTGGCCTCAGCCCTGCGCTCACGTCGGCGTCGACGCCCGACGCCCCCGGCCTCACCGGCGTGCTCGGCGCCGCTGGGCTGCTGTTCTTCGCGCTCGCCGGCTATGCGCGCGTCGCGACGCTCGGCGAGGAGGTGCGCGATCCCGCGCGGACGATCCCGCGCGCTGTCCTTCTTGCGCTCGGCGGCGCTGTCGCGGTCGTCGCCGCGGTCGCGGCCGCGACCCTCGCCGCGCTGGGACCAGCAACACTTGCGAGCTCAGCGGCGCCGCTTGCCGACACGGCACGCGCGATCGACGCCTCCTGGCTCGTCCCCGTCGTCGGCGTCGCGGCTGCCACGGCATCGGGCGGGGCACTGCTCGCACTGCTGGCAGGCGTCGGGCGCACGACGCTCGCGATGGCCCGCGACGGCGAGCTTCCGCGCGGGCTCGCACACATCCACGCGGGACGCCAGACACCGGCCCGCGCGACTCTGCTCGTTGGTGCCGTCATCGCGGTCCTCGTCTGCACGACGGATCTGCGCGGCGCCCTCGGTGCCTCGTCGGCCGGGGTCCTCCTCTACTACGCCATCGCCAACGCGGCAGCGTGGACCCAGCCGGCCGCGGAGCGTCTCGCACCCCGCTGGGTCGCAGCACTCGGACTTCTCGGGTGCCTCGCACTCGTCGCCTCACTGCCCCGCTCCGCCCTCGTCGTCGCGAGCGCAGTCCTCGCCCTCGGCCTGCTTGGACGTGTGGTTGCGCGCGGTGTAGGACCTCGGGCCTGACCCCAGACGGCCAGGCTGTGGTGGCCCCTGAACTCCCGCCCAGACCAGTCAAAAAGGTGGGACCTTTGACATGCGAGTGACGTGGAACACGCCCATATGTTGGTGGTGAGACCACAGAAGCACCCCGAACCCGCAAAGGGGATCGAGCAATGACCACCACCGCCGAACCCGGCACCACCAGCCCCGTCGCCCAGGCCATCGACGCACTCGTCGTCCGCGGCCAGAAGGCCCTGACCGAGTTCATGAACCTCGACCAGGCCCAAGTCGACCACATCGTCAAGAAGGCATCCGTCGCCGCCCTCTCGCAGCACGGCGAGCTCGCCGTCCTCGCGGTCGAGGAGACCGGCCGCGGCGTCTTCGAAGACAAGGCCGTCAAGAACATCTTCGCGTGCGAGCACGTCACCAACTCGATGCTCAAGCTCCGCACCGTCGGCATCATCGGCGAGGACGAGCTCACCGGAATCACCGAGATCGCCGAGCCCGTCGGCGTCATCTGCGGCGTCACCCCCGTGACCAACCCGACCTCGACCGCGATCTTCAAGGCGCTCATCGCCCTCAAGACCCGCAACCCGATCGTCTTCGGCTTCCACCCCTCCGCACAGGCGTCCTCGGTCGCCGCAGCCAAGGTCGTGCGTGACGCGGCGATCGCCGCAGGTGCGCCCGAGAACTGCATCCAGTGGGTCGAGGAGCCGTCGCTCGAGGCGACCAACACCCTCATGAACCACCCCGGGATCGCGCTCATCCTCGCGACCGGTGGCAACGCGATGGTTCGCGCCGCCTACTCGTGCGGCAAGCCCGCCCTCGGCGTCGGCGCAGGCAACGTCCCCGCGTTCATCGAGCGCTCCGCCAAGCTCAAGCGCGCCGTCAACGACGTCGTCCTGTCCAAGGCGTTCGACAACGGCATGATCTGCGCCTCCGAGCAGGCCGTCATCCTCGACGCGCCCATCTACGACGAGGCCATGGCCGAGTTCGCGACGCTCCACGCCTACCGCGCCACCCCCGCCGAGAAGGCCATGCTCGAGGAGTTCATCTTCGGCGTCACCGCCGGCGGCGAGAACTGCGCAGGCGCCAAGCTCAACCCCAAGGTCGTCGGCCAGTCCCCGCAGTGGATCGCCGAGCAGGCCGGGTTCACCGTCCCCGAGGACACCTCGATCATCCTCGCGGAGGTCACCGAGGTCGGCGCCGGCGAGCCCCTCACCCGTGAGAAGCTCTGCCCCGTCCTCGCCGTGCTCCGCGCCGACGGAGCCGAAGCAGGCATCCGCCTCTCCGAGCAGATGGTCGAGTTCGACGGCCTCGGCCACTCCGGTGCGATCCACTCCGAGGACCAGGCGGTCATCAAGGAGTTCGGCTCACGCATCAAGGCCGTGCGCATCATCACGAACGCACCGAGCTCGCTCGGCGGCATCGGCGACATCTACAACGCGTTCATCCCGTCGCTCACGCTCGGCTGCGGCTCCTACGGCCACAACTCGGTGTCGAACAACGTCTCCGCGGTCAACCTCGTCAACATCAAGCGCATCGGGCGGAGGAACAACAACTTGCAGTGGTTCAAGGTTCCGGCCAAGACGTACTTCGAGCCCAACGCGATCCGGTACCTCGCCGACATGCGCGGGATCTCCCGCGTGACGATCGTCACCGACTCGACCATGACCAAGCTCGGGTTCGTCGACAAGATCCTCGACGTCCTCAACCGTCGCGGCGAGCGCATCGCGCTGCAGATCATCGACGACGTCATGCCTGAGCCCACGGTCGACTTCGTCCAGAAGGGTGCCGACCTCATGCGGCACTTCAACCCGGACACGATCATCGCGCTCGGCGGTGGCTCCCCCATGGACGCCGCCAAGGTCATGTGGCTGCTCTACGAGCACCCCGAGATCGAGTTCGCGGACATGAAGGAGAAGTTCTTCGACGTCCGCAAGCGCGCCTTCAAGTTCCCCGACCTCGGTGAGAAGGCCTCGCTCGTCTGCATCCCGACGACCTCGGGCACCGGCTCAGAGATGACGCCGTTCGCGGTCATCTCCGACCCCGCCACGGGCAAGAAGTACCCGCTGGCCGACTACGCACTCACGCCGACCGTCGCGATCGTCGACCCCGCACTCACGTCGATGATGCCGTCGTTCCTCGTCGCCGACTCCGGCTTCGACGCGCTCACGCACGCAACCGAGGCCTACGTCTCGGTGTACGCCAACGACTACACCGACGGCCTGTGCCTGCACGCGATCAAGCTGATCTTCGAGAACATCGCCAACTCGGTCAAGGGCGGCCCCGGAGCCACCGACGAGCGCACCGTCAAGGCGCGCGAGAAGATGCACAACGCCTCGACGATCGCCGGCATGGCGTTCGGCAACGCGTTCCTCGGCATCGTTCACGCGATGGCACACGTCACGGGCGGGATGTTCAAGCTCGTCCACGGCCGCACCAACGCGACGTACCTGCCGCACGTCATCCGTTACAACGGCACCGTCCCGACCAAGCTGACGAGCTGGCCGAAGTACGAGCACTACGTCGCACCCGAGCGCTTCCAGGAGATCGCCAAGCACCTTGGTCTCCCGGCCAGCACGCCGGCCGAGGGCGTCGAGTCCTACGCCCGCGCCGTCGAGGAGCTGCGCGAGCAGGTCGGCATCCCGGCGTCCTTCCAGGCGCAGGGCGTCGACGAGGAGCTCTTCATCTCGAAGCTCGACGAGCTCGCGATGGGCGCGTACGAGGACCAGTGCGCACCTGCCAACCCGCGCATGCCGATGCTCGACGACATGAAGACCCTCATGGAGGCCGCCTACTACGGCACGTCCTTCGCGGAGGTCAAGGCCTCCCGCAAGGCCGTCGGCGCCGCGGCGGTCGAGGCGGGCGCCGAGCCCGTTGCGGAGCCCAAGGCACGCAAGGCATCGCGCAAGCGCTGACCTCACGTCCTCGGACGGGGGCGGTGGCCAGACGGCCGCCGCCCCCGTCCGGCGTTTCCGGGACGCAGGCGCCTGCGGCACCGGGCACCGGGCACCGGGCACCGGGCGCCAGGCGCCAGGCGCCGGGCGCCGGGACGACGAAGGCCACCCCGTGGGGTGGCCATTGTCGTCCGGTGCGCTGCCGGGCCGGGATGCTCAGTAGTCGACGAGCGGGAAGTACTCCCAGTGCCACGGCTCGTACATTCCCGAGCCGCCGCGACGCGCCCACGCGGGGTTGTCGAAGCCGAACACCGGGGCGTTGGCCTTGAGCCACGACCACTTGGCGGAGTTCCGGTACGTGCTCGAGCACAGGTCGAGCGCGAGCCCGAGGCCGTGCTGCGACGTTCCGGGGCGAGCAGCGAACGCACCGCGACGCGCGGCGACCGAGTACTGCCCGGACAACGACCGGTAGGAGTCGGAGATGCAGATCTCGCTGCCGAAGCGCGCCTCGAACTGGGCGTTGAGCTCGGTGAAGGCGATCGCTGCCCGCGGCTGCATCTCGTGCCCCGCCTGCGGCAGGTCGCACAGCTGGGCTGCGGAGAGACGGCCGTTGATCGTGGACGGGACCGTGACCGACGGGTCGCAGTTGGGGATTCCGCTGCGTGCCTCGGACCGCGAAGCGGTCGCAAGGTCGCGGCCCGCGAGGGTGTCGGCGACGATCACTGCGCTGTCGGCGAGGCCGCGGGGGCTCATGAGGACGTCGTACGTCGAGCGGCCCTCCGCGTAGTCACGAACGATGGCCGTGTGCTCGGCGCCGCCGGCGCCCTGAGCGATCGGCACGGCGACGGTCGCGATCGCGAGCGTGGCGAGCACGCCGGCCCGCGCGGAGCGCGCACCGAGCGGGCGACGGGGCGCGGGGCGCGGGGCGTTGCGGCCCGAGCTGCGGCGCTCGTGCGCGACGACCTCGCGTCGTGTGCGCTGGGGCGCGGGGGTCTCGGTTGCGGGCGCGGAGCTCGCGGCCTCACGCGCGGGGTGCGCAGCGACGGCCGCGGGGATCGCGGGAGCGGGGATCGCAGCCGGGCTCGCGACGACGGGTGCGACGCGCGCCGGAGCAGGAACTACGGGCTCAGGCTTGGCACCGGAGCGCTCGGCGGGTGCGGAGCGCTCGGCGGGTGCGGAGCGCTCGGCGGGTGCGGAGCGCTCGGCGGGTGCGGAGCGCTCGGCGGGTGCGGAGCGCTCGGCGGGCGAGACCTGCGCACGAGGCGAGGTGGCGGCAGCCGTGCGCGGGACGGGGCCGGTGTCGGTGACGGCTGAGGGCCGCGCTGGGCTCACCCCGGCCGGACGCGCGCCGGCCTGCAGTGCCGCGCGAGCGACCCCTGCGGCATGTGCGAGCTGAGCGGCGTGAGCGATCGACGGCTGCGGTGCGGGCACCCATCCCGTTGCGGGCGCGGGGCGTCCACGACGGTCGTGAGGCGCGGTCGCTGCTGGACGGGCCATGGCGCCGGGCTCGACCGTGGCGCGCACGAGCGAAGGTGGCTGTGGAGCGGAGCGAGGTGCGGGCTGTCCGGCCACCGGGGCCTCGTCCGGAACGAGGTCCGGGATGACCATCCGTGCCGCGGGGCGACCCAGGGTTCCGTACGGCGAGGCCGGGCCGGTAGCCGACGGCGCGTCGATCACGGGGACGGGAACGGAGGCTGCAGATGCTGCGGCAACCGGGACGGGGACGACGGGAACGGTGGCTGCACGCGCGTCGAGAAGTGCTGATTCGCGGCGCGAACGACGGGTCTCGGGAGCCTGAGCTTCAACCTTGCTGCTCGTGCTCACGACACCTCCGCCCGTTCTTGTTCGTCACGCTGACTGTCATCCCTCAAGCCCCTGCCGGGTGGGTCCGCCAGGTCACGCTACCCCGCTCGAGGTTCGTCGAAAACCCCCGACCAGTTCCGGTTCAGGCCGCGCACGACCTCGAAGTGGTCCTGCTCAGGGCGCCGATCCGGCGGTATCTCATGCATCGGCAGAACCATGGCTCATGTCGATGTCACGTCGATCACAGAATCATAACGACGCGAGACCCCTAGGCCAAGGCCACCTGCACAAGTGTGGCGTCCGTCTCAGAGTGCGGACGCGGGACTTTCGTCGCTTGACGATTTTCGCCCCCGCTAGGGGCGGTCAGCGGCCCGCTGCATGGCGTCGCGCACCTCGCCGACGAGCTCCTCGAGAATGTCCTCGAGGAACACGACGCCCGCCTGACGACCCTCGTCCACGACGAGCGCCAGATGAGCGCCGTCGCGCTGCATGGCGGCAAGCACCGCCTCAACCTCGTCCTGGGGTCCGACGGTCGCGAGAGACCGCACGCGCCATGACGGAACAGGCTGCCCGCAGTCAGCGTCGGTCGCGTACAGGACGTCCTTGAGGTGGAGGTAGCCCGTCACCTCGCGGTGCTCGCCAGAGACGAGCGGGAAGCGCGAGAAGCCCGTCCGTGCGACCTCGTGCTCGATGTCGTCGGGGGTGACCCCCTCGTCCACCGCGACGAGCGCGTCGGTCGGCACCATGACCTCGTGTGCAACCCGCTCCGAGAACTCGAGCGACCCGGCGAGCAGACCCTGCTTGTCCTCGAGCACTCCCTCTTGCTGAGACACCGTGACGATCGAGTGGACCTGCTCGGCGGTGAACGCCGAGGCGACCTCGTCACGTGGCTCGACGCCGCCCAGGCGCACGAAGGCGTTCGCGAGCCGGTTGAGCACGACGATGAGCGGCCTCACGGCGCGGCCGATCCACACGAGCGGCGGGCCGAACCACATGACAGCAACATCGGGGCCCGAGACCGCAAGGTTCTTCGGGACCATCTCGCCGAGCACGACGTGCAGGTAGACGACGATGACGAGCGCGATGGCAAAGGCGATGGGGTGGACCAGGGCCGAGGGCACGTGCACCGCGGTGAGCGGCGCTTCGAGCGCGTGCGCGATCGCAGGCTCGGCGACCATGCCGAGGCCGATCGAGCACACCGTGACCCCGAGCTGCGCGCACGCAAGCATGAGTGAGACGTGCTCCATGGCCCACAGGACGGTGCGCGCACGGCGGTTGCCTGCCTCGGCGAGCGGCTCGATCGACGAACGCCGGGCCGAGAGCACGGCGAACTCGGCGCCGACGAAGAAGGCGTTGCCGACGAGAAGCGCGAGACCGATGAGAAGTGCTGTTCCCGTGCTCATGCGTCGTCTCCGTCCGTGACGACCTGCGTCGCGCGCAGCCGCGCCACACGTCGGCCATGCATGCCGACGACGTAGAAGTGCACGCCGTCCACCTCGACCTCGTCTCCCACGTCCGGCATGCGGCCGAGCAACGACATGACGAGGCCGCCGAGCGTCTCGTACGCCGGGGAGTCGGGAACGACGAGCCCCGTCTGTTCAGTGAGCTCGTCGGGCCGCAGGAGCCCGGGCAGGAGCCAGGCCCCGTCCGCCTGACGCGTCGCGCCCGCGCGGCGCACGTCGTGCTCGTCGGCCACGTCACCGACGAGCTCCTCGACGACGTCCTCAAGCGTCACCACACCCGCGGTGCCGCCGTACTCGTCGAGCACGACTGCCATCTGCAGGCCGAGGCCGCGCAACGTGACGAGCAGCGGGCCAAGCCGCACGGTCTCAGGAACCGTGGGGGCGTCGACCATGAGTGCAGCTGCGGGAACCTCTGTGCGGCGGTCACGCGGCACCCCCACTGCCCGACGTACATGGACGAGCCCGACGACATCGTCGCGCGAGCCATCGATGACGGGGAAGCGCGAGTGCCCCGTCGAGCGGGACAGCTCGATGACACGCTGCGCCGAGTCCTCGCGCGTGAGGACGACGAGGCGCGTGCGGTCGGTCATGACGTCGGTCGCGCTCAGCTGCTCAAGCTCGAGGGAGTTCTTGAGAAGCAGCGCGGTGGATGCCTCGAGGGTGCCCTGCTGCGCGGACCGGCGCACGAGCGACAGCAGCTCGGGTGCGGAGCGTGCGCCTGAGAGCTCCTCGCGCGGTTCGATGCCCATGAGCCGCAGGAGCGCGTTCGCCGAGCCGTTAAGGCCCGTGATGAGGGGGCCCATCGCGCGGGTGAAGACGCGTTGCACGGGGACGACGAGCCGCGCGGTCGCGAGCGGGGCGGAGAGCGCGAAGTTCTTGGGGATGAGCTCGCCGACGAGCATCGAGAAGAGGTTGACGAGGATGAGTGCGGTGACGGTCGCGCTCACGGCCACGACCGTGGCGGCCCAACCTGTCATCCCCAACCCGCGTTCGAGCAGTCGCTGCAGCGCCGGCTGCGCGGTGTACCCGAGGAGGATCGTGGTCACCGTGATCCCGACCTGCGAGCTCGAGAGCTCGGTCGACAGCGTGCGCAGTGCGGTGAGCACGCTCTTTGACCGACGATCGGGGCCGCCTGGGCCCGACGTGCGTGCAATCTCGGACTCGAGCCCTGCGGGATCGATCGTCACGAGGGCAAACTCGCTCGCGACGAAGACCGCGGTTCCCACGGTGAGCAGGATTCCGAATGCGACGAGCAGCCAGTCGGCCAGCACGCGCTCCCCTTCGTGGCGCAGCACCTGCCGCGCGCTTGGTCGTCCGACCCGGGTCCGCCGGGCAGGGTGCGTCGCACCCGTGCGGTGAATCGTACCGACCGGGGCTGCCGTCGCGCGCGCCGCAGGTATCGCGAGGGGGCGCGTTGTGCGAATCTTGGTCGTATGACCAGCAATGCAGCGAACACTGGTGCCGCGCGCGGCACGACGATCCTCGTCGTCGAGGACGAGTCGACGATCGCGACCGCGATCGCGCAGCGCCTCACGGCCGAGGGGTGGCGCGTCGAGGTGGCACGGGACGGTCTGGCTGCCGTCGCGGCCGCGAGCCGCGTGCTGCCCGACGCGATCGTGCTCGACGTCATGCTGCCTGGGATCGACGGCCTTGAGGTGTGCCGCCGTATCCAGGCGGAGCGGCCTGTGCCGATCCTCATGCTCACCGCGCGTGACGACGAGACCGACATGCTCATCGGTCTCGGCGTCGGCGCGGACGACTACATGACGAAGCCGTTCTCGATGCGCGAGCTCGTCGCCCGTCTCAAGGCCCTGCTCCGGCGCGTCGACCGCGCCCAGCAGGCTGCGGTCTCTCCCGCAGGCGAGCCGCCGATCATCGCGGGCGACGTGACGATCGACCGCGACCAGCGTCGCGTCCACCGGGGCGGCGAGGAGATCCACCTGACGCCGACCGAGTTTGAGCTGCTCGTCATGCTCGCGAGCTCGCCGCGCACGGTGCTCACGCGTGAGCGTCTGCTCGCCGAGGTCTGGGACTGGGTCGATGCGAGCGGGACGCGCACGGTCGACTCGCACATCAAGGCCGTGCGTCGCAAGCTCGGTGCCGAGCTCATCCGGACGGTCCATGGCGTCGGCTACGCGTTCGAGCCGCCGACGGACGGCGGCGACGGCCAGGACGGCTGAGCGTGGCGTCCCCGGGTCGCCACGGCCGCGTTCCGCGTCCTCGTCTTCCCGACGTGCGTCCGCTCGACGTCCTCCGCTCGATCCGCACGAAGCTCGGCGTCCTTGTCATTGCGACGAACACGCTCGCCGCGCTCATCACGTGGACCGGTCTGAAGATGCACCTGGGGCCGACGCGGACGTTCCCGCTCGCGCTCGTCGTCTCGATCGTGGTGACGCTCGTCCTCGCGCGCGGCATGACGTCGCCGCTGCGCGAGATGACGGCGGCTGCGCGGGCCATGGCGGGCGGCGACTACTCGCGGCGCGTCCGAGCGACGAGCCGGGACGAGGTGGGGCAGCTCGCGAACGCGTTCAACCACATGGCCGACGATCTTGCGACGGGCGACCAGCAGCGGCGTGATCTCATCGCGAACGTCTCCCACGAGCTGCGGACCCCGGTCGCGTCCCTGCGGGCGCAGCTGGAGAACATCGTCGACGGGGTGACGCCGGCGACGCCCGCGACGCTCGAGTCCGCCCTCACGCAGACGGAGCGGCTCTCGCGGCTCGTCACCTATCTCCTTGACCTCTCACGCATCGAGGCTGGCGCGGCCGACCTCGTCGTGACGACGGTCGACGTCGCGGACTTCCTTGACTCGATCGTCGACGAGGTCGAGATGGTCGAGGCGGGCAAGAACCTCGTCTTCGAGGTCGATGTCACGCCTGCGGATCTCACGGTGCCGGCGGACCCTGATCGGCTCGCGCAGATCTTCGTCAACCTGCTTCACAACGCGATCCGGCATGCGCCGCACGGGTCGACGGTGCGGGTCGAGGCGTCGCGGCGCGGGGACCGGATTCTCATCGACGTGGCCGACGAAGGGCCGGGGATCGCGGTGGCTGACCGCTCACGCATCTTCGAGCGCTTCGTGCACGGGGCGACGCCTCCGCCGACGTCGTCGGCGGGGACGTCGGGCGGCACGGGGATCGGTTTGGCGATCGTCCAGTGGGCGGTCGCGTTGCACGGCGGGGACATCGAGGTTGTCGACTCCGACCTCGGGGCGACCTTCCGCGTCTCCCTCCCGGCTCCGCGCCTGCGGGGATTGCGGAGCGCAGGGCGCGATGTCGTCGCCTAAACCACTTGTTATATAGAACCTAGAACAACTAGGGTTACAACATGGTTCGCACACCCTCACCCCCACCACCCACCGCCACACCCGCGCACCTCTCGATCGCGGGCCTCACCAAGTTCTTCGGCTCCGTCCACGCGGTCGACAACCTCACGTTCGACGTGGCCCCAGGCCGCGTCACAGGCTTCCTCGGCCCCAACGGAGCCGGCAAGACCACGACGCTGAGCATGCTCGTCGGGCTCACCGCCCCCACGTCAGGAAGCGCAACCATCGGCGGCCTGCGCTATGCCGAGCTCACGAACCCGGCCCGCACGATCGGGGTCGCGCTCGAGGCCTCGTCCTTCCACCCGGGCCGCTCCGCACGCAACCACCTGGCGATGTTCGCCCCGGCCGCGGGCGCCGACACCGCGCGCGTGACCCACCTGCTCGAGCTCGTCGGGCTCACCGCGGACGCCGACCGTCGCGTCGGCGGCTACTCCACCGGAATGCGTCAGCGTCTTGCGCTCGCGACCGCGCTGCTCGGCGACCCCGAGATTCTCGTCCTCGACGAGCCGACCAACGGCCTCGACCCAGCGGGCATCGCCTGGCTGCGCTCCTTCATGAAGAACTTCGCGGCGAGCGGACGCACCGTCCTCGTCTCGAGCCACATCCTCTCGGAGGTGCAGCACTCCGTCGATGACGTCGTCATCGTGGCACGGGGCCGCCTCGTGCATGCGTCACCGCTCTCGGAGCTCGCGGCACTCGCCGTCCGCACCGTGACCGTCGCCTCCCCCACGCCCGAGGCGCTCCGCGCACTCGTGGCGGAGCACGGCTGGTCGACGGCACCCGCAGAAGCCGCGCCTTCGGACACCCTGCGGCTCGCCGACGTGCGCGCCGCCGAGGTGGGGGCCGCGGCGTTCGCGGCAGGCCTCGAGCTCCACCTCCTCGCGGAAGACGCTCCCGGCCTCGAAGACGTCTTCCTCGAGCTCACCGGACAGACGACGAAGGTGGCGGCATGAAGCGCGCGATGATGCTCGAGCTCACGAAGTTCTTCACGACGCGCATGTGGTGGGTCCTTCTCGCCCTCATGGGCGGGTACATGGCGCTCCTCGCGGCAGGGATGGGCTACGCGCTCACCGCCGCCCCGGGCTCGACCGACGTCACGGTGACCGACCCGATGAGCACGGCGCGTGCGGTCTACGCCGTGAGCACGTCGATCGGCTACATCTTCCCCGCTCTCATCGGGACCCTGGCCGTCACGGGCGACCTCCGCCACCGCACGATCATCCCGACGCTGCTCGCCGACCCGTCGCGGACGCGCCTGCTCGTCGCCAAGCACCTGGGAGCTCTTCCCGTCGGGATCGCCTACGGGCTCGCGGGGAGCCTCGCCGCGTTCGGCGCGGGCGCGGCGTTCATCGCGCTCGGCGGTGGCGACCCGCTCCTCGGGACGCCTGAGGCGTGGCGGACGGTTGCGCTGTCGACCGTGGCTCTCACGCTGTGGACGCTCGTCGGGGTGGGCCTCGGGTCCGCGATCAGCAACCAGGTCGCTGCGCTCGTCGTCCTGCTCGCCTTCACGCAGTTCGTCGAGCCGATCGCGCGCGTCGGGCTGGCCGCGGGCCTGGGCTCGACAGGCGAGCGCATCGCTTCGTTCTTGCCCGGGGCTGCCGGCGACGCGCTCGCGGAGGGCTCGATCTACGCGCTCATCACTCCGGGGGCGCTCCTCGAGTGGTGGCAGGGTGCACTGGTCCTGGTCGGCTACGCCGTCGTCCTCACAGTGATCGGGCGCCTCACGACCTTCCGTCGCGACCTGTCGTGAGGGCGTCCGAGGCGCGGACAGCACGATGACCATCCGGGCCCACCAGATGTGATCTTCGTCACACCAGTGGTGCGACCTCACCAAGTGATGGCGCACCAAGGTGAGACCTTGGTCCTAGCCGGGTCGCCCCTTGGCTCGATTTTGCCTCTTCCACAGACGCCGCTGGTCACGCGTCCAGCACCGCCTCCGCGAGGCCAGGGGCGACCCGTAGTGTGGACCTGACCGATGCCGTGCGCACGATCTGTGGCTGCACGACCACCCAGTCTGTGGAAGAGGCGATCTACGAAGTGTCCGGAAATGCTGAATCAGCGTCGATCAGCGGTGCAGGCGCCACGTTCGGAGCCAATGAATGGCTCGTTGACGAGCTCTACGAGCGGTACCTCCAGGACAAGAATTCCGTCGACCCTGCGTGGTGGGACTTCTTCGCGGACTACACGCCCAACGCCGCGGTGACCTCGGACGTCGACATCACCCCAGACTCAACCCCCGCGGCCCCCGCCGTCACCGCGTCAGGCGACCGCGTCGCGGCCCCAGCAGCCAACGCCGCGGTGACCCCGGCAGCGCCCACCCAGGCCCCGGCACCCGCGAGCCCGCAGCCCGCCACGGCCGCGACCTCCGCCGCGCCGACGCCCGTCGCGACGCCCGCGAGCGCGCCCTCCCCCACACCGCCGGCAGGCCACGGGACCACGACGGTCCCGCTCGTCCCGACCGCCTCGCCTGCCACCGCGCCGTACGCACAACGTCCCGCGACGCGCACCGACGCCGCCTCCGCCACGAGCACCGAGAACGTCGAGAAGCTCCGCGGCCCAGCCGCGCGCGTCGTGACGAACATGGAGGCGAGCCTCGAGGTCCCCACCGCCACCTCCGTGCGTGCCGTCCCCGCCAAGCTCATGGTCGACAACCGCATCGTCATCAACAACGCGCTCGCACGCGGCCGCGGCGGCAAGGTCTCGTTCACCCACATCATCGGCTTCGCCCTCGTCGAGTCCCTCGCCGAGATGCCCGCGATGAACGCGTCCTACACGCAGCTCGACGGCAAGCCCGCGGTCCACCACCCCGCCGACATCAACCTCGGCATCGCGATCGACCTGCCCAAACCCGACGGCACGCGCCAGCTCATGGTGCCCGCTGTCAAGGCCGCCCAGACCCTCGACTTCCAGGGCTTCTGGAGCGCCTACGAGGACATCGTCCGGCGCGCCCGCGGCGGCAAGCTCGAGGTCTCGGACTTCCAGGGCACGACGATCTCCCTCACCAACCCCGGCACGATCGGCACGGTGCACTCCGTGCCGCGCCTCATGCAGGGCCAGGGCACGATCATCGGCGTCGGCGCGATGGACTACCCCGCAGAGTTCCAGGGCGCCTCCGTCGAGCGCCTCGCCCGGCTGGGTATCTCCAAGGTGCTCACGCTCACCTCGACGTACGACCACCGCATCATCCAGGGCGCGCACTCCGGCGAGCTCCTGCGCATCCTCGGCAACAAGCTCCTCGGACTCGACGGGCTCTACGACCGGATCTTCGCAGCGCTCCACATCCCGTACGAGCCCGTGCGCTGGGTGCGCGACAACACGGTCGACGACGACGTCGAGGCCGCCAAGCCCGCACGCGTCGCTGAGCTCATCCACGCGTTCCGCTCGCGCGGCCACCTCATGGCCGACACCGACCCGCTCACGTACCGCGTGCGCCGTCACCCTGACCTCGACGTCCAGACGCACGGCCTCACGCTCTGGGACCTCGACCGCACCTTCCCCACGGGTGGCTTCGGCGGCAAGCAGAAGGACACGCTGCGCAACATCCTCGGCCTTCTGCGCGACTCCTACTGCCGCACGATCGGCGCCGAGTACATGCACCTCGCCGACCGGACGCAGCGCAAGTGGCTCCAGGCGCGCCTCGAGGCCGGCTACGAGCGCACCCCGCGCGAGGAGCAGCTGCGCATCCTCGGCCGCCTCAACGCCGCGGAGGCGTTCGAGACGTTCCTCCAGACGAAGTTCGTCGGGCAGAAGCGCTTTTCGCTCGAGGGCGGCGAGTCGCTCATCGCCCTGCTCGACGGCGTCCTCAACTCCGCGGCCCGCGCGGGCCTCGACGAGGTCTGCATCGGCATGGCCCACCGCGGTCGGCTCAACGTCCTCGCGAACATCGCGGGCAAGAGCTACTCGCAGATCTTCGCCGAGTTCGAGGGCAACCTCGACCCGCGGACCTTCCAGGGCTCGGGCGACGTCAAGTACCACCTCGGAACCGAGGGCACGTTCACGACCGACACGGGCGAGGAGACCAAGGTCTACCTCGCGGCCAACCCGTCCCACCTCGAAGCCGT
Source organism: Sanguibacter sp. A247 (assembly GCF_052324925.1). Lineage (NCBI taxonomy): Bacteria > Bacillati > Actinomycetota > Actinomycetes > Micrococcales > Sanguibacteraceae > Sanguibacter > Sanguibacter sp. A247. Next base: position 856,791 of record NZ_JBQPRE010000001.1, on the reverse strand, counting down.
CAACGGCGTGCTCGAGGGCGTCGTGCGCGCCAAGCAGGACAAGATCGACCTCGGCGGCGACGGCTTCTCCGTCCTGCCGATCCTCATCCACGGTGACGCCGCGTTCGCCGGCCAGGGCGTCGTCCAGGAGACGCTCAACCTCGCGGGGCTGCGCGGCTACCGCACCGGTGGCACGGTCCACGTCATCATCAACAACCAGGTCGGCTTCACGACGGGCCCCGGCTCGTCGCGCTCCACGCTCTACACGACCGACGTCGCCAAGGGCCTGCAGGTCCCGATCTTCCACGTCAACGGCGACGACCCCGAGGCCGTCGTCCGCGTGGCCGAGCTCGCCTTCGCGTTCCGTGAGGAGTTCGACCGGGACGTCATCATCGACATGGTCTGCTACCGCCGCCGCGGTCACAACGAGGGCGACGACCCCTCGATGACGCAGCCGCTCATGTACAACCTCATCGACTCCAAGCGCTCGACCCGCAAGCTCTACACCGAGGTTCTCGTCTCCCGCGGGGACATCACGGTCGACGAGGCCGAGCAGGTCGCGCAGGACTTCCACACGCAGCTCGAGCGCGTGTTCGCCGAGGCGAAGGAGGGCGGCTTCCAGGCACCCGAGCACACCGAAGCCGTGCGCGGCCTCGAGATCCCCGAGTCGCAGCGTGAGGACGCGGGCACGATGGTCGGCTGGACGACCGCGATCGACAAGGCCACGGTCGAGCTCGTCGGGCGGACGCACGTCAACCCGCCCGAAGGCTTCACGGTCCACCCCAAGCTCGCCCAGCTCCTCGAGAAGCGCGAGCAGATGTCGCGCGAGGGCGGGATCGACTGGGGCTTCGGCGAGCTGCTCGCCTTCGGCTCGCTCCTCACCGAGGGCACGCCCGTGCGTCTGGCCGGGCAGGACTCGCGTCGCGGCACCTTCGTGCAGCGTCACGCGGTCATGCACGACCGCGAGACGGGCGCCGAATGGACCCCGCTGCTCTACCTCACGTCGGACCAGGCGAAGTTCTGGGTCTACGACTCCTCGCTCTCGGAGTACGCGGCGCTCGCGTTCGAGTACGGCTACTCGGTTGAGCGGCCCGACGCACTCGTCCTGTGGGAGGCGCAGTTCGGCGACTTCGTCAACGGTGCCCAGACGGTCATCGACGAGTTCGTCTCGTCGGCCGAGCAGAAGTGGGGTCAGCACTCCTCGCTCGTCATGCTCCTGCCGCACGGCTTCGAAGGCCAGGGGCCCGACCACTCCTCGGCTCGCATCGAGCGGTTCCTCCAGCTCGCCGCCGAGGACAACATGTTCGTCGCGCAGCCGTCGACGCCTGCCTCGCACTTCCACCTGCTGCGCCGCCAGGCCTATCACCGCCCGCGTCGTCCGCTCATCGTCTTCACTCCCAAGCAGCTGCTGCGTCTCAAGGCAGCGGCATCGAGCGTCGAGGACTTCACGACGGGCACGTTCCAGCCCGTCATCGGCGACGACGTTATGGCCGCCCAGCCCGGCCAGGTCGATCGCGTGCTCCTGTGCTCGGGCCGCCTCTACTACGACCTGCTCGCCCGCCGCGGCAAGCTCGGAGACGACCGCACCGCGATCGTGCGGCTCGAGCAGCTCTACCCGCTCGAGTCGGAGCAGATCGCCGAGGCGCTCGCGCCCTACGGCGATGCCGAGGTCCTCTGGGTCCAGGACGAGCCTGCGAACCAGGGCCCGTGGCCCTTCGTCGCGATGCACCTGCCGCAGGCGCTCGGCCGCATGGTGCGGGTCGTCTCGCGTCCTGCGTCGGCCTCGCCGTCAGCCGGGACGATGAAGCGGCACCAGCGTCAGGCCGAGGAGCTCCTCACGGCGGCCTTCACCCGCTGACGCATCCGAGTCGCACAGGCCCGTGGCCCGCGCCCCACAGGGGTGCGGGCCACGGGCCTGTGCGCGCTCGCAACGGCCTAGACTGCGGGTATGCAGACCATGCGATGGAGCAACGGACGGGACGTCTCGGCGATCGGGCTCGGCACCTGGCAGCTCGGTGCCGACTGGGGGACGGTTGAGGAGTCAGACGCTCATGCGGTGCTCGACGCCGCGCTCGAGTCCGGGGTGACCTTCTTCGACACCGCGGACGTCTACGGTGACGGCCGCTCGGAGCAGATCATCGGCTCCTTCCTGCGCGCCCGTCCCGACGCTGACGTCTTTGTCGCGACCAAGGCCGGGCGCCGGCTGCCCCAGGTCCACGAGAACTACTCGCTCGCCAACCTGAGGGAGTGGACCGACCGGTCACGCCGCAACCTGGGGCTCGAGACGCTTCCGCTCGTCCAGCTCCACTGCCCGCCCACGTCCGTCTACGCCGACGACGAGGTCTTCGACGCCCTCGACACGCTCGTCGCCGATGGCGCGATCGCGTCGTGGGGCGTGAGCGTCGAGAAGCGGTCCGAGGCCATGCGCGCGCTCGAGCGCCGCAACCTCGCGAGCATCCAGATCATCCTCAACGCGTTCCGGCTCGCGCCGTTCGACGACGTCGTTCCGACGGCTGCCGAGCGAGGCGTCTCGATCATCGCGCGCGTGCCGCTCGCCTCGGGCCTCCTCGCGAACCGTTACACGGCCACGACAACCTTTGCCGCCGACGATCACCGCACCTACAACCGTTCGGGCGAGGCCTTCGACGTCGGCGAGACGTTCGCGGGCGTCGACTTCGCCACGGGTGTCGCCGCGTCCGCCGAGCTCGCCGCGCTCGCTCCCGAAGGGCTCACGCCCGCCCAAGCCGCGCTCGCCTGGCTCGCGCAGCACGACGGTGTCACGACGGTCATCCCGGGTGCTCGCTCCCCCGAGCAGGCACGCGCCAACGCGGCCGCAGGATCCGCAGCCCCGCTGCCCGAGGCCTACGACGCCGCGGTGCACCGGATCTACGACCGCGACATGCGCGCCGCCGTTCACGCACGCTGGTAGCCCTCGCGCACGTGTGGCAGGGCCGCGCTCGCCTCGGGTGAGCGCGGCCCTGCCACGTCCGTCGAGGCACCGCACGCGGCGGCGCACGCGCCCCACCCGAGCCGGTGAGCGGGGCGCGGCGTGTTGCCGCCCGCTCACGGCGGCCCGCGGGTGACGATGGGACGAACCCCTAGGAGGACCCTGTGACCAGAAAGCTGCGCATCTGCGTCGTCGGTGACGAGCTCGCGGCCGGCGTCGGCGACCCCAAGGCGCTCGGCTGGGTCGGGCGCGTCGTCGCCCGCACGGGCGAGGTCGACGTCGAGCACTATGTCCTCGCGACCCCGGGCGAGACGACGACCGCTCTCTCGGGCCGGTGGGAGCGTGAGGTCGAGCCACGGCTGTCCGCCGACACCGAGATCGACCACCGCCTTGTCGTCGCGCTCGGGCGCCACGACCTTGCCGCAGGCCTGTCTGTCGCACGGTCACGGCTCAACCTCGCCAACATCCTCGATGTCGCCGACGCCCGCCACCTGCGCACGCTCGTCGTCGGGCCGCCGCCCGGCCTGCACGCGGACGACGATCGCCTCGCCGACCTCTCACGCGCCTACAGCGACGTCGCCCAGCGCCGACGCGTGCCGTTCGTCGAGACGTTCGCGCCCCTCGTCAGCCACGACCAGTGGCACGCCGACCTCGCGGCGCGCGGCGACGACCTGCCGCAGCAGGCCGGCTACGGCCTCATGGCCTGGCTCGTGCTCCACTCCGGGTGGCACCAGTGGCTCGGGCTCGCGAGCCCCGACGCGTGAAGCACGAAGCCCTGCGCTCGTCGGCGGCAGACCGACGCTGAGCGCAGGGCGAGCGCACTGCTCGAGGTGTCAGACCTCCATGCCGAGACCGCGCAGCGTGAGCGTGAGGTCCTGCGGGTTCGAGGCAGCCGCAACCGCCTCGTCGTACGTGATCCGACCCGAGACGACGAGCTCGCACAGGTGCTGGTCGAACGTCTGCATCTTGTAGTACGCGCCGTCCGCGATGAGGTCGGTGAGCGGCGGGTTGTCGATCGGGTTGACGATCGCCTCGGCGGTACGGCCCGTGTTGACCATGACCTCGACCGACGGGCACCGGTTGTCGTCGACCGTCCGCACGAGGCGCTGGGAGACGATGCCGCGCAGCATCTGCGACAGTGCCGTCCGGATCTGCAGCTGCTCGTAGGGCGGGAAGAAGTCGATGATGCGGTTGACCGTCTCCTGCGCATCGATCGTGTGGAGCGTCGAGAGCACGAGGTGACCGGTCTCGGCCGCCTGGAGCGCGGCGCGCACCGTCTCGATGTCACGCATCTCGCCGACGAGGATGACGTCGGGGTCCTGACGCATCGCGGCACGCAGGGCGGTCGAGAAGTCCTTCGTGTCCTGACGTACCTCGCGCTGGGAGATGATCGACTTCTTGTCCTCGTGCAGGACCTCGATCGGGTCCTCGATCGTGATGATGTTGACCTCGCGGTGCGTGTTGATGAGATCCACCATCGCGGCGAGCGTCGTCGTCTTGCCCGCACCCGTCGGGCCCGTCACGAGGACGAGGCCGCGCGGCTCGAGCGCAAGGTCGCCCACGATCGCGGGGACGCCGAGCTCGGCGAGGCTCGAGGTGCCCACGCCGACGAGACGGAACACCATCGCGGTCGTGCCGCGCGCCTGGTACGCGTTGACGCGAAACCGCCCGACGCCAGCGACGGAGTAGGCGAAGTCGGCCTCGTGCGTCCGCTCGAACTGGTCGACGAGGTCGGCCGGGAGCACCTGCGAGAGCATGTGGTCGGTGTCCACGGGGGTGAGCACGGGGACCTGGAGGCGCCGCAGCCGTCCGTCGACACGCACGCGGGGGGCGGAGCCCACCTTGACGTGGAGGTCGGAGGCCTCCGCCTTGACGACGGCGTGGAGCAGCGGGATGACGGACTGCGGTGTGGCGTTCACGCTAGACAGTATCGGCCCTCCGCGAGCCAGACTTGAGCGTGTGTCCTCTCTGTCACCCCTGTGGCCCAGATGAGTTCGCACGCACCGCGCGCGGTGTGGGATCATGGACGACGGCCAGCACGACCACCCACTGACTTGGAGTCACTATGAGCAAGCGCGGACGCAAGCGTCGTAGCCGTAAGGGCAGCGCCGCCAACCACGGCAACCGTCCCAACGCCTGAGTCTCGTCTCAGAGCGGCCGCTGGACGGCATGCGCAAGGCCCCGGAGCATGGCTCCGGGGCCTTTGCTGTGGGCCGCTGGTGCTGGCCGCCGTCGCGCGGCCACTCGCGTGGCCAAGGCTCCTTGACGCGACCGCGCTGAACGAGTTCAGCCCTCGGTGCGCCACACGGCGATCTGCGTGCTGATACGAACGCGCAGCGACTCGGGCGCGCGCTCGCAGCACGAACGGCGCAGTACGACGCGCATGATCTCTTCGATCTCGAGCACGCCGAGCCCCGGCGCCACCTCAGCGACGCTCGCGCGCAGGTCAGCCGCGTCGGCCACCGTCATCCCGGAGCGCAGGTAGTCCTCGACGTGGCTGATGACCTCGGCGCACTCCTCGCCGTCGAGCGGGCGTTCGTCCCGAGCGTCGCTCATGACCCCTCCTGCGTCGCAGGCAGGAGCCCGCGCTCGGCCGCGTAGCCCGCGAGGAGCGTGCGCAGCTGCGCGCGGCCCCGATGCAGTCGCGACATGACGGTGCCGATGGGGGTTCCCATGATCTCGGCAATCTCCTTGTACGGGAATCCCTCGACGTCGGCGAGGTAGACCGCGAGGCGGCGGTCCTCGGGAAGCGCGGCGAGCGCCTCCTTGACGTCGGAGTCCGGAAGCGCGTCGAGAGCTTCGACCTCGGCCGAGCGCAGGCCGCTCGAGGTGTGCGACGCCGCGCGGGCGATCTGCCAGTCCTCGATCTCTTCCGTCTGCGACTTTTTCGGTTCGCGCTGCTGCTTGCGGTAGGTGTTGATGAACGTGTTCGTGAGGATCCGGTACAGCCACGCCTTGAGGTTCGTGTCAGGGCGGTACTGGTGGAAGGCCGCGAACGCCTTGGCGAAGGCCTCTTGGACGAGGTCCTCCGCGTCCGTGGGATTGCGCGTCATGCGCAACGCCGCGGCGTAGAGCGCGTCGAGGTGCCCGAGCGCGTCACGCTCGAAGCGTGCGCGGCGCTCCTCAGCAGTCTCGTCTGCTGGGGCGCGGCGGGTGTCGTCGGTCTCGTCCATCACGTGCCAGCCTAGCGGCGCGCGAGACGAGCCCGCCGCAGAGCGGGTGGCGCTCACGACGGGGCGGGCAGGAGCAGAACAGGTCACACACCATGAACACCCGCTGACGTCGCGGCATTCCCCGCGAGCGCTACCGTGGGATCACGCAGCTCGTGCCTCGGTCGAAGGAGCCTTCCATGCTGGTCCGCCGTCTCGCCCGCCCCATGCTTGCGTCGTGGTACGTCCACGACGGCCTCGACGCGGTGCGCACTCCCGCTCCCCACGTCGCGGTCGCCCGTCCGGTCGCCGACCGCGTGACGAGCGCGCTCGGGCGTCCCCCGGTCCCTGAGCGCACGCTCACGTGGGCCGTGCGCGCGCACGGCGCTGCGACGATCGTCGCGGGCCTCGGGCTCGCGCTCGGGCGCGCGCCACGCTCGAGCGCAGCGGCTCTCGCGGCGCTCACCCTCCCGCTCGCGGTCGCTCAGCAGCCCATGACGTCACCCAGGTCGCTCGACAAGTCGCGCCTCACGCCGTTCGTGCACGCACTAGGAGGGCTGGGCGCCGCCGTTCTCACCGCCGTCGACCTCGAGGGACGCCCAGGCGTGGCCTGGCGCGTCGACAAGGCACGTCGGGACCGCGCAGACCGCACACCGCTCGACGGCTGAGGGGCCACCGCGGCACCAGGCTCCGTCTCGCGACGCCGGGCTCCGTCTCGCGGCCCGGGCCTGACCCACTGGCTCCTCGGGCCTCCGATAGCCTGGGTGTCATGACCGCTTCGACGCCGCACGACCCTTCGTCCGACGCCGCCCACCCCGGTTCCGCCGACCTTCCGTGGGCGGCATCCGTCGCCGAGCACGCGCTCGACGCGACGGTCGACGTCCCCGGGTCCAAGTCCCTGACGAACCGTTACCTCGTCCTTGCTGCGCTCGCCGACGGGCCGAGCACGCTGCGTGGGGCACTGAGCAGCCGCGACACGCTCCTCATGGCGCAGGCCCTGCGCGAGCTCGGTGTCGGGATCGAGGTCGACGGCACGACGTGGCGGGTGACGCCCGGCCCGCTGCGCGGCCCCGCATCGATCGAGTGCGGCCTGGCCGGAACGGTCATGCGCTTCCTTCCGGCGGTTGCCGCGCTCGCCGACGGCCCCGTGCGTTTCGACGGCGACGCGGGCGCACGCGTGCGTCCCATGGGACCCGTCCTCGCCGGCCTGCGTCACCTGGGTGTCCCGGTCACGGCCGACGACGGCTCAGAGCCGGCCACCTTGCCGTTCACGGTCGAGGGCCGCGGCGGCGTCGTCGGGGGTGCGGTCGACGTCGACGCGAGCGCGTCGAGCCAGTTCGTCTCCGGCCTGCTCCTCGCCGGCGCACGCTTCGACCGCGGCCTGCGCCTGCGGCACGTGGGGTCAGCGCTCCCGAGCCTGCCCCACATCGACATGACCGTCGAGGTCCTGCGGGGCGCGGGAGTCGCGGTTGACGACTCGACGCCGTCGCTGTGGATCGTCGAGCACGGGCCCATCACCGCCCGCGACGTCCGCGTCGAACCAGACCTCTCGAACGCGAGCCCCTTCCTCGCCGCCGCCCTCGTCGCGGGCGGAACCGTGCGCGTACCGGGGTGGCCCACCTCGACGACGCAGCCGGGTGCGCTCGTACCCGAGCTGTTCGCCCAGATGGGCGCGCGCACGCGCCAGGTCGGGGACACGCTCGAGGTCACGGGAACCGGACGCATCTCAGGCATCGACGTCGACCTTCACGCAGCCGGCGAGCTCACCCCGACGATCGCCGCGATCGCCGCGATCGCCGAGACCCCCAGCCGCCTGCGTGGCGTCGCCCACCTGCGAGGGCACGAGACCGACCGGCTCGCGGCGCTCGTCACCGAGATCAACCGCCTGGGCGGCCGCGCTGTCGAGACCGAGGACGGCCTGACGATCGAGCCCGCCGCGCTCCACGGGGGCACGGTCGAGACCTACCACGATCACCGCATGGCAACCTTCGGCGCGATCCTCGGTCTGCGCGTGCCGGGCGTGCGCGTGGAGAACATCGGGACGACCGCCAAGACGCTGCCCGACTTCACAGGCATGTGGTCGACGATGCTCTCCACGACGACGCAGGGCTGAGGGGGTCCATGAGCGCACGGCAGCGTGACGAGGGCGATTTCCGAGCACGGCCCTCACGCCGCGGCACCCGGCCACGGACCAAGCAACGCCCCGAGCATGCTGACGCCGTGCGCGCACTCGTCACCGGGGTCGACCGTGGCCGGTACACCCTTCTGCTCGACGAGGACGGCCCTGGCGAGCACATCCTCACCGCGATGAAGGCCCGCGAGCTCACACGCGACCGCATCGTCTGCGGCGACTCGGTCGACGTCGTCGGCGACACGACCGGTGACGACGGAAGTCTCGCGCGCATCGTGCGCATCGCCGAGCGCACCTCGGTCCTGCGCCGCACCGCCGACGACACCGACCCGTACGAGCGCATCGTCGTCGCCAACGCCGACCAGCTCGTCATCGTCACCGCGCTCGCCGACCCCGAGCCGCGCCCTCGCATGATCGATCGGTGCGTCGTCGCTGCCTACGACGCGGGCATGCACGTCCTGCTGTGCCTCACCAAGTCGGACCTCGCCTCCCCCGACGCCCTCATCGCGCTCTACGAGCCGCTCGGGGTCGAGATCGTCGTCACCCGCCGCGACGACGAGGGTGGCGTGCCCGCCGCGGACGCGGTCCGCGACCACCTGCGCGGACGCACGTCGGTCCTCGTCGGGCACTCGGGCGTCGGCAAGTCGACCCTCGTCAACGCGCTCGTGCCGGGCGCCGCGCGCGCGACGGGCCGCGTCAACGACGTCACCGGCCGCGGCCGGCACACGTCGACGAGCGCCGTCGCCCTGCGCCTGCCCGACCACGACGGCTGGGTCATCGACACCCCCGGCGTGCGTTCCTTCGGCCTGGCGCACGTCGAACCCGCAACGATCCTCGCAGCGTTCGACGACCTCGCCGAGGCCGCCGAAGCCTGCCCGCGCGGCTGCACGCACCTGGCCGACGCCCCGGACTGCGAGCTCGACACCTGGGTCGCTGCAGTCGAGCCCGAGTCCGACGAGCACGTCTGGCGGGCACGCCGGCTCGATTCCTTCAGGCGCGTCCTGGCGGCACGTACCGGAGCGGCGGAGTAAGTCCGTGTGCCCGTACGGCGGGCCGCCCCGCGCCCGCGCCCTCCCGGCCGCTAGCGTGAGGGCATGACGCCGCAGGCCACGTACGACGACGACCTTCGACTCGCGCATGCGATCGCCGACCATGTCGACGCCCTCACGATGTCGCGCTTCAAGGCACTCGATCTTCACGTCGACACCAAGCCCGACCACACCCCGGTCTCTGACGCCGACAAGGCAGCAGAGGACCTCGTCCGCAGCCTCCTGTCGCGCTCACGCGGCCGCGACGCGTTCCTCGGAGAAGAGACGGGCGCGAGCGGCCACGGCGCACGCCAGTGGGTCCTCGACCCGATCGACGGGACGAAGAACTACATCCGCGGCGTTCCGGTGTGGGCGACCCTCATCGCCCTTCTCGTCAACGGCGAGCCCGTCGTCGGTCTCGTGAGCGCCCCCGCCCTCCAGCGTCGCTGGTGGGCATCCGTGGGCACGGGCGCCTGGACGGGCCGCTCGCTGTCCGCTGCGAGCCGGATCCATGTCTCTGGCGTGCGCGACCTCGCCGACGCGTCGTTCTCGTACTCGAGCCTCACGGGCTGGCAGGACATCGACCGCCTCACGGGCCTGCTGACGATCTCTGACTCGGTGTGGCGCACGCGAGCGTTCGGGGACTTCTGGTCGTACATGCTCGTCGCCGAGGGCGCCGTCGATGCCGCGGCCGAGCCCGAGCTCTCGCTGCACGACATGGCCGCGCTCGTCCCGATCGTCACGGAGGCGGGCGGGCGTTTCACCTCCCTCGCAGGCGAGGCCGGACCGCACGGCGGCAACGCTCTGGCAACGAACGGCCTTCTGCACGACGCGTTCCTCGAGCACCTCGGCACTGCCTGATCACGCTGGTCAGCGCGTCACGGAGGCGCGTCGGACCGTCGGGCGGGCGGGTCCCGCGACCGACGGCTGCGGAGGTCCTGCGCTCAGCGGGGAATGTCGGCGAGCTCGGTCGCGTCGTACCAGAGCAGGTCACGCTCGACGAGCCGCTCGAGCGCCGCATCGTCACCCTCGAGCGTCGCGACGACGTCGGCTGCGGCACCCGGCTCGTCGACGTGCGCGCACACGAGCCTCGCACCTGGCACGGGCGCCACGAGGTCGACCGCGCTCGGCGTGAGGATCGCGGCATCACCGGCCGCGTCGACGACGACGTCGTCCGGGACCTCGAGCGTCAGCACGAGCCGGAGCCGGGGTGCACCAGGAGCTCGGACGAGCTCCGTGAGCGCGTCGTCGGCCGCCGCGAGGTGCGCCGCGTACTCAAGGCCCTCCTGGTCCTCGTCCGCAAGCGCGGCTGCGAGCGCGGCGGTGACCGTGTGGGCCCGCGTCGGCTCAAGATCGAGCGTCGTGCGGCCGCCCGCGCCGGACCGGACGCCGACGAGGAGCTCGAGCGTTGCGGGCAGGTAGATGCGCATAGGCCCAGTCAACCACCGGCGACGCTCGCTCCGGCGGCGGCGTGCCGGGTGAGCGCGGCGCGGCGACGTTCGAGCAGCTCCTCAGCGAGCGTCACGTAGACACGCCGCACGGGCGATCCGGGGGCATGCTCCGCGAGCGTGCCGCCCGCAAGGAGGGCAGCGTCGAGCGCGGCCGCGTCATCGGGAACGATGTGGTCGGGCCGGACGCCCGCGTAGCGGCCGAGAGCATCAGCGAGGACGGCCGCGGGCCGCCCGCCCGTGACCGAGGCCCTTGCGCGCGTGAGGACGAGGGTGCGGTCCCGCGTGAGCGCGGGGATCTCGGCGAGGTCGCCGAGCGCGTGGACGAGCCGCTGCACCGCGACCGGGTCGCTCCCGCCCACGATGACGACGGTGTCAGCCGCCGCGAGCGCGCTGAGCGTGGCGGCGTTCCGTTGGGGTGCTCGCGTGTCATAGCTGAGCGCCTCGTCGTGCTCGAGAGGCGCGGCGACGTCGACGACGACGATGTCCGCGACGTCGCGCGCAGCCTGCCACACCGAGGCGAGCGCGGCCGACGAGAGCTCGGGCCAGCGGGCGGCGCGGGCGATTCCCGTCAGCACGTGAAGCGGTCCGACCTGCGGCGCGAGGCCCGCAAGGACCGCGGGGCCGAGCCGACCTTGACCCGCGGCGCGCACCGCGAGCGCAAGGCCCGAGGACTCGTCGAGGAGCGCGAGCTGTTGCGCGACCGAGGGGGCGTGGGAGTCGGCGTCGACGAGCAGGACGCGCGGGGTCTCGTGCCCGATCTGCCGCGGCCGGTGCGCCGCGAGCTCCGCCGCGAGGTTGACCGCGGTTGTCGTGCGGCCCGGCGAGCCCGCCGGGCCCCACACGACGACGAGATGTCCGGGGACGCGTCGTGGGTCGCCGCCCGGCAGGAGAGGGCCTGCCTCCGCGTCATCCTCTCGGGAGCGCTGCGTCGTCATCTCGGAGGGTCCAGCACGGCGGGTCGTGGCGCCCAGCCGAGCGCCGAGCGTGTCGTCGAGGAGCCCGGCTGGTACGACGTGGTCGACGCCGAGCGCCCAGGCGCGCGAGGCGTCCGCCGTGCCGGCCTCGTCCGCCCCCGGGACGAGCGCGACGACGATCGCGCCGCACGCGTGCAGCCGCGCGACGATGTCACGGTCGAGCTGGTCGCCCGGGCCACGGTCGAGGCTCACGAGGACGACCTCTCCCGTGCCTGACTCGACGAGGCCGAGCAGCTCGATGAGGTGGGCGCACCGGCGCACGAGCCGGACGGGTGCACGAGTCCCTGCGAGCGCCGTCGCCACCGCGTCCTCGTGGTCGGGGCCGACCGCGCACAGGACGTCGCGGGGGCGCGTCGAGCCGCTCACGGGGCCGGCTTGGCGTCGGGCTGCGTCGCGCCGTCCGCCCCGGCCGAGCCGGCGGGTGCATCGGCCGCGGCGGGCGCGGGCCCGACCGGTGCCGCCACGAGCGCAAGCGCCCCGTCAGCCGAGAGCGCCGCGAGCACCTGCGGCAGCTCGGCCTCAGCGACGCGCACCTCGACGGTCGTGCCCGTGCCGAGGCCGCTTCCGAACGCTCCCGTCTCGGCGGTGACGGCGGTGACGTCGAGGCCATGAGCAACCGCGTGCGGAACAGGCTGCGCGGCGTCCCCCCGGGCGTCGCGGGTCGCGGGCTCGGGCAGGACCCACAGGTCGACGAGTCCCCCGACAAGGACGTCCGCCGGGAGCGGACCCGGGATCCCCATGGCCACGGTCCGCAACCCAGCAGTCGCCTCGGCCACGAGGAGCGCGCTCGGGATGAGCTCACCCGCCCCGACGGGTCGGGACAGGACCGCGCCGTCGATCGCCGCAGACGCGCTCAGGTACCTCTCGGACGTCTCACCGAGCGCAACCTCGACAGTGCGCACGTCGGCTGCCGTGAGTACGTGGCCGGCCGGCAAGTCTGTGAGGGCCGCCACGACCGGCTCGGTCTGCCGCGCCACGCGGACGGACCAGGAGCCGAGCGCGACCGAGGCCGCGACGAGGAGGACGCCGACGACGAGGCGGGGATCCTTCCACCCGGGTCGCTGAAGACGGAGCGCGGGGGCTCCGGGGGCGGCAGGTCTGTTCACAATGCTCCCTCTCGCGGCATGGACATCGCTGACATCTTTCCCGGATGACAGCGATCCGCAAGCGGAGCGCGCGCCTGTGGACAGTGATGGGACGGGCGCGCTTCGTGGTTGGATAGCCGCATGGCACCCCGCTTCATCACCCTTGCGGACGTCGCGACCGAGCTCGCGATCAGCGCCGACCAGGCCTACGCGCTCGTGCGCTCGGGAGACCTCCCCGCGATCCAGATCGGTGGCCGGGGGCAGTGGCGCATCGAGGTGGCCGAGCTCGACAAGTTCGTCGCCCGCAAGTACGACGAGACCAAGGCGAAGATCCAGGGCTGAGCCCGCCGGCCCCGCACCGCCCCGTGCACGGGGCTGTCCGCACGGGGCTGTCCGCACGGGTCCGCGCACCTGTGTCGGCCCCCGCCGGGCCGCGGGGCTACCGTGCCTGATCAGCGACGAGCACGATCGCCCCGACGGGCACGACCGTGAGGCCCGGGCCGTCGCCCCGGTCCCGTTCACCCCATGCCGGCGCGGCCACGAGATCGATGTGGTCCGCACCGACGCGGTCGATCCGGCCCACGAGCGAGGTGTGGCGCGTGCGCACGTGGACGATCGCGCGGTCGCGCGCGAGCCCACGGAGCACGTGCCCGAGGGAGAGCCGCGAGGCGACCCCGGCCGTCGGCGCCGAGACGCCGGGGCCCAGACCGCGCACGTGGTCGACGGTCTCGTTCCTCACGACGACCTGGTGCCCAGCGACGCTCAGCAGCACCCACTCGGCCGCGACGTCCTCAACCCGTCCCGTCACGGGATCCCCCACGCACACGTGGAGCGTGACCTCGGTGCCGATCGCGGCGTGAATGCGGTCGACGAGCGTTGAGCCCGCGGCGTACGCGCGCGTGAGCTCCGCGACGTCGGCGTCGCGCGCCTCACGATCGTCGGCATCGAGCTGGGCAGAGAGGTCGGCAAAGAGGTGCGTCCACCGCATGACGACACGGTAGCCAGTCCCGAGCGGCTGCGCTCACCGTCCACATGGTGACGTTCCGGTGGACAACCCGGCGACCGGGGTGTTCCATCGTCCCATGCCTCCGCCCATCGAATCGCCTCAACGCCCATCAACGCCGAGCGAAACGGATCATCGCGGGCGTTCCGTCGGCGCCGCCGTCCGTGCCCTCGTCCTCGCCGTGGTGCTCCTCGGCCTCGCGGCGGGGCTCGCCCTGAGCGCGTTCTCCGCCGCGCAGCGGGGCCTCGACGCAAGCACAGCGGTTCAGACGGCCGCCGGTGCCGCGGGTGCGATCGTTGCGTTCCGCGCGTCACTGTGGTCGCTCGTCGCCGCGCTCGTCAGCGCCGCCGACGGAACGAGCCGCTGCGCGCAGCGCGCCGAGGCCGCGCTCCGCGAGCGCGCTCCGCTCCTCGCTCGCAGGCTGCTCATCGGGGCGGCCGGGGCCTCGCTCGTCCTCGCGCCGCTGCCCGCGTCCGCGGTGGCCTGGTCGTCCGACGGCACCGCGTCCGGGGCGGCCGCGGCCGAGGCTGCCGCGGCCGGGGCGCCAGGGTCCGAGGCAGCCGCGTCGGCCGCGTCGGCCGCACAGCTCCTCGCATGGCCGTCACAGGCTGCACCGACCACGTCCGCAACCGAGTCCGCGCCCTCCCTCACACCGACACAGACGACCGCGCGGACCCCGCGACCCGCCCGCACAGCGGCGCCCGCGGCCGCACGCACCGAGACCGCTCCCCGCGCGTCGGGCACCCGCGTCACAGTCCACGCCGGCGACACGCTCTGGGGACTCGCGGCCGCCGCCCTCCCCCACGCCTCGCAGGCCGATCTCGTCGCGGCCTGGCCCGAGCTCCACGAGCACAACCGCAAGGCAATCGGCTCCAACCCACATCTCCTCATGCCGGGCACCCGGATTGAGATCCCCGCCGCCACCGATGACGGCCGCACGTTCAACACGTCCGACACCACTCGACCGGAGCACCGATGACGACGACACTGAGCCCGCGCCCCACCCACCCGAGGTCCACTCTCCTCGTGCCTGGCCGCGCTCGCGATCTCGCGATCGCCGCACCCACGTCCGCACCAGCTCCCGAGCCCCTCGCCGCGACCGCGCCACCCCGCGCACGCAGCGAGAGCGTGCCGAACGCTCCCGTGCCCGCGCATATGCCCGGCCGCAGCGCGGGGCGCCCGTCCGACCCGACAGCACTCGCGTGCTCGATCGCGCAGGCCGTCGTCGAGGCCCTGCGTGGCGTGAGACCGCTCGCCCAGCTCACCCGCTGGCTCGCACCCGAGGTTCACTCCGCCGTCGCCACTCGCTGCTCCGTGACGCTCGCCTCCGGCCCGGGCTCGACCCGGCCCGCACGCGTACGACGAGCGCGCGTCCACCGGGTCGACGACCACGCGGCCGAGGCGACCGTCGTCATCGAAGATCTTGACCGCGTACGCGCCGCGGCCCTCCGCCTCGAACACATTCGCGGCGCCTGGCGCGTGACCGCGCTCGTCCTCGGATGACGCGCACGCCCCGCCGCAGCAGACACCAGAGGGCGCCCGGTCGATGACCGGGCGCCCTCTGTCACGTTCCGCCGGGGTTCACCCGGCCGACGTCACTTCTTCTTGCGGGCCTTCGCCGCGCGACGACGCTCCTCACGGTTGCCCGAGCCCACAGCGTCACCGTCGACCGTCTCCGCCTCACCCAGCGCGCTCGGCGCCGAGTACTGCAGCGGAACACGCTGACCCGGACCGTCCAGGCCCTTGGCGACGAGCTTCGTCGCAGGACGGTTCGCAGCGTCCTCGGCCTCCGCGTCGAGCGAGTCGAGATCGATCTCTGCATCCTCGACCTCGCCACCCTCCTCGACGGGGGTAACGCTCACCTCAAGGTTGAAGAGGTACGCGACCGACTCCTCCTTGATGGCCTCGGTCATCGACTGGAAGAGCTGGAAGCCCTCGCGCTGGTACTCGATGAGGGGGTCGCGCTGCGCCATGGCGCGCAGCCCGATGCCCTCCTTGAGGTAGTCCATCTCGTAGAGGTGCTCGCGCCACTTTCGGTCGAGGACCGACAGCACGACCCGCCGTTCGAGCTCGCGAACGTTGTCGGAACCCAGCTGCTGCTCCCGGCCCGCGTACGCGACCCGGGCGTCGCCCTTGAGCTCGTCAGCGAGGAACTCACGCGAGATGGCCTCGCGGCCACCAGCCTCTTCAGCCACGTCGTCGACCGTGATCGAGACCGGGAAGATCGCCCGGAGACCCGTCCACAGCGTGTCGAGGTCCCACTCGTCAGGCGTCCCCTCGGCGGTTGCGCCCTCGACGTACCCGCCGATGACATCACCGAGGAAGTGCTGGATCTGCTCGCCCATGTCCTCACCCTCGAGGACACGACGACGCTCGTCGTAGATGACCTCGCGCTGACGCGACATGACATCGTCGTACTTGAGGACGTTCTTGCGGATCTCGAAGTTCCGCGCCTCGACCTGCGTCTGCGCCGACTGGATCGAGCGCGAGACCATCTTCGACTCGAGCGGCATGTCGTCCGGGAAGCCGGCACGCGTCATCATCGACTCGGCAAGACCCGAGGAGAACAGACGCATGAGCTCGTCCTGCATCGACAGGTAGAACCGCGACTCGCCCGGGTCACCCTGACGACCGGAACGACCGCGCAGCTGGTTGTCGATACGCCGGGACTCGTGCCGCTCTGTGCCCAGGACGTAGAGGCCACCGAGCTCGACGACCTCGTCGTGCTCCGCCTTGACCGAGGCCTCGCACTCCGCGAGAACCGTCGGCCACGCCTCGTTGTACTCGTCCTCGTTCTCGACCGCGTCGAGCCCCAGTGCTGCCATGCGGTCGTGCGCAAGGAACTCGACGTTGCCACCGAGCATGATGTCGGTTCCACGCCCGGCCATGTTCGTCGCGACCGTCACGGCACCCTTACGGCCCGCCATCGCGACGACCTGCGCCTCACGCTCGTGGTGCTTGGCGTTGAGGACCTCGTGCGGGACGCCCTGCTTCTTGAGCGCCTCCGAGAGGAGCTCAGACTTCTCGACGCTCGTCGTGCCCACGAGGACCGGCTGGCCCTTGGCGTGTCGCTCGACGATGTCGGCGACGACGGCCGTGAACTTGCCCGACTCGTTCTTGAAGACGAGGTCAGGCTGGTCGATGCGCTGCATCGGACGGTTCGTCGGGATCGGGACGACGCCGAGCTTGTAGGTGCCCTGGAACTCGGCGGCCTCGGTGTCGGCGGTTCCCGTCATGCCCGAGAGCTTTCCGTACATGCGGAAGTAGTTCTGGAGCGTGATCGTCGCGAGAGTCTGGTTCTCAGCCTGGATCGCGACGCCCTCCTTCGCCTCGATCGCCTGGTGCATGCCCTCGTTGTAGCGGCGTCCCGGGAGGACACGACCCGTGTGCTCATCAACGATGAGGACCTCGCCCTTGACGACGATGTAGTCCTTGTCGCGCTTGAAGAGCTCCTTGGCCTTGATCGCGTTGTTGAGGAAGCCGATGAGCGGGGTGTTGAGCGACTCGTACAAGTTGTCGATGCCGAGGTAGTCCTCGACCTTGGCGATGCCCGGCTCGAGCACACCGATCGTGCGCTTCTTCTCGTCGACCTCGTAGTCGACCTCTGCCGTGAGGCGACGCACGACCTTGGCGAACTCGCCGTACCACTTGTTCGCGTCACCTGACGCGGGCCCCGAGATGATGAGCGGGGTCCGGGCCTCGTCGATGAGGATCGAGTCGACCTCGTCGACGACCGCGAAGAAGTGACCGCGCTGGACGAGGTCGTCCGCGGACCACGCCATGTTGTCGCGCAGGTAGTCGAAGCCGAACTCGTTGTTCGTGCCGTAGGTGATGTCCGCCGCGTACTGCTGACGGCGCTCGCTCGGGTCCATCGACGACAGGATGCAGCCAGTCGACATCCCGAGGAAGCGGAAGACGCGGCCCATGAGCTCGCTCTGGTACTGCGCGAGGTAGTCGTTCACCGTGACGACGTGGACGCCCTTGCCCGCGAGGGCGTTGAGGTAGGCGGGCAGCGTCGCGACGAGCGTCTTGCCCTCACCGGTCTTCATCTCAGCAATGTTGCCGAGGTGCAGCGCCGCACCACCCATGAGCTGGACGTCGAAGTGACGCTGGCCGAGCGTGCGTCGCGCCGCCTCGCGCACCGCGGCGAACGCCTCGGGCATGAGGTCGTCGAGCGTCTCGCCCTCGGCGAGGCGCGCGCGGAAGCGCGCGGTCTCTTCGCGGAGCTCTTCGTCGGAGAGCGCTGTGAAGCTGTCCTCGAGTCTGTTCACCTGGGCAGCGACGCCCGACAGCTTCTTGAGGATGCGCCCTTCGCCGAGGCGGAGGACCTTCTCGAGGATCGCAGCCACGCGCCACTCCCGAATCGTTGAGGTTGAGGCCACCGACAAGGACGACGACGGCATACGCGCCCATCCTATGCGCGGACGAGCCCCCTAGGTCACACCGGAGTCACGGTGCTACGCGCAGAGCGGACACGAGATCACCCTGCGCCGCATCGGGGACCACGACGGTCGAGGCTCCCAACCACGTACCGAGCCGCGCGAGCTCGCTCGCCACGACCTCACGGAGATCGAGGGTTGCCCCCACCCCCGTGCCGGGGAGGCGCCCGGGTTCGTGGAACGCGCCGAGCACCTCGAGCGCACCGGCCCGCCGGTCGAGACGGAGATCGAGCCGCGCGACGAAGCGATCACCCACGAGCAGCGGCAACGCGTAGTAACCGAACGTGCGCCTGTGCGCGGGCGTGTAGATGCCGATCCGGTAGTCGACGCCGAAGAGCGCGGCGAGGCGCGGCCGGAACCACACGAGCGGGTCGAACGGGCTCACGAGCGTCGTGGCCTGCGCAGCGCCCGGCAGGCGCGCGTCCCGGTGCAGATACGTGGGCGCCTCCCAGCCGCGCACGGTGACGCGCCGCAGGATGCCCTCCTCGACGAGGGACGCGAGCGCGACCGCGACCTCCGGGCCGCGCAGCCGAAAGTAGTCCCGGAAGCACGCGAGGGTCCCGACGCCGTGAGCACGCGCCCCGATCTCGAGCAGGCCCCGCACGCACGTGGCGTCGTCTGGCTCCTCAGCGAGGGCGAGAGCGGGCAGGACACGCTCGGGAAGGTCGTACAGCCGCTCGAACGTCGCGGTGCGACCAGCGACCGCGACCCCGCCCGTCGTGAGCAGATGCTCGAGGCAGCGCTTGGCGACCGTCCAGTTCCACCCCCACTCCGTGCGCGGGCCACGCGGGTGCTCGTGCTCGACGGCGTCCTGGACCCCCGCCGCGCTCACCGGACCGAGCTCGGCGACGAGCTCGCGCACGCGCGTCACGACCTCCGGGTGCGTGCGCGCGACCGACGAGATGTTCGACCATGCGTAGTCCTGGGCTCGGCGGCGCCTCACGGCGAGCAGCGGGTAGGTCCCGACCGGGATGAACGACGCCTCGTGCGCCCACGTCTCGACGAGCCGGCGCGGGGCCCGGCCCGCGGCACGGTCGAGCGCCGTGACGTCATGGGCGCCGAACCTCGAGTACGTCGGCATGTGGTGAGCGCGTGCGAGCACCTGGACCGAGTCGATCTGCGTGAGCCCCCGGGCCGCGACCGAACGCGCGAGCGCGGCCGGGCCGAGCCCAGGCGTCGCGAGCGGGCTCGGGCGATGCAGCCCCTGCGCCGCGAGAGCGACCCGGCGGGCCTCAGCGAGAGAGAGCTGTTCACGAGAGATCGGCACCCGTCGATCGAACCATGAACCTGCGACAGTGCGCGGCTCAGACGAGAGTGGACGAGTTCGGCCCCGGTCCACCGGACCGGGGCCGAACCCGTTGCGCACGTGCCGTGCTGCTACGCATCGGCGACGAGTGGCTACGAGACGTCGAGCTCGATGACGCCGTACGACCACCCGCGACGGTTGTAGACGGCCGAGGGGCGGCCCGTCTCGGAGTTGACGAACAGATAGAAGTCGTGACCGACGAGCTCCATCTCGTAGAGCGCCTCATCGATCGTCATGGGCCTGCCCGCGTGAACCTTCTGGCGGATGAGCACGGGCGAGTCGCCAAGCGTGGACTCCGCCGTCTCGCCGACGGAGAGAGGGCCCGTGGGAGCCTCCGGCTCGGCGGGCGGCTCCGTGTAGGGCCGAACGTCGACGGGCTCCACGATCATGTTCCCGCGGTGATCCTTACGGCGGTCACGGACCCGGCGAAGACGCTCGAACAGCTTGGCGGTGGCGAGGTCGAGCGCCGCGTAGCGGTCATCCGCTGCGGCCTCGGCCCGCACGACCGGTCCCTTGTCACGCACGGTGAGCTCGACGCGCTCCCGCACATCGGCAAGCCGGGGGTTCTTCTCCTCCGTGACCTCGACCTCGATCCGCTGGGCGCGTGGCGCCAGCTGCGAGACCTTGCTGAGCTTCTCCTCGACGTGTCGGCGAAAACGCTCGGGCACCTCTGTGTGCCGGCCGACGATCGCGATCTCCATGTGAGCCTCCGTTGTGGGCTGGCGAACGCTCCCTACCGGAGCGCTCGCGGACTGTCGTCAGGTGGTGGGCCACGGGGGCCTCGAGGTCCGATCACCTCCTTGACGAGTCGTCTGTCGCCCCACCCGTTCGCACCGCGGACAGTCGTCGTCCGGTGTGAGATCCAGGTGGGCTGGCTCACCACGACCCTATCCCGTCGCACCCCCTCCCCGCAGCACCTTGGTCCCTGGCGCCGCCTCCCCCAGAGGCCCTGCAGCCGCCGAGGTCGGCGTCGCCGCCAGCACGGCCGCGCCGACGACGCAGTGGCCCGCCTCCGCGAGCGCGTCCTGGGCGGCTGCGAGCGTCGCCCCCGTCGTGAGGACATCATCGACCAGGACGACGGGCGCGTCCGTGTTCGGTGCGCGCGCACGGTGCGCGCCCGCGAGGTTGTGAGCTCGCGCATCGCGGCCAAGCCCCGCCTGGTCGCGGACGCCGAGGCGCCGGCGCAGGGCGCCAGCCTCGCCGCGGGCATCGACGCCCGCCGCGCGGAGGCCGGCGACGAGCCCTGCGGCGAGGCCCTCGACCGGGACACAGCCGCGCCGCATGGTCGAGCGCGTCGAGGACGGTACGGGAACGATGACGAGTCCGTCCCGGCTGACGACCGAACTCACCGCGGGAGCGAGCGCGCGCCCCGCGTGCTCCATCGCCCGAGCAAGAGCCGCATCGACGTCGCGGCGGGCGCCGTCCTTCCAGGCGACGACCAACCTGTGCAGGTCACCGTGCAGAACCCCCAGCGTCCACACGGGGAGGACGGGTCGACCATCGGTCCGCTCGAGCCGCGGCGCACCGGCCTCGCAGCGCCACGGGCTCCCCAAAAGGCGCGCGCACGACTCGCACAGCACGACGCCCCGTGCCTCGCACCCCGCGCACGCGAGCGGCACGACGAGGTCGCTCAGCCGCGCCCAGGGGCGCCAGGCGTTCGGGTTCACCCGGTCATCGTCGGACCGGGGCGGACGCACGCGCGCACGCGTGTGGACGAGCCCGCGTTCACGGTCCCTGTGGGCGGCCTCTCAGCCCGGGTACGTGAGGAAGCGAACCCCCAGGACGACGGGCGACCAGTTCGTTCCTGTCGCACCGCGGCCGAAGACCTCGCCGGTCGACGTCTCGACGTAGACGGCACGGCGGCCACGGCCCGCAGTGAGCGCGACGACGTCGTCGACCGTCGACATCGCCTCGCTCGTCCCGCCGATCGGGACGACGAACGCAGCCAGGTGCGCGGCGCCCATGGGCGCTCCCAGCACGACGAGAGTGGACTCGTCGACCCAGTCGACGTCGGTCACCGTCGTGAGCGACGCACCACCGCTCACGGGCGTCGTCAGCCCGGTCGGGGTGCCGTCGGGGGCCCGAACGATGCCCGAGACGAAGATGCGGGACGTCGTGGGTCCGCCCACGACGAGCGCGACGCGCGCGCCGTCGCGCGAGACCCGCAGCGCCACGACCTTGTTGTCCTCGAGCCACGGCGCCTCGAGCAGCGTGGGCTCCTCGCGCCCCGGCGTGAGGACCGTGAGCGCCGCGGGCGTCGCACCGTCAGCGGTCCACACCCGAGCCGTGCGGTCGACCGAGGGGACGATGAGCTCGGTCCCCTGGAGGATCGGCACCGGTGCCGAGCCGTCCGCCGAGAGCCGCACGATCTGCTGCGTGCCGAGGCGCGCGACGAGCGTCCTGCCGTCGGCCGACACCGCGAGCCCCGTGACATCACGGCCCGTGAGAGGCGCCACGCCCTCGAACGCGACGAGCTCGCGGCCCTCAAGACGCACGACGGCGCTGTCCTCCGTCCGCAGCGCGACCGGCGAGCCACCGGGCGACGGGTCTCGTTCGATCGTCAGCGGCGTCGCACCCGTGAGCGGGACCCCACCGACCAAGAGATCCACCCCGGCGATACCGAGCGGCCGCAGCGTCGCATCGATCTGCGCCGCGAGCAGCGAACGCTGCCGCGCGTCAGCCGCGAGCACCTGCTGACTGAGGTCGACGTCGACACGGCCCGCCAGGCCCGGACGCACCCCCTCGACCGAGAGCGTCGTCCCCGCCGGGGCGCCCGTGACGACGACGTCGCGCAAGAGCGGCGAAGGACCGGCCACGAGCGACGCGACAGCGTACGACGCGTGATTCTCACGCGGGAACCAGCGCACCTCGGGGACGAGGAACGCAAGATCGGTCGTCGCGAAGTACACCGACGTCGACTCGTACGCCGCACGGAAGTTCGGTTGGGAGACGAGCAGCCCGTCAGGAACCGCAGAGATGCGCCACTCCCCCTCGACCGTGCGCTCCAGCTCGACCTGAACGTCCTGAACGGCCTCGGGATCGCCCTCGGTGAGGCGCCCCGTCCCGTCGACCGAGGCGGCGACGCGGGCGTGGCCCGTGATCGCAAGGTGAGAAGCCGTCGTGAGGTCGAGCGGCGCCTCGCCTGCGGGCTCGCTCGGAGCATCCCCCGGCGTGCTCGACGCTGCCGCACCCGGCACGACCGCACCCTCGGCCCCGGCTCCGCTCGCACTGCCCGCGTCGCCCGTCTCGTCCTGCGCGGTGCCCGCCGGCGACGGCGCGTACGGGGCGTCGAACGCGAGATCGCCCGCGAACACCGTGATGCCCGTGCGAGGGTCCCACGCGTCGACCGCAGCAGGCGTGAGGAACATCCGCGCGGTCTCGAAGCGGTCGACCGCACCGGCAGCCTGCGCAGTGACAAAACCGCGCACGATCTGCTCGGGGGAGGCGCCCGCCACGGGGCCGTCGATGATGAGGTAGATGGGGTCGAGCTCGTCGGCGACCCCGGTCTCCCCGCGCGAGACGGGGCCCGACGTCGGAAGCGACACGCAGCCCACGAGAAGAGCGGCCGCGAACGCGGTCAGGGTCGCCAACCGGGTGCGACGCCCAGCGGGAGCGGTCACGAGTCCTCCTCATCGTCAGCGAGCACGGGCACCGAAGCCGCACCGTAGCCGCCCGGCGTGCTCATCGGGTCGGAGTGCACCGGATCGCGTGGCTCCGCGCTCTCCGGGACTAGCGGGACGGGCGAGGTGACGAGGCGGATCCCGGCGCGGCGCGGAAGGGTGAGCCGGAACGCGGCCCCCTCCCCCGGCCGCCCCCACGCCTCGAGCCAGCCGCCGTGCAGCCGCGCGTCCTCGAGCGAGATCGCAAGACCCAGGCCCGTGCCACCCGTCGTCCGCGCGCGAGCCGGATCAGCACGCCAGAAGCGGTCGAACACGCGCGAGGCCGCCTCCGGGGTCATCCCGACCCCGAAGTCACGCACGTGGACAGCGACCGCGTGCTCGTCGGAGGCCACCGTCACCTCGACGGGGCCCTCCTCCGCGTGCTCGATCGCGTTGACGAGAAGGTTGCGCACGATGCGCTCGAGGCGCACGGGGTCGACGTCGGCACGCGCCGGCGCGTCCTCGTAGTCGACCGAGAGGAAGACGCCCTTCGCGCTCGCGAGGACGACCGCGTTGTCGACCGCCCGGTCGACGACGTCGCGCACGTCGCGATGCTCCGCATCAAGGGTCGCGGCACCCGCATCGAACCGCGAGATCTCGAGCAGGTCCGCGAGGAGCGACTCGAAGCGGTCGAGTTGGAGCGTGAGAAGCTCCGAGGAACGCCGCACGACGGGGTCGAAGCCGTCACGCGCGTCGTGGATCATCTCGGCAGCCATGCGGATCGTCGTGAGCGGGGTGCGCAGCTCGTGCGAGACGTCCGAGACGAACCGCCGTTGCAGCGCGCTCAGCGCCTCCATCTGCTCGATCTGCCGCTGGAGACTCGCCGCCATCTCGTTGAAGGAACGGCCGAGCGTCGCCATCTCGTCACCGCCCCGCACGGCGAGCCGCTCGCCCAGATGCCCCTCAGCGAGGCGTTCGGCGCTCAGCGCCGCACGCTGGACAGGGCGCACGACCTGCCGCGTCGACACGTACGTGATGACGACGAGGATCGCGATGAGGGCGGTGGCGCCGACGACGAGCACACCCTGGATGAAGCTGAGCGTGTCCTGCTCGGCGGCGAGGGAGTAGACGTAGTACAGCTCGAACGGACCTGCGAGCGGCACCTCGACGAGCGAGCCGACGACGATCCCGGGCTCGGTGGCGCCGTCCTGGCCGCGCACGGGCATCGCGACGGACTGCCACTGCTGGCCGTCCCCGCGGGCGACGGCGCTGCGCAGCGCGTCGGTCACGAGGGGGATGAGGGACTGCGCTGTCGTGATGTCGACGATCCCGGGTGCGACCCGCGCAGCGTCCGTGCGCAGGAGCACGACCTCGCGCGAGCTCGTGCCGCTCGAGCGCAGCTTCGGGAGCATGTCGTTGAGAAGAAGCTGCACCTGCGTCGACGTCGCGGCCGTCGACGTGTCGAACGTCAGCTGCGCCTGCTGGGTCGTGCGCGCCGAGTCGAGCAGAACCTCGGTGAGGCGCTGAGCGAACACGCCGTCACGGATCGATCCCGAGAGGTACCCGCCCAGGACGAAGAGCATGATCGTCCCGACGACGAGCGCCGTCGAGACGACCTTGACCTGGATGGAGCGCCGCCACCGGACGACGAGCCTCCCCAGCGGGCCAGGTGGCGCGGGGATGACGGGGGCGGCGCCCTCGTCGCTCATGCGCCCGAGGCGCCCGCCCGGTAGCCGACGCCACGGACGGTCACGACGATCTCAGGACGCTCGGGGTCGTGCTCGATCTTGGAACGCAGACGCTGGACGTGCACGTTGACAAGACGCGTGTCAGCCGCGTGGCGGTATCCCCACACCTTCTCGAGAAGCACCTCGCGGGAGAAGACCTGCCACGGCTTGCGCGCGAGGGCGACGAGGAGGTCGAACTCGAGCGGGGTCAACGAGATCGCTTCGCCGCCGCGGAGCACGCGGTGGCCCGTCACGTCGATCTCGAGGTCGCCGATCGTCAGCCGCTCGGCCTCGACCTCGTCGTTCCGGCGCAGCCGCGCCCTGATCCGCGCGATGAGCTCCTTGGGCTTGAACGGCTTCGAGACGTAGTCGTCGGCCCCGGCCTCGAGACCGAGGACGACGTCGATCGTGTCGGTGCGCGCCGTGAGCATGATGATCGGAACGCCGGACTCGGCGCGGATGAGGCGGCAGACTTCGTTGCCGTCCTTGCCGGGCAGCATGAGGTCGAGGAGCACCAGGTCAGGCTTGGAAGCCCTGAATGCCGCGAGCGCTCCGTCGCCGTCCGCGCAGAACGACGGCTCGAATCCCTCAGAGCGCAGAACGATGCCGATCATCTCAGCGAGAGCGGTGTCGTCATCAACGACGAGGACGCGTTCCTTCATGCCCGTCAGTCTGCCATCCCCGGAGGGCGCACGGCACGATACTTCCTGCACGGAAGGTGCTGTTCGTGGCACGATGGCGCGTGTCCGCGTGGTGAACGAGCCGACGGACCTCACGCGAACGACCTGGGAGGTCGCACCGATGACGAGCGCAGACGGCGCTGGATGGGGTCAGCCTGACCCCGGGACGGGCGCACCGGGGTCGCGCCCTGGACCGCAGGACCCGCAGTCGCCGCCCGCTCCCCCTCAGTACGGGCAACCGCAGTACGGCCAGCCCCAGTACGGGCAACCCCAGTACGGCCAGCCCCAGTACGGGCAACCCCAGTACGGCCAGCCCCAGTACGGGCAACCCCAGTACGGCCAGCCCCAGTACGGCCAGCCCCAGTATGGGCAACCGCAGTACGGCCAGGGCCCCACCGGCTACGGACCGCCGCAAGGGTTCTCCGGGCCGCCGCCCTCGCTTCGCCCCGGCATCATCTCGCTGCGTCCCCTGAGCCTCGGCGAGCTCTTCGACGGCGCCTTCGGAG
Source organism: Sanguibacter sp. A247 (assembly GCF_052324925.1). Classification (NCBI taxonomy): domain Bacteria; kingdom Bacillati; phylum Actinomycetota; class Actinomycetes; order Micrococcales; family Sanguibacteraceae; genus Sanguibacter; species Sanguibacter sp. A247. Next base: position 830,787 of record NZ_JBQPRE010000001.1, on the reverse strand, counting down.
CCATCCGCACCAACCCGCGCGTCATGGTCGGGCTGACTACCCTCGTCGTCGCCGTCTCGGTCGCCCTCGGCATCCTGGGCCAGCAGCTCCTCACCAACGCACTGCCGCAGGTCTTCGGCGCAGGGCTGGACACGATCTTCGGTGAGGAGGTCAGCGCCGCAGACATGGAGGAGTTCCGCTCCGCCATGTCGCCCCTCATCTCGACGATCCTGCTCACGCCGGTCATGACATTCGTCATCACCCCCGTCATGGCAGGCCTGCTCACGGTGTCGGTGTCCCGCTCGGTGCTCGGCCACAAGGCGACCGTCGGCGAGACCTGGGCTGCCACCCGCCCCTCGATCTGGCGCCTCATCGGCCTCTCGCTGCTCCTCGGGCTCGGCAGTGCCATCGTCATCGCCGGATCGCTCGCTCTTGTCGTCCTCGGAGCCATCCCGCTCATCGAGAGCACCGACGGGGCAGCCGCCGGCGTCCTGCTCATCCTCGTCCTGTCCCTCGGGCTCATCGTCGGGTTCATGTGGTTCGCCGTCCGCACCATGCTCATGGCGCCCGCCCTCGTGCTCGAACGAGTCTCCATCCGCACGGCGATCTCTCGGGGCTGGACGCTCACACGCGGCGGATTCTGGCGGCTGCTCGGGATCTATCTCCTCGCGCAGGTCGCCGTCGGAATCGTCGGGCAGATCCTCTCGGTCCCCATCGGTCTCATCGGTGGGCTCGCGGGCACGGTCATGCCCCTCGACGCCATGATGATCGCCATCACCGCCTTCTCGCTCCTCGTCACCTACGTCGTGACCATCTCGTTCCTCAGCGCACTCATCGCCCTCATCTACATCGACGTCCGGATGCGACGCGAGGGCCTTGACGTCGAGCTCGCCGCAGCCGCGGCACGCGAGAACTCCTGACGTGCTGCGGCACGTCACGGTCCTCGCGGCCGTCCCCGTCGACCCCGACGCGCCCACCGCGCGCCGGTGGCTCGAGGACGAGCTCGCCAACCCGATCTACCACGAAGGGCCCTCGCTCATCGAGCGCTTCCTCGCGTGGATCACCGAGCGCCTCGAGGCGATCCTCGAGGCCGGAGGCAACATCTCGCCGCTCACCCTCGTCATCGCCGTCGCGATCGTCGCCGCACTCATCGCGGTCGCGGTGTGGATCGCGGGGCCCGCACGGCTCCGCGGCGCGAGGCTCGCCGCAGGCGCGATCGCGGCCGACGACGACACGCGCTCGGCGGAGCAGATGCGCCACGCGTCCGACGACGCCGCGGCCAGAGGCGACCTCACGACTGCTGTCGTCGAACGGTTCCGTGCGATCGTGCGGTCCGCAGAGGAACGCGTCGTCCTCACCGAGCTTCCCGGCCGCACTGCCGACGAAGCCGCGTCCGAGCTGGGTGCCGCCTACCCCACGCTCGAGGTGCGCGTGCGCGCGGCGGCGCGGCTCTTCGACGACACGCTCTACGGCGAGCGCCCCGCCACCGCGGGCCATCTCGCCGAGCTCACCGACCTCGACACGACCCTCGGCGCAGCACGCGCCGTGCCGACTGCCCAGCGTGCCGTCGTCCTCGGGAGGCTCCGATGAGCTCGACGACCACGCCTGCTGGAGCGCCGTCCGTCGTCGTACGCGACGACGCGACCGACACCATGGGTGACGGCACGACCACACGGTCCCGGGCCGCGAGCCGGTGGCGCCAGTGGCGATGGCCGCTCCTCGTCGTCGGCGTCCTCATCCTCGGGATCGTCCTCGTGACGGTCCTCAGCCCGCGACGCAGCACGGTTCCGCTCGACATCGACACGGCGACCGAGCACGGGGCCCGCGCGGTCGCTCAGGTTCTCGGACGTCAGGGCGTCGACGTCGTCCAGACGACGAGCGCGACGGACGCCGTCCGCCGCGCGAGCGACGAGGCCACGGTGGCGATCGTCGGCGATGTCCCGCTCGGCACCGACGCGCTCACGACCCTCGCGACCACACGCGCCGACCTCGTCCTCATCGGCGCCGACCCGGCGGCTGTCGAGCACCTGACGGACGGGCGCGTCGTCGAGGCCTCCTCCGGGACGGTCGCGACCGTTCCTCTCGACGCGGGATGCACGGACCCTGACGCGATCGCGGCGGGACGCATTGCCGTCTCCGGGTCGACGTACACGCTCGAGGGCGCGGGCCAGGCGTGCTTCCCCGTGGCACAGGCCGCGGGCGTCCCGGCCTCAGCCGCCGTCGTCACCGTGGTGCTCGACGACGGACGCCGCATCACCGTGCTCGGCTCAGCCGACCTCGTGACTAACGGGACCGTGACGCACGAGGGCAATGCCGCGCTCGCGCTGCGCACACTCGGCCACCACGGCGACCTCGTGTGGTTCTTGCCCCCGGCCAGCACCACGACAAGCCTGCCGACCGGGGCTCCCAGCCTCTTCGACCTCTTGCCGAGCGCCACGCGCATGCTCACCCTCCTCGCCGCGATCACCGTGCTCACCGCGGTCTTCTGGCGCGGCCGAGGCCTCGGTCCGGTCGTCTCCGAAGAGCTGCCCTCCGAGGTCCGGGCGATCGAGTCCACCTATGGGCGAGGTCGCCTCTACCGACGTGCCGGAGCGCGCGGCCACAGCGCCGCGGCGCTGCGCGCAGGAGCTGCCGACCGCATGGCACGTCGCGTCGGCCTCCCCCGCTCGACGAGCGGTCCCGCTCTCGTCGACGCGATCGCCCGCGCGACCGGACGCTCCCCGCACGAGATCGCGCACGTGTTCCACGGGCCCCCGCCTGCCGACGACGCGGCGTTCGCCGCCCTCATCCACCAGCTGGACCAGCTTGAGAGAGAGGTTGACCGCTCGTGAACGACGAGACCGTCCCGACCCACGGCGCGCCGACGCCCGTCCCGCCCGCTCCCGCGCCCGACGGGTCGCTGCCCTCCGCACCCGCCCCGGCTCAGGCACCCGGTCAGGCGCCGGCGCCAGCGCCCGCGTCCGCACCGGCTCCCGTGGACGACGACGCGCGCCTCCGCCTTGCCCTCGCGGGCGTGCGCGCGGAGGTCGCCAAGGCGGTCGTCGGCCAGGACTCGGCCGTCACGTGCTTGCTCATCGCGCTCCTGTGCCGCGGGCACGTCCTGCTCGAGGGCGTCCCCGGCGTTGCCAAGACACTCCTCGTCCGCACCCTGTCGGCGTCCCTCTCGCTCGAGACCGCGCGCGTCCAGTTCACGCCCGACCTCATGCCCGGCGACATCACCGGCTCGCTCATCTACGACGCACGCACCGCGGAGTTCTCGTTCCGTGAGGGCCCGGTCTTCACGAACCTGCTGCTGGCCGACGAGATCAACCGGACGCCCCCCAAGACGCAGTCCTCGCTGCTCGAGGCCATGGAGGAGCGTCAGGTCTCGGTCGACGGGTCCGCGCGCCCGCTGCCCGACCCGTTCCTCGTCATCGCGACGCAGAACCCGGTCGAGTACGAAGGCACCTACCCGCTGCCCGAGGCACAGCTCGACCGCTTCCTCCTCAAGGTCGTCCTGCCGCTTCCCGAGCGCGACGACGAGGTCGAGATCCTGCGCCGGCACGCGACCGGCTTCTCGCCGCGCGACCTCGCGAGCGCGGGTGTCCACGCGGTCGCCGACGCGGCGATGCTCGACGCCGCCCGCGATCGCGTCGCACGCGTCCAGATCGCTCCCGAGATCCTCACGTACGTCGTCGACCTGTGCCGCGCGACGCGCAGCTCGCCCTCGCTCTCGCTCGGGGTCTCGCCGCGTGGCGCGACCGCGCTGCTGGCCACGTCGCGTGCGTGGGCGTGGCTCGCGGGTCGCGACTACGTGACGCCCGACGACGTCAAGGCGCTCGTCACCGCGACCCTGCGCCACCGCGTCCAGGTGCGTCCTGAGGCCGAGCTCGAGGGTGTGACGGCCGAGTCTGTGCTCGCGACAGTGCTCGCGAGCGTGCCGGTTCCGCGATGACACCTGTGCGACGTTCCTCCGACCATCGGGAGGGGACGTGATCGTCACCGGTCGTGCTGTCGCGCTCATGGCGCTCGGCGCACTCCCCGTGGCACTGCGGCCCGAGCTCGCGACGGTCCTCGCGTGGACGGCCCTCGTCGCGCTCGTCTGGGTCACCGACGTGCTCCTCGCTGCGTCGCCGCGGCAGCTCTCGCTCGCGCGCACCGTGCCCGCGTCCGTGCGCCTCGACGAAGCAACCGTGTCGACGGTCGTCCTGACGAACGCGTCCACCCGGCGCGCGCGGGGCGTCCTGCGTGACTCCTGGCCGCCGTCGGCCGGCGCCGCCGAGCCCGTCCACGCGTTCAGCGTCCGCACGGGTGAGGGCGTGCGCCTGCGGACGACCCTCGTCCCCCGGCGCCGAGGCGACCGCGTCGGGGCCGGCGTCACGGTGCGCACCGTCGGCCCGTTGCGGCTCGGAGGTCGCCAGGTGACGTTCCCCGTCCCTGCGACCCTGCGCGTCCTGCCGGCGTTCCGCTCGCGGCGGCACCTGCCTTCACGGCTCGCCCGCCTGCGCGAGATGGACGGACGCTCGGCGGTCCAGGTCCGCGGCGAGGGCACGGAGTTCGACTCCCTGCGCGAGTACGTCATCGGTGACGACGTGCGCTCGATCGACTGGCGCGCGACCGCTCGCCGCGGCGACGTCGTCGTGCGCACCTGGCGTCCCGAGCGCGACCGCCGCGTGCTCATCGTGCTCGACACCTCACGGACCTCGGCCGCGCGCGTCGGCGACGAACCGCGCCTCGACGCCGGGATCGAGGCCTCGCTCCTGCTCTCGGCCCTCGCCTCACGCGGCGGGGACCGCGTCGAGCTCCTCGCCTTCGACCGACGCGCCAGGGCGCGCGTCGCGGGCGCCTCGGGGACGCGGCTCATGCCCGCGCTCGCCGAAGCCCTCGCACCCGTCGAGCCCCACCTCGTCGAGGCGGACTGGCCTGCGCTCGTCACGGCCATCGGCGAACGCCTCAGCCAGCGGGCTCTTGTCGTGCTCCTCACGACGACGGACCCCGCAGCCGTCGAGTCGGGGTTGCTCGCGGTCATCGACCGTCTCGTGCGCGACCATCTCGTCGTCGTCGCCTCGGTGCGCGACCCCCAGATCGACGCGTTGCGCAGCACCCGCACCGACGCCGAGTCGCTCTACGACGCGGCCGCGGCCGAGCGTGGCGAGCTCGAACGCGCAGCGGTCGCGACCGTCCTGCGCCGTCGCGGGGTCGAGGTCCTCCACGCGCCGCCCGAGGATCTCGCGCCCGCGCTCGCCGACCTCTACCTCGCGCTCAAGAGCGCGGGGCGCCTCTAGCCGCTGCCGCTCGGGCGGGCTCCCGCAGTCCGCGTCCTGCCGCAGTGCGTGTCCTGCTGCAGGCCGCGTCCTGCCGCAGGGCGCGTGTGAGGCGGGTCGCGGCTCGCGCCCGGGGACATCTGCGAGGATGGGACCATGACTGCGCCTGGGCCCACCGAACGTGAACGACGCAACCGCAGGGTTGCCCTCATCGTCGTCGGGGCCATGATCGCGAGCTTTGCGATCCCCGCGCTCACGATCCTCGCCTTTTAGAGCATCGCCTTTTCGAGCATCACGGTCTCGAGCATCGCTCCGAAGGGCCTCGCTGTCGGGCGAGCTGCTCAGGCGTAGATCTGTGCGCCCCCGGCGCGGTCCTCGTCAAGGTCGCCCGTGTAGCCCGCGCGGTGCGCGCGACGACCATAGACCGTCACCCAGGTCCAGAAGCCCGCGAGCACGATCGCGCCGATGAGGATCTTGAGCCACCACGGAAGGCTCGACCCCGTGACCCAGCCCTCGACGATCCCCGAGACCGCGAGAGCCACCGCGAGCGTCACGACGATCGTGAACGTCGCACGTCCCTCTTGGGCAAGGGCCACACCGCGGGGCCTGCGGCCCGGTGAGACGACCGTCCAGAACAGTCGCAGCCCCGCGGCGCCCGCGACGAAGATCGCCGTGAGCTCGAGGAGGCCGTGCGGCGTGATGAGCGCGAAGAAGATGTCGAGCCGCCCGTGCTCCGCCATGAGGCCACCCATGACCCCGACGTTGATCGCGTTGTTCGCAAGCACGTACGCCGGCCAGACGCCCGTGATGCCGAGCGCGATGCACTGGGCGGCGATCCACGCGTTGTTGGTCCACACCGTGAGGGCAAAGTCGAGACCCGGGTCGTAGTACTGCGCAAACGCCTCGTCGACGTAGTGCTGGCGGTCCTCCGGGCTCCCGAGGAGGTTGAGGATCGCCGCGTCGTTGGCCGCCGCGATGCCCGCGACGACCGCGATGAGCACGCACGCGAGTGTCACCCCGTGCACCCACCATCGGATCCGGTAGACGGCGACGGGCGCCGACACGGTCGCGAAGCGCACGACGTCGGACCAGCGCGGGTCGTGGGCACCCGCGAGGGCATTGCGGGCCCGCGAGACGAGAACCGAGAGCCGCTGGACGAGGCTCGGATCGGGAGCGCTCGACCGCACGACGGAGAGGTGGGTGGCAACCGACTGGTAGAGACGGACGAGCTCGTCCGACTCAGCGCCGCCCAGGCGGCGTCGGCGCGTGAGTTCCGCGAGCCGTTGCCACTCGGGCTCGTGCGTCAGTCGGAAGGCATCAAGATCCACGACCGCTACCCTAGCGGGAGCAACCCCACCAGGGGCGGCATCGTCCGAGGAGGTCACGTGCGCGACGGCATCGTCACAGGAGAGGGCGTCGTAGTCGACGCACGTCCCGCGGCCTTCCTCACGCGCGGCCTCGCACTCCTCATCGACCTGCTCGCGCTCACGGCGGTCCTCCTTGGCGCAGCGTGGGCCCTGTCGGGCCTCAGCCTGCCCACGGACTACCAGAGCCCTCTCACGATCGCGGCCATCGTCACGCTCGCCGTGATCATCCCGACGACCATCGAGACGCTCTCGCGCGGGCTCTCGATCGGCAAGCTCGCACTCGGCATCCGTGTCGTGCGCCTCGACGGCGGCCCCATCACGGTGCGGCACGCCTTCGTCCGGGCGCTCGTCGCGGTGGGCGAGACCTACCTGACCATGGGCTCGCTCGCCCTTGTCGTCTCGCTGCTCAACTCGAAGGGGCGACGCCTCGGCGACCTCCTCGCGGGCACGTACGTCGTCCGCGACCGGAGCCGGAGCACGGTCGACGTCACGCTCGCGATGCCCCCGCACCTGGCCTCGTGGGCGCGGACGGCCGACATGCGTCGGCTCCCCGACGGGCTCGCGCTCGCCGCGCGGCAGATGCTCTCGCGCGCCGAGCGCCTCGCCCCGGATGCACGCACCCGGCTCGGTGGCGCTCTTGCGAGTGAGGTCGAGCAGTTCGTCGCGCCGGGCCCACCGCCCGGGACTCACCCCGAGCTCTTCCTCATGGCAGTGCTGACGGAGCGTCGCGAGCGCGAGTGGGTGACCGCTCAGCGGACCCGGGACTTGGCGCTCGAGCAGGCGGCCATGCTGCACCGGTTGCCGTACGGGGTCCCCGACCCGGCGTGACGTCCGTCCCTGACGACCGGGCCGCGAGACCGGACCGTGAGACGCGGACGGGCCACGCGCACCCTGTGCGCGTGGCCCGTCCGCGTCGGGGCTGGGTTCAGTAGCGGTAGTGCTCGGGCTTGTACGGGCCCGTCACTGCGACGCCGATGTAGTCGGCCTGTGCGGGGCTGAGCTCCGTGAGGCGGACGCCGAGGGAGTCGAGGTGAAGTCGTGCGACCTTCTCGTCAAGAACCTTGGGCAGGCGGTGGACGTCGGTCGCGTAGGCCTCGGGCGTGCCGGCCTTCGTGAAGATCTCGACCTGGGCGATCGTCTGGTTGGCGAACGAGTTCGACATGACGAACGACGGGTGGCCGGTCGCGTTGCCGAGGTTGAGCAGGCGGCCCTCGGAGAGCACGATGATCGAGCGACCGTCCGGGAACGTCCACTCGTGAACCTGCGGCTTAATCTCGGTGCGCGTCACGCCCGGGATCTTGGCGAGGCCGGCGATGTCGATCTCGTTGTCGAAGTGGCCGATGTTGCCGACGACGGCCTTGTTCTTCATGCGGGCCATGTGGTCGGCCGTGATGACGCCGAAGTTGCCGGTCGTCGTGATGAAGAAGTCGGCTGAGTCGAGGACGTCCTCGAGGCGCACGACCTGGAAGCCGTCCATCGCGGCCTGCAGGGCGCAGATGGGGTCGACCTCGGAGACGACGACGCGCGCGCCCTGGCCGCGGAAGGCCTCGGCTGCGCCCTTGCCGACATCGCCGTAGCCGGCGACGAAGGCGACCTTGCCGCCCATGAGGACGTCGGTCGCGCGGTTGATGCCGTCGGGGAGCGAGTGGCGAATTCCGTACTTGTTGTCGAACTTCGACTTGGTGACGGAGTCGTTGACGTTGATCGCGGGGAAGAGAAGCTCGCCCTTCTCAGCGAGGTGGTACAGGCGGTGGACGCCCGTCGTGGTCTCTTCCGTGACGCCGAGGATCCCCGGGGCGATGCGGGTCCAGCGCTCGGGGTCCGCGGCGAGGCCGCGACGCAGGACGGCGCGGACGACGTTCATCTCGTCGGAGTGGTCCGCATCGCCGTCGACCGTGTCGGTCGCGACCGCGCCGGCCTTCTCGGAGGCGAGGCCCAGGTGGACGAGCATCGTGGCGTCACCGCCGTCGTCAAGGATCATGTTGGGGCCTTCGAGGGCGCCGTCCGCGGTGGGCCACAGCATGATCTGCTCGGTGCAGTCCCAGTACTCCTCGAGGCTCTCGCCCTTCCACGCGAAGACGGGCACGCCCGCGGGGGCCTCGGGAGATCCGGTGGGGCCGACCGCGATCGCGGCGGCTGCCTCGTCCTGCGTCGAGAAGATGTTGCACGACGCCCAGCGCACCTCGGCGCCAAGAGCCGTGAGGGTCTCGATGAGTACCGCGGTCTGAACCGTCATGTGAAGCGAGCCAGCGATGCGCGCGCCGCGGAGCGGCTGGGAGTCGCGGTACTCGGCGCGCAGCGCCATGAGCCCCGGCATCTCGTGCTCCGCGAGGCGGATCTGGTGGCGGCCGGCCTCGGCAAGGGCGAGCGAGCGCACCTTGTACTGGCCGGGCAGCTCATCGAACGAGGACATGGGGCTCCCTGGAGTCGGGCGGCGGAAGGACTGCGTCAGGATATCGTCCGCCCCGTCCTCGGGGCCGGGGCGTCCGCGGGGCCCGGACAACCCTCGCATTGACGCCGTCGCGCGCGACACGCGGGGCCAGTGATGCCACTGTGACGCAACGCCGGGCTTTATTCTGAGCGGTTCCTGCGGCAGACTGACGCCATGCATGCTCTCGACCGCCCCCACCGCCGTGGGCCCATGCTCCTCGCCGCTGCCCTCGCTGCCGTCCTCCTCGTGCCCGCCAGCACTGCCATGGCCGCACCGGCCGCAGCTGCGTCGTTCACCGCAGCTCCTCTCGCCGCCGCGCCGCTCGCGGCCGCGAGCAGCAAGGTCACGCTGTCCTCGAGCGTGAGCCGGTCCGCCGTCACCGCAGGCACCTCGGTGACGATTCGCGGCGCCTATCGCCAGGGCCCGTGGGGGGTGTCGTTCTACCGCGTCCGCCTGCAGCAGCGCACGAGTGGCGCGTGGCGGACAGTCCGCACCGTCATGCCGTCGGCCACCGGCGCGCTCAGCACCAAGGTCGCTCCGTCACGCACGACGCAGTACCGCTGGACGACGCTGAGCGGCAAGACGGTCTCGCCCGCGCGCAAGGTCACCGTGACCCAGGGGCACGCGGGCACCTCGAGCCGCAAGGTCACCTTGTCCTCGTCCGTGAGCGCCACGAAGGTTCGCGCGGGCGCGAAGGTGACGGTCAAGGGCACCTACCGCCAGGGCTCCGCGCCGATCTCCCGCTACTCGGTGCGCCTCCAGAAGCGCACGAGCGGCGCGTGGACGACCGTGCGCACGGTCAAGCCGTCACGCACGGGCACGCTCAAGACGACAGTCAAGCCGTCACGCACGACGCAGTACCGGTGGACGACGACGTCGGGCAAGACCGTCTCGAAGGCCCGCAAGGTGACCGTGACCGCCACGTCAGCATCGAGCGCGAAGGTGACGCTGTCGTCGGCCGTCACCAAGACGAAGGTGAGCTCCGGGACGAAGATCAAGGTCACGGGCTACTACCGACAGGGCAAGAAGGCGATCACGCGGTACTCCGTGCGCCTCCAGCAACGCACGACGGGCTCGTGGACCACCGTGCGCACCGTGCGTCCGAGCTCCACGGGCAAGCTCTCCGCGACGGTCTCCCCCACACGCACGACGCAGTACCGGTGGACGACCACGTCGGGCAAGACCGTCTCGACGGCCCGCAAGGTCACGGTCGCCGCGAGGACGAGCGGCGTCACGGTCTCCTCGAAGATCTCGGCGACGACCGTCCGCGAGGGCACGTCCGTCACGCTCACGAGCGCGTACCGCTCGAACGGCGCCCCCGTGACGTGCTGCTACCTGCGCGTCCAGGCCTCGACGTCGGGCGCCTGGAAGACGCTGCGCACGCTCGCGCCGTCGGCGTCGGGCAACTTCACCTACCGCGTGACCCCCAAGGTCACGACGAGCTACCGCTTCATCACGACGAGCGGCAAGACGGTCTCGAGCGTCCGCAAGGTCACGGTCACGCCTCGCTCGGCCGCGCCGAGCGACGACGTCCCCGGGTCGAACACCTCAGGGAAGATCCCGACTGCGTTCACGATCGACGGCTCGGGCTATGGCCACGGGCTGGGCCTGTCGCAGTACGGCGCGTACCAGATGGCTCGCGAGGGCAAGTCCTCGACCCAGATCCTCCAGCACTACTTCACGGACACGAAGGTTGCCGATCGCGCCCTTCCCGACAAGGTCGCCGTGCAGGTCATCGGCAAGCACGATCCCAACTCCGTGACGTTCGCCATTGACGACGGCACGTGGCGCGTGCGGACGGCCACGGGGACGAGCGCCCTCACGGACATCTCTGACGAGACCCAGGGCACGCTCACGGTTGTCGACGGCAAGCCCGTCATCGTCATCGACGGCGTCACCTACCCCAAGGCGTCCGAGCGCGGCGCAACGCTGCGGCTGCACTGGTCGGGGACGTCCGCCTACAAGCCGACGGGCACGGCCGCCGTGGCACGCCTGCTCACAACCTCGGGCCGTGCGGCGACACACGGCACCTACCGCCACGGACGGTTCACGGTCACCGTCATCGGCGGCCACCTCAACGTCGTCAACGACCTGGAGTTCGCGCGCGAGTATCTCTATGGCCTCGGTGAGATGCCGTCGAGCTGGCCGCTCGAGGCGCTCGAGGCCCAGGCGATCGCCGGACGCAGCTATGCGCTCGGCCTCATGAAGGTCTCCGACGACGCCCCCCAGGGTGTGCTGCGCGCCAGCTGCGCCTGCAACGTCGTCGACTCGACGGCCGACCAGTTCTTCACGGGCTGGAAGAAGGAGGGTGAGGGCACGGACCAGAGGTGGGGCAAGCGGTGGAAGGCGGCTGTCGACAGCGTCACGTCCTCCTCGACGACGGGCCGCGTCGTCCTCGCGGGCTCTCACGTCGCCGTCACGTACTACTCCTCCTCGACCGGTGGCCGCTCCGCGAACAGCGAGGACGTGTGGTCGCAGAAGGTCAGCTACATCCGCTCGGTCGACGACGCGTACAGCCTCAAGGCGCCCGGCAACTCATTCGCACTGTGGTCCTCGAGCACGACGAACCCCCGGACCGTCACCCTCACGCAGGCGCGCGCGGCGGCTCTCTTCGGGCTCCCCGACGTCGTGACGATCGAGGTGACCGAGCGGTACTCGAGCGAGCAGGCCAAGTCGCTGCGCGCGACGTCATCGACCGGCGCGACGGCGACCTGGACTGCCAAGGCCGACAAGTTCCGGACGACGCTCGGCCTGCCCGGGGCATGGATTCGCTCGATCGAACCGAGGGCCTAGCACCCACAACACCCCTCCTGCCCGGGTGAGCAGAGGGGTGAACAGGCGAGCCGGCATTGACAGCGAGCGCAAAGTCACTCGTGCAAAGCCTTGATTTTTCACGGTCATCTCCGCCTACTATGGGCGCGCCGAGCCGGACACCCCCGCGCCGGAGACTCCCCGGGAGCCCACGCATGACTGCAGCACGACGTGACCGCACGCGGACCACCGCGCTCCTCGTGGCGCTCGGCCTCGCCTTCGCCGGGTTCCTTCCAGCGATCGCGACCGCACCCGCCTCCGCAGTTCCCGCCGCAGCCTCAGCCGGCACGCACGCGGGCGCGTCGAAGGTCGCGCGTCCCGTCCTCACCGTCATCCCGGGCGACCGCCGCCTGTCCCTCAGCTGGACCAAGGTGCGCGGCGCCAAGCGCTACATCGTCGAATGGTCGACCTCGAAGAAGTTCACCAAGAAGAAGACGAAGCGCGCCACGACGAAGTCGCGCACCCGCACGATCACCAAGATCCCCGTCCGCAAGGACTACTGGATCCGCGTCCGCGCCGTGACCTCGAAGGGCACCGTGACGAGCAAGGCCGTGAAGAAGCGCGCCGACACCCGCTCGGTCGGCCGCGTGCCGATCAAGGTCAAGGCCGCGGGGCTCAACAAGGTCAAGGTCACGTGGGGCACGCTCCCGCGCGGGACGTCCGTCACCCTGCACGCCTCGTGGGACAACCTCACGCTCAACACGAAGTCCAAGCGCTGGGCGGTCACCGGCATCCGTCCGACGACGAAGTCCACGGTTCTCACCGTCCCGTCGAAGTTCCGCAAGTACATCGGTGCGGCGACGGGCAATCACGTCTACGTGCGCGCGAGCTACTACAACGGCAAGCGCGTCGCCACGTCCCGCACGGTTCACACCCGCGCAGGCACAGCGGCGCCCGTGGGCAAGCGCGCCGACGCGGTGACGTTCGCGACCTACAACGTGGGCTCGATCGCGGCGACAGCCTCGTACAAAGACTCCCTCCAGTGGGAGTCACGACGCCGGGCCGTCAAGGCATCGCTCAAGCTCGCTGGCGCGGACGTCATCGCCCTCCAGGAGGCGACGACGCGGAAGTCCGACGGCGGAAACGGCGAGCGCCAGTACCTCGAGATCGTCAAGGACCTCGGGCGCGGCTACGCGCTGGCCTACTCTGAGGCGACGGTCGGGACCGCGCCTGGAAGCCAGACCAAGGGCGATCACATCGTCGTGCGCACCGACCGCATCAAGGTGCTCGCGTCGGGTGTCCGGTCCCTGCGCGCGATCCTCGCGCCCTCAGATCGGATCGACAAGGACCGCTACTTCGGCTGGGCACGCCTCCAAGACCGCCGCACGGGTGAGACCTTCGTCGTCGCGTCGATCCACCTGCAGTCCAATGCGAAGGCGACGTCGTCCCACCGCGTGGCCGCCATCACGGCGATCAACACGTACGTGAGCAGGCGCGCCCCGGGTGACCCCGTCGTCCTGCTCGGCGACTTCAACGCCGACGTCGTGCGCGACACCAACGGTGCCACGACGACACTCATCAAGGCTGGCTTCGTCGACGCCGCCTCGGCGCGCAGCGTCGAGGGTCACCGGTGGGCGACGACGAACAACCAGACGGCGGCCTCCAAGGGCGACGGCGGCTACCCCGCGAAGCCCTTCCGCTACGCGTACGCGCCCACCCGCATCGACTACATCTTCGTCAAGGGCGGCTCGGTCCACAGCCACCGGAACCAGGTCGTGCTCACGTCCTCGGGTGCGTTCAACACGGCGTACCGAGGCTCGGACCACAACCTCCAGCGCGCCCAGATCACGTTCGGCCGCTGACGCGGCGGCGCAGACGCGCGCCGAGTCCGCTCGAGCGGGTGCGGGACAACGGGTGGCCGCCCGTCCTCCGGGACGGGCGGCCACCCGGACGTCAGTGGTCCTGCGGGGCGCGGCGACGCAACACCGCGTCGCTCAGACGACGGCCCTGCTGGACAACCTTCTGCAGCGGGCTCACGGCGGGCCGCACCGGTCCGGTCGCGCGCCCTGCCGCGATCGAGCGGTCGAAGGCAGTGGCGTCGCGGCCCTCGTCGAAGACAGTCTCGAGCCCGTTGCGGTGAAGGAAATCGAGGTACGTCGCGAAGCGCTCGGGCTGCAGCTCGTTGAAGAGCGTGTAGTCAGTGCGCGCCGCGAGCTCGGCCACCGTGGGGACGTGATCGAGGTCGTCGAGTCGGGTCGACGGAATGCCGTGATAGTCGGCGAGCTCGCTCGTGCGTGAGTCGTGGACCAGAAGATGCGCGGGCGTCCCACCGAGGATGCCCGCGATGTTCCCGTGCAAACGGGTGCCACACACGAAGTCCTCGGCGCCGAGCGACTCGATCCATCCCCACGCGTTCGGGTAGAAGAGCATGCGGCGCGAGCGGTAGAGCTCGTGGTCCGGGTGGATGGGCAGGCGGGCATCGAAGCGCGACATGTCGAACTCGCGGGCCCCCGCGATGACAGCGCGCGCCGAGCGCGTGTCCTGAACCGCGATCGTGAGGTTGCGGTAGCGCCGAGCGTTGAGCTCGACGAGGTCGGCGACGCCCGCGACCCGGTGGTCAAGGTTGACCGAGATCCGAGCGTCCTCAGGCAGCGGTTGCGGTGGGTTCGGGACCCGGAGATCGGGACCCCACGTGAAGAGCGAAGGGCATCCGATGACATCCACCCGCGCAGCATCGACACCGATTCCGGTGAGATAGCGCTTCGTGATCTCTCCGCGGACACCGATCGACTCCGACCGAGCAAGGACCGCGTCGACGAAACGTCGCACGACCGCGTCGTGGCGGGCCGCGCCTTGCGCGTTGGGGAGCTTCGTGGAGCCCGTGCGGCCCATGATGATCGGGCCGCCGCTGTCGACCGCGTCGACCGTCGTCTGGGCGCCCACTCCGACGACATGGACCGGGATGTCGAGCATCTCGATCGCGATCGCCATCTTCTCGAGATCATCGGTGAATCCCCAGCGGAACGCGTTCGACATGGGGATGACGAAGCGGTCGTAGCGACGGTTCGTCCGGCGCGCCCACGCAGCAAGGTCATGATGCTTGTGCATCCGGAAAGCGCCCGCGACCACCTCGGCGCCGTCAACCGACAGCGCGCGGAGCGCTGCGTTGGCATACAGGAGGTTGCCGGCGTTGCCACCCATGGCCCGGGAGGACTCACCGGCGGGAAGGACGACGTCGGGACGCTGCGCGCTCCGGACGAGAATTCTGGACATCAACTCACCCTTGAAGAACAGTACGGTCGCCACCGTCACCGAGAATTGGGGCAGGCACGTGGGACAATGACACCGCACCCGGCCCGATCGCGCGACCCGACGTCCACGATGTGTCGCCCCCACTCGCCCCCGAGGTCCTCCTTCATGCCCGTGTCACCCCGCCGAGCCACAGCCAACGCGTGCGCCGTACTCGTCCCACTGGGCCTCGTGGCCGCGTCCGCGACGACCGTCGTCGGCGCTCCGCTCGCGCTCACGGCGACGCTCCTTGTCGTCTCTGCGCTCGGCGAGCCACTACTGCCTCGCGCCGTGCGCGCGCTCCTGCGTCGTGCGTCGTTCGGCCACTCGGTCCGTCTTGCCGGGCGCACCGCTCTCGCGGCGCTCGCCGTCGTCGCGATCGCCCCCGACCTTCTCGGAGCGACCACAGCCCTCGCGGCGGGCACCCTCATCGTCCGGATCGTCGACAACCTCGCCGGATCAGTTCTGCGCTCACGGCGCACGACCGCGATCGCCACCCGCAACCTCGGCGACCTGCCGGGCACTCAGCTCCCGGCACCCGCACTCGCGCTCGTCCCGCTCTCGACGCGCGCCGCGGTCGCGGAGCCCCTCATCCTCGGCGGCGTGCTGCTCGCGGCTGTGAGCCCGGCCTGGCTCACGATGTCGGTCGTCGCGCTCGCCGGCTACGGGATGCTCGCACTCCTCACAGGGCTCGTCGCCGTGCGTCTCGGGCGCGCAGGGACGGCCGCCGTCCTCATGCCCGTCGTCCGCGACGCGATCGACGCAGCCGCCCCGCGCGTCGCGCTCTACCTCAGCGGGGACGCGGCCTCCACCTACCAGGCCGACATGTGGCTTGCCACGCTCGAGCGCACCGCACCCGACACGATCGTCGTCCTGCGCGAGCGCGCCATCATGTCGCGCCTCGCGCCCACGCGCCTTCCCGTCGTCTGCGTGCCCGACGCCACGACCCTCATGGCACTCGGGCTCCCGACCGTCCGGGCGGCCCTCTACCCCGCCAACGTCGGCAAGAACATCCACCTGCTGCGCGAGCCGCACGTGCTCTCGGCCTTCATCGGGCACGGCGACAGCGACAAGAACGCATCGTTCAACCCCTTCACACGCGTCTACGACGAGGTGTGGGTCGCCGGTCCTGCGGGTCGCGAACGCTACCGCCGGGCCCAGGTCGGCATCGTCGACAGCGACGTCCGCGAGGTCGGACGACCGCAGGCAGCACGGCTTGCCGCACTGCCCGCGCGCAGCGGCTCACCCGTGCCGACGCTGCTCTACGCACCCACCTGGGAGGGCTGGAACCAGGAGCAGGACTACGGCTCGGTCGAGCACCTCGGAGTCCGCCTCGTCGAGCACCTCATCGCGTCCGAGACGTCCGTGCGGATCATCTACCGGCCACACCCGTTCACGGGCCGGCGCAGGCCCGAGGTCGGCGCCGCGCACGCACGGATCATCGCAGCGCTCGCGGCCGCCAACGAGCGGGCCGGCCACCCGGCCCCCGCCGTCGCTGACCTCGTCGACGAGCCCGACGACGCGCTGAGCCGCGAGGCCGCGATCCTCGCGCGCGACACCGCCTGGTTCGCTGCCTCACCCCGCGCCCACATGAGCGTCACCGCAGCGGCCGGCGTGAGCATGGACGCGTGCATGGCTGCCGCCGACTTCCTCGTCACGGACATCTCGTCGGTGCTCTCGGACTGGCTCGCAACAGCGCGCCCCTTCGGCATCGCCGTACCCTCGCACGTCGCACCCGACGAGCTCGCTCAGATCGCGCCGACCGCGACCGGCGGGACGCTCCTGCTGTCCGACGGCACCGGGTGGGACGAGGTCCGCGACCTCACGCTCGGCACGGTCCCCGACGTCCGCGCACCCGAGCGTGCGCGCCTGCGCACCCATCTGCTCGGCCCCTGCCCGGCCCACGCCGATGACACGTTCGCCGCAGCCGTGCACGGCATCATCACGCGCTCCGAGGCGCGGCTCGCCGCGCTCGAGGCGGCCGGGGTCCCCGAGCAGGGTCACCCGCTCGACGACGAGATCGCGACCGAGGTTCCGCCCGAGCCCGGCCCGGGCGCAAGCGGCCTGACGAGCGATCCGCAAGCCGGGGATTCTCGTGACCTCCCGAAGGACACGGGCCGGTAACATAGAACGTCGGTGCCCTGAAGGGTTCCGGAAGCGAAACGAAGGAGTCGTCCTGTGCGCACGATCGGAGTCGTCCTCGCCGGAGGGGTCGGAACGCGTCTCGGGCTCAAGGTGCCCAAGCAGATGGTGAAGATCGCGGGCAAGACGATCCTCGAGCACACGGTCAGCGCACTCGACTCGAGCCCCGAGATCGACGAGCTCATCGTCATGATCACGCCCGGCTGGTCGGAGCACGTCGCGACGCTCCTCGGCAACCACTACAGCAAGCTCACGCGCATCCTCGAGGGCGGTGCGACGCGCAACGAGACCACCCAGCGCGTCCTCGACGCGCTCGGTGACGACGAGTGCAAGGTCGTCCTCCACGACGCCGTGCGTCCGCTGCTCGACGAGCGCGTCATCAAGGACTGCGTCGACGCCCTCGACACGTTCGGTGCCGTCGACGTCGTCATCCCGTCAGCCGACACGATCGTCGAGGTCGACGAGCACGACGTCATCTCGTCGATCCCCCCGCGCAGTCGTCTCCGCCGTGGTCAGACACCCCAGGCGTTCAAGCTCTCGGTGCTGCGCGCCGCGTACGCCAAGGCGCACTTGGACCCGAACTTCGCCGCGACCGACGACTGCGGCGTCGTCCTCACCTACCTGCCCGAGGTCCCGATCAAGACCGTCGCGGGCGCCGAGCACAACATCAAGGTGACCCACCCGGTCGACCTCTTCATCGCCGACAAGCTCTTCCAGCTTGCCTCGCAGGGCCCGAGCCAGCTGACGACGGCCGAGCGCACCGCGCTGCTCGCGGGCCGCGTCATCGTCATCCTCGGCGGCTCCTACGGGATCGGCGCAGAGATCGCGCGCATCGCCGAGGCTGCGGGGGCGACCGTCGTCGCCCACGGGCGGTCGACCACGGGCCTGCACGTCGAGAACTACGAGTCGATCGCCTCAGCGTTCGCCGAGACCAAGGCCCAGCACGGCAAGATCGACGCGGTCGTCCTCACGGCCGGCGTCCTGCGCATCGGCCGCCTCGCCGAGACGACCGAGGAGCAGATCGCCGAGGCGGTCGGGGTGAACTTCCTCGCCCCCATCCACGTCGCCAAGGCCGCCTACCCCTACCTCGCCGAGACGCACGGGCACCTGCTCTACTTCACGTCCTCGTCCTACACGCGCGGGCGCGAGAACTACGCGCTCTACTCCTCGACCAAGGCCGCCGTCGTCAACCTCACGCAGGCCCTCTCCGAGGAGTGGGCAGGGGCAGGCGTCAAGGTCAACGTCGTCAACCCCGAGCGCACCGCAACCCCCATGCGCACCCAGGCCTTCGGCGACGAAGCACCCGGAACGCTGCTCTCTGCCGAGGCGGTCGCCGAGTCCTCGCTCGACGTCCTCGTCTCAGACGCGACGGGCCTCGTCATCGACGTCCGCCGCGAGCAGGCTCAGGACCGCGGATCGGCGATCGCGAGCGCGCTCGACGAGACCGAGGCTGAGCTCTCCGAGAACACCACCGCCTGACCCGTGGACTCCGCGGACGCCGTCGACGACGAGCCGCTCGCGTGGGGCTCGCACCTCGCCCCACGCGTCCGGCAGTTCTACACGCTCGGGGCACGCTCGCTGCTCCTGTCGGCGGTCGCACTGCTCGCGACCGTCCTCGCAGCCGTCACCGCGCCCGCCGAGGCCCGCCTCGCGCTGCTGGTGCCGCTCGCGCTCGCGATCGTCCTGCAGCGACGGCTCATCGCGCGCGTGCCGCGCGGCGGCGACGGCCTGCTCGTCCTGGGCGAGGGCACCGCAGTCGGCACCTTCGTCATCCCGCGACTCATCGTCCTCGGCACGCTGGCGCCCTCGGCGCGGGACGACGCGTTACGCCTGGCAACGCTCGGGGTGCTCGGCATGAGCCTGCTCGCCGAGCCCATCGTGCGCACCCTGCTGCGGCGAGCCGTGCCGTACGCCCTCGGCGTCCCGGACTCCTACGGCCCCATCCGTAACTGGCCGGTCCTCGACCCGAGCGTCGGATGGCTCGCGTGGCTCGTCGCGGGCAGCGCGACGATCGTCTCCCGCGTCACCGGGGGCGACGTCGTCGCGCTCCTCCTCGCGGTCGCGGCCAGCGCGATGCTCGCCCTCATCGGCCTCGACGCGTTCCGCCGCACCGTCGCACGCCTGCAGTTCGAGGCGCGGGTCCCCGCGCTCATGGACGAGGTCGCACCCGCGATGATCCTGCACTGGGAGTCCATCCCCGGCACGGGCTACCAGGTCCGGATGTGGCTCCCCTACCTCGACCGCGTCGGGGTGCCCTACGTCATCGTCCTGCGCGACCCCCTCAACATCAACGACGTCCGGGGCGCAGCGACCGTTCCGGTCATCGTGCGGCCTTCGCTCGAGCAGCTCGACGAGCTGACGACGCCGTCGCTGCGGGTCGCGCTCTACGTCAACACCTCGACGAAGAACCAGCACTTCGTGCGGTACCCCGACGTCACTCACGTGCAGCTCAACCACGGCGACTCCGACAAGGTGCCGAGCCACAACCCCGCCTTCCGCCTCTACGACCGCAACTACGTCGCGGGCCAGGCCGCGGTCGACCGCTTCGCGGCAGCCGGCGTCGCCGTCCAGTCCAACTACTTCAGGATCGTGGGCCGGCCTCAGGTCGAGAACGTCGCCCCCGCTCCCACGAGCCCCCGCACACCGACGACCGTGCTCTACGCACCGACGTGGCGCGGGTTCTACACGGACTCCGACTACTCCTCATTGCGCGTCGGGACCGAGATCGTGCACGAGCTCGTCTCGCGCGGGCTGCGCGTCGTCTTCCGCCCCCACCCCTTCGCGCGCAACGATGCCCGCCTCGCGCGGTGCTGCGACGAGATCGTCGAGCTGCTCGTCGCCGACTCCGCGAGGACCGGGCTCGACCACGTCCACGGCGCGCGCGCCGAGGACGTCTCGGTCGTCGAGTGCTTCAACATGGCCGACGTCATGGCCTCGGACGTCTCGAGCGTGCTCGGCGACTTCCTCCACTCGGAGAAGCCCTACGTGCTCCTCGCAACCCACGACGACCTCGAGCGCTTCCGCACCGAGGTCCCGCTCGCTGCCGGCGGGTACGTCGCGGCGGTCAACGACCCGGACCGAGTCCGCGCCCGCCTCGCGGCAGCCCTGGACGACGCCCTGGGCGCCGACCCGACGCGCGACCGGCGCGGGGCCCTGCGTCAGTACTACCTGGGTGCCATGCCGCGCGAGGAGTACGCCGATCGCTTCGTGTCGGTCCTGCGCGACGAGCTGGGACTCGCCGAGTCCTGACTCGTCAGCGGGGCCCGCAGCGCGTCAGAGGACTGGTCGCTCGCGACCGATGACCTCGCGGGCCGTCTCCGCGAACGCACCCACGTAGTCCGGGCGCGTCACGTCACCGAGGTAGTACTCGCGCATCCGTAGCCGCTCTGCGCGCAGCGGATCAGCGACGAGCAGGTCGTCGAGCACCGACGTGAGCGTGGCGAGGTTCTCTTCGACGACGTAGGCACCACGCGCAACGGGGTTGGCGACGAGGAACTCCCCTGCGGTCAGGCCCACCGCGACGAGCGCGAACGGCTTGCCGGAGAAGAGGAAGTCCGGTACGACGCTCGAGACGTCGGAGATCATCGCGTCGGCCGCGTTGAAGCAGTCGACGACCGACATCTCGGTTGCTGCCGTTGCCCCATAGAGGTGCGCGCGGCCCGTCGCAGCGGTGTCCTCGGAGAGGATCTGCTCGATCTCGGTGCACGCCGCGGCAAGGAGGCGGGAGCGCCATGCGTGCGGGTGCGGCCGGAAGACGACCGTGACCTCGCGCCGAACGAGCTCGCGGATGATCGCGGGGCCCTGCAGGAGCGAGGAGTAGTTGGAGTCGGCCATGAAACCGGCCCACGTCGGCGCGTAGAGGACCGTGAGCGGCGCTCCGGCGGGCCGCGCCGATGCCGGTGCGACGTCGGAGACCTGCGGCCGTCCGACGATGCGGAAGTAGTCCGCGCGCGTCGTCACACCGTTGGCGGCATATCGATCGACGGCAGCTTGACCCGCGACGAAGTTGAGGTCGTACATCCGCATGACCGGGTTGAAGCTCGGCGCCTTGTCGGAGTCGCCGTGGTTGAGCTGCACGTGCGTGAGCTCGGTGAACCGTACGAAGTGACAGTTGCGGATCGAGTTGTTGACGTAGAACGCGGTCGTGAGGCTCGGCACGAGCACCTGGTCGAGCGCGTCCATCGACCGCACGACGACGACCGGATGGTCGGTGAGCTCGGCGACGGTCGCGATGTTGCGCGGGTGGCGCAGCACGACGACGAACCGCTCGCCCAGCTGCTCGAGGTACGGCAGCCACATGCTGATCTGGTACGCGGTCTCGAGACCTGCCTCCCAGTAGAGGACGAAGCGCGGCGCGTATGCGCGGAGTCCCGCGTGGAGCGCTGCCTCGGCACGGAGCCCCGCCCGCCGGCGAACGAGCCCGTCGACACCCGCGAGGAGGCCCATAGCGAGCGAGACACCCGAGAGGACGAGCACGGGCAGCAGGCTCACGCCCAGCGCGACGAGCACGAGGGCGACGAACAGCACGACACCTGCGGCCGGGGCGACGACGTGGACGAGGCGCGGCGGGCGCTGCTCGCGCACCCACGGAGCGTTGAGCGCGACAGGCTGCCAGGTGCCCGCGAGGCGCCCGAGGACCGGCTCGGCAAGTACGTGGGCCAGGAGCGCGCCCGCGAGGACGCGGCCCGCGACGGTGTCGGTGACGAGCGCGACGAGCACCGCCGCGAGCGAGCGGGAGACGGCGAAGGTGCCCAGGCCCAGACGACCGGGTGGCCGAAGGATCCCCGTGCCCCCGAACGCGCGCATGGCACCGGAGACGGGGCGCATGAACCCGACGACGGCTGCGATGGTCGCGGCCATGAGCCACATGCCAGCCTCGACGTCCGCGACGACGAGGAGGGCGGCGAGCGCGGCCGCCACGTTGACGATGACCGCGATGTTCGCCGCGAGAACCGCCCCGACGCGCAGGAGTGCCGCCCGGGTCATCTGCTCGCACCCGAGCGTGAGCGGGTGTGCTCGTGGTAGGCGGCCGCGACCTCGTCGGCGGGACCGTCCATGCGCAGCAGGCCCTTGTCGATCCAGATGGCACGCGAGCACATCGACTTGATCGAGGCGAGCGAGTGCGACACGACGAAAACTGTCCCCGCCTGACGGCGGATCTCGTCGACTCGTTCGCGACTCCGCTCGCGGAATGCGGCGTCGCCCGTCGCGAGGGCCTCGTCGATCATGAGGACGTCGGGGACGGCGGCGGTCGAGATCGCGAACCGCAGGCGTGCAGCCATGCCTGCCGAGTAGGTCGTCATCGGCAGGTGGACGAAGTCGCCGATGTCAGCGAACTCGACGATCTCGTCGAACCGCGCCTCGACCTCCTCCTTGGTGAGACCGAGCGCAAGCCCACCGATCATGATGTTGCGCGCGCCCGTGAGCTTACGCACGAGCACCGCGCTCACCCCGAGCAGCGACGGGATGCCGGAGACGTACACCGAGCCCTGTGAGGGCTGAATGAGCCCGGCGAGCGCCTGGAGCGTCGTCGACTTGCCCGAGCCGTTCGTCCCGAGGATGCCGACTGACTCACCGTGGTGCGCGACGAACGAGATGCCACGCACCGCGTGGATCTCAGTGACTCCGCCAGTGGTGCGCAGGGTGCGGTTGACAAGCCTGCGGAGGCCTCGCTGCTCGGCGTCGGGCGCAGGCTTACCACGCGAGCCGAGCACCCGGTAGGTCACGTGAAGGTCATCGACGACGACCGACGGGTTGCCGAGCACGGTCTCCTCGTCCGCATACGGGGTGAGGTCATCGGCGTCGACCTCGACATCGAACTCGTCAGTCACGTCCGTACCTCGCCTCGTCCCGCCAGAACACGATGAAGCCCACCACGAGCATGATGATCGCCCAGGCCAGCCCGACGAGCCACATGTCGAGCGCAAGCGGCGCCGAGGGCTCATCGAGGACCGCTTGCCGCGCCAGGTTGAGGTACACCGCAACCGGCTGGTAGTTCATGATCGCCCCGAGGGCCTCATTGCCCCGGATGTAGTGGTCGATGCTGAAGATGACGCCGGAGGCGTACATGCCGATGCGCAGGACGAACGGCAGGAAGTTGAGGATGTCAGGCCACCGCGCACCGAGGCGCGCCAGCACGAACCCCGCTCCCGTGCTGAACATGAAGAGCATGAGGACCGCGGGCAGCAGAAGGAACCAGGCCCAGGTCGGCTGCGAGTTGATGCCGAACATCCACCTGTCCGACACGATGACGAACAACGCCATGACGCCGAGCGCCGGCGCGAGCATCGTCAGCTCCGCCAGGACCGACGAGATCGGAAGGACCGCGCGCGGGAAGTGCAGCGATCTCACCAAGTTGAGGTTGCGCGGGATCGCCTTCGCGGAGCCCGTCACGGAGTCGGAGAAGAACTTGTACATGAACGTCCCGACGACGATGAACCCCACGACGTTGCTCATGCCGTCGCGCGTCTTGAGGAGCAGACCGAAGATCAGCACGTAGACCGCGGCGTTGAGCGTGGGGTTGAGGATGTCCCACACCCGCCCGAGGTAGGTGTTCTGGTTCTCGGCCTCGGCCTTCGACTGCGCGAGGACGAGCGTGAAGTCACGACGTTCCCACACGGCGCGCAAGTACTCGCGCAGACCTGGCCGGACGCCCATCTGCTGGAGTCCGTACCGTTGCGCGATCTCGGCGGGTGTCATGCCCTCCGTCGCGCCGTTCGTCGCGTCAGTCGTCACGCGTTCATCCCTACAGGTTCCGTCCGTCCGGTGCTCCGACGTTGCATTGTGTCAGCCTCCTCGGCTTCCGGCCTATCCGGCCCCCGCGGCCGTGGCCGCGCGCTGCGGGTCGGTGCCCTCCACGAGAGCGTGTGCTGCGGCGACGAACCGCGCGGTTGCGCGGCCTGGCGTCGTGTCGGA
Source organism: Sanguibacter sp. A247 (assembly GCF_052324925.1). Lineage (NCBI taxonomy): Bacteria > Bacillati > Actinomycetota > Actinomycetes > Micrococcales > Sanguibacteraceae > Sanguibacter > Sanguibacter sp. A247. Next base: position 806,671 of record NZ_JBQPRE010000001.1, on the reverse strand, counting down.
GAGGTAATGCTCGACGAGCGCGCGAGCGGCGGCCGGATCGGCCGTCTCGAGTGCGCGTGCGACGGCCTCCGCCGCATCTTCGGACGCCTCGAGCATGCGCTCGGGGGCAAGGATCGGCGCCGGTTCAGGCACGATGGCCCCCGGGCCCGGCCGGGCCACGAGGAACGGCCGACCGGTCGGCAACCAGTTGAGGGCGACACCCGAGACGTCGCACACGAGCACGTCCGCGCGTGCGAAGGCCGCGGCAAGGTCGGGCGAGGTGTCGACACGGTGGGCGCCGCCCGCCTGAGCGAGCAGGGCACGAATCTCCGCATCGCCCGCGCCGTACTCCCCCGACGTCACGCCCGTGAGGGGATGGGGCCGGTAGACGACCTCGTAGCGGCCGTCGGCGAGGAGCGAGCGCACGAGGCGGGCACCGTGAGTGAGCACGGAGGAGTACGCGACGGACGGCTGAGCGCCCTCCCACGTCGGCGCGTACAGAACCGTCGTGCGCTGCGTCGTCGTGCGCTCGGCCAGTGCGAGCAGGCCGCTCGAGTCGAGCTGCGGCTGACCCGTGAGGACGCAGCGCGCCTCGGCGTCGTACCGCGGCACGTGGGCGAGCAGGCGATCGACGGCCGCGCGGCCCGCGACGAAGCAGAAGTCGTATGCCTTCACCTGGTTGGACGCGCTCACGCCCTTGTCCGACTCACCGTGGCCGAGGTAGACGTGCGTGAGCGACGTGAACCGCAGGTTCTCGAAGTTGCGCGGCGAGTGGTTGACGTAGAGCGCGAGCCGGACGTCCGAGTGCGCGAGCAGGTCGTCCATGCGCCCGTACCGGGCGATCGTCAGCACGTCGAGGGTCGAGGCCTCGCGCACAGCTCGCGCGGTGCGCGAGTCCTGGCAGACGACGACCGTGCGGGCGACGGCGTCGAGCGCCTCGAGCGCGGGCAGCCACGGACGCAGCTGGTAGAGGCTCTCGAGCGTGTCGGGGAAGAACACGACGACGCGGTGCTCGAGCGAGGTCCCGGCGAGCTCGTCGTCCTGACCGAGCCGGTCCGGGATCGTCACGGGGAAGAAGCGCGATCGCCGCGCGCGCCCCATGGCCCACCGCTGGAGCGAACGCACGTGCCGGGACCCGAACGCGCCGGCGCTCACTGCTCGCCCCATAGGGGCGCGAGGTGGTTGTCGACCATCGAGAGCGCAGAGCCGATCGCCATGTGCATGTCGAGGTACTGGTAGGTGCCGAGCCGCCCGCCGAAGAACACGCGGTCCTCGGCGTCCGCGCGCTCGCGGTAGCGCAGCAGCCGCTCCCGGTCCTCGGGGGTGCTCACCGGGTAGTAGGGCTCGTCGCCCTCTTCCGCGAAGCGCGAGTACTCGCGCACGATGACCGTGCGCTCGCGTTGGACGTCCCGCTCGGGGTGGAAGTGGCGGAACTCGAGGATGCGCGTGTACGGCACGTCCTCGTCGGCGTAGTTCATCACCGACGTGCCCTGGAAGTCGCCCGTCTCGCAGATCTCCTGCTCGAAGTCGAGCGTGCGCCACGTGAGTCGGCCCTCGCTGTGGTCGAAGTAGCGGTCGAGCGGGCCCGTGTACACGACGGGGATGCGTCCGACGACCTTGCTCTTGGCGTACTCGTGGGACTCGTCGAAGAAGTCGGTCGACAGGCGGACCTCGATGTTGGGGTGGTCAGCCATGCGCGTGAGCCACGCCGCGTAGCCGTCGGTCGGCAGGCCCTCGTGCGTGTCGTTGAAGTAGCGGTTGTCGTACGTGAAGCGCACGGGCAGCCGCGAGATGATCGACGCGGGCAGCTCGCGAGGGTCCGTCTGCCACTGCTTGGCCGTGTACCCGCGGATGAACGCCTCGTACAGCGGACGCCCGATGAGCGAGACGCCCTTCTCGTCGAGGTTCTCGGGGCGCCGGCCCTCGAGCTCGGCCGACTGCTCAGCGATGAGTGCTCGTGCCGCGTCGGGGCCGTAGGAGGACCGGAAGAACTGGTTGACCGTGCCGAGGTTGATCGGCATGGGGTAGGCCTCGCCCCGGTGCGTCGTATACACGTGGTGGACGTAGTCGGTGAACGACGTGAACCGGTTGACGTACTCCCACACGCGCTCGTTCGACGTGTGGAAGAGGTGCGCGCCGTAGCGGTGCACCTCGATGCCCGTCGTCGGCTCGATCTCGCTCCACGCATTGCCACCGAGGTGGTCACGACGCTCGAGGACGACGACCTTGCGTCCCGCGGACGCCATGCGCTCCGCGACTGTGAGGCCGAAGAGGCCCGAACCCACGACGACGAGGTCCGCGCTCATGGTCACGACTCCTTCTCCCCTGCGCCGCGGCGCAGGATCATGGACCGGTACGCGACACGTCGCACGGCCTCCGGCACGAGACGGTACCCGCCCCGGACGACGACGTTGCGCACGGCCTGCGGGGTGCTCGTGAAACCTTCGCGTCGCAGCGTCCCCTGGAGCGAGAGCTCAGAGCGCAGCAGGGCGCGCCCGCCGCGCCGCGCGTACGAGCCTGCCCCCGTGCGGTACTTGACGAGCGGCTCGGCCAGGTTGGCGACCTTGGCCCCGGCGGCGATCATGCGCGCGAACAGGAGGTAGTCCTCCATGAGGTGGAGGTCCTGGTAGCCGCCGGCCGCCGCGACGGCGGAGCGACGATAGACGACGCTCGGGTGGTTGAACGGGTCCGCGAAGCGCGCGTAGCGCGCGATCTCGTCGGGGTCGGTCGGCAGCACCCGGAGGGCGCCCGTGACGTTCTCGTCGTCGTCGAACTCGACGAGCGCGGTGCCGACGAGGTCGGCCCCCGCGGCCATCACCGGAAGCTGCGCCGCGAACCGACCCGGCAACGAGATGTCATCGGCGTCGGCGCGCGCGACGACCTCGTGAGCGCAACGCTCGAGCCCCGCCTCGAGCGCGCGGGCGAGCCCGACGTTCTCGGTGAGCTCGACGAGCGTCACGGGCACGACGGCCCGCGCGAGGATCGCCCTGAGCTCGGCGGCGATCTCCGGGCCGACAGGCCCGTCACGCACGATGACGACCTCGTCGGGCCGCAGCTCCTGCTCGACGGTCGCGGCGTCAAAGGCGCGCGCGAGGAACTCTGCGCGATCACCGCGGTAGACGGGCAGCAGAACGGAGAACGCAGGAAGGGCTTGCGTCATCGCGCCGACCGGTCGAGGGCCGCGACATCATCGGCGAGAGCCAGACCCGCAAGGACCCGCGACGTCGGCTGCGGACGTCGCAGGACGCCGTCACGCAGCCCGCGCCCGCCGGCGCGCAGCAGCACGCCCCGTGCCCGGGACCGCGCGATCGTCCGCACCCAGCGCCGCAACGTCGAGGCACCGTAGAGGAGCCGCTCGCCGCCGCCCAGCGCGTGCGAACGCGTGAACAGCCACACCTTGTTGCGGACCTCGAAGTAGAACCGGTCGCCCGGGTCTGCGTCAGTCGCGCCGAACGTCTTGGTGCGATGCTCGACGACGCTCGCGGGCACGTGCAGGCCCGTGCCCTCACGCAGCAGGCGGCACGAGTACTCGAAGTCGTCGTTCCAGATGAAGTAGTCGGCGACCGGGAGGCCGTGCGTCCGCACCGCGTCCGCGCTCACGAGCATCGAGACAAATGAGGTCGACCGCACGGGCACGACACCCGCGCGCTTCGCCGTCGCCAGAGCGGCCCGGCTCGTGCCCGGGCGGGAGCGCGGAGTGTTCATCGGGTGGTCGCGGCCGTCGGTCCACAGGACGCGGCTGCCCGCCGCGTCGACCGGGACAGGGTGCGCGGCCCACGCCGCCAACAGCTCGGCAAGAGCCGTCGGCGTCGGGATCGTGTCGTCGTCCATGAGCCAGACGCCGTCGGCGTCGAGGCTCGCCACCGCGTGCGCGATGCCCGCAGCAAAGCCGCCGGCCCCACCCGTGTTGCGCTCGAGGGTCACGACGACGGGAGCTGCCGGATGCCGACGCGCAACGTCGGCGGAGTCGTCGGTCGACGCGTTGTCGACGACGAGGATCGCGTCGAGCGGTCGCGTCTGCGCCGCGAGCGCGTCGAGCGCGTCCTGGAGAAGGTCCCGCCGGTTGAAGGCGACGACAACAGCGACGACGCGGCCGCCAGGCCGAACGAGAGGAGAGTCCACCACACGGTAAGGATACCGACGCGACTGCGTGAGGTCGGCCCGGACGTCCCTCGCGGCGCGTCAGTACGACGGATAGACGTAGTAGAGGATCGCTGAGCGCGGGAACGACCGCTCAAGGACACCGCGGGTTCCCGCGGGCAGGTGGCCGACCGTGTTGCCGTCGATGAGCCGCACGCGCGTCTTCGTCACCTCAGAGACGAGGCCGACGTGCGTCGCCTCGCCCGCCGGGCCCGTCGTGTGCCGGAACGCGAGCGCACCCACCCTGGGCGTACGGCCCGAGGGAAGGTCGCGGAGCGTCGCAGCACGGAAGTCACGGAAGCGGTCGATCTTGGGAATCGTCCTGCCCAGCCCTGCGGCCTGCGACGACCACGACTGGAAGAACGAGCACCACGCCGCGCTCGAGCCCATCCACCGGTTGTACTTCGTCGACTGGCGTGACGGGGTGGGCGCGGCCTTGACGTACCCCACCTGCGAACGCGCTGTCGCGATGATCGCGCCGCGGTCGCCACGCACCGTGGTCGCGGCCACGCGGCCGCTCGTCGGAGAGACATACGCGGTCCCGCGCGTGAAGCGATGGACGCAGCCTCTCTCGATGAGTCCGCAGCGGCCGTCCGCGACCGGAACACCCCAGCGCCCGTGTGCCGCGCCCGACTTGGCATACCAGCGGCCAGTTGCACCCGTGACGACCCACGTCCTCACCTCGGTCCGCTTGCCGACCTTGCGCGTGACCTCGACGAGGACACCGCGCGTGTACGTGCGCGTCCGGACCTTCGTCACGCCCTTCACGCGGGTGGCCTTGCGCTGGGTCGTGGTGAGGGTCTTCACCGAGCCCTTGGGCCGACCGAGCCGCGAGCCCAGGTCCGCTGCGCGCGACGCGAGCGTGCGCGACGCCTTCGTCACCCTGACGGTGCGCTTGGCCGACGTGAGGGTGCGGTGGCGCGAGTCGAGGACACGCGCTCGGAACGCGTTCTGACGGGTCACGTGAGCAAACGCCGCAACACGGCCCGACGACGGCGTCCGCGTCGTCGCCACACGCGTCCATCGATCACCGCGTCGCTGCTCGAACACGACGGTGCGACCCGAGCGCTTGGCCGTCCCGCCGACCTGGGCGACGAGCCAGAGCCGCTCACCCGCGCGCGGGCGCGTCTCAGACACCCCGAGCCTCACCTTGACGCTCGAGGTTGCCGCAGCGCCCATGTGGGCGCCCGCAATCGGGCCGGCGAACGGGACTCCAGCGGCGGCAGGCGTCGTCGCCGGGAGCGGGGCGATGAGTCCCGCGAGCCCCACAGCGAGTGCGAGGGCGGCGGAACGAAGGGAACGGGGGGACAACGAGTGGCCAGGCATCATTCGAGGATGCCACCCGGGGTCGGCGCCGTCGACCAGAACGGCTCGCCCCGTTGCGCAACCGCGCCTATTCTCGGTCAGTGACGACCCGCGACCCTTACCTCGACAATGCTCGTGGCCTGCTCATCGGCCTCGTCGTCCTCGGCCACGTCCTCACCGCCGTCACGACGCCGGGAGCGGACGTTCTCAACTTGTGGATCTACACGTTCCACATGGCGGCCTTCGTCACCGTCTCCGGCTACGTCGCCCGGAACTGGACGGGTACACCTCGCCAGGCGGCGGCGATCCTCACCTCGCTCGTCGTCCCCTACGTTCTTCTCGACCTGCTCCACGGCGCGATCGGAACAGCTCTCGCCGGAGGCTCGTTCCGCCCCAGCGTGCTCACACCCGCCTTCACGCTGTGGTTCCTTCTTGCGCTCGCGCTGTGGCGCCTCGCGACCCCCGTCATCCGAGTCCTGCGCTACCCGCTCGTTCTCGCGACCGCGCTCAGCCTCCTCCTGCCGCTCGAGCGTGCGCTCGACTCGACCCTCACGCTCGGACGCGTCGTCGGGTTCCTGCCCTTCTACGTCCTCGGCGTGTGCGTCACTCCCGCGCTCGTCGACCGGCTGCGCTCAGCCGGTGCCCGGTGGCGTACCGCGGGCGGGATCTACCTCGTCGCGCTCCTCGCAGCGAGCTGGGTGCTCTCCGAACGCACGCACCGCGGATGGTTCTTCATGAACGGCTCCTACCGCGCCGACGACCTCTCGCCGACGGCGGGGCTCGTGGTGCGCAGCGGCGTCCTCGTCGCAGGTCTGCTCGGAACCATCGCCATCCTGCTCCTCACCCCGCGAGCCTCGTCCTGGCTCACCCGATGGGGACGCAACAGCCTGGCCATCTACGTTCTGCACGCCCTCATCGTCCGGCCTCTGCTCGACGTCACGTGGCTCGAGGATGCGCGCGGCCCGTTCGTCGTCCTCGGAGCCATCACGGCCGCTGCAGCGTTGACAGCGATCCTCGCGCTCGACCCCGTCTCACGGGGCCTCAACGCCGTTCTGCGTCCCGCATGGCTCGCGCGGCTCCTCACCAGGCCGAGCCCAACGGAGCCGAGCCAGCGCACCTGACGGTCGGCTCACACCCCGCTCAATAACGCGGGTAGGCGTAGAAGAGCACCCGGTACGACGACGGCCACTTCTGCTCCGTCACCCCGCGCCGGCCCCCGCCCGGACCGTAGTTGCCGTGAATGACATTGAGGGTGCGTCCACCGCGTGTCACGTTCGTGACGAGCGCAACGTGGTTCGCACTGCTGTGCGGCGGCCGCGTGCTGATGAACGCGATCGCACCCGCCCTCGGTGTGCTGCCGGTCGGCAATGTCGCGCGCACGGAACGCACGAACGAGGAGTAGTTCCGCTCGATCGGGATGCCCGCACGGTTGCCGGACGCATTGCCCGCCCACGACAGGAAGATCGAGCACCACGCGGCGCTCGACGAGATCCACCGGTTGTACTTCGTCGTGTGCGGCCCCGTCCCGCGGTAGCGATCTGCGTAACCGACCTGCGAACGCGCAGCCGCGATGACCTCGCCCTTGCGCCCCCTCGCACCCGAGGAGGACGCCGTGCGGTCACCGCTCGCCGCGTACAGCGTGCCGCGCGAGAAGCTCTGCACGCAGCCCGACTCGGCGAGTCCGCAGCGGGCGTCCGTCGTCGGTACGCCCCACCGGCCCTTCGGGCCGTCGTCGGCGAGGTACCGCTTGAGGATCGTCCCCGAGACCACCCACGTGCGACGAGCCGAGCTCGTCCGCACCTCGACGAGCATCCCCTTGGAATGCTTCCGGTAGCTGACCGACCGGACGCCCTTGACCTTCGTCCGGGTGCGCTGGGCCTTCGTCAGGCTGTGGCGCGCACCGGTCGACCTGCCGAGGCGCGCGTCGAGCTGGCGCGCCCTCGACGCGAGCGACCGCGAGCCCGAGACGCGCTTGATCGAGCGCGACGCGCTCGCACGGGACTTCGTCCCGCCCCCGGACGCAACGACGCGGACCTTCCCCGACGACGTCGGCCGCACGTTGAGCGTGTACTTGCCGTTCCCTCGCGTCTTGCCGCGCGACACCGTCGTCCACCGGCTCGCGCCCTCGGCCCGCACCTGGACCTTGACACTCCGACCCGAAGAGGCCCCTCGAACGCGCCCCGCGACCCAGAGGCGTTCGCCTGCGAGGAATCGTCCAGACGACGACACGGCGATCGACACGGAGGGCCGACTCTCCGCTGCCTCGGCGCGTTCGATGCTTCCCGGCGGGACAAGACCCGCAACGGCAACGAACGCGGCCAGCACGCTCGCGACGATCATGCGTGGGCGTGATGAGCGGTGCGACATCGCGACCTCCTCGTCGATGTGGAGACGTCTTGTCACCATACGCTCGGGAGGCGGCGGGGGCCTGCGCTCAGGCTGAGGCAGCGTCCTCGACCGCGCGACGCAGGTCAGGTTCGAGGTAGATGACAGCCTTGATGCCCGGCAAGGCCGCGCGCACCGCTACCTCGGCCGCGTCGATCTCCGCAGCGACGTCGGCTGCAGTCTCCGCCGCGATGACCTCGATCTTCGCAGCCACAAGAATCTCCTCAGGGCCGAGGTGCATCGTGCGCAGGTGGATGACCGACTCCACACCCGGCGTTCCCTCGAGCGCCTCACGCACCGCGGTGACGTTCTCAGGCGTCGCCGCCTCACCGATGAGGAGCGACTTCACCTCGATCCCGAGGATGAGCGCGATGAGAATGAGGAGCACGCCGATCGACGCCGTGCCCGCTGCATCCCAGAGGCCGTTGCCCGTCACGAGGGTCATCGAGACGCCGACGAGCGCGAGGACGAGGCCGACGAGCGCACCAAGGTCCTCAAGCAAGATCACCGGAAGCTCGGGCGACTTCGAGCGCTGGACGAACTCGCGCCACGACAAGCGTCCGCGCACGGTGTTGGACTCAACGATCGCGGTGCGGAACGACAAGCTCTCCATGACGATCGCCGCGACGAGGACGACGACCGGGACCCAGTGCCAGGAGTCGATCGCGTGCGGGTCCCGGAACTTGTGCCACGCCTCGTACAGCGCGAACAGCCCACCGAGCGAAAAGAGAATGATCGAGACGAGGAAGGCGTAGACGTAGCGGGCGCGTCCGTAGCCGAAGGGGTGCTCAGGGGTTGCCTCGCGCCGGGCGCGCTTGCCACCCAGCAGCAGGAGCACCTGGTTGCCCGAGTCCGCGAGCGAGTGCACCGACTCCGCCAGCATCGACGAGGAGTGCGTGAGCAGGTACGCGATGAACTTCGTCACCGCGATCCCCATGTTCGCGAACAGCGCCGCGACGATCGCCTTCGTACCGCCTTCGTGTGCCATGTCCTGCTGTCCCCTCACCGTCGGTCACGCCCCAGGCAGGGCGCGGATCAGTGTAGGGCCGCGCACGCACGTCGCGCGCGGCGTGTCAGCGCCGGGTGCCTGGCGCTCAAGAGCGAGCCGAACCTCATGGCCGGGGACAACTAGAGCGCGCGAGCGTCCTCGACGAGAAGAACAGGAATGCCGTCGCGCACCGGGTACGCGAGCGCGCCCTCGGCTGCGGTCGACCACAGCTCGGGTGACCCGTCAGGTCCGACGCCGTCAACCAGCTCGGCCCCCGTCGCGGGGCAGCGCAGGATCTCGCGCACCCACGGGTCGACCGGCACCCCGGAAAATCCGTCACTCATCGCTTCACTCATCGTTCCTCCTGCACGTAGCGGGGTGCGTCGGCATCCCTCGTCTGTCGGTGCGCAGCCCGCACCGCCCCAGCATCGGCCCGGACGCGGGCTCGCTAGCCGCCCTGCCTGCGCATGCGCGGCAGCACGTCCTCGGGGTCGAGCACAGCGCCCGACGCATCGATCCACGCCGTCGTCTCACACCGTTGGCACGACACGAAGACGACAGCACTCTCGTCAGCCAGCACCATGTCGACCCGGGTGAGCTCGCGAGCCCCGCACTCGATGCACTCACGCGTCCCCGGCGCCGTCGGCACGGGAGCGCTCAGTGAGCCGAGAGGCTCAACCGGCTTCGCTCCGCGGCGCCTGCGCGGTGACGGGTTCGACACGTCAGCCCTCGCCCCGCAGGACCCGCAGATGCCCCTTGCGGCCGATCTCACCGACCTGGACGGGGGCGGGCTCCGCGAGGTGGCGACCCCGCGAGGGGGTCGTCGCACGACCCGCCTCACGCACCGCATCCGCGAGCGCGAGCAGATCGTCGTGGCTCGGCCCCGCCTCGACGTGGTCGGTCACGAGCCGCACCACTTCCCAGCCCCGTGGGGCCGTGAGGCGGTCTGCGTGCTCGGCGCACAAGTCATAGCTGTGCGGCTCGGCAAGCGTCGCGAGCGGGCCCAAGACCGCGGTCGAGTCTGCGTACACGTACGTCAGCGTCGCCACCGCGGAGCGGGGGCACGCCGTCCTCGAGCACTGCCGTACGGGTCTCACAATGCCCGATGGTATGCCGCCCGAGCGTCCGGACCCCAATCCCACGCCGGACCGGTGACAACCCGTCGCACGGCCTAGGCTGGGACCGTGCTTCCCGACCGTGTCACCCCCCACGCCGCCGCAGCCGTGCGGCGCCGCGACCGACGCGGCCGTGGCCTGCGCGGACCCCTCATGCCCGCGAGCCTGCCCGCCGCCCGTACCCGGGCCGAACGCTTCGACGACCAGGTCGTCGCAACCGTCGCCCGCATCGAACGAGCGTGGGCACGGCAGCTCGCCGGGACCGAGTTCGCGGTCGAGGACGTCCCGCCGTCGGACCCAGCACCCTGGGAGCACCGCCGGGGCGTGCCCATGGGACGCTACTTCCCCGCCGACAGCGGGCTCGCCGCGCGCATCGTCGTCTACCGCCGGCCCATCGAGGAGCGAGCCACGAGCCGCGACGACCTCGCCGAGCTCGTCCGCACCGTCGTCGTCGAGCAGGTCGCGCACATGCTGGGGCGCAGCCCGGAGGACATCGACCCGGGGTACGTCGGCGACCTCTGAAACCCCACCCCACCCGCACGCTGCAGCCGCGCCGGAACGCGAGGACGCGCGACGGCTAGAAGCCGTGGGCGGGGCGCACGACGACCTCGAGCGCGGTGTCCTCGACCGCCGCGGGCGCCAGCACGGTGAGGAGCCCGTCGCGGGTCCCGTCGAGCGCGTCGGCGCTCGCCTCGAGCGACCACGCGAGCCCCGGGCCCTCGCCCGTCGTCCGCACGACGACAGCCGCGACCTCGGCGCCCTGGGCACGCGCGTCGAGCGGGAGGACGAGCGTCCCGCCGACGGGCACGGCGAGTCTCTCGGTCGCGAGAGTCCGGCCGTCCGGTGACAGCAGGAGGAGCTCGGCTGCACGCGTCGCAAGCGCGACCGGAGCACCATCAGCGTCGACCGGTCCGCCCGTGCCGAGCGCTGCTCCAGGGACCTCGTCGACAGCGGCAGGAACCGCGGCGACGGTGAGTGTGCCGCGCGTGCCCGCGGGCACCGCGACGAGGCTCGTTCCCGGGTGGGACGCGCCACGGCTCGCCAGGAGTGCGACGTCCTCGCCGTCGGTCCCGGCGCGCACGACCGTCGCGGACGCGACGAGCGGGACGGCCGCATCGAGCACGACCGTGTAGCGGCCCGCCTCGAGCGCACCGAGGTCGAGCGAGGCGAGCTCGCCCGGAGTGACGTCGAGCGACTCAGCGCCCGGTACGAGCACCCGGCCCTGCGGCCCGAGGATCGCGACCGAGACGCTGACCGGCGCGGCGACCACGTCCTCACCTCCGGTCGCGTCGGGCAGAGCCAGGCCGTCGTCCGCAGCGTCGTCCGCGGCGGACGACGCAGGTTGCGCCGCGCGCGGCACCAGCACGTCGAGCCGCGCGGGCCCAGCCGGACCCGTCGTCACGCCCGAGATCACCTGACGCACAGCCGGGGTGCTCGCTGACGCCAGGTCGACACCCGCGGGCCGCAGCCCGTCGAGCGCGTTGACCTGCAGGTAGGAGGAGACGAGCGCGCCCCGCGCGACGACGCGCACACCGAGGAGACGTTGCTCGGGCGCGAGGCTCTCAAGCAGCCGCGCGGCCTGCCCGCCCGCGGGGACCGTCATCGTCGTCGGGCCGCTCGGATCGATACGTCCGCCGGGTCCCCACAGCTCGACGTCCACGACCGCGGGGGTCCGCGAGGAGTTCTGCACGACGAGACGCGTGCTCGCACCGCGCGTCGTCGTCCCGCCGAGCAGCCACTGCTCGGCCGACGGGGTGACGCACGACGCGCCCGCAAGACCCCGCAGGTCACCCGCCGTCGTCGCCGAGACGACGGCGGCACCGAAGGGAGCGGAGCCATCCGGCGCCGGCGCGACGGTGACCGTCGTCGCACCCGCCACCGGGCCGCGTGCGACGAACGCGGACGCTCCCGCCACCATCGTCACGGGGTCGACCGTGCCACCGTCGATGCCGCGCACGGGCGCGGTCCCGGCGGTCGCCGGCGCCAGCACGACCGCGCCGAGGCGCGTCGCGGTCCCGACCGGGGTCGGGTCGAAGGCGGGGTCAGCGGAGGCCGTGGCGTCCGCCAGCTGCACGGGGCCCGCACACACGAGCGCGGCCGACGACGGCACGACCGACTGCCCCTGCGCGGCGGGCCCGCTGAGCGGCTCGGTCGGAAGGAGGTCGACCGCCCACGCGGTCGCCCCCGCAAGGCCCACGACGACGAGACCCGTGAGCGCACGCACGACGGCAGCGCCACGCTGACGAGGCCGGGGCTCGGGGGCCGGGTCGGGCGCGGTCATGTCGTTCTCGTCGGAACTCATCGCTCCACCACCCTGCGTCGGACCGGCACCACGAGGAGCCCGTAGATCACCGCTGCCGCGACGAGGACGACCCGCCACCACATGCCACCGGACGACTCGAACCACACGACGAGCTGCCCTGCCGCACCGTCAGGCACGACGAACGTCTGCTGCCACGCGCCTGGCGGCACGCGCGTCGCGGGTGCGAGCGCCGTGCCACCGAGCGTCGCCCGCCAGCCGGCGTCGGCCCGCTCAGCAAGGACGAGGGTGCGCGTTCCCGGCTGCACGTCCCAGCCGGCGCCGGACGTCAGACCGACGTCGCTCGCGTCGAGCGTGTCGAGACGCACGTCAACCCCACGGCCGTCGGACGGCACGACGACGCCCGCCCCGGACCCGTCGAGCAGACGCGCCCAGCCCGTCACGGTCGACGCACCCGCAACCTCACCGACGTCGATCGCGACACGCCACACCGTTCCGCTCGCGCCGTCCGCGACGCGCTCGAGAGCACCGTGCGCGTCGAGACGCGCGACGAGCGCGCCCCGGGCCTCGTCGTCGCCGGGCGTGACGAGAACCGCGCCCACACCCAGGTCGACGAGCGTCGTCCCACCCTCGTCGACACCGCCGACGAGCCGTGCGACCGTGCCCGCAAGCGCGGCGGACGGTGCGTCGCCCACCTCAGGCCCGAGGGCCCGGTGGGCAAGGACGACGGACGCGTCAGCGAGCTGAGGACCGTCGCTGCGCACAAGCTGGTACGTCGTCGTCGCACCCGCGTCGAGCATGAGGACGCGCGCGGCGCGCGGCGGCTCCTGCATCTGACGGCCCACGGCCGGCACGACGTCCCCCTCGAGCACCCGCAGGCCCGAAGTGCCGCGCACGTCGAGGAGCGCGGCGCCGCGCGCAAGCGCAAGACCTGAGGCCACGAGCCCGACGATGACAAAGACGACGAGCGCCACCTGACGCCACCCGAACGCGTGCGACGCAACGCGGTCGGTCACGCGGTCGAGCCCGACGAGCCCCGCGCCCACGAGCGCAAGAACGAGGAGCGACACCGCCCCGGCGGCCGAGGCACGCACCGTGCCGAGGTCAGACTCGCCCACGACGACCGTCGCCGCCGCCGCACCCGCACCGAGCGCGACGGTCGCGACGAGCCACGCGGCGCGGACCGCACCCGAGCGCTCCCGGCGCACGAGCGCGACCAGCGCGCACACGACGACGAGGCCCCCGAGCGCGAGGGGCGCGACCTCACCGACCACGTCCGGGACGAACCCGGGAAGCGACCACGCGGGAAGGACCACGGGCTCGCCGAGCAGCACACGCCACCCAGCGGGAGCCTCGCCGGGGACCGGACGCCCAGGTGACGCGAGGAGCAGCGGCCACGCAGCCAGGCCCCGTCGCAGCACCTCGACGACGAGCGGCACCATGACGAGCATGGGCGGAACCGCGACAAGCACGAGGTGGCGGCGCGCGCCGCGCGGCCGTGGCCGGCCCCGTCCCCACGCGACGATGACGAGCGCGAGGAGAGAGGGCACGAGAAGAACAGGGGCGCCCGCGACCGCGAGGGCGAGCGCGAGCCCGCCGAACGCCGCGGCAGGAACGGACGCGTGACCGACAGGTGTGCGAGCCGCCGACTCGTGCGCCGAGGTCTGAGGAACGGGTGACGCGGCATGCCCAGCAGCCACGTCTGCGGACTCCTCACCGGCGCCCGACGCCTCAGCCTCGCGTTCGAGCCGCCGCGCCTCGGCGCGACGCGCGGCCGCGACGACGGCGCGTTCGACGGGAGGTCGCGCTCCGAGCCCCACCGCCTTGAGCGCCCCCCAGGCAGCCCACGGGAGCGCGACGTGCGCGAGCAGGTCGCCCAGGTGCCCAGCGCCGAGCCCCGCAGCGAACACGGGCGTCGCCACCCACGCGACCGCGGCCGCCGAGCGGAGCAGGAGCGACTTCGTCGCGGTCCCCGCGGCGAACCACGCGCCGACCCCGGCGATGAGGATCGACCCGAGGATCGCCGCGTCGACGACGGCCTGCAGGTCACCGCCGAACGGGGTCACGAGAGCGACGAACGGCACCAGTGCCGTGAGCAACGGATCCGCGGGCACCGCATCCCCGACCCCCGCGCGCACCCAGCCGTCAGCGACCTCCGCCCACACCGACCCGAGCGAACCACCGGCCGCAGGCAGGGACGGCGAGACGAGCCGCGCACCCGAGCCCACAGCCGTGAGCGCCGGGCCCAGCCACCACAGGGTGAGCGCCGCGAGGCCGATGACGGTGCTGACGACGCCGACCAGGCGACGTCGCACGTCGGCCCGACGCTCCGCGAGCGCGAACGCATCGCTGCGCGCCCGCGCCTTGCGCTGCTCACCACGCGCCAGGCGACGGTCACGACGCGCGACGAGAACGTCACGCCACGAGGCCCGCAAAGGAGCGAGCGCCGAGAGCGGCAGGGCCCGCGCGCGGCGCAGCCGCCTGCGCGAACGCCACAGCGCGCGAGGCCGCAGCACCGCCCATGCCGCAGCCGTGATCTCGCCGCGCGCACGGCGCGCACGCTTCGCTCCGAGCTGCCAGAGCGCACGTGGAACGGCCAGGACGACGATGACGACGAGATTGAGCCACACGAGCCCCGGAGGGGCTCCCGTGAGGCGGAACCACAGCTCGGCGCGCCGCCGCAGCGCGAACGAACGCTCCTCGTCGGGCAGGTGGTCGGGGTCGATTTCGCGGCGGCGCAGGTCGCGGTGCGTCGCGCGAGCGTGCGCGACGACCGCCCCCGGGACGACGATGACGCGGTGTCCCGCGAGGCGTGCACGGCGCGAGTACTCGAGCCCGTCACCGACGTTGCAGTACTCCGGATCGGGCCCGCCGAGCGCGGTCCACGCGTCGAGGCGAGCGAGCGCACCCGCGAGGCCCACGCCGAAGACGTCAACGGTTCCGTCGTGCTGGCCCTGGTCGATCTCGCCCGGCTCGACCGTCGTCATGCGGCGGCCCGCCGGGGACGACGTGAGTCCCACCTCGACGAGCCGGCGACGGTCACCCGGCTCGACCTGCTTCGCACCCGCGAGCACGACCGACGGCGTGTGCTCGACGGCGCGCAGCAGCGCACCGAGCGCCGCAGGTTCGGGCGTCGCGTCGTCGTGGAGCAGCCACAGCCAGTTCATGGGGTCGGCCGCGGGTGCGTCGCCGAGGTCACGCAGGTGGGCGAGACCGGCGTGGACAGCTGCGCCGAAGCTCGTGGCGCGCGGGGCGTGGACGAGAACGGTCGGCGGGGCCGACTCGTCGGCGGGCGCGAGCCGCGCGCGACTGGCGACGTCACGCACGACGTCGACGACGAGCAGGCGGTCTGGCGGGTGCTCCTGCGCGCGGACTGCGGCGATCGTCGACTCGAGGTACGGGGTTGTGCCACGCGTGACGACGACGGCGGTGACGACGGTCGGTGCGTGCGGTCCGGACGAGCGGGGTCGCGCGACGCCAGCGCGGCCCCGGCTGGTGGAGCCAAGGGTGCGGCCGGGGGGCGCGGGGCGCCTGGGGGTTGCGTCGGGAGTCGTCATGCTGCCGCCATCATGCCGCGTCGCCGCAGGACGGTCCCGGAGGACCGGCGGTGTGTCAGACGGCTGCTCGCTTGAGCTTGCGGCGCTCGCGTTCGGACAGGCCGCCCCAGATGCCGAAGCGCTCGTCGTTCGCGAGGGCGTACTCGAGGCACTCGGCTCGGACCTCGCAGCCTGTGCAGACGCGCTTGGCCTCGCGGGTCGAGCCGCCCTTCTCGGGGAAGAACGCCTCGGGGTCGGTCTGTGCGCACAGCGCGCGGTCCTGCCACGCGAGGACCGTGTCGTCGGTGTCGATGCCGAGCGCGAGGATCTCCGCCCCCACGGGACGGCTCGCGTCAGACGGGAATGGCCCGTCCGTCTCGAGCAGGTTCCACATGGTGCTCCCCCTTCGTCGCTTCGTGCTGAGTCGATCGCTGCACAGGTGTGAAGACCGGGGCACCGTCGCCCTGCACCTGCGCCGACCGACGCCACGTGTGGCTTCGACCGTCGATCCGTTACCCAAATTACATGCGTGTCATCCTCGGAAGTCAAGCCGTGGTGTGATAGCCCCGCCGTGAGGAACGTCCCAGGGACGTGTCACGGACGCGCTGACCAGGCCGCACGAGGTCGCCAGCAGGTCACGAGACGCCTCGACCGAGGCAAAGGCTAGGTAGGCTTGTCACATGTCGACCTCCCCCGTCGCGGCGATCCTCGCGACCCTCTCCCAGGATCCCGGCCGTCCCCGCCTCACGTGGTACGGACCCGACGACGAGCGGGTCGAGCTCTCGGGCGCCGTCCTGACGAACTGGGTGACGAAGACCTCGAACCTCCTCGTCGAAGAGCTCGACGCAGCTCCCGGCACCGTCGTCGCCCTCGACCTGCCCGCGCACTGGCGCACCCTCATCTGGGCCCTCGCGGTGTGGCGCACCGGCGCGACGCTCACGCTCGTCTCCCCCAAGGACGACGAGGTCACGGCCGACGTCGCGATCACCCACCGTCCCGGCGCATGGGCCTCGTACGACGTCCCGCTCGTCGCCGTCGCGCTGCCCGCGCTCGCCCGCACCTTCGACGGCCAGCTGCCGTCCGGCGCGATCGACGCCGCAGGCGCCGTCATGACATACGGCGACGTCCTCGGCCCCGTCGTCGACCCCGTCCCGGACTCGCTCGCGATCATCACCGGCGCCTTCCGCGGCGCCGTGACCGTCTCGTACAACGACCTCGTCGACTGGGCCGAGTCCGCGCGCGTCGCCCCTCAGGGCGACCGCATCCTGCTGACGTCCGACGCCGACTGCGTCACGTGCGCGGACGAGCCCACGACCCACCACGCCGATCACCTCGGCCGCCGCGGCAAGCTCCTGCAGACGCTGCGGTCCTCGCTCAACGCCTGGTCGACGGGCGGCTCCGTCGTGCTCCTCGACCCGACGCAGACGCAGCGCATCTCCACACGCGAGGCGCGCGCCCACCTCGTCGAGATCGAGCGCATCGGTCGCTGACCCGCGGCACGCTGCGCCGCGCGAACCGACGCGGCGCAGCGTCACCCCTGGCAGGCAGTGAGCCGGTAGACGGTCGCCGTCCCCTGGCTGTCGACGACCTCGACACCCTCGGCGGGCGCGCGGTGCAAGCCCGGGGCGCCCGCATCGACCTTCGCGCCGTCCGCCGCGGTCGCCGCGTCGAGGTACAGGTGCGTGATCCCCGCCCGCCGCACCGCGTCGCACACCGCCGGATCCGTCGTGAGGTCCGCCAACGACGCGCGCAGGAGCCGCTGGTCCTCGGTGAGGTTCGAGACCGACAGCTGCGGCAGGAAGACGCGGCGGTCCGCGACAGCCCACACGAGCGCGGCTCCGTTAGCAGGATCACCGATGACTAGAGCATCGGGCGGAAGCACGCGCTCGAGCCGGCCCAGCAGCACGACCTCGTCGGGCGAGAGCATGTGTCCCCACCGCGTCGCGCCCGGCTCGTAGGCCTCCGCGAAGCGGTGCGCGGTCGCGGGAACCGACCACGGAAGCGTCGTGAGGAGCGCGACCACCGCACCGAGGGCAGCGACGCGGGTGCCCGACGCACACGCGCCTCCCACGACCCGGGCGACGCCGCCGAGCGCCACGTCGCCGCGCACGGTGCTGCCGAGAGCACCGCGCTCACCGACGCGCCGCGCCCACCACCGGGCAACGACGCCGCCGAAGACGAGGCACCCCAGCGCCGCGAGCGGAAGAGCCACGACCGGGACGACCGCCTGGATCCGCGCCGCCTGGGAGTACCAGAGTCCCGTGAACACGCGCAATGGCGTCGACGGGCCCGCGGCGAGCGCCGTGAGCACGAGGACGACCGCCCACGCGGCGACGACCCACGTGATGCCCTGCAGGTCGGCACGGGCACGCTCGACACGCTCCGCAGGCGTCCCGGGCTGAACAGGGAGCCACGGCACGACGCCGACGCGGGAGCGCAGGACGACGACGACACCCGCGAGCGTCGCCCCCATGACGACGAGGTCACCGAACGGCCCCGAGAGCGGCTGGTCGATGAGCACGCCCCCGATCGTCGCGGGATAGAACGCCTTGGTTGCCCGCGGGTAGGACAGCATGTTCTGGATCGTCGGGTTGGTGAGGACGACGACGAGTCCCGCAAGAACACCGAGCCCACCCACGACACCGCCCGCGACGACGCGTCGGCGCTGCCCCGAGGCCCAACGTCGCGAGGCTGCGTGCGTGAGCGACGCGAGCGCGAACGGGCCAAGCAGCAGGGCGAGCGAGAAGACGCCCGAGCCGTGCGCGAGCGCAACGCCACCGACGGCGGTGAGGAGGACGAGGAGCGAGGCCGTAAGGCGCGCCGGCGCGGTGGCGGGCACCCCGTCGTCGACCCGTGCACGGCTCGCGACCGCGAGCGCGACGGTCCCGGGCACGAGCGCGATGGCCGTCGCGAAGGGCCACTGCGCGAGCGTCGAGGCGATGACGGCCGGGAAGGCACCGAACGTGCCGACGAGGAGCAGCGCGAGCGGGGTCGCGGTCCACCAGCGCCACAGGAGCACGCGCACGAGAGCAGCAAGACCGAGCGGCCACACGAGCCCACCGAGCACGAACGTCGACGCGTTCGCAGCGAGCGTCACCGACCCCCCGGCGGGTGCGAGCGCCACCATCGCGTGCCACACGGCCGGGTAGTACACCTGGTCGCCGATCGCCCCGTAGAGAGGGCGCATGGCGCCCCGGTTCGAGGCGAGCCCCGTCTCGTGGACCGCACGCAGGCCATTGAGGTGGAAGACGGCGTCCCACTGCTGCAGCACGGCATCGGGACGTCCCATGCCGAGCGCCATCGGCACGCACAGCAGGACGATCGCGAGAACGAGCGTACCCGCGACCCACCACCACCGACGAGCCCCGAGGTCGAACCGGCGCGCCCAGAGCCCCGCGGGCCGCAGGCCACGCGCCCGACGTTCGTGCGCGACCCACCGGCCGAGCCCCCATGCGGCGAGCGCCGAGACGGCCAGGGCGGCGGCGAGCGGGCCCCAGCCCCACGCAACGCCGAGCTCTCCTGAGACGAGCGCCGTGACGCCGACGAGCGCGACCGAGACGGGGCCTGCGCCCCCGAGCGCGAGGAGCCCGCGCACGCCCGCGAGGCGCAGCAGGACCCACCCCGGGACGACGATGAGCGCCGCGAGGACCGCGGCGGGGACGGCGACGCTCAGCCAGCTCATGCTCGGTGCACGTGCGCGGGAGCGCTCACGATGCCGTGCCCTGTCCGACGACGACGCGCGGCGTCCCCGCCCACAGGGCCGCGTCGGTCACGCGGCGCCCATCGACGAGGAGCCTGAGCCCGGGGAGGGCGGACGGCGCGAGCGTCGCGTAGTCCGCGTGGTCCGTCTGGACGACCGCGAGATCGGCCGGCTCGCCCAGGTGGTGGGGTGTGAAGCCGAGCGCGACGAGCTCGTCGTCGGAGTAGAGCGGGTCGTGGACGCTGACCGTCGCACCGCGCGCCGCAAGTGCGGCGACCGTCGCAAAGACACCCGAGAACGCCGTCTCCTTGACGCCGCCGCGGTAGGCCGCACCGAGGACGACCGCGCGCAGGCCGTCGAGGCTCCCGAGGAGGTCGGCCGCGCGCGCGACGGTGCGCTCGGGCATGGCCGCGTTGACCGCGCGCGCCTCGCGCACGACGGAGGCGTCCGGGTCGACCGACAGGTAGAGGCGCGGGTAGACGGGGATGCAGTGCCCGCCGACCGCGATGCCCGGGCGGTGGATGTGAGAGTAGGGCTGGGAGTTGCACGCGTCGATGACGGCGTAGATGTCGATGCCCACCTTCTCGGCGAAGGCGCCGAACTGGTTGGCAAGGCCGATGTTGACGTCCCGGTACGTCGTCTCGGCAAGCTTGGCCATCTCCGCTGCCTCCGCCGAGCCAAGGTCCCACACGCCGTTGGGGCGCGGCAGGTCAGGACGCTCGTCGAACGTCAGGACGGCCTCGTAGAACTCCGCCGCGCGCGCAGCACCCGCGGTGCTCAGCCCGCCCACGAGCTTGGGGTAGCGGCGCAGATCCGCGAAGACTCGGCCCGTGAGGACCCGCTCGGGCGAGAAGACGAGGTGGAAGTCCTCGCCCTCGACGAGGCCTGACCCGGCCTCGAGCATGGGCTTCCACCGGCTGCGCGTCGTCCCGACCGGCAGCGTGGTCTCGTAGGAGACGAGCGTGCCGGGCGTGAGGTGCGAGGCGAGCTCCGCCGTCGCGGCGTCCATCCAGCCGAAGTCCGGCTGGGCGGTCTGCTCGTCGACGAACAGCGGCACGACGAGGACGACAGCGTCTGCGCCGGGCACCGCGTCCGCGTAGCTGGTCGTCGCGCGCAGGCGTCCCGCGGGGACGAGCTCAGCAAGGCGCTCGGCGAGCTCAGCCTCACCCGGGAACGGCTCCCGGCCCGCGTTGACCGCCGCAACCGTCGTCGGGTTGACGTCGACCCCGACAACCTCGTGGCCCATGCTCGCGAACTGCACCGCGAGCGGGAGTCCGATCTTGCCGAGAGCGATGACTGCGATGCGCATGGAGGTCCTTTGGACGTGGCCGCGAGAAGAAGGACGGCACACGGCCGCCCACCCGTCAGCATAACGAGGGGGGCCTGTGCCGTCGTGACGGCACGAGCGGGCGCGTCAGCGCACGAGCACGGACGCCGCCATGAGCCGGACGGGTGCCTCGCGCGCAAGCGCGTGACGCACGTCCCGCGGCACGAGGGTGGCGGGGGTCCCGTGACGCCGACGGCGGTCGGAGAGCGCCACGAGCCGCTTTGCAGGCTCGTGCGCCGCGATTGCGTCGAGCAGGTCACGCTCGGCGCGCGAGAGGACGTCGAGCACCCCGGGGGCAAGGGCGACGACGGCCGCCGCGCCCGCCGCGAGCGCCGTGCGGTCGTCGTCGTCGAGACCGGACGTCCGACGGTTGTGGACGGCGGCAAGGACGTGGATGCGCACGAGCTTGGCCGCGACCGCCCCGCGGACGCGGACCGCGGCGTCGCGCAGCGCGGGCCGCCCCACGAGATCGAGGACGGGCGCAAGGTCGTCGGCGACGGGGCGCACCGTGAGCGTCACGCGCTCGGCCGCGTCGGCGCCGACGACGTAGGCGGGTCCGCGACGATCGAACGCGATGCCGCGCGCCCCCGCCCACAGGAGCGTGGACGGCGCGAGATCCTCCCCCGAGGGCAGGCCGGGGGTCATGCGGAGCCCGAGCCGGTCGAGCGCGGCGCGCGAGAGCAGCCCGAGCGGGGCCGTGCGGTACGCGAGCCGGTCGCGCACGAGGTCGAGCCCGCGCGTCCGCCACGGCCGGGCGGGCGGTGTCGGGACGACGGCTCCGGCAGCGTGACGCAGCCGCGGCAGGACGGCCTCCGCACCGGTGCGGGCCGCGAGCGCGAGCCACGAGTCGATCGCGCCGACCTCGAGCGCGTCGTCCGAGCCGAGCACCGACACCCACGGGGCGGTCGCCGCCTCGAGACCCGCGTTGAAGGGCCCCGCGGGGCTCGGGATCCCGTCGACGTGCGAGAGCGTGCGGACGCGCGGGTCGTCCGCGAGAACGCCGAGTCGCTCGACGATGCCGGGGACGGGCGTGCCGTGGCACACGACGGTCACCCGCACGTCGGCCTGCGTGAGCAGGACCGACAGGACGGCTCGCTCGACGCGGCGCTCGGGCGTGTGCACCGCGATGACGACGTCGACCTCCGGCTCGTTCACGCCCCCAGCCTAGGGGCGCGTCCGGCTACTCTCGGGACGTGTCCGCGCACTCGCAGCCCTCAGTCCCGCGCCCGCTCCCCGGTCCGGCCTCCGGAGCCGGTACGGGCGCACACCCGCGCGCGCTGCACGTCAACGACGTCGCGGGGGTCGCGTCGACGCTCGTCGCGACGGCTCGCGCTCGCGGACTCGGCTGGGACCTGCGCCGCATCCCTGCGGGACGCGGCGCCCCCGCGCCGATCGTCGCTGCACGACGTGCCCGCGACCTCGCCGGGGCCGTCCTGCCGCTCGCCCGCGCCGACGTCGCGCACCTCCACTACGGCGTCACCGGCTACTACGAATGGGTGACGCGGCGACCCGTCGTCCTGCACCTGCACGGGACTGACCTGCGCGTCGACGCGCGTTCCCGCTGGCTCGGCCCCGTCGTCCGGTCGGCGATGCGCCGCGCGCAGCTCGTGCTCGTCGCGACACCGGACCTCCTCGACCTGGCGCGTGAGCTGCGGGACGACGCGATCTACCTGCCCAACCCGGTGCCCGACGTTCTCTTCGCCCCCGCGGGCTCCGTGCCCGACCCAGCGGGCCCCAGGCGCGGCACGCGCGTCGTGTTCAACATGCGCTGGGACGACGCGAAGGGCGGGACCGCCCTCGTCGCGGCCGCTCGTGCGCTCGTGCGCGACGGTCTCGCGGGCCACGGCGACCTCGACGTCGTCGGGCTCGACTGGGGCGCGCACGCGGCCGAGGCGCGCGCGGCGGGCGTGCGGCTCGTGCCGTTGCAGGACGCGGCGGGCTACCGCGCGCTGCTCGCGGGCGCGGACCTCGTCGTCGGGCAGCAACGGGCCGGAGCGCTCGGCATCTCTGACCTCGAGGCGCTCGCGCTCGGGCGACCGCTCGTCGCCCACGTCCGCGGGGACGAACCCGTCGTGCAGTCCACCGAGGCGGACGTCGTCGACGTCGTCCGCGCGACGCTCACGGCTGGGCCCGACGATGCTCCGGGCGCACGCGCCGCACGCATGGCGTGGGTGCGCGAGCGCCACGGCGCCGACGGCGTGCTCGACCACCTGCTCGGCCTCTACGCAACGCTCTGACGCCGCACCCGACCGGTAGGCTCGCGGCGTGAAGATCCTCTCCGTCGTCGGTGCCCGCCCGCAGTTCGTCAAGCTCGCCCCGGTCGCGCACGCCGCCGCCGCGGCCGGTGTCGAGCACGCGATCGTCCACACGGGCCAGCACTACGACCCCATGCTCTCCGACGTCTTCTTCCGCGACCTCGAGATTCCTGCTCCCGACCGTCATCTTGGCGTTGGCTCGGGCGGTCACGGCGCGCAGACGGGGCAGATCCTCGCGGCCATGGACGACGCGATCGAGGCGCTCGCCCCCGACGTCGTGCTCGTCTACGGCGACACGAACTCGACGCTCGCGGGCGCACTGTCCGCGGTCAAGCTCCACGTGCCCGTCGCGCACCTCGAGGCCGGGCTGCGCTCGTTCAACCGGGCGATGCCCGAAGAGATCAACCGGGTCCTCACGGACCATGCCGCCGACCTGTGCCTCGCCCCGACCGAGGTCGCCGTGCGGCACCTCGCCGCGGAAGGCCTCGCGGCGCGGGCCGTGCTCGTCGGCGACGTCATGACGGACGTGCTGCTCCAGGTGCGCGAGCGGGCGCTCGCCGATACCGCGGCCGTCGACGCGGTTCTCGCGGCGGCGGGACTGGCGCGCGGGGAGTTCCTCGTCGCGACGCTCCACAGGGCAGAGAACACCGACGACCCGGTTCGGCTGCGCGCGATCGCGGCCGAGCTCATGGCGCTGCCCCTTCCGGTCCTGCTGCTCGCGCACCCGCGGCTCATGGCGCGCGCCGCCGAGGCGGGGATCGAGTGGACAGGCGCCGTACGGCCCCACGCACCTCTCGCGTACCCCGAGCTCGTCGGAGCCGTGATCGCGTCGCAGGGCGTCGTCACGGACTCGGGTGGCCTCCAGAAGGAGGCCTTCCTCCTCGGCGTGCCGTGCACCACGGTCCGCACCGAGACCGAATGGGTCGAGACCGTCGAGCTCGGCTGGAACGTCCTCGTCGACCCGCGCGACCCCGCGGGCACGCACGGCGGCACGTCGCTCGGCGCGGCCGCCGCCCGGCCCGCGCCGGAGCCCACGGACGCCACCCCGTACGGCGACGGTCATGCCGCCCCGCGCACGATCGAGGCCCTCCGCTCGCTCGTGACGAGCTAGTACCCACCCCGGGCGCGTGCCGCACCGTGCGCGCGGCGATACGCTGAGGGACGAGCCGATGTGCCCGCCCTGACCCGGGAGGTTCACGATGTCCGCACTCGTCCGCAACTACGCGCCGCTCCCCGTCGTCCTCAGCCACGGCGAGGGCGCGTGGGTCCACGACACGTCCGGCCGACGCTACCTCGACCTGCTCGCCGGGTACTCCGCCCTGAACTTCGGGCACCGCCACCCCGCGCTCGTCGCCGCCGCGCACACCCAGCTCGACCGGCTCACGCTCACGTCGCGCGCATTCGAGCATCCGTTGCTCGAGCCGTTCGCCGAGGCACTCACCGCACTCACCGGAACCGAGCGGTTCCTTCCGATGAACACGGGCGCCGAAGCCGTCGAGACCGCGATCAAGGCCGTGCGGCGGTGGGGCTACCTCGCGCGCGGCATCCCCGAGGGCGAAGCGACGATCATCGTCGCGGACGGCAACTTTCACGGCCGCACGACGACCATCACGTCGTTCTCGACCGACCCCGACGCCCATGACCACTTCGGGCCGTACACGCCCGGGTTCCGCGTCGTCCCCTACGACGACATCGAGGCCGTGCGTGCCGCGATCGACGAGACGACGGTCGCCGTACTCATCGAGCCCGTCCAGGGTGAGGCGGGCGTCGTCATCCCCACCTCCGGCTACCTCCCCGCGCTGCGGGCGCTGTGCGACGTCACGGGCACCATGCTCGTGCTCGACGAGGTGCAGTCAGGGCTCGGCCGCACCGGCACGACGCTCGCCGCGCAGCTGAGCGACGTACGCGCCGACCTCACCTGCCTCGGCAAGGCGCTCGGCGGCGGCATCCTGCCCGTGAGCGGGGTCGTCGGCCGGGCCGACGTCCTCGACCTCCTCACCCCCGGGACCCACGGCTCGACGTTCGGCGGCAACCCGCTCGCGTGCGCGGTCGGCCTCGCCGTCGTCGGGCTCCTTGAACCCGGCGACCTGCAGGCGCGAGCGCACGACCTCGGCGACCACCTGCGGCACGCGGCCGACGGCCTTGTGCGGGACGGCCTGCTCGACGAGGTGCGGTCGGTGGGGCTCTGGGCCGGGATCGACGTTCCCGCGGCCTGGGGAGTGCCGGGCCGCACAGTCTGCGAACGGCTCGCCGCACGCGGCGTGCTCGCCAAGGAGACGCACGGCCGTACGTTGCGCCTCGCACCACCGTTGACGATCCGCGTCGACGACCTCGATCACGGCCTCGGCATGCTCCGCGACGCGCTCGAGTCCCTGCGTCCCTGACCCGGCTGCACGAACACGCGGGCGGGGGCGCCCCCTCGGGTCGCCGCCGCCCGCGGTGCTCAGAACTTCATGCAGAACTGGTACGGGATTCCGTTCGCGTACCCGGAGTGCTGCATCGCCTTGGCGGTCTTGGGGCCGTAGACGCCGTCCGCCACGACACCGACCTTGCGCTGCACCGAGATGAGCGCTGAGCGGGTCGCCGGACCAAAGACGCCGTCGACTGCAATCTTGTGGCCGTAGCAGTAGCGGATGCTCTCTTGCAGCCACTTCACTGGGTTGCCCCTCCGCCCCTGGGACAGCTTGCAGACATACGTCGACGTCCCCGAGGCCACGTAGCCGGGAACGCCGAGGTTGCCCGCGCGCGTGTAATGGCCATTGCAGAACGGGGTGGCCGCCGAGGCGGGTGCAGCGGTCGCAGTCGCGACAGCAAAGCCGCCGAACGCGAGCGCAACGGTCGCGAGCGCGCTCAAGGCACGTCGTTGAATCTGACGCATGCGAAAGACCTCCATGGTGTCCACGTGGCGCCGATCGACGCCGTCACAACCGTAACGAAGGTCACATCAGCCCGCATCCGGAGCGACCGACCACACCCGCACGGAAATCGCAGACGCTGCCAGGTCCGTCAGATGTCGTAGACCGCCGTGAGGGGCGCATGATCCGACCACCGCGCGTCGTAGCTCTCGGCCCGACCCACGCTGATCGACTGCGCCGCGGCCGCGAGCTCAGGCGTCGTCATGTGGTAGTCGATCCGCCAACCGGAGTCGTTGTCGAACGCCTGACCACGGTTGGACCACCACGTGTATGGCCCCGGGACGTCACCCGCGAAGCGACGCCCCAGATCGACGAAGCCGAGCTCGCCGAACCACAGGTCGAGGTAGGCACGCTCCTCAGGCAGGAATCCCGCGCTCTTGAGGTTGCCCTTCCAGTTCTTGATGTCGTTGTTCGTGTGCGCGATGTTGATGTCACCCGCGACGACGCCGAGCCCACCCGCTGCGGCAATCTCACGCAGGCGAGTCGTGACCTTCTCGAGGTGCGCGTACTTCTGGTCCATCTTCGGCGTCCCCGCCGTGCCCGAGTGGATGTACGTCGAGACCACCGTGAGCGACGCCCCCGAGGGCAGCTCGACATCGGCCTCGACCCACCGGCCCGTGTCGACGTCCGGCTCGGTCTCCGTGAGCCCCACGCGGACGGTCGACAACGGCAGTCGCGTCGCGATCGCGACCCCCGCCCGCCCCTTGATGTCGCAGGCCTGGTGCACGACGTGCCAGTCCTCACCGAGCAGGTCGTGGACCACGTCGTCCGGAGCACGCACCTCCTGGAGCAGCAGGACATCCGGAGCCTCGGTGGCGAGCCAGGCGTCCATGCCCTTGCGGTAGGCGGCACGGATGCCGTTGACATTGACCGTCGTGACCTTGATCGGCACGTGAGCTCCTGCGAGTGCGTGGGGGCGAGTCCGGGGGTGCCCGGCGATCCATCCTCCCCCATGCCTCAGACATCCGGTACGGGGAGCAGAGCGTCGGACACAAGGGGGGACGACAGCGGTGCCGCGCGCTCACGCGCACGGCACCGCTGCGGAGGGCAGGTCAGCGCACGACGCGCATCACCTTGACGGTCGAGCTCTGCGTCCCGGCAGAACCCGAGTACTTCACGGTGTAGACGTGAAGGCCCCGACGAGGCTGAGCGACCCGGATCGTCGCCTCGCCCCGGCGCAGGACGACCGTCGTCGTCCGGCCCCGGTCCATGCGCACCGAGACCACACCCGTCGGGACGTAGCCCTTGGCCGTCACGGACACCCGGACGGTGCGCCCGTCACGCGAGACCGACGCCTTGACCTTCGCCCGCGCCTTGACGACCTTGAGCGTCGTGATCTTCGACGTGCCCGCGTGCGTCGTCGACGTGCCCGAATACCGCGCCCACAGCTGGTGCGTGCCCGCCGCAAGCGTCCGCGGCAGCGCAACCGTCACCTTGCCCGTGCGTCCCGACACCGTGAGCGTGCCGAGCGCCACGCGTCGGGTGCCGTCGTAGATGCCGACAACACCCTGCGGCGCAGACGTCCTGCCGGTGACGGTCACGGTGACCTTCGCCGCCTTCCCGTACGTGACGCGCGCGGGAGCGACCTTCATCCGCACCACCACGGGCGACTTCGTCTCAGGGGGCGTCGGCCGCGCCGCGATCGTCACGATGCTCGTCGCCGACCTCGAGGCCTCGTACGCGGTCTCGTCGGACGGGACGAACCGTGCCGAGAGACGGTGGACACCGCGCTCGAGGCTCGACGTCGACAACGTCGCACTGCCCGTCGTCACGGTCGCACGCCCGAGCACGGTGCGTCCGTCACGGAACTCGACGACACCCGCAGCATCCGCGGGGGCGACCTTCGCCACGAGGGTGAGCGTGCGCCCCTCGATGCGGTCCCCCGTCACGGCCAAGGTCGTGCGCGTCGTCTCCGGATCGACGACGACCGGCGCCGTCACGACGAGCGGGATCACGACGACCGTGCCCGACGGCGCGACAGTGAGGCGCAACGTCGTCGCACCCGCGGCCTCAGCCGGGACCGTGCCGCTCACGGTCGCCGCACCCTCGGACACCGTGAGGGTGCCGAGCGCGATGCCCGCCTCGGGGAGCGTGCCCCCGTGGAACGTCGCCGTGAGCGACGTGTTGCGCGGCGAGCCGAGACTCGTGAGGTCCAGCCCAGCGACGCCGAACGACAGCGCCGCCCCCGTCTCGACCGTCGTGGGAGCACCCACGACCTCGACCGCGCGCTCAGCGAACGACGGTGTGAGCGCCGGGTGCGACCCGAGGTAGGCGATCCACGCGTCACGGTCGATGAGCCCCGAGTCGACCGTGCCCGTGCCCTGCGTGAAGATCCGGAAGTTGTCGCCACCGGTCGCGAGGTACGAGAACGTCCCGACGCGGAACGAGTCCGACGCCGCCACCAGCGCGCCGTCGACCGTGATCGACGTGATCCGATCACCGAGGTCACGCGTCGAGTCGAACGTGTACGAGACGTTGTCGGACAGTCCCAGCTGCAGATAGGCGCGCGACGGGATCGTCCCGTCCGCGTTCGTCTGCCACTGCTGCTCGAGCATCGTCTTGAGCTGCGCGCCCGTGAGCGTCGTCGACCAGAGGTTGTTGACGAACGGCAGCACCGCGTTGGCCTCGGCGTACGTGACGACGCCATCGGTCGCCTCGTCCCCACTCTTCGCAAACAAGAGCTCGTTGCGCAGGCCGCCCGGGTTGACGACGCCGATGTCGGCGCCCGCCTGGTGGTTGCCCAGCGTGTCACGCAGCGCATTGGCGACGAGGTTGCCGAGGGTCGACTCCGCGCCACGGTTGTCACGCGTGCCACCCGCGTAGCCGTCGTCGCCGTACGCGCCTCCGACGAACGCAGTCGTGATGTCTGCGGTCACCGACCCGACGGGCTGCTTGCCGACCTCGGCCGCCGCGGCGAGCGCCGCGTCGACGATCGTCTTGACCTCGGCCACCCGCGGGAACTCCGCGACCAGCTCGGCGTCACCCGTCGTCGTGCGCGCCACGTTCTTCGCGGATGCGTCACTCACGTCACCCGAGGCGACGTCGATCGTGAGGTCGACCACGCCGATGTGCTCGCCGTAGTTACCGGTCTGGACGATCGGACGCTCACCGCCGCCCGTCACCGGCGCGAGCCACGCGTACTGCTTGTGCGTGTGGCCCGTGAAGACGACGTCGACCAGCGGGGACGTGTCCGTGACGATCGCTGCGAACGCCCCGCCCTTGGCCAGCTCAGCCTCAAGCGTCGTCCCCTCAGAGTCCCCTGCCGACGCACCCTCGTGGTACTCGGCCACGAGGACATCAGCCTCGCCGTTGTCCGGGTTGCCGTCGGACAGTGCCGCGGCCACACGGTTGACCGCCTCGACCGGATCACCGAACTCGAGGTCGGCGACGCCCGTGGGCGTGACGAGCGTCGGGACCTCTTCCGTCACGGCACCGATGACACCGATCGTCAGACCCCCGCGCTCGACGAGCGCGTACTCGTCGAGAACCGGTGTCGTCGTCCCCTTCGCATAGACGTTCGCACCCAGGTACGGGAAGTCCGCCGCGGCGTCGACGCGACCCGTGAGGTCGTCCGCGCCCTTGTCGAACTCGTGGTTGCCGACGGCCGAGGCCGCGAGGCCAAGAGCATCGAGCACCTCGAGCGTCGGAGCGTCGTCCGCGAACGCGGACGCGAAGAGGGAGGCGCCGATGTTGTCGCCTGCGGACAGGAACACGGACTCGTCCGCCTCCTTGCGCAGCTGCTCGATCGTGCCCGCAAACTTCACCGTGTTCGCGTCGATGCGGCCATGGAAGTCGTTGATGTTGAGCAGCCGGAGGTTCACGCTCGTCGGCGGCGCATCGTTCGACGCGAACGCGGCGATGACGGGGTCATGGTCGGAGGACCGGTAGGCGCTGACGTCGTAGAAGAGCGTGCCGTGGTTGTTGTAGCGCGAGTACTCAAGGGCGATCGACTCCGGAGCGTTGATGTTCCAGATATCGGCACCGGTCGTGCGCTCGAGGAACGAGGCGTTGAGCAGCACGTGGTCGAGCGAGCCCGACAGCCCCTGGTAGGAGTACGAGTGCTCCGTCGCCGGGTTCTTCGTCTGCGCGTCGGTGTAGCCCGCGTCGTAGAGGACCTGCATCGGGTCCTCCTGGGCGTAGGAGTTGAAGTCGCCGACGAGCGCGACGTCTGCGACGTCGTGGCCGTCTGCGGCGAGGTCGGCGAGGACCGTCGGGACCCAGGCCGCGAGCGCGGTCGCCTGAGCGACGCGTGACGCGTTCGACGAACCCTGCCCGTCGTTGCTGTCGGCGTCGCCGGGCAGCGGTCCTGCCGAGCCCTTGGACTTGAAGTGGTTGACGACGACGAGGAAGGGCTCGCCACCCTCGGCGGGGGCGAACGCCTGGCCGATCGGCTCACGCGCGTTGACGAACGGCTCGCCCGAGCCCGAGCTGTCTCCGAGCGCGACCGAGGCGCCCACGGGCGTCACCTGGCCGGTCTGGTAGATGACTGCGTTGGTGATGACGTCCTGCTCGCTGACGGGCGGCAGGTCGGCGGACGAGCGCACGTAGTCCCAGCGGTCGCTGCCTGCCCGCGCGTTGAGCGCGGCGACGAGCGTCCCGACCGCCTCGTCGACCGGCGCCCCGAGCTTGACGGAGTTCTCGATCTCCATGAGGCCGACGACGCTCGCGTCAACCGCAGTGATGGCTGCGACGATCTTGTCCTGCTGACGCTCGAGGCTTGCCTGGTTCCACGCGCCACGCGGGCCGTCACCCGGGCACTCGCGGACCGTGATGCCGTTGCCCTCCCGGTCCTCGTACGGCACGCAGCCGGCGACGTCCGCGCCGAGCGTCGTGAAGTAGTTGAGGACGTTGAAGGACGCCACGGTGAGGTCGCCGTTGCCGAGCTGCGCCGCTGCGGGGGCAGCGGTGCGGGTGTTCTCGAACGAGGCGGTCTCGCTTCCGGGCGTCACCTGCGTCGTGGGGTTGAGCTTCCACGCGTTGTTGCGGTAGTCGACGACGAGCGGGCTGTCGAACGTCACGGCTGCGCCGACACGGACGGGTTCGCTGAGCGAGACGTACGGGGGCGTGAGCCCGCGGTTGGCGGAGCTGAGGAAGTTCGTCGAGGCGCCGTCGTCGAGGATGACGCCGCGTGCGGCGTTGTCCTCAGCTGTCTCGGCAGCCCCTGCAGAGCCAGGGCGAGCGGCATCGGTCGGCTGGCGCAGGGGCGTCGTGCCGGCAGCGAGGCCCACCTCGCCGTACTGGTTCGTCGAGTACGTGTTCGAGACGGTCATGTCACCCTGAGGCGCGATGAGCATCGATTCGATCGCTTCGCGCGCCGCGTCGGTCGTGGGCCAGGCGATCTCGAGCGGAACGGCTGCGCCCTCACCCTCACGGGTCGCGGTGATCTCGAGGCCGGGGCCGCTCAGCTGAGTGAGGCCTGAGAACTCGCCGGCCGTTCCGGTCACGGTGACGTGGTCGCCGATCTCGACGGTGATCGCGCTGCCCGCGTGGTAGACGAAGATCGCGTCCGAGGCGTCCGGCGTCGTGTCCGTGCCGGGCGTCTGGATGACGATCCCGCGGTAGCCGCCGGTCGGGTACGCGGCCGTGACGACGCCCGTCGTGCGCACGATCTCACCGGCAAGCGGGGTCTGTGCGCCCGAGCCCTGGATCTCGGCGATCGTCCGCGTCGTGGGGTCGGTCGTCGTCGGCTCGTCGGTCGGCTCGTCGGTCGGCTCGTCGGTCGGCTCGTCGGTCGGCTCTGGGTCCGGCTCGCCCGGCGCCTCTGTCTCACCGAGTGCATTCGTCGGGGAGGGCTCACCCGCGGTGAAGTCAGCGCCGTTGTTGGCGGTGTTGACACCGTCAGTCCGGCTCACCGACGTGCTGTTCGACGTCGCCGGCGCGGCGCTCTGCGCGAAGTCGTTCGCGCTCCCGGTGCCGACGAAGTCGACGACCTCGGCCGCCGCAGTGCACGAGGTGCCGCAGGTCAGTGCCGTCGTCGTGCTGACGAGCGCAATCTTGCCCGCAGCGCCCGCCATCGCGGTCGTCCCGCCCACATCCGGTGTCGGGAGCGCAGCGCTACCCCCCGCGCCGTCGGCCTGCTTGACGAGGAAGTGGCCCTTCGCGGGGATCGCCCCGGCAAGGGGCGTGGCAGCCCACGAGCTCCCGCCGGCCGACGCGTACTGGATGCTCCAGCCGTCGAGCGACTGAGGTGCGTCAGAGGGGTTGTAGAGCTCGACGAAGTCGCTCATCCAGAACGATCCGCTGTTACCACCCCCTCCGTAGACCTCGTTGATGACGACGGACGCCTCGGGCGAGACGGCAGCTGAGGCCGTTCCCGCTGTCACGAGGCCGACGGCCCCGATCATCGAGGCGCTGGCGAGCGTCGCGACGACGCGTGCCTGCACCGAGCTCTTGCGCATGGAAACCCCAATCTCGCACGTGCGCCGTTGCACGTGCTGGTCGACGGTGGGGACAGGCTCAGCCCGTTCTCCGCCTGTCGCCACCGCTCACGGCGCCTAGGACTGTCCAAGGACACCCCGGGGAGGTGTCTGACGTGGGGTCACCAGATGAACGCGGCCGTGCGCGCCGGTGTCGGCTTGCCCGGCGTCGGGGCTGGTCGGGAGCGCGCGTCGAGCATCGACGGGGCAATCCCGCGCCCGGCGCCTGCCGAGCGCACGTCGTCCAGGGGCACCGGGGTGAGCGGCGGGTGAGAGGCCTCGGCGGCCCCGCGCGCATCCCGGCATGCGGCCGGTGATCTCGCGGCGTGGAACGTCCCCGTGCGCGCAGCGCTCAAAAGACCGCAGGGTGCGTGCCGCTCAGCGTGCGGCGCGCTCCGCCGTGTCGACGACGTTCGCGAGGAGCATCGCCCGCGTCATGGGGCCGACCCCGCCCGGGTTGGGCGAGATCCACGACGCCACCTCGGCGACGGCGGGGTCGACGTCGCCCAGGAGCGTGGCCTTGCCCGTCTCGGGATTCTCGACACGGCTCACACCGACGTCGATGACGATCGCGCCCGGCTTGACGTCCTCGGCCCGCACGACGTGCGCGACCCCCGCCGCGGCCACGATGACGTCCGCGCGCCGCAGGTGCGCGGCGACGTCGACCGTCCCGGTGTGCGTGAGCGTCACGGTCGCGTTGACCTCCTTGCGGGTGAGCAGGAGCCCGATCGAACGCCCCACGGTCGTGCCACGACCGAGCACGACGATGTCCTTGCCCGCGAGGTCGATCCCGTACCGCCCCACGAGCTCGAGGATGCCTGCGGGGGTGCACGGCAGCGGTGAGTCGATCGCGCCGCTCACACGCAGGACGAGTCGCCCCAGGTTTGTCGGGTGGAGGCCGTCGGCGTCCTTGTCCGGGTCGATGAGCTCGAGCACACGATGGGTGTCGATGCCGCGCGGGAGCGGCAGCTGGACGATGTAGCCCGTGCACGCCGGGTCAGCGTTGAGCCGCTCGATCGCGGCCTCGACGTCAGCCTGGGTGGCGTCGGCCGGAAGGTCCACGCGGATCGACGCGATCCCGACCTCGGCGCAGTCACGGTGCTTGCCCGCGACGTACGCCTTCGAACCAGGGTCCTCGCCGACGAGGACGGTCCCGAGGCCGGGCGTCACACCCTGCGCGGTCAGTGCCGCGACCCGCTCGGCAAGCTCAGCCTTGAGGGCGGCCGCCGTGGCCTTCCCGTCGAGAATCTGTGCGGTCATGTGTCTCCTCCCGCGCACGTCCGCCCGGCCGGGACAACCCGGCCGGGCGGACACGCGTGTCAGTACTGCTGCAGGTCGGGGTAGAGCGGGAAGGCGTCCGCGAGGTTCTGCACGCGAGCGCGCAGGGCCTCGATGTCGGCACCACCCTTGAGAGCCGTCGCGATGATCTCGGCAACCTCGGCGAACTCCGTGTCGCCGAAGCCACGCGTCGCGAGCGCGGGCGTGCCGATGCGCAAGCCCGACGTCACGCGCGGGGGGCGCGGGTCGAACGGGACGGCGTTGCGGTTGACGGTGATGTCGACCGAGTGCAGGAGGTCCTCAGCCTGCTGGCCGTCGAGGTCGGAGTGGCGCAGGTCGACGAGCACGAGGTGGACGTCGGTCCCGCCCGTGAGCACGTCGACACCCGCCGCACGCACATCGGCGGCCGTGAGGCGCTCAGCGATGATCCGCGCTCCGGCGAGCACGCGCTCCTGGCGCTCCTTGAACCCCTCGGACGCAGCAATCTTGAACGAGACGGCCTTCGCGGCCACGACGTGCATGAGCGGGCCACCCTGCTGCCCCGGGAAGACGGCCGAGTCGATCTTCTTCGCGTACTCCTCGCGCGAGAGGATGAAGCCCGAACGGGGGCCACCGATCGTCTTGTGGACCGTCGAGGAGACGACGTCCGCGTACGGCACCGGGTTGGGGTGCAGGCCCGCGGCGACGAGACCGGCGAAGTGGGCCATGTCGACCCAGAGCTTCGCACCCACCTCGTCAGCGATCGACCGGAAGGCCTCGAAGTCGAGGTGACGGGGGTAGGCGGACCAGCCACCGATGATGACGTCGGGGCGGGCAGCGAGCGCCTGCTCGCGCACCTTGTCCATGTCGAGGCGCATCGTGTCAGGGTCGACGCCGTACGCGGCAACCTCGTAGAGCTTGCCCGAGAAGTTGATCTTCATGCCGTGGGTGAGGTGACCACCGTGGGCGAGCTCAAGGCCCATGATCTTGTCGCCTGGCTTGATGAGCGCGTGAAGGACGGCAGCGTTCGCGGTCGCACCCGAGTGGGGCTGGACGTTCGCGTGCTCGGCGCCGAAGAGCGACTTGGCGCGCGAGATCGCGAGCTCTTCAGCGATGTCGACCTGCTCGCAGCCACCGTAGTAGCGGCGACCCGGGTAGCCCTCGGCGTACTTGTTCGTGAGAACCGAACCCTGGGCCTCAAGGACCGCCCGCGGGACGAAGTTCTCCGACGCGATCATCTCGAGAGTGCCGCGCTGACGCGCGAGCTCACCGTCGAGGACCGCGGCGATCTCCGGATCGACCTCGGCGAGGCCTTGGTCGAGGACCGGCTCGTGCTGGCTCATTCGCTGTCTCCTTCAGACGTGGTGGACGTGCAGTCAGATGCATGTCTGTGCGGGTGCCGGGCGGGCACGCGCACGACAGTGCGGTGACCGGGGCCCAGGCGAACGACCCGAAGTCGGAGAAGAAGGTGTCGCTCCCCGGTGGTGACCCACCTGAATGCGCCAGTCGCGACGATGAACAGCCTAGCAAGGTCGAGGGCTGCCACGCGTGCGGCCGCTCCCCGACGGTGAGCCTCTCAGCCCTCGACGTCCTCCCCGAGGATGCGCCGCAGGTAGGCGTACGTGAGGTCGCCGACCGTCTCGTCGAACTGGTGCTCGTAGCCCCGGTTCTGGTACATCGCGAGGTTCTGCTTGGAGTCACGGCCCGTGAACACCCAGATCTCCTCCGTCTCGTCAGGCAGCAACGGCGCGACCGCGAGCATCATCTGCGTGCCGATCCCCTCGCCCTGGCGGTCGGGGGCGACCGCGAGCCGGCCGAGGGTCGCCTTGTCGTCCTCAATCTCGATCCGTACCGACCCGATGAGGCGTGTGCCGTCCCACGCACCGAGCGTGATGACGCCCGCCGCCTCGATGTCGGCCCGCAGCTCGCTCAGGGTCTGCGTGAGCGGGGGGATGAACGGATCGTCGTACGTCTGCGCCTCCGTGACGAACGCAGCACGCCGCAGCGTGAGGAGCTCGCCTGCGTGCTCGAGGGAGACGGGTCCGATGCGGAGGGCGTCGTTCATAGCCTCATCGTGTCAGGTACGTGCCCCGCCCGCATGTGTCGTCCACGACAACGGACAGCGACGAACGTCGTGGCCGCCGCGACCGCCGCCGGGCGTCCGCAGGGTGCTGCGTCCCGCCGCGCGCACGGCCGGTGGACTACCCTCGCCCCGTGACCACCGCCGCCCTCAGCGCCCTCGACGCCACCGCTTCACCCGACCCGACGCACTGGGTCCTCGCCCTCTCGTGCCCGGACCGCCCCGGGATCGTCCACGCGGTCACGGGTGTGCTCGCGGCGCACGGCGGCAACATCACCGAGTCCCAGCAGTACGGCGACCCCGAGACGGACCTCTTCTTCATGCGCGTCCAGGTGCGGTCGTCAGCCGCGCCCGACGAGCTGCGCGGAGCCATCGGCGAGCTCGCCACCCGGTTCGGCATGACGTGGACGCTCGACGTCGTCGGCCGTCCCGTGCGCACGCTCGTGCTCGTCTCCAAGGCCGCGCACTGCCTCAACGACCTGCTCTTCCGCGAACGGTCCGAAGGGCTCGAGATCGACGTCGTCGGTGTGGTCGGCAACCACGCCGACCTCGCGCCGCTCGCCGCGTTCTACGGCAAGCCGTTCCACCACGTCCCGGTCACGAAGGACACCAAGGCCGACGCCGAGGCGCAGCTGCTCGCCCTCGTCGAGGAGCACGGTGTCGAGCTCGTCGTTCTCGCGCGCTACATGCAGGTCCTCTCGGACGACCTGTGCCGCACGCTCGAGGGCCAGGTCATCAACATCCACCACTCGTTCCTGCCGTCGTTCAAGGGCGCCAAGCCCTACCACCAGGCACACGCACGCGGCGTCAAGCTCATCGGTGCGACGAGCCACTACGTGACGGGTGACCTCGACGAGGGCCCGATCATCGAGCAGGACGTCGAACGTGTCGACCACTCACGGTCGACCGACGCGCTCGTCGCTCTCGGCCAGGACGTCGAGCGCCGCGTCCTGGCCCGCGCGGTGCGCTGGCACTCCGAGCACCGCATCCTGCTCAACGGGCACCGGACCGTCATCTTCCGCTGAGGACTCCCGCACGCCGCCGGTGCGAGGACGTGTCGATCGCAACCGCGAGCACGAGCGTGACCGCGAGGACGAGGTAACGCACGGCCGGCGGGGCGCTCGTCATCGCCAGCCCCGTCGAGATCGACTGCACGACGAGCACGCCGAGGAACGCGGACCACGCGGAGCCGCGCCCGCCGTAGAGGCTCGCGCCCCCGATGAGCGCTGCGGCGATCGCGGTGAGGCTCAGCTCTGCGCCTCCCGACCCCTGGTTGGCCGCCGCGAGGCGGCCCACCGCGAGCACACCACCGAGCGCGGCGAGGGTCGAGCACAGGACGTACACCGAGATCGTCACGCCCTTGACCGACAGGCCTGCGCGTCGCGCCGACTCAGCATCGCCCCCGACCGCACGCACCGCACGGCCCCACCGCGTCCGGCGGACAGCCACGTCGACAAGGGCAACCGCGGCGAGGAACACGACGAACATCGCGCCCACACCACGGTCCGTCGACAGGTAGGCGGCCCCGCCAAGAAGAACGACGGCCAGGCCGACGAGCCGCACCGTGATCTCTTCCCACGACCGCGCAGGCAGTCCCGCGCTCATGCGGTGTCGGCGGTCGCGCACGCTGAGGACCGCGACGGCCGCGACGACGACGATGCCGCCGCCGAGCGCTGCGGACGGCTCGAGGTAGGTGGCCTGCGCGAAGCGCACGAGCCACGACTCGTACGGCACGTTGACCGACCCGGTCGCGCCGAGCACCGTGAGCTGCAGACCGTGAGCGGCCAGCAGGCCGGCGAGCGTGAGCACGAGCCCGGGCACACCGAAGCGTTGGCTCACGATGCCGTAGCCGAGCCCGACGACGGCGCCCGCCCCGACCGCCGCGATGACCGAGAGCCACATGGGCAGTCCGGCCTGCTGGCTGCCGACGGCGACGATCGCGGACCCCAGTGCCGAGACAGCGCCAACCGACAGGTCGAGCTGGCCGATGAGCATGACGAGGACGACACCCAGCGCGAGGAGCCCGACGACAGCCGACTGCTGCGTGACGTTGACGAGGTTGTCGGCCGAGAGGAACGCGGGGGCGAGCACGCCGAAGCCGATCCACACGACGACGAGCGCGGCGACGCCTCCCAGGGAGCGCAGCTGGCCGGTGCGAGCGCGGTCGACGACCTCCCCGACGGCCTCGGCGACGTGCCGCAGCACGGGCAGCTCGGCGACGCGGTTCATCGGGACTCCTCCGAGGGGGATGCGGGCGGCGCGGTGAGAGGGACGTCGGACGGCGCGTGGACCGTGCGCGCGCCCGTGACGGCGGCGATGAGGTCCTCGTAGCTGGTCCGCGCGGCGTCGAAGACGG
The DNA here is from genome assembly GCF_052324925.1 of Sanguibacter sp. A247. Taxonomy (NCBI): domain Bacteria; kingdom Bacillati; phylum Actinomycetota; class Actinomycetes; order Micrococcales; family Sanguibacteraceae; genus Sanguibacter; species Sanguibacter sp. A247. Next base: position 768,657 of record NZ_JBQPRE010000001.1, on the reverse strand, counting down.
GGCCGCGACGACCGAGGCGCAGCACGGCGATGCGGTCGGCGACCGCGTGGACGTCGGACATGTTGTTCGAGACGAGGACGACCGCGTGACCGCGGTCGCGGAGCCGTTCGACGAGCGTGAGAACCTCGGCCGTCTGGGCGATCCCGAGCGCGGCCGTCGGCTCGTCGAGCATGACGACCCGTGGCTCGCCGAGCAGGGCACGCACGATCGCGACAGCCTGCCGCTGCCCGCCCGAGAGCGCCCCGACGGGGACGCGCACCGACGGGACACGCACCGCGAGCTGGCCGAGCAGTTCCCATGACCGGCGCTCCATCTCGACCTCGTCGAGCATCCCGGCCCGGAGCCGCTCGTTGCCGAGGAAGATGTTCTCGACGACGTCGAGGTTCTCGCACAGCGCGAGGTCCTGGTAGACGGTCGCGACACCCGCCGCTCGCGCCGCCGCGGGCGTCGAGAGCTCCGTACGGACGCCGTCGACCTCGACGAAGCCCGCGTCGGGCACGACGTCGCCCGCGAGCACCTTGACGGCGGTCGACTTGCCCGCGCCGTTGTCGCCAATGATCGCGAGCACCTCCCCCGCGTGGACGTCGAGGTCGACGTCGACGAGCGCTCGGACGGCGCCGAACGACTTCGAAACGCCTCGCAAGGCGAGGACTGCGGGCGCGCTCATGGACGACTCCTCGACAGAAGGCCGGCGTCTTCGCAGGCCTGGATGTATGGATCGACGCAGATCTCTTCGACCGTGAAGACTCCGCGGCCGAGGATCGTCGCGGCAATGTCGCCGCGTGCCACGGCAAGCGGGGTGAGGAGCACGGCGGGCACCCGGTCAAGCGTCTGCTCGGCCGCAGGGTTCTCGCCCTGGGCGAGTCGCACCGCGAGCTCCCCCGCGGTGCGGGCTTGCTCGCGGATGTCCTTGTAGACGGTCATGTGCTGGTCACCCGTGAGGATGCGGCGCACGGCCGCAAGCTCGGCATCCTGACCCACCGTGATGGGCAGCGGCCGCAGCGCTGCGGCGCGCATCGCCGAGGTCGCCCCCGCGGCCATCGCATCGTTCGCGGCGTACACGCCGACGATGCGGTCGGAGAACCGAGCCACCTGGTCAGCGACCCAGTCCTGGGCCTTGTCGGGTGACCAGTCGGGGACGTCGTACGTCGCAAGGACGCGCAGCCCCGCGCCGTCGATGACGGGCGTGCGTCCCCGGGCGAGCTGCGCCGAGTTCGGGTCCGTCGATGCACCGCCGAGGACGAGGATGCCGCGGTCGTCACCCGGACTCGGCACGAACCCCTGGGCAGCGAGGCCCTCAAGGAGCCCGAGCGCCTGGATGCGCCCGATGCGCTCGGAGTCGAACGACACGTAGAACGCGACGTCGGGGCTGTCGAGGAAGCGGTCGTAGGCGATGACGGGCACGCCTCGCTCGCTCGCCTCGGTGACGATCGACAGCGCCGAGGCGCCGTCGACCGCGGTGAGCACGAGGACGTCGGCGCCGCGCGCGAGAAACGACTGGGCCTGCTCAAGCTGTGTGAGCGCGTCCTGCTGGGCGTTGGCGTGGAGGAACGTGCACGACGCGCAATGCTCGGCGACGACCGCTGCGATCCCGGGACGGTCGATCTGCTCCCAGCGCGCGGTCTTCGCGTCAGGCAGCAGGAGCGCGATCGTCGGCCCCTCCTCGTGCGAGGCCGTCCCCGGGGTGCAGGCGGCAAGGAGCAGCAGGGCGCCGACGACGAGCGCGGCAAACCCACGCGCCGAAGAACGGTGTCTCATGAGCCCCCCAGCGCGGGCGAGAAGTTCACGTGGTCGAGCGCGAGCAGGAGCGCTCCCCGAAGCTCGGCCTCGGGACCGAGCTCCCCCACGACGACGTCGACTGCGCCCGCGAACGTCGGGAACGCGCGGCGCGCCAGGACGGAGCGCAGCGGCCCGAGGAGGATCTCCCCGGCTCCCGCCACGGGTCCGCCGATGACGACGACGTCCGGGTCGAGCGTCGTGCACAGCGTCGCCACGGCCGCGCCCAGGTGCCGGCCCGCGTCCTCGACCACGCGCGAGCAACCCGGGTCGCCCGCGGCGGCGCGCTCGAGCACCGCCGAGAGCGAGAGGTGCCCGTGCGACGGGGCAAGCACCGCGATGAGGGCGGCAGAAGCAACGTACATCTCGAGGCAACCACGGTTGCCGCAGCGGCACACCGCACCGTTCTCGTCGATCGAGACGTGCCCGATCTCGCCCGCGGCACCGGCCCGGCCGCGGTGGAGGCGTCCGCCGAGGACGAGCCCGGCCCCGACCCCGTGCGAGATGCGCACGTAGACGGCGTTGTCGCGGCCGCGCGCGGCGCCGGAGCGATGCTCGGCGAGCGCACCGAGATTCGCGTCGTTGTCGACGTGCACCGGCACGGCGAGCTCGGCCGCGAGGACGTCCGGAACGCTCACGCCGTCCCAGCCGCGCAGGAGACCCCGGGTCGAGACCGTTCCGGTCGCGGGGTCGACCGGCGCGGCAACCGCCACGCCGACGCGCAGCAGCTCGGCCCGGCTCGCGTCGACCTGCTCGAGCAGCTCATCGATGACCATGACGACGCGGTCGAGGCCGAAGTCGGCGCGGTGGTCGGGCGGCAGCGGCATGCGCACCTCGGCGACGACGCGGTGGGCCGTGTCGGCAAGCGCGACGCGGAGCGTCCTGAAGCCGAAGTGGACTCCGGCGACAAGGCCGAGGCTGCGCGCGAGCGTCACCTGTTGCGCCCGGCGGCCGGAGCGGGACGTCGGGGCGGTGGCGAGGACACCGGCGGCGGTGAGCTCCTTGACGATGTTCGACACGGTGGCCGGGGACAGCCCTGTGACGCCAGCCAGCTCGACCTGCGTGAGGGCGCCGCGCTGCTGGACCGCATGGAGGACACGGGCCCGGTTGGCCTCGCGGAGCGAGGTCTGGGAACCCGGCGTCTGCCGGTCGATGCTCACGGTCACTGATCCTACGCGGACGGCGCTCACCTGCGGGACCGCCCGCCGGGCGGCAGGACTGCGCCCCATCCCGTGCACGCCTGCGCACGACGCAGGGCGCGACCTCCGTGAGGAGGACGCGCCCTGGCCGTGCCGCTGTGCGGGATCAGCGGACAGTCATCGTGGTGCTCCCGCTCGCCTTGCTCAGGCGGGCGTTGCCGCCGTACGACACCGTGATATTGCGATCACCGGGGCGGAACGCGACGACGCGAATCCTCAGCGTCGTCGACGCTGTCCGGCCCGAGAGACGGACCTTGGCGATCGTCGTGCCGTCGAGCTTGACCGTCATCACGCCCCGGGGGCGGACGTGCGAGGTGCCGCGCACCCGCACCGTGACGTACGCGGACCGGCGGACCCGTGCGTCGGGCGCCGAGACGCTCACGCGTGCCTTGGCACGCACGACCTTGAGGGTCGTGCGGGTCGAGGCCTTGGCGACGGTCGTCGAGCCCGAGTAGCGCACCGTGAGGCGAACCTTGCGGACCTTCGCGGAGACGGAACGGGGCAGCACCACCTTGGCGGTTCCCTTGACGACGCGGGCCGAGGCAATCTTGCGGTTGCCCTGGTAGACGAGGACGCGGCCCGTCGTCTTGCCCGCGGCTGCGCGCACCTTGACCTTGAGCGTTGCGCGCTCCCCCGTGCGGACCGTCGTTCCGGAGACCGCGAGCTTGGCCTTCGCCCGGGTGACGACGAGGCGGCCCTTGGCGGAGCGCGACGGCGCCGCCGTCTTTGTCCCCGCGAAGTGCGCGACGACCGACGTCCGTCCAACGCGTGCCACCGCGCTCGTCGAGAGCTTCACCCTCGCGACGCCCTTGGCGACCTTCGCCGTTCCGAGCACGCGCGTCCCTGCACGCAGGGTGACGGTTCCGCCGTCAGCCTTGCCCGCCGTCCTCACGGCCACGGTCCACACCGCACGCGAGCCGAGGGTCGTCGTCAGCGTCGTCGGCGACAGGCGCGTCGTCGACGGCTTGGCGGCCGGCGTCGTCGGAGCCGGGGTGGTCGGCTCGCCCGTCGCGGGCGGCGTCGTCGGCTCACCCGTCGCGGGCGGCGTCGTCGGCTCACCCGTCGCGGGCGGCGTCGTCGGAGCCGGCGTGGTCGGCTCCTCCGTCGCGGGCGGTGTCGTCGGCTCGGTCGCCTTGCTCGTCTCGACGAGGAGCGCAACGGTCCGTGCAGGGATCGTCACCGTGCCCGACTTCGCGTCGAACGTCGTCGCCTTGACGACTGCGTCGGAGCCGTTGGCCTGGATCGGCGAGAGCATGAACGCACGTCCCTTGAGCCCTGCCACGCTCGTCGTGATCGGTGCGGGCGACGCGTTGAACGCGACGAGCGCGCCGTCGAGCGCAGGGTCGGCATCCGAACCGACCGTGTCGTCGACCTGCATGAGGAGCAGGCCAGGCACGGAGTCGGCACCCGATCCGGGGAACGTCACCTTCTGCTTGATGAGGTCTGCCGAGCCGAGACGCAGCAGGCTCGTCGAGTACCGCATGCGCAAGAGGTCGAGCGCCTGCGCGTGTGCTGCCGCGATGTCAGCTGCCGCCGGCTTGAGCGCAGGGTCGGCGAGGAGAGGGGCCATGAGCGACCACTTCTCGCCGTTCTTCTCCTCCGGCGGGAGGCCCACACCGAAGTTGTTGCTCTGACCGGTCCAGTCGACCGCGTTGAAGTGGTCACCGGAGTTGTAGCTGTCACGGTCGAGGGACTTGGACCGCAGCAGGTCCGTTCCCGCGTGCCAGAACGTCGGCGTCTGGGAGAGCGTCGTCGTCGCGAGCGACAGCGTGTTCATCCGCACGCGGTCGGCCATCGCCGTGTCCTTCGGCAGCTTGAGCGCGAGGATGTCGAAGAGCGTCTCGTTGTCATGGGCATCGACGTACGTGACGACCTCGTCCGGTTGGCTCGCATAGCCTGCGGGAGCTCCGCGGTAGTCGATCTCGTCCCCGCGCTGCGCGGAACCGGCCGACGTCGTGAACGTGTAGTCGGCGAGGTTGCCCGCGAGGCCCAGGCGCACGAGGTCCGTCTGGTGACGCAGGTCGGCGATCTCGTCGGCGGCTCCGGTGTTCGTGCCGCCGTCACCGCGCTTGGCGCCGTTCGGGTCGGTGGCCAGTCCGGTCCCGAAGCCCTGGACGAAGGTCGAGCCCCCGTCGACAGGCGACCCGCCGTGGACGGCGTCCCGCAGGCGGTCGGAGAACGTCCCGATGCCCGTGCCGTCCAGCTGCCCCTGCGTGGCCTGCTCGAAGCGCGCGTTGTTCGCGACCTCGCCGAAGTTCCATCCCTCTCCGTAGAGGTAGATCGCCGAACCGTCGACGCCGTCCTTCGCGAGCGTCAGCTCATCGAGCCCAGCACGCACCGCAAGCATGTTCGCCTTGGAGTGGTGTCCCATGAGGTCGAAGCGGAAGCCATCGATCTTGTACTCCCGCGCCCACGTGACGACCGAGTCGACCATGAGCTTCTGGGCGAACGCGTTCTCGGTCGCGACGTTCGAGCAGCAGGTCGAGTTCTCGACCCCACCCGTCGCCGAGAGCCGCTGGTAGTAACCGGGCACGACGCGGTCGAGGACCGACTTCGGGTCCTGGCCCGAGGCCGCCGTGTGGTTGTAGACGACGTCCTGGACGACCTGGAGGCCGTTCTTGTGCAGCGCACCGACCATCGTGCGGTACTCAGCGACACGCTTGCCGCCGTCCTGGTTGCCGACGGTCGCGTACGAGCCTTCGGGTGCCGTCCAGTGCATGGGGTCGTAGCCCCAGTTGAAGCCGTCCTCGTCCTTGATGGCCGTGACTGCTTCCTGCTGGTCCTCGGCCGCGGGGCCGAATGCCGTGAGGTCACCCGTCGTCTTCTGCGCTGCGCGCTCCTCCTCGATCGTCGCGATGTCGAACGACGGCAGGAGGTGCACCGTGTTGAGGCCGGCGTCAGCGAGCTTGCGCAGGTGCTTGACGCCGTTGCCCTCGCCTGCGAAGGCCAGGTAGGTGCCGCGATGCGCCTCGGGGACCGACGGGTCGGTCATCGAGAAGTCACGGATGTGCAGCTCGTAGATCGAACGGTCGACAGGACGCGCGATCGCTGGCGCGGCCTGGGTCTCCCACGCGGCCGGCCGGTAGGCCGGGTCCGTGAGGTCGACGAGGACCGAGTGCGTCGAGTTGAGCGTGAGCGCAACCGAGTACGGGTCGGTGACGAGGTTGTGCTCGACCGTGCCGGTCGCGGGCACGTACACCTCGACGTCGTAGCGGAACGCCGCGTTCTTCCACGCCGCAGCTCCCTGCGTGACCCAGGTGCCGTCGGCCTGGCGGACCGCGGCAACCTCAGTCATGGGACCGTCGGCCACGCCATCGCCCTCGAGCCACACCTGCGTCGTCACCGAGCGCGCGGTCGGAGCCCACAGCGCGAGGGTCGGGACGTTGCCCGCCCATGTGACGCCGAGGTCGCGGTCGAGCCCGGCCGCGTAGACGTCGTCGAGGACGCCGGCGAGCTGGACGCTCGTTGCGTACGTCACCTCGCCAGCCTTCTCGGCGGAGACGAGGAGCTGGCCCTTGAGGGCCGCCTCGACCTCGGCACGGTCGAGACCTGCGGGGAGCTCGAGAGCCGCGTAGGTCGCGAGGTGCGGGTAGGCGGTGCGCAGAGCCGCGGGCAGCCCCGAGCTCAGCGCGGTCAGCGCGTAGGACTGGGTGCCGACGGGTGTCGTCACTCCAGTCTTCGCATAGGTGATGGACCCGATCGCGGACGACCACAGGGTCCACGTCGCGTCCGCGGCCGCTGAGGCGGGGACCGCGAGCGTGCGCTCGTCGAGCCAGTAAGCGCGCGCACCGTCACCCGCGACCGAGTCATCGGCTGCTGCCGTGAACTCCTTCGAGGTGAGATCGAGGCGGAAGTTCATCGTTGCGTAGTCCTTCGGGACGGTGAAGCTGAGATCGCTGCCCGGGTAGGCCTCGGCCCAGCCGAGATCGAGCGCGGCCTTGGCAGAATACGACCCCTTCTTCAGGCGGTTGGTCTGCAGGACGTAGACGCGGCCGTCGCGGTCCCAGTTCTGGAGCCATGAGCCGAGGCACGACGGGTCCCAGACTCCGGCGCATCCGAGCTGGTCCTGGACGGTTCCTGCGACGACGGCAAACCGGCTCGGTCCACCCTCGTAGATCGCGTCGACGAAGTGCGAGACATCGTCGTACACGAAGGTCACGTCGGTCGAGTCAGCGAGCGTGAACGTGATGTTGGGTCCGTCGTGAAGACGGTTGGCTCCGTAGTTCTCACTCCATGAGCCGTCGATCACGACCTTGTACTCGTACGTGCCCGCCGGGAGCGTGAACGTCCCGGAGTACACCGAACCGACCTGCGTCGTGAGGACCGCGTCGGTGCAGTCGGCTACCCAGTCGCTCGCGCAGCCCATCGCGGCGTTGACGGATCCAGCGATGCTCACCGTGACGTCACGCAGCGGCTCGGGGCCCTCCTGCGGCGGAGCGCCCGTCTCGATCATGATGGCGTTGGTCGCCGGATCGAACGTGACGATCGCAGCCGGGTGCTCGGCGGTGATCTCGAATGTGAGGTTCCCGCCGCTCGGGGTCCCGTAGGCCGCGTCCCAGCTCAGCCCCTCGACGATCTTCAGCTCGTACCCACCCGGGGTCAGGCCCTCGAGGACGTAGCGGTAGGTGCCGTCGTCACGCAGCGAAAGCTGACCAAGGAGGCACGCGTCCGACCAGTCAGCAGCGCAGCCGAGCTGCGCCTGGAAGTCACCCGCGACCGTGAGGACCTTGCCCTCAGCGGTGTTCGTGCCGAGCTTGGTCACGGGGTCGAAGTAGAACGTCACCGGGCCACCCGCGTGGGTGTACGCGTAGTTCTTCTGACCGCTCTGCACCCCTCCGGGACCGTAGTCCTTGCCCCAGTCGGTTCCGTAGGCGAACTTGTAGTCGTACGTGCCCGCGGGAATGTCGAAGGTGCCCTCGTAGGTGCCGTCCGACTGCTTCGTCAGCGCCATCGACTCACATCCCACGGTCCAGTCGGCGCAGCCGCCGATCTCGGTTCCGTGCGAGCCGGGGATCGTCAGACGTGAGGCGGTGTCGCTTGCCGCGTCGAAGCCAGGTCCGTGGTCGTCGCCGACGACCGCAGTCGTCGTTGCCTGGGTGAGGTTGCCTGCGGCGTCCCGCACGACCGCGCGGAGCTCGAGGAGCGCACCGACCGCGTAGCCGTCGGTGTCGAGGAAGACGCGCGGGGTCGTCGTGTCGTCGGTGCCGAGGAGCGTCCACTCGTCGGCGCCCACGAGGCGGGTCCAGAACGTCGTCTCCGCGTAACGCTCGCTTCCGAGGTCGACGGAGATCGCGTTGAGTGAGCGCGTGTCGGGTGGCGTGTTCGCGGCGACCGCGCCATCGAGGCGCAGCCCTGTGCCGGCTGCGAGCGACAGCGTGGGCGTGATCGCGTCGGAGTCCGCCACCAGGTTGGAGTCCGTCGCGAGGACGACTGCGGACAGCGCGGGCACGGTGAGGCTCACGGTGCCGTCGGACGCCGACGTCACCGAGCCGGTCGTGCCGTAGAGGCCTGCGAACTCAGCGCCCGGCGTGAGCGCCGTGAACGTCGCCGACTTCTCGCTCGTCGCGTTGTTCACTGCGACGAGGTACTCGTGCATGTCGGGTGCGGCCGTGTCGACGCGTGAGAACGCGTAGATGCCAGCCTCCGAGTCGGCGAACTGCTCGATCTGAGCGCCCGAGGATAGGGCCGGGTGCGCGGAGCGGAGCGTCGCCAGCTCGGCAATGCGCGTGTAGAGCGCCGTGTCGGTCCCGAACCGGTCGACCGAGCCGGCCGTCGTGCCGTCGAGGAGCTTTTGCTCCGTGAACTCGTCCACCTGGGACGCAAAGAGCGACTGCCGCGCGCTCTTGTCCTTGCCGTCACCGCCCGAGCCGACGAAGCCTTGCTCGTCGCCGTAGTAGACGACGGGCTGGCCGCGCGTGAGGTACATGAGCGAGTGTGCGAGCTCGGAGCGCTTCTCGGGAGTGCTCTCGCTCATGATGTAGTTGCCGATGCGGCCCATGTCGTGGTTGCCGAGGAAGGTCGGCAGGGAGTGGGCGTTCTTCGTCGCGGTCGTGTAGTAGTCGTCGCCCGCGAAGAGTGTTGTGAGGTTCGAGGCCTTGCCGCCCTGGGCCCACACGGCCGCCGCGTCCTGGAACGTGAAGTCGAGGACGGAGTCCATGTCGGAGTCGCGCAGGTACGGCGAGAGCTTGACCGGGTCCGCGTCATAGACCTCGCCGAACATGAAGAAGTCAGGGTTGTCGGCTGCGGTCGCCGCCTTGATCGCGGTCGTCCACTTCTCCCAGAACGAGAAGTCGACGTGCTTGGCCGTGTCGATGCGGAAGCCGTCGATTCCGGAGGTCGCCCAGTGCTCATAGATGTCGATGAACTCGTCGACGACTGCCTGCTTCTTCGTGTCGAGGTCGTCGAGACCGTCGAAGTCCCCGAGGATCGCCGACTCGCCCTGCCACGTCGAGTTGCCCCGGTTGTTGTAGAGCGCCGTGTCGTTGAGCGCCGCGGGGACCTTGACGTCCTCGAGGCCGACGGGGATGAACGGCGTGTAGGGGTCCTCGCCCACGGGGCGGTAGGTGTACACGCCCTCCTCGTAGTCGATGACGTCTGCGGTGTGGTTGACGATGATGTCGAAGTACACCTTGATACCGCGGGCGTGCGCGTCAGCGATGAGCGCGTCGAGCTCCGCGTTGGTCCCGAGGTGCGGGTCGATCTGCGTGAAGTCGGTGATCCAGTAGCCGTGGTAGCCCGCCGACTGGTCGGCGCCCGTGCCCTGGACGGCGCGGTTCTTGAACGACGGCGTCAGCCAGATCGCAGTCGACCCGAGGCCTTCGATGTAGTCGAGGTTGTCGCGCAGGCCCGTGAGGTCGCCGCCGTGGTAGTAGCCCTTGTCCGTCGGGTCGAAGCCGGAGACGCTCCGGTCGTTCTCGTCGCCGTCGGGGATGAGGCCGCCCGTGTCGTTGCCCGGGTCGCCGTTGGCGAAGCGGTCGGTGAGGACGAAGTAGAACTGCTCGTCCGATCCCGCTTGGCGCACGGGGCGCGGCGCGTCGGCCGCCGTCGGGGCAGCGACGGGGTCGGTCGGCGTGATGCTCACGCGGCCGGTCCCGGTGTCGAAGGAGAACGTGAGCTCGGCGGCGCCGTCGGTGGTGAGCCGGATGTTCGCGGCATCCGGACCGGTCGACCCTGCGCGACCCCACGCCTGGTTGTCGGTCCAGGTGTCGCCGTTGAGCACCTTGAACTCATGCTCGCCCTTGGGCAGGGTGGCGGTGGCCGTCCAGAGCGCCGAGTCCCCCACTTGCGTGAGGGCGCTGTCGTCACAGGCAGGGAGCCACGCGTCGGCGCAGCCGAACGCGGTCTGCAGGCTCCCGACGAGGCGGTAGCCCGCTGCGTCATCGGCGCCGAAAGCTGGTGCTGCTGCGATCGTCACGAGCCCGGTGGCGGTCAGGGCGAGCGTGGTGAGCGCCGCGCTCGCACGACGTATCGCGTGCCTGGGCGTCCGATGTTGCATCTCACGACTCCTTCGTCGGCCCGACCACTGTGTCGGGCACTCTCGCGGCAGAGGCTAACGCTTACTGAAACTTGCTGCAAGAGGACGAAAAACACCGACATCATGGGACGATAGGAGCGCTTCCACGACGGAGGAAACGGGCAGAAGCGGCCGTGTTCTTGCGACGTGCGTCACACCCACGACGCCCGCACATGACACTGCCCCGCCGACCAGACGTCGGCGGGGCAGTGAGGGGTGGAGTCAGACGAGGCCGAGCTCGGCGACGGCGTCCCGCTCCTCGAGAAGTTCAGCGACCGACGCATCGATCCGTCCGCGGGACAGCTCGGAGATCTCGAGCCCGTCGACGACCTCCCACTGCCCTCCCGACGACGTCACCGGGAACGACGAGACGATTCCCTCAGGCACGCCGTAGTGCGAGCCGTCCGACATGATGCCCGCGCTCGTCCACGCACCCTCGGGCGTGCCGAGCACCCAGTCGTGCACGTGCTCGATCGCCGCGTTGGCAGCCGACGCCGCCGACGAGGCGCCCCGCGCCTCAATGATCGTGGCCCCACGCTTGGCGACCTTCGGGACGAAGTCCCCGAGGTACCAGTCCGCGTCCGCCGCGAACTCCGCACCAGAGCGCCCCGCGACGTCCGCGTGGAAGATGTCCGGGTACTGCGTCGCCGAGTGGTTACCCCAGATCGTCACGTTGCGGACCGCCCCGACGGGCACGCCGCCGCGAGCGGCAAGCTGCGAGAGCGCGCGGTTGTGGTCGAGACGGGTCATCGCCGTGAACCTGCTCGCTGGCACGTCAGGCGCGTGCTTGGAGGCGATGAGCGCGTTCGTGTTCGCCGGGTTGCCGACAACGAGGACGCGGATGTCGTCGGCCGCACCGGCATTGATCGCCGCGCCCTGCGGCGCGAAGATCCCACCGTTGGCCGAGAGCAGGTCGCCGCGCTCCATGCCCTTCGAGCGCGGCCGCGCCCCCACGAGCAGCCCCACATTGGTGCCGTCGAACGCCGCCGTGACGTCGTCGGTCACGTCGATCGAGGACAGCAGGGGGAACGCGCAGTCGTCGAGCTCCATCGCCGTACCCTCGGCAGCCCGCACCCCCGCGGGGATCTCGAGCAGCCGCAGCCGCACGGGAGTGTCCGCCCCGAGCATCTGCCCGGACGCGATCCGAAAGAGAAGCGCGTAGCCAATCTGGCCCGCCGCCCCCGTCACGGTCACTGTCACTGGTGTCGCAGTCATCGTCCCAACTCCTTTGTCGTCAACTTCCTGCGTCCTACTCCTATCCTCCGCCACCAGCGGCGACGTAGCACAGGACCATCGTGCACGACGGCCCGCCGGGACGAATCCAGGCGGGCCGTCGATCGTGTGGCGGGCCTCCTCAGCCGAGACGCGCCGCGAGGTTCTCGTCGAGCGCCGCGAGGAAGTCCTCGGTCGTCAGCCACGCCTGGTCCGCACCGACAAGAAGCGCGAGGTCCTTCGTCATCTTGCCGGACTCAACCGTCGCGATGACGACGTCCTCGAGCGTCTGCGCGAAGTTCACGACCTCGGGCGTGCCGTCGATCTTGCCGCGGTGCATGAGGCCTCGCGTCCACGCGAAGATCGAGGCGATCGGGTTCGTCGACGTCGGCTTGCCCTGCTGGTGCTGGCGGTAGTGACGCGTCACCGTGCCGTGCGCCGCCTCGGCCTCGACGGTCTTGCCGTCGGGCGTCATGAGGACCGACGTCATGAGGCCCAGCGAGCCGAAGCCCTGCGCGACCGTGTCCGACTGGACGTCGCCGTCGTAGTTCTTGCACGCCCAGACGTAACCGCCCTCCCACTTCATGGCCGAGGCGACCATGTCGTCGATGAGGCGGTGCTCGTACGTGAGCCCGGCAGCGTCAAACTGCTCCTTGAACTCCGCGTCGAAGACCTCCTGGAAGAGGTCCTTGAACTGTCCGTCGTACGCCTTGAGGATCGTGTTCTTCGTCGAGAGGTACACGGGGTACTGGCGCTGGAGGCCGTACGCGAAGGACGCGCGCGCGAAGTCCTTGATGGACTCGTTGAAGTTGTACATGCCCATGGCGACGCCACCGTCGTCGCCGTAGGTGACGACCGTCTGCTTGATCTCCTCGGAGCCGTCGGCCGGCGTGTACGTGAGCGTGAGCGTGCCAGCGCCCGGAACCTTGAAGTTCGTCGCCTTGTACTGGTCGCCGTGCGCGTGACGGCCGATGATGATCGGCTTGTTCCAGCCCGGCACGAGGCGCGGGATGTTCGAGATGATGATCGGCTCGCGGAAGACGACGCCGCCGAGGATGTTACGGATCGTGCCGTTGGGCGAGACCCACATCTTCTTGAGGCCGAACTCCTCGACGCGCGCCTCGTCAGGCGTGATCGTCGCGCACTTGACGCCGACGTTGTACTGCTTGATCGCGTTCGCAGCGTCGATCGTCACCTGGTCGTCGGTCGCGTCGCGGTTCTCGATCGACAGGTCGTAGTACTTGAGGTCGATGTCGAGGTACGGGTGGATGAGGCGGTCCTTGATGAACTGCCAGATGATGCGAGTCATCTCGTCACCGTCAAGCTCGACGACCGGGTTGACGACCTTGATCTTGCCCATGCGCGCATCGCTCCTGTGCTGTGTGAGGGGTGTCCGTCCGCCAGAATACCGGATTTCTTGACGTCAAGATAGTTCCGCACACGTGACGTCCTGCTCGTCCGCGACCGCCCGGAGTGGCACACTCAGGGATCGTCCAGCACGTGACGGCAGGATCGTCACGACACACCTCCAACGCTCGGACCCTCCGGCGGCGCACGGTCGCCGGCCACCACGTGACAGACAGGATCACCATGTCGCAGCTCGACGCGTCCGCGTCCGACTCCTTCGACGACCTCCTCCTTCTCGAGGCCGCCCCCGCTCAGCCCCCGCTCCTCCTGCGCGCAGGAGCCGAGGCCTTCGGCACGTTCGTCTTCGTCCTGCTCGGCGTGGGTGCCGCCATCTACACAGGCGTCATCGGCGGCGACGTCCTCGCCACGAGCCTCGCCTTCGGCCTGGGTGCGGCCGCCGCGCTCGCGGTCATCGCCAACGTCTCGGGCGGTCACATCAACCCGGCGGTGACGCTCGGCGCTGCGGTCGCCGGTCGCCTGCGGTGGCTCGACGTCCCCGTCTACTGGCTCGCCCAGGTCCTCGGCAGCGTGCTCGCGGCTGTGGTCCTCCGCGCCACCATCCCCGCGACCTTCCCGGCCGCGCTCAACCCGGCGTTCACCGCGCGCGACGTCATGGCACGAGGCGCGAACGGGTTTGGGGAGGCCGCGCTCCTCGGCCAGCTGTCGCAGGGCCAGGTCACGGTCTCGGTGACCGCTGCGCTCATCATCGAGATCGTCCTCACGATGATCCTCGTCGCAGTCGTCCTCGCGGTGACGAGCCGCACAGCCGCGCGCAGCCTCGCCCCCCTGTGGGTCGGTATCACGATGGCCGCGGCCATCCTCGTCGCGATGCCCTTCACAGGCGGCTCGGTCAACCCGGCACGTTCCCTCGGCGTCGCGTTCCTCGCCAACGACACTGCGTTGTCGCAGGTGTGGGTCTTCGTCGTCGGCCCGCTCGCGGGCGCCCTGCTCGCTGGGCTCGTCGCGCGGATCATCGCGCTCGGCACGGCACCCCTCGCGCTTGAGGCAGTCCCGTACGCGGACGAGACCGTCGAGGTCGTCGAGATCTCCGAGGGTGGCGAGCTCGTCGCGTCGGCTGACTCCACGGACGCGGGCACGGACGAGGTCGAGGTCGAGCAGGACGGCACGACCACGCGCGACTGAGGTGGGCAACGCACGAGGCCCGTGGTTCCCGGCAGCGCCGGGAACCACGGGCCTTCGTCGTCGGGCTGTGCCGCGCGGCTGTGGGGGCCGTCGGGCTGTACCGCACGGCCGTGGTGCCCGGGCAGGTTCCGACACAGGTCCGGGCGAGCAGGACCGTCGGACGCCGGACCGTCCGACGCGGGGTCAGTCGAGCGGGGCCGTGAGCGCGAGCGCGACGAGCGCGAGCGCGGCACCACAGTAGAAGGTGGCGTCGAGCCAGCGGCTACGGACCTCGAGCCCCGCGACGGGGGTGCGGACGATGAGGCGCACCGCTCCCGCGAGCCCGGACTGCGCGGCGAGGGCGCACGCGGCCACGCGCGGCCCCGACACGACCGCAAGGACGCAGACGACGGCCAGCAGGCCCGCGTTCACCCAGATCCACACGTTGCGGCGCGGGGCGATCGCGCGAGCGGCCTGCTCGGCATCGTCGAAGTGGGCGGGGACGACGGCTTCGTCGACGAGCGGCTCAGGGGCCAACCCCGTCTGCTCTGCGGGGTTCGCGGCGTCGCGCGCTCCGGGGTCGGGCGCGTCGATCGTGTCCGACGGTTCCGAGGAGGCGTCGGAGGCGGGGACATCCTGTCCGCGAGCTCGGCCGAAGCCCATCCGTCCTCCTCACCCCGCCGCGGCACCGCACCGCGACCCTCAGAGCCTACCGGCGGCCCGACCGCGCGCGGCACCACGGGCGCTGACGCACGTCGCGCTGTGACCGGTCATGGCCCGTCCAGCCCGTCGCCCCCTCCCGCAACGTCCGTCAGCCCCGTTACGGTGTCACGGTGACACCAGCCGACGCCGCCACTCATCCCGCCCCGCTCCCGGCCGAGGCCTCCGTGCTCATCGTCGGGGCCGGGCTCGCAGGTCTCCGGACCGCTGCGCTGCTGCGCGAGCACGGGCACACGGGTCCCGTCCACCTCGTGGGCGCGGAGCCGCACGGTCCCTACGACCGCCCGCCCCTCTCCAAGCATCTGCTCGACGACGCGATGCGGGTCGACCTGGGCGCCGATCTCGGGATCGACCTCGACGCGATCGGCGTCGAGGTGCGCCTGGGAACGCGCGTCACGCGCATCGACTCCGCCGCGGCCTCCGGTGGCAGCCCGTACCGTGCGACCCTGACCGACGCGACGCTCGCGGGAGAGCCCGGCAGCCCGCCCGCACCTATCTCCGGTGAGATCGTCGTCGACGCGGTCGTGCTCGCGACCGGCTCGGGCGCGCTTCGCGTGCCCGGCTGGGAGCACGCGCTCACGCTGCACACCCTCGCCGACGCGGAACGGCTGCGCACCGCGCTTGGCGCGCATGAGCGTCCGCGGCTCGTCTGCATCGGCGCGGGCTGGGTGGGCTCCGAGGTGGCGGGGGTCGCGGCCGCTGCAGGCGCCCAGGTCACGGTCGTCGAACGCGCGGCTCAGCCGCTCGAGGGGGCGCTCGGCGCCGTCGGCGCGCACACGCGCGCGTGGTTCGAGGACGCGGGGGTCGTCCTGCTCACGGGGGCGGGGGTCGGGTCCGTCGAGCCCGACGGAGTCGTTCTTGAGGACGGCACGCGCGTGCCCGCGGATGTCATCCTCGCCTCGGTCGGCGCGCGACCTGCACCGTTGCCGCCCGGCGACGTCACCGCGCAGCTTGTCCGCGCGGGCGACGGGTCGGTCCTCGTCGACTCCGCGATGCGGCCGTACTGCGCGGGTGACGTCGCCGCGTCGGGCCCGGCGTCTGCCGCTGGGGACCTTGCCGGCGGAGCCGGTCGCGCCGCGGGGCGGCACCCGTGGTTGCGCGTCGTCGGCGATGCCGCCCTGCGTGAGTCAGCACGGCACGGGACCGTCGCGGGCGGGCACTGGGACGCTGCGCTCACCGGGCCCGAGGCGGCGGTGAGGTCACTTCTGGACCCGGGGTCGACCAACCCTCTGGACCCAGCGCCGTACGTCTTCTCGACGATGCTCGGGCACGAGGTGGCGATGTATGGCGCACCTCGCGCGCAGGACGAGGTCGTCCTGCGCGGTGATCCTGCGAGCGCCGACGGGTGGGTGGCCCTGTGGTTTGCAGCGGATGAGCAGAGGGCCGCCGACGCGTCGGGCAGGGCGGGTGACGCGGCCGACGGGCCGGGCGACGATGCGCTGCGCACGCTCACGGCAGTCTTCGTCGTCGACCGCCCGCGCGACGTCGCCGCCGCCCGGCGGCTCTTCCGCGGGGCGGATCTTCCCCGCCTCGCGCCCGCGACGGCGTCGGACCCAACCCTCCCCCTGAGAGCTCGATAGCCGATCCGCGCACGTGAGGTGCGCGGATCGGCTATCGAGAAGAGAAGTCGAGGACGCGCTCAGTGGGCGAAGTGACGCGTGCCCGTGAAGTAGAGGGTCACCCCCGCCGCGGCTGCCGCCTTGACGACCTCGTCGTCACGCACCGACCCACCGGGCTGAACGACTGCGCGCACGCCCGCCTCGAGCAGCACCTGGAGCCCGTCGGCGAACGGGAAGAACGCGTCGGACGCCGCGACCGAACCGGTCGCGCGCTCGCCCGCACGCTCGACCGCGAGGCGGCACGAGTCGACCCGGTTGACCTGCCCCATCCCGACGCCGACCGACGCGCCCCCGGCCGCGAGGAGGATGGCATTCGACTTCACGGCACGCACCGCACGCCACGCGAACGCGAGGTCCGCGAGCGTCGCGTCGTCGGCCGCGTCACCGGCTGCGAGCGTCCACGTCGTCGGGTCGTCGCCCGCTGCATCAACACGGTCAACTGCCTGGACGAGCAACCCACCCGAGATCGGGCGCGTCTCGACGGGCGCGGACGGCTCCGCGTCGACGAGCAGCAAGCGCACGTTCTTCTTCGCACGCAGGATGTCGAGGGCCTCGGGCTCGAAGCCCGGTGCGACGACGACCTCGGTGAAAACCTCGGCGATCTGGCGCGCAGCCTGCGGCGAGACGACGTCGTTGAGCGCGATGACGCCGCCGAAGGCAGACAGCGGGTCGCACGCGTGCGCCTTCGCGTGAGCATCGGCGATGTCGGTGCCGACCGCGATGCCGCACGGGTTCGCGTGCTTGATGATCGCGACGGTCGGCTGCTCGCCGTGGTCGTGCGC
Organism: Sanguibacter sp. A247; assembly: GCF_052324925.1. Classification (NCBI taxonomy): domain Bacteria; kingdom Bacillati; phylum Actinomycetota; class Actinomycetes; order Micrococcales; family Sanguibacteraceae; genus Sanguibacter; species Sanguibacter sp. A247. Next base: position 751,307 of record NZ_JBQPRE010000001.1, on the reverse strand, counting down.
GGCTCGCCACGCGGCGTCGGCGTCGACGTAGTTGTTGTAGCTCATGGCCTTGCCGTGGAGCTGCGTCGCCTGCGCGAGGCCGTCGGTCGATCCGTCGACGTAGAGCGCCGCGCGCTGGTGCGGGTTCTCGCCGTAGCGCAGGACGTCCGCGCGCGTCCACGTTGCGCCGATCCACGCCGGGAAGCCCGTCGCGATGGTCTCGCCGCCGATCTCGACCTCGTCGGTCGGCGACACCGTCGAGCTCATCCACGACGCGACCGCGACGTCGTACGACGCAGTGTGGACGAATGCTGCGGTCGCGAGCGCCTTACGCTCCGCGTACGTGAAGCCGCCCGCGCCGAGCGCCGCGACGACCGAGCCGTACTGCGCGGGGTCCGTGACGACGGCGACCGACGGGTGGTTCTTCGCGGCAGCGCGCACCATCGTGGGGCCGCCGATGTCGATCTGCTCGACACACTCGTCGGGGCTCGCGCCCGACGCGACGGTCGCTGTGAACGGGTAGAGGTTGACGACGACGAGCTCGAACGGCGCGACGCCCAGCTCGTCAAGCTGCGCGAGGTGGTCGTCCTTGCGGGCGTCGGCGAGGATGCCCGCATGGACGCGCGGGTGGAGCGTCTTGACGCGGCCCTCGAGGCACTCGGGGAAGCCCGTGAGGTCCTCGACGCCCGTGACGGCGATGCCGGCTGCAGCGATCGTGCCGGCGGTCGAGCCGGTCGAGACGATCTCGACGCCCGCGCCCGCGAGCGCGCGGGCGAGGTCGATGAGGCCGGTCTTGTCGTAGACGGAGACGAGTGCGCGGCGCACGGGGCGGCGCGCGTCGTCCGCAAGCGCGGCGATGGGTGCGGAGGGGGAGGTCATGAGGGGCTCCTCGAGGGTTCGCTGACGGCGGGCGGTGCCGGGACGCCCAGGCGGGCGGCGTTCCTCGACGCGAACCTTGGCCGCTCCCCGGTGGTTGGTCCACCCTCGCCAGTCACGACCGCGACCAGTCTAGCGGGGGCGGGAGCGACGACGCCGAGGTGCTCGTCACGTGAGCTCCGGCGACGACTCGGCGGTGTACCTGCTGGTGCGGTGCGCACGCCACGACTAGCGTCGTCGTCATGAGCATCGACCCGCGCTTCGCCGCTGCCCTCGCCGACCAGATCACGCTCGAGCTCGAGTCGTCGATCGCCTACCTCCAGCTCTCGATCGCCCTCGAGAACCACGACCTGCCCGGGATGGCCCGCTGGATGCGCCTGCAGTCCGACGAGGAGCGCGTCCACGCAGCCAAGTTCACCGCGCACGCGACCGACCGCGGCCTCACGCCGCAGATCGGCGCGATCGCCGCGCCCGTCATTGACACGTCGAGCGTCGTCAAGTGCTTCGAGGCGTCCCTCGCGCACGAGAAGCGAGTCTCGGAGTCGATCCGCAACCTCTACCGTCTCGCGCAGGAGGTCGGCGAGATCGACGTCATCCCGCTGCTCCACTGGTTCATCGAGGAGCAGGTCGAGGAGGAGGCGAGCGTCGGGGAGATCCTCGGGCGCCTGCGCCTCGTCGGTGACGACGGCTCGGGCCTGCTGCGCATCGACGACCAGCTCGGGTCCCGCGCGGGCACTGACGCGGCCGCCGAGACGGCCTGACACGGCCCCAGCTCTAGTGACTCGTGGGCCCTCAGCACCGTTCGATGGTGCTGAGGGCCTACGAGTAGCCGTGGGAAGCCCAACCTCCTCGTTGGCACGCTCCCCCACGGCGTCGGCGTGACGGGTTCCGCCGGGTCTGAACGGCCCGGCTACAGGTCGCGGAGCGCCTCGTCCGGGTCCGTGTTCGCCGCAGCACGGATGTTGCGCGCGGCACCGACGAGCATGCAGATGGGGACCAGCGCGAAGGCGACGAGCATGGATCCCACCGGCGGGACCTGCCACGCCGCGACCGGCAACATGGAGACCTCGGCATCCGCGATGACGGCAGTCGTCCCTAGCGAGAGCACGACCCCCAGCAGCAGCCCGCCGGAAGCCGCCAGCGCGCCGAGGACGAGCAGTTCGGCTCCCACTGTCAGCACGATCGAACGCCGACGCCACCCGATCGCCTTGAGGAGCCCGATCTCACGTGTTCGCTGCTGGACCCAGATCGCACCCGCGGCGCCGCCGACGCCGAGGCAGACGAGCACAAGGATGACGCGGAAGATCCAGGTGAGTGCCTCCATGACGTCAAAGAGCCCGCCCAGCTCGCTCAGCTGCGAGGCGACACTCATGACCGCAAACCCATTGCTCGCCAGGGTCTGCTGCACCGAGGAGAGATCGTCGAGGTTGCTGACTTTGACGTAAGCGATGTCGAACGGCACGTCGACCCCACGCACTCCTGTTCCGGCCGCGCGGTTGATCTCTGTGAGGGTCTCGAGCGCGACATACGACGGGGTCATTCCCTCGCGGCCCGGGACAGAGTTGTCGAAGATCCCGACGACGGTGAAGTCGCGTAGCGCAGCGGTCCCGGTACCCACGCCCGTCACCTGGGTGTACGCCATGCGCACGGTCCGGCCCAGCAGGTGATCGAGAGTTCCGCCATCAACGTCACGAGGCAGGAGGATGTCGGACTGCTTGAGGCCACCCTCCGGGATAGCGCCGAGAACGATGTCCGGCTCGAGCCCGGGGATGAGAGGAGTGCCCCACAGCGCCGACGAGAGCGGGATGTTCTCGTCGGGGAGGTCGTGGGGGTCGTCGAGCGCCAGGTCGACCTGGAACCAGGGGTAGACGGCCGCGACGCCGGGGATCGCGGCGATGTCGTCAAGAGCGTCGGCGTCGACCGCTCGCTGACTGTGCTGAGAGGTCGACGACACCTCGATGAGGTTCATCGCTGAGCTCTCGCGCATGGTTGCGGCGAACTTCTCTGCGCCAGCACCGATGACGGCCTGGCACACGAGCACAGCACTGACGAAGACGACGATGAGAGCGAGCATCGTCAGCTGACGACGCAGCGCCTGCCGGATGTCTGCGCGCACGAGGATCCAGATGTTAGACAAGACGGCCTCCCGTGACATCGATCGTGCGTGTGGCGATGCGTTCAAGCGACGTGTCGTGGCTCGCGACGAGCACGGCAGCGCCGTCGTGGCTCGCCGCTTCGAGGAAGAAGAGGACCTTGTCGCCGTTTGCCTCGTCGAGTCCTGAGATGGGCTCGTCGGCGAGGATGAGCGACGGAGCGTTGACGATGGCCCTGCACAGCGCGACGCGCTGGCTCTCCCCGCCGGAGAGCTGCTTGGCTCGCCGTCCCGAGACGCTTCCGAGCCCCCAGCGTTCGAGGAGTGCGGCGGCGGCGGCGCGGTCGACGTCGCGCATGGCGATGACGACGTTCTCGAGCGCGGTGAGCTCCGGCAGGAGATTGCTGTGCTGGAACACCATGCCGATCGTCTCGCGACGTAGGGCGTGCGCGTCGTCGAGGTCAGGTACTGCCGTGCCGTTGACGGCCACGACGCCTGAGGTCACGGTGGTGAGCAGCCCTGCTACGCGGAGGATCGAGGACTTTCCAGAGCCAGAGGCTCCGCGCAGCCAGACAACCTCACCGCGTCGCACCTCGATGTCGATGCCGTGGAGGACGTCGACCTTGTCGCGTCCTCGACCGTACGACTTGGTCACTCCGCTCAATGCGAGAACCGGGTGGCTGGTGGGGTGGATCTTGTCTCTCATCACTCTCGCATTTCTCAATGCGGGCAGCCCTGTCCACGCTGTGGACGCTATAAGACCTCGATACGGATAGATACCCCGTTCTCACACTATGGGCGATGTTGACGATTCAACGACAATCTCCCTCGCGGTCGGCACAGCTCGCTCAACCACGGGCGCCACTCGCGCTGGAGGTCGCAGCAGCGCTACGAGGCGTGGGGGTGACGGGTGCACGACCGGAGACGGCGCAAGGCCCGACCTACCCGCCGATGCGCGTGCGGCGCCCCTCGACGACGAGGCCGCCACGTGCGATGCGTCCGACGTTCTCGACGAGCATCGCCCGCTCGACGACCTTGATGCGCTCGTGGAGCGTCTCCTCGGTGTCGGCGTCGGCGACGTCGACCGCGACCTGCGCGACGATCGGACCCGTGTCGACCCCTGCGTCGACGACGTGCATCGTCGCGCCCGTGACGCGAGCCCCGCCCGCGAGCGCGTCGCGCACACCGTGCGCACCGGGGTACGACGGGAGCAGCGCAGGGTGCGTGTTGAGGGTGCGTCCGCCGAAGCGGGCGAGGAACGCCTCACCCAGGATCTTCATGAACCCGGCCGAGACCACCCAGTCCGGGCTGAACACGCCCACGGTCTTCGCGAGCGCGACGTCCCACTCCGCGCGCGTCTCGAAGTCACCCACCCGGACCACTGCGGTGGGAACGCCCGCGTCCCGTGCGTGGCCGAGCCCACCGGCACCGGGTCGGTCCGCGACGACACCGACGACGCGCGCACCGTAGGCGGGGTCGTCGTGGGCGTCGAGCAGCGCCTTGAGGTTCGAGCCCGTCCCCGAGACGAGGACGACGAGGCGGGCGACGTCGGAACGACCCGCCGCGGACGGGTGGGGCACGATGCTCTCGGAGTCGGTCACGGCTCCACGGTAGCGGCGCGAATGCATGCTGCGCGGCCTGGTCCGCCGCGCGAACCACCGCGCGGCGGCACCGCGGCGCACGTGCGTGCGCACGCGAGTGCAGCCGGGTCGTCTACTCGCCGGACGGGACGCTCGACGTCGTCGCGCTCGTACCCGCCGATGCCGAGGTCGCGCTTGACGCGACGGTGCGGGTCGTCGGGGTCGTGAGGGTCGTGCGCGCGGTGCGCGCGCTCACGCTGGTCCCGGCCGTGCGCGCGGTGCGGGCTGACGCCGCTGTGCCCCCGCTGCGCACGCTCGGAGCCGACGCAGCTGGCTCGCTCCCGCTCGGGCGCTTGGTCGCCCGCCCTCTACGGAGGGCCGCCCGCACGCTGCCGTCGAGGCCGCGGAACCAGGCGACGGACGCGGGGTGCAGCAGGACGGCCGTCACGGCCGCGCCCGCAAGAATCTCTCCGGCGACCACGAGCCCGACGACGAGCGCATCCGCGCCGACGTCCTGCATGCGCCCCGGCCCCACTCCCCCCGAGGCAAGGGAGACAAGGACACCGACAACGAGACCTGCGGTGACCGCCGTCGCGAGCAGCGCTCCGAGGAGCGTCAGCCAGCGCCGGTCCGGCATCCGGCGGTGCACGAAGATCCCGACGGTCACACCGATGAGCACGAGCACGGCCGGCACGACGACCCACGCAGCGGCGGGCTGTCCCGTCGGGATCGTCCCGACGAGCGGCACGACGGGCATCGGTCCGACGACGGCCGAGGTCGGCGAGAACAGAGTCTCAGCTCCGAACGAGAAGCCAGCGCCGGACATCCACGCGAGCGCCCACAGGACGAGGTTGGCGGCGAACATCGACTGGGCAGCCGCGAGCACGACGGCGTCGAAGCCCCCGACGTCGAGCGAGTGGACGATGTCGAGCGTCGGTCCGCGTCCCGCCACGATCCACACGACGAGAAGGAGGGTCGCGACGAACACGGCAAGGCCGGACGCGATGAAGCCCGCGCGCATCCCGAGGCGCATCCACAGCGGCAGACGCGAGGTGACCGGTTCGAGCGCTCTCGCGAGGCGCGGCCCGTCGGGGTGCGTCACGTACCCCGCCCCCAGTCCGAGCGCAGCGACGAGCGCGCCCCCGACGGCGGCCATGACGAGCTGCGGACCACCCGCGAGGCCAGCGACAAGAACGAGCAGAACCGTTGCGGCCGCATAGGCGGCGATACCGGCGCCGTAGGCCGCGGCGTCCGGGCGCATCGTGCGCCGTGCGGATGCGTGCAGGACGAAGCCGCACAGCAGGGACAGCCCGAGGGGCACCATCGAGATCGTCGTGCCCCCGACGGCGACAGGGACGCCGTGGGCCAGCAGCCACAGCCCCAGCCCCACGCGAACCGAGACGAACCATGAGACGTCCGTGTTCGAGGGATCGCCCGACGAGAGCACGAACACGGTGAGGGCCGGAAGCGTGATGAGCAGGACCGTGAGGACGCACGCCTGCGCGGAGGCGAGCACCCCCGTCAACCACGAGGAGTGTTCTGTCCGGTGCGTCGTGGGCCCGCCGTCGATGACGCGGCCGCGGCGGCGTCCGAGGACGGCGAGCGCTCCTGTGGGTGCGCTCATCGTTCCATCGTCACCCACACCGAGGCTCGCGGCAGGAGGCGACACGCTCCCGGCTGCGAGCAACGGCTCACGCCACACGGCAGACGACGACGCCCGCGCGGTCGCGAGGACCGGGCGGGCGTCGTCCGTGCGAGGCGTCAGGCGGAGAGGATCTCGCGCATGATCGCGGCGGTCTCGGACGGCGTCTTGCCGACGCGCACGCCGGCCGCCTCGAGGGCCTCCTTCTTCGCCTGCGCGGTGCCCGACGACCCCGACACGATGGCCCCTGCGTGGCCCATCGTCTTGCCCTCGGGCGCGGTGAAGCCCGCAACGTAACCGACGACCGGCTTGGTCACGTGCTCCTGGATGTAGGCCGCAGCCCGCTCTTCCGCGTCGCCACCGATCTCACCGATCATGACGATCGCGGTGGTCTCGGGGTCGTTCTCGAAGGCCTCGAGGGCGTCGATGTGCGTCGTGCCGATGATCGGGTCGCCGCCGATCCCGATCGCGGTCGAGAAGCCGAAGTCACGCAGCTCGTACATCATCTGGTACGTGAGCGTGCCCGACTTTGAGACGAGGCCGATCGTGCCGGGGCCCGTGATGTCGGCGGGGATGATGCCGACGTTGGACTGTCCGGGGCTGATGAGGCCGGGGCAGTTGGGGCCGATGAGGCGGACGCCCTTGGCCTGTGCGTGGGCGAAGAACTCAGCCGTGTCAGCGACCGGGACGCCCTCGGTGATGATGACGGACAGCGGCATGCCGGCGTCGATCGCCTCGGTGACGGCGCCCTTGGTGTGCGCCGGCGGGACGAAGATGACGGAGACGTCGGCACCCGTGGCCGCCATGGCCTCGGCGACGGTCCCGTAGACGGGGACCTCGACCGTGCCGTCAGCGACGGGGAACTCGACGGTCGTGCCCGCCTTGCGCGGGTTGACGCCGCCGACGACGTTGGTGCCCGACGCGAGCATGCGCGTCGTGTGCTTCTGGCCCTCGGAGCCGGTCATGCCCTGGACGATGACCTTGGACGCCTCAGTGATGAAGATCGCCATGATTCGTGGATTCTCCTGTGATCGGTGAGGCAGGTCAGGCGTTGGCCAGCTCGGCGGCCTTGTCGGCCGCGCCGTCCATCGTGTCGGCAAGCGTGATGAGCGGGTGCGCAGCCTCGCTGAGGATGCGGCGGCCCTCGATGACGTTGTTGCCGTCGAGGCGCACGACGAGCGGCTTGGTGGCCGCGTCGCCGAGGATCTCGAGAGCCTTGACGATGCCGTTGGCGACGGCGTCGCACGCGGTGATCCCGCCGAAGACGTTGACGAAGACGCTCTTGACCTGCTCGTCGCCGAGGATGACGTCGAGGCCGGCGGCCATGACCTCGGCTGACGCGCCGCCGCCGATGTCGAGGAAGTTGGCGGGCTTGACGCCGCCGTGCTTCTCACCTGCGTAGGCGACGACGTCGAGCGTGCTCATGACGAGGCCTGCGCCGTTGCCGATGATGCCGACGGAGCCGTCGAGCTTGACGTAGTTGAGGCCTGCGTCCTTGGCCTTGGCCTCGAGCGGGTCGGCTGCGTCCGCGTCCTCGAGGAGGGCGTGGTCGGCGTGGCGGAAGTCTGCGTTCTCGTCGAGCGTCACCTTGCCGTCGAGCGCAACGATGTCGCCGGCCTCGGTGAGGACGAGCGGGTTGACCTCGACGAGCGTCGCGTCCTCACCCTGGTAGACGCCCCACAGCTTGACGAGCACGGGGGCGACCTTCGCGCCGATCTCGGCGTCGAAGTTCGCGGCCGCGACGATCTCGGCGGCCTTGGCGGCGTCGATCCCGACGCGCGGGTCGACGACGACCTTGGCGAGCGCCTCGGGACGCTCGACGGCAAGCTGCTCGATCTCCATGCCGCCTTCGACCGAGCACATGGCGAGGTAGGAGCGGTTGGCACGGTCGAGCAGAAGCGAGAAGTAGAACTCCTGGGCGATCGCGGCGCCCTCGGCGATCATGACGGTCTTGACGACATGACCCTTGATGTCGAGGCCGAGGATCTCCTCGGCACGCTCGAAGGCCTCGTCGGCGGAGCGGGCGAGTTTGACGCCGCCTGCCTTGCCACGACCACCGGTCTTCACCTGGGCCTTGACGACGACGACGGGCGACCCACCGCGTCCGAGCAGCTCTGCGGCGCCATTGCGGGCCTCTTGAGGAGTCGTGGCGACGACGCCACCCAGCACGGGGACGCCGTGCTTCTCGAAGATGTCGCGCGCCTGGTATTCGAACAGGTCCACCCTGATTCGTCCTTCCATCGACCGGCATGAATGTCTCGACGTCGAGACATCGACCCCAGCCTAGTCCGCAACGGCCTCGCACGGGACCTCAGTCCTGTATGGGGCACCTCACACCGGGCCACGTCGCCCGCGTGTCAGGGCGCGGCCGGGACCCCAGCCGTGCCGAGCGTCCGCGCAAGCAGCTCGGCGAACGCGGCCATGCCCGCGATGCTCGCGTGCGTCCGGTCCGCGCCGAGCAGTCCCGGCGTCGTGGCGACGACGGCGTGCCAGTCAGCGATGTGGGTCCCGGGTCGCTCCGCCGCGATCGCGCGGAGGGCGTCGTTGGACTCCTTGACCCAACGGCTCACGCCGACGATCGTCACGAGGACGACCGGCCGCTCAGGCCCGACCGCCGCGAGGGTCGCTCGCAGCGCGTCCTTCGAGGCCTCGTCGTGCAGTCCGGCGTTGGTCCCGAAGACGAGGACGACGACGTCGCGCAGCGACCCGTCTGCACGCGCCCCCTGCACGAGCGCGGTCGCGTCCGTCCACCGCCGGATCGGCTTCGCGTCGATCGAGATGCCGGGGGCCTGCTCAAGAACCCCGGGCACGACGCCTGAGAGCACGGAGTCGCCGAAGGCCGAGACGACGCGGCCGTCGACCGGCCCCGTGGCCGCACCCACCCCGGGAGCCTTCGTCGATGCGTCGGGCGTCGCCGGCGAGGTGGGCGTCGCCGGCGCTGGGGGCGTGCGCGACGGGGTCGCGGGAGCCGGACCGTCCACGGGCGGCTGCGCGGCGGCCGCGCGCTCCTGTGCCTCGAGGCCGTCGGCCACCATGCGCTGCGCCGACGACGTCGTGGGTGCCGTAGCCAAGACGATCACGAGCCCGAACGTCCACAGCGCGGGCACGGCGACCGCGAGCCGCGCACGCCGGACGCCCGCACCGATGAGCCTCTCGCGCGCGGCGTCCCATGCTCCCGTGAACCCACGCTCGCGCACGGGCCTCTCGACGTACCGGTAGGAGAGCTCAGCGAGCACGACCGTGACGACGAGCGTGATGACCGCAGCCACCTGCCAGACCGGGGTCCCGGGGGTTGCTCCGCACGCGGCCGTGACGATGAGCAGGACTGGCCAGTGCCACAGGTAGAGACCGTAGGAACGCTCGCCGACGATGCGCAACGGCGCCGCGTCGAGCGCGGTGGTCCACGGCCCGGGGCGAGTCGCGCCGAGCACGGCGACGAGCGCCGCGACCGAGACGAGGGCGAGCCCGCCGCGGTAGGTCCACGCGGAATCGTCGTGCAGGAGCGCCATACCCCCGACGACGACGGCGAGGCCCGTGGGCGGCGCCCACGCGGGAACGAGCGCGCGACCGTCCGCGGCGCGCCACACGAAGGCCGCCGCAACACCCAGGACCACACCCGTGAGGTGGGTGTCGGTTCCGTAGTAGACGCGCGTCGGGTCGTCGAGATCGACGAGGACCGCCATGGCGAGGGCGGAGACGATCGCGAGGGCACCCATGGTGACCGCGCGGCCACGCCAGGTTGGGACGAAGGCGAGGAGCGCGACGAGCACGAGCGGCCACAGCACGTAGAACTGCTCCTCGATCGCGAGCGACCACAGCGGTTGGAGCAGGATGGGCGCCGTGCGGTCGAAGTAGCTGGACCCGCTTGCGATCTCGAGCCAGTTGGTCGAGAAGGTGGCGGCGCCGAGCACCTGGCGACGCACGCCGACGAGGAGGTCGCGATCGACGAGCGCTGCGGCGACGATGCTCGTCGAGACGACGAGGCCGAGCGCGGGCAGCAGACGCCGCGCACGACGCAGCCAGAACCGCGGCAGGTCGACGCGACCCGTGCGGGCGACCTCGCGCAGCAGCAAGGTCGTGATGAGGAAGCCGGAGACGACGAAGAACACGTCGACGCCGAGGAATCCGCCCGGCAGGGTGCCGGGCCACAGGTGATAGACGAGGACGGCCGTGACGGCGATCGCGCGCAAGCCGTCGAAGCCAGCGAGGCGTTGCGCGTCCGTCCCCGACGGGGACACCGGTGAGGGGCGCACGGGTGCCGGGCCGACTCTCAGAGCTTGGTCACAGGCGCGTAGCGGAGCAGCAGACGCTTGATCCCGTCGCCGCCGAAGTCGATCTTCGCGACCGCGTTGCGTCCGCTGCCCTCGACAGTGACGACCTTGCCCATGCCGTACGAGTCGTGCGTGACACGGTCCCCCACGGCGAGGTCCGGCGCGGGCCCGTCGTTCTTCGTGCCCGACCCGAACGACGGCGAGGGCGGGTCCGCGCGGCGTGACGTGACGACGCTCGAGCGCGAACCCGAGCCGCCCGGCCCTCCGCCGTCGCCCCACCCACCACGGAAGCCGTCCGGGTCGCGGCGACCGCCGTAGGACGAGCCGCCGTAGAGCGAGCCGCCGCGCAGCGCCGACATCGACGACTCCTTGCGTCGCCAGTCGAGGAGCGACTCGGGAATCTCGTCGAGGAAGCGGCTCGGAGGGAACTCCTGCGCCTGCCCCCACGCCGAGCGAACGGCCGAGCGGGTGAGGTAGAGCCGCTCGCGGGCCCGAGTGATACCGACGTACGCGATGCGCCGCTCCTCGGCGAGCTCGGCGTCGTCGTGCAGCGAGCGCAGGTGCGGGAACGTCCCGTCCTCGAGCCCCGTGAGGAACACGACCGGGAACTCCAAGCCCTTGGCCGTGTGCAAGGTCATGAGCGTGACCATGCCCTGCTCGACGACGGGTGCGCCGTCCCGGTCGCCCGCGGCGTCGTCCGCCGACGGGATCTGGTCCGAGTCGGCGACGAGCGAGACGCGCTCGAGGAAGTCGCTGAGATCGCCCTCGGGGTCGAGCTGACTGAACTCTGTCGCGACAGCATGGAGCTCGGCGAGGTTCTCGACCCGCGTCGCGTCCTGAGGGTCCTCGCTGCCGCGGAGCTCGGCGAGGTAGCCAGTCCGGTCGAGGACCGCCGCGAGGACGTCGGCGGGCTTCGCCCCCGAGTCTGCGAGCGCGCTCAGCTCAGCGAGGAGCTCGGCGAACGCCGCGAGCGGCTTGGTCGTGCGGCTCGTGAGGCCCGGGATCTCACCCGCCCGTGCGAGGGCCGCGCCGAACGAGATGCGTTCCCGCGCGGCGAGGTCAGCCACGACCGCTTCTGCGCGGTCCCCGAGCCCGCGCTTGGGGACGTTGAGGATGCGTCGGAAGTTGACGTCGTCGTCGGGGTTCGCGATCGCGCGCAGGTAGGCGACCGCGTCTTTGATCTCTTTGCGCTCGTAGAAGCGCGTGCCGCCCACGACCTTGTACGGGATGCCGACACGGATGAGCACCTCTTCGAGGGCGCGCGACTGCGCGTTCGTCCGGTAGAAGATCGCGACGTCACCGGGGCGGACGTCGTCGGTGTCGTGGAGGCGGTCGATCTCTTCCGCGACGAACCGTGCCTCGTCGTGCTCGTTGTCGGCCGTCCACCCGACGATCTGTGCGCCGTCGCCCGCGTCCGTCCAGAGCTTCTTTGGGCGGCGCTCGGCGTTGCGTGCGATGACGGCGTTGGCCGCCGAGAGGATCGTCTGGGTCGAGCGGTAGTTCTGCTCGAGCAGGATCGTGCGCGCCTGCGGGTAGTCCTTCTCGAACTCGAGGATGTTGCGGATCGTTGCGCCACGGAACGCGTAGATCGACTGGTCCGAGTCGCCGACGACCGTGAGCTCGCCCGCGGGCAGCGCGTGCGGGCTCTCTTCGGTCGGCCCCGTCCCCGTAAGCTCCCTGACCAGCACGTACTGGGCGTGGTTGGTGTCTTGGTACTCGTCGACGAGGATGTGGCGGAACCGGCGCCGGTAGTGCTCGGCCACAGCGGGGAACGCCTGGAGCAGGTGGACAGTCGTCATGATGATGTCGTCGAAGTCGAGCGCGTGCGCGGCCTGGAGACGTGCCTGGTAGCGCGAGTAGGCCTGGGAGAGCACCGAGTCGAACTCGCCGCCGGGCGTCGAGTCGCCTTCGCGACCCGAGCGCGCCGCGAAGTCGTCGGGGTCAACGAGCTCGTTCTTGAGGTCGGAGACCCTGTTGAGCAGCTGGCGCGGCGGGAACTTCTTGGGGTCGAGGTCGAGCTCGCGGCACACGAGCGTCATGAGCCGCTGCGAGTCCGCCGAGTCGTAGATCGAGAAGCTCGAGCGCAGCCCCGCGTGCTCGTGCTCACGACGCAGGATGCGCACGCACGCCGAGTGGAAGGTCGAGACCCACATGCGCCTGGCGTCCGGTCCGACGAGCGCCTCGACGCGCTCGCGCATCTCAGCGGCGGCCTTGTTCGTGAAGGTGATCGCGAGGATCTGCGACGGGTAGGCCCGCCCGGTCGCGAGCAGGTACGCGATGCGGTGCGCGAGGACGCGGGTCTTGCCCGAGCCTGCTCCGGCGACGATGAGCAGCGGCGTTCCGGCGTGCTCGACCGCGGAGCGCTGCTCGGGGTTGAGCCCCACGAGCAGGTCGGTCGGGTCGGGGCCCGCGAGCGCGCCGTCGTCCTCGGGTTCCGTCCACGCGCGCGGCGCAACCGACGGCAGGCGCGCGGATTCGTCGAAGCCGGGCAGGGCGAGGGAATCGAAGAGTGAGCTCATAGCGGCACCAGCCTACGGCGGACCACCGACAATCCCCCGCGCGGCCGGGCGGGGGCTGGGCCTAGGTGAGCAGGACGCCGAGGATCCATGCCACGGTCGCCGCGACCGCCCCCGCGAGCTCGACGAGGATCGAGAGCCCTGTCGCCTTGAGCGCGACGACGGTCGCGCGCCACGCGGCACCCGTGTCCCAGCCGCGGCGCGAGGCCTCGGCGACGTAGATCCCGAGCGGGAATCCTGCGAGCATCCCGACGACGGGAATGACAAAGAACCCGATGATGCCGCCGACGACGCCCCACCACAGCGTCGATGACCTCACCTCGTTGCGCAGCATGTAGCGGCCCGCGACCAGGTACTTGCCGATCGCCGCGGCGACGGTTGCGAGCGCGGCGACCGTGAGGATGATCCACGCGGCCGCTCCTCCCGTGAAGATCGCCCACACGAGGATTGCGCCGAGGACGACGAACCCGCCGGGGAGCACCTGGACGAGCACACCGAAGAGCCCCAGCATGATGACGAGGCCAACGAGCAGTTCTCCCCACGGTTCCATGGCTCACACCCTACGGAACGCACGACGGCCCCGGCGCGCCGTGAGGCGCGGCCGGGGCCGTCGAGAGGATGCTCTTCGCGGTGCGTCAGGCGCCGTGCGGGCCGCCCCAGCCGATCGCGATCGCGACGTTGAGCACGACGAGAGCGAGCAGAGCACCGAGGTAGCCCTTCGTCACGCGCTCGGGCTTCTTCTCACCCATGAGCGTGAGGACGACGACCGCGATCGTCACGAGCAGCTTGATGCCGATCTTCATGTGATCGACCCCGCCGTCACCCATCTCCTTGATGGTGACGAGAGCGAGTCCCGTGACGAGGGCGGTGAGCGCGGCGTGCACCGTGCCCTTGGCGAGGCGCGGCTCCTTGAGCGAGACGACGATCCCGCCGAGGATCATGGCCCAGCTGAGAAGGTGAAGGATGAGAACGATCTTGTAGACGAGGTCCATACGGTCATCGTAGGGACCCGACCCCCGGCCCCGCGACCCCATGCCGACAGTCTGTCGTTAAAATCCGGTGAGTTCACTCACAGCAGTCGCCGAGCCGCCGCCCAGCGGGTGAGCTCATGACGCGACGACAGCTGCAGCTTGCGCAGGACCGACGACACATGAGTCTCGACAGTCTTGACAGAGATGAACAGCTCCGAGGCGACCTCCTTGTACGCGTAGCCGCGCGCGATGAGACGCATGACCTCCTGCTCCCGCGCCGAGAGCCGGTCGAGCTCGTCGTCGTGGACCGCCGTGTCCGCGGCCGCGGTCCCGAACGCATCGAGCACGAAGCCCGCGAGACGCGGCGAGAACACCGCGTCACCCTCCGCGACGCGCACGACGGCCTCGCACAGGTCCGTCCCCTCGATCGCCTTCGTCACGTACCCCCGCGCTCCCGCGCGGATGACCTCGACGACGTCCGCCGCTGCATCCGAGACGCTGAGCGCGAGGAACCGCGTCCCGTCGCGCACCTCGGCGCACCGTCGCAGCACCTCGGCACCGCCTCCCCCCGCCCCGCCAGGCAGGTGGACGTCGAGCAGCACGACAGCCGGGCGCAGCCGCAGGACGATCTCGACCGCGCCGTCGACGTCAGCGGCCTCCCCGACGACCAGGACCCGCGCGTCGAGGCTCGCGCGCACACCAGCGCGGAACATGTTGTGGTCGTCGACGAGGACGACGCTCACGGGAGCGGCGGTCACAGGCACGGTCATCTCTCGGATTCCTCCCGGGCACCCACCCGGGCGCCTCCAGTGACCATCGTGCCCTACTGCGCTCGCCCGCCACAGAAGCCGCGGCAGGCGTCAGGACGCGTCGGCGCTCTCGTCCACGGCCCCGGACGCCGACGGCGGCGTGGGAGCCGACGCCACACCGTCGGGCGCGTCGCGCGGCACCGAGAGCCGCACCTCTGTCCCCGCACCGTCACGCACGACGATCTCAGCCGTCCCCCCGCGCCGCCGCACCCTGCCGAGGATCGACTCACGCACCCCGAAGCGATCCGTCGGCACCGCGTCAAGATCGAAGCCCGCCCCACGGTCCCGCACGAACACCTCGACGCGATCGTCACGCACCTCGAGGAACAACGACACGGGGGGCGCACCGTGCGTCACAGCGTTGACGAGCGCCTCGCGCGTCGCCTGGAGCAGCGCCGTCGTCGTCGACGTCGGGACACAGTCGCCCACGACGACCGTCTCGACCGTCCGCGCGGGCGCATCCTGCCCGCCGCGGAAGTGCCCGTCCTCGATCTGCCCGACGAGGCCCCTGAGCTCCGCCGCGACGCTCGACCCCTCCTGCGGCCGGTCCGCATACAGCCACTCGCGCAGCTCACGCTCCTGCGCCCGGGCGAGGCGGGCCACCTTCTCAGGATCGTCGGCTCCGTGCCGGATGAGCGCGAGCGTCTGCAGGACCGAGTCGTGCAGGTGCGCCGCGATGTCCGCGCGCTCCCCCTCCCGGGCTCGCGCGACCCGCTCGGCGCCCAGCTGCCGCGTGAGCCGAAGCCACCACGGCGCCGCGACGAGCGCAAAGCCGGCCAGCATGACGACCGCCGCCACGAGCGACGTCCCCAGCTCGCTCGGAGAAAGCTCGGGCCCCAGGAGCAGCACCACCCCGACGACGACGAGAAGCGCACCCCCCGCGATACGCAACAGCCCGACGGGCGTGCGGCCACCGGACCGCGCAAGCAGCCGGCCACGGTCGACCTCGTCGAGCTGGCTCCACGCAAGCAGCGCCCCCACCGCGATGACGACGACCGGGAGCACCCACTCGACGCTCAGGCGATGCCCCGACCGCTGCGCGATGAGAATGACGGCACCCATGACGAGCAGAGCTCCGATGAGCACGTCGCGCACCGGAAGCCTGCGCAACGCCTGCGTCGGGCCACGGCTCAGCCGTGCCCGCGCGGCCGGGAGCGCCTCGCCGGCAGCGGCCGCAGGATCGCCCGACGGGACGACGAGCCAGCAGAACACATAGATCGCGATACCCACCCCGGCGACGAACGACAGGCCGATGAAGGCGAGCCGCACGTGCCGCACCTGCAGATCAAGGTGCGCAGCGAGGCCCGCCGCCACACCGCCGACAAGGCGCCCGGCGTCCGGGCGCAGCAGCGGCAGCCTCTCGGGCGGCACGTCGGGCAGGAAGGGGAGCACGTCCCCATCTTCGCCGACGCAGCCACGTCGGGGCAGACCCCACGCCAAGGACCAGGGTTGCCTGCTCAAGGAATCAGGGTCCCCTCAGGGTGACACCCGATAGCCGTCAGCCACCCCGGACAGCGAGAGTTGAGGCATGGACACGTCAGCACACCCCACGGGACCGGGGACCACCCCGCCAGCCCACCCGTCCGGGACAGACCGCTTTTTCGACACGATCCGCGGCTGGGGCCTCTACCGCGCGCAGGACCGCTGGATCGGCGGGGTCGCGCACGGCATCGGACGACGCTTCGGTGTCGACCCGGTCATCGTCCGAGCTGCGTTCGTCGCCTCGCTCCTCCTCGGCGGCGTCGGCCTCATCGCCTACGGCCTCGGCTGGGCGTTCCTGCCCGAGGAGTCGGACGGCCGCATCCACGCCCAGCAGCTGGTGCGAGGCGACTTCGACATCGCGATCGTCGGAGCGTTCCTCATGCTCGCGAGCGGCTTCTCCTGGAGTGGTCCGTGGCGCTTCCTCGGGCCGTGGGGCGACGGCCTCACCGGCGCCTTCTGGGTCCTCGCGATCGTCGGCGTCATCCTGTGGGTCGCGAGCACCCGCAACCGTGAGAGCACGCCGCGCCCCCACCAGGGTGCGCCCCACGCGACGCGGCAGCAGGCTCCCGACGCGCCTGCATGGACGAGCTCGACGCCTCCCGCCCCGGCACCCGCGGCGTCGTCCGCGACCGGGTCCACGGCGTCGTCCGCAGCTGGGTCCGCGGCGTCGTCCGCGACCGGATCCGCGACCGGATCCGCGGCCGGGTTCGCGGCCGGGTTCGCAGCCGCTCCTCCGCCTGCGCCTCCCGTTCCCGGCTGGAAGGCCCCGAAGGGACCCGTCGTCCTGGGCGCCGGAGCAGTCTCCGTCAGCCTCGTCGTCGGCCTCACCGCCCTCACCGTCGCGGGCCTCCTCATCGCCGAGCGACTCGACCGGTTCGACGGCCCTCTCCTGCTCACCTCGCTCGCGGTCCTCGTCGTCCTCGCAGGCCTCGCAACCGTCCTCGCGGGCATCCGCGGCCGCTCCGCCGGCTCGCTCGGAACCCTCGCGATCATCGCGCTCCTCATCGGCGCCCCGGCAGCCCTGTGGAACGGCTCCGGCACCTCGCTCGACGTGAGGTCAGCCGAACGGCTCGTCCTCGGCGACCGCACGAGCGCCCCGACGGACCCGGGGACAGCCAAGCACGGCTTCGTCTTCGGCGCAGGCAGCTGGACCATCGACCTCACCGAGCTTCCGCTCACGTCCGAGACCCTCGTCGTGCCGGTCTCGTTCGCGATGGGCGACTCGACCGTCATCCTGCCCGAGGGGGCAGCCTGGGTCGCCGACGTCCGCCTCGGCGCGGGCGACGTCGAGGGCCGCCTTGCCGACGGCACCCTGACCAAGCTCGACGGGGTCGGGATCCGACGCACGGTCGAGTCGAACGCCGTGCGCGACGGCGCCACGCCCACGCTTCGAATCGACCTGCGCGCGGGGCTCGGCTCCGTCGCTCTCAACGAGGAGTCCCGATGACCACCGACCCGACCCAGCCCCTGCCCGCGACCCCGGACGAGACGCTGCCCACGACGGAGAGCACGCCCACGGCGCAGACCCCGTCTACGGCGGAGAGCACGCCCCCGGTCGATCCCGTGAGCGAGCCCGTGAGCAAGCCCGTGAGCGAACCCGTGACGGCGCCCTGGACGACTGAGTACGCGTGGGCTCCTCCCGCAGCACGCGCGCCACGGGAGATCTCGACGAGCGTGCGCACCAGCACGATCGTGTGGGGCGCGATCCTCGTCGTCGCAGGCGTGGTCCTCGCCGCCGCCGCAGCCGGGTTGAGCCTCGACCTCGGGCTCGTCGCGATCGTCGCCCTCGCGGGCGCGGGCGTCGCCCTCCTCGTCGGAGCGCTCACCTCGTCCATGCGCAAGAACCGCCGCACGACGACACCCTGATCCGCCGCGCCGCACCCACCTCGCGCAGACATGACGACATGAGCCCCACCCCCGCGAGGGGATGGGGCTCATGTCGTCAGCGACTAGCGGTGGGTCACTCCTTGGAGGTGACCACGGCCGGGGCGGGAGCCGCGGCGAGGCGGTTGAACGCGAAGCCGAAGGCGGCCATCATGACGCCGAGGCCGATGACGAGGGCCGAGACACCGTAGGCGACGACCGAGGTGAAGAGCGAGGCGCGGAGGAACGAGCCGTTCATCACCGTGTTGCGCTGGTTCTGAGCCTGAGCCGCAGCCTCGGTGTTCGAGATGACGTCGGCCGACGCGCCGAGCTGCGTGAGGGTCGCGATGTCGGTCTTAGCGACCGCGGCGGCGATCTCCTCGGACTTCGTCGTGTCAGCAGCCTTCGCGGCGTCCTTGAACTCGGAGACCTTGGAGCCGAGCTCCGCGTACGTGAGGCCCTCGGAGCCGGCGAGCGCGTGCTTGTTGATGACCTCAGCCTGCGCGAAGGCGGTGAACGGGCCCGCGACCTTCTTGCCAGCGAACATGTCAGCGTCCGCCGAGATCGTGATCTCCTCGGCCTTGAGCTGGCTCGAGATCATGCCCCAGACGACTCCACCGGCGATGATCAGCACCGCTCCAGCGACGAAGGACAGGATCGAGACGATCGAGACGGACTTCTTGACGTTGGCGTTCATTGGTTTCTTCCCCTCAGGTGCCGGACCCGGGTTTCGGGCCGGTCGATGGTTCTTTCTTCGTTCTCCAAGTTACGGACTGGAGTGGCCGTGATCCTGGGACCTTAGGCCACCTTTTCACGGCGCCGTCAGGTTCTTCCGTCACAAAAATGCTCGGCGTGTCTCCGCAGGTCGGAGCGGCTCTCCACCACGCTGACGCAGCGTCATGTCAGGACGTCTGTCCTATGGTCACGGCGACACATCAGCAATATGGCGACGGCCCGCCACCTCCGTTGCGGAGGTGGCGGGCCGTCGGACGAGCCGCGAGCGCGGCTACTCCCACTCGATCGTGCCCGGCGGCTTGCTCGTCACGTCGAGCACGACGCGGTTGACCTCGGGAACCTCGTTCGTGATGCGCGTCGAGATCCTCGCGAGGACCTCGTACGGCACGCGCGACCAGTCAGCCGTCATCGCGTCCTCGGACGAGACGGGACGCAGCACGATCGGATGACCGTAGGTACGACCATCGCCCTGGACCCCGACCGAGCGGACATCCGCGAGCAGCACGACGGGGCACTGCCAGATCTCACCGTCGAGGCCCGCCGCCGTGAGCTCAGCGCGCGCGATCGCGTCGGCTGCACGCAGCAGGTCGAGCCGCTCGGCCGTGACCTCACCGACGATGCGAATGCCGAGGCCCGGCCCCGGGAACGGCTGACGCGAGACGATCTCTTCGGGGACGCCGAGCTCGCGGCCCACGGCGCGCACCTCGTCCTTGAAGAGGTCGCGCAACGGCTCGACGAGCTCGAACTGCAGGTCGTCGGGCAGGCCGCCGACGTTGTGGTGGCTCTTGATGTTGGCGGCGCCCTCGCCCCCGCCGGACTCGACGACGTCGGGGTACAGCGTGCCCTGGACGAGGAACTTCACCTCGGCGCCGGTCTCGCCAGCCTCCTCGACGACCTGGCGAGCCGCGTCCTCGAAGACGCGGATGAACTCGCGGCCGATGATCTTGCGCTTGGTCTCGGGGTCCGTGACGCCCGCGAGCGCGGACAGGAAGCGCTCCTTCTCGTCGCGGACGATGAGGCGCACGCCCGTCGAGTCGACAAAGTCACGCTCGATCTGCTCGACCTCGCCCGCACGCATGAGCCCGTGATCGACGTGCACGCACGTCAGCTGGGAGCCGACGGCCTTCTGGACGAGGGCAGCCGCAACCGCGGAGTCGACGCCGCCGGAGAGCGCGCAGATGACTCGCGCGTCCCCGACCTGGGCACGGATCGAGGCGACCTGGTCGGCGATGACGCTTCCGGGGGTCCAGTCGCCCGCGAGGCCGACGCCCTCGTAGAGGAAGTTCTCGATGGCCTTCTGGCCGAGCGGGGAGTGCTTGACCTCGGGGTGCCACTGCACACCGAAGAGCGCGCGCGCACGGTTCTCGAACGCTGCGATGGGCGAGCCGGGCGAGGTCGCGAGGACGTCGAACCCGTCCGGCGCCGCGTGGACCGCGTCGCCGTGGCTCATCCACGTCGTCTGCGCGGGCGGAGAGCCGGCGAGCAGCGTGCCCGCGTCGCCCACGGCGACCTCGGTGCCGCCGTACTCGCGCGTTCCCGTCTGCGCGACGGTCCCGCCGAGAGCCTGCGCCATCGCCTGGAAGCCGTAGCAGATGCCGAGGACGGGGATCCCTGCGTCAAAGATCGCCGGGTCGACCGTCGGGGCGCCCTCTTCGTAGACGGACGACGGTCCGCCCGAGAGGATGATCGCCGCGGGGCGCTTCGCGAGCATGCGCTCGACCGACCAGGTGTGCGGGACGACCTCGGAGTACACCCGTGCCTCGCGCACTCGACGCGCGATGAGCTGGGCGTACTGGGCACCGAGGTCGACGACGAGAACGGGTCCGTCGGGGTTCGGGGTGTTGGTCACCGCCCCAGGATAGACGCCTCCGCGGACGTGCCCGGGCGGTGCCCGCCGGTCAGGACGCCGATGTGTGCGCGGCGTCCCCGCGTCCCGCGGCCACCGCGCGCGCGGCACCGTCGAGCAGCTCGGTGGCCTCCGCGTGCACCTTCTTCTCGAGGATGAACGACATGACGGGCACGACGCCTGCGACGACCATCGTCGCCAGCCGCCCGAACGACCAGCGCATCTTTGCCCACAGGTCGACGACGGTGACGAGGTAGAGCACGTAGATCCAGCCGTGGGCGAAGGGGATCCAGCGGATCCACGTGAGGACGCTGTCGGGGACCTTGAGCACGTACTTGGCGAGCATCTCGACGCACAGCACGAGGAGGAAGACTCCGGTGACGAGGGCAGCGACGCGGTAGCGCGCGAGCGAGCCGCGCGTCGTGGCGATGCGTGTCGTGAGGTCGATCGTCGGCACTACGGCTCCCGGGAGAAAATCGTTCTGAGAATGTCGGTGGCGCAGTCCATGCTAGTCGGGTGCGTTCACTCCCCCTCGACTCCCTCGGCACGCCCGACACTCGCTCCCCCGGTCGCTTTCTCCTGTGGCAGGCCCGCCAGCAAAAGGGTCCGCTCGCCCTCGCACTCCTGCTGGGCATCCTCACGTTCTCGTCGCAGACGGTCATGCCGTACGTCTTCGGCGTCGCGCTCGACTCTGGTCTCGAGCAGGGCCTGACGCCCGAGCTCTGGGGCTGGTCAGCGCTTCTGCTCGCCGCCGCCGTCCTTCAGATCGTCACGGCAGCGTGGGGTCACCGGGCTGACGTCGTCAACTGGTTGCGCGCCTCGTTCGCCGCGTCCGAGCTCATCGGCGACCGCATCGTCGCCTCGGGTGACGCGATCAGCGAAGAGCTGCCGACCGGTGAGGTCGTCGCGACCGTCGCGTCCGACGCGCTGCGCATGGGCGACATCTACGCGAACGCTGCGCGCCTCGTCGGATCGCTGTGCGCGTACGTCGTCGTCGCGGTCGTCATGCTCAACATGTCTGTCGTTCTCGGCCTCGTCGTGACGATCGGGCTCCCCCTCGTCTCGGGTGCGCTCGTCCTGCTCGTCAAGCCGCTCCAGGCACGCCAGGCGGCGCAGCGCGAGGCCCAGGGGCGCTTGACGACCCTGGGCGCCGACACCGTCTCGGGCCTGCGCATCCTGCGCGGGATCGGCGGCGAGAAGGTCTTCGCCGACCGCTACCGCGCGCAGTCGCAGAAGGTCAAGGTCGCCGGCGAGCGCGTGGCCGTCACCCAGTCGTGGCTCGACGGCCTGCAGATCCTGCTGCCCTACCTCATGCTCGCTCTCGTCCTGTGGCTCGGCGCCCGCGAGGCCGTCAAGGGCAACATCACTGCGGGTCAGCTCGTGACGTTCTTCGGCTACGCCTCGTTCCTCACGTGGCCCATGCAGAACATCGTCGAGGTCATCCAGTTCGTCACCCGGGCCTTCATCGCCTCGCGCAAGATCCTCAACGTGCTGCGCACCGACGCCGCGACGCGCACCGCAGACGCACCGGTCGCGATGCCCGGTGAGGACGCCGAGCTCGTGGACGAGACGACGGGCTTCGTCGTCGCTCCGGGACGCGTCCTCGCGCTCGTGTGCCACGACCCGGACGCGTCCGCAGCCGTCGCGACCCGGCTCGGCCGGCTCGACGACGAGCTCGAGGAACCGACACCCGTCCGGCTCGGTGGCGTTCTCCTGCGCGACCTCGACAAGGCGGCCCTGCGCCGCCGCATCGTCATCGCCGAGGCGACGCCCCACCTGTTCACCGGGTCGCTCCGCGCGGGCCTCGACATCCGCCACGGGGCGTCCGACGAGTCGATCCTCGCCGCGCTGCACGTCGCGGACGCAGGCGATGTCCTCGACTCGACGCCGGGGGGCCTCGACGGCGAGATCACCGAGAAGGGCCGGACCCTCTCGGGGGGCCAGCGCCAACGCGTTGCACTCGCCCGCGCCCTGCTCACCGACGCCGAGGTCCTCGTGCTCATCGAACCGACGAGCGCGGTCGACGCGCACACGGAGGCTCGCATCGCGGAACGTCTCGCAGCAGCCCGCAGGGGCCGCACAACCGTCATCGTCACGGCAAGCCCGCTCGTCCTCGACCACGTCGACGAGGTCGCCCTGCTCGCGGGAGGCTCGATCGTCGCGCGCGGCACGCACCGCAGCCTTATTGCCGACCAGAGCGACAGGGGCGCCCGTTACCGCGCCGTCGTCGACCGCAGCATGGACACGCCTGACGACGCGGCGCTCGCTCACGCTTCCAGCCCCGTCCACCCGACCATCGAGGAGGTGACCCGATGAGCCAGCGCACGCTCCCCATCGCCGACGGTCCCACCACCCGCCGACACACCGCAGCGTTGCTGCGACGCCACTCCAAGCCGCTCATCGGCATCACCGTGCTGCACACGTTCGCGGCCCTGGCCGGGCTCGTCGGCCCCCTTCTCGTCGGGCGGCTCGTCGACCAGATCATCGCGGGCGCAACCCTCAAGGTCGTCGACCAGGCCGCAGCGATCTTCGTCGCGGCCGTCATCATCCAGTCAGTTCTCGTGCGCTTCGCCCAGCGCAAGGCACGCATGTATGGCGAGACGATGTTCGCCGAGCTCCGCGAGGACTTCGTCGACACCGTGACGCGCCTGCCCCTGTCGACCGTCGAGTCCGCCGGAACAGGCGACCTCGTCGGGCGCACGACGAACGACGTCGACCGCGTGCAGTTCGCGGTGCGCTTCGGCGTGCCGCGGGTCCTCGTCGCCGCGATCACGATCGTCGCGACGCTCGCCGCTGCGTTCGTCATCGCCCCACAGGTCACGGTCGTCATGGTGCTCACCGCACCCGTCGTCGTGCTCGTCTCTCGCTGGTACCTCGCCCGAGCGACGCCGGGCTACCAGCGGGAGTCGGCAGCATACGCATCGCTCAACGGCACGATCACCGAGTCGGTCGAGGGCGCGCGGACGATCGACGCGCTCGCGCTCGAGCCGACACGTCGCACCCGGCTCCGGGCCGACCTCCGCGAGGCCTTCGAGGCGGAGCGGTACACGCTGCGCCTGCGCACGGTGCTCACTCCCGGGCTCGACACGCCGTTCATGCTCGCCCCGATCATCCTGCTGCTGTGGGGCGCGTTCCTCGTCTCGCACGGCTGGACGACGGTCGGCGCAGTGACCTCGATCGTCCTCTACATGCGCATGATCATCGGTCCCATCTGGGAGCTCGTCTTCTGGCTCGACGAGATCCAGGTCGCGATGACCTCGCTCGGCCGCCTCTTCGGCGTGCGGATCGTCGCACCCGACCGCACCGCGACAGGCGTCGCTCCGACGAACGAGATCGTCCGCACCGAGGCGGTGCGCTACGCGTACCGCGAAGGCCACGACGTCCTCCACGGGATCGACCTCGACCTGCGTCCGGGCGAGCGCCTCGCGGTCGTCGGGCCGTCGGGTGCGGGCAAGTCGACGCTCGGCCGCATGATCGCCGGGATCCACCCGCCCACGGGTGGGACGGCGACGGTCGGCGGTGTCCCTCTCGTCGACCTGCCGCTCGAGGACCTGCGCGGTCACGTCGCGCTCGTCACGCAGGAGCACCACGTGTTCGTCGGGTCGATCGCCGACAACCTGCGCCTCGCCGACGTCTCGGCAAGCGACGAGGCCCTGCTCGACGCGCTCGACGCGGTTGCGGCGCGCGCGTGGGTCGAGTCCCTCCCCAAGGGGCTCGCCACCGAGGTCGGCTCAGGTGGTCACCAGCTGACGCCCGCGCAGGCTCAGCAGGTCGCGCTCGCGCGGCTCGTGCTGCTCGACCCGCACACGCTCATCCTCGACGAGGCGACGAGCCTCCTCGACCCGCGCGCAGCTCGCGAGCTCGAGGCGTCGCTCGGAGCCGTGCTCACGGGACGCACGGTGGTCGCGATCGCTCACCGGCTCCACACCGCGCACGACGCCGACCGCGTCGCGGTCGTGGACGCGGGTCGCATCAGCGAGATCGGACCGCACGCGGACCTCGTCGCTGCGGGCGGCGACTATGCCGCGCTGTGGCACTCCTGGCAGTCGGAGTAGCCCGGCAACCTGCACGGACATGAGGCGGTCGCCCCTCGGGGCGGCCGCCTCACGCGTCCCGAAACTGGTCCCAGCCGGCGAACGCCTCGGGGTCGCGCGTCGCACGCGCCTCGTCACGCACCATCTGCACCCACAGCCCCACCGCGAACAGGCCAAAGATCCACCACTGCAGCGCGTAGAAGAGGTTCTGCACGTTGATGCCGTCCCCGCCCTGGATCGTCGGGCGCGGAACACTCGTGAACGCCGCAGAGTCCGCGGGCGTCGCCGCGGACGCCACGAGGTAGCCCGAGTAGATCGGACCTCCCCAGCGGTTCGCGAGCTGGCCGGACGCGATCGAGTCCGTGACGCGATCGACGATCGCACCGTCCCCCACCGCCTCAGAGCTCTGCAGGTAGCCGACGATCTCGACCGAGCCCGTCGGCGGAGCAGGGGCGTCCTGCGGTGTGGCGACCCAGCCGCGCACCACGGGCAGCACGGGAGCACCCGAGAGGCCCGCCCACGAGGCTCCGGCCGTGCCGTCGTCCGTCACACGCAAGGGCGCGACGACGAGGTAGCCGAGGCGACCCTCGACCGCGCGACCCGCGACGAGCAGCTGGTCGTCCTCGTAGGCACCGGTCACGCTCACACTCGCGCCGACCGCCGAGCCCGGGAAGGCGGACTGGGGCGCAAGGACGTCCCCGAGCGCTCGCGGTCCCGTCCGCGAGGCCTCCTCGAGGCGGTGCTGCTCGGCCTGCGCCCCGCGCTCGTAGGCGCGCGAGAGCTGCCACACACCCAGGCTCACGCACACCGCGACGGCTGCGAGCATGACCACGAACATCGCGAGCGCGTGCGGGGTGAGGGCCGCACGCACGTGGTCGGAGACCGACGGACGTCCCGCAGGCGGGGTCGAGGCGTCGGGGACGGTGGCACGCATGGTTCCACGCTATCGCGGCAGCCAGCCCTTCCCGGCCGCTCCGCGATGGCCCTCCCCTCGTGGGATCGGCCTTCACGGCGGAGGATGGGAGGGTACGGAACCCGCTCGACGTCTCTCTCCGAGGAGCTCATCGTGAACGTTCCCCAGCCATCGTCACGGCGCCTAGGCGCAACCGATCCTGCTGCGACCGCGTGGCGGCGCGGCTCAGGTGGGATCGACGACGTGACGCTCACGCGGCTCGACGGGTGGTGGCGGGCCGCGAACTTCCTCTCGGTCGGGCAGATCTACCTGCTCGCCAACCCTCTGCTGCGGGAGCCGCTCACGCGCGAGCACGTCAAGCCGCGCCTCCTCGGGCACTGGGGCACGACGCCGGGCCTCAACTTCGTCTATGCGCACCTCACGCGCGCGATTCGGGAGCGTAACCTCTCGACCCTCTTCATCACTGGTCCCGGCCACGGCGGTCCGGGTCTCGTGGCGAACTCCTACCTCGAGGGCACGTACACCGAGACGTACCCAGACATCACGCAGGACGACGAGGGGCTGCGCAGGCTCGTGCGTCAGTTCTCCTTCCCCGGCGGCATCCCCTCGCACGTCGCGCCCGAGACCCCGGGCTCGATCCATGAGGGCGGCGAGCTCGGCTATGCGTTGTCGCACGCGTACGGTGCGGCGTTCGACAATCCTCATCTCCTCGTCGCGGCGGTCGTCGGGGACGGGGAGGCCGAGACGGGGCCGCTCGCGACGAGCTGGCACTCGAACAAGTTCCTCAACCCGGCGACGGACGGCGTCGTCCTGCCGGTCCTCCACCTCAACGGGTACAAGATCGCCAACCCCACGGTCCTCGCGCGCATCGACGATGACGAGCTCGATGCGCTCTGGCGGGGCTACGGGCATACGCCGCACGTCTTCGTCGCGGGTTTCGACGACGAGGACCCCGCAGGGTTCCACCGGCGTTTTGCCGACCTGCTCGACGGGGTGCTCGACGAGATCGTCACGATCAAGGACCGTGCCGCGGCGGGTGACGAGTCGCGGCCGCGGTGGCCGATGATCGTCCTGCGCACCCCGAAGGGCTGGACGTGCCCACCCGAGATCGACGGCCAGCGCACCGAGGACTCGTGGCGCGCGCACCAGGTACCGCTCGCGAGCGCGCGCGACACCCCCGAGCACCTTGAGGTGCTCGACGGCTGGCTGCGGTCCTACCGGCCCGAAGAGCTCTTCGACGAGAGCGGACGGCTCGACGCGGACGTCGCGCAGCTCGCGCCGGCGGGTTCGTTGCGCATGAGCGCCACTCCTCATGCGAACGGTGGCCTGCTCACGCAGGACCTGCGGCTGCCGGACTTCCGCGACTACGCGGTCGACGTGCCGTCGCCAGGTGCGACGTCGCACGGGGCGACGGCCGTTCTCGGTGAGTACCTCACCGACGTCATCCGCCTCAACCCCACGACGTTCCGCATCTTCGGGCCCGACGAGACCGCGTCCAACCGCCTGCAGGCCGTGTACGCGGCCACCGACAAGGTGTGGAACGGGGCCTACCTGCCGGCGGACGACGACGACCACCTCGCGCGCCGGGGTCGCGTCGTCGAGATGCTCTCGGAGCACCAGTGCCAAGGGTGGCTCGAGGGCTACCTGCTCACGGGTCGGCACGGGATGTTCAACTGCTACGAGGCGTTCATCCACATCGTCGACTCGATGGCCAATCAGCATGCGAAGTGGCTCAAGGTGACGCGTGAGATCCCGTGGCGGCGACCCGTCCCGAGCCTCAACTACCTCCTGTCAAGCCATGTGTGGCGGCAGGACCACAACGGCTTCTCGCACCAGGACCCTGGCTTCGTCGACCATGTCGTCAACAAGAAGGCGGAGGTCGTCCGGGTGTACCTGCCGTTCGACGCGAACACGCTCCTCAGCACGTACGACCATTGCCTGCGGTCACGGGACTACATCAACGTCGTCATCGCGGGCAAGCAACCGACCGCGGACCTCCTCACGATGGAAGAGGCCGTCGCGCACTGCTCGCGCGGGCTGGGCATCTGGGACTGGGCGGGAACCGAGGTCACGGGCGAGGACCCGGACGTCGTGCTCGCGTGTGCGGGCGACGTGCCGACGCTCGAGGTCCTCGCGGCCGCCGATCTGCTGCGTCGGCACGTGCCTGAGCTCAAGGTCCGCGTCGTCAACGTCGTCGACCTCATGCGGCTCCAGGACGCTCGG
Organism: Sanguibacter sp. A247; assembly: GCF_052324925.1. Lineage (NCBI taxonomy): Bacteria > Bacillati > Actinomycetota > Actinomycetes > Micrococcales > Sanguibacteraceae > Sanguibacter > Sanguibacter sp. A247. The sequence goes on along the minus strand of NZ_JBQPRE010000001.1, from coordinate 723,475 downwards.
GAGCATCCTCACGGCCTCACCGACCGCGACTTCGACACGATCTTCACGACCAGTGCGCCCGTGATCTTCGCGTACCACGGGTACCCGTGGCTCATCCACCGGTTGACGTACCGCAGGGCCGGGCACGCGAACCTCCATGTCCGCGGGTACAAGGAGGAGGGCACGACGACGACGCCGTTCGACATGGTCATGCTCAACGACCTCGATCGGTTCCATCTCGTCATCGACGTCATCGACAGGGTCGATGGCTTGGGCTCGCGGTATGGCGGGCTCCGGCAGCACATGCAGGACGAGCGGCTGCGCGCGCGTCAGTACACGCGGTCGCACGGCGAGGATCTTCCCGAGATCCGCGACTGGGTGTGGCCGGAGTCGGCGGGAGTCGCGGCCGAGAACAAACTCGGTGGCGGCGACGACACGGGAGGCGACAACGTGTAGGGCGTCCGCCCGCGCTTCGTGATCGACGTCTCGCCCACTGAGGGCCTGGTTGTGTGCCGACGGGTGCGCGGAGATGGGAGGCTGTGTTGAGCCACACACGGGTACGTGAACGGCCCGGGACCTCGGTCCCCCCTTTGCCCGTCACTCACCGTGTTTGGTGGAACGAGAACCTGTCATACGGCGGGTTCACCCGCGGACCAGCGTCGACGCCGTCGGCGTCCCGCGACTGGCGACCCGGAGGGGGCCGCCCGCACAGGAGGCGAGCTAGTGACAACGTCGGCCCGGAACATCTACATCACGTCTGCCGAGGGAGCGACCGGTAAGTCGACGCTCGCGCTCGGCGTCGTCGACCTGCTGACCAGGCGCGCACAGCGCGTCGGTGTCTTCCGCCCCGTCGCGCGGTCCACGCAGCACCGCGACTACGTCCTTGAGCTCCTGCTGGCCCACGACGGCGTCGACCTCTCGTACGAGGAGTGCGTCGGTGTGACGTACGACGAGCTGCACGCCGACGTCGACGCTGCGCTCTCGACGATCGTCAGCCGCTACCACGCGATCTCAGCCAAGTGCGACGCGGTCGTCATCGTCGGCACGGACTACACGGACGTCGCGGGACCGACCGAGCTCGGCGTCAACGCGCGCATCGCTGCGAACCTCGGCGCCCCCGTCCTCCTCGTCGTCTCAGGCGCCCGGCGTACCCCCGAGGCGGTCCGCCAGAGCGCCGACGTCGCGATCGCCGAGCTCGCGGCCCACCACGCGCACGCGGTCGCGGTCGTTGCCAACCGCTGCGCGCCCGACGCCATCACCGACGTCGCGGCGGCTCTCGCGGGTCCTCTGCCGAGCTGGGCGATCCCCGAGGAGCCGTTCCTCTCTGCCCCGACCATGGGTCAGCTCGCGGACGCGGTCGGCGGACGCCTGCTGCTCGGCGACCCTGCGCTCCTGGGCCGCGAGGTCCTCGACATCCAGGTCGGCGCGATGAGCGTCGAGCACCTGCTGGGTCGGCTCTCCGAGGGTTCCGTGGTCATCGCTCCGGGTGACCGGTCAGACATCCTTCTCGGCCTCGTCATGGCGAACTCGGCCGCGGGCTTCCCGAGCCTCTCGGGGATCATCCTCAACGGTGGCTTCGAACCGCCAGAGACGATTGCGCGTCTCGTCGAGGGCCTCAACCAGCGCCTGCCCATCGTCGCGACGAACCTCGGCACGTTCCGCTCCGCCTCGGCCGCGTACGAGACGCGGGGCATGGTGACGAAGGACGCTGATCTCAAGGTGGCGACGGCGCTCGCACTGTTCGAGCAGCACGTCGAGGGTGATGTTCTTCTCGACCATCTCCAGCTCTCGCGCACCGAGGTCGTCACGCCGCTCATGTTCGAGTACGAGCTGCTCGCCCGGGCGCGCGCGGACCGCAAGCACATCGTCCTGCCCGAGGGCAACGACGACCGCATCCTGCGCGCCGCCGCCCAGCTGCTGCAGCGTCAGGTCGCTGACCTGACGCTCCTCGGCTCGCCCCGCGACATCCAGGCGCGTGCGGCTGAGCTCGGCCTCGACCTCACGGGGGCGCAGCTCGTCGACCCGTCCGAGGGCGAGCTCCACGAGCGCTTCGCGGTCGAGTACACCGAGCTGCGCAAGCACAAGGGCATGACGGTTGAGCGCGCACGAGAGATCGTCGGCTCGGTGTCGTACTTCGGCACGATGATGGTCCAGCTCGGCCTCGCCGACGGCATGGTCTCGGGCGCCGCGCACACGACAGCGCACACGATCAAGCCGTCGTTCGAGATCATCAAGACCGTGCCGGACGTCTCGGTCGTCTCGTCGGTCTTCCTCATGTGTCTCGAGGATCGCGTGCTCGTCTACGGCGACTGCGCGGTCAACCCCGACCCCACGGCGGAGCAGCTCGCGGACATCGCGATCTCGTCGGCCGCCACCGCCGCGCAGTTCGGTGTCGAGCCGCGCATCGCGATGCTCTCGTACTCGACGGGTGCGTCGGGCACGGGCGCGGACGTCGACAAGGTCCGACTCGCCACCGAGATCGTGCGCGAACGTCGCCCCGATCTTTCGGTCGAAGGCCCGATCCAGTACGACGCGGCGGTCGATGCGTCGGTCGCCCAGACCAAGCTGCCGGACTCGGCGGTCGCGGGCCGCGCGACGGTCTTCATCTTCCCGGACCTCAACACGGGCAACAACACGTACAAGGCTGTTCAGCGGTCGGCCGGCGCGGTTGCGGTCGGCCCCGTGCTGCAGGGTCTGCGCAAGCCGGTCAACGACCTCTCGCGCGGCGCTCTCATCCAGGACATCGTCAACACCGTGGCGATCACCGCCATCCAGGCCCAGGGCGACGCGCCCGCGGGCGCGTGACCGCGCCCGGCGCGGAGAAGCAAGGAGTTGCTCACACCATGACCCATCCGTCCGTCCTCGTCATCAATGCAGGCTCGTCGTCGATCAAGTACCAGCTCGTCGACACGATCGACGGTGAAGCGATCGCCTCGGGCATCGTCGAGCGCATCGGTCAGTCCGAGGGCATCGTCACGCACAAGCACGCGGGTGAGCAGACGCGTCTCGACGAGCCGGTTCCCGATCACGCGACAGGGCTGCGCCGTGTGCTCGACCTCTTCGCGGCGCACGGCCCGGACCTCGAGTCCGCGAATGTCGTCGCCGTCGGGCACCGCGTCGTCCAGGGTGGCTCGCTGTTCTCGGGCCCGACCCTCGTGACGGACGAGGTCGTCGAGCAGATCCGCGGCCTCGTGCCGCTCGCGCCCCTGCACAACCCGGGCCACGTTGCGGGGCTCGAGGTCGCGCGAGAACTGCTCCCCGACGTCCCGCACGTCGCAATCTTCGACACGGCGTTCTTCCAGACGCTCCCCGAGGCCGCGTTCACGTACGCGATCGACCGTGAGGTCGCGGCGGCGAACCAGGTGCGCCGGTATGGGTTCCACGGGACGTCGCACGACTTCGTCTCGAAGGCTGCCGCGGACGTCGTCGGCCGTCCGCTCGCGGACCTGCGGCAGATCGTCCTCCACCTCGGCAACGGCGCGTCGGTGTCGGCAGTGCGGGGCGGGGTCGCGGTCGAGACGTCGATGGGGCTGACTCCGCTTGAGGGTCTGGTCATGGGGACGCGCTCGGGGGACATCGACCCGGCGGTGATCTTCCACCTCTACCGCACGGCCGGCATGAGCGTCGACGAGATCGACACGCTGCTCAACAAGCGCTCGGGCATGCTCGGGCTGACGGGCGAGTCGGACTTCCGTGCGATCCACGAGCTCGTTGAGCAGGGCTCGCAGGATGCACGCCTGGCACTGGATGTGTACGCGCACCGTCTGAAGAAGTACGTGGGCGCGTACCTCGCAGTTCTCGGCGGTGTCGACGTCATCACGTTCACGGCCGGTATCGGCGAGAACGACGACATTGTGCGTGCGCTGGCCCTCGCAGGCCTCGAGGATCTCGGTATCGAGATCGATCCGGCACGCAACGCGGGTCGCAAGAAGGAGCCGACGATCATCTCGACGGACGCCTCGCGGGTCACGGTGCTCGTCGTCCCGACGAACGAGGAGCTCGCGATCGCACGGCAGGCGGTCGCGCTCGTCGGCTGAGGCCGCCGCGCGACGTGCGACGGCCCGGCATCCCGCGAGCGGGGTGCCGGGCCGTCGTGCTGGGTCGAACACCTGTGAGGCGACGACCTTCGGAGGGGTGCCATGGCCAAGGACCGCTAGGCACGACCTGCAACCTGCGACCTGCAGCGCGGCCCAGGGGCTCGGGTGCGCGGCTCGGGGCGCACCGCGCCGGGGTCACGGCATGCGCAGCGCCCGCAGGGCGCGCAGGCCCGTCGTGAGGAGCGCCTGACCCTTGCCTTCCGGGAGCGTGAAGAGCTCGTCGAGGCTCGCGCCGTGGCTGACGAGCCGCTGGACGACGACGGTCTGCGGCTCGGTCATCGCCTCGATGCTCTCGCGGCCGTGGCGGCGGCCGAGGCCCGACTGCTTGAAGCCCCCCATGGGCGCAGCGACGGACCCCCACGCGGACGCGTAGCCGTCGTTGATACCGACAGAACCAGCCTCGACCCGTGATGCGAGGTCCCGACCTCGGCGAGTGTCGCGCGTCCAGATACTCGCGTTGAGCCCGTACTCAGTGTCGTTCATGAGGCGCACAGCCTCGTCGTCGTCGTGAACGACGCGCACCGTGACGAGCGGCCCGAACGTCTCCTCACGCGCGCACAGGGCGTCGTCGGGGACGTCGGTGAGGACGGTCGGCTCGTGAAAGAGCGGGCCGAGGTCAGTGCGATGCACGCCCCCGACGAGGGCACGCGCGCCGCGCGCCAGCGCGTCGTCAACGTGCCGGGTGACGCGCTCCAGCTGAGCCTCGGTGGTGAGGGAGCCGATGTCACGCGTGTAGTCGAGACCCGGGCCGACGCGCAGCGCGCGGACGTGAGCGACGAACGCCGCAGTGAACTTCTCGGCCACATCCGCATGGACGTAGATCCGCTCGATCGACATGCACAGCTGACCCGTGTTGCCAAAGCTCGCGCGCACAGCGCCCAGTGCGGCAGCCTCGATGTCAGCGTCAGCGGCGACATAGAGCGGGTTCTTGCCGCCCAGCTCAAGCGTCGCGCCGATGAGGCGGCCCGCGGCCTGCGCGGCCACCGTGCGCCCGGTCGCGGTTGAGCCCGTGAAGACGACGTGGTCGACCGCGTCGACAAGCGCAGCGCCCACGTCCCCACCGCCCGAGACGACGCGAAGGACGCCGCGCGGCAGCCCGGCCCGCAGCAGCGCCTCGGCAGCCCACAGGGCCGTGAGCGTCGTCTGGGGGTCGGGCTTGAGGACGACGGTGTTGCCCGCGAGCAGCGCTGGCAGAGCGTCCGAGAGCGCGAGTGTGAGCGGGTAGTTCCACGGCGCGACGACTCCCACAACTCCAACGGGGCGCCGGTGGACGCGTGCCTGCGTGAGCACGGGCAGCATTCCGGGTACGCGACGCGGCCGCAGGTAGGACGGCCCGCGAACACCGTAGTGGCGGGTCACCTGCGCAACGTCGGCGACCTCTTCGAAGGCGCTCGCACGCGACTTGCCGTTCTCCAGCTGGATGAGATCGAGAACGTCGGACTGCTCGGCGAGCACGATGTCACCGAGTGCGAGCAGGATCTGCGCCCGGTCCGCGACCGTGCGCCGGGCCCACGCGCGCTGCGCCGAACGGGCCTCAGTGACTGCGCGCACGACGTCGTCGGCTGTCGAGACGGGGATCGAGGCCAGCGGCGCACCCGTCTGAGGCGAGCGCACACGCCGGCAGGCCGCACCTGGCGACACGACAAGCTGCCGCACCAGGTGCGAGAGGTCGTCGGGCTCGAGGAGGTACGTCGACCCCACGTCCTCAGGGTCAAGAGGCCCCGTCATCGCGGGAACGGCGGCGCCGTGGGTGGTCACGGGCACGTTCTTCTCGCGTCCGGCGTCGTCGGCGGTCGCGTGGGGCTCGTTGCTCATGGGTCGAACCTACGCCGTACCACTGACACCCAGCCGGGTTTCACCTCTCCGCGAACCCGGGAACACCGCAGCCCGCCGACGCGAGACGCGTCGACGGGCTGCGGTGGACGTGCAAAGACGTCAGTGCGGCTGGTAGGGCGAGATGACGACCTCGACGCGCTGAAGCTCCTTGAGGTCCGAGTACCCGGTCGTCGCCATCGAACGACGCAGCGCGCCCACGAGGTTACGCGTCCCGTCGGCACGGTCGGACGGGCCGAAGAGAATCTCCTCGAACGTGCCGGCCTGGCCCACCTCGACGCGCAGGCCGCGCGGCAGCTGCATGTGGTGCGCCTCCGGACCCCAGTGGTAGCCCTGGCCCGGAGCGTCGGTCGCACGGGCGAGCGCCGCACCCACCATCACCGCGTCAGCACCGCACGCGACGGCCTTGACGAGGTCGCCCGAGCGGCCGATGCCGCCGTCGGCGATGACGTGGACATAGCGGCCGCCCGACTCGTCGAGGTAGTCGCGGCGCGCGGCTGCGACGTCGGCGACGGCCGAGGCCATCGGGGCATGGATGCCGAGGGTCGTGCGCGTCGTGTGCGCGGCTCCGCCACCGAAGCCGACGAGCACGCCCGCCGCGCCCGTGCGCATGAGGTGGAGCGCGGCCTGGTAGGTCGCGGCCCCGCCGACGATGACGGGGACGTCGAGCTCGTAGATGAAGCGCTTGAGGTTGAGCGGCTCGGCGTTGCCCGAGACGTGCTCGGCCGAGACCGTCGTGCCACGGATGACAAAGATGTCGACGCCCGCCGCGATGACGTCCGCGGAGAACTCCTGCGTCCGCTGCGGCGTGAGGGCACCAGCGACGACGACGCCTGCGTCGCGGATCTCTTTGAGACGCGCCTTGATGAGCTCGCCCTTGATGGGCTCGGCGTAGATCTCTTGCATGCGGGCCGTCGCGCGCACCTCATCGAGCGAGGCAATCTCGTCGAGGAGCGGCTGCGGGTCCTCGTACCGGGTCCACAGACCCTCGAGGTCGAGGACACCGAGGCCGCCCAGCTTGCCGAGCGCGATGGCCGTCGCGGGGCTCATGACCGAGTCCATCGGCGCGGCGATGATAGGCGTCTCGAAGTGGAAGGCATCGATCTGCCAGCTGACAGAGACATCCTTCGGGTCGCGCGTGCGCCGCGAGGGCACGATGGCGATGTCGTCGAAGGAGTATGCGCGGCGTCCGCGCTTGCCACGGCCGATCTCGATCTCGTTGCTCACGCGTCCCAGGATACCGTGCGCACGCGCAGGGACCCGTGACGCTCGTCCCGGACGCGGGCCCTCATCGCGCTCGCGGTCCTCGCGTCGACGACGTCGTTGCCCGCGCCGACCGACGTCGACGTCTCGACCGCGCGAGGGGGCCCGCGGCCGCAGCCACGAGCCCCGTCGCACACCCTCGGCTCAGTCGAGCCGTGCATACGCTCCGATCGTGAGGAACGTCGGGAAGTCGTCCCCGCACGCCACGTCCCGGAAGATCTGGGCCGCCTCGTCGATCCTGTCGCCCGGCGTCCGCGGGAGGTCGTCGACGATCTGGGCGAGGAGCGACTCGACGCGTTCAACGGTGATGAGCGCCCCACCCTGCGTACGCGTGCCGTTGTGAATCCACTGCCACACCTGCGAGCGCGAGATCTCGGCGGTCGCCGCGTCCTCCATGAGGTGGTCGATCGCGGCGGCACCCGTCCCGCGCAGCCACGAATCGATGTACCGGACACCGACGGAGATGTTCGTGCGCAGTCCCTCCGCCGAGACCCCCGCGCCCGCGGACGCCGAGGAGACATCGAGCAGGTCGCGCGCCGTCACGTGGACGTCCGCGCGCAGCCTGTCCCGCTGGTCATCACGGCCCTCGAGCACGTCCTCGAACTCTTCGCGCGCGAACGGGATGAGGTCGGGGTGCGCGACCCACGTCCCGTCAAACCCATCGGTCGCCTCACGGCGCTTGTCGGCCCGGACCTGCTTCTCGGCACGCTCCGTGATCTCAGGACGACGACGGTCAGGGATGAACGCGCTCATTCCGCCGATCGCCTGCGCCCCTCGCTGGTGGCACGTCGCGACGAGCAGCTCGGTGTAGGCACGCATGAACGGGACCGTCATCGTCACCGAGCCACGGTCAGGGAGGACGAAGAATGAGCCGCGACGCCGGAAGTTCTTGATCATCGAGAACAGGTAGTCCCAGCGGCCGGCGTTGAGCCCCGCGCAGTGGTCGCGCAGCTCATAGAGGATCTCGTCCATCTCGAACGCCGCGGGAAGCGTCTCGATGAGGACGGTCGCGCGGATCGTCCCGTGCGGCAGGTCGAGACGCTCCTCGGCGAACGAGAACACCTCGTCCCACAGCCGCGCCTCGCGCCGTCCCTCGAGCTTGGGCAGGTAGAGGTACGGGCCGCGTCCTCGGGCAACGAGCTCCGTCGCGTTGTGGAAGAGGTAGAGCCCGGCGTCGACGAGCGACGCCGACGCGGGCGTCTCGGTCCCGGCCCGATCGCCGAAGCGCAGGTGCTTCTCCGTGAGGTGCCAGCCACGCGGCCTGAAGACGATCGTCGGCAGGTCCGACAACGTGCTCGACGGGAGACGGTAGTCCTTGCCCTCGCGAGACGTGTACGCGAGCGTGCCGCGGATCGCGTCGTGGAGCGAGATCTGCCCGCCGACGATGTTCGCCCACGTCGGGCTCAGCGCGTCCTCATGGTCGGCGAGCCAGACGTCGGCGCCCGAGCTCAAGGCGTTGATCGCCATCTTGGGGTCCGTCGGACCCGTGATCTCGACGTGCCTGCGCTCGAGGCCCGGGCCAGGGCCTGCGACGCGCCACGAGCGGTCACGACGAACGTGCGCAGTCTCGGGCAGGAAGTCGGGGTCGATCCCGTCCTCGATCATCTGTCGCGCGCGTTGACGCTGGACGAGGAGGTCGTGGCGTCGTGCGGCGAAGCGGTCGTGAAGCTCGGCGACGAAGCCGAGCGCGTCGGGGGTGAGGATGTCAGCTCCGCGCTCCCCCGCGTCATGCGTCGGGCGGAGCGTGGGCGGCGTCGAGGACGTCGGGCCGGGGTCGGTCGTGGGGTCGGTCGTGAGGGTCATCGGAAGCTCCTTGGGGAACACCGACGCGGGCGCGCGGCCCGCGTCGGGGGTGGGTGAGTGGCTCAGAACTGCTCGGACTCCGTCGACCCGGCGAGGGCGAGGGTTGCGCTGTCGGGGTTGAGCACTCCTGCGACACGGTCGAAGTAGCCGGTTCCGACCTCTCGCTGGTGACGGGTCGCGGTGTAGCCGTCGGCCTCGGACGCGAACTCGGCCTCCTGGAGCTCGACATACGCGCTCATGCCGCGTTCGCGGTAGCCGCGCGCGAGCTCGAACATCGAGTGGTTGAGGGCATGGAAGCCCGCGAGGGTGATGAACTGGAAGACGTAGCCGTAGCTCGCAAGCTCGCGCTGGAAGCGGGCGATCGTCGCGTCGTCGAGGTGCTTCTTCCAGTTGAACGACGGCGAGCAGTTGTAGGCGAGCATCTTGCCGGGGTGCTCGGCGTGGAGCGCCTCGGCGAACTCTCGTGCGAGGCCGAGGTCAGGCTCGCCGGTCTCGACCCAGACGAGGTCGGCGTAGGGCGCGTACGCGAGCCCGCGGCTGATGACTGCGTCGAGGCCGGCGCGCGTCCGGTAGAAGCCCTCCGACGAGCGTTCGCCCGTGAGGAAGGACTCGTCACGCGGGTCGATGTCGCTCGTGATGAGGTCGGCCGCGAGCGCGTCGGTCCGAGCGACGATGAGCGAGGACGTCCCGGCGACGTCGGCAGCGAGTCGTGCTGAGGAGAGCGTGCGCACGTGCTGCTGCGTGGGGACGAGGACCTTGCCTCCGAGGTGTCCGCACTTCTTCTCGGACGCGAGCTGGTCCTCCCAGTGCACGCCGGCCGCGCCCGCGCTGATCATCTGGTGCATGAGCTCGTACGCATTGAGCGGGCCTCCGAAGCCTGCCTCCGCGTCGGCGACGATCGGCGCGAGCCACTCGCGCGCGGGCTGCCCGTGCTCGGCCGTCTCGATCTGGTCGGCGCGCAGGAGGGCGTTGTTGATGCGGCGCACGACAGCGGGCACGGAGTTGGCGGGGTAGAGCGACTGGTCGGGGTACGTCTGGCCGGAAAGGTTGGCGTCGGCCGCGACCTGCCATCCCGAGAGGTAGATCGCCTTGAGGCCCGCACGAACCTGCTGGACGGCCTGGTTGCCGGTGAGCGCTCCGAGCGCGGGGACCCATTCTTCGGTGTGGAGCAGGTCCCACAGCCGCTCGGCGCCGCGTCGGGCGAGCGTCGCATCCTCGCGGACGGAGCCGCGCAGGGCGATGACGTCCTCAGCCGTGTAGTCGCGGCGGATGCCGGCCCAGCGGGGGTTCGTCGCCCAGTCGTGGGAGAGCTCGGCGGCGGTCTGCGTCTGGTCGCCTGGAAGAACGCGGGCGGTCGCGACGATCTTCTCGCCCGCGCCGTGTGATGCGGGGCTCTGGGGGGTGAGGGTGGTCGTGCTCACGGGTTCCTCCTTGATACGGAACGGCCTCGTGCCGTCTGAATCAACGTTCTTCTGTCTGACCGCCCCTCCACAGCCCTTCTTCGAGCTAAAGATCTGCGATTCTTTACGCTCCGGGAACTTCGGGGCACGGGAGGTCGCCTCACGCCCCACCGGGTGCCCCCGGGGAGCGCGCCCACGTCCCTCCACCCGAATGTCCGAGGCTGCTGGGACCATGGTTCTGGGAGCGAGCACCGCACCAACGAACCGACGACGAACGGGCGACCATGACGCACACCAGACACGACGCAGCACCCGACCTCTTCTCCCACACGTGGGCCTCGGGCCCGCTCCTGGGCTTCGACACCGAGACGACGGGCGTGAGCACCTCGTCCGACCGCATCGTCACCGCAGCGCTCGTGCGCCGGGACCCGCTCCGCGGCACGACCGTCGACACCTGGCTCATCGACCCCGGCATCCCGATCCCCGAGGCCGCGTCAGCGATCCACGGCATCACGACCGAGCACGCGCGCCTGCACGGCGTCTCGCCCTGGGTCGCGCTCGACGAGATCGCGGCGCGGATCGCCGCTGACATGAGTGCGGGCGTCCCGCTCGTCGCGTTCAACGCGACGTTCGACGTCTCGATCCTCGAGGCCGAGCTGGTCCGTCACGGCCTGCCGACCCTCGCTGATCGCCTCGGCGGGCCCGTCATCGGCGTCATCGACCCGCTCGTCATCGACCGCAAGGTCGACCGCTGGCGCAAGGGAAAGCGCAAGCTCGTCGACCTGTGCGGCATCTACGGGGTCGACGAGGCAGTCGATCTCCACACCGCCGACGTCGACGTCATCGCGACCCTCGACGTCCTCGCAGCGATGATCGAGCGCTACCCGGCGCTCGCCCAGATGGACCTGCGCGACCTGCACGGCTTCCAAGCCGAGGCTCACCGGGAGTGGGCCGCGAGCTTCAACGCCTGGCGCGTCTCCAAGAGCCTCGACGGCCCCGGCGCGGGCCTCGAATGGTTGGTTGACGAGCGCTGAACGGCGTTCGTCTCCTACCGCAGCGCCCGCCCTGCCGCCCCGCCCTCCTTCCCGCGATCGGAGCCTCCGACAATGCACCACACCGTCCCCCTCACGCTTGACTATGTCCGCGGCGCCGAGCGCCTCGAGCCAACACCGCGCGGGGTCGCACCGCACCGCCTGCCCGCGTGGGCCCTCGCTCAGGCTGCCGACCCACAGCTCTCCATGGTCGAGTCGCAGGGCGCAGGCGTCCGCATCGCCCTGCGCACCGCGGCCACCGAGGTGACGCTCACGGCGCACCGCACCCGCGTCACGTACGCGGGCGCTCCCACGCGGCCCGACGGCGGAATCGACCTCGTCGTCGACGGAGAGGTCGTCGCGCACCGCCGGACGAGCGGCGGCACGACGACCGAGCTCGACATGGCGACGGGCGCGCCCACGCTCATCCCCGGTGAGGACCTCGTCGAGACGTTCACGGGACTGGCCTCGCACGCCAAGGACATCGAGATCTGGCTCCCCCACAACGAGACCCTCGACATCGTCGAGGTGCGGGCCAACGCAGCCGTCACCCCCACCGCACCCACGGGCCGCCGCTGGGTCCACCACGGCAGCTCGATCAGCCAGGGGTCCAACGCAGCGCACCCGACGGGCACGTGGACCGCAATCGCCGCACGCTCGGGCGGCGTCGAGCTGCGCAACCTCGGGTTCGGCGGAAGCGCGCTCCTCGATCCGTTCATGGCCCGGCTCATGCGTGACACCCCTGCCGACCTCCTCTCGGTCGCGCTCGGCATCAACCTCGTCAACGCCGACCTCATGCGCCTGCGTGCGTTCCGGGCCGGGATCCACGGGTTCCTCGACACCGTCCGCGACGGGCACCGGGCGACCCCGCTGCTCATCATCACGCCCCTGCACTGCCGCATCCACGAAGAGACGCCCGGGCCCGGCGCCTTCGACCCCGAGGCGCTCGCCGAAGGGCGCCTCGCGTTCCGTGCAACGGGCAACCCCGACGAGGTGCGCGCCGGCAAGATCACGCTGGCGTCGCTGCGCACCGAGCTCGAGCGCATCGTCGCTGAGCGCGCAGCCGACGACCCTCACCTCTTCCTCCTCGACGGCCTCACCCTGTATGGAGCTGCCGACGAAGACGCGCACCCGCTGCGCGACAACCTCCACCCCGACGCCGAGTCCCACCGGCTCATCGGCGAACGTTTCACCCGGGCAGTGTTCGTCAACGGGCCGTTCCGCGCGCGATAGACCCGCCGCGGTCACCCCGCGAGAGTCATGACCATGACCCTCGCTGGGACGCCGGCGTGCGCTCGTCAGCCGCGCCGCAGAACGACGACCGAGTCGTCAAGCTCCGCCTCGGCCCCATCAGGCCCGACGGCCGCGCGCCGCCGCACCTCGGCAACGATGACCGTCCAGGTCGCGGGGTCGAGCGCGATCTCAGCCACCTCAGACTCGGGCGTCGGGAAGGTCCCATGGCCCTCGTGCTTCGCGGTCATCCACGGCGGCGCGGCCGCGTGCGAGACGACGACGAGGTGACCGCCCGGAGCGATCGAGGCGGCGACCCGCCGCAGGATCTCCCCGCGCGAGAGCTCGACGGGCGACTGGAAGAAGCTCGCCGTCACGAGGTCAAACGCCGTCGCGGGTGCCCACGTCGCGAGGTCAGCCACAACGAAGTGCGTCCGCTCCCCGAGCCCGTCAGCAGCCGCAGCCGCCTCGCCGCGCGCGATCGCGGTCGGCGAGATGTCGACCCCTGTCGCCTCCCAACCGTTGCGGGCGCACCAGACGACGTCGCCGCCTTCACCGCAGCCCAGGTCGAGGGACCGGCCGGGCGCAAGCCCTCGCACGACGTCTGCCGTCGACGCGTTGACGCGCCCCGACCACCGTCGGCCCTCCTCGGTGTAGAGCTCCTCCCAGAACTCGGCGGGCGAGGGACGGGGGCTTCGCATCATGGATCGACGCTATCGGACGCGTCCGGGTCCGTCCCGGTCATGACCGGGGCTGCGGCCTCGACCGAGGCAAGTGTTCGACGTGAGACGAACTCGCGTCGGACCCCGGTAAGCGGGTCGTCGAACGAGATCGACCGGGCGAGCAGCTGCAGCGGGTTCGAGTAGTCGCCCGGCGCAACCTCGCGCTCGGCCGGGTAGAGGTCGTCGCCGACGATCGGCGCGCCGAGCCCCGCGAGGTGAATGCGGAGCTGGTGGGTCCGCCCCGTCTCGGGCCGCAGCCGCACGAGCGCGCGATCGCCCGCGAGGGGGCGCATCAGCGACACGTGCGTCACCGCGTTAACGTCGCCCGCCACGTTCGCGGCCTGGTGGACGCCGTGCTGCTTGACGATCCGTGAGCGCACCGTCGTCGGCAGTTCGAGGCCCGCAGGCAGCGTGACGACAGCCTCGTAGACCTTCGCCACCGTGCGCCTGGCGAAGAGCTCCTGGTACGCGCCGCGCACCTCGGGCCGCATCGTGAGGACGAGGACCCCGGCCGTGGGCCGGTCGAGGCGGTGAGCCGGAGACAGATCAGGCAGCCCGAGCTCGCGGCGCAGTCGCACGAGGACGGTCTCGGTCACCCATGCGCCCCGGGGTGTCACGGCGAGGAAGTGCGGCTTGTCGACGACGACGAGGTTCTCGTCGCGGTGGAGGACATCGATCTCGAACGGGACACGGCTCTCGGGGGCGACGTCACGGTAGAGGTACGCGAGCCCACCCGCCGGGTACGGCGAGTCGAGCGTGTACGGGCGTCCGAGCTCGTCGACGACCTCGCCGCTCCCGACCTGCTCGCGCACGCGCGCAGCGCCGTGTGGGAAGCGACTCTCGAGGTAGTCGACGAGCGTCGCCCACGCACCCTCCGGGGGCAGCGAGAGACGCGTGGGGTTGAGCCCGTCCCGCACGGGCAGCGGGGCAGGCCGCCTCCCGCGACGGCTCACGCGCGCCCCCGGTGCGGGCCCCGCATCAGCGCCCGGTGTAGTTCGGGGCCTCGACCGTCATCTGGATGTCGTGCGGGTGCGACTCCTTGAGCCCTGCCGCCGTGATCCGCACGAAGCGGCCACGCTGCTGAAGCTGGGGAATCGTGTGAGCTCCGACGTAGAACATCGACTGGTGCAGGCCGCCGACGAGCTGGTGGGCGACGGCACCGAGCGGGCCACGGTAGGGCACCTGGCCCTCGATGCCCTCGGGGACGATCTTGTCGTCGGAGGCGACGTCGGCCTGGAAGTAGCGGTCCTTGGAGTAGGACACCTTCTTGCCGCGCGACGCCATGGCGCCGATCGAGCCCATGCCCCGGTAGAGCTTGAACTGCTTGCCGTTGACGAAGACGAGGTCGCCGGGCGACTCGTCGCACCCGGCGAGGAGGGAACCGAGCATGACGGTGTCAGCGCCGGCGACGAGCGCCTTCGCGATGTCACCGGAGTACTGCAGGCCACCGTCACCGATGACGGGGACGCCCGCGGGGCGGCACGCGAGCGACGCCTCGTAGATCGCGGTCACCTGGGGGACGCCGACGCCTGCGACGACGCGCGTCGTGCAGATCGAGCCGGGGCCAACGCCGACCTTGACGGCGTCGATGCCCGCGTCGACGAGCGCCTGCGCTCCGGCGCGGGTGGCGACGTTGCCGCCGATGATCTGCACGCCCGCGAAGAACGGGTCAGCCTTCAGCTTGCGCACCATGTCGAGCAGGAGGCGGGCGTGGCCGTTGGCGGTGTCAGCCACGAGGACGTCGACGCCGGCTTCGGTGAGCGCACCTGCGCGCTCGTAGGCGTCGCCGAAGAAGCCGATCGCGGCACCGACGCGCAGGCGGCCCTCGTCGTCCTTCGTGGCGGCCGGGTACTGCTCCGTCTTGACGAAGTCCTTGACGGTGATGAGGCCCTTGAGGCGGCCATCGGAGTCGACGAGAGGCAGCTTCTCTATGCGGTTGCGGCCGAGCAGCTCGGCGGCCTCAGCCCGCGAGATGCCGACGGGCGCGGTGATGAGCGGCATGGGCGTCATGGCCTCGGCCACGCGACGGGTCGGGAACTCGGCCGGGTTGACGAAGCGCAGGTCGCGGTTCGTGATGATTCCGACGAGCCGACGGTCGTCGTCGACGACGGGCAGGCCCGAGACGCGGTAGCGGCCGCACAGGTCGTCGAGCTCGGCGAGCGTCGCGTCGGGGCCGACCGTCACGGGGTCGGTGATCATGCCGGACTCGGAGCGCTTGACGAGGTCGACCTGACCAGCCTGCGTCTCGATCGACAGGTTGCGGTGGACGATGCCGATGCCGCCCTGGCGCGCCATCGCGATCGCCATGCGAGCCTCGGTCACGGTGTCCATCGCTGCGGAGAGCAGCGGGACGCGCATCGTGATTTCGCGGGTGAGGCGCGCGGTCGTGTCGACCTCGGACGGGATGACGTCGGTCTCGTTCGGCAGGAGCAGGACGTCGTCATACGTCAGGCCCTCGAAAGCGAACGGGTTGGGGACGTCGGCGAGGTATGCAGGCTCGGTCACGTGGTCATCGTACGTCGGACTGGTCACGCGCCGCGGTGACGTCCGTCTCCTGAGCGAGCCGCTCGGCGGTGTCAGGAGAGGCGCGAGGCGAACGCTTGAACCTCGTAGAACAGACCTGAGAACGAGCGGGCGCGCTGGACGTTCGCCGCGAGCGGGACGCTCGCCGCGGTCGCGTCGTCGGCCAGGCCGACGAAGATCGGCAGGTCGGGCTCGTTGGCGTGGAGGCTCTCGACGAGGCTGAGGTCCGGCGAGGCCGAGAGCGCGATGACCGTGACGGCGACGGGTCGCACCATGGCGACGATCTCCTGGACACGGCGGGGGTCGGTGCGACCGACGACGACGCGGGCCATGACGCCACGCGCGGTGAGCGCGGAGGCGAGGGTGTGCGCAGCGAGCGAGTGCTGTTCACCGGGCGGGGTGAAGACGAGGACGATACGGCGCATCTGGCTCGGGTGGGGCGTGCCGTTCTCGTGCTCGTGGGCGACCTGGCGGTCGCGCAGCGCTCTGAGGCCTGCGGCGACGAGCGCGGGGAGGAAGGACTCGCCGGGCTTGGCGAGCACAGTGCGCTCGGACAGCTTGGTGAGCGCTGGGGCGACGAGGTTCGTCCACCACGCGAGGATGTCGCCCGAGGGACTGATCGCGAGGATCTGCGAGATCCGATCCTCGTCGAGTGCGAGCGCCGCCTCAACGACGTCCGAGGGGCCCGCGTGGGCCGCAAGCGATTCGCCGCGGGGGGCGAAGTGAACCACGCGCGGCGCTGGCTGGCTCGTGGCGCCGCGGTGGGAAGCTCTTCGGCGGGCTTCTTCTTGCTCGATCACGGCCTTGTCGCGGTTGGCGCGCTCGACCTCGAGGTCCGCCTCGAGCGCGGCGCGTGCGGCATCAGCCGGTGCCACACCTTCGATCGTGAGCCGCTGCATGACGAGAAGACGGAGGACGTCGTCACGGGTGTAGCGGCGGTGCGCCCCGGCCGAGCGTTCGGAGGGGCCGAGCCCGTACCGGCGGTCCCACGTGCGCAGGGTCGCAGGAGCGACTCCCAGACGCTTCGCGACGACCGCGACAGCCACCCCGGGGTTCGCGGCACGAACCGCAGCCAGTTCGACGGGCGCCTCGGAGACCCCTCGGGTCTCGCCGGCAACCTCGCGCTCACTGTGCATGGCTCGATTCTGCCCAGCCAGCCGCGCTGCCGCCAACCGAACACGGTCACCGAGCGGTCACGACTCGAGCACACCACACCAAAACGCGCCACCCACGACCCCCCTGGAGCGATTCGGCGCCCATCCGATGCCTCAAAGCGTTGCAGCGGTCGCGACTTGAACAAGTTCTGACCAAGTTGTAGCGTTCAACCAGTGCACGGGGAGCCCAAGGGGGACTCATAGCCGCTCGTGCGGAGGGGACGCAGGCCACCTCGAAGGCCTGCACACGAGGAGAAGACCACGATGACTGAGATCTCACGCCTTCCTGGGCCTGTGATGGACCTGTGGGAGTGGCAGTACCAGGGCTCGTGCCGCGACGCTGACGACACTCTCTTCTTCCATCCCGAGGGTGAGCGCGGCAGCGCTCGTCGGCGCCGCGCTGAGGCAGCCAAGGCGATCTGCCACTCGTGCCCCGTCCTCAAGCAGTGCCGCGAGCAGGCGCTCCGCATCCGTGAGCCGTACGGCGTCTGGGGTGGCCTCTCCGAGGACGACCGCACCGCGATCCTCGCTGATCCGCAGCACGCCAAGGTCGTCTGACCACACACCCGTCACGAGCCCCGCAGCCCTCCTGAGCTGCGGGGCTCGTCGCATCGAGGCGTGCGGCGGCGCGGCCTCAGGGGACATCACGACAATCGATGAGCCCGTCGCCTCAGCACAGCGGTCGGGTCACCTCGCGTCGAGCCCCAGCTGACGACGCGCCCCCTCGAGCCCGACGAACTCGACGTCCGGCCGCGCGCCCGCGAGCCACGCGTCCCTCGTCAGCCGGAACCGGCGCGACTCGACCTGCTCGCCACCGCGGCTCGTGAGGTGTCGGCCGTTGTCGGCGTAGCCGACCTTCTCGCTCACGCGGCATGAGCCCGGGTTGTCGACGAACGCCTCGGAGACGACCTCGTCCGCGCCGAGACCCACGACAGCCAGGTCGACGGCGACGCGCCGCATCCGGGTACCGATCCCCTGCCCGTGGAACTCCCGTCCGAGCCACGATCCGGTCTCTGCCGAGCGCACGACGGGAAAGTCCTTCGCGAAGAGCGACTGGATGCCCACAACCTGTCCGTCGACGACGACCGCGAGCTCGAGGCTCCACCGGTCGGACGAGAGGCTCGCTCGAGCTCCCCAGTGGTAGGCGAGGAAGCCGCGGCGCACCTGCTCAGGGGTTCCTTGCGTCCACGGCACGAGGAACGGCATGAAGCCGGGGTCGTGGACGCCCCGGACGACGAGGTCGGCGAGCTCGGCGAGCGTCGCGTCGTCGATGAATCGGAGCTCGAGGTTGCCCTCGCGTGCTCGGAGACCGGCGACCGGCCACATGTCGGACAGTGGTGTCGCTGTCGTGGGTGCCATGAACGGACGATATCGCTACCCGCGCCGGCGGAACCGCTCGACACCTGCAGCGTCCCACGCTCCCCCGGGCGGTTCGCGCTCCCCGTCAACGACGCAGCCCCGCCGTCCCTCGAGAGGGGCGGCGGGGCTGGGGAATCGCGAGGCTGAGGTCAGCCGGCGACGACGGCGAGGATGTCGCGCACGGAGAGCACGAGGTACTCCTCGCCCGCGTACTTGACCTCGGTGCCGCCGTACTTGGAGTAGATGACCTTGTCACCGACAGCGACGTCGAGCGGAATGCGGTTGCCCTTGTCGTCGACGCGGCCGGGGCCGACAGCGAGGACCTCGCCCTCCTGCGGCTTCTCCTTGGCGGTGTCCGGGATGAACAGACCGGAGGCGGTGGTCGTCTCAGCCTCGATCGACTTGATGACGATCTTGTCCTCGAGCGGCTTGATGGGGACCGACACGTCGGACCTCCCCTTCACGTTGTGGCTACGGATAGATGGGGGCGGACGATGACTGCACGAGCGCCGTCGCGGGGGTCGCACGGAGTCCTCGTCCCATCTCACGAGGAGATGTTCCGAGACCAAATCTAGGCCCGCGTTAGCACTCGGTCAAGGCGAGTGCTAGCGCGCTCGTGCGTGTCCGCCGTCGGCGTACACGCACGACCCGACCGAGCGGCCGTCGCTCGCGGGCCAGCGCCATGGAAGTATCGAGGACATGGACCGCGCCGCTCTCTCCCTGCTCCTCCAGCCCGAGGGGTGGGCGCTGCTCAACGCGCTCCCGCCGTACGACGAAGCGACGGCCATGCGCCTGTCCGAGCGCCTGCGCGCCGACGGGACCGACCCCGATCTCGTCGCGGCCGTCCTCACCCAGTCGCGGCTGCGCACGAAGGCGCGCGACAAGTTCGGCGAGTTCGCCGACGGCATGCTCTTCACCCCGGGCGGCCTCGAGCAGGCGACCCGGCTCCCGGTCGCGGCCCGGCACGCCCAGCGGTACCTCACCGCGGGCGTGACCAAGGTTGCCGACCTCACGTGCGGGCTCGGCGCGGACTCGATGACCTTCGCCGCCTCGGGCCTGCGCGTCCTCGCGGTCGACCGCGACGAAGAGACCGCGGCCCTCGCAACCGTCAACCTCCGCCACTTCCCCGAGGCCGAGGTTCGCCTGGGCGACGGCCTCCAGATCGAGCTCGCAGCCGAGGGCATCGACGGCATCTACGCCGACCCCGCGCGTCGCACAGGGACCGGAACGCGCGTCTTCGACCCGCGCGCTTATGCGCCGCCACTCGACGAGGTGTGGGCCCTGCGCGACGTCGTGCCCGCGGTCGGCATCAAGGTGGGTCCAGGGATCCCGCACGCGGGCCTCCCGAGCGACGCTGAGGCGCAGTGGGTCTCGCTCGACGGTCACGTCCTCGAGGCAGGCCTGTGGTTCGGCCCTCTCGCCGAGGGCCCGGGGCGTTCCGTCCTCGTCCTGCGCACGCGCGCCGACGGGTCCGTGAGCGCACGCGCGCTCCCCCCGGTCCTCACCGACGACGACGTCGAGGTGGGGCCGGTCGGCTCGTACCTCTTCGAGCCCGACGGCGCCGCCGTCCGTGCCGGCCGCGTCGCGACCGTCGCCCGCGAGCTCGGCGGACGACTCCTCGACCCGACGATCGCCTACATCACGACCGAGACGATCTCCCCGGGCTGGGCCGACGCCGCCGCCGCAGGCGACGCCACCCTCGCGACCGGCTACCGCGTGCTCGACACGATGCCGTTCTCGCTCAAACGACTCAAGGCCTACCTCCGTGAGCGCGAGGTCGGACGCCTGACGATCAAGAAGCGCGGCACCGCCGTCGTCCCCGAGACACTGCGCAAGCAGCTCGCGCTCCACGGCCCGCACGAGGGGCACATCGTGCTCACCCGCGTCGCGGGCGCACAGACCATCCTCGTCGTCGAGCCCCTCATGGGGCCGGGATCCTCAGCCACGGAGGTCTGACATGCACCTGCCCTTCGCGCAGTCCGAGCGGTCGACCGTCGGGATCGAGTGGGAGCTCGCCCTCGTGGACAAGGACTCGGGTGACCTGCGTCAGGTCGCTCAGACCGTCCTCGACGCGGTCGAGCCCCCGGGCGGCGGCCAGCACCCGCACATCCGGCAGGAGCTGCTCCTCAACACGGTCGAGGTCGTCTCTGGGATCAACCGCACCGTGCGCGGCGCAGGCGACGACCTCGAGCGCGCGATCGCGGAGATCCGCGAGATCACGGACCCGCTGCGCGTCGAGCTCATGTGCGCGGGAACCCACCCGTTCGCGCGTTGGGCCCAGCAGAAGGTCACGGACAAGGAGCGTTACGCGACCCTCATCGACCGCACCCAGTGGTGGGGTCGGCAGATGCTCATCTATGGCGTCCACGTCCACGTCGGGATCGAGGACCGCGCCAAGGTGCTGCCCATCGCCCGTGGCATGCTCCCCTACTTCGGGCACCTGCAAGCGCTGAGCGCGTCGAGCCCGTTCTGGGGCAGCAAGGACACGGGGTACGCGTCCAACCGCGCGCTCATGTTCCAGCAGCTGCCCACAGCAGGGTTGCCGTTCCAGTTCGAGACGTGGGAGCAGCTCGAGGGCTACGCCGACGACATGATCCGCACGGGCGTCATCGACGACGTCGACGAGATCCGGTGGGACCTGCGGCCCTCACCGCGCTTCGGGACCCTCGAGACCCGGATCTCTGACGGCTCCTCGAATATCACCGAGGTGCTCGCTCTCGCGGCACTCACGCACTGCCTCGTCGAGCATCTCTCGACGCTCCTCGACGAGGGCCGGGAGATCCCGACGCTGCCGCCGTGGTTCGTGCAGGAGAACAAGTGGCGCTCGGCCCGCTACGGGATGGATGCGATCCTCATCCTCGACCGGTCGGGGGATGAAGAGCTGGTGCGCGACGCAGTGGCGCGCCTCCTGCACGAGCTCGAGCCGACCGCGGCCCGGCTCGGTTGCCTCGACGAGCTCGACGAGGTGCGCACGATCCTGCGCAAGGGCGCGGGGTATCAACGGCAGCGCGCGGTCGCGCGCCGCAACGGCGGCGAGCTCGGCCCGGTCGTCGAGAACCTCGTCGCCGAGCTCCGAGCAGGCCGCCCGCTGTAGGCCGCCCGCTCAAGGCCGCCCGCACGTCTCAGACGTGCGTGACCGTGAGCGCCATCGACGAGTCCACGGGGATGTCGAGCGAGGACGGCGCCACGTCGGCGCGCACGAGCGCCGAACCGAGCGCAGCGATCATGGCCCCGTTGTCCGTGCAGTAGCGGATCGGCGGGATGCGCAACGTGATGCCGGCCTCCGCGCACCGCAGTGCCGCCATGTCCCGCAGCTGGGAGTTCGCGGAGAATCCGCCCCCGATGACGAGCGTGTCGACGCCGTGGAGCTCACACGCCCGGATCGTCTTCGCGGTGAGGACGTCGGCGACAGCGGCCGCAAAGGACGCCGAGACGTCGTTGAGCGGGATCTCCTCGCCCGCGTCGCGGCGCGCCTCGACCCATCGCGCGACGGCCGTCTTGAGCCCCGAGAACGAGAAGTCGTAGGCGTGCTCCGCCTGGTCCTTGGGCAGGGTGAGCGCGCGGGGGAAGCGGATCGCAGTCGGGTCGCCCTCGCGTGCGAGCCGGTCGATGTGCGGACCGCCCGGGTAGGGCAGCCCGAGCAGACGGCCCACCTTGTCGAACGCTTCGCCCGCGGCGTCGTCGAGCGTCGAGCCGAGCTCGGTGACGGACGTCGCGATGTCGTCGACGAGCAGGAGCGAGGAGTGCCCACCCGAGACGACGAGTGCCATGGCGCGCTCGGGGAACGCTCCGTGCACAAGCTCGTCGACCGCGGCATGCCCGATGACGTGATTGACGCCGTAGAGCGGCTTGCCGAGCGCAACGGAAAGCGCCTTCGCTGCGGACGCACCGATCGTCAGGGGGCCCTGGAGCCCGGGCCCCGCGGTGACCGCGACCGCGTCGACCTCGGAGAGGTCGACGTCGGCCTGCTCGAGCGCCCGACGGATCGTCGGCACCATGGCCTCGAGGTGAGCGCGCGAGGCGATCTCCGGGATGATCCCGCCGAAGCGAGCGTGCTCGTCCATCGAGGAGGCGACGGCGTCGACGAGGAGCTCGCGCCCCCGGACGAGCGCGACGCCCGTCTCGTCGCACGACGTCTCAATACCAAGGACGAGGGGTTCGCTCATGTCCTCCAGAATACGGCGCGCAGACCGGTGACCTGCCTCACAACGGCTGGCGAGCGGGAAGATGCCCCCGGAGAGCGTGGTTGAGAGTTGTATGACCATGACGCTCGACGACTCACCCGCGGCCATCGACGACGCGACCGCGAACCTCCTGTTCCGCGACGCTCGCACGATCAAGCGCTTCTCCCCCGACGAGGTCTCCGACGAGGAGATCGCTGCGGCCTACGACCTCATGCGCTGGGGTCCGACCGCACTCAACACCTCGCCCTTGCGCTACCTCGTCGTGCGCAGCCCCGAGGCCCGCGCCCGTCTCATCACCCACCTCGGTGAGGGCAACCACGAGGGCGTCCTCGCCGCCCCGGTGACGCTCGTCGTTGCCGCGGACACCGCGTTCCACGAGCGCCTCGATCGCCTCGCCCCGCACGCCGCTGCGATCGCCGCCGGACTCGACGGACAGCCCACGGTCCGCGAGGGCATGGCGCGCATGAACGCCTCGATCCAGGCGGGCTACCTCATCACCGCGCTGCGTGCGAGCGGCCTCCAGGTCGGCCCCATGGGCATCCAGGACGCCACCGGCCTCGAGGCCGACCTCTTCGAGGACGAGAGCTGGCGCGCGCTGTTCATCATCAACGTCGGGCAGGCTCCCGCCGTCGAGGGTGCGACGTACCCGCGTGCCGCGCGCCTCGACGCCGCTGAGGTCTCCCGCACCGTCTGAGCCGGCACCCGCACGAGCGTGGCGCTGCACCCCCGCCGGGGTGCGGCGCCACGCTCGTACGAGCAGTCTGCTCCCGAGCCCAGAGCGGTCGCGGTGCCGCGGCTCAGGCCCCGGTCGCCACCTCACGGCTCGGGTCGTTCGACCACTGCGACCAGGAGCCCGCATACAGCGTCACAGCCACGCCGACGCTCGCAAGCGCCGCGATCTGGTGCGCCGCGGTCACGCCCGAGCCGCAGTAGACGACGACCGGCAGGTTGGGCCGAGGGTCCCCCGGCTGCCACGCGGCGACGTCGACCCCGAGCGTCTCGAAGCGCGCACGCAGGCGCGCGTCGTCGAGGAACCGCCCGTCGGCATCGAGGTTGTCGGCCGTCGGCGCACTCACCGCGCCAGGCACGTGGCCCGCACGTGGGTCGACCGGCTCGACCTCGCCGCGGAACCGCTCGCCCGCGCGCGCGTCGAGCACGACCCCCGCACCCGGTTCGGCCGCGAGGGCACCGGCGCCGTCGGCGTCGGTCACGGGCATCTGCCCGCCCTCCAGCACGACGTTCCCCGGCGTCGGCCGCACCTCCCCCGACTCCACCTCGCCGCCCGCACGCGTCCACGCCGCGAGGCCGCCGTCGAGGATGCGCACGTCGTCGAGCCCCGCCCAGCGCAGGAGCCACCACGCACGTGCGGCGCTCGTGCCGCCCCCGTCGTCGTACACGACGACGCTCACGTCGTCCGAGATCCCCCAGCGCCTTGCGGACGCCTCCAGATCGCTCAGCGCGGGAAGAGGATGGCGTCCCGCAGCGGGCGACGGCGCAGCGGCGAGCTCCGTGTCGAGGTCCACGTAGACGGCGCCGGGAAGGTGGCCCGCGACGTACCGCTCGTGCCCGTCGCTGCGGCCCAGTGCCCACCGGACGTCAAGGAGGACGACCGGTCGTTCGGCATCGAGCATCCCCCGCACCATGGCCGGACTCGCAAGAACATCCTCACGCACGCACATGTGGACCTCCGTCAGTGATCGGCCGCCCCGTCGCGGAGCGGAAGCTGCATCGTGTAGGCGTCGACGTCCTCGGGCTGGTAGTACCGCTTGCGCACGCCGATCGTCTCGAAGCCGCGCGACGCGTACATGGCGATCGCGCGCTCGTTGTCGACCGCAACCTCGAGGATGAGGGAGATCGCGTCGATCTCGCGGGCGCGCTCGATGAGCGCGTCGAGCATGGCGCCACCGAGCCCGCGTCCCGCGACCCGCGGGTCGATGCCGATCGTCATGAGGTGGCAGCTGTCGCCGTCGAACCACAGGCCCGCGTAGCCGACGAGCGGCGCGGGCACGCCCTCGCCGTCCGGCTGCGCTGCGATGTACCACCGTCCGCGCCCGCGGAGCTCCTCGGTCAGCATGCCCATCGTCCACGCGCTCGGACCGAAGAGCTCGACCTCGAGGGCCGCGACCCGGGTGATGTCCGCCCATGCGAGGGGCCGCAGGTGATAGCCGCCTGCGATCGGGCTGTCGGCCTCGAGCGGCGGATGCTCGCGTGGGGCGGTGGGCGCGACGGGCACCGTGACGGCTGCGGCCTCGTGCGCGGCCGCGGCCTCGCGCTCCGCGTACGCCGCCTCGATGACCTCGCGCTGCGCGCTGAGGTCGATCGTCATCTCGAGGTCCTCGGGAGTCGTCCCCTCGCTCATCCGGTCGCCCTCTTGCTGGCCGCGGGAACCTGCGCGTCGGGGCGACGCAGGTAGAGGGGCGCGGGGTCGCGGTCCTCGCCGCGGGCTCCGGCAGCGGCGGACAGCTGGACGAGGACGGCCGGGTCGGGCTGCACGACGGCGTCGGCGTGGTCTGCGAGCGCGCCACGGCTCAGCACGTCGCCGTAGAGGGCGACGCCTGGACCGACGATGACGGCGTCGGCCGTCGTGCCGTCCTCGGCGAGCACGAGGGGGGCCGCAACACCCGGGCCCGCCGTGCGCACGAGGCTCGCTGCGTCGGTGCCGACCGTGTAGCGAGCCCAGTAGACCTCGCGACGCTTCGCGTCGGTCACGACGACGACGGACGTTCCAGGGGCGAGGCCCCGGGTGCTGGCCGCTTCGAGCGCGACCGCGTCGAGGCTGCACACACCGCGGACCGGGGCGCCGATCGCGAGCGCGAAGGTCTGGGCAGAGACGAGCCCGACGCGTAGCCCAGTGAACGGTGCCGGACCCGTCCCGACGACGACCTCGGCGATCTCACGCGGAGCCACGCCGGCCTCGGCGAGAACCTCAGCGAGCAACGGGGCGAGGCTCTCGGCCTGGAGCCGCGCGGCCGCGGACGCGCGTGCGGCCACGACGCTCCCGTCGGCGCGCGTGAGCGCGACCGCGACGGCGACCGACGTGTCGATGCTGAGGACGTACTGCGTGGGCATGAGCCTCAGCCTACGTGGGGACGAGGGACGACGACGTCGGACCACCGCTCACCGAACGCGCGGACGGTCACGTGGCGGACTCCGGCCGCGGCGTCGACGTCGGGGTTGAAATCGCCGCGTGGCCGGGCGAGGGTCACCTCGAGGCGGTCGTCCGCGAGCGCTTCGACGAGGCCCTCGCCCCACTCGACGATCGTCACCGAGTCCTCGAGAGACGTGTCGAGGTCGAGCGCGTCGACGTCGTCGAGCGATCCCAGCCGGTAGGCGTCGACGTGCACGAGGGCAGGGCCGTCGTGAAGCGGCGGATGCACCCGCGCGATGACAAAGGTGGGCGACGCCACCTGGCCGCGCACGTCGAGACCCGCACCGATGCCCTGCGTGAGGGTCGTCTTGCCCGCACCCAGGTCGCCCGTGAGGACGACGAGGTCCCCTGCGCGCAGGATGCCCGCGAGCGCGGTTCCCCACGCGCGCGTCACGGCGGCGTCGGGCAGGTCGAAGGTCGTCTTCGTGACGCTCACGTGGGGTTCTCCTCGGCGTGCCGGTGGATGCGCGGTACGCGCGCGCCCAGTCGGGTGATGATCTCGTAGCTGATGGTCCCGCAGGCCTCGGCCCAGTCCTGCGCCGAGGGAGCCCCGGTGGCCGGGTCACCGAAGAGGACGACGGTCTCCCCTGCTCTCTCGTTCGCACCGGGGCCAAGGTCGATCATCAGCTGGTCCATGCAGACGCGGCCCGTGACGTGGAGCGTGCGCGCACCGGGTCCCGTGCCGACGAGGATCGGCGCGCCGGGGACGTCCTGCGTTCCTGAGGCGTGCCGCGGTATGCCGTCGCCGTAGCCGAGGGGCACGTCGCCGAGCACCGTCGCGCGGGGAGTCCGGAAGGCGTGGCCGTACGAGACTCCCTGGCCCGCGGGGACATCCTTGACGGTCGCGAGGCTGGCTTCGAGCGTCATCGCGGGCCGCAGGCCGTACCGCTCGGGCCCGCCGAGCTGCGGGACAGGCGTGAGGCCGTACACGGCGAGGCCGGGCCGGACGAGGTCGTAGTGGGCGCGCGGCGTCGTGAGCGTCGCCGCGGAGTTGGCGAGGTGACGGACCTCGAGATGCGCGCCCATGCGCTCGGCAAGAGCGACCGCACCGTCGAAGACGTCGACCTGGCCGAGCACCGTCGGGTGCTCGGGCTCGTCCGCGAACGCGAGGTGGGACCACACCCCGACGAGCGTGACGAGACCGTCGGACTGCAGCGCCATGAGGCGCGCGAGGACCTCGGGAAGGCGGTCGGGCAGGACGCCCGACCGTCCGAGGCCTGTGTCGACCTTGAGGTGGACGCGGGCCGTGCGGCCCGCGGCGCGGGCCGCAGCACCTACCTCCTCGACTGCCCACGGCGCGTGCACCGAGACGTCGACGTCGGCTGCGACGAGGTCCGCCAGCGGTGCGCCGGGCGCGTAGAGCCAGGTGAGCGTGCGCGCGGTGAGTCCCGCGGCGCGCAGCGCGAGGGCCTCGGCCGGCTGCGCGACCCCGAGCCACGTCGCACCGGCAGCGAGTGCTGCGCGCGCCACGGGCACGAGTCCGTGTCCGTAGGCGTCGGCCTTGACGACAGCCATGACGGCCGCGCCGGGTGCGGCGTCGCGCAGCGCGCGGACATTGCCCCGGACGGCCTCAAGGTCGACGAGGGCCCGCGCGGGGTACCAGGACTCGTTCACCTGACCATTGTCCCACTACGCGGGAATGGCGATGAGTCTCGCGATAGTCTGCGGCAGCTGGGCGATGACGGACGACGCGCTCACGGGCCCGCCCGGGTTCGCGTCGTGCGCTGCCCGTCCGTGGACGAGGGCCGCGAGCGCGGCGAGCCGCGCGACGAGCCCGGGGTCGCGCACGGCCTCGGCCGCGCGCGCTGCGAGGAGCGTCCCGAGGAGCCCGGCCAGGACGTCGCCCGCGCCCGCGGTTGCGAGCCACGGCGGTGCCTCCGCCTGCGAGAGCACCCCACCACGCCCGA
Source organism: Sanguibacter sp. A247 (assembly GCF_052324925.1). Lineage (NCBI taxonomy): Bacteria > Bacillati > Actinomycetota > Actinomycetes > Micrococcales > Sanguibacteraceae > Sanguibacter > Sanguibacter sp. A247. Next base: position 695,842 of record NZ_JBQPRE010000001.1, on the reverse strand, counting down.
CGACGACCGTGGTCGCGCCCTTGAGGAGGACCGTCGCGCCCGTGAGGCGCGCAGCCTCCGCCGCGTGCTCGGCCGGCGCGGCCTCGACCGCGGACCGCGAGACGCTGCGCCCGCGCGAGGTGAGCAGGCGTGCGAGCTCACCGGCGTGCGGGGTGAGGACGACCCAGGGCGCGCAGCGCGTCGGCAGCAGCGCGAGCGCTCCCGCGTCGACGACGACGGGCACGACGCCGCCGTCCGCACTGCTTGCTCCTGAGCCCCAGACGCCCGTCGCCGCGAAGTGTCCCTCCGATCCCGCCCCGGCGCGGCCGAGCGCGGCGCGCACGATCCGCTCGGTGTCCTCGTCCTCAGGCTCGAGCCCTGGCCCGACGACCCACGCCTGGGCGCGGCCGTCGCCTGGGACGACCTCGGGGTGGGCCGCGAGCACGAGATCCTCGGCGCGGCGGGGCCCGACGTAGCGGACCATGCCGGCTCCCGAGGCCACGGCAGCGCCCGCGCACAGGACGCCTGCACCCGGGTAGGCGCGCGAGCCCGCCACGACCGCGACGACGCCGCGCGCGTACTTGTCGTCGGCTGCCCCGGGAAGCGGCCACAGTGCGGCGACGTCGGAGTCGCCGAGGCGACGCACCACCTGGTCGCCAGGCTCGGGGATGTCGACACCGAGGTCGAGGACCTCGACGACGGGTGCGAGGCGTGAGGCGGGCGGCAGGAGGAGTCCCGCGACGGGCCCGCCGCACGCGAGCACGAGGTCCGCGGCGAGCACGGGCCCGGGCACGATCCCGTCGTCGACGCCGATCCCGCTCGGTACGTCGACCGCGACGACGAACGGGTACGTGGCTGCGCCCGCTCGCGCCCGGTTGAGCTCGCGCACGACGCGCGCGGCCGCGCCGCGCAGTGCGCCACGAGCACCGATCCCGCACAACGCATCGATGACGACGTCGGCGGCGAGCGACTCGCGCGCGACCCCGACCTGCGCGAGCCGTGGCACGTCGGGGGCTGCGGCGGGCCGGTCCTTGCCGGGGCAGGCAACGACGTCGACCCCGGCCGCGCGGGCGGCCGCGAGCCCGCCCGCGTGGGCGCGCTCTGCGAGCAGCACCGCCAGGACCCGCACCCCGCGTGCGGCAAGGCGCGCCGCAGCATGCAGGCCGTCACCGCCGTTGTTTCCCGCTCCCGCGAGCACGACGACGCGTCCCCCCGCGACCGCACCGGTGCGCGTCCGCAGGACGTCGACGACCCTGCCCGCGATCTGGTGGGCCGCGCGTTCCATGAGGGGCACGCCAGAGGCGAGCAGCGGCTCCTCAGCCGCACGGATCCGGTCGCTCGTCACTGCCTCGATCATGCGTCCATCCTCACGTACTCCGGCACGGCGCGCGCGGTCGGTCGTCGGATCTCACCCCACTACGGTGTCCCTATGGACTTCGGACTCTTCATCCCCCAGGGCTGGCGCCAGGACCTCACTGGAATCGCGCCCGCCGACCATTGGTCGGTCATGTCAGGTCTCGCGCGTCGTGCGGACGAGGGCGACCTCTTCTCCTCGATCTGGGTGTATGACCACGTGCACACGGTGCCCGAGCCCGTGGCCGAGGCGACCCACGAGGCGTGGTCGCTCATGGCGGCCTTCGCTGCGTCGACGTCCCGGGTGCGCCTCGGTCAGATGTGCACGTGCATGGGCTACCGCAACCCGGCGTACCTCGCGAAGGTCGCGGCGACGATCGACGTCGTCTCCGGCGGCCGCGTCGACATGGGTATCGGTGCCGGCTGGTACGAGCACGAGTGGCGGGCATACGGCTACGGTTTCCCGCGCGCGGGTGAGCGGCTCACGATGCTCGACGAGGGCGTCGAGATCATGAAGCAGATGTGGGAGACCGGCACGGCGACGTTCTCGGGCGAGCACTACACCGTCGACGGCGCCATGTGCTATCCGCAGCCGCTCGCGGGACGCCTGCCGACGTGGATCGCCGGCGGAGGCGAGAAGCGCACGCTGCGAACTGCGGCGCGTTACGCCGACTACACGAACTTCGCGGGCGATCCCGAAGTCTTCGCACGCAAGAGCTCGGTCCTCGAGGGCCACTGCCGCGACATCGGCCGTGACTACGCGGAGATCACACGCTCCGCGAACTTCAACGTCGTGCTCGGGGAGAGCGAGGCTGAGGTCGAGGACTCGATCGCTCGCTACGCCGAGCACCTGCGCCGTACGGTCTCCGCTGAGGCTGCTGACACCGAGATCGCCAACCTGCGCGGGACGCCCGGGGTCGGAACGCCCGAGCAGGTCGTCGAGAACCTCACCGCGATGGGTGCGCTCGGCATGGGATATGCGATCTTCTACGTTCCGCTCGTCTCCTACGAGTCGCGCTCGCTCGACCTCCTCGAGCAGCAGGTCCTGCCCGCGCTGCGCTGAGCACGGACCCTTCCCACGACGAAGGGCGCGACCCCAGCGGGGTCGCGCCCTTCGTCGTTGCTGCGCGCGGTCAGCCCGACCGCGTCAGCGCGGCGTCACTCGACGGTGACGGACTTGGCGAGGTTGCGCGGCTGGTCGACGTCGAGGCCCTTGGCCGTCGCGAGCTCGCACGCGAAGATCTGCAGCGGCACGACGGCCAGCAGGGGTGACAGGAGCGTCGGCGACGCGGGGATCCGGAAGATCTCGTCGGCGAAGGGCACGACGTCCTCGTCACCGTCCTCCGCGACGACGAGCGTGCGGGCACCGCGTGCACGCACCTCCTGGATGTTGGAGACGACCTTCGAGTGCAGCGAGTCGCGGCCCTTGGGCGAGGGCACGATGACGATGACGGGCTGGCCCTCGTCGATGAGCGCGATCGGGCCGTGCTTGAGCTCGCCCGCAGCGAAACCTTCCGCGTGGATGTAGGCGAGCTCCTTGAGCTTGAGCGCGCCCTCCATCGCGACGGGGTAGCCGACGTGGCGGCCGAGGAACAGCACGCTCTTCTCCTCGGCCATCGAGCGGGCGACGTCGCGCACGCTCTGCGCACGGTCGAGGATCGTCTGGATCTTCGACGGCATCTCGCGCAGCTCTGCCAGCGTCTGGCGGATCTCGTCGGGGAACTTGTTACCTCGGAGCTGCGCGAGGTAGAGCCCGAGCACGTAGGCCGCAGTGATCTGTGAGAGGAAGGCCTTCGTCGAGGCGACGGCGATCTCGGGGCCCGCGTGCGTGTAGAGCACGGCGTCGGACTCGCGCGGGATCGTCGAACCGTGGGTGTTGACGATCGCGATGACCTTGGCGCCCTGCTCGCGTGCGTGACGCACGGCCATGAGCGTGTCCATCGTCTCGCCCGACTGCGAGATCGCGACGACGAGAGTGCGCTGGTTGACGATCGGGTCACGGTAGCGGAACTCGTGCGCGAGCTCGACCTCGACGGGGATCCGGCACCAGTGCTCGATCGCGTACTTGGCGACGTGCCCCGCGTAGGCGGCGGTGCCGCACGCGATGACGATGATCTTGTCGACCGACCGCAGGAGCGCCTCGTCGATCCGCAGGTCGTCGAGCTGGAGGCGGCCGCGCTCGTCGAGCCGGCCCAGCAGCGTGTCCGCGACAGCCTTGGGCTGGTCGTGGATCTCCTTGTCCATGAAGGAGTCGAAGCCGCCCTTCTCGGCGGCCGACGCGTCCCAGTCGACCGTGTAGCGACGAGCCTCGACGGGGTTGCCGTCGAAGTCCGTCACGGAGGCGGAGTCGGCCGTGATCGTCACGACCTGGTCCTGACCGAGCTCGAGGGCGTCACGCGTGAACGCGATGAACGCTGCGACGTCCGAGCCGAGGAAGTTCTCGCCGTCGCCGAGGCCGACGACGAGCGGGGAGTCGTGGCGCGCGCCCACGACGACGCCCGGCTGGTCGGCGTGGACCGCGAGGAGCGTGAACGTTCCCTTGAGGCGGCGCGCCACGGCGCTCAGCGCGCTCGTGAGGTCCTTCGTCGCGGCGTACTCGCGCGCGAGCAGGTGCGCGGCGACCTCGGTGTCGGTCTCCGACATGAACTCGACGCCATCGGCCAGGAGCTCGTCCTTGAGCGCGACGTAGTTCTCGACGATGCCGTTGTGGATGAGCGCGAGGCGCCCACCGTCGGCGATGTGCGGGTGCGCGTTGACGTCGGTCGGTGCACCGTGGGTCGCCCAGCGCGTGTGGCCGATCCCGGCGGTCGCGTCCGGGAGAGGGTGTGCCTCGAGCGCACCGCGCAGGTTCGCGAGCTTTCCGGCTCGCTTAGCCGAGACGACCTTCGAGGCGCCCGGCGTCGCAAGCGCCACGCCCGCCGAGTCGTACCCGCGGTACTCGAGGCGGCCGAGGCCCTCGAGAAGGACCTCGAGGGTGCGTCCGGAGGGCTGCTGGGACGAGACGTGTCCGACGATTCCACACATGGGACCAAATCTTACGGCCCTTGGGCGCGCTGCGCGCACGCGTTTCGCGCACCGGCCACGTGAGGTGGACAATCACAGCGTGACTTCGACCCCTTCGGTCCCCCAGTCCCCGTACGTGGAGATGGACCGCACCGCGTGGAGCAGGCTCGCGGCATCGACGCCGCTGCCCCTCACTGCATCAGACCTCGACGGCCTACGAGGTCTGGGCGACCCCATCGAGCTGCCCGAGGTCGAGGCGATCTACCACCCCCTCTCGCGGCTGCTCAACCTCTACGTGACGGCGACGCGCGGCCTGCACGGGGCGACCTCGACGTTCCTCCACGAAGACACGCGCCTCACGCCTTACGTCATCGGCGTCGCCGGGTCGGTCGCGGTCGGCAAGTCGACGACCTCCCGCGTGCTGCGTCACCTCCTTGCCCGGTGGCCTGAGACACCGCGTGTGCAGCTCGTCACGACCGACGGCTTCCTGCTGCCGAACGCCGAGCTCGAGCGCCGGGGCCTCATGGAGCGCAAGGGCTTTCCGGAGTCGTTCGACCGTCGCGCCCTCGTGCGCTTCCTCACCAAGGTCAAGGCGGGCCACTCCGAGGTGCGCGCGCCCGTCTACTCTCACCTCACGTACGACATCGTTCCGGACGAGCACGTCGTCGTGCGCCGCCCCGACGTCCTCATCGTCGAGGGTCTCAACGTCCTGCAACCTGCCCGTCCGGCGGTCGGCAGCGCGTCGAGCCTCGCCGTGAGCGACTTCTTCGACTTCTCGATCTATGTCGACGGTCGCACCGCGGACGTCAAGCAGTGGTACGTCGACCGCTTTCTCTCGCTGCGCGCGACCGCGTTCGCGAGGCCCGAGTCGTACTTCAGGCGCTACGCGGAGCTCACCGACCACGAGGCGATCGCGAAGGCGGAGTCGATCTGGGACTCGATCAACGAGCCGAACCTCGTGGAGAACATCCTCCCGACGCGCTCACGCGCGACGCTCGTCCTTACTAAGGGTGCGAACCACTCGATCCAACGGGTGCGGCTTCGCAAGCTGTGACGGTGGCGTCGACGTCGACGTCGTCAGGAACGAGGGCCTCGCGTGGGGTGCGCCGCACCGTCCACCACGTGAGGACGCGGTCGATCACGACACCTGTGACGACGCCGAGCACGATGCCGACTGCCATCGCGAGCAGCATGTTGTGGCCGAGCCACGTCGCTGCGGCCAGTCCGATGAGGACCGAGTACGTCGCCCACATGACGGCGGCGATGGTCGTCACGGCGACGAAGCGCTTGCGGGGGTAGCCGAGGACTCCGGCGGTCATGTTGACGGCGACCCGACCGATGGGAACGTACCGCGCCCCCAGGATGAACGACGCGCCACGGCGTTGCAGGGCGCGTTCGGCCCACGCCAGGGCTGTGCCGCCACGTTCGGTCCGGAACCACGGCATGCGCTCCGTGCCGACCCCGCGGCCGAGCTGGTAGGCGATCTGGTCGCCGCACCACGCGCCCGCCATGGCGACGACGAGAACGATCCAGAGGTTCGGCAAGCCCGTCGTCCAGGCCGTCACAGCGAGGGTAATGACGACCGACTCGCTCGGGACCGGAGGAAAGAACCCGTCGATCGTGCAGAGCGCAAAGAGCGCTGCAAAGACCCACCAGGACGTTGTGAGCGCGAGGATCCACGCTTCAATGTTGGCGGCGATCTGAGTGACGAGCTCGGTCATGTGGTCCTGTCGTCCGGTGAGGAGCGCGGCTGCTCACCGCTCATGCTAGCGAGGCAGGTGCGACAGAGGGTGGCGAACGTGTGAAGCCCTCTGTCCGCATCATCGTGGTCGCGGAGCTCACGCGGCACATCAGACTACGGGTGGATCGACGTCCGTCCCGGGTCGCTCCCGGCAACCTCGATCGGGAAGCCTAGCGTCCGGGCCGCTCGCTCCGGCACGGCTTCGTCGGACCACAGCGCCGCGTACGTCGCCGTCGCGCACAGCGACCGCGTCTCAGCCCGATCGATGTACAGGGTCCCGCCGAGGTGATCGGTCTCGTGCTGGACGATGCGCGCCGACCACCCGCGGACGATCTCGTCCACGGGCGCCGCGGACGCATCGCTCCCGCGCACCCGCACGGAACGGTGACGGGCCACCGTGGCCTGGTAGCCGTCGACGCTCAGGCAGCCCTCGTAGAAGGTCACGCGCTCGTCGCCGACCGGCTCGTACGACGGGTTGACGAGGACCCGCAACGGCAGGGGCTCTCGCTCCCGCGCATCGCGTGCCCCGTCGTGCCCGTCGGGGAAGCCCGGGTCCTCGAGAACCGCAAGGGCGAGCCCGACGCCGATCTGAGGCGCCGCGAGCCCGACCCCCGGGGCCGCACGCATCGTCGTCACCATGGCGTCGAGCAGGTCCTCGAGCACGTCACCGAGCTGCCCCGTGTACGCGGTCGTCGCCGTCCGCAACACTGGGTGGCCCGCCTGAACGATCGGCAGCACGCCGTCCGGGTGCGCATCGAGCAGTCCCCTCACCGCATCGCGCAGCTGAGGAACGACCGGGCCACCGAAGCCCGTCACAGCGAGAGCCGGTCCCGCACGACGTCGGCCAGGCGTGCGGCGACGCCGTCGGCCTGCTGCTGGGTCGCGGCCTCGACCATGACGCGCACAAGAGCCTCGGTCCCCGACGACCGCAGGACGACGCGTCCCGTGCCGCCGAGGAGCTTCTCTGCATCCTGGACGGCCGAGAGCAGCCCTTCGTCCGTCGCGGCCCGAGCCTTGTCGACGCCGGGAACGTTGACGAGCGCCTGCGGAAGGCGCGGGATCGCCGACGCGAGCTCGTCGAGCGAGCGGCCGGTCGTCACGATGCGGTGCGCGAGCGTGAGCGCCGTGAGGACACCGTCGCCGGTCGAGGCGTGGTCGGCCAGGATGATGTGACCCGACTGCTCGCCGCCGAGCGAGAACCCACCGGCGCGCATGGCCTCGAGGACGTAGCGGTCGCCCACGCCTGTCTGCACGGTGGCGATGCCCGCGTCACGCATGGCAAGAAGAAGACCGAGGTTGCTCATGATCGTCACGACGAGCGTGTTCTCCGAGAGGCGCCCCTCGTCCTTGAGCGCGATCGCGAGCACGCCCATGATCGCGTCGCCGTCGACGAGATTGCCGTGACGGTCGACCGCGAGGCAGCGGTCCGCGTCGCCGTCGAACGCGACGCCGAAGTCGGCGCCCGAGGCGACGACGGCGGCCTGGAGCTGCTCGGGGTGCGTGGAGCCGCACATCTCGTTGATGTTGCGTCCGTCGGGGCTCGCATTGATGACGACGACGTCAGCGCCAGCCGCCCGCAGGGCGGCGGGCCCGACCTCGCTCGCGGCTCCGTTCGCGCAGTCGATCGCGATGCGCAGGCCTTCGAGCGGGGTGTTGTCACCGTCGGCTCCGATCGCTCCGATGAGGTGCTCGACGTAGGACTCGATCGCCGTGCCGCGATCCGCCGTGATGTGGCCGACCGCCGCTCCTGTGGGGCGCTCCCACTCTTCGTGGAGGCGAGCCTCGATCGCGTCCTCGACCTCGTCGGCGAGCTTGCGCCCGCCGCGGGCGAAGAACTTGATGCCGTTGTCGGGCATCGCGTTGTGGGAAGCGGAGATGACGACGCCGAGGTCGACGTTCGCGGTCGCGGTGAGGTGCGCGACGCCGGGTGTCGGCAAGACGCCGAGGTTGACGACGTCGACGCCCGCGCTGGCGAGCCCGGCGCAGAGCGCTGCCGAGAGGAACTCCCCCGACACGCGCGGGTCACGGCCGACGACGGCGCGCGGGCGGGCACCACGGAAGCCTCCGGAGGTCGCGAGCACATGTGCTGCGGCCGCGCCAAGCTCGAGCGCGAGCTCCGCCGTGATGTCCTTGTTGGCGAGTCCTCGCACACCATCGGTGCCGAACAACCGACCCATGGGTCGCTCCTTCACCCGCGGCCCTCGTCCGGGCACGCGTCTATCGCTGATGCCCGGTCTCCCGGGCTCGGGCTGGGCGCCGGTCGGTGCGCGGTATCCCTCCGCGCGCCACGGTCGTGCTGCTCCTCGCGTCACGGCCGTGGCCTGGCGTCGTCGCTCAGCGTACCGCCCACGACTGCTTCTCCGGCGCGTGAGCCGCGGCAGGCTTCGCTCGACGGCGCACGGTGAGACGGCAGCGCGCGGCGAAACGGCCGAAGGGCCCGACGGCGAACCGTCGGACCCTTCGAACGTTGCAGCGCGGGGCTGACTCAGCGCTTGGAGTACTGAGGTGCCTTGCGGGCCTTCTTGAGACCGGCCTTCTTGCGCTCGACTGCACGGGGGTCACGCGTGAGCAGACCCGCCTTCTTGAGCGCGGGGCGGTTGGCCTCGCGGTCGATCTCGTTGAGCGCACGGGCGATGCCGAGACGCAGAGCGCCGGCCTGGCCCGAGGTGCCGCCGCCCGAGATGCGGGCGATGACGTCAAAGCGACCCTCGACGTCGACAGTCGCGAACGGGGAGTTCACGAGCTGCTGGTGCACCTTGTTGGGGAAGTAGTCCTCAAGGGTGCGCCCGTTGATCTTCCACTGGCCGGTGCCGGGGACGATGCGCACGCGGGCGATCGCCTCCTTGCGGCGGCCAAGTGCCTGGGCCGGAGCAGTGATGCTCTGACCGCGGCCCTGCTGAGCAGCAGGGGTCTCGGAGGTGTAGCTGCTGGGCACGTCGTCGCCCAGGGTGTCGTTCTCGACGGTGGTGTCGGCCACTGTAGGTGTCCTCGCGTCCTTGGATGCGTCTGTTCAGCAGGCGGGAGCCTACTGAGCGACCTGGGTGATCTCGTACTGCTTGGGCTGCTGCGCGGCGTGCGGGTGCTCGCCACCCGCGTAGACCTTGAGCTTGCCCAGCTGCTGACGACCGAGCGTCGTCTTGGGGAGCATGCCGCGGACGGCCTTCTCCACAGCACGCTCAGGGTTCTTCGCGAGCAGCTCGGAGTAAGGGGTGGCCGTGAGGCCACCCGGATAGCCGGAGTGGCGGTAAGCCAGCTTCTGCTCCCGCTTGTTGCCCGTGAGGGCAACCTTGTCAGCGTTGACGATGACGACGAAGTCGCCGCCGTCCACGTGCGGGGCGAAGGTGGGCTTGTGCTTGCCACGCAGCAAGGTTGCCACCTGGCTGGCGAGACGGCCCAGGACGACGTCTGTCGCGTCGATGACGTACCAGTCGCGCTGGACGTCGCCGGGCTTCGGGGTGTACGTACGCACGGTCGTAGCCTTCGTTTCGGTTGCGTGTGTCTTCTCCGGCGCGTCAGGACGCACCGGCGAGGTCGGGTGAAGGCTTCTCTCACGACCTGGCGAGTGGGAGGCACCGGTCACGGCTGGAAGCACAACGACTTGCAAGGATACCCGTCGGGCGGGCGCCGGGTCAAAGTGTCGCGAGAGCCACGTGCGTCACAGTGCCCGAGGCACCCCAGGACCCGCGCATTCCCGCAGGTCCCGTGGCCCTGCCCGGTCAGGCAACGGGTTGAGCACCGGGCTGCGCCACGCGCGATCGCCACCGCTCGGGACCCTCGTCGACGCAGACATGACAACGCTCAGTCGCCGAGAGCGGCGCGCATCGGTCGCACACGAGCCGCTCCGTCCGACAGGCCGCGTCGGCGCAGTTCTCGAACCGCGCGGTCCGCCCGCCGCAGCGCTCGCACTCGCCGAGCGGCTCCGCCCCGGCGGCCGCGACGTGCCCGCGGCCGTCGAAGACGTAGAGCGAACCGTCCCAGAGCCCCTTGCTCCCCCGCGCCTCGAGGTAGCGCACGACGCCGCCGTCCATCTGATAGACGTCGCTGAAGCCGCGGTCCTTGAGCATGACCGAGAGCACCTCACACCGGACGCCGCCCGTGCAGTAGGTGACGACGGGGCGATCCTTGAGGTGGTCCCAGCTGCCCGAGGTGATCTCACCGACGAAGTCACGGCTCGTGACGACGTCGGGGACGAAGGCGCCACGGAAGCGCCCGATGCTCGCCTCGTACGCGTTGCGTCCGTCGAGCATGACGACGTCCTCACCGCGTTCGGCGACGAGCGCGTCGAGCCCATCGGCATCGAGGCGGGTGCCACCACCGACGATGCCCTCGGGTCCGAGCCGCACGGCCTCGGGCGCGCCGAACGCGACGAGCTCGGCCCGGACCTTGACGGAGAGCCGGGGAAAGTCCTCGCCCGTTCCCGCGGCCCACTTGACGTCGATTCCCTCGAAGCCGGGGTACTGCCGCGTTCCCTTGACGTACTGCTTGAGGTCCTCGACGCGCCCGCCCAAGGTGGCGTTGATGCCGTGGGGGGCGACGATCACGCGCCCGGTGAGGTTCCAGCGGCCAGCGAGCTCACGCTGCCACAGGCGCACGGCCGCCGGGTCGGCGACGGGCGCGAAGGCGTAGAAGAGAACGGTGCGAAAGGTAGCCACGGTCTTAGCCTAGGCCCGCCACGCCCGCGCTACCGGACCCGATCGACGCGGCCCGTGTCCCACACGGGTGCATCCGTGCTCACGACATTGCCGTCGGATCCGAAGACGAGGAACCGATCGAACCCGCGGGCGAACCACCGATCGTGAGTGACCGCCAGAACTGTTCCATCGAACGCTGCGAGGCCACGCTCGAGGGCCTCGGCCGAGTGCAGGTCGAGGTTGTCCGTCGGCTCGTCGAGCAGCAGCAGCGTCGCACCCCCGAGTTCGAGCAGGAGGATCTGCAGGCGCGCCTGCTGCCCGCCCGAGAGCGTCTCGTACCGTTGCTCGGCCTGCTCGACTAGCTCGTAGCGATCGAGGGCCTTCGACGCCTGCTCGCGCCCCATGCCCGAGCGATGCCCGTGGCCGCGGTGAAGGATGTCGAGGAGCGAGCTGCCGACGAGCTCGGGATGAGGGTCGTTCTGCGCGAACCAGCCCGGTCGCACCCGCGAGCCGAGCACGGCCCGGCCGGTGTGAGCAACCGTCGCGACACGACCGGGTTCGACCGGCGCCTGGTCGGGGCCGGGCTCCGTGCCGCCCGCGGCTAGCAGCCGCATGAAGTGAGACTTGCCCGAGCCGTTGGAGCCCAGCACCGCGACACGCTCGCCGTACCAGACCTCGGTCGAGAACGGGTTCATGAGCCCGGTGAGCTCGAGGTTCTCGCACACGACGGCACGCTTGGCGGTCCGTCCTCCGACGAGGCGCACGCGCACGTCCTGCTCCCGTGCCACCACCTGGGGCGGTCCGGCCTCCTCGAACTTGCGCAGCCGCGTCTGCGCCGCCTGGTAACGGCTCGCGAGGCCGTCGTTGAAGGCCGAGCGCGTCTTGAGGGTCATCACGAGGGTCTTGAGCTTGGCGTGCTCCTCGTCCCACCGGCGGCGCATCTCTTCGAGGCGCGCGGTGCGGTCCGCCCGTGCCGCAAGGTAGGTGTCGAAGCCACCGCCGTGGAGCCACACGTCACCGCCGAGCGAGGTCTGCTCGATCGTCGCGACTGCAGTGGCGGTCCGCGCCAGCAGCTCGCGGTCGTGGCTGACGAAGAGGATCGTCTTGGGCGAGGCCGCAATCTGTTCCTCGAGCCAGAGCTTCGTCGGTACGTCGAGGTAGTTGTCGGGCTCGTCGAGCAGGAGCACCTCGTCGGGCCCGCGCAGGAGCGCGGTGAGGACGAGACGCTTCTGCTCCCCTCCCGACAGAGTGCGCAGCTCGCGATGCTGAGCGCGGTCGAACGGGATCGAGAGGACCGCATCGGTCACGTCGTCCCACGAGGCCTCCGCCTCGTACCCGCCGACGTCGGCCCAGTCGGCGATCGCCTGGGCATAGCGCATCTGTGTCGGCTCGTCCTCGCGGGCGAGCATCGCGGCCTCCGCCGCGTCGAGCTCACGCGACGCGGCGCGGACGGCGTCGTGCGCAAGCTCGGAGAGCACGTCGCGCACGGTGCGGGCGTCGTCGACCCGACCGATCATCTGGTCCATGACCCCGAGCCCGCCTGAGCGCGAGATCTTGCCCGACTGCGGGGAGAGCTCACCGGTGACGAGACGCAGGAGCGTCGTCTTGCCTGCGCCGTTGGGTCCGACGAGAGCGACCTTGGCCCCGTCCCCTACGCGGAACGACACGTCGTCGAGAAGCGAGCGACCGTCCGCGAGCGTGTAGGAGACCCCTGAGATGTCGACATGACCCATGGGGCCATCCTCCCAGGATCGGGACCGCTCGGCGACGACGGTCGTCTGGGGTCGACGCGGTACGCACGACGTGGCACCGTGGGAAGTCAGCGAAGGAGCTCACCATGACCGACTCGACGAGCGCCGACTACGGCGCGGAGCAGGGGACGGACCAGACCCCGCTCGAGGACATGCTGCTCGGCGACGGCTCTGGCGCCGACGTGCTCGACGACGGTTACGACCCGCCGTTCTCCGATCAGACCGACCGGTGGGGCGCGACGCCGTGGGAGGCGAGCCACGAGGAGCCGCTTGCGCGTCGCCTCGCCGAGGAGCTTCCGGAGAACTCGCGTGAGGGCACGCGGGACGTCGACCTCGCCGGACGCCTCGTCTCCGACGACGGCGGCATGCCCGAGCGCGAGAACGACGTCTATGCGACGTCCGCGGGGGTGGACGGCGGTGCGCCGTCAGCCGAAGAGCTGGCGGTTCACGTCGTCACGCCCGAGGAGCTCGCGGCGAAGGACGAGCGTGACGCAGGCCTGGCCGTCGCGGACGCCGACGACGACGCGGATCTCGAGGGCCGCGACGAGGGCGCGTAGGGCCGCTGGTCAGTCGACCCGATCTGGCACGACGCCTCCGGCGGCGTCGAGGACCTCTTCGTCGAGGCGTCGGGCACGAATCTGTTCGGCGCGCGTCGCGAGCTCGGCGTCGGCTGGGTAGACGACCTCCTCGAGGACGAGCCCGTGGGGCGGCACGACCGTGGGGCCTCCGACGCGCGTGCGCGCCTCGAGCACCGCGAGCGGCCATGACTCGGGCTTGCGGCCCTCCCCGACGGCGAGCGACGCACCCACGAGTGCCCGCACCATGTTGTGGCAGAACGCGTCCGCCTGCACGGACGCCAGGACGAGCCCAGCCTCGGGGCCGTCGGTCTCGCGTCGCCACGTGAGCTCCTGGAGCTCTCGGATCGTCGTCGCGCCCGGTCGCGGCTTGCAGTACGAGGCGAAGTCCCGCAGCCCCGTGAGCGGCGCGGCTGCGCGGCTCATCGCATCGACGTCGAGCGGCTTGCGGTTCCAGAGGACGTGATCGCGTGCGAGCGGGTCGAAACGGCGGGGGTCGTCGGCCACCCGGTAGGTGTAGCGGCGGCGGAGCGCGCTGAAGCGCGCGTCGAACCCTGCTGGAGCACGGCTCGCACGCTGCACGACGACGTCGGTGTCGAGAACTCCGCCGAGCCGTGCGACGAGGGAGTCGCCCGGGGTGCGTTGCGAACGCCCCGGCAGGACGTCCCAGACCTCATGGGGGAGGTCAAGGTGGGCGACCTGTCCCCGGGCGTGCACGCCCGCGTCGGTGCGTCCCGCGACCGTGAGCCGGACGTCATCGACGCGCAGGACGCGTCGCAAGCCCTCTTCTAGGACGCCCTGGACCGTGCGTAGCGCGGGTTGACGAGCCCATCCTGCGAAGTCGGTCCCCCGGTAGGCGAGGTCGAGTCGAACGCGAATCACGCTGCCATCATCTCGCACCAGGGCCACGGGCCGCGCCGCGGTGGTACTAGCCTGGCCCGATGGAGCACCCTCCGAGCCCCCTCACTCTCGCGGTGGACTGCGGCGGCGGTGGCCTCAAGGCCGCGGTCCTCGATGAGGCCGGGACGCTGCGGGCTCCCGCGCTCCGTGTCCCCACGCCCTATCCCCTCCCGCCGGCGACGCTCGTGCGTAGCGTCCAGGAGATTGCGATCGCGCTTCCACCCGCCGATCAGCTCACCATCGGGCTCCCCGGCATGATCCGCCACGGTGCCGTCATCGCGACGCCGCACTACGTCACCGTCGCGGGGCCTCGTACGCGCGTCGACCCGGCGCTCGTGCAGCTGTGGGAGGGACACGACCTCAGGGCGGCGTGCGAGACCGCGCTGGGGCTGCCCACTCTCGTCGTCAACGATGCCGAGCTCCACGGAGCGGGGGTCATCGCCGGCCTGGGCCTCGAGCTCGTGCTCACGCTCGGGACGGGCCTCGGCTCTGCGCATTTCGACGGGGGGATCCTTGCCCCGCACCTGGAGCTCTCCCACGCTCCCGTCCGGCGCGGCACGACATATGACCAGTACCTCGGGGAACCCGAGCGCCGACGGCTCGGTGACGGGCTGTGGTCTCGCCGGGTCCTCAGGGCTGTCGAGGGCCTCGAGCCTGTCTTCCGGTGGGACCGGCTCCACCTGGGCGGGGGCAATGCGCGACGCGTCACGCCGGCCGTGCTCGCCCGGCTCGGGTCCGACGTCGTCGTCGTGCCGAACTCCGCTGCGCTCGTCGGCGGCGTCCGGGCCTGGGCGCTATGGGGCGACCACCGGAGCTAGCCGCACAGTGGCCGGGAAAACGCGCGAGCCCGCGCACCGTGAGGTGCGCGGGCTCGAGCGTGCGGAGGAAGGCTCAGGCCTTCGTCTCCTCGGCCGACTCGGCGGACTCGGGCGAGTCAGCGGACTCAGGCGAGTCCGCCGACTTGGCGGAGGCCGGGGTGACGACCTTGGCGGCCTTCGCGGCTGCCTTGGTGGCCTCGCGGACAACGGCCTGCTTGGGCGAGACGGGCTCGGTGACGAGCTCGATGACGGCCATGGGCGCGTTGTCTCCCTTGCGGGGAGCAACCTTGATGATGCGGGTGTAGCCACCCTGACGCTCCGCCATCTGCGGGGCGACCTCGGTGAAGAGGAGGTGGACGACGGTCTTGTCCGTCAGCGTGCGAAGAACACGACGACGCGCGGCGAGGTCGCCACGCTTCGCGAACGTGATGAGACGCTCGATGACGGGACGCAGACGACGAGCCTTCGACTCGGTCGTCGTGATCTGACCGTGCGTGATGAGCTGCGAGGAAAGGTTCGCGAGGATCTTACGCTCGTGCGCCGGGCTGCCACCGAGCCGTGCGCCCTTGCTGGGGGTAGGCATTGAAGTTGCTCCTAGAGATGGGTTCGGTCGCCTCGGGGCCGTGCGGCCCCCGGGCGGACCACGTCAGTACTGCGCGGAGTCGTAGTCGCCCGCGTCACCGTCGCCGTACACGCCGGTGTGGTCGAAGTCGATGATCGAGTCCTTGAGCGCAAGGCCGAGACCGGCCAGCTTCTCCTTGACCTCGGTGATCGACTTGGAGCCGAAGTTGCGGATGTCGAGGAGGTCCGCTTCGCTGCGCGACACGAGCTCGCCCACGGTGTGGACTCCCTCGCGCTTGAGGCAGTTGTACGAGCGGATCGTGAGCTGCAGCTCCTCGATGGGCAGCGCCAGGTCCTGGGCGAGCGCGGCGTCCGTCGGGGACGGGCCGATCTCGATACCCTCAGCCTCGACGTTGAGCTCACGGGCGAGGCCGAAGAGCTCCACCAGCGTCTTACCAGCGGACGCAAGAGCGTCGCGCGGGGAGATCGCGGGCTTCGACTCGACATCGACGATGAGCTTGTCGAAGTCCGTGCGCTGCTCGACACGGGTCGCCTCGACCTTGTAGGTCACCTTGAGGACGGGCGAGTAGATCGAGTCGATGGGGATCCGACCGATCTCAGCGTCGAACGACTTGTTCTGCGCAGCCGAGACGTAGCCACGGCCACGCTCGACGGTCAGCTCGATCTCGAGCTTGCCCTTGTCGTTGAGGGTCGCGATGTGGAGCTCGGGGTTGTGCACCTCGACGCCCGCCGGCGGAACGATGTCCGCGGCGGTCACTGCACCGGAACCCTGCTTGCGCAGGTACATGACGACGGGCTCGTCGTTCTCCGAGGAGACGACCAGACCCTTGATGTTGAGGATGATCTCGGTGACGTCCTCCTTGACACCCGGCACGGTCGTGAACTCGTGGAGCACACCGTCGATGCGGATGGAGGTCACGGAGGCGCCGGGGATCGACGACAGGAGCGTACGGCGCAGCGAGTTGCCGAGCGTGTAGCCGAAGCCGGGCTCGAGCGGCTCGATGGAGAAGCGGGAGCGGTTCTCCGAGATGACCTCTTCGGTCAGCGTGGGGCGCTGTGCGATCAGCACTGGTTCTGTCCTTTCAGTGAGCGTCCGCCATATGACGTCTCACAGATGAAGAGCTGCCTGACGGGAGGACCCGCGAGACAAACGACATGGAAAGTCGTGTGCCGCACCGTAGTGCGGCGCTGCTCCGCCGGGCCGGTCGAGCGACCGGCCCGGCGGTGCGTTGCGCGGATCAGACGCGGCGGCGCTTCGGAGGACGGCAGCCGTTGTGTGCCTGAGGCGTGACGTCCTGGATCGAGCCCACCTCGAGGCCAGCGGCCTGAAGCGAACGGATCGCGGTCTCACGGCCCGAGCCGGGGCCCTTGACGAAGACGTCGACCTTCTTCATGCCGTGCTCCTGAGCACGACGCGCGGCGGCCTCAGCGGCGAGCTGCGCTGCGAAGGGCGTCGACTTGCGGGAACCCTTGAAGCCAACCTGGCCCGAGGACGCCCACGAGATGACGGCACCCGTCGGGTCGGTGATCGAGACGATCGTGTTGTTGAACGTCGACTTGATGTGGGCCTGGCCCACTGCAACGTTCTTCTTGTCCTTGCGACGAGGCTTGCGCGCGGCAGACGCGGCGCGAGTCTTGGGAGGCATATCCTAAATCTCTCCTGGTTGAGGTCGTCGAACCACGAAGCGACCCGAGGGACGCGACGTGGACTGCTGCTAGTGCGTCAGCGGGCCTTCTTCTTGCCGGCCACGGTGCGCTTGGGGCCCTTGCGGGTACGCGCGTTGGTCTTCGTGCGCTGACCGCGCACGGGAAGGCCACGGCGGTGACGCAGGCCCTCGTAGCAGCCGATCTCAACCTTGCGGCGGATGTCGGCAGCCACCTCACGACGGAGGTCACCCTCGAGCTTGAAGTTGCCCTCGAGGAAGTCACGCAGAGCAACGAGCTCTGCCTCGGCGAGGTCCTTGACGCGGACCTCGGAGCTGATGCCGGTCGCGGCAACAGCCTGCTTGGCGCGGGTACGACCGACGCCATAGATGTAGGTGAGCGCGATCTCGACCCGCTTCTCGCGGGGGAGGTCAACGCCGACAAGACGTGCCATGTGTTCTGGCTCCTGAAGTGCGTTCGGAGGTCTGCCGCATCACCTTCCCGCCTTCTGCGGGCCCCGGCCTCCGAGCCGAGGGTTCCTTCTGTCCGTGGACATCGGGTGGTGGTGCGCTGATGCCCCTTCATGGGGCGGGTCTGCTCGTACCTACACGTGCAGGCTGGCGCTGATCCGGAGGATCAGCCCTGGCGCTGCTTGTGCCGCACGTTCTCGCAGATGACCTGCACGCGGCCGTGGCGACGGATCACCTTGCACTTGTCGCAGATCTTCTTGACGCTGGGCTTGACCTTCATCGTGGTTCCTCCGCCCTCGCCCGTCCATACGCATCTTGCGGTGCGCACGTCGGTCCGACGGCAGTGTCTCGGGGACGGGTTACTTGTAGCGGTAGACGATCCGGCCGCGGGACAGGTCGTACGGGCTCAGCTCGACCACCACACGGTCCTCCGGAAGGATTCGAATGTAGTGCTGTCGCATCTTGCCCGAGATGTGCGCGAGAACCTTGTGGCCGTTGGCCAGCTCCACGCGGAACATCGCGTTCGGCAGGGCTTCAACTACGCTGCCCTCGATCTCGATGACGCCGTCCTTCTTCGCCATATCCTCCGCTGCTCCTGGTTGTTCGCCCCATCCGGACCGGCATCCGGTCGGATGCCTCCGGGCACGACCCTCTCGACAGCGATGCGCCGGGAGGTCCGTACCAGGGATGGACGGCATGCATGACACATGCCAACGCACCATCCTACGCGATGAGGCAAGGATGAGAAACCCCGCATCGTGTGGGCGCAATCACACGTGAGGGTGGGGGCCTCGCGGCCCCCACCCTCACGTTCTCGTGACCCCGACCGCGGCGGGCCTCAGCCCTGTGGCGGCTCGATGAGCCCGCACTCGACCGCGCGCTGCACCGTCTCAGCGGACGAATGAGTTCCGAGCTTGCGATAGATCGACCTCAGGTGGGTCTTGACCGTGTTGGTCGTGAGGTAGAGCCGCCGGGCGACGGCACCGAGCGAGTCGGCCGTCGAGAGCGCCTCAAGAACCTCCCGCTCACGTTCAGAGAGCTCCGCGACGACGCGCGGTGCGGGAAGCAGGTCGGGCACCCCCCGAGCCTCGAGGTCGTCGAGCGCCTCGGCCAGACCGGGAACGTCCGCCGAGAGTCCACGCAGGACCTCGCGAGGCACGTAGGCGAGGTACTGCACGAGCCCCGACGAGGCACAGGCCGCGAGGGCGTCGCGGACCGCATGAGCCGCTTCTGCTTCGTGACCGCGTGCGGCCTCCGCTGCGGCGAGCACGAGGAGCATGCCCGTCTGCAGGCGCGGAACGGCCGGCACAACCGCCAGGCCTTGCTTGGCGAGCGAGACCGCCCGCGTGAAGTCACCGCCGTGGTAGGCGGTGCGCGCACGCGCGAGCAAGAAGCTCGTCCCGGGACCCCCCGCACGGGCAAGAAGTGACCGCGCCTGGAAGATGCGCCCCTGGGCGATGAGGATGTCGGCGCGAGCAGCAGTCGCCAGCTTGCCCACGAGGTCCTCGGCCTCTCCCATGACCACGCGCGTCGGTGCGGCCTCGTCCCCGTCGGCAGGAACCTCACGGGTCCCCCGCACGAGCGACGTGATGAGCCGGACCGTCGAGACGAGACCACGTGCCTCGTCGATGACGTCGTCCGCGACGAGGAACTCGTCGACCTCGGGTGCGTGCGGGTCGAGGCGCCCGATCGCCACAAGGGCACGGGTCGCTGCGACGAACGCGGCAAGCGCGGGCTCAGCATCGAGGACGTCCTGGGACGCCTCGTCGAGCGACGCGAGGTGACGACCGGCCGACGTGATCTCACCATGGACCACGTCGACGAGAGCCACCCCGACGACAGCGCGGGTGCGCAGCCCGTCGGCGCCGAGATCGCTCGCAAGCAGGTGCGCGTCCCCGAACGCCACGTGCGCGACCGTCGAGTCTCCTGCGACGAGCCGGTCGGTCGCCCACTCACACAAGACGGACGCCAAGTCGCGTCGTACCTGGGGGTCAAGCTCGCGATAACGCAGCGTCGGATCTTGCGCGCGGGGACCGACGGGCGCCGACGTGAGGTCGTATGCCCGACGCAGAAGCGGCGCGAGGGTTCCGCGCCCGGCAGGAGCGGCGCTGGCGTCGTCGGACTCAGGGTGGCGCCCCGCGACATAGTCGCGCAGGACGACGAGCCGGGCGCTGCGCGCCACGACCTCGTCCGGAAGTCGGTCGAGAAGTCCGAGCAGCTCGTGCTCGTCGTAGCCAACCAAGGCGCTCCAGCCCTCGTCGACGCTCTCGATCAGCTCGTCCCACAGCCGCGCACGGACAAGGTGCACGACCGCCGCTCCGGCTCGTCCGGTCGCGAGCAGCTCGCGCGCGACGGTCCGGGACAGGTCGGCGAACAGATCGGGCTGCTCAGCGCGCAGCCGCTGCACGCATTCGCGTCGCACGGCCGTGAGGTGGGAGTGCATGGCCACTGCACCGTCGACACGCGTGCGCATGAGTCCCGCGCTCTGAAGAGCGGCGACGCACGCCTTGACGTCAACGCCGGGGCACAGCGTTGCCGCCTGCTCCGTCGTGAACTCGGCGAGCAACGAGGTGTGGAGGACGAAGTCGGCGAGGCCCGGTGTCGCGAACTCGTCCCACGCCGCGCGGAGAAACCAGCGGCCAGCGTCGAGGTCGACGACCACGTCGTCGCTCCCGTGCTGGGCAACTGCCGTTCCCGCGAGGACGACGCGCACGAGCGCCGGCCAGCCTCCCGTGTCCTCCACGAGCTTGGCGGCGGCGTCCCTGCTGAGCGACAAGCCCTGCTGAGCGGCGAGCGCTGCCACGTCCTCGGTCGTGAGGGCGAGGTCGGCGGGCCGCAGCACGCGCGAGTCGACCGTGGCTGCGCCCACGACCTCGAGCAGCCCGACGTCACGGGCGCACACGATGAGGTGAAGCTGCTCGGCCGCCTTGACGAGGTCGAGGAGTGCGCTCTCGAGCGCGTGCCCCGTTCCGGGAATGTGCTCGAGCCGGTCCACGACGATGACAACAGCACGCTCCCGGCTCAGCAGGAGGCGCAGTGCGTCCTCGGGACCGGCGGGGCCGATCGGCGGGACGCTGCCCGGAGTCACGTCCCCGAGCCGGTCGACCAGGTGACCCCAGAACGCCGCAGTGTGATCGGGCTCGTGGCCCGGTACGACATCGGCACCGAGCCAGACGACGTCGAGATCGTCGTCCTGCAACGCGCGGAGCCATTGCGCGGCGAGGGTCGACTTTCCGAACCCGTGCGGGGCCCGCACGATGGTCAAGGGTTCAGGCCCACCTGACGAGGTGAGAGCCCTGGTGTGAGAGACCCGGGACGTCTGAGTCCTGGGAAGGCCGCGATAGTTGTTCCTCGCGGCAGGTTGGTGCGCGGTATCCGCGCGCACAGGTACTCCGATAGTCATGACAACACGCTCCCCCGAGACGTGACAAATGATGACCGCCCCGGCGGGGCGGCTGCGCCCAACAATAGGCGGACGATCCCTGCGTGACCTGAGTGTCGACACCTAGGCCGAAGGAATTGCCGCTATGTCATTGCGTCTGAGCCTAGGCACGAAGTCCTAGGCACCACGTCACATTAGATGCGCCGGAGCAACAACGCACCTCGCACGGGCGCCCTGTGAACAAGGCGTAGGTGAAACGACCCTGTGCGCATTAGTCCCGTGCAATGCCGGCAAGCGGTACGCCCGCAGCAGCAAGCCGTCCGGCGCCGCCGTCGGCTGCAGTGAGCACCCACAGCCCGTCGTCGCACACCGCAACCGTGTGCTCCCAGTGCGCGGCGCGGCTGCCGTCATCTGTCACGACGGTCCAGTCGTCCTCGCAGACCTGCGTGTGGTGCTCCCCGCGGCAGATCATGGGCTCGATCGCGACGCACAGCCCGGGTCGCACCCGCGCCCCGCGATCGCGCGAGCGGAAGTTCGGGACGTCGGGTGCCTGGTGCATCGCAGTCCCGATGCCGTGTCCGACGTACTCCTCCACGATGCCGTACGTCACCCCGTGGCGTACGCCCGCGGCGGTGACGGAGTCATCCACGGCAGCGCTCACCTCGCCGATACGGCTGGCACCGTAGAGCGCCGCTATGCCTGCCCACATGGCGTCATGGGCGGTCTCGCTCAGTGCGTGGTCTGCGGGATCGCCATCCCCGACGATGAGGGTCGCTGCGGCGTCGCCATGCCATCCGGCGAGGATCGCACCGCAGTCAACCGAGACGATGTCGCCATCCTCGAGAATCCGCGAGCCCGGGATCCCGTGCACCACCTCGTCGTTGACTGACACGCACGTGCTCGCGGGGAAACCTTCATATCCGAGGAACGACGCCTGTGCGCCCGCGCCGGCGATGACCGACGCTGCGACGGCATCGATCTCGGCTGTCGACACACCGGGCCGCACGGCCTCACGGACTGCGTCGAGAGCCTGCGCAACGACAAGACCCGCCCCACGCATGAGGCGGATCTCGTCAGGCGTCTTGACCTCGACGCGCTCGATACCGAACAACGACTCTCCTGAAAAGCGTCAGCCGACGAGCGGGGTGATCGCGCTGATGAGCCGCTCGGTGACCTCATCAAGCTCACCGATCCCGTCGACCGTGACAAGCGCGTCACGCTCGGAGTACACGCCAGAGACGGGCGCCGTCTGCTCTGCGTAGACCGCAAGACGGTGACGGATGACGTCCTCGGTGTCGTCGACGCGACCCTCGATCTCAGCGCGCTTGAGAAGACGCACAGCGACGACCTCGGGGTCTGCGGTGAGCTCCACCGCACCGTCGAGCTCAACACCCAGCTCGCCAAGGATGACGTCAAGCTCAGCAACCTGAGCGACGTTGCGCGGGTAGCCGTCGAGCAGGAAGCCGTCGGCCGCGTCGGACTCGGCGAGGCGGGCACGCACCATGTCGTTCGTCACGGAGTCCGGGACAAGTTCACCCTTGGCCGTGTACGACTGCGCGAGCAGACCGAGCTCCGTGCCCCCCTTGATGTTGGCCCGGAAGATGTCGCCCGTGGAGATCGCGGGGACGCCGAGACGCTCGGAGAGACGTGCGGCCTGGGTGCCCTTGCCTGCACCTGGTGCGCCGAGGAGAACGAGACGTGCGCTCAACGGAGGAACCCTTCATAGTGACGCTGCTGGAGCTGGGAGTCGACCTGCTTCACGGTGTCGAGACCGACGCCGACGATGATGATGATCGACGTCCCACCGAACGGGACGTTGTCGAGACCCATGAGGATGAAGACGAAGGTCGGGATCAGTGAGACGAGCGCGAGGTAGAGCGCGCCGACCGTCGTGACCCGGGTGATGACATAGTCGAGGAATTCAGCGGTCGGGCGACCGGCGCGGATGCCGGGGATGAAGCCGCCGTACTTCTTCATGTTGTCCGCGACCTCGTCCGGGTTGAACGTGATGGCGGTGTAGAAGAACGCGAAGAAGATGATCATCACAGAGAACAGCACGAGGTGCAGGGGGGCACTCTGCGTCGCGAGGTTCCTGCCAACCCACTGGACCCACCCGGAGTCCTGGTTGCCGAACTGCCCAAGCATGGTCGGCACCTGGAGGATCGAGGACGCAAAGATCACGGGGATCACACCCGCGATGTTGATCTTCACGGGGATGTAGGTGCTCGTGCCGCCGTACATCCGGCGACCCACCATGCGCTTGGCGTACTGGACGTTGATGCGCCGCTGGGACTGCTCGACGAAGACGATGACGGCGACGACGGCAATCACCATGACGATGAAGATCGCCATGTTGCGCACACCGTTGTTGCCACCGGCGACGGAGCTGAGGATCCCGGGGAAGCTCGCGGCGATCGAGGTGAAGATGAGGAGCGACATGCCGTTGCCGACACCGCGCTCGGTGATGAGCTCACCCATCCACATGATGACGCCGGTTCCGGCGGTGAGCGTAAGGATCATGAGCGCCGCGGTCGTCCAGGAGTCGTCAACGAGAAGGTTCTCGCCGCCGCCGAAGAGCTGACCCGTGCGCGCGAGCGTGACGATGGTCGTGGCCTGGAGGACACCGAGACCGATCGTCAGGTAACGGGTGTACTGCGTGAGCTTGGTCTGACCCGACTGCCCCTCCTTGTGGAGGGCCTCGAAGCGCGGGATGACCACGCGCAGCAGCTGGATGATGATGCTCGCGGTGATGTACGGCATGATGCCGAGCGCCAGGATCGAGAGCTGGACGAGAGCGCCTCCGCTGAAGAGGTTGATCATGTCCAGCAGAGCGTTCTCACCGGAGGTGAAGCTCTGGACCTTCGCGTAGTCGACGCCCGGCGCCGGGATAAACGACCCGACGCGGTAGAGCACCATCATCGCGATCGTGAAGAGCAGCTTCTTCCGCAGGTCGGGAGTGCGGAATGCCCGTCCGAATGCGCCAAACACGAGTTCCTCCTGCCCCGCCGAGCGACGGGAGTCGTGACACCGCGACGCGGTGCGGTCCAGGGCGACCGCGCGGTCGCCCTCGGCACTCTAGCGCGGATCACGCTAGTGCGTTGTCCACGACCGGCCGGATCCGCGATGGATCGGGCACATGCCAGGACGCAGACGAGGCCGGGGGTGCTTGCGCACCTCCCGGCCTCGTCCGTGGTTCTCAGGCCTCGGTCACCGTGCCACCCGCAGCCAGGATCTTCTCCTTGGCTGAGGCAGAGACGGCGTCGACCGCGACGTTGAGCTTGACCGTGAGCTCGCCGGTGCCGAGCACCTTGACGAGCTGCCCCTTGCGGACCGCGCCCTTGGCGACGAGGTCCTCGACGGTGACAACGCCACCGTCAGGGAACAGGGCGTCGAGCTTGTCCAGGTTGACAACCTGGTACTCGACACGGAACGGGTTCTTGAACCCGCGCAGCTTCGGCAGACGCATGTGGAGGGGCATCTGCCCACCCTCGAAGCGCTCCGGAACCTGGTAGCGAGCCTTCGTTCCCTTGGTACCGCGGCCTGCGGTCTTACCCTTGGATGCCTCACCACGACCCACGCGGGTCTTGGCGGTCTTGGCACCCGGGGCGGGACGCAGGTGGTGGACCTTGAGAGCCGCGCCGAGCACGGTCTCCTCGGTCTTCTTGGCCTCAGCCATGATCAGTCGACCTCCTCGACGGTGACGAGGTGCGCCACCGTTGCGACCATGCCGCGGATCTCCGGGCGGTCCTCCTTCACGGCGGTGTCGCCGATCCGCTTGAGGCCCAGGGTACGCAGCGTGTCACGCTGGTTCTGCTTGCCGCCGATGGCGGACTTCTTCTGGGTCACCTTGAGTCGAGCCATCATGCACCAACCTCAGCAGCCTGGGCCGCCCGACCGGCAGCCTGTGCACGAAGCAGCGACGCCGGGGCGACGTGCTCGAGCGGCAGACCACGACGCGCCGCAACAGCCTCAGGCTGCTCGAGCGCGCGCAGGCCGGCCACGGTCGCGTGCACGATGTTGATCGCGTTGGAGGACCCGAGCGACTTCGAGAGCACGTCGTGAATACCCGCGCACTCGAGGACCGCGCGCACCGGTCCACCGGCGATGACGCCGGTACCCGGGGCGGCGGGGCGCAGGAACACCACGCCGGCCGCAGCCTCGCCCGTCACCGCGTGAGGGATCGTGCCCTGGATGCGGGGAACCGCGAAGAAGTTCTTCTTCGCTTCCTCGACACCCTTGGCGATCGCCGCGGGGACCTCCTTGGCCTTGCCGTAGCCGACGCCGACCGTGCCGTTGCCGTCACCGACGACCACGAGGGCGGTGAAGCTGAAGCGACGACCACCCTTCACGACCTTCGAGACGCGGTTGATGGTGACGACGCGCTCGACGAAGGCGCTCTTCTCGGCCGCGTCGCCGCGGCGGTCGTTGCGACGACCATCGCGGTCGCCACGACGGCGATCGCTCTGCTCGTTGCTGGCGCCGCCCGCAGGGGCGCCCGTGTTGCGCTGCCCAGCAGCCATCAGATCGTCCTCTTCTTCTCGGAGTGGGTGCGCGCCGTCACAGGGACAGACCGCCTTCACGGGCGCCATCGGCGACCGCTGCGACCCGACCGTGGTACTTGTTGCCGCCGCGGTCAAAGACCACGACGTCGACGCCGGCCGCCTTGGCACGCTCGGCGACAAGCTCGCCAACCTTGCGCGCCTTGGCCGACTTGTCGCCGGCGAATGCGCGCACGTCGACTTCGAGAGTCGACGCGGACGCGAGCGTCTTGCCGACAGCGTCGTCCACGACCTGCGCCGTCATGTGGCGCGCAGAACGCGTCACGACGAGGCGGGGGCGAGCAGCAGTGCCCGAGATCTTCTTGCGAAGGCGGAGGTGGCGACGCTTGCGCGACACCGCCGTGCCCTTGCCCAGAATCTTGATCGCCATGGTCACTTACCAGCCTTTCCGGCCTTGCGGCGGACGTTCTCGCCCGCGTAGCGCACACCCTTGCCCTTGTACGGCTCAGGCTTGCGGATCTTGCGGATGTTCGCCGCAACTTCGCCGACCTGCTGCTTCGAGATACCCGAGACCGAGAACTTGGTCGGGCTCTCCACTGCGAAGGCGATGCCCTCGGGCGCCGAGATGACGACCGGGTGGCTGAAGCCGAGCGCGAACTCGAGGTCCGTGCCCTTGGCCGCGACGCGGTAACCCGTGCCGACGATCTCGAGCTTCTTCTCGTAGCCCTCGGTGACACCGACGACAACGTTGGCGATGAGCGTGCGCGTCAGGCCGTGCAGAGCACGCGCGTCACGGTCGTCGCTACGACGCGAGACGGTGATAGCGCCGTCCTCGTCGCGAGCGACCTCGATCTGAGCGGGAACGACGTGCTCAAGTGTGCCCTTCGGGCCCTTGACGGTCACGAGCGCACCGCTGATGGTGACGTCCACTCCGGCCGGGACCGGGACGGGGATCTTACCGATGCGAGACATGGTTTTCTCTCCTTTCCCGATTACCAGACGTAGGCGAGGACTTCCCCACCCACGCCCTTCTCTGCGGCCTGCTTGTCCGTGAGGAGGCCAGACGACGTGGAGAGGATCGCCACGCCGAGACCGCCAAGGACCTTGGGCAAGTTGGTGGACTTCGAGTACACGCGGAGACCGGGCTTGGAAACCCGGCGCACGCCCGAGAGGGCGCGCTCGCGCGACACGCTGTACTTCAGCTCGATCGTCAGGGTCTGGCCAACCGTGGCCGCCTCGACGTTCCAGCCCGAGATGTAGCCCTCACGCTTGAGGATCTCGGCAATGTTCGACTTCAGCTTCGAGTACGGCATGGAGACCGTGTCGTGCTGAGCCCGGTTTGCGTTACGCAGACGCGTCAGCATGTCTGCGATGGGGTCAGTCATCGTCATTGGGCTTGAGCCCTTCCTCGCCGGGGTATCCGTGCCGTCGTCCTGAGACTCGGGCGCGGACCTGCGACGTAGTTGTTACCAGCTGCTCTTCGTGACGCCCGGGAGCTCGCCACGGTGGGCCATCTCACGAACGCACACGCGGCAAAGACCGAACTTGCGGTACACCGAGCGCGGGCGACCGCACTTCTGGCACCGGGTGTAGGCGCGGACACCGAACTTGGGCTTGGCGGCCGCCTTGTTGATGAGGGCCTTCTTAGCCATGTCAGTTCTCCTTGAACGGGAAGCCGAGCTGACGGAGGAGCGCACGGCCCTCGTCGTCGGTCTTCGCGGTCGTCACGACAGTGATGTCCATGCCGCGCACGCGGTCGATCGAGTCAGGGTCGATTTCGTAGAACATCGACTGCTCGTTCAGGCCGAACGTGTAGTTGCCGTTGCCGTCGAACTGCTTCGGCGACAGGCCACGGAAGTCACGGATACGCGGGAGCGAGATCGACAGCAGTCGATCGGTGAACTCCCACATACGGTCACCGCGGAGCGTGGTGTGCGCACCGATGGGCATGCCTTCGCGGAGCTTGAACTGCGCGATGGACTTGCGAGCCTTCGTCACCTGGGGCTTCTGGCCCGTGATGAGCGTGAGGTCGCGGATGGCACCCTCGATGAGCTTCGAGTCCTTGGCAGCGTCGCCGACACCCATGTTGACCACAACCTTGGTCAGACGGGGGACCTCGTTGACGTTGCCGTAAGAGAACTGCTCCTGCAGCGCAGGAACGATCTCGGCGGCGTAGCGCGCCTTGAGGCGCGGCTTCGTAGTGGTCTCGGTGCTCATCAGATGTCCTTCTCAGCGTCGCCGTTACCGCGGGTCACGCGGACGCGGACGGTCTTGTCGCGACCGTCACGCTCGACCTGCTCCGTACGGGTACCGAGACGCTTGCCACGCTTGGCTTCGGCGTCGTAGTACTGCACGTTGGAGATGTGGATCGGGGCTTCGACGCGCTCGATACCGCCAGTCGACGCACCGCGCTGGGACTGGCCAGCCTTGGTGTGCTTCGTGACGACGCCGACGCCCTCGACGATGACGCGGTCGGAGTCCTTGAGGACTTCGAGGACGCGACCCGTGAGGCCCTTGTCCTTGCCGGCGATGACGACGACCTGGTCGCCCTTCTTGATCTGAGCCATGTCAGATCACCTCCGGTGCGAGCGAGATGATCTTCATGAAGCGCTTGTCGCGCAGCTCACGGCCGACGGGGCCGAAGATGCGCGTGCCGCGCGGCTCACCGTCGTTCTTGAGGATCACGGCCGCGTTCTCGTCGAACTTGATGTAGGAACCGTCAGCGCGGCGGCGCTCCTTGACGGTGCGGACGATGACGGCCTTGACCACATCGCCCTTCTTGACGTTGCCGCCAGGGATCGCGTCCTTGACGGTTGCGACGATAGTGTCGCCGATTCCGGCGTAGCGACGGCCCGAACCGCCGAGAACACGGATGCAGAGGATTTCCTTGGCACCCGTGTTGTCGGCGACACGAAGTCGCGACTCCTGCTGGATCATGTACTGAACTCCTGTCGTCGAGCTGGTTCTCGCTGAGCGAGCCTTGCCGAACGGATACTTTCCAATGCTGCGGCGAAGCGGAGTCTACCCCGTTGAGGAGGCATCCCCCGCCTCGCCGTCAGTCGTGTTACTTGGCCTTCTCCACGATCTCGACCAGACGCCACCTCTTCGAGGCGGACACGGGACGAGTCTCCATGATGACGACCAGGTCGCCAATGCCCGCCGAGTTCTGCTCGTCGTGGGCCTTGACCTTGCTCGTACGGCGGATGACCTTGCCGTACAGCGGGTGCTTGACGCGGTCCTCGACCTCGACAACGACCGTCTTGTCCATCTTGTCGGACACGACGTAGCCGCGGCGGACCTTGCGCTGGTTGCGCGCGTCGGTGGTGTTCTCGCTCATCTCAGCCTTCACTCACTCACGCTCGGGGCGGTACGGATGCCGAGTTCACGCTCGCGAAGGATCGTGTAGATCCGAGCGATGTCACGGCGGACCGCCTTGAGGCGGCCGTGGGACTCGAGCTGTCCGGTTGCGGACTGGAATCGGAGGTTGAACAGCTCCTGCTTCGCCTTGTCCAGCTCGGCGACGAGCGCGTCGTCATCCATCGCGTCCAGCTCGGTCGTGGCCAGGTCCTTGCTACCGATAGCCATCAGTTGATACCACCCTCGCGCGCCACGAAACGGCACTTCATCGGGAGCTTGTGCATCGCACGGCGCATGGCTTCGCGAGCCAGCTCCTCATCGACGCCGGCCAGCTCGAAAACGATACGGCCGGGCTTGACGTTGGCGACCCACCACTCGGGCGAACCCTTACCGGAACCCATGCGGGTCTCGGCGGGCTTCTTCGTCAGCGGGCGGTCGGGGTAGATGTTGATCCACACCTTTCCACCACGCTTGATGTGACGCGTCATCGCGATACGAGCGGACTCGATCTGACGGTTGGTCACGTAGGCGGGCTCCAGAGCCTGGATGCCGTACTCGCCGAACGCGATCTGGGTACCGCCCTTAGCAGCACCCGAGCGGCTCGGGTGGTGCTGCTTGCGGTGCTTGAGCCTGCGCGGAATCAGCATGCTCAGGCCTCCGTTCCGGACTCAGCGGCCGCGGGAGCCTCCTGGGAGGGGGCCTCGGCCGAGGCGGGGGCGTCGGCGACAGCCGGACGCTCCTGACGACGACCACCACGGGCGGGACGCTCGCCGCGGCCACCACGGCCACGCGGGGCCTGGGAGGCCTGCTCGCGAGCGAACTCCTTCTCCGTCATGTCGCCCTTGTAGATCCACACCTTCACGCCGATGCGGCCGAAGGTGGTGCGGGCCTCGAAGAAGCCGTAGTCGATGTTCGCGCGCAGGGTGTGCAGTGGCACACGGCCTTCGCGGTAGAACTCCGAACGGCTCATCTCGGCGCCGCCGAGACGACCGGAGCACTGGACACGGATGCCCTTGGCCCCGGCGCGCTGAGCGGACTGCATGCCCTTGCGCATCGCACGACGGAAGGAGACGCGGGAAGCGAGCTGCTCCGCGATGCCCTGAGCGACGAGCTGAGCGTCGATCTCGGCGTTCTTCACCTCGAGGATGTTGAGCTGGACCTGCTTGCCCGTGAGCTTCTCGAGCTCGCCGCGGATGCGGTCGGCCTCGGCGCCACGGCGACCGATGACGATGCCCGGGCGTGCCGTGTGGATGTCCACGCGGACACGGTCGCGAGTGCGCTCGATCTCAACCTTGGAGATACCCGCGCGCTCGAGTCCTTCGGACATGAGCTTGCGGATCTGGACGTCCTCACGGACGTAGTCGCGGTACCGCTGACCGGGCTTCGTCGAGTCAGCAAACCAGCGCGACCGGTGGTCGGTGGTAATGCCGAGACGGTACCCCAGCGGGTGAATCTTCTGTCCCACTAGCGGGCACTTCCCTTCAGGTCACGCGGCTCGACGACCACGGTGATGTGGCTCGTCCGCTTGAGGATGCGGCCGGCGCGTCCCTGTGCACGAGGGCGGAAACGCTTGAGCGTCGGGCCCTCGTCCACGAGAAGCTGCGTCACAACGAGCGACTCACGAATGAGGCCCTGGTTGTTGACCGCGTTGGCGACTGCGGACTCGACGACCTTGAGGACGTCGTCAGCGGCCGACTGCGGGGCGTAGGTCAGCGTGAGCACTGCGTCGGACACGGCCTGGCCGCGAACGAGGTCAGCAACACGACGAACCTTCTGGGGGGTAGCGCGGACGAACCGAGCGATCGCAAAGTCTCCTGCGGCATCGCCGAGCAGGTTGTCGCGCCGCGTGCGCTTGTTAGCGACTGCGCTCATCGCCTTCTCCCCTTCTTGTCATCCTTCACGTGCCCCTTGAAGGTGCGCGTGGGGGCGAACTCGCCCAGCTTGTGGCCGACCATCGACTCGGTGACGAACACCGGGACGTGCTTGCGACCGTCGTGAACCGCGAAGGTGTGGCCGAGGAAATCGGGCGTCACGACCGAGCGGCGGGACCACGTCTTGATGACGTTCTTGGACCCTGCTTCGTTCTGGGCGTTGACCTTCTTCTGAAGGTGTCCGTCGACGAAAGGACCCTTCTTCAGGCTGCGTGGCATCTGTCAGGCTCCTATCAGCGCTTCTTGCCAGTACGGCGGCGACGCACGATCAGCTTGTCGCTCGCCTTGTTGGGACGACGGGTGCGACCCTCCGGCTTGCCCCAAGGGCTGACCGGGTGACGACCACCGGACGTACGACCCTCACCACCACCGTGCGGGTGGTCGATCGGGTTCATGACGACACCACGGACGGTCGGGCGAACGCCCTTCCACCGCATGCGGCCGGCCTTGCCCCAGTTGATGTTCGACTGCTCGGCGTTGCCCACCTCGCCGACGGTCGCGCGGCAGCGCGCGTCGACGTTGCGGATCTCACCGGAGGGCATACGCAGCTGCGCGTAGGGGCCGTCCTTGGCGACGAGCTGCACCGACGTGCCGGCCGAACGCGCGATCTTGGCGCCGCCACCGGGGCGGAGCTCGATCGCGTGAATGACCGTACCGGTCGGGATGTTGCGCAGCGGCAGGTTGTTGCCGGGCTTGATGTCAGCCGACGGACCGGCCTCAACGACATCACCCTGCGACAGCTTGTTCGGCGCAATGATGTAGCGCTTCTCGCCGTCCGCGTAGTGAAGGAGCGCAATGCGCGCGGTGCGGTTGGGGTCGTACTCGATGTGAGCGACCTTGGCCGGCACGCCGTCCTTGTCGTGGCGACGGAAGTCGATGACGCGGTAGGCACGCTTGTGGCCACCGCCCTTGTGACGCGTCGTGATGCGACCGGTGTTGTTCCGGCCGCCGGTCTTCGTCAGCGGGCGAACCAGCGACTTCTCCGGCTCCGATCGCGTGATCTCGACGAAGTCCGCGACGCTCGCGCCACGACGACCAGGCGTCGTCGGCTTGTACTTACGGATTCCCATGGGAACTTGTCCTCAATCTGCTGTTCGACCGGCGTCAGCCGACCGGGCCGCCGAAGATGTCGATCGAGCCCTCGCGGAGGGTGACGATCGCGCGCTTCGTGTCCTTGCGCTTACCGATGCCGAAACGGGTCCGACGCGACTTCCCCTTGCGGTTGATCGTGTTGACCGACTCGACCTTGACGCCGAAGACCTTCTCAATGGCGATCTTGATCTCGGCACGGTTGGCGTCGGGGGCCACGACGAAGGTGTACTTACCCTCGTCGAGGAGCCCGTAGCTCTTCTCGGAGACGACCGGCGCGATCAGAATGTCGCGCGGGTTCTTCTGCAGAGCGCTCACTTGGCGTCCTCCTCGGCGATCTCGGCGGACGAGGCCACAGCCGTGGCGGTACGTCCGGTGGTCGGACCGGCCAGGAACGCCTCGAGAGCGCCCTTCGTGAAGACGATGTCGTCCGAGATCAGC
Source organism: Sanguibacter sp. A247 (assembly GCF_052324925.1). Lineage (NCBI taxonomy): Bacteria > Bacillati > Actinomycetota > Actinomycetes > Micrococcales > Sanguibacteraceae > Sanguibacter > Sanguibacter sp. A247. The sequence continues at coordinate 663,696 of NZ_JBQPRE010000001.1, read as the reverse complement.
ACGTCGTAGGTGTTGAGCTGGTCAGCGACCAGCAGGTGCACCTGCGAGGCGTTGCGGAGCGACTTCACCGTGAGGTCGTCGCCGCGCTCGAGCACGACGAGGACGTTCTTACGCTCGGAGAGGCCCGAGAGGACCTGGAGCGCAGCCTTCGTCGACGGCGCGCCGTCGATGTCGAAGCCGGTGACGACGTGGACGCGACCATGACGGGCGCGGTCCGAGAGGGCACCGCGGAGCGCAGCAGCCTTCATCTTCTTGGGGGTGCGCTGCGTGTAGTCACGCGGCGTCGGGCCGTGGACGACTCCACCGCCGGCGAACTGCGGCGCGCGGGTCGATCCCTGGCGGGCACGACCGGTGCCCTTCTGCTTGTACGGCTTGCGCCCACCACCGGAGACCTCAGCACGGGTCTTCGTGTCGGCGGTGCCCTGGCGCGCAGCAGCGCGCTGGGCAACGACAACCTGGTGGATGAGCGGAACGTTCGTCTGGACGTCGAACACCTCGGCGGGAAGCTCGGCGGTGCCGGCCTTCTTGCCCTTGGCGTCGATGACGTCGACGGTCAGCGTGTCAGCCATGATTGCGGTCACGCTCCCTTCACGGCGCTACGCACGAGGACGACGCCGCCCTTGGGGCCGGGAACCGCGCCCTTGACGAGCAGCAGACCCTTCTCTGCGTCGACCGCGAACACGGTCAGGTTCTGGGTGGTCTGGCGCTCGTTACCCATGCGGCCAGCCATACGCATGCCCTTGAACACGCGCGACGGCGTCGAAGCGCCACCGATCGAGCCAGGCTTGCGGTGGTTGCGGTGGGCACCGTGCGAAGCACCGACGCCGGAGAAGCCGTGGCGCTTCATGACACCCGCGAAGCCCTTGCCCTTGGTCGTACCGACGACGTCGACCATCGCGCCGGCCTCGAAGGCCTCCGCGTTGATCTCCTGGCCGAGCGCGAACTCAGCGGCGTCGGACGTCCGGACCTCAACGAGGTGACGGCGCGGCGTGACGCCGGCCTTCTCGAAGTGGCCCTTGAGGGGCATGCTGACCTTGCGAGGGTCGATCTGGCCCGTGGCGAGCTGGACGGCCGTGTAGCCGTCCGTCTCGAGCGAGCGGATCTGCGTCACGACGTTGGCACCGACGCGCACGACGGTCACCGGCACAACGCGGCCGGTCTCGTCCCACGCCTGCGTCATGCCGATCTTCGTGCCGAGCACCGCCGTCACGGGGCGGTCGTTCTGAGCGGTCATGTTGTCTCTCCTCCCGCTCAGAGCTTGATCTCGATGTTCACGTCCGCAGGCAGGTCGAGACGCATAAGCGAGTCGACGGCCTTCGGCGTGGGATCGATGATGTCGATGAGCCGCTTGTGCGTGCGCATCTCAAAGTGCTCGCGGCTGTCCTTGTACTTGTGAGGCGACCGGATGACGCAGAAAACGTTCTTCTCCGTCGGCAGCGGCACCGGACCCACGACCGTCGCACCAGCGCGGACCACCGTGTCGACGATCTTGCGCGCCGAGCTGTCGATGACCTCGTGGTCGTAGGACTTGAGCCGGATGCGGATCTTCTGTCCCGCCATGGCGTCGTCTGACTCTCTCTCTAGAACTGCAGGATATCCGGCCCACGCGCTCGGGCGTGTCGCTTAGTGCGGCACACTCGGTCACGCTCACCCCGAAGGGATTGGGCCGTAGGGGTGTGTCGATCCGATTCTCGCCAGGCGATCACCGCAACGTCACAACGTTCGGCAGCCTGTCAGGCGCTCACCATGAGGGGCATTCGATCTGTGCGCACAGAGAGTCCACCTCACGGGATAGTCCCGCGGATCAACACACTGTTCGACACTTGAATGAGCGCGCCCGTGACAGGCAACTTGACCATCCTGCCATGAGAACCCACCTGCGCACAAACCCTGGTCGGCGTGACCTGCATCCCATCGTCGCGACCCGCGACGATCGAGGATGCCCCTCCCCCGTGCACGCGCATCTGGGGAACGCAGCAAGGCCCGGCTCCCGCGAACGGGAACCGGGCCTTGCAGAGGTTGCAGCTCAGGCGAGCCACGGACCGTTGCTCAGTGGATCACTTGAGGATCTTCGTGACCTGGCCCGAGCCGACCGTGCGACCACCCTCACGGATGGCGAAGCCGAGGCCCTCGTCCATCGCGATGGGCTGGATCAGCGTGACCGTCATCTCGGTGTTGTCACCAGGCATGACCATCTCGGTGCCCTCAGGCAGCGTGATGACGCCCGTGACGTCCGTGGTGCGGAAGTAGAACTGCGGACGGTAGTTCGAGTAGAACGGGTTGTGACGTCCACCCTCATCCTTGGCGAGGATGTAGACACGCGCCTCGAACTCCGTGTGCGGCGTGATCGAGCCAGGCTTGACGACAACCTGGCCACGCTCGACGTCCTCGCGCTTGATGCCACGAAGGAGAAGACCGGTGTTGTCGCCGGCCTGCGCCTGGTCCATCTGCTTGTGGAACGTCTCGATACCGGTCACCGTGGTCTTCTGGACGGCACGGATACCGACGATCTCAACCTCAGAGTTGACGTCGAGCGCGCCGCGGTCGACCTTGCCGGTGACGACGGTGCCACGACCGGTGATCGTGAAGACGTCCTCGATCGGCATGAGGAACGGCATGTCGAGGTCGCGAACCGGGTCCGGAACGCTCTCGTCGACAGCTTCCATGAGCTCGATGATCTTCGCAGCCCACTCCGGGTCGCCCTCGAGCGCCTTGAGGCCCGAGACGCGGACGACGGGAGCGTCGTCGCCGGGGAAGCCCTGCGACGAAAGAAGCTCACGGACCTCCATCTCGACGAGCTCGAGGATTTCCTCGTCGTCGACCATGTCGGACTTGTTGAGCGCGACGAGGAGGTAGGGAACACCAACCTGGCGCGCGAGCAGGACGTGCTCACGCGTCTGGGCCATCGGGCCGTCGGTGGCGGCGACGACGAGAATCGCACCGTCCATCTGGGCCGCGCCGGTGATCATGTTCTTGATGTAGTCGGCGTGCCCGGGCGCGTCAACGTGCGCGTAGTGGCGCTTCGGCGTCTCGTACTCGATGTGCGAGATGTTGATCGTGATGCCGCGCTGCTTCTCTTCGGGAGCCTTGTCGATCTCGTCGAAGTTGCGCTGGGTGTTTGCCGTGAGGTCGGGGTACGTGTCCGCGAGCGTCTTCGAGATCGCAGCAGTCAGCGTCGTCTTACCGTGGTCGACGTGACCAATGGTGCCGATGTTGACGTGCGGCTTGGTCCGCTCGAACTTGGCCTTCGCCACTGGGGTCCTCCTGGGACTTGGGTAGTCGTGCCGAACGATGCAAATCCTCACCCCAGAGGGGTGAGCACTTGCCGGGCGTGCGGGTCGCTACAGGTTGATTGGTTGGAACTTGCTGGTCGACCTGTGGGGACTCACTCGCCCCGGGTCTTCTTGATGATCTCTTCGGCAACGTTCCGAGGAACCTCGGAGTAGCTGTCGAACTGCATCGAGTACACGGCGCGACCCTGCGTCTTGGAACGCAGGTCACCGATGTACCCGAACATCTCGGAGAGCGGCACCTGGGCGCGCACCACCTTGACGCCAGTAGCGTCCTCCATGGACTGGATCATGCCACGGCGAGAGTTGATGTCACCGATGACATCGCCCATGTACTCCTCAGGAGTACGAACCTCAACGGCCATGACGGGCTCAAGGATGACGGGGTCCGCCTTGCGGATACCCTCCTTGAGAACCATCGAGCCGGCGATCTTGAAGGCCATCTCAGAAGAGTCGACCTCGTGGTAGGCACCGTCGATGAGGGTTGCCTTGACACCGACGAGCGGGAAGCCCGCGAGAACACCGAGCTGCATAGCCGACTGGATGCCGGCGTCGACGGACGGGATGTACTCACGCGGGATGCGACCACCGGTGACGGCGTTGACGAACTCGTAGAGCGCGCCGTCCGTCGTCTCGAGCGGCTCGAAGGTCACCTGGACCTTGGCGAACTGACCCGAACCACCGGTCTGCTTCTTGTGCGTGTAGTCGACCTTCTCCGCCTTACGACGGATGGTCTCGCGGTACGCGACCTGCGGCTTGCCGACGTTGGCCTCGACCTTGAACTCACGACGCATGCGGTCGACGAGGATGTCAAGGTGGAGCTCACCCATACCGCCGATGACGGTCTGGCCGGTCTCTTCGTCCAGCTTGACGCGGAACGTCGGGTCCTCTTCGGCAAGCTTCTGGATCGCGATGCCGAGCTTCTCCTGGTCAGCCTTCGTCTTCGGCTCGATGGCCACGTCGATGACGGGCTCAGGGAACGTCATGGACTCGAGCACGACCGGGTTCGCCGGGTCGCTCAGGGTGTCACCCGTGGTGACGTCCTTGAGGCCGATGAACGCGTAGATGTGACCCGCGCTCGCCGAATCGACCGGGTTCTCCTTGTTGGAGTGCATCTGGAAGAGCTTGCCGACGCGCTCCTTCTTGCCCTTGGTCGCGTTGAGGATCTGCGCGCCCTGGTCGACCTTGCCCGAGTACACCCGGACGTAGGTGAGCTTGCCGAAGAACGGGTGCGTCGCAACCTTGAACGCGAGAGCCGCGAACGGCTCCGTCGCGTCCGGGTGACGCTCGATCTTGATCTCTTCGTCCTTGGGGCTCGAGCCCTCGATGGCGGGGACGTCGAGCGGCGACGGGAGGTAGTCGATGACGGCGTCGAGCATCGGCTGGACGCCCTTGTTCTTGAACGCCGAACCACAGAGAACCGGGAAGGCCTCGCCCGCGATGACGAGCTTGCGGATACCGGACTTGATCTCCGGGATCGTCAGCTCTTCGCCACCGAGGTATTTCTCGAGGAGAGCCTCGTCGGCCTCCGCGATGTCCTCGATGAGCTGCGCACGGTACTCCTCGGCCTTCTCCTGAAGGTCCGCGGGGATCTCCTCGACGTCGTAGTGCTCGCCGAGCTTGGTCTCGCCGCGCCAGACCATGGCCTTCATCTCAAGAAGGTCGACCATGCCGATGAAGTCGTTCTCAGCACCGATCGGCAGCTGGATGACGAGCGGCTTGGCCTTGAGGCGGTCGACGATCGTCTTCACCGTGAAGTAGAAGTCCGCGCCAAGCTTGTCCATCTTGTTGACGAAGCAGATGCGCGGGACGTTGTACTTGTCGGCCTGGCGCCAGACGGTCTCGGACTGGGGCTCAACGCCCTCCTTGCCGTCGAACACCGCGACCGCACCGTCGAGGACGCGCAGCGAGCGCTCAACCTCAACCGTGAAGTCAACGTGGCCGGGGGTGTCGATGATGTTGATCTGGTTGTCGTGCCAGTAGCACGTGGTCGCGGCCGACGTGATGGTGATGCCGCGCTCCTGCTCCTGCTCCATCCAGTCCATCGTCGAAGCACCGTCGTGCGTCTCACCGAGCTTGTAGTTGACACCCGTGTAGAACAGGATGCGCTCGGTGGTGGTCGTCTTGCCGGCATCGATGTGGGCCATGATGCCGATGTTGCGGACCTTGTTCAGGTCGGTCAGCACGTCAAGTGCCACGAGATTTCCCCTTAGTGGTGGGAGGACGACGTCGTACGGGCGCGAGCCCGCGTGCCGGAGGCGCCCCGGGATTCCCAGGGCGCCTCACGGTGATCACCAGCGGTAGTGCGCGAACGCCCTGTTGGACTCCGCCATCTTGTGCATGTCCTCGCGACGCTTGACCGCGGCACCGAGGCCGTTGGACGCGTCGAGGATCTCGTTCATCAGACGCTCGGTCATCGTCTTCTCGCGACGTGCACGCGAGAAGTCCGTGAGCCAGCGCAGAGCGAGCGTCGTGGCGCGCGTCGGGCGAACCTCGACGGGAACCTGGTACGTCGCACCACCAACACGGCGCGAGCGAACCTCGAGCGCCGGGCGGATGTTGTCGAGCGCACGCTTGAGAACGACGACGGGGTCGCCCTCGACCTTGCCGCGAACACCCTCGAGGGCGCCGTAGACGATGGCCTCAGCCGTCGTCTTCTTGCCGTCGAGAAGGACCTTGTTGATGAGCTGCGTGACGACGGGCGATCCGTAGACCGGGTCGACGATGATCGGCCGCTTCGGGGCCGGACCCTTACGAGGCATCAGGCCTTCTCCTTCTTCGCGCCGTAGCGGCTGCGCGCCTGCTTACGGTTCTTGACGCCCTGCGTGTCAAGCGCGCCACGGACGATCTTGTAGCGGACACCCGGGAGGTCCTTCACACGACCGCCGCGCACGAGCACGATCGAGTGCTCCTGGAGGTTGTGGCCCACACCGGGGATGTACGCGGTGACCTCGACCTGGCTCGAGAGGCGCACGCGGGCGACCTTTCGGAGCGCCGAGTTCGGCTTCTTGGGGGTGGTGGTGTACACACGCGTGCACACACCGCGCCGCTGCGGGGAGCCCTTGAGCGCGGGAGTCTTCGACTTCCCGGCCTTGGAGGTCCGCCCCTTGCGGACGAGCTGCTGGATCGTAGGCACTACGTCTCCGTTGTCTTCTCGAGCTGAGCGGGGCCTAGCCCCGCCGGGTGTGGTCTGTGTCGCGCCGCCAGCATCGGCGCACACCCGTCCCCAACTCCGTGGGGACGGAACGCCAACTACCACCGGCTCGATGGTCCGTCCGGCCGAGCCGCGAGGCTGGGCCGTCTGGATTACCTGCATACCCGTCGGGGACATCCGTGCGTCGCACGGCGTCGATCCCCCGGGAGGCATGCGTGGCACTCGGTGTCACGCCCACTTCGCAGGGCATCGCCTCCGCCGCGTCCCGCCGGGTGACCCGACCGTGCGCATGCGGATGCCCGACGGTGCGGGCACAGTGTCCAACACTAACGACGCCGGTCCCACACTGTCAAAGGACCGGAGCATTCCCGCCGTGTGATCCCGCGCACCGTCGGGCGACCGCGGGATCGCGACTCGCCGCGCAGCTCGCTCGGAACAGACCGAGGGACCCGCCGCATCCGCGACGGGCCCCTCGGGTACAAGCTGACTCAGAGACTCACTGGAAGTCGCCGAAGTCGATCTCGTCGAGCGGGATGGCATCTCCCGAGCCCAGGCCGAGCGTCGGGAAATCGATCTCGTCGTACCCGAAGCTCGGGTAGAGCTCGGCCTTCGCTGCCTCGGTCGGCTCGACCGTGACATCGCGGTAACGGGGCATGCCCGTACCGGCCGGGATGAGCTTACCGAGGATGACGTTCTCCTTGAGGCCGAGCAGCGGGTCGCGACGACCGCTCATCGCGGCCTCCGTGAGCACACGCGTCGTCTCCTGGAAGGACGCCGCCGAAAGCCACGACTCGGTCGCGAGCGAGGCCTTGGTGATACCCATGAGCTCGGGACGACCCGAGGCGGGGCGACCACCCTCAGCAACCGCAGCGCGGTTGGCGTCCTCAAAACGCGAACGCTCGGCGAGCTCACCCGGAAGCAGCGTCGTGTCGCCCGACTCGAGCACCGTCACGCGACGGAGCATCTGGCGGACGATGACCTCGATGTGCTTGTCGTGGATGTCCACGCCCTGCGAGCGGTAGACCTCCTGGACCTCGTCCACAAGGTGCTTCTGCGTCTGGCGCGGGCCAAGGATACGCAGGACCTTCTTCGGGTCGACCGCACCCTGGACGAGCTGCGCGCCAACCTCGACGTGCTCGCCGTCCGTGATGAGCAGGCGCGCACGCTTGGTCACCGGGTAGAGGATCTCCTCGCCACCGTCGTCCGGGGTGAGGACGAGGCGACGCGAACGGTCGGACTCGTCGATCGTGATGCGACCCGAGAACTCGGCGATGGGCGCCTCACCCTTGGGCGTACGCGCCTCGAAGAGCTCCGTCACACGGGGAAGACCCTGCGTGATGTCGTCGGCCGATGCCACACCACCGGTGTGGAAGGTACGCATGGTCAGCTGCGTACCAGGCTCACCGATGGACTGTGCGGCGATGATGCCGACCGCCTCACCGATGTCGACGAGCTTGCCGGTCGCGAGCGACCGTCCGTAGCACTTGGCGCACGTGCCCACGCGTGACTCGCACGTGAGGACCGAGCGAACCTTGAGGTCGCTCACGCCGGCCTCGAGGAGCGCGTCGATGAGCACGTCACCGACGTCCTCGCCGGCCTGGCCGACGACGACACCGCCGACCTCGACCGCAGACGCGAGCGTCCGCGAGTAGATCGAGGTCTCGACCTTCGAGTGCCGCGTGAACGAGCCATCGCGGCGCTTCTCGGCCACGGGGAGCGTGAGGCCACGCTCCGTGCCGCAGTCCTCCTCGCGCACGATGACGTCCTGGGAGACGTCGACGAGACGACGCGTGAGGTAGCCCGAGTCGGCGGTCCGGAGCGCCGTGTCGGCGAGACCCTTACGCGCACCGTGCGTCGCGATGAAGTACTCGACGACCGAGAGGCCCTCGCGGTAGTTCGACTTGATCGGGCGAGGGATGATCTCACCCTTCGGGTTCGCCACGAGGCCACGCATACCGGCGATCTGGCGGACCTGCATCCAGTTGCCTCGGGCACCGGATCCGACCATGCGGTAGACCGTGTTGCGCGCGCGGCTCTCGAAGTTCGTCCGCATCGCGGAGGCGACCTTGTCCGTGGCCTGGGTCCAGATCTCGATGAGCTCCTGGCGACGCTCGTCGTCAGTGATGAGGCCCTTCTCGTACTGGCCCTGAACGCGCAGCGCACGCTCTTCGTGCGCGTCGAGGATCTCGCGCTTGTCGTCCGGCGTCGTGACGTCGGAGATCGCGATCGTGACACCCGAACGGGTCGCCCAGCGGAAGCCGGCCGACTTGAGGGCGTCGAGCGACTCGGCGACCTCAGCCTTGGGGTACTTCTCCGCAAGCTCGTTGACGATCGCGGAGAGCTGCTTCTTGTCGACGACCCCGTTGACGTACGGGTAGTCGATCGGGAGCGTCTCGTTGAAGAGCGCGCGACCCAGCGTCGTCTCGACGAGGAGCGGCGCACCGGTCGTCCACCCCTCGGGAGCCTCGAAGCCCGCGGGAGCAACGAAGTCGCTCATGCGGATCTTCACGACCGCGTTGAGGTCGAGCGACTCCTGGTCGAACGCCATGATCGCCTCGGCGACCGAGGAGAACGCGCGACCCGCACCCTGAGCGTCCTCACGGTCCGACGTCAGGTGGTACAGACCGATGATCATGTCCTGCGAAGGCATGGTCACCGGACGGCCGTCCGACGGCTTGAGGATGTTGTTGCTCGAGAGCATGAGGATGCGCGCCTCGGCCTGGGCCTCGGCAGACAGCGGCAGGTGGACAGCCATCTGGTCACCGTCGAAGTCGGCGTTGAACGCCGCGCACACGAGCGGGTGCAGGTGGATGGCCTTGCCCTCGACCAGCTGGGGCTCGAACGCCTGGATGCCGAGGCGGTGCAGCGTGGGAGCACGGTTGAGCAGCACGGGGTGCTCGGTGATGACCTCTTCGAGGACGTCCCACACGACCGGGCGCGCACGCTCGACCATCCGCTTGGCGGACTTGATGTTCTGAGCGTGGTTGAGGTCGACGAGCCGCTTCATGACGAACGGCTTGAAGAGCTCGAGCGCCATCTGCTTCGGCAGGCCGCACTGGTGCAGCTTGAGCTGCGGGCCGACGACGATGACCGAACGGCCCGAGTAGTCGACACGCTTGCCGAGGAGGTTCTGGCGGAACCGACCCTGCTTGCCCTTGAGCATGTCCGAGATGGACTTGAGCGGGCGGTTGCCGGGGCCCGTGACGGGACGGCCGCGACGGCCGTTGTCGAAGAGCGAGTCCACGGCCTCCTGAAGCATGCGCTTCTCGTTGTTGACGATGATCTCGGGCGCGCCGAGGTCAAGGAGTCGCTTGAGGCGGTTGTTGCGGTTGATCACGCGGCGGTACAGGTCGTTGAGGTCCGACGTCGCGAAACGTCCACCATCGAGCTGGACCATGGGGCGCAGGTCCGGCGGGATGACCGGGACAGCGTCCAGGACCATGGCCGACGGATGGTTCGTCGTCGTCAGGAAGGCGTTGACGACCTTGAGACGCTTGAGCGCGCGGGTCTTCTTCTGGCCCTTGCCGGTCGCGATGATCTCGCGAAGCGACTCGGCCTCGGCCACGAGGTCGAAGTCCTGCAGGCGCTTCTGGATCGCCGCAGCGCCCATGGAACCCTCGAAGTAGTTGCCGTACCGGTCCGCGAGGGAACGGTAGAGCATCTCGTCGCCGAGAAGGTCGCCGACCTTGAGGCTCTTGAACTTGTCCCAGACCTCGTCGAGACGGTCGAGCTCCGCGTCAGCACGCTTGCGCAGCTGAGCCATCTCGCGCTCGGCCGAGTCGCGCACCTTGCGGCGGGCGTCGGCACGAGCGCCCTCGGCCTCGAGCGTCGCGAGGTCACCCTCGAGTCGCTGGGCACGGGTCTCGATCTCGCTGTCGCGGCGGTCCGTGATCTCCTTCTTCTCCAGGTCGATCTCGTTCTGGAGGTTGGGGAGGTCCTCGTTGCGACCGTCGGCGTCGACCGACGTGATCATGTAAGCCGCGAAGTAGATGACCTTCTCGAGGTCCTTCGGGGCGATGTCGAGCAGGTAGCCGAGGCGCGAGGGCACACCCTTGAAGAACCAGATGTGCGTGACGGGCGCAGCGAGCTCGATGTGGCCCATGCGCTCACGACGCACCTTCGAGCGCGTCACCTCGACGCCGCAGCGCTCACAGATGATGCCCTTGAAGCGCACGCGCTTGTACTTGCCGCAGTAGCACTCCCAGTCCCGGGTGGGGCCGAAGATCTTCTCGCAGAAGAGTCCGTCCTTCTCAGGCTTGAGGGTGCGGTAGTTGATGGTCTCGGGCTTCTTGACCTCACCGTGCGACCAGGCGCGGATGTCGTCCGCGGTCGCCAGTCCGATACGCAGCTCGTCGAAGACGTTGACGTCGAGCAAGGTGTCCTACTTCCGTGGTCCGCCGGGACGGGCTTCCGTCCCGGCGTCAGTCTCGAAAAAGTCGTGTCAGGCTCGCGTGGCCCGCATCGTTTGCGGAGCGGGCCACGCGCCCGAGGTCAGATCTCGTCGATCGAGGCGGCCGCGTTGGGGCGGCGAGACAGGTCGATACCCAGCTCTTCCGCTGCGCGGTACACCTCGTCGTCGGACTCACGCATCTCGATCGAGACGCCGTCCGACGACAGCACTTCGACGTTGAGGCAGAGCGACTGCATCTCCTTGAGGAGGACCTTGAAGGACTCCGGGATGCCCGAGTCGGGGATGTTCTCGCCCTTGACGATCGCCTCGTAGACCTTGACACGGCCCGGGACGTCGTCCGACTTGATGGTGAGGAGCTCCTGGAGGGTGTACGCGGCGCCGTATGCCTCGAGCGCCCACACCTCCATCTCGCCGAAGCGCTGTCCACCGAACTGCGCCTTACCACCGAGCGGCTGCTGCGTGATCATCGAGTACGGACCCGTGGACCGCGCGTGGATCTTGTCGTCAACGAGGTGGTGGAGCTTGAGGATGTACATGTAGCCGACGGAGACGGGCTCCGGGAACGGCTCGCCCGAGCGTCCGTCGAAGAGACGCGCCTTGCCGTCGCCGCCGACCATGCGGTCACCGTCGCGGTTCGGGATCGTCGCACCGAGGAGACCCGTGAGGCCCTCCTCTTCGAGACCGTCGAAGACGGGCGTCGCGAGCGGACGACCAGCGTCGGAGGCGAGCGCCGTCTCGGGGAGCGTCTTGAGCCACTCGAGGTCACCCTCGGCCAGCTTGACGTCGTAACCCTGCGAAGCAATCCAGCCGAGGTGCACCTCGAGAACCTGGCCGACGTTCATACGGCCGGGAACACCCATGGGGTTGAGGATGATGTCGACGGGCGTGCCGTCCGGGAGGAAGGGCATGTCCTCGACAGGCAGGATCGTCGAGATGACGCCCTTGTTGCCGTGACGGCCGGCGAGCTTGTCACCCGCGGTGATCTTGCGTCGCTGCGCGATGTACACGCGCACGAGCTCGTTGACGCCGGCGGGCAGCTCGTCGCCATCCTCGCGACGGAACTCCTTGACGCCGATGACCGTGCCGGACTCGCCGTGAGGAACCTTGAGCGACGTGTCGCGAACCTCGCGCGCCTTCTCACCGAAGATCGCACGGAGCAGACGCTCCTCCGGAGTCAGCTCGGTCTCGCCCTTGGGCGTGACCTTGCCGACGAGCACGTCGCCTGCGCCGACCTCGGCACCGATGCGGATGATGCCCCGCTCGTCGAGGTCTGCGAGGACCTCTTCGGAGACGTTGGGGATGTCGCGCGTGATCTCTTCCGGACCGAGCTTCGTGTCACGGGCATCGATCTCGTGCTCCTCGATGTGGATCGAGGAGAGGATGTCGTCCTGGACGAGGCGCTGCGACAGGATGATCGCGTCCTCGTAGTTGTGGCCTTCCCACGACATGAACGCCACGAGGAGGTTGCGTCCGAGCGCGAGCTCGCCGCCGTCGGTCGCCGGGCCGTCGGCGAGGACGGAACCGACCTCGACGCGCTGACCCTCGTCGACCAGCACACGCTGGTTGTAGGACGTGCCCTGGTTCGAGCGACGGAACTTCGACGCACGGTAGTTCGTCGTCGTGCCGTCGTCGTTCGCGACGACGACGAGGTCCGCGGAGACCTCGGTGACGACACCCGGACGCGTCGCGACGATGACGTCGCCGGCGTCGACCGCTGCGCGCCACTCCATACCCGTTCCGACGAGCGGAGCCTCGGAGCGGACGAGCGGCACGGCCTGGCGCTGCATGTTCGCACCCATGAGTGCGCGGTTTGCGTCGTCGTGCTCGAGGAACGGGATGAGTGCCGTTGCGATCGAGACCATCTGGCGCGGCGAGACGTCCATGTAGTCGACGTCGCCACGAGGGGCGAGGTCGACCTCGCCACCCTTCATACGCACGGTGACGCGAGAGTCGACGAACGCACCCTCACCCGTGAGCGGCTGGTTGGCCTGGGCGATGATGTGCCGGTCCTCGTCGTCAGCCGTGAGGTACTCGACGTCGTCGGTGACGAGACCGTCGACGACCTTGCGGTACGGCGTCTCGATGAACCCGAACGGGTTGATGCGGCCGAACGACGCGAGCGAACCGATGAGGCCGATGTTCGGGCCTTCAGGGGTCTCGATGGGGCACATGCGGCCGTAGTGCGACGGGTGAACGTCACGGACCTCCATGCCGGCGCGGTCACGCGAGAGGCCACCCGGGCCCAGCGCCGAGAGACGACGCTTGTGGGTCAGGCCCGCGAGCGGGTTGTTCTGGTCCATGAACTGCGAGAGCTGCGACGTCCCGAAGAACTCCTTGATGGAGGCCACGACGGGGCGGATGTTGATGAGCGTCTGCGGCGTGATCGCCTCGACGTCCTGCGTCGTCATGCGCTCACGCACGACGCGCTCCATACGCGAGAGGCCCGTGCGGACCTGGTTCTGGATGAGCTCGCCGACCGCGCGGATACGGCGGTTGCCGAAGTGGTCGATGTCATCGGTCTCGACGCGCACGTCGACGACCTCGCCATCGCGCACACCGGCGATCTCAGCCTTGTCGGCGTGGAGCGCCGCGAGGTACTTGATCGTCGCAACGATGTCCGCCACCTCGAGCACGGAGGCCTCGAGGCCCGCGTCGCGACCCAGCTTCTTGTTGAGCTTGTAGCGACCGACCTTGGCGAGGTCGTAGCGCTTGTCGTTGAAGTAGAAGTTGTCGAGCAGGCTGCGCCCGGCCTCGACCGTCGGCGGCTCACCCGGACGGATCTTGCGGTAGAGGTCGACGAGAGACTCGTCCTGCGTCTGGACCGTGTCCTTGTCGAGCGTGTCGAGAACCGCGGGGAAGTCAGCGAACTCTTCGCGGATCTCGGACTCCGTGAGGCCGAGGGCCTTGAGGAGGACAGTGACCGACTGCTTGCGCTTGCGGTCGACGCGGACGCCGACGGCGTCACGCTTGTCGATCTCGAACTCGAGCCACGCGCCACGCGACGGGATGATCTTCGCCGAGAAGATGTCCTTGTCCGAGGTCTTGTCAGGCGTGCGCTCGAAGTAGACGCCGGGCGAGCGGACGAGCTGGGAGACGACGACGCGCTCGGTGCCGTTGATGATGAAGGTGCCGCGCTCCGTCATGAGCGGGAAGTCGCCCATGAAGACCGTCTGGCTCTTGATCTCGCCCGTGCCGGAGTTGGTGAACTCCGCCGTGACGAACAACGGGGCGGCGTAGGTGAAGTCCTTCTCCTTGCACTCGTCGGCCGAGTGCTTCGGCGGCTCGAACCGGTGGTTCGAGAACGCGAGCTCCATGGTCTCGCCGAAGTCCTGGATCGGGGAGATCTCCTCGAAGATCTCCTCAAGACCCGACTTGCCGGGGACGTCGCGACGTCCGGCCTCCTGCGCGGCAGCGACACGCGCCTGCCACTTCTCGTTCCCGAGGAGCCAGTCGAAGCTCTCGGTCTGGAGCCCGAGGAGGTCCGGGACCTCAAGGGGCTCGTAGATCCGGGCGAAGGAGAGACGCGGCGACGCGGTGCGAGTCGCGATCGCGTCAGCGGACGGTGCAGAAGGGGTGCGCGAGGCAGCCAAGAGGGGTCCTTCCCTGCGGTTCGAGTGCACGCTGTGCGCCTCGTGGCCTGGGCCTGGCGGCTCTCGACCCGTGCGCACCGCGGCCGACGGTCGACGACCGGGGGCGGGCTTGCAGGGGCTCGATGGCAGGCAGGACGTCAGGACACACGTCAGCGCAAAGCGCTAGCATAATGCTGGATGGTCGCGCACGGCAACCACCCTGGTCAGATGTGGCGAACCACACTTTTTCCCGAGCGCAGGCGATGGTCCGGGGACCATCCCGATGCACTCGGGCGACAACCCCGTGAGGGGTTCGAACTCGTCCTCACACGCCCGCCATCTGATGCGTGAGCACGCCTGTGTGCACGGGGCACACAGGCTGAGGTTCAACATTAGCACCCGTGTCAAGGATGGGAACGACGAAGGCCCGGCGCGCGCACAGCGCACGCCGGGCCCTCGCAGCCGTCAGCGGGGATCGAGATCCGTCTTGGCCGGCTGCATCACGACAGTCCATGACGTGACGTCGTCGTAGACAGACACAGGGACCTGGTTGCGCACGTCACCCGCGGTGCCGCCACCGACGGGAAGCTCGAGCTGGCGAGTCTCCCCCTGGTCGAGCGGATCGATCCGCGCCGACGCCTTCGTGATGACCGCCCCGTCGGAGTCGAGACCGAGGACGTGGACCATGTCCTTCGAGACGCCCTTGCGATCGGGCATCCCGCCCTGGACGCCGTTGAGCGTGATCGACACGGGCAGAACCGCCTTCGCCCCCTCGCCGGAGACGTCACCGACCTCGGTCGCGAGGTCGTAATAGTCGAGATACGCGCTGCGAGTGACCAGGTTGATCGATGGGGTGACCTTCGCCTTCGTCGTCGCGTCCTTCGTGTCACCGCTGAACTTCACGAACTCCTCGAGGTCGAACGCCTGGAAGGTGTAGGACTGTCCGGGCAACAGCGGAACCGTGAGGTCCTCGTTGCCTGTCGCCGCTCCCTCGACCGCCGCATCGAGCCAGACCCCGAACGTGCACGGGACGTCCATCGTGTTCGTGAGCGTCACCGGGATGTAGTGCCGCCACGTCCGGTCCATCGCGTCCGCCCACTCGTCGTTCGCCGCGGAGATCTTCCCGAAGCTCGCCTCGAGGTCGCCCTCGTCGGCGTCCCCTGCAGCGCACCACTGGCTTGCATCGATCGTCGGCTCGAACGTCGTCGGCTCTGCCGACGGAGTGGTCGGCGCCGACGTCGTCGCAGGAGGCGGTGTCGGCGGTGCGGCGGTCGGGTCAGGATCGCCCCCGCCGGTGCACCCTGCGAGCGCCGCAGCGCACGCACCGGCCACGAGCACAGTTCTCAAGCTCTTCACGTCCATACGCTCCTGTCGTTCGGCCTGGGTTCGGTGACAGTAACCAGCGCGACGGAGTGTCGCAACAGGTCACCGTGCTCAGCGGCGGTGCTCCACGACGACGAACGATGCCTCACCGATCTTGACCCGCGAACCTTGACGCAAGGTCCGAGGCTCGAGCGGGACGATCTTCTCGCCGTCGACCTCGACGCCGTTGGTCGACGCGTTGTCGATGACCGAGCAGACACCGGCATCGACCTGGAGGATCGCGTGCTGCTTGCTCACGAGGTCGTCCGAGATCGCGATGTCGACGCGGGCGCGGCGTCGGCCCACGACCGTGATCGGCTTGTCGAGCCACGTCGTCACCCCCGTCGCGTCGTCCCGGAGACCGAAGAGCACGTAGGGCGACGGCGGAAGCGGCTGCCCGGGCGGGCCCGCGTAACGCGGGTCGGGCGCGTGAGCGGTCTCAACACCCGGGGGCTGCCCCGGAACGGACATGCCCTGCTGGGCACCGGGTGGCGCGGGGACCGCACCGTGCGGGTCGACCCCCGGCGCCGGATACCCGGCCGCGGGAGTCGCGGGCGCACCCGTTCCCGCCTGCGGGTATCCGTAACCCGCACCTGTCGCGTCCGCACCGTACTGCCCGAGCGCTCCTGCCCCCGGATGCGCATGCTGCGGGCTGTTCTCGTGCACCGGCGCTCCCGGTACGGGGGGCAGCGCGTGCGCCTGATGCTGCGCCTGCGCCTGCGCGTGAGCCTGCGCCTGCGCCTGGACCGCGTCCGCTGCATCCTTCGCGTCGGCGCGGGCCTTGCGCTGACGGTCGTACCGCTCCTTGTTCTCCTTCGTGTAGTGCTGCAGAAGGTAGAAGAGCGTGATCTGCTCCTCGTCGTCCTCGTTCTTCCGCACCCCCGTCACGGCGGGACGGGGGGACGGGGCAGGAGCAGCGCCGCCCGGGACGCTGAACGCACCCGGGTGGTCGGCGACGCGCACGGGGACCGCCGGGGAGGGAACCTCGCTGCCCGGCGTCACGTGAACACCGTGCACCGGTGCTGGCTCAGCCGGCGGAGCCTGCCGGTGGGCGGCCGCGTCCCCCGTGAGCCGCGTCGCCCGCAGGAGACGTGAGAGCCGCGACAGGTCACGCGCGTCGGAGCCACCGAGCACGTTGATGAGGTCGCTCACGTACGTCGTGTCGTCACGCTGGTCGTAACGGACGTTGAAGATCACCTTCTTGAAGAAGGTCACCGGGTCACCGTGGCTGACCCCCTCGACCGGGACGCAGACCATCGTCACGACCTTGCTCGCCGCGTCGACATAGACGTGCTCCGGGTCGTAGACCACCGACTCGACCGGGATCATGTGGCGTTCGACCGCGAGGACCGCCTCAACCATGCCGTCGAGGATCCACAGCACGTCGTCCTTGCGCTGCTGCTGGTCGAGCGTCCGCGCCAGCGCGGTCCCCGTGACCCCGAAGGCGAGCGTCACACGGTCGTCGAGCTGCGAGCGCGACACGCGCGCGATCCCGGGAATGGGGTTGTGAGCAAGCATGCCCCACGACACGGCGTCGACCGAGGCGCCCGGAGCGAGCTCTAGCTCGAGGCGTCCGCCGCCGCCGACCTCGGTGTACTCGAACGTCGTCACTGGAACCTCACTAGCTCAAGCAGCCGCCACCCGGGCGTCGCCTCGAGCGAGGGCGTCGTGGGCTGGTCGGCTGGGGTGGTCGGGGTGGCAGTCGCGTCGCCGGGGGCGACGGGAGCGAGCGGCGTCGACGCAGCGGGGTCGGGCGTCGTCGGCGTGTTCGGGGCCGTCGTCGAGGCCGGGGCCGTCGTCGGGGCCGGGGCCGGTGCGGTCGTCGTCGCGGGAGCTGGAGTGCTCGGGGTCGCCGGCGACCCGAGGTCGAGCATCGCCGCCGGAGTCGTTGCGTTGTCCGTGAGGACGAGCGCAGTGCCCTTCGCGCTGAAGCGGGTTGCATCGCGGAACGTCGCGGGGATCACCAGGTCACCCGCCGGACTCACATAGCCCCACAGTCCGCCCGTGCGCACAGCCGCGAGCCCGTTCGCGAACGAGCGCGCGTCCTCGTAGGCCGGTTCGATGACGACCGCGCCGCTCGCGTCGACGAAGCCCCAGAGACCGCCGATCTGGACGGCTGCTGGACCCGACGTGTCGAACGGGCGCGCGTTCTCGTAAAGACCGTCGCCGATGCGCGCGCCCTTGGTGTCGAAGAGCTGGAAGGACGAGCCGACCTTGGCGAAGTAGCGGTCCTGACCGACGAGGATGCGCGACTCATCGATCGCGAGGGCTGCGTAGCCCGAACCGACGCTCTCTCCCGCGCGGTTGAGCACCGACCATGTCCCGCCCTGCAGTGCGCCCGCGAGACCCCCGACGAATGCGGTCACGGCTTCATACCGGGTCTCGCCGAACGCGGGTCGGAAGGCGTCCGTGAGGAACGTCGCCGTTCCGTCGGGCAGCGTGGCGTCGAAGAGTCCGTCGACGTACAGCCCATAGCTCGAATAGCCCGCACGGGTCGCGACGTAGGAGGTCTTGGCCTTGTCGTCGACGAACTGCGGCAGCCCTTCACTGATGACGGCACGTTGTCCCGCCCAGTACGGGCTCACAGCCTCGTAGCGCCCGTCGAGCGTCGTGCCCTCTGCGTCGACGTACGCCCACTCCTTGCCGTCGTGGACGATCCCGATGTCGAAGCGTGTAAACGGCGACGCGTCCGGGTAGGGCTGCGGCGCGATCGTGTAGCGATAGGCGATCGCCTCACGCGTGCTGGTGAGAGTTGCTGAGGTGACCTCACGCGCCGCCGCCGCCTCGAGCACCGCATAGGCGTCCGACCACTTCTCCTCCTTCGCGTGCGCGGCAGCGAGCAGCTCATACCCCTCAGCACGCTCGGGGTAGGTCGCCACGAGCTTCTCGAGCTCGTCGACGTACATGTCCTGCGGCGCGTTGTCGCGCATGTACGTGACGAACTCCTCCGCGAGGTCGAAGCTCGGTCGCAGTGCGAGCGCGGCCCGCATCTGCTCCTGGACCTCACGCGTCGCGCCGATCTCGGCCGCGGCACGGCCCGCAGCGACACGCTTCTCATACTGGTCCGCGAGCGCGGTGTTGCCCCGTGCCAGCGAGAACCACCCGCCTGCCAAGGCGACACAGAGAATGACGAGAGTGAGCACACGGTAAGACTTCACTCAGAGAGCTCCCCTGATCGAGACGAGAACAACGGCAAGAGCCGTCCCCAGCGCGATGGACGGCACCATCGCGAATGAATCCTTGCGCGTCTTGCGCTTGGAAGCCATCGCAACCACCGCGACGACAAACGAGACGAGGAGCGACGCGAAGATCGACGCAAGCGCGAGCTGCGTGCCCAGGAACAAGGTCATGACACCGAAGAGCTTGATGTCTCCCATGCCGATCCCGCCCTTGTTGAGCATCCGCACCATGATGAAGAAGATCACGACGACGACCGCCGTGATGAGCTCGGCGCGGATCATGTCGCCCACGATCTCGCGGTGCGCCACGGCTTCCCACACGTAGATGACAACCCGTGCCCCGAGCAGCGCGATCAGTGCCTCGTTCGGGACGACGTGCTCGCGCTGATCCGTGAGCGCAAGCGGTGCGAGCGCCGAGAGCATGAGGGCAAGACGGACCTGGTAGGTGGGCTCGAGGCCAGCGGCCTGCCACGCGAGAGCGGTTCCCACAACGACAACGACGCTCGCGGGGATGATCCACCAGTCAGCACGCGGTCGGGCAAGCACGGCGAGGGCATCGCGACGTCCGTGGATCGTGCCACCCCGGACACCGAGGTAGAGGAGCCAGGCGCACGACGAGACGAGGGCGACCGCGCCTGCGATCGCCACGAGAACAGCGTCCGTCATTCGTTACCGCCCCAGACCCCGGTCTCCGCGTGTGCACGCATGTCGACCGTGATGTCCCAGAAGAAGAGCACGCGGAGCGTGTACTCGGCATCGAGAACGACCCGTTCGTCGTCGACCGAGGTGTCAGCGGTGAGGTCGACGCCATTCGCTCCCCCGACGACGCCCATCGCCGCGAGGCTTGCGTCTGACCCGCTCAGGTGCTTGTTGAGAAGAGTCTTCGCGCCGGCGCGCGCGTCCCCGTTGAACGCTTGGGACAGCGGGTTCTCGGAGCCGTTCGTGCCGAAGGCGTCACCCGAGCCACCCAGGCCGCGGGAGAAGTCGTCGAGCGCTTGCTTGACCGCATCGACGTCGGCACCGAGCGTTGTCGTGCGGACATAGCGGTACTGCGAGATCTCCATCGCAGTCTGGTTGAGTGCGACCGTCACCTGCGCCTGAGCGATCGCCCAGGACGAGATCGACAGGATGATGAGCATGAACGCGACGTACAGCGGGAGAGCAACAGCAGCTTCCACGATGAGATAGCCCTCGTCATGGCGCGCGCGCTTGCGCGGCAGGATGCGCATCAGAAGCCCCCCACCGTCGTCAGCCGCTTGCGACCGGAATCACCGTCGAAGAGCTTGCCGCCCGCGTCGTAGCTGAAGAAAGAACTGACGAGCGGAGTCATCTGGTACTCCGAGGAGACCGTGAAGGCCGTGACAGCCTTGTCGAGGCTGAAGTCGGCGTGGCCCGCGTAGCCCATGTTGAACTGAACGACGTTGCCGGCCCGCTTGACCACGCCATCCTCGTCGACAAACGCCGTGACGATGAGGAAGATCTGCAGGTAGTTCTTGTAGGAGAGCTCGGGTCCTTCCTTGCCGCCCGTCCCACCATCGCCGGGTCCGCCCGGCCCGCCAGGGCCACCCGGGCCGTCCGGGGCACCACCGCCGGTCGGCAAGGCGTCGTCGACGAGCTGGCCGAGAACGCTTGACGGGTCGAGCATCGACAGGCGCGGCGAGTAGAGCGGAACCTTCTCACCCTTGTTGAGTCGCGTGAGGTCATCGACCGATTGCATGACGGCGGCGAGGACGGGCACGACGAACGCGAGCGCCGTTCCGACGAGCGGGATAGCCGAGATGGCTGCGCGAATCGCCGTGACGACGGGGTCACGGAACGCCGTGATGAGGTTCACCGCGAGTCGAACGACGAAGATCAAGCCGTAGGTACCGACCGCCGAGTTCATTCCTGTGAGGACGTACTCGGCCTCGACGGCGCACGCCTTGTCCTTGCACGAGGCGGGGAAGGGCTCAGCCGTCAGGCGCTTCTGATCCGGGTTCTCGTGCACGACCGTCGAGTACGTGAACTGACCGACGACGTACTCGGTGATGAGCGCAGCATCGCGAACGTTCTCGAGCACCTCGCCGATCTTCGTCAGCACGTTGATGATGCCGCCGATCGCGTCATCGCTCGAGGACGCAAGGTCGTCCTTGTCGGAGACCGTGCCCAGATCGCTTCCGGCGTCGGTGTCCGTGAACGCGCCGCCACCACCTTCGGACAGCTCAGCGGAGGCGGTCTTGTCCTTGAGGTCGTTGAAGAGCTCGGTGTAGGCACCCCACTTGTCTGACAAGGCCTCGAAGAACTTCTTGAGCATCGACAGGCCACCCTCGCCGACCTCCTCCTTGAGGAGCCCGCCGAGCAGATCCTTGGCGTCGTCGAACGCCTTGCGCACCTGGTCGCGGACGAAGTTCTCGACCTCGTTGCTGATCTCGGTGCGAAGGTCCGCGACCGCCTGATCAAAGTCCGCCTTGATGCTCTGGACCAGTGCGTCGATCGCCTCGGGCGACGAGGCGTCCTCGACCCCCGCGAGGTAGTCGTCGAGGTAGTCCTGACCGAAGGACTTCAGCCGGTCGTAGCTCGTGATCCGCGTGAAGTCCGGGAGCTTGAGCTTGAGCGACTCCTCGAAGTTCGTGATGAAGCCGTCGACCCTGGTCTTCAGGTCGTCCATCACCTGATCCGAGAACCCGGCGATGGCTTCCTCGAGAGCCGTGATGAGCTCCTCCGTGGCCGTGATGTCGGAACGGGCACCTTGGACGTCCTCGTCGCTGGCTCCGGCCGACACCTCCTGCTCGTGTGCGCCGATCGCACTCTCGAGGTCGGTCGTCGCCGACCCCTTGAGGTCATTGATCGCGTCGACGAGGTCGCTCGGATCGATGTCTCGGGCAAGCATCGTGAACGTCGTCAGTCCGGACTTGAGGTTCGAATACGTGTCGACGACCCGTTTGAGGCCCGCGGAGACCCGCTCCTTGTCCGCGTTCGAGATCTCCTCACCCGCCTGCTCCTTGAGCAAGAGCTCGAAGGCGTCGCGATAGATGTCGACGATGTCGGGATCCCCGTTGAGGAGGCTCACCATGGCGTCGATGTCGACGAGGAGGACGTCGATCTGCTTGAGCGTCGCGTCGACCTTCTTCATGAGGTCGGTCGCTTCTTCGACGACCTTCGCCACCTTGGAGAGGTACTTGATGCGCGCTCGCACCATCTCCATGTTCGTCTTGATCGTCTTGAGCCACTCGAGCGAGTCCATGAGCTCGCCCATGAAGTTGATCGGCGCTCGGTACTTCATGAACTCGACCATCTGATTGGCGAGCACCTTCGGCTGAGCGAGGCTCGCATTCGCGACGGGCGTCACCGTCGTCGCACCCGAGATGCCCACCTGGAGAATGTCCCCGCCTGCGCCCCCGCCGTCGAGAGAGGCCTTGAGGATCGCGTCGGCACTCGCCGACAGGCCCTCGTTCTCGATGACCGCAAGGAGCCCGAACATCTTGTTGAGATCCGCGTGGTGCTGAGCGAGGGTGTTGTTGAGGGCCAGCTGCTCTGCTGACCGCACCACCGTCCGTGAGAGGTGGCCACGGCCACCGTCCACGAACACGCCAGCAATGACGAACATGGGCACGAGCATCAGGGTGAGGATGACGGTAACCGACCCGTGCTCGCCGTCCTGCTTACGGAAGCGCATGACGGCGCCTCTCCCTTCGGTGGTCAGCCCCCGGTGACGAAGCTGATGAAGTCATTGACCGCAGTCGCAAGATCCTTGATCGCGGACCGCTCTTCCTCGAACTCGGAGTAGACATCGTCGACGAAGTCGACGTTCCTGACGAACTCACCCATCGAGGTGACGGTGCTGATGGACTGAGCCGAGAAGTCGACGCCGATCTTTCCCTCGGGATAGATGAAGGAGGCGACCGGCAGCTGGAAGCCGTAGTCCGCAGTCACCGTGTAGTCCCCGTAGACGAGGCTCGACGTGTAGTCGACGTTGATCGAGCGAAGATCCGGTGCGAGGCCGAAGAAGCTGGCGCGCCCCCCGGCTACCTCTTCGGTCAACGACGCCTCGTTCTCGGCGGCCTTGGCGCCCGCGTTCGAGTCCGTTCCGCCGTTGGCGATGAAGCGATAGGGCTCGTTCTTGAGCGAGCCAAGATTGAGAGTGCCCGTGCCGGCCGCGTTGTCGACGCTGATGTTCTCGATCGCTGAGTTCCCGACCTCGGCAGCGCCTTCGATCGAGTACCGCAGCACCGCCGCCTCGATCCAGGAGCGCTGGTAGAACAGATCTCCCGCGTACAGCAAGAGAGCGAGGACTGCGAACACGACCGGGTAGATGAACGCGGCCTCGACGATGACGAGGCCGTTCTCGTCGCGTGCGGCAGACGCACCGCGCCGAGCGCCCCGGAGAACCTGACGCGCACGGAGGCGCCCCTGGTTCTCAGCCGGAGACACTCGGCGCGGTGAGCGGCGCATCAGCCGACGGAGCTGATGCCGCTGTTGATCTTGCCGAACATGGCCTCGAGCCAACCCTTGATCTGTCCCTGGAAGATGACGATGAGGGCGACTGCGAGGACGATCAGCAGAACGGTGGCCACGATGTTGACCTCGCCCTTCTCGTCACGAAGTGCGGCGACAAGACGGGCCGCCGCGGAGCGGACGGCAAGCTCGGTCCTGATAAGAGTGGTGGTCATGATGTTGCTTCTTCCTGTGTAGTGCGCCGCCCCCTACAGGCGCCGCTCCTGAGAACTACCCCGGAGGGCGAAGGGGACCTAGCGGTCGAGATCCGTGTAAGCAGGCTGAACTCGGATCTGCCAGTCGACGACCGAGTCATAGGCACTCAGCGGCATGAGATTGCGGTTGTACCCGTTGGAGTCACCGCCGCCGATGGCGAACTGCACCGTCTGCGTGCCCGGAACCTTGGGCTCGTCGATGGAGTTGCCCGTGATGGTGACGATCTTGCCGTCTGCGTCGAGCCCCTGAAGGTAGACGTAGTCGATCTTCGCGGACGGGAGCCGCTCCGGGACCCCGTCGCGAACTGCCTTGAAGTCGAGGTCGGCGCTGATGAGGGTCGACGCGCCGGAGCCCGAGCGGTCGCCCACCGCGACACTCACGTCGTAATAGTCGATGACGGGGGCCCGCTCGACCGAGGCCACCGAGGGCTCGACGGTCGAGGTCGTCGTCGCGTCCTGCGCGTCGGCACTGAACTTCACGACCTTGTCCAGGTCGAATGCCTGGGCGACGAACGTCTGACCGGCATCCAGCTGTGCGCTGACGACCTCGGTCGCGGCGCCCGCGGTCCCGTCGACCGCGAGGGTGACGTCGACCGTGTAGCGGCACGGCTTCTCCGTCTTGTTGGTCAGCGTGACCGGAATGTAGTGGCGCCACGTCAGGCCGAGGTCTGATGCCCACTCGTCCTTGGCCGCGGCAGGAGCGCCGAAGGTCACCTCGACCTCGCTCGCGTCCGCATCACCACCGACGCACCACGCAGCGTCCCCGCCCGAGGGCTCGGACGGCTGCTTCCCGGGCGAGGATGTTGTGCTGTTCCCGCCGGTCACAGGCGCAGGAGTCTCCCCGCCACCCGAGCAGGCAGCAAGCAACCCAGCAATCGAGACCGCGGCTACGGCCAACTTCCAACGCTTCACTAATCCCACACTCCAGTATCGGGAACGACGATGGTGACACTAACCAGCGGCTCCGACTGCCGCAACAGATAGCGGCTGAAACTCGGTCTCTCGCGGCCTGCCGACCTCCTGCGGTCGACAGCAGAGCCTGCGCTACCTAGCATTCACGCGTCACATCTCCCAGATCTCCAGAGGAATCATGCGGATCCAGCTCGCCGTGGTCGACACCGACACGACCTACCTCACGCGCCTCCAAGAGGGTGTCGCCGCCGCATATGCCGGTCGCGTCGAGCTCCTTGCCTTCACATCGCTCGAGAAGGCCCTCGAGTCCCTCGCCGAGACCCGGACGCACGTCCTGGTCGTCCACGAGTCCTTCCAGGTCGACCCCAGCGCACTTCCGGGGCGAGTCGAGCTCGCACACCTCGTCGACGCCCCCAACGTCGAGTCGGTGCGTGGGATCCGCGCCGTCCCCAAGTTCACTCCGATCGACGCGTTCTACCGTGCAATCGTCGAGCTGTATGACGCGGCATCCTCGACGATGCAGATCCGCAGCGGCCGCACGGGAGCGACGAGCCAGCTCGTCGTCGTCACGTCCCCCGCGGGCGGCGTCGGCACGACCTCCGCTGCCATCGCGCTCGCGCGCTCCCTGTCGATGCAGGCAACCCCCCAGCGCACGCTCTACATCTCGCTCGACCCGTGCGAGGACGTCTCCGCCCGCTTCGGGCTCACCGAGGCCAGCCACGGCACGTTCAGCGACATCGTCTACGCGGTCAAGCGCAGGCGCGGCAACCTCGGGCTGCAGCTGGAGCAGCACGCGTACCAGGACGCGTTCGGCACGTGCTTCTTTGCGTCGTCGCCCATCGCGACGGATGTCCTCGAGCTCGCGGACGACGATGTGTCGCTTCTCACGGACCACCTCGTCTCAAGCCCCTTCGACGCCGTCGTGCTCGACGTTCCCTTCGGCCTCGACGCACGCACCTTGCGCCTCTTCGACGCCGCGAGCCGCGTCGTGCTCGTGAGCGACGGGCGGCAGTCGTCCAACGACAAGATCACCCGCGCGCTCGCCGCTCTCGAGGTCGCCTCAGCCCAGCACGAGCTCACAGTGCTCCCCCACACCGGGCTGCTCTACAACCGCTACGGAGCAACCGGCTCCGCCCGGATCGACGACCTCCCCGTCACCGAGCTCGGTGGCATCAACCGTTTCGAAGGCGCGGGAGACGAACAGATCGTCAACGCCATCTACGCGTCGGGCCACCTCGAGCGCCTCGTCAAGGCGTCAGTCCAGTGACCCCCGAACGCACCGCTGAGGTCACCGAAGCCCTGCGGACCTACATCATCTCGAACGCCGAGCTCACGCGGCTCGACGACGATGCCCTCGAGCTCCACATCCGCGACGCCCTCGAGCAGCACATCGCAGGCGAGTACGTCTCCGTCTCGGAACGCGTGACGATCGTCCAGCAGGTCTACGGCTCGATCCGTGGCCTTGGGCTCCTCGACTCCCTGCTCTCCGACGAATCCGTGACCGAGGTCATGGTCAACGGACCGGACGCGATCTTCGTCGAGCGCAACGGACAGGTCCAGCAGGTCCCGGGCAGCTTCGAGAGCGCGCGGCGGCTCGAGGACATCATCCAGCGCATCGTGGGAACCGCGGGGCGCGAGGTCAACCAGGCCAACCCCATCGTCGACACACGTCTCAGCGACGGCTCACGCGTCAACGTCGTGCTCCCACCCGTGGCACTCGACGGACCCACGGTGACGATCCGTAAGTTCTCTCGCGACCCGATGACGATCCGCCGGCTCATCGGCTACGGGTCCCTCACCCAGGACGCGTCGGACTTCCTCGCGACCCTCGTGCGCAGCCGCTACAACGTCTTCATCAGCGGAGGCACAGGCTCAGGCAAGACGACGTTCCTCAACGCGCTGAGCAACTTCATCGGCAGCGACGAGCGCATCATCACGATCGAGGACTCCGCCGAGCTGCAGATCGACAATGTCGAGAACCTCGTGCGGCTCGAGACCCGTAACGCGAACGTCGCGGGCGTCGGCGAGATCTCGATGCGACAGCTCATCCGATCCTCCCTCCGTATGCGCCCCGAACGCATCGTCGTCGGTGAGGTTCGCGGGGCCGAAGCGCTCGACATGCTCCAGGCGATGAACACGGGCCACGACGGCTCGCTCTCGACCGGCCACGCCAACTCGACGCGCGACATGCTCAGCCGTCTCGAGACGATGGTTCTGCAGGCGTCCGCAACCCTGCCGCTCGAGGCCATCCGCCAGCAGATCGCGTCGGCGATCGACATCGTCGTCCACCTCTCGCGCCTTCGCGACCACTCCCGCCGCACGATGGAGATCGCCGAGGTGACGGGCTACCGCGACGGACAGATCCAGCTCAACACCCTCTACGAGTTCCGTGAGGACGAGTCCTCGACGTTCTCCCATGTCTCAGGGACTCTCGCACGCACCGACAATCCGATGGTCAACACAGACAAGCTGCGCCTGGCGGGGTTCCAGGACGAGTTCTGAGAGGCGGAGCCGATGGCAAGCACCCGGAAAGACGAGTCCCAGTGGCTCACCTCACCGATCAACACGAAGGTCTACAACTACCGCGTCTACTACCTCACGTTCGGTGAGAAGATCCTCTATGGACTCGTCGCGCTCGCGGTCGGCGGAGCGGTCGGGTATCTCTTCTTCGGAGGGCTCGGGCGCACAACCGACGGAGCCCGCACGACAGTGACGAATGTCGTCGACACCATCGTCGTCCTGGGCACGGGGATCTTCGCGGCTCGCTACTTCCTCAAGGTGCGCGCCGGGCAGATTCGCGCGACGAAGCTCAAGGCGCTCGAGCGCCAGTTCCGCGACATGCTCGAAAGCCTGTCGACGTCGCTCTCCGCCGGATCGACGATCGTCCGCGCATTCGACGACTCCCGCAACGACCTCGCGCAGCAGTACTCCCCCGACGCCCCGATCGTCGAGGAGCTCAACACGATCGTCGCCGGCTTTCACAACAACATGCGCATCGAAGACATGGTCGCGGACCTGGCTGAACGCTCGTCGAGTGCCGACATCCAGTCGTTCGCCAACGTCTTCCAGACCGCGTACCTCAAGGGCGCCGACATGAAGGAAGCCATCCGCAACACCCACCTCGTCCTCTCGGAGAAGATGGCAATGGCCGAAGAAATCGAGACGGGATTCGTCGCGAGCAAGAACGAGTCCCTCATCATGGTCGCTCTGCCGATCGTCATGGTCGCGATCCTCAAGTCGAGCGGGGGCTCGTTCTCGGAGGCGCTCGCGACTCCCGCGGGTGTCGTGTGCACGATCGTGGCAGTCGGACTCTTTGTCAGCGCCTACGCGCTCTCCCGCAAGATCATGACGATTGAGATGTGAGGACACATGTTCACCCCGGCCCAGGTCATCCTCATGTCCGTCGGCACGATCGTTCTCGCCGGCTGGATCTATCTCTTCATCGCCGGGCGCAAGCACGCACCCCTCTTTGAAGGCATCACGGAGAAGGAGTTCCCCCTCAAGGACCTCTACCCGATCGGATACGAGCTGCTCGAGCGCACCGGATACTCCTTCCGCTCCCGCAGCGACCTCCAGCTGCGCCAGCTCATGGACGTCCTCTTCACGCGGCAGTACGCAGAGTTCTACATGCGGGCGGTCCGGTCGCAGCAGGTGACGTTCGGTCTCACGCTCCTCGTGCTGTCGTTCGGCCTGTACGGCATCACCGGGTCCTTCGGCTTCTTCGTCGTCATGCTCGTCCTCACCGCCCTCGCCGTCTACTACTACGGCGACCAGGTGAGGAACCGCGTCCGGCGACGCGGCGAGGCGATGTACCGCGACTTTTGCGAGATGGTCTCGTCGCTCGCCCTGCTCACGAACGCCGGCATGATCCTGCGCGAGGCATGGACCCAGACGAGCCTCGGAGGCGACACAGTGCTCTACGAGGAGATGCAGCTCGCGGTCCGCGACATGCAGAACGGCACACCCGACACCGAGGCGATCCAGACCTTCGGCGCCCGCAGCATGCTGCCCGAGATCAAGCGATTCACCTCGACCCTCGTGCAGTCGGTCCAGCGCGGCGGCGCCGACCTCCCGGCGCTGCTCACGGCACAGAGCACGGAGAGCTGGCACCTCAAGAAGCAGGCCGTTCAGCGTGAGGGAAACAAGGCTGGCAGCAAGCTGCTCTTCCCGATGATCCTCATGTTCGCCGGCATCCTCATCATGCTCGTCGTCCCCATGTTCCTCTCGATGGGCATCTGACCCCACCGCACTGACACCCGCCCACGAACCGCACGGCGGCGAACGGCCCTCACCCGAACGCCGCACCGGGTGCGGCTCGAGGTGTGGGCACCGCTCCGAGGTGCGGGCGCGGCTCGGGGTCGCGGGTTACCCCTCAAGGCCCGGGCTACCGCTCAACGCCCGACGACGAAGCCCGCACCACCAGACGGTGGTGCGGGCTTCAGCCGCGTTCAGCGTGTGCCCCGAAGGGCACGGATCACTTGAGGGTGACCGTGGCGCCGGCGCCCTCAAGGGCAGCCTTGGCCTTCTCGGCCTGCTCCTTGTTGACGGGCGACTCGAAGACGGACTTCGGCGCGCCGTCAACGAGGTCCTTGGCCTCCTTGAGACCGAGCGACGTGAGCGCGCGGATCTCCTTGATGACCTGGATCTTCTTCTCGCCGGCAGACTCGAGGACGACCTCGAACTCGTCCTTCTCCTCAACGGCCTCAGCGGCGCCGCCAGCAGCAGGAGCAGCAACGGCAACGGCGGCCGGAGCGGCAGCGGTGACGTCGAAGACGTCCTCGAATGCCTTCACGAACTCGGAGAGCTCGATGAGCGTGAGCTCCTTGAAAGCCTCAATGAGCTCCTCGGTGGAGAGCTTCGCCATGATCGGCGTTCCTTTCGGTAGTTCTGCGTGAAGCAGGGGG
This sequence comes from Sanguibacter sp. A247, assembly GCF_052324925.1. Classification (NCBI taxonomy): domain Bacteria; kingdom Bacillati; phylum Actinomycetota; class Actinomycetes; order Micrococcales; family Sanguibacteraceae; genus Sanguibacter; species Sanguibacter sp. A247. Next base: position 634,227 of record NZ_JBQPRE010000001.1, on the reverse strand, counting down.
TGGGGATGGTGTGCCGCGCTTGAATCTCCCGGAGGAGATCAGGCAGCGGCCGAGGCCTGCTTCTCGCGCAGGGCGTCGACGGTGCGCACGGCCTGCGATGCAGGAGCCGTGAACAGGTATGCAGCCTGGTACAGCTTCGCCTTCATGGCGCCTGCTGCCTTGGCCAGGAGAACCTCGCGGGACTCAAGGTCCGCGAGCTTCGTGATGTCCTCAGCCGTCAGGGCGCGCCCGTCAAGGACACCACCCTTGATGACGAGCTGAGGGTTCGCCTTGGCGAAGTCACGCAGACCCTTGGCCGCCTCGACCGGGTCACCGGTCACGAAGGCGATCGCGGACGGACCAGCGAGAGCGTCGGTGTCGAAGTCGACACCGGCCTCCTTGGCCGCGATAGAGGTCAGCGTGTTCTTCACCACGGCGTAGCTTGCGTTGCCGCCGAGCGACCGACGCAGCGTCTTGAGCTGCGCGACGGTGAGCCCGCGGTACTCGGTCAGCACGGCAGCGCTGGACTCGCGGAACAGGTCCGTGAGCTCTGCAACTGCGGCTGCCTTGTCCGGCCTCGCCATGGCAATCCTTCCGATGGTGGTGACCGCCGTCGGGCCCACCCCGAAAAAGAGAAAGAGCCCCGCGCAGACGCGAGGCTCACCGACGGACAACCGTCAAGAACTCGTTCCTGCGCCGGCCCCCGCTTCTGCGGAGCTTCGGTTCGTCATGCCAGGGCATGATGAACGACCTGCGGTCTTGGGTAACGAGAGAAACTTACAGGCGCGAGGGCAGCCAAGGCAAGTCGGCAGACGCACGTCACACGGGACTCGCAGCGTTCACCCGTAGGGAGTTCCCTCACCGGACGTCGACAAGTGACGGGTTCTCCCTCACCTGCACCGCTGGTGACCCGAGCCTGCGCCACCTAGCGTCGCGAGAGTCCCCCCTCCGCCACGACGAAGTGGACCCCCATGCGTACCTCGACACAACGTCGGCTCGCCGCCCTCGGAGCGACGCTCGCCTTCGCACTCGCCGGCATCACCGCCGGTGCTGTCGGTGCCGGCTCGGCCACGGCAGCCAGCACGCCCGCACCGCAGCCCGCAGCCGCTGACGCTGACGCGACGGCACCCCATCAATGGCTCACGGGCTACTGGCACAACTTTGACAACGGCTCGACGACGATGCGGCTCACGGAGATCCCGGCCGCCTACAACCTTGTCGCCGTCGCGTTCGCTGACGCCGACCCCACCCGCACCGGCGCCATCACGTTCACCCTCGCTTCCGCAGAGCTCAACGGCTATACGACGGCCGAGTTCACCTCCGACATCGCGCGCCTGCACGCCGAGGGCCGCAAGGTCATCCTCTCGATCGGAGGGGAGAAGGGAAACGTCACCGTCAACTCTCCTGCCGCCGCGAGCGCCCTCGCCTCCTCGGCCTACGCACTCATGCAGGAGTACGGCTTCGACGGCGTCGACATCGACCTCGAGCACGGCATCGATGCCGACAACCTCACCCGGGCCATGCGCGAGCTCCGCGCACTCGCCGGCCCGAGCCTCATCATCGGCATGGCCCCGCAGACGATCGACTACCAAGCGACAACGATGGGCTACTACAGGCTCACCAAGAACATCGCCGACATCCTCACGATCGTCAACGTCCAGTACTACAACTCGGGATCGATGATGGGCTGCAACCAGACGGTCTACGCGCAGGGGTCCGTCGACTTCCTCACCTCGCTGTCATGCATCCTGCTCGAGATGGGCCTCCGGCCCGACCAGGTCGGGATCGGCGTTCCTGCCGTGCCCCGCGCGGCAGGCGGCGGCTACCAGCCCCTCGCCAACGTCGTCGCCGCCGTCGACTGCCTCGAGAAGGGCACGAGCTGCGGCAGCTTCGTCCCCGAGCGCCCGTACGGACCGATCGGCGGCGTCATGACGTGGTCGGTCAACTGGGATGCGACGAACGGCTACGCGCTCGCGACGACCCTCGGCAACCGACTCCACACCGACGGCACCCCGACCGCGCCGCCGTCGACCGACCCTCCGACCACGACACCGCCAGCGACGGATCCGCCTACGACGGAACCTCCGACCACGGAACCTCCGACGGCCGAGCCTCCCACCGCTGAGCCTCCGACGACCGAACCCCCGACCTCGTGCGGCACCGTCGCCGCATGGGACGCGACGACCGTCTACACCGGCGGCGCACGCGCCGCCCTCCACGGCACGGTCTACGAAGCCCGCTGGTGGACGCAGGGTCAGCAGCCAGGCACAGCCGACAGCCCGTGGCGCACCGTCGGCCCGTGCGACTTCTCGACCGAGCCCACCACGACGCCGACACCCACGCTGCCTCCAGCCGGCGAGTGCCCCGCACCATGGAACGCCTCGACCGTCTACGTCAGCGGAGCAACCGTGCTCGTCGGCGAGACCGTGTGGACAGCACGGTGGTGGACCCAGGGCGACACGCCAGGTGCGAGCCAGTGGGGCCCGTGGACTGCAGGAGCCAGCTGCTCCTGACGGGACGGGGATGCGGGGAGGGTCCTGCGCAGCGGGGCCCTCCCTCCTCGTCGGGCGACCCGACCGACGCGCCTCAGACGGTGAGCGACGTCGTCAACGCGACGAAAGGAGAAGAGGACGACGACTCCGTCGCGGCCGCCAGCGCACGCGCGATCCCGGCACCGGTCCCGACGAGCTCCCCATGGAACCGCGTCATGAGCGAGCGCGCAGCTGCGTCGCCCACGGGGGCCACCGACGCCACGACATGGTCGGCGCCCAGCCCGAGCAGGACGCTCGCGAGCCCGAGAGGCAGCCCACCCGCACGCTCGGAGGCCGCCCCCACCTCGCACGCAGCAAGGACGACTGTGCTCGCGGCCACCGGGCCCGTCGCGATCTCGTGCGCGAGCAACGGGCCGTCCGCGAGCCGAACGCTCGAGAACAGCGGGTTCTCAGGAGCATGAGTGCCATGCGCCGCGAGATGGACGACGTCCGCAGAGCGCAACGCGTGCGTCACGGCCGCACACGTCGCGTCCTGCCCGACGAGAAGCTCGGCGTCCGGCCACATGGCAGCGATCTCGAACGCCTCACGTTCCGCCTCGTGCAGATCAGGACCCGCGACGACGACGACCCGCTGTCCCGCGGTCCGGGCAGAGCGGGGCCCAGCGAGGTCCACCCGCGGTCCAGCGCTCGTCGCTACCCCACGACGTGACGGAAGCGTCGCCCACGGCAGCGTCACGCACCAGGCGGGCCCCACCACGTGGAGCGGCCCGTCGACCCCGAGCGGGACGACGAGCAGCGCGTCGACGGCTTCGGCCTGACGCACGACAGACGCCTCAACCACTCGTCGCATCGCCGGCGGCATCCCTGGCCGAGCCAGGACCCGCAGGTCAGCCCGAAGTCGCTGCGCCGCCTCGAGCACAGCCGCCACAGCACCGAGTCGCACGAGCCTCGCGCGCCCACCGTCGACGACCGCCACGACAAGCTCGCCCCCCACCACGACCACCTCAGCGAGCGCGGCATGCCCGCCACGGAGCTCCCGCTCGACCTCAGCCGCACGCGTCGCGCGCGGGACGGTCCCCGCACCCGCTGCACGCCAGCCCTCGGCGCGCAGCTGCTCACGCAGCTGGATCGTCCGCGCATGAAGGCTTCTCACCCGGGGAGGATCAGCCGTGGGCTCAGCGACGCGTAGCTCCTCGCTCACGCGTCGCAGCTCGACGGCAACCTGCTGGGCCCCGTCAGCGGGACGAACAGAGGCCAGGCCCGCGAAGAGCGCACGGGCGCGCTCCGCAGCATCGAGGACGCGGCGAGCATCACCCGTACGCACCGCGGCCGCGACGTCCTGCTCAGCGAGCCGCTCTCCGAAGACACCCGACGCCACCAGTGCCTCGACCGACCCGAACTGGGTGCGGTGCTCGGCGAGCGCCGCCTGCCCGGCGATGACGGCCCGGACCCCGGCAGCGAGATCCCCGTCCGCAAACGCGCACCGCGCACGGACGACCTCGATGCTCGTGCGCATGTCGATCGCGCCGCCCCACCGGCTGCGCGCCACGCGTCCGACGAGGGCACGGGCCTCGCTGTGCTCGCCAAGCCGCGCGTGGGCCTCGGCCGCCACGACGAGCGCCGCGGCACGCACCTGCGGACGACCACGGGACGGACCAGCGAGATCGAGGGCAGCATCACGCACCGCACGCAGGCTCGCCCGAGCGCGCGGGGACGGGTCCGGCACGAGATCCAGGCGTGCTCGCAGCTCGACGAGCCGAGCACGCTCGACCCAGGTCGTGCTGCCGCGCGCACCGAAGCGACGGCGCGCACGCCTCGCGAGCATCCGCGCGTCCTCATGGCGTCCGAGCAGCCGAGCACACCGCGCGCGGAGCACCTCGACCTCACCCAGGTCCTGCATGAGACCCCGCGCCGAGAAGCTCTCCGCGGCCTGAGTGAGGAGCACGTCGGCCTCCGTGAGGAGACCGACCTCGAAGAGCACCTGAGCGCGGTCGAGGAGAGCGATCGGCATGGTCGTGAGGGTCTCACCGAGCCCGGGCAGCAGATGCTCCGCGGCGTTCTGCATCGCATCGAGAGCCTCGGGCAGCCGCCCAGCGAGGAACTCCGCGTAGCCAAGGTTGTGCCGGGCCTTGAAGACGAGCATCGGGTCGCCCGCGTCCTGCGCACCCTGCGCACACCGCGCCAGATCAGCGGCTGCAGCCTCGAGATCACCGCGCTCGAGGTGCAGGGTCCCGCGGTTGAGCAGGAGAATCCCCGCGTCACGGGGGCTCGCATGGTCGATGAGCGCCACGCCCGCGTCGAGGTGCACGAGCGCCGCCTTGGCGTCGCCCGCGCGTAGCGCGCGCAATCCCCGCTGCCCGTGGACGGTGAGCGCGACAGCGTGCGTGCCCGACGCGTCGGCGAGCGCAAGTGCCCGCGCGAGTCGCCGCTCACTCAGCGCGTCGTCCGGCGCGAGTGCGTCGCCCTGCGCCGCGAGCGAGACGAGCACACGCGCGGTGACGCTCGCGACCGGACGCGGGAGCGCCGTCGCGTCCACCCGGGCCTCGTGCGGGTCCTCAGGCTCACCGAGCAGTGCGAGTGCCTCGTTCAAGACATCGCGGGCCTCTGCCGGACGCCCCCGGTCCGAGCAGTCGTTGGCGCGCGCGTGCAGGGCGTCGACCGCCGCGACCAGATCCTCGCTGGGCAGCACACGACCTCCTTGCACGGGGGCGGCCAGACGATGAAGGCCAAGGTCAGCCTAGCCCCCGGGCGAAAAGCGGCCCTGGACCCTTCCACCCCCGTGCGCCCTCGGCAGGAACCTCCGCCGCGCACCGGGCCGGGCGCAGCCGGCTGGGAGCGAGCCGACGCCCCGCTCGTCAGTTGAGCGCGCGCGTCGAGGACGGGATGACACCGTGGGCGTAGAGGCTCGCCGCCACGTCCTGAAGCGCGGTGAGAGCAACCCGCTGCGTCGTCGGGCCGTACGAGATGCGGCCGACCCCGAGCGCTTCGTATTCTGCAGCGCTGAGCGCTCCAGGCAGGCCGATGACCGAGACCTTGCGGTGACCGATGCCCGCGACGAGCTGGCGCGTGACGTCCGCATCGAGGACGCCAGGGACGAAGACGATGTCAGCACCAGCGTCGAGGTAGGCGCGGCCCCGCTCGATCGCGTCGGCAATCTTCTCCGCCACGGGCTTGTCGCCGCCACGCACGAACGCGTCGGTGCGAGCGTTGAGCGCGAACGGCACGCCCTCAGCCTCAGCCGCGGCGATGATCGCGGCAACGCGCTGCGCGGACTCGACGACCGGCAGCAGGCGGTCCTCAACATTCGCACCGACGATGCCGACGCCGATGGCTCGGCGAGTCGTCTCAGCCGGGTCGTCGTACCCGTTGTCGAGATCCGCGCTCACGGGGATGTCGCCTGCCGCCACGACGATCCGGCCCACCATGTCGAGCGTCGTCTCGAACGGGATCGTCCCGTCGGGGTAGCCGAAGGTCGCCGCGATCGAGTGCCCCGCGGTCGCGAGCGCACGCGTCTCAGGCAACGCGAGCACGGCCTTCGCGGACACGACGTCCCACACGTTGACGACCCGGAGGATCTCCGGGGCCGCATGCAGCTCTCGCAGGGCACGAGCCCTGTCAGCCGGGGTCGTCGTGGTCTCGGGTCGCTCAGCAGACGTCATAGGCACGACGTTAGCCCGAGACGCCAAACCCTGCCGCGTCTCGCCACGACATCCCACCACCCGACACCCCGGCCGTCGCCCGCCCGGCCGCCCCTCCCCGCACCGGGGCCGGGGCCGGGGCCGGCGGGCCAAGAAGATCGTCGGCCCGCCGCCCCAGGTGACACAGGACGCGCGAATCAGCGTCCGGAGGGGACGAGCCCGACGACGTCGGTGATCGCGCCCCAGGCGCGCGCACGCTGCTGAGCCGCAGCCGAGCCCGCAGCCCGCAGGCCGCCGCCACCCGCGCCAGCGAGGCAGTGCGCGACCTCGGCCGCAAGGACGGGTGCCGAGAACGACGTTCCCGACCACACCCCGAACCCTGCCGTGAACGCGTCCGGGTCGATCGTCGAGCGACGCACGTCGTCGGCGTAGCCGGGCGCCTCACGCGTCGCCTGGAACGTGCCGTCGATCGTCACCGGCATCGTCGAGACGAGCGCAGCACCCGGCCGCATGACGCTCACCCAGGCCCCGTCGTTACTGAAGTACGCCGTCGTGCCGTCAGGGTTGAGCGCCCCCACCGTGAGCTGCGGAACCTCCTCCGCCGAGAGCGACGCCGGGTCGAGCGGCTGAGGCGGCGAGAGCCGACGATCGACACGCGGTGCAAAGGCGGCGGGAAAGCACTCAACCGCAACCCCGTCGTTGCCCGCCGACGTCACCACGACGACACCGAAGCGCCGCAGGCTCCTCAGCGCACGCCCGAACGGCTCGTCGAACGCCGCATCACCGGGCTCCTCGTGGTAGTAGCCGAGCGAGAGGACGAGCACGTCGACCGGCGCGTAGCCGGGCACACCCGCAAGTCCCAGCAGGTGGTAGGTGAAGAGACGCTCGAGCGAACCGACAAGATCTGACTCCGCGATGACACCGTTGCCCGCATAGACGCGCGCCGCGAGCACGACCGCGTCGGGCGCACCCACGCGAATGAGCCCCGTGATGAACGTGCCGTGCCCCGCGACCGGGTCGAGCGGCCCCGTGAGCGGCGCCGAGAGCCCGCCGACCTCGGGATCCTCGACGGGGAGCGGCGGCGCACCCACGCACGCGATCGGCACACCCAGCACCTCGGGGTCCCGCACGACCGTGTCCTCACCCAGCCACGGGTGCGAGCCCGCGCCCGAGTCAAGGACGGCCACGACCGGGCGGCGCGCGCCCGTCACGTCGTGGAAGACGTCCGGCCCCGGCCCCTGGGCGCGGACGGGAGCAGGCCCGGTCCACGCAACAGGCTGCCGTCCCCCGCCTCCCGGGTACGCGTACTCAGCGAGGCCAGCCGCCGGGTGCGACTGCGTGAACGGATGGGACTGGGTGAACGGGTGCGACTGCGTGAACGGATGAGACTGGGTGAACGGATGGGACTGGGTGAACGGGTGCGACTGCGTGAACGGATGCGGCTGCGCGAACGGCTGCGGCTGCGAATAGGGGTGCGACTGCACGGGGTTCGCCGAGATCACGTGGTCGAGGCTGTAGGTCACCGCGCCCGGCTCCGCCACGCGCGCCAGCTCGACGATCGTCCACGCGTCGGGCGGCTCGACGACGTCAGCACCCGGGACGAGAGTCACGGCGTACGAGTACGCCCACTCCCGCTCGGCCACGTCGAGCACCTCACGCACTGCCTCCGGCTGGTCAGGCCCACCCAGGTCCGGAAGACCAGGATCGACGACGAGGACGTACCCCAAGCCCGCCGCAACCTCCTGCAGGACCTCGAGACCAGGCAGCTCGGGCAGCTCACGCGGCCCCTTCGGCCCCACAACGACCTCGCGGCCCGGCTGCAGCCCGTCGGCCACGGAGCGTCGCACCCGCGTGCGCGTCCGCACCGTGACGAGAACGCGGTCCTGGACGTACCACGTCGGACGCAACGCCCGACGCGGGTCGCCCGCTGCACGCTCCGCGCCTGCAGGATCGAGGAAGCGGGTCCGCCACACGAGCGGATCCCGCCCCGCGGGCGGCACACCTGGGGACTGACGGGGCTCGGACGACATACGGACTCCTCACGTCACACGGTCGGATCGGCGAACTGCACTGTTCACGCCACTCGAGGCAGCACGGCCGTGACCGTGCGCGCCCCGTCGCGCGCGTCGTACTCGGTCTAGAGCTCGAGCAAAGGAGTCGTCAGGCGCGGCCCATCATCACCGGCGCCCCGGAGCACAAGCCCCGCGAGACCGTGCGGAACCGCGTCAAGGACGAAGCGCCCCTCCGCGTCGCACGTCGTCGTCACGACATGGCCGTCCGCCCGGCGCAGCTCAACGATGAGCTCGCTCGCGGGCGCAACCCAGCCGTCGAGGCGCACACGACCCGCCACCTGCGAGATATCGACCATGACCGAGACCTGCGCACTCGTGAACGTCACGGTCGACGCGGACGCCGCAGCCTCAGCACGCACCGAGTGCGCAGGCTGACTGTCCGCGGCGATCGCCATGAGCTCGGCGTCCATCATGGCGAGAGACATCGCGAGCGTGCACCGCTCAACGAGGTCACGCGGTGCTGGGTCGGCCCCGTCCACGAGCCGACCCAGCGCCGCGAGCATAGCGACATCAGTCTCGTCGAGGAACTGGTCGGCGCCGTCGTGCTGATCTTCGACGCTCATCGCGTCCACCCCCCATGAGACTCGAGCTCCGTACGGAGCTTGGCAAGGCATCGTCCCCGGGTGGGGCCGATGCTCCCGACCGGCATGCCTAGCGCAACCGACACGGCCGCGTAGTCGGGACGGTCGACGAGAGCGACAAGCCGCAGAAGCGCACGGCACCGCTCGTCGAGCCGCCCCACCGCGCTCCACAGATGGCGGTCCCGCTCATCCCGCAGCACGACCTGCTCGGGTCCATCAGTGGCGGCGGGAGCCCGGGTCGCCCCTGCGGACCCGGGTTCCTCGCCACCCATGTCAGCGCGAACCTCTGTCCGACGCAGCGCCTGCGCTGCGCGCCAGGCTGCGCGTCGTGTTGCGACGAGCAGCCACTGGAGCACCGCGCGCGGATCGTCGATCCGATCGGCGTGGGAGACGAACTGCACCCACACCCCTTGGACGACGTCCTGCGCATCCGTCGTGCCGACGCCCTGGGACCTCGCGGTATGCCAGAGCAGCGGCGTGACATCGGCGACGAACTCACCGAGGGTGCCGGTGTTTCCTTCGCGCAGCGACCTCAACGCCTCGGCCCCTCGCTCAGCGAGGTCACCTCCGCGTCCGTCCCCCGACCGTGGTCGATCCTGCACGACGGAACCCACCCGACACCTCCCGGCTCGTCCGCCCCTGACACTGTGAAAGAGACAGCGGGCGGCGCTCAGATACATCGACTTTCACCACGTTCTCGTGACGCGCCTCACAGTCTGCCCGAACACGCGCGCCAGCAACACGGTGTGACTAGTCGGCAAGACGCCGAAGGCCGGCACCCCCTGACGGGGATGCCGGCCTTCGGACGAGATTGAGCGACGAGGCTCAGGCCTCGTTCGAGTCCTCGAGGAGCTTCGACGTGCGCGACGGGTCGAGCGGAATGCCAGGACCGTTCGTCGTGGCGAGCGTCGCCTTCGTGATGTAGCGGCCCTTGGACGAGGACGGCTTGAGACGAAGGACCTCGTCGATCGCTGCGGCGTAGTTCTCAACGAGCTGCTCGGCCGTGAAGGACGCCTTGCCGATGATGAAGTGCAGGTTCGAGTGCTTGTCGACGCGGAACTCGATCTTGCCGCCCTTGATGTCCGCGACAGCCTTGGCGACATCCATCGTCACGGTGCCCGTCTTCGGGTTCGGCATGAGGCCACGGGGACCAAGAACCTTACCGAGGCGGCCAACCTTGCCCATGAGGTCAGGGGTCGCGACGGCCGAGTCGAAGTCGGTCCAGCCAGCGGCAACCTTCTCGATGAGGTCGTCGCCGCCGACCTCGTCCGCGCCAGCGGCACGGGCCTGCTCGGCCTTCTCGCCGTTCGCGAAGACGATGACGCGGGCGGTCTTACCGGTTCCGTGAGGAAGGTTGACCGTGCCACGAACCATCTGGTCCGCCTTGCGGGGGTCGACGCCGAGGCGGAAAGCCACCTCGACGGTCGAGTCGAACTTCGTCGCCACGGTCTCCTTGGCGAGAACAACGGCCTCGAGCGGCGCGTAGAGGCGCTCGCGGTCGATCTTCTCAGCTGCGGACCGGTAGGACTTGCTGCGCGTTGCCATCTGCTTCTCCTTGATTGAGCAGTCGTGGTGCGGGTCCGCGCGGACCCTGCCACTGGGGGTGGGGGTGCGTCGCCCGGCCGAGGCCGGGCGACGCGGGCGGGACTCAGCCCTCGACGACGATGCCCATCGAACGAGCCGTGCCCGCGATGATCTTCGACGCGGCGTCGAGGTCGTTCGCGTTGAGGTCCTCGAGCTTCGTCTGGGCGATCTCACGCACCTGGGCGGCGCTGATCTTCGCGACCTTCACCGTGTGAGGGGTCGCGGAGCCCTTGTCGACGCCAGCAGCCTTCTTGATGAGCTGGGCTGCAGGGGGCGTCTTGAGGATGAACGTGAACGAACGGTCCTCGTAGACGGTGATCTCCACCGGGATGACGTTGCCGCGCTGCGACTCCGTCGCGGCGTTGTACGCCTTGCAGAACTCCATGATGTTGACGCCGTGCTGACCGAGCGCGGGGCCGATCGGCGGGGCGGGGTTAGCCGCACCAGCGTTGATCTGGAGCTTGATCAGGCCGGAGACCTTCTTCTTGGGAGGCATGGGAGCCTTCCTTCCTTGGTAAGTGGACCGACGCCATGGGCGATGACCCGGTTGCAGTGCCCTACGGACGGATCAGATCTTGGCGACCTGGTCGAACGAGAGCTCGACCGGGGTCTCCCGGCCGAAGATGGAGACGAGGACCTTGAGCTTCTGTGCCTCGGCGTTGATCTCAGAGATCGTCGCGGGCAGCGTCTCGAACGGCCCGTCGGTGACAGTGACGGACTCGCCAACGGTGAAGTCGACGATGATCGCGCCGCTCGCGTTCTTCGACGTGGGCTTCGCGGCCTCGGGCGCCGGCATGAGGCTCGGCGCGAGCATCGAGAAGACCTCGTCGTGCGTGAGCGGGACGGGCTGGTGCGTGTGACCGACGAAGCCGGTGACACCGGGCGTGTGGCGCACGGCGCCCCACGACTCGTCGGTGAGCTCCATGCGCACGAGGACGTAACCGGGGATGCGGACGCGACGGACGGTCTTCTTCTGCGCGTTCTTGATCTCCGTCACCTCCTCCATGGGCACCTCGACCTGGAAGATGTAGTCCTCCATGTTGAGGGACTGGGTGCGGTTCTCGAGGTTCGCCTTCACGCGGTTCTCGTAGCCGGCGTAGGAGTGGATGACGTACCAGTCACCCTCCTGGCGACGGAGCTCGGCACGGAAGACCTCGACCGGGTCGGCCTCTTCGTAGCCGTCCTCGGTCTCCTCGGTGAGGTCGACCTCGACCTCGGAGGAGGCGTCGTCCGTGGCCGGGACGGCCTCGATGTTCTCGGTCGCGGGCTCGACGACGTCAGCCGTCGGCTCCTGCTGTTCCTGGGACACGTACGGACCTGCTTCCTTGAGACTGCTGCGAGCTGGGGGCGTGGCGTCGGCGGTCAGCCGAAGAGCCAGGACGCGGCTGCGCCGAGCCCGAGGTCCAGCACGAAGACGACCGCGGTAAAGACTGCGACGAAGATGAGCACGACGGTGGTGTACTTGCCGAGCTCTGCGCGCGTCGGGGTCGTGACCTTCTTGATCTCGGCAACGACCTGACGAACAAAGAGTGCGATGCGAGCGAAGAAGCCGCGCTTCTCGCCGGACACGCTCACGGGTGCACGCTCGACGGCTGCGGCGTCGGCCCCCTGGGCCTCTGCGGCCGATTCGCTCACGATGATGTCCCTCGGTCGTCGCGCTCGTCAGCGCGTGCGTCGTCGATATGCAGCGCCGCCGTCCGCCGACGGCGTGACGACTGCACATGCACCCGCGTCGTCCCGGTGGACGAGCGATGCGCAGGGTAGACAGGACTCGAACCTGCAACCTGCGGTTTTGGAGACCGCTGCGCTACCAATTGCGCCACTACCCTTCGGGATCCTCCCCGCCCCGCAACGCCATTCCCTCAGCGAGGGCACGGACCAGCAGGGTGGTTCCAACCACCGACAGGACACTGTACCCGCTCGGGAGGCGGCATCCCAAACCGACCGCGTCACACCCGCGACGCTCCGGACCTCAGCCGCCACGCGCCGCCGATCCTTGCGACACTGGAGCGGTGCGCGACCTCGCCCGCCTGCCCAAGGCACACCTGCATCTGCACTTCACCGGGTCCATGCGACCGGCCACGCTCGTCGACCTTGCCGACCGCCACGGCATCCGGCTGCCCGCAGCGCTCACGAGCGGAGATCCGCTGCGCCTCGAACCCTCGGAGCGCGGCTGGTTCCGCTTCCAGCGCCTCTACGACGCCGCGCGCGCATGCGTGCGCAGCGAGTCCGACATGCGCAGGCTCGTGCGCGAGGCAGCCGAGGACGACGCCGCCGAAGGCTCCGGGCGCCTCGAAATCCAGGTGGACCCGACCTCGTACGCGCCGTTCGTCGGAGGCCTCACCCCCGCCCTCGAGATCGTCCTCGACGAGGCCCGGTCCGCATCGATCGCGACCGGGACCGAGGTCGGCGTCATCGTCGCCGCCTCGCGCATGCGACACCCCCTCGACGCCCGGACGCTCGCGCGCCTCGCCGCACGCCACGCGGGCGACCACCCGGGAGGCGTCGTGGGCTTCGGCCTGAGCAACGACGAACGCCGCGGTCTCACCTCGGAGTTCGGGGCGGCGTTCCGGATCGCAGCGCGCGCCGGCCTCGCGAGCCTCCCTCACGGCGGAGAGCTCCTCGGCCCCGACCACCTCCGCGTCGTGCTCGAGGCCCTCGCCCCGGACCGCCTGGGCCACGGTGTGCGCGCCGCAGAGGACCCCGCCCTCCTCGACGTCATCGTCAAGCGTGGCATCGCTCTCGAGGTCTGCCCCGACTCCAACGTGTCGCTCGGCGTCTACCCCGCGCTCGAACAGCTGCCGCTGCGAACCCTCGTCGACGCGGGCGCTCGCGTCGCGCTCGGAGCCGACGACCCCCTGCTCTTCGGACCACGGCTCGCAGCCCAGTACAGCCACGCCCGGACGACGCACGGATTCAGCGACAGCGACCTCGCCCACCTCGCGCGCAGCAGCATCGACGCGTCCTACGCCTCCCCCGCGACCCGCGCACGGCTTCTCGCCGGGGTCGACGACTGGCTCGCGACCCCAGAATGATCACGCCACCACGCCCCCGCAGCCTGCGGGCAGCCCTCGCCGCCACGAGCGTGCGCGCGCGCATCCTCAGCGTCGTCGTCGTCCTGTCGGCGCTCGGCCTCGCGGCCGCAGGACTCACCGCGCACGCACTCCAGATCCGCGCGCTCGACGCACGCAGCGCGGCCGACCTCACCGCGAGCTACTCCGAGTTCCAGCACCTGGCGACCACCGGACGCGACCCCGACACGGGCAAGGCGTTCGCGACACCCCGCGCGCTCGTCCGCGCGACGATGCAGCTCAAGGTGCCCGCCCGGCACGAAGGAATGATCGGCTTCATCAACGGGAAGCTCGCGTTCACCGCAACAGAGTCCACCGCCCTGCGGCTCGAGGACGACGCCGAGCTTCTCGCCGCTCTCGCGAACCCCGGCGACGAGGTCGAGTCACGCGTCCGCACACTCACGACCTCGCGCACCACCTACACCTACCTCGTCATCCCCGTAGCGCTCGCCGGCTCCGTCGAGACCGGCGCAATCGTCCGCGCGTACGACCGCGACGCCGAACGCGCGTCGCTCAACCGCACGTACCGAACCTTCGCGCTCGTCGGACTGGGTTCGCTGCTCGGGGTCGCCGCAGTCGGCTGGATCCTCGCTGGGCGCCTCCTCGGCCCCGTCCGCGCGCTCGACGACGCCTCACGCACGATCACCGACGACGGCGACCTCGGCCGGCGCATCCCCGTGACAAGCTCCGACGACCTCGGGCGCCTCACCGTCACCGTCAACGGCATGCTCGACCGGCTCGAGGAGGCATTCTCCTCACAACGGCGGCTCCTCGATGACGTCGGGCACGAGCTGCGGACGCCCGTGACGATCATCCGCGGCCACCTCGAGCTCATGGACGTGGACGACCCGGACGACGTACGCGCCTCGCGCGACGTCGCGCTCGCCGAGCTCGCGCGCTCCTCGCGCCTGCTCGACGACCTCATGGTCCTCGCGACCGCCGCGCGACCCGACTTCGTCACCCTCGCCCCCGTCGACCTCGGACGGCTCACGGACGACATGCACGACACGCTGCGCGGGCTCGCCGACCGGACCTGGCGCGTCGACGCCCGCGCCGACGTCGTCGTCGAGCTCGACGCCCAACGCATCACCCAGGCCGTCGTCCAGCTCGCAGCCAACGCGGTGCGACACGCGGGCGACGGCGACGAGATCGCCATCGGGACCCGGCTCGTGACCGACGCCGACGCCGCACCGGTCGCCGAGATCTTCGTCCGCGACACCGGCCCCGGGATCCGGGCCGACCAGCGCGACCGCCTCCTCGAGCGCTTCGCCCGCGGCGACGCCGCGACGCACGGCGCGGGCGCAGGCCTGGGTCTCTCGATCGTGCAGGCCATCGCGCACGCGCACGGCGGCACCCTGACGATCGCCGACGCCCCCGGCGGCGGGGCGCTGCTCACGCTGCGGATCCCCGTGCACGTCGCAGTCCCCGACCCGCTCGCCGCACCGACCACTTCCCCCGAGACCCCACGGAGCTGACGTGCCCTCCATCCTCGTCGTCGAGGACGAACCGCGGATCGCCGCGTTCGTCGTCAAGGGCCTCACGGCCGCGGGCTTCGCGTGCACGACGGTCGGGACCGGCCGGGACGCGGTCGCGGAAGTCCTCACGGACGGCCACGACCTCGTCATCCTCGACCTCGGGCTGCCCGACGAAGACGGCTTCTCCGTCCTCGAGCGCATCCGCGGCTCAGGCTCGACCGTGCCCGTCATCATCCTCACCGCACGCAGCGCCGCGACCGACATCGTCACCGGTCTCCAGAACGGCGCCGACGACTACATGGCGAAACCCTTCGGCTTCGACGAGCTGCTCGCGCGCATCCGGCTGCGGCTGCGCAGCGAGGCTCCCGCCTCGGCCACGACCCTCGCGCACGGTGACCTCTCGCTCGACCTCCACACGCGGCGGGCCGCCGTCGGCGGGACCGACGTCGAGCTCTCAGCCCGCGAGTTCGCCCTGCTCGAGACATTCCTCCGGCACCCGGGTCAGGTGCTCTCGCGCGAGCAGCTGCTCTCACGCGTGTGGGGATACGACTTCGACCCGGGCTCGAACGTCGTCGACGTCTACGTGCGCTACCTGCGTCAGAAGCTCGGTGCCGACCGTGTCGTCACGGTCCGCGGGATGGGCTACCGACTCGCGCAGCCCGGGGCGTAGGGCGCAGCCCGCACCCCGGACATGTCGATGCCCGGCCCGCACGAGGCGGGCCGGGCATCTGCGTCGCGGTAGACGGCGGGGGGACGTCGACCGGGACGGCGCCGCGTCAACGACGCGGCGAGCTCATCACTCGTTGCCGGAAGGCGCCGACGGCGCCGACACGGTCGACTTCGCGGAGATCGGCGACTGAGCCGTCACCGGGGACCTCGGCGACACCGGGGACACGGGCGAGACCGGAGACTTCGCGGACACCGGGGACTTTGCAGAGACGGGGGTCTTTGCAGAGACCGGGGTCTTCGCGGACACCGGGGTCTTCGCGGAGACGGGCGAGGTCACGGACACCGGCGAGGCCACCGACACGGGCGAAGCCACCGAGACCGGGGTCACGACCGACTGCGCCGAGACCGGCGAGACGACCGATCGCGGGCTCACGGGCGAGACGGGCGACGGCGACGTGATCGCCGAAGGAACGGCCGTGGCATCCTGCGCGGGCTCCGCCGTGGCGGCGGCGGTCGCAGCGTCACCCTGCGTCGAGCGCAGCTCCACGCTCGGGCCGACGACATCGTCACGACCCTCCTGCGCGAAAGCCGCGTCGAGGCCGACCCCGGCGCCGATGATGCCCACCGCGCTGGTGACGATCCATGCAGTCTTGTTCACTTCTCTGCCCTCCGGACCCTACGTGAGCGCGGACCTCGCGCTCCGTTCTAGAACCATCCTCGAACGCTCAGATGAGAGACCAAGGAGGTGAGGATGAGAGAACTCTCATCTTCACCTCCGGCAACGCGGCGGGCCCGCCGTCCGGGGGAAACGGCGGGCCCACCCGAGCGCCACGGCGCTCCGCCCGGCCACGGTCAGGGTCCCGCTCCGGACATCTCGATCCTCTCGCTCCGAAGCCCTCCCTGCGACACGGTGAGGGCGTGTCTCACGTCTCTCGCGTCCGGGGTTCGCCCGTGCGGTCCTCGTGCTCGCCCGCAGCGGCCACGTGCCTCACCCCGAAACGGCTCCCCTCACCCACCCTGAGCGGATCAGAACCTCTGCGCGTCAGCGAGCAGCGCCTCGGCGGCCTCGAGTCGACCGAGCGCGTCACGACGCGCCGCCTCGTCGCGATGGTTGGCCGGCATGCTCGCAAGAAGCGACAGCACGACGCCCGACGCCCGCACCCGCAGCGACCCCGGGTGCACCGCCCGGTCGAAGACCGAGAGCCAGCGCGCAACCGTCGTCGGCACATGGACGTACGTCTGGGGCGCCAGGCAGGGCAGGACCGTGAGGTGCCCGACAAGACACGCGAGATCGTCGACCCGCTGGCCCGGTCCGATCGTGTCGACATCGAGCAACGCCGTGATAGCCACACCCGTCATGAGGATGTTGGCCGCATGGAAGTCACCATGGGTGGGAACGCGCGGCCCCTGCCCGAAGCGCTCGATCGCCTCGGCGATCCCCTGCTGAAGCGCCATGATGCGGCCCGCGTGCTCGGGGAGCACGTTGCACGCCGCGTCCGCATAGTGCCGCGAGCGCTCCGCCCACGGACGTCGCAGAGGAAGGTCCATCGCCTCAGGGGCGATCGCGTCAAGGCACGCCAGCAGGTCCCGCGGGTCCACACCCGCGGCGCCGTCGCGTGCGAGAAGCTCCGGGAGCGGCTCACCCTGCGCCTGCGGGAACACCAGAACCGACTCCGCCCACACGTCCTGGACAGGCGGCGCACCCGCCGGCTCGGCACACCGGTTGCGGATGAGCAGACCGTCGAGCTGGTCGCGGCGCACAACCTTGAGAAAGACCCGACGACGGTTCGTCGTGAGGCTCAGCACGGCGCGGCGCATCGGCCGATAGCCGATGAGCTCGAGAACAGCCGCGCCCGGATCGCCGTCGAGACCCGTGCGGGCCGCTGCGCTCGTGACGTCCGACGCCGCAACGAGTCCCGGGAGCATGGGATCGTCCGGGTGACGCCACGCATGGACGACACGGTCACCGCTCGCCAGCCGCATGACGTTCGCGAGCCCCCGAGGCTCCGCCTCGTCGACCGAACCCGTCGTGAGCAGGACGTAGTCAGGACGTGGCTCGGCCTCACCCGTCAGCTGAACGCGGACGTCGTACCCGACCGTCACGCCCGCGCCCGGCCGGTGGTGGACCTCGTGCACCTCAGCGTCGACGAGCGTCCCGCCGGCAGCGCCCACGAACGTCCCGACCGCATCGAGCGCGTCGGGGCCCGTCAACCACGCGATGTCCTGCGCCTCACGGACGGCACGGGCATCGCGGGCCAGCGGCTGCTGGGACGCGGAGGGGGACGGCATCATGCGTCCAGTAGACAACGAACCAAACTCCTCAGACAGGTGAAGCGGCTCCCGGCGCGTCCCGGACGCTACCGGCAGGTCGCACTTAGAGCGCGAGCCCGACGAGCACGGGCTCAGGCGCGAGCCGAACGCCGAAGCGCTCCTCGACACCATCGCGAACCGCGCGGGCCAACGACACGATATCCGCGGCCGTGGCCTCGCCACGATTGGTGAGCGCAAGCACGTGGCGCGTCGAGAGCCGCGCGCGGCTCGCCTTGCCGTCGAGACCGAATCCCTTGCCGAAGCCCGCCTGCTCGATGAGCCACGCCGCCGACGTCTTGACGAGCGACGCGTCGATCGCCCCGAGGCTCGGGCCCGTCGTCACCTCAGGGCGGGCGGAGCGGACCTCGAAACGCGGCGCGCCCGCAGGCAGCCCGCCCGCGAGCTCAACCGGCAGGACAGGGTTCGTGAAGAACGAACCCGCGCTCCAGCGATCGTGATCGTCGCCGTGCTCCCCGACTCCCACCGCGAGCATGCCCTTCGCCCCGCGCAGCTCAAGAACCGCAGCCCGGACGTCGGCGGTCGCGACCCGCTCGCCCACCGCGACATCGAGCCGACGCGCAAGCTCGGCGTACGCGACACCCGGCGACAGCGTGCCCAACCGCGTCTGGAAGCCGACCTCGAGAACGACCCAGCGCGGCGACGGCTGCCAGCTACGCCCGCCCTCGCCCTGCGTCATCGAACGCTTGAGCACCGATGTGCGGTACCCGAGCCCCAGCTCACCCACGGCAAAGGTGCGCACCCGCGACTCGGCGCGGTCCCACACCCGCACGGTCGACACGACGCCCGCGACCTCCTGGCCGTAGGCGCCGATGTTCTGCACGGGCGCCGCGCCGACGGTCCCGGGGATGCCAGAGAGCGCCTCGAGCCCCACCCACTGCTCAGCGATCGCCTGCTCGACGAGCGCATCCCAGGAGTGCCCCGCGGGCACGCGGAAACTCCCGCCGCCGCACGAGTCGACCATGTCGACCGTCACGCCCGAGCGCGCATCCTGGACGAGGATGCCGTCAAAGCCCTCGTCCGCGACGAGGAGGTTGGAGCCGCCCCCGATGACGAGAACGGGCACGCCGTCGGCGTCAGCCGCGCGGACCGCGTCGATGAGCTCGGCCTCGGTCGAGGCACGGACGAGCGTGCGCGCGGGACCCCCGACGCGCAGCGTCGTGAGCTGAGAAAGAACAGGGGCGTGCGCCGTGGCGTCGGGTGAGGTCACCCCACAACCGTACGCCCCGAAGCGTCGGTGCCCTGCGGCGGGTCGGCCAGCCGCTCCTGCGCGCGCGGCGACTCGGTCCGGGGCGGACGGGCAACGCCGGCGACGGCGAGCCCCAGCGCGATCGGCACGAGGATGACGAGCAGAGCCGACCGGTAGCCGACGTGCTCCGCAAGCATCCCGATGAGCGGCGGTCCCATGAAGAACGCCGTGTAGCCGATCGTCGAGACGACCGAGACCCGCCCGGCCGCGCGCACGGGATCGTCCGCGGCCGCACTCATCCCGACGGGGAACCCGAGCGCCGCGCCCATGCCCCACAGCACGACGCCCACGAACGCGAGCGGCAGCCACGGTGGGAGCGCAAACAGCGCGAGGCCCGTAAGCGCGAGGCCGCTCGAGAGCCGCAGCACCGCGACCCGGCCCCACCGGTCCACGAGGTGCGTGCCGAGCAGGCGCATGGCCGTCATTGCGGTGAGGAACACGCTGAGAGCCGCCGCGCCCACCGCATCCGTCTGAGCAAAGCCGTCGACGACGGCGAGGCCCACCCAGTCGTTCGCCGAGCCCTCGGTCAGAGCCGCGGCGAGCACGACGACGCCGATGAGCAGCGTGCGCGGCTCAATCCACGCAGCAAAGACGTTGCGGCGCTCACCGCCAGCACCGGAGGCACCCTCAGCGACGGCAGGCCCCGTGACCTCGGCCTCCGGGAGGAAACCACGGACCGCGACGAGAACGAGCGCGAGCGAGATCGCGACAGCAATGACGAGGTGCCAGGCAACAGGCAGCCCGACGAGCACGGCAACCGCACCGAGGCCCGAGCCCACGATCGTGCCGAGCGAGAAGCCCGCGTGCAGACGCGGCATGATCGTGCGGCCGAGCTTCTGCTCGACGACCGCACCCTCGAGGTTCATCGCCGCATCCCACACCCCCGTGCCGACGCCCACCAGCACGAGCGCAACGCGCAGCACGAGGTCGTTGCCCAGGACGAGCGAGCCTGCAGCGAGGACGTAGCCGAGCGCATTGACCACCGCGAACACGATGATCGTGCGGCGTGCCCCGAGACGCGAGGTGATCCAGCCCGACAACGGGAGCGCGACGAGCGAGCCGATCGCGATCGTGACGAGCAGCAGGCCCATCTCGGCCTCGGAGTAGCCGAGCATCGTGCGGGTCGTCGGCAGGCGCGACGCCCACGACGCAAAGTTGAAGCCGTTGAGGACGAAGATCGCGAAGACCGACCACGCGGCGATCGTTGTCTCGCGCACAGCGGGCTGGGTCGAATGTGTCACGGGGATACCTCACCGGGATGGGTGTCGCGGGAGTCCGCGTCATGGGGATCTGGGTCATAGGGCTTTGAGTCGTGGAGCGCTGGGTCGTTGGGCGCCACGAGCGGGGCCGGGGCGGGCTCGGGCACCAGCGGTCGCGCGCGCCCCGCCGCGAGGACCGCGGCGACGAGGGGAAGCAGGACGAGCATGAGCGCGGTCCGCGTCGTGAGGTGCTCGGCAACGAACCCGAGCAGCGGTGGTGCCGCGATCGACGCCATCGATGCGAACGCCGAGACGACCGAGACGCGCCCGGCGGCGCGCACAGGATCGTCTGAAGCGGCGGCGATGACGAGCGGGTAGGCGAGCGCGGCTCCGCAGCCCCACAGCGCGACGCCGATCGACGCGACGACGATCCCCGGAGCGAGGCCGAAGATCACGAGTCCGACGATCGAGATGGTCGCCGACCCCCGCAGGAGCGTGACGCGCCCCCACCTGTCGACGAGCCCCGAGCCTGCGAGACGGAAGGCCGTCATCGACCCGAGGAAGACGCCGAAGACGACCGCGCCGATCGCCTCTGACTTGCCGAGGTCGTCGACGACTGAGATCGAGAGCCAGTCGTTCGCGGACCCCTCAGACATGGAGGCGGCAAGGACGACAACACCGAGCAGGAGCGTGCGCGGCTCGCGCCACGCGGTGAGGGCCGTGCGCACGGAGCGCCGCTGGCCCGGTGCGGCCAGAGCGACGGGTGCCTGCGGGCGGGCGATGACGCGCGGGAGCGCCATGATGCGCCACGCGACGACGACGAGCATGGAGCCCGCAAGCTGAGCCGCGGCGGGGACGCCGAGGGCAGAGCAGGCCGCGCCGACGCCCGTCCCGGCGAGCGCACCGATGGAGTAGAAGGCGTGGAACTGCGGGAGGATCGTGCGTCCCACGGCGCGCTCGATCGCTGCGGACTCGAGATTGAACGGGACGTTGTTGAGCGCCCATGTCGCTCCGTTGAGGAAGATGCCCACCGCGACGAGCCCGACGGAGCCCAGCTGGACGCCGAGCGAGATGAGGCCGAGGGCCACGCCGAACCCGGCGGTCGAGACGTTGAGCATGCGGGCGACGCCGAAGCGTTCGACGAGCGGGCCGGCGGCAGCGACGAGCACGAGCGATCCGACCGACCCGACGACGAGAACGATCCCGAGCTCACCCTCGCTCAGACCGAGGCTTGCGCGGATGGACGGCAGGCGCGAGAGCCAGCTCGACATCATGAGCCCGAGGAGCGCGAAGAGGCCGACGAGCGCCCAGCGGGCACGGGAGGTCGACGCGTCGGGACGGGACGGCACGACAGACGGTGCGGCGGGAGACATGGCGACCTCGGGTGGAGACAGTGCGGGGGGCGCGGGGGGCGCTGAGGGCGGGGCTGACCCCGGCGAACTCGAAACGTTTCGAGTCCAGGAGTAGTGTCGGTCCAAGGAGGCCATGCGGTCAACGTGGCCAACCTCAAGTCTTGACCAACTCCACCCCGCGATTCCCCGAACCGCACGGGCGTCGGCTCAGGGATACTGATTCCCGCCAGCCATGCCCACCGGCCCCCTGACGGACCTCTCGAGGAGCACACACATGTCACACGCGCGCCCGACGCTCACCGACGTGGCCCGGGTCGCCGGCGTGTCAGTCTCGACCGCCTCCCTCGCGTTCTCCTCGTCAGGACCCATCGCCGACGCCACCCGCGCACGCGTGCTCGACGCCGCAGCAGAGCTCGGCTACGGCGGACCGAACCCCGCCGGTCGCCAGTTGCGCTCGGGACGCTACGACATCGTCGGAGTCGTCATCGGCGACAAGCTCAAGCGGTCCTTCCGCGATCCCGTCTCGATCCAGGTTCTCGACGGCCTCACGTCGTCGCTCGGCGACGCCGACCTCGGGGTTCTTCTCGTCCCGGGCGTGGACTCCGCCGTCGACGGCGAGGTCATCGTCGACCCGCTCCTCATGAGCGCCGGCATGGACGTCGCCGTCCTCATCTGGGGCACGCACACGGACGACCCCCGCGTCGAGACGTTGCGCAGACGGGGCGTGCCGATCGTCGTCGGCGAAGGCAACGAGGTGGACGGCGCCTCGCTCGTCGAGATCGACGACCACGCCGGCATGCTGGCCGCCGTGCGCCACCTCACCGACCTCGGCCACGAACGCTTCGTCACCATCACACTGCCCTTCCGCATGGGACGGCACTCCGGATGGGTCACGGACGCCCGGCGCGAGCTCGTCGACTGGACCCCGACGCGGCACCGCCTCGACGCGGTCCTCGACTCCGGGGTCGACCTCCTCGGCATCTACGAGACCGAGGCGTCGCTCGTCGAGAACGGCAAGGAGGCCATGCGTGCGATCCTGCGCCGCTTCCCCGACCGCGCCACGGGGCCGACGGCCGTCGTGGCACAGTCCGACCTGCTCGCAGCCGGAGCCGTTCTCGCGCTGCGCGAGGCCGGGCTGCGTGTTCCCGAGGACGTCTCGGTCGCAGGCTTCGACGGCCTCGACCTGCCATGGTTCAGCGGGCAGCTGACGACCGTCGTCCAGCCGCTCGAGGACAAGGGCCGCGCGATGGGCGATGCGGTCCGCAGGCTTCTGGCCGACGGCACCGTGACGCGGACGACGATGCCGGTCGAGCTTCGCGTCGGGACGACCACGGGGCCCGTGGCACGCACCTGACGCGCTCGCTGCCCCGCTCGGTCAGACGGGTGCGTCCCCAGACGTCGCCTCGGCCAGGCGGACGACGGCCTGCGCCTTCGCGAGGATGCGGGCACCGCCCACGAGGACGGTGAGGTCGACCCGCGCCGTGCCGGCGGCGACGTCGAGCGCACCGATCGCCCCCGAGACCTCGACCGTGGCGACGCCCGGGTCAGGAACCGTGATGGGGCGCGCAAAGCGTGTCTGGTAGTCGATGACTCGGCCCGGGTCGCCCGCCCATTCGGTGACGACCGTGACGGCGAGACCCATCGTGAGCATGCCGTGCGCGATGACGCCTGGAAGCCCGACCTCGGTCGCGACACGCTCATTCCAGTGGATGGCGTTGAAGTCACCGCTCGCGCCCGCGTAGCGGACGAGGTGCGCCCGATCGACCTCGATCGTGCGTGTTCCGATGACCTGGCCGACCTCGAGGTCGGCGAGCTGCGGGGCGCTCATGCGCCGGGCCCGCGAACGGCGAGGGTCGAGCGCACCGTCGCGACGTGGTCGGTGAGCGCGTCGTCCCCGAACAGCTCGCAGCGCGTCGTCACCATCGACAACCCTGCCCGCTCGGTGATCGAGTCGACGTGCAGCACCGTCGTGATCTCGTCGCCCGCGACGAGGGGCCGCGTGTGCGTGAAACGCTCGTCGGCGTGGACGACACGGCTGAAGTCGATCGCGGCCTCAGGGTCCTCGATGAGCTGGGCCTCGGCAGCCTGGGCGATGATGACGGCGAACGTCGGAGGTGCCACTAGGTCCACATAGCCAGCAGCCCGTGCTGCCACGAGATCGTGGTGCACGGGCTGGGTCGCGGCCGTAGCCGCTGCAAACTCCCGGACCTTCTCACGGCCCACCGTGTAGGGGGCCGTAGGCGCGTACCGACGGCCGGCGTAGGTCGCGTTCATCGCCATGGGATGTCCAGGAAGTTGCGGTGCTGAACGATGTCAGCGGGTCTCGCGGTGCGCCGTGTGCTTGCCGCAGCGCGGGCAGAACTTCGCCAGCTCAAGACGGTCAGGGTTGTTGCGGCGGTTCTTCTTCGTGATGTAGTTGCGCTCCTTGCAGTCCACGCAAGCGAGCGTGATCTTCGGGCGAACGTCAGAGGACTTGCTAGCCACGGTCTTGCCACCTCTCGCACCCGAAGGCGCTTGTCTGATGCTCGGCGCACCGCCGGCCGGCGCGCTGAAGGTCGTTCTTGGTAGCGGAGGCGGGGCTCGAACCCGCGACCTCACGATTATGAGTCGTGCGCTCTGACCAGCTGAGCTACCCCGCCTCGAACGATGTCGTGAGACATCACGTCGGCGAGTGACGCCGCGCGCGGGAGACATCTTCCCACGCGCAAGCGTCGCGCACCAACAGAGCCCCCGATGGGAATCGGACCCATGACCTCAGTCTTACCAAGACTGCGCTCTACCACTGAGCTACGGGGGCAGCGCGAAAAACGATACCCGAGCACCCGCTCGAAACGAAATCCGCAGGTCACAGCCCATTCCTCAGGGGTATTTCGGCGTGTCTCGACCACCACACAGCAACCCGCGGGCCCGTCTGTCCGGACCCGCGGGTGTCGAGACTCACACCTCGGCGAGCGCGAGAGCGAGCAGCTGGAGAGCGCCCTCACGCGACTGCGCGGCCCCGATGAACCCGGCCTTGTGACAGAACACCGAGTCCTCGACGCCCGTGACAGCTGCGAGAGCAGCGCCGTCGAGGCCGCGCCAGGCAGCAGGGAGGTGCTTGCGCGACCCGAACTCCGAGCCCTCGGGGCGCACCGTCTGGATCGTCCACGCACCCGTCGCGCCCGGGAAGACCGTGAAGAGGAGCGCAGGCTGCGCGGTCGCGACCGAGCCATGGGGCATGAACCGATCAAGGACGACGTACCGCGGGTCGGGCGATGCCGCATACAGCCGCATGAACTCGTCCTCCGCAGCGAACGCCGTCACGTACTGCTGGCGAAGTCGCGCAAGGAGCGTCCGCGCGAGAGCCACAGCGACGTCGAACTGCCCGTCGAACGTCTCCTCGTCGCCCTGCGGGTTGAACAGGCCAAGGGTCGCGGACAGGTCGAACGGAGGCGTGCCGAAGTCCGAGACCGTGAAGAGGTCCTGGCCGTTGTCGACCGCGTCGATCGCGGTGACGAGACGACGGTCGATCTTGCCGTGGACGCGCGCGTCGCCCTCGCAGTACTCGAGGCCGTAGTGCTGCCAGAGCAGCCCGAACGCGGAGAACAGAATGCCGCTCGGGCGAGCACCCGACGTCTTCTGGTGGTGGTCGAAACGGAGCGTCTCGGTGTCATAGGTGCCGCCGACGTCGAGCACGACGTCAGCCTGCGCGAGCCGCTCGGGGTCCCGCGTCCGCACAACCTCTGCATCCGGGTAGAGCGTCGTCAGGAGGGCAACGCCGAAGACGTCGTCTGCATGGAACTTGCCGTTATGGGTCGCGATGATCACCGGTCCAGGCTAGGCCACCGGTCTGCCGGGAGGCACCGCCAGGCGCCGAGACGTGTGCGGCGGGGACGGAGCATCGCTGCCCGGCCCCGCCGCACGCGCAGACCGCGATCAGAAGGCTCTGATGAAGCCCGTCGTGGTCGGGTAGTGCACCGAGTCAGTGACGACCCAGATCCCACCGGAGATGACGTTCGACGGCACGAGCGCCCCCGCCGTGAAAGTGGTGCACCCGTTCGTGTAGACCGTTCCCGCGCCGTCGATGTCGTTGGGGATCAGGTTGTAGCCGTCGTCGTACGTCCGGCCATCCGAGCCGATGAACTCGACGTCGAGGTCCACCCACGTCACAGACGAGCCAGAGCCGTAGAAGCACCCGAAGACGTCCACGAGGACGTAGTCCCACCCTGCCGGAGGAACGTCGTTGAACATGTTCTCCTCAAGGACCTCGTCCGTACCGACACGGCTCGCTCCCACAGTGAGGACTCCCCACTCGTCGAGGAACACGGGCGCTGCGGGAGCCGCGGGATCGGCATACGTCGAGTCGACGAAGACGTCCGCCGCCGACGACACGGCCGAGCCCAACCCGTTGGTCACCACCGCACGGAACTCCTCACCGTTCCTCGCGGTGCGCGCGACGAACGCATAGGTCGCGCTCGTCGCGCCGGGGACGTCCGCCCACGGCTGCTCGTCGTCGGCCCGGTGCTGCCACCGGAACCGGAGGTCAGAACCCGTCGCACCGACCGTGAGCGAGACACGCGCACCCGCCGTCACCTGCACCGAGCGGGGCTGGGTGGTGATGCGAGGTGCGGCCGGAACCGCAAGCCTCACGGTGCGCGAGACGACACTCCCCGCAGCGTTCTTCACGACGACCCGGTACGACGCACCGTGCAGGGAGGTCGCCGCCGTCACAGCGAGGACCCGAGACTGCCCGACCACCGTCCACGCGGACGCACCCACGGCCCGCCTCTGCCACGAGTACGTCAGGTTGCGCCCGCTTGCCACCACTCGGAACGTCGCCTTCACGCCCTGCGCGGCAGTGGCGTTCCCCGGCTGCGCCGTGATCCGCGGCCGGCTGACCACCGTGAGCTTCACCGTCCTCGACGTCGCCTTGCTGCGACCCCGAGTGACGACGACGCGGTAGCGGGTGCCGTCGGCCGACGCGCGGGCCTTGACCTTGAGCGTGCTCCGCGTCGCCTTCTTCACGGTCTTCCACGACCGCGCCCCAGGAGCCTTCGACTGCCACCTGTAGGCGAGCCTCGATCCCTTGGCTTTGACGCGGAACGTCGCCGTGCGTCCGGCCACAGCCGTCACCGAGCGAGGCTGCGTCGAGATCCGCACCTTCGCCCTGGCGGCCCCTGCGACGGCGCCGACCGAGGGCGCGTCCGGCGCCGCGACTGCGACACCGACCCCTCCCAGCGATACGCCGAACGCCACGACAACCGCGAGCACCGCGCGGCGCCACTGACTTCCCCTGTGATTCATGCCAATCCCCTTTGCTTCCCTGAGGTGCCGCTCGTGCGACTCGTCGAAAGTCGCACGAGCCACCGACATTCCTGCAGGTCCTTCGGCCCGCCCGGCCGCCGACGCCACTGAGGAACGACGAACGCCGCCGGCCCACGAGGACCGACGGCGTCCGACGCCCACACCCGAGGCCGCGACCTCGCTACCCGAGCAGCTCGCGGACGTCGGCTGCGCTCAGCCCCGCACCACCCGCGGCACCACCGTCAAGGACCGAGGAGAACAGCGCAGACTTGCCCTCCTTGAGTCGCATGACCTTCTCCTCGATCGTGTCGGAGGCCACCATGCGGTAGACCATGACCTGCTTCGTCTGCCCGATGCGGTGCGCGCGGTCGACCGCCTGCGCCTCCGCCGCGGGGTTCCACCAGGGGTCGAGCAAGATGCAGTAGTCCGCCGCCGTGAGGTTGAGACCAAATCCGCCGGCCTTGAGCGAGATGAGGAAGACCTGCGTCTGACCCGACGTGAACGCGTCGATCTGCTCCTGACGCCTGCGCGTGCGGCCATCGAGATAGGAGTGCGCGACCCCCAGCGACTCGAGCCCCGTACGCACCTTCCCGAGGAACTGCGTGAACTGGCTGAAGATCAGCACCGAGTGTCCCTCAGCAAGGATGTCCTCGAGCATCTCGAAGAGCACCTCGAGCTTCGACGACGGGACGGGCCGTGAGACCCCGCCCGGAGGCGCACCCGCACCCGGCTCGTCGGCCCCCACGAGCGAGACGTCAAGCGCCGCCTGACGCAGAACCGTGAGCGAACGCAGAACCTCGAAGCGGTGCCCGTCGAGGTTCTCGACGAGCCCGAGGACGCGGGCGCGCTCGCGCGCGAGCAGCCGGTCATAGACAGCCCGGTGCCGCGGCACGAGCTCTACCTCGAGCACCTGCTCGACCTTGTCCGGGAGATCGGCCGCAACCGACTCCTTGGTCCGGCGGACCATGAACGGCGCCACTCGACGCCGCAGCAGCGCGAGCCGCTCCGTGTCGCTGTCACGCTCGATGGGCTTCTGATAGAACTCGGCGAAACGTCCCGGGTGCCCGAGCAGACCCGGGCACACGATCGAGAGGATCGACCACAGCTCCATGAGGTTGTTCTCGAGCGGTGTGCCCGTGAGCGCAATCTTCGTCGGAGCATCGATCTCACGCACCGCCCGGTACCCGACCGACTTGTGGTTCTTGACGAACTGCGCCTCGTCAAGGACGAGCGCCGACCACGTGTGCGCACCGAACGCCTCGGTGTCCAGGCGCAGCACCGCATAGGACGTCACGACGATCTCAGCCCCGCGGATCTCGTCGGCCAGCGGCGTACCCCGACCCGACGTCGTGCGCGCGACCACCGCGCTCCGCAGGTCCGTGAACCGCGCAATCTCAGCAGCCCAGTTGCCGACGACCGACGTGGGGGCGACCACGAGAATGGGCGCCGGCCGCTCGCCGTCGGCCGCACGCTCCCGCAGCTGGTGCAAAGCGAACGCGAGCGCCTGGACCGTCTTGCCCAGGCCCATGTCGTCAGCAAGCACGCCGCCGAGGCCGTGCTCCGCAAGGAAGCACAACCAGTCGACGCCGTCCTGCTGATACGGACGCAGCTCGGCCCGCAACCCCGGCGGAGGCCCGACGGGCTCGGGCCGCGCACCGTCCGCGAGCGCGGCGAGCGAGGCCCGCCACGCGGTCGCCTGGACGCCGTCGACGTCAAGGCCCTCGAGATCGTCGAACAGGCCCGCCTGGTAGCGCGAGACGCGCAGCCCACCGCCACGCGTGTCTTGCATGGCCCGCGCCTCGGTGATGAGCTCACGCAGCCGCTCGAAGCGCGGATCATCCAGGGAGAAGTACGTGCCGTCGTCGAGCAGCAGGAACTCGTCACCCGCCGCAATCGCACGGAAGACCTGCTCGTACGGGACGCTGCGCCCACCGACCTCGACCGTGACAGCCAGGTCGAACCAGTCGCGCTCGCCGTCGCGCGCCGTCGTCGCAAGCGCGACACGGACGTCGTCCTCGAGGTGGTAGGTGATCGTCTGGCCGTGCTCGTCGACGAGGAAGCCGTCGATCTCGTCGGCGAGCTCCCGCATGCGGGGCACCTCGGCGGTGAGGAGGCGAGCGGCCTCGATACCCCGGACGACGCGCGCGCCCACCGGGCCCGCCTCAGGATCGCGCGCGAGGTCCCCGCCCGCAGCGTCGTGCGCCCGCAGCGCTGCATCGAGCGCTGCGACGTGCGGTCGGACACGCGCGAGGACGTCACGCTCGGCCTCTCGGTCGCGCAGCGGGCTACGCGACGGAGTGCCGAGCGGGACCGTCAACGCGGGAACTGCAGGGCCTTCGGACGCGAGTCCGGGCGCGAGATAGCGCCACTCCCAACGCATCACGACCTCGTGGCCGCCGCGATGCTCGACGTCGCACACGAGCGTCGGCGCCGGGGCCTCGGGCAGGTCGACGCCCGCCGCGCGCACCTCGTCGACGCGGCCGCGCAAGCCCGGGAGCACCCGACCGAGGAAGAGGGGGACGTCCGCGGACGGGACGACAAGCGGCTCGGGCCGGTTGAGCAGGTCACGCACGGTTGCGTCGAGCGCGCGCGTGAACCCGGCGAGGCGCAGCGAGTCGTCGCGCGCCGGCCGTTCCTCACCCGTCCGGGCGAGGACTCCGCCCGCGGGCATGCCGAGCGGCAGGTGGTGCGTGTGTGCTCCCCAGCCGCCCTCGGGCTCGAGCGTCACGCGCACACGCAGCGAGCCGCCCCGCGCACGCGCCAGGTGGAGGACGACGAGAGCCGGCTGGTCGTCGAACGGGACGGCCGTGCGGTCGGGGTGGACGAACGGGACGCCAAGGATGTACGCGTCGCGCAACGCGGCCCACAGTGCGGGGCCTGGAAGGGAGTCGAGGTAGACGCCCATCGCCGACGAGTGCCGGGCGTCAGTCTCGCCGAGCGCTCCGAGCGCGCGCAGCGCGGCGAGCTGCGGTGTCGGCAGCGCGACGGGTGGGAAGCCGTGGCGGAAGTCGGCCCACGACACTCCTTGGCGCACCCACGCGCCCGTTCGGCCGCGGACGAGGGGACGCAGGGTGACGGACTCGGCCGCGCGGTCGTCGCGGCGCGGTGAGGCGATGACCTCGACCATGAGCGCGACCTCGGCGGAGACCTCGGGAGCGACCACGGGCTCCTCCCCCATGGGCATCGCGTCGATCCCCGCGTCGGCGAGCATGCCCTCGAACGTGCGCTGCCACTCCGGGGTCCGGGCGTAGTCGGTCGCGCGCCGGGGTGCCGGGCGCGTGGCTGCAGCCGGGGTGGGCTGCGGCACGCCAGCTGCGTTCTGCTCACGCTCGACGAGCGCGAGGAGCGTCGCGGCGACGTGCTTGCAGCTGAGCCGGACGGGGCACGTGCAGCGCCCCAGCGTGGGGCGCGCCTCGCCGTCCGCGGAGCTGAGCGTCACGGTGACGACGTAGTTCTCGTGACGGCTCCCGGTGACGTGGCCGACGACCTTCGAGCCGTTTCGCGCGACGGACACGACACGCTCTGCCTCGAGCACCTGCTCACCGCGCGAATAGACGGTGCGCCCGACGAATCTCGAGACGTGTGCGCGGGTGAGCATCCGACCATTGTCCCACCGTCCGTGCCGACGCGTGCACGCACCTCATGCTCAGGCGGCCGGGGCGACCCGCACGAGAAACGACGTGACGTCGGCCAGCATCTCGGGACTGACGCCGTGACCGAGGCCCTCATAGAGATGTTCGGTGACGTTGACGTGCGCGCGGAGCCACGCGGTGGTGCGCTCGACGGTCGCCGACGTGATGATGGCGTCAGCGTCGCCGCGCGCGTAGAGCACGGGCGTCGTCGCGAGAGCGCCGTCGCCGGGCAGCTCGGCTGCGAGCGTGAACCCAGCGAGGACGACACCGGCCGGGAAGGCGCCGGGCCGGTGGCGCATCAGCTGGGTAACCATGAGGCCGCCCTGGGAGAAGCCGACGGGGACGACGGTGCGTCCCGGGAGCTCGGCGTCGATCCAGGCGAGAAGTGCCTCGGTCGCCTGGGTGACAGTCGCGGGGTCGGGCAGGCCGGGCTCCGCGAGAGGGAACCAGGCGTACGCAGTGGGACCGATCTGGAGAGGTGCCTGCACGGAGACGACCTCGTGCCCCGCGGGGAGGTGCGGGGCGAGGCCGGCGAGGTCGCGTTCGTGCGAGCCGTACCCATGGAGGAGCAGCAGGACCGGGGCGCCGGGTGACGCCGGTCGTGAGTGGGGGCCGCTCGTGGTGCGGACGGCAGTCGTGAGGCGCATGAGGCTCCTTCGTCAGTTGTATCTACAACTATACACCCGCGCCGCCGCCCCACCCCGGGCACGTCGAGCGTCATGCCCCCCGCGGCCCCCGACCGCGCACCAGCCCCTCGAACGGGCCACCCTCGCCCGCGACCTCCTCGCCCGCCCCGTCATCCTTGTCTTCGTCCTCGTCCCCGCTCTCAGCGTGACCGTCACCGCCGTCCCGCGACGCCTTCGACGGCGCGACGGACGACGGCACAACAAGGCTCGGCGACGGCTCGGGCCGCTCGTCCCCGCACCCGGCGAGCACGAGCACCCCCGCGCACGCGGACAGTGCCATGACGCACGCGACAGCGTGCCGACGGAGCGGACGGGCACCGGACGCACGGGAAGGAACACACGTCTCGTGAAGGTTCATCTGCATGCCGCCATCCAGCCACGGGGGGCACCCGGGCGCACCCGCGCCACGACATCTGTGGACAACCCCGCTGTGGACAGCCCACACGACCGTCCTCAGCCCCTGTCGCCCGAGGCGACGACGTGCCACTGTGGTCACACGATCGCAGCGAAGGGACTCCCATGACCACGCACGACCTCCTCATCGTCGACGCGCTCGCGGACGACGCCGTCGACCGGATCGCCCGCGCCTATGGCGAACGGGCCAGGGCGCGCGACCTCGACGCCTTCTGCGCGCTCTACGACCGTGACGTCACGATCTTCGACACGTTCGCCGAACAGCCGATCATCGGCCTCGACTCCTGGCGCGCCCAGGTCACCCAGTGGTTCGGCGGCGTCGCCGAGTCCGACACGAACGTCGCCGACGTCACCGACCTCGTCGTCATCGGCGACGGCGTGCACGCCGCAGCCCATGCCCTCGTCCGCTACGCCGTCGTCGAGCCCGACGGCTCCGAGCGCTACGGCATGACGAACCGGCTCTCATGGATCGTGCGGCGCGACGACCGCGACGTGTGGCGGATCGTGCACGAGCACACCTCGGTCGCGGTCGACGAAGCGACGGGCATGGCGCACCGAGGCTAGCCCTGAGCAGCGGGCGGACGCGGCCCGACGCCGCGGCCGCACGCAGAGTGTCGGTGGTCCCTGGCACACTCCTCGCATGCAGATCCTCGACGAGACCCTCGTTCTCAGCGCAAGCGACGTCACGCTCGGCGCGACGTGCGAGCTCGCGCTCCTGGACCTGCTCGATCGTCGGCTGGGGCGCACCTCGCTCCTCACGGATCCGCTGCGCACCGACCCCGACGCCATGCTCATGCGCGCCGCGGCTCTGGGCGAGGCACACGAACGCCGGTTCCTCGCGCAGGTCCGCGCGGACCACGGGGCACACGACCCGGTGACGGGGCGCGGCGTCGTCGAGCTCCCCGGCACTCCCGGGCGCACCGTGTCAGAGCTCCTCGCGCGGCGCGAGGACTCGTTCGCGGCGCTCGCGGGCGGCGCTGACGCCGTCTATCAGGCAGAGATGTTCGACGGCTCGTTCTCGGGACGCGCCGACTTCCTCCTCGCATCGCCCGAGGGCTGGGTGGTCATCGACACCAAGCTCGCCCGCCGCGCGAAAGTCACCGCGATCCTCCAGCTCGCCGCATACGCTCACGCGCTCACCCGGGCAGGAGCGCACGTGGCACCCGAGGCCGTGCTCGTGCTGGGCGACGGAACCCAGTCGCGGCACCGCACGGACGACATCGTCCCCGTCTACCTGCAGCGGCGCGCACGCGTCGAGTCGCTCCTTGCCGAGCACCGTGCGCGCAAGACCGCAGCGTCATGGAGCCTTCCGGGGCTCGCGCGGTGCGGCACCTGCGAGGTCTGCGAGCAGTGGATCGCACATGACCGCGACCTGCTCCTCGTGGCAGGGCTGAGGCCCTCCCAGCGGGCTCGGCTGGTCGCGGCGGGCCTGACGACGATCGACGAGCTCGCCGCGTCGGAGGCTCCGGTCACAGGGCTCTCTGCGCACGCGCTCGAGACGTTGCGCGCGCAGGCTCGCCTTCAGGTACGGCAGACCCCACCCGACGGGCCCGCACCGCTCCTGCCCGACGGCCGCCCCGACGTCGCCGCCGAGGTCTTCGACCCATCAGTCCTCGGCCAGCTTCCGCCGCGGTCGGCGGGCGACCTCTTCTTCGACTTCGAGGGCGACCCGCTGTGGGTCGGCGAGGAGCCCGACGACTGGGGTCTGGAGTACCTGTGGGGCATGGTTGCCGAGCCCACGTCCGACGACGAGGCGCCGCCGTTCACGGCCCTGTGGGCGCACGACCGCGCGAGCGAGAAGACGACGCTCCTCACGTTCCTCGAGCTCGTCACCGCGCGTCGGCTGCAGTTCCCCACCATGCACGTCTACCACTACGCGCCGTACGAGCCTGCGGCACTCAAGCGTCTGGCGGGCCGCCACGGCGTGGGCGAGGATCTGCTCGACGACCTTCTGCGCGCGGGCGTCTTCGTCGACCTGTACGCCACCGTGCGCGGCGCGATCCGCATCTCTCAGTCGTCGTACTCGATCAAGAAGCTCGAGCCGCTCTACTCGCCGGGCGGTCGCGAGGGCGTGACGAACGCGGCCGACTCGATCGCCGAGTACGCCGAGGCCTGCGCCCTGCGCGACGCGGGTCACCTCGAGGCGTATGCCCGGCGGCTCGAGGCGATCGCGGAGTACAACACCGACGACTGCATCTCGACCCGCGACCTGCGCCTGTGGCTCGACGAGCGCGCTGCCGAGCACGGCGTCGTGCCGTCAGGCGGTGCGGTGACCGCGACCGACGGGGCCGAGCCCCCCGAGGTCTCACCCGAGGCCCGGCACCTCGCCGAGGTCGAGGACGCGCTGCTCCGCACGGCAGGTGAGGACCCCGCCCACCGCCCGCCCGACGCCCAGGCGCTCGCAATGCTCGCGGCCGCGCTCAAGTACCACCGCCGCGAGGTGCGGCCCGCCTGGTGGGAGCACTTCGACCGGCTCCTCACCCCGATCGACGAGTGGACGTCACGCGCGGTCGTCCGGCCCGGCTCGTACGACGGGGTGCCCGCCGTCATGCCGGAGCCCTGGGTGCCGCCCGAGGGCACGAAACGGACCTCGACGCGCCAGGTCGTGCTGCGTGCCGAGCTCGAGCCCGGCTCGGACGTCCGGCCCGGCGCCTCGATGTGGGCCGTCTACCCGCCCGGCGTCGACGACTCGTTCGGCACGGCGGGCGACGGCACGCTCACGTGGCACAGCAAGGTCACCGTCGACGACGTCGAGACGCACGGCACGATCTCGACGCTCACCGTCACCGAGAGGACCAAGTCCGGCGTCAGCGGCTGGGCCGCGGCTCCCCTCGCGCTCGTGCCCGTGGTCATCGACCTCGGCAAGCAGCCCGCGGCCGCGATCCTCCGGCTCGCCGACCGCGTCGTCGCGGGCCTCGGGGACGCCGTGGGCACCCCGGCGCTCCCCCGCCTCGCGATGCTCGACCTCCTTCGACGCATTCCTCCGCGGCTGCGCGCGGACGCTCACTTTCCCACGGCAGCGGAACGCGAGGCCGATCTCATCGGTGCGCTCACGCGCACCGTGCTCGCGCTCGACGACTCCTACCTCGCCGTCCAAGGCCCTCCCGGAACCGGCAAGACCTACACCGGCTCACGCGTCATCGCCAAGCTCGTCGCGGCCGGCTGGACGATCGCCGTCGTCGCCCAGTCCCACGCAGTCGTCGAGAACATGCTCGCGGGCATCGTCGCAGCCGGTGTCGACCGAGCGGACGTCGGCAAGAAGAATGCGCAGGGCGACACCGACGACCACCCGTGGACGAGGCTCACGGACTCGGCCTCCGGCTCGATCGAGGCGTTCCTCGCCGACCACGCGGGGCGGGGCTGCGTCGTCGGCGGGACCACCTGGACCTTCTGCGCCCCCAAGAACGCTCCCGCGGACGGCTACGACCTGCTCGTCGTCGACGAAGCCGGTCAGTTCGCCCTCGCCAACACGCTCGCCGTCGCGGGTGCAGCACGCAACGTCATGCTGCTCGGCGACCCCCAGCAGCTCCCCCAAGTCACACAGGGCACCCACCCCGAACCCGTCGACACCTCGGCCCTCGGCTGGCTCATGAACGGGCATGCAACGCTGCCCGAGCACCTCGGCTTCTTCCTCGCCGAGTCGTGGCGCATGCACCCGGCCCTCTGCGAGCCGGTCTCCCGGCTGTCGTACGAACGTCGCCTGCACTCACGGCCCGGCGTCCCCGAGCACCGCAGCCTCGTGGGGACCCACCCCGGAATCACCGTCGTCGAGATCGACCACGCGGGACGCACGACGGCAAGCCCCGAAGAGGCCGCCGCGGTCGTCGACGTCGTACGCAGCGTCGTCGGAGCGACCTGGATCCCTGGCAAGGATCAACCCGGCCGCCTCGCAACCGACGCGGACGTCATCGTCGTCGCGGCGTACAACGCTCACGTCCAGCTGGTCCGCGACGCCCTCGACACGGCGGGCTTCGCAGGGACGCGCGTCGGCACCGTCGATCGCTTCCAAGGGCAAGAAGCACCCGTCGCGATCGTCTCGTTCGCGACCTCGAGCGCGGACGACGCCGCGCGCGGCATGACCTTCCTGCTCGACCGGCACCGCGTCAACGTGGCAGTCTCACGCGCGCAGCACCACGCGGTCATCGTGAGGTCCACGCGCCTCACCGAGCACCTCCCGACCTCCCCCGCCGCGCTCGCCGACCTCGGTGCATTCATCGGCCTGACCGCCCCCATCGCACCGGCTGCGAGCCCGCGCCCCAGCTAGCACCGTCGGCGCTGTTTTCACGCCAACCCCCGGGTGTCCAGGACCAAAGTCCGGCACCCACCAGCGCAAACACTCCTTAGTGTGAAGGCGTAGCGACCTTGCCCCCCTCAGGGCCGCTACAAGCGTCGTTCACGACGACCCTGGACGCGTGCGGCGCCCGGCTGCCCTCCCCTCGGCGGTCAGCGGCACCGCACGCTGTCCGGCGCCCACGGCGCGAGCGCCAGATGATGCCGACACCGCGCACCGTACGACTCCGCCCCGCCCACGAACTCAGCGCGTGCCTCCTCGACGCGCCCGCCCACGCTCTGCGCATCGGACACCGTCGCCTCGGAGGCCTCCCTGGCAGGGGGCGCCACGGTCACCCGCTCGTGGAAGGCAGCGTCGGCACCACACACGCCGCACACCGCAGTCAGCCGCGTCACACGCTCCGCGAGCGCGCACAAGCTCGGCAGCGGCTCAAACGGCCGCGACTCGAACGTCACGTCGAGGCCCGCCACCAGCACGACGATCCCCCGGCCGGCAAGCCGCTGAACGACGTCGACAAGTCCCAGCCCGAAGAACTGCGCCTCGTCGATCGCGACGACGTCGAGCCCTCGCGCCTCGCACACAGAGCGCACGTGCTCCTCGATCTCGTACGCCTCGCTCGCCATCACCGCGGGGACCGCGAGGCCCGAGTGGGACGAGACCGTGCCGCGCCCCCTCCGGTCATCGACCGCATGGCTGATGACCTCGACGGTCAGCCCCGCGAGGACTGCGCGCCGCACGCGACGCAGCAGCTCCTCGGACTTGCCGGCGAACATCGGGCCACACACGACCTCGACATGGCCCGGAACCTGCGGGGTGCGCGGCCTCGACGTCGTCGTCATGGTGCCCATCCAAGCACCGCGGGACTCAGCCGAGCTCGACCGGAAGGCTCGGGTCGGCGGTCCACTCGGACAAGGAGCCGTCGTAGACGGCGACCTCGGTCCCGTCGGCGACGAACGCAGCGAACGCCGGCAGGGTCGCAGCGATCCCGCCGCCGCAGTACGTCACCGCGCGGCGCGCACCGAGGACGCCCTGCGCCTCGAGGCGTTCGGCAAGGTCACCCGTGGCAAGGAACCGGCCCGTCGACTGGTCGAGAAGGGTGTAGAGCGGCAGGTTGCGGCTGCCGGGGATGCGGCCGCGACGCGCGTAGGGGCTGAGCTCCTGGGTTCCCGCGAACGTCTCGGGGTCGAGGGCGTTGACGATGACGTCGGCCGTCGACCCGTCCGCGTCACCGTCGCCTGCGACGGCACGGGTGACCTCAGCCTTGGTCGCGACGAGCTCGGGACGCAGCCGCGCGGTGAACGTCGCGGAAGCGACAGGTGCGGCAGGACCGGACTCGACGGGCAGGCCCGCGGCCTTCCAGGCGCCGAGGCCCCCGTCGAGCACAGAGACAGCGTCGTGCCCGAAGACGCGCAGGAGCCACCACACGCGCGTCGCCCACGCGTTGCCTGCCGTGTCGTAGACGACGACGTGGGTGTCGTCGCCGATGCCGAGGGCTCCCGCGGCAGCGGCGAAGGCGTCGGGCGACGGAAGCGTGAAGGCGTGCTCCCCGGCGGGGTCGGAGAGGTCACCGGCGACGTCGACGAATCCTGCCCCGGGGATGTGCTCGGACTCGAACTGCTCGAGGCCCGCGACGGTCGAGTACGGCGCGGCCTCGACCGTCGTACGGAGGAAGGTGGTCGCGTCGAAGACGCGCACGTCACCGCCTGCCGACAGGAGGTCGTCAAGCTCGGACGGGGTGAGGAGCGGCGCGACGGAGGTCATGAGAGGTCCCTTCAACGACTGTGCGGACACCTCCCACGGTAGGCCGTCTTCGCGGGTCGGCCCACTGGCGCACACGACCGCGGCGTCTGGAGCGGCGCTTCCCGGAGGACGTCAGAGGTCGAGCCGTCCCGCACCTACGTCGGCAGGGACTCCCGTCACGGACTCGACGACGCTGACGACCTCGGCGCCAAACTTGTCGAGCTTGCTCGCCCCGACCCCGGTCACTCCCCCGAGAGCATCGAGGCTCGTGGGCCGGACCCGCGCGACCTCGCGCAGGGTCGCGTCGTGGAACACGACGTACGCGGGCACCCCCAGCTCCTTCGCGGTCGCGGCCCGCCACGTCCGCAACTGCTCGAAGAGCTCGGTCGCAGCGGCGTCGAGCCCCTCGACTGCGGAGGCAGCCCGCTTGCCTCGCGCTCCGGTCGACCCCCGACGCCCCGCACGGGGTTCCTCGTGCCGCATGAACACGGTCCGCTCACCCGTGAGGACGCCCGCGGACAGCGGGGTGAGCTCGAGCGTCGAGTACCCGCGGGCGTCGACGCCGAGGAGACCCTGCGCGAGGAGCTGGCGCACGACCCCACGCCACTCGGCCTCGGAGACGTCGGCGCCGATCCCGTACGTCGACAGCGTCGAGTGACCGAGCTCGAGCACGCGCGGCGACTCCTTGCCCCGGAGGATGTCGATGACGTGGCCGGCGCCGAAGTGCTGGCCACGCTCACGCTCGAGGCGCACGACCGTCGAGAGCAGCTTCTGCGCGGCGATCGTCCCGTCCCACGTGCGCGGCGGTTCGAGGCACGTGTCGCAGTTCCCGCACGGCTCGGACTCCTCGCCGAAGTAGCCGAGGAGCTGGACGCGGCGGCAGCCGACGGTCTCGCACAGCGCGAGCATCGCGTCGAGGTGCGTGGAGAGCTGCCGGCGGTGCGCGGCGTCACCCTCGGAGGAGTCGATCATGCGTCGCTGCTGGACGACGTCGGCAAGCCCGTACGCGAGCCACGCGGTTGCGGGCGCACCGTCACGTCCGGCACGCCCCGTCTCCTGGTAGTAGCCCTCGACGGACTTCGGAAGGTCGAGGTGCGCGACGAACCGCACGTCGGGCTTGTCGATCCCCATGCCGAACGCGATCGTCGCGACCATGACGAGCCCGTCCTCGCGCAGGAACCTCGACTGGTTCGCGGCCCGCACCGAGGCGTCGAGGCCCGCGTGGTACGGGAGCGCGGGGATCCCTCGCTCGACGAGGTACGCGGCAGTCTGTTCGACCGACGCACGCGAGAGGCAGTAGACGATGCCCGCGTCGCCCGCGTGCTCGCTCACGAGGAGGTCGACGAGCTGGGCGCGCGGGTTGTCCTTGCTGACGATCCGGTAGCGGATGTTGGGGCGGTCAAAGCTCGCGACGAAGTGCCGGGCCGACGTGAGCTCGAGGCGCTCAGCGATCTCGGTGCGTGTCGCGGACGTTGCGGTCGCAGTGAGTGCGATGCGCGGGACGTCCGGCCACTTCTCATGGAGCACGGACAGGCGCAGGTAGTCGGGCCTGAAGTCGTGGCCCCACTGCGAGACGCAGTGCGCCTCGTCGATCGCGAAGAGCGAGAGCTGCGCGCGACCCAGGAGGTCGAGCGTCGCCGGAACGCCAAGCCGCTCCGGGGCGAGGTAGAGAAGGTCGAGCGTCCCGTCGAGGAGCGACCGCTCGACCTCGGCCCGCTGGGCGGGCGACTGCGTCGAGTTGAGGAACCCCGCGCGGACCCCGACGGCCGCGAGCGCATCGACCTGGTCCTGCATGAGGGCGATGAGCGGCGAGACGACGACGCCCGTGCCGTCCCGCACGAGCGCGGGCACCTGGTAGCACAGTGACTTGCCGCCGCCCGTCGGCATGAGGACGAGCGCGTCGTCACCGCCGACGAGCGTGTCGATGATCGCGGCCTGGTCGCCGCGGAAGGCGTCGTAGCCCCAGACCCGACGCAGGACGTCGAGCGGGCTGGTGGCGTCAGAGGTCGTCGCTGTCACGTGGCCACTGTAGGTGCGGACGAGCGCGCGCGGGCGTCGTCCACACGAAGACGGAGGCGGGGGGGGGGGGGGGGGGGGGGGGGGGGGGGGGGGGAGGGGGG
>NZ_JBQPRE010000001.1:293826-594366 GCF_052324925.1 Sanguibacter sp. A247 | reverse complement strand
GTGCTACCTCCCCCCCCCCCCCCCCCCCCCCCCCCCCCCCCCCCCCCCCCCCCCCCCCCCCCCCCCCCCCCCCCCCCCCCCCCCCCCCCCCCCGCCCCAGCGTTACTTCTTGCGACCGCGGACGCTCAAGTAGATCGTGATGAACACGACCGAAAGCACGATCGAGATGACCCAGCGAATCCAGTCGATCCCCTTGGTGTCGTCGACTCCCATGAGACCGGAGAGCCAGTAGCCCGCGAGGGCGCCGAGCACACCCAAGATGATTGTCCACAGGACACCGATGGACTGTTCGCCCTTCATGAACAGTCGCGCGAGGGCACCGATGATGGCGCCGAAAATGATCAGACCGATCAGTTCACCCATGACGGTTCTCCTTCCGAGCCACGGCGTACCAGCCGGTACGTCTGCGACTCACCCTGCCACCGTCGTGCGCACCTCGCATCAGGGACAGCAGTCCATCCCGCAGGCCTCACATGGGGTTGGACGTGGCACGACGCCATGCGGGACCATGCAAGGGACGGCATGAGGCCGTGACGGACGGGGGGACCATGACGCAAGGTTCGGGGCCGGCTCGTCGTGACCTCTGGGCGGAGCAGGGCCTGCGCCCGGGCCAGCCGGCCGGCACCTCGGCCCCGCGCCCCGCGCCACCGCCTCCCCCTCCGCCGTCCGCGCCCGAGCCCCTTCCCGCTGCTGTTCCCGCGCCGGGCCCGGTTCGCTCAGGCGCCCAGCCCTCCGCACCCGACGCGGCCACCCCCGACGCCCTCGTGCGCATCGAGACAGAGGTGCTCGGTGAGCCACACGTCCGGCGTGAGCGCCGGCACGGCCGCAGCACGAGGATCATCGGTGCGGCGGCCGCCCTCGCGCTCGTCGGCGGCGTGGCCTGGGCACTCACCCGGGAGGACGACGCGGCTCCGCCTCCCGCGCCGCCCTTCCCGACCACCGCACCACCCGACCTGGACGCCATCCTCGCGTCGCTCGCGACGTCGATGACCCCGTGGGGAGACCCCGTCGCGCACCCGATCGACGACGCCACGGCAGTCGACCTGCGGAGGGCTGACCTGCCCCAGCCTGAGCCGCCCACCGAGGTGGCACTTCCCTCGGCCGCTGTCCTGTGGGAGGCCACGGCCGCCACCCTGCTCGGCACGGTCGCAGACGAGGTGGGCGTCCCGCTCGACGAGCTCACCGACCTGAGGGTCGACCCCGTCCGCACCTCGGCGACCGTCGCCGAACCGTCCGCAGCGACGACCGTCGCCGTCGTCCGGCGGGGCGACCTCGCGAAGAAGTCGTGGCGTGAGCTCGTCAGTGCCGTTCCTTCGCTCAGCCATACCGTGACCGACGGCGTCTTCCTCGTCGGCATCGACGTCGCCGACGGCACACCGCAGTGGACCACGTTCCTGCCGACCGACTCAGCCTCCCCCTGCCAGCTCCTTGACGCGGGCGCGCTCATGGCGTGCGAAGGGTCGCGCCTCAGCGGAAACGTCGTCACGGATCGCCTCCTCCTCGTCATCAGCACAGCCAGCGGGGCGCCGCAGACGACGCTGCCCCGCAGCGACGAGTGCGCAATCACAGACGCGGCGCAGCACAAGGGCGTCCTCTACTGGGTCGGGCACGGCCCTGACCTCTCATGCCTCGGCTCGGGCGGGAGGACCTTGGCCATGTGGACCGGGGCCAGCCTTCCCACGCTCGACGTGACGACCGACGACCGGGTCCTCGCGCGCTCCGCGGAACGCACGTACGAGCTCACGGCCGAGGGACGGTGGCGGGCGCTCTCCGGCACGGTCGAGCCTGGGCCCGACGGGACACTGCTGCGGACGTTCGCCCGCGCCGACCTCCCTGACCTGGGCACCCTCACGCTGCGCGAGACGGCTGACGCGCACGGCGGTGCGGTCGCGACGCCATACGTCACGCTCGTCACCGCAGCCGACGATCGCACGATCGCGGCTCTGCCCGGAGCGGCGTGGGCGCGACCCGACCTGGTGACGCGCTCGAACGTTGCGACGCCCGACGCCCTCAAGGGCCGGTCAGGGGTCGGGAACTGGATCGTCTCGGCCTCGGGCGTGCGTGAGAGGCTCGTGCACGCGGGGGGAGCCCGCTTCGATGCCGGTTCACCGATCGCGGTGACCGACGCCGGGATCGCGGGCGTGTGGGACGTGACGTCCGACGGTGCTCCCGCCATGCCCCCCGACGCCAGCACGGCACTTGTCGTGGAGGCGAACGGCCTGCCACGAGAGTCCACGCCCGCACCTGCGTGGTCATACGGTGGCGGTCGAATCGAGCTCAGCGGTGCCGCTGTCCTGCCAGGCGCCGCCTGGGGCGCCGCTCCAGCGGCCAGCACACTCAGCACCACGACGACGGTCACGGTCGTGGGCGCCGACGGCGTCACCTATGGGTTCGAGCTTCTTGCACTGCCCGACGACGTCGACCCGATCCCCCGGGCCCGGGCACCCCTGTGGCTCGCCTCCGGCGGCGTCGTCATCGTCGCACCGCACCCGGGTCGCCTCACCGCAGTGGGCTAACGCGGTTCAGGTCGTGAGCGCGCCGCGCAGCGTCGCGACGAGCTCCGCGTCCGCGGTCCAGCCCCGCGCACCCGGGTGCTGGACCGACGCGGTCGCCACCCGGGTCGCGACCGTGAGCACAGAGAGTGCACCGACGAGCGCGAGACCCGCGTCGCCGAGCGTCGCACGTGACAGGCGTGCGAGCCCCGCGAGCGCAGCCCCGTGCAGCACGTCGCCCGCTCCGAGCGTGTCGACGACCGCGTCGTCGTCGACCTGCTGCACCTCGACGCGACCACGCTTGCTGCGGCCACCGACGCGGACCAGCACGTCGACCGGGCCCGCCCCGCTCGACCGCGCGACAACCCGCGGGCCCAGGCCCGCAACGTCCGCGAGCAGCGCATCGACGCCGTCGTCATCAAGATCACCCTGCGGGCCGCCCGGCACCCGAAAGTCCGCCGAGCACACCGCAACATCGACGAGCGCAAGCAGGTCAGCCAGGCCAGGCTTCCAGGAACCACCGTCGAAAAGGACGGGAACCCCGGCGGCCTGCGCGGCCGCAGCCGCCCCCAATGCGAGATCGCGGTGGTGACCGTCGACGAGCACCGCCGCAGTCCCCTCAGGCAGAACAACGCGCGCAGGAGCAGCGTCCGCCAACGCTCGAGCATTCGTCGAGGCGACGGCGCGCTCCCCCGTCGCGTGCGTGACGAGCACCGTCGACAGCGGCAGCACCCACGCGTCGTCGGCCCGGTCATCGAGGGCAACGCCCTCGGCGGCAAGCTCGGCACGCACAGCAGACGCGAGCGCGTCCGACCCGACACGGGTGAGGAGCGTCGGACGGCAGCCGAGCCGCGCAGCAGTGATCGCAGCATTGAGCGCGGGCCCACCCGCCGCCACCGCGCGCGCGAGCGCCACAACCTTCTCGTTCGCGCCCGGGACGCGGTCGACGACCTGGGTGACGTCGAGCGTCGCGAGGCCGCACGCAAGGACGGTCGGGGACTCAGTCATGCCTCCGGTCTACCAGAGGTGCACACTGCAGGGGTGGCACCGACGCACTCGACCCCCCAGCTCGCACGGACCGCGACGACCCTCGCCGACGTCAACGACCTCATCACGGGATGCTTCGCATGCCCACGGCTCGTCGCGTGGCGGGAGCACGTCGCCACCGTCAAGCGGGCATCGTTCGCAGGGCAGACGTACTGGGGTCGGGGCGTGCCGAGCTTCGGCGACGAGCGCGCGCGGACCATCATCGTCGGGCTGGCACCGTCGGCCCACGGCGGCAACCGCACGGGCCGCATGTTCACGGGCGACCCGTCGGGCAACGTGCTGATCTCAGCGCTGCACCGCGCCGGGTACGCGAACCAGGCGACGTCCGTCGCCGCCGACGACGGCCTCGAGCTCACGGGAGCACGGATCGTCGCGCCCGTGCACTGCGCACCCCCGGACAACAAGCCCACGCCCGACGAGCGCCGCACGTGCGCGCCCTACCTCGCGCGCGAGCTCGAGCTCCTCGCACCGACGCTGCGACACGCGGTCGCGCTCGGCGCATTCGGCTGGGCTGCCCTGCTCGCCACGCTGAGCGAGCAGGGTTGGCACGTGCCGCGGCCACGTCCCCGGTTCGGGCACGGCGCCACGGTCGACCTCCTGCACGACGACGGGCGGACGCTGCGCGTCCACGGCTGCTTCCACGTCTCAGCCCGCAACACCTACACCGGGCTGCTCACGCCCACGATGATCGACGACGTGCTCGCGGGGACGCTCCTGTGAGGT
The DNA here is from genome assembly GCF_052324925.1 of Sanguibacter sp. A247. Taxonomy (NCBI): domain Bacteria; kingdom Bacillati; phylum Actinomycetota; class Actinomycetes; order Micrococcales; family Sanguibacteraceae; genus Sanguibacter; species Sanguibacter sp. A247. Next base: position 590,104 of record NZ_JBQPRE010000001.1, on the reverse strand, counting down.
GCTCGACGCGGCGGCGGGCCTCGCGACGCGGCGACAGTCCTCTCGGCGAACGACGAAGGCCCCGCCCTCATGGGCGGGGCCTTCGGCATCGGTGGCAGCTGAGGGATTCGAACCCACGTAGCTTACGCGGCTGATTTACAGTCAGCTCCCTTTGGCCGCTCGGGCAAGCTGCCGATGCGCCGCAGGCGTGGACCAGGTCCGCACCTCGCGAGCGATCACACGATACTAGGGGAAGTGCCTTGAGCGGAAATCGAGGCGCGTGCGCCGCCGCGCTCGGGCGCCCACCGGCCCCGCCACAGCCCCGGGCACGGGCCTCGCGGCTAGGCTGGTCCCAGATCCAGTCCCCACCGCGAACAAGGAGCACTACCGTGGCCGACGCCTCCATGGACATCGTCAGCAAGATCGACCGCCAGGAGGTCGACAACGCCCTCAACCAGTCGGTCAAGGAGATCGGGCAGCGCTACGACTTCAAGAACATCGGGGCTTCGATCGCCTGGTCGGGCGAGAAGATCGTCATGATCGCCAACTCTGAGGAGCGCGTCCTCGCGATCCTCGACGTGTTCCAGACCAAGCTCATCAAGCGTGGGATCTCCCTCAAGGCCATCGACACGGGCGACAAGGGCCCGCAGCTCTCGGGTAAGGAGTACCGCCTCGAGGCGACGCTCAAGGAGGGCCTCGCGGGCGAGAACGCCAAGAAGGTCACGAAGATCATCCGCGAAGAGGGACCCAAGGGCGTCAAGACGCAGATCACGGGTGACGAGGTCCGTGCGACGTCAAAGTCTCGCGACGACCTCCAGGCCATCCAGGCCCTCCTCAAGGGCGCAGACCTCGACTTCGCGGTCCAGTTCACCAACTACCGCTGATGACGGTGCCTGCGGGGACAGCCGCCACTGCGCTCACCCTGGGAGCCGTCGGCGCCCTCCACGTCGTGTGGGCGACGGGCTCGACGTTCCCGCTTGCGGACCGCGAGGACTTCTCCGCGACGTTCCTCGGCGTCGACGGGCTCGGAAGCCCTGGTCCTGCGGCATGCCTCGCGGTCGCAGGGCTCGTCACGGCAATGGCGTGCGCGGCGGTCGTCGCCTCCCAGGCTGCCCCGGGCTCACCTGTCGGGCGGCTCGCGCGCCTCGCCACGCGGACGGCGTCGGGCGTCCTCGCGGCCCGAGCGGTCGCGGGCGTCGCCGTCTCAGGTCTCGGCCTGCGCGAGACGACCGCGCGCTTCCGGCGGCTCGACCTCGCGGCGTACTCGCCGCTGTGCGCGGCCCTGGCCGTCGGGCTCGCGCGCAGCGCCGGCACCGTCCGCCCAACCGCGTGACTCGCGCGCCCCGCGTCGTCGCCACTGATCTCGACGGCACTCTTCTGCGCTCGGACCACTCGGTCTCTCATCGCACCCGACGCGTGCTCCGGCGTCTCGACGAGGCCGGGGTGCGCGTCGTCTTCGTCACGGCGCGTCCCCCGCGGTGGCTCCCGGTGCTCGCAGATCTCGCGGGCGGGCACGGCACGGCCGTCGTCCTCAACGGCGCGGCCGTCTACGACTTCGCAACCGGCGCGCTCGAGCAGGTTCACACGTTCACCCGGGCGGCGACGGCCGCGCTCGTCACCGACCTGCGCGCCGCGATCCCGGGCGTGACGCTCGTGCTCGAGCGCCTCGGCGGCCCGGTCTACGATCCCGGTTTTGCGAGCGAGCATCCCGTGCCGGCCGGCGCGCGCCGCGTCGACGTCGCCACGACGCTCGTCGACCCGCGGGACGCGCACGACGACGGTCCGACCGCGGCTGTGGGCAAGATCCTGGCCCGCCATGCAGACCTCGGGCACGACGAGCTCTACGGGCGCGTCACCGAGGTCGTCGGGGACCGCGCGATCCTCGCCTACTCGGGTGCGCACGCCCTGGCTGAGCTCTCCGCACCCGGGGTCACGAAGGCTGCGGGCCTTGCCCGCTGGTGCGCCGCGCACGACGTCGCGGCGGACGACGTCTGGGCGTTCGGCGACATGCCGAACGACCTGCCGATGCTCGCGTGGGCCGGGCACGGCATCGCCGTCGCCAACGCGCACCCCGACGTGCTCGCTGCCGCGGACGCGACAACGGTCACGAACGACGACGACGGCGTCGCCCGCTACCTCGAGGAGCTCCTCGGATGACGAGCGTCGGCGTCCGCGTCGCGCGCGTGCTCGTCTAGGCACGGGACGGGGAAGCCGTCAGAGAGCCGTGAGGATCCGTGGCCCGTCGTCCGTGAGCGCGATCGTGTGCTCGACGTGCGCGGCACGCTGGCGCGACCGCGAGTAGAGCGTCCAGCCGTCGTCGCCGTACGTGTAGCGGCCCGAGCCGCCGTGGATGAACATGGGCTCGAGCGCGAGCACCAGGCCAGCCTTGAGCTCCATGCCCTTGCGCGCCTTGCCCTCGTTGGGGATGAACGGCTCGCCGTGCATCTCGCGGCCGATCCCATGGCCGCCGTGGTCCTCGAGGTTGCCGACCTTCGCCTTGCGCGCGACGCGACCGATCGCGGCGGAGATGTCACCGAGGCGCCCACCGACCTGGGCGGCGGCGATCCCGGCGTCGAGGGCCTCACGCGTCGTCGCGATGAGGTCGAGGTCCTCCTGACGCGGCGTCCCCACGACGAAGCTCGTCGCCGAGTCCGACGCCCAGCCCTTGAGGATCGCACCGCAGTCGATCGAGACGAGGTCACCGTCAGCGATGCGCAGGTCGCCCGGGATGCCGTGGACGACGGCGTCGTTGACCGACGCGCAGATGACGCCCGGGAACGGGGAGGGCGCCCAGTCGGGGTGGTAGTTGAGGAACGGTGAGGTCGCGCCGGCGCCAAAGATGACGTCCTTCGCGATCGTGTCGAGCTCCTTGAGCGAGATGCCGACGACGGCGGCCTTCTCCACAGCCGCGAGCGCCTGGGCGACGATGCGTCCGGCCTCACGCATCTCATCGATCTCGGCAGGGGTTCTCAACTCGATCATTCCCCCATCCTAGGTTCTGCACCGCGCGAGATCGGCCCTCAGGCGCCGCTGACGGCCACTGCCGTCGCATGTCACACCCGGGACCGTCTCGGCGGCGTCGGGCGGGGCCCCTACCCGTGGGTGGCCATGCGCTCGAGGCGGGCCACGCGCTCGTCCATCGGCGGGTGCGTCGCGAAGAGGCGCGCCCCACCACCCTTGAAGGGGTTGGCGATCATGAGGTGGGAGACGTTCTCGAGGTTCTGCGTGGCAGGCAACGGCGCCACCTGAGTCCCCCGTTCGAGCTTGCGCAGCGCAGACGCGAGCGCGAGCGGGTCGCGCGTGAGGCGCGCGCCGTCCTCGTCAGCGTCGTACTCGCGCGTCCGCGAGATCGCCATCTGCACGAGCGCAGCCGCGAGCGGCGCGAGCAACGCGAGCGCGATGCCCGCGAGGGGGTGGACGTTGCGGCGGTCCTGGCCGCCGCCGAAGAACATGAGGAACTGCGCGAGCGACGTCACGACCCCCGCGACGGCGGCGGCCATCGACGACGTGAGGATGTCGCGGTTGTAAACGTGCATGAGCTCGTGCCCGAGGACGCCACGCAGCTCACGTTCGTCGAGGAGCTCGAGGATGCCCTCGGTGCAGCACACCGCGGCGTTCTTGGGGTTGCGACCCGTCGCGAAGGCGTTGGGCGCGGCCGTGGGTGAGACGAACAGGCGCGGCATCGGCTGCCGCGCCTCCATCGAGAGCTCGCGCACGATCCGGTACATCGCGGGCTGCTCGATCTCGCTCACCGCGTATGCGTGCATCGACCGGATCGCGATCTTGTCCGAGTTCCAGTAGGAGACGGCCGTCGAGACGACCCCGATGCCCGCGAAGACCCAGAGCATCGTCGGGCTGTGACGGAAGAACAGCGCCCACAGCCCGAGGAGCACCGCCCACAGGACGCCGAACAGCATCGTCGTCTTGAGCCCGTTGAAGTGCTTGTGCATGCCTCACTCCCGCGCGACGCCGTCGGGCCAAGGAGCCCCGAGCTGCCAACGTCGCTCTTCCAGGATCAACGTGGGAGCCGGTCGAGGCGTTCCACAGATACCGTCCCGCGCCACGTGACGGGGAGCGCGTCAATCCGTCGGGAGGTCGATCGCCGGAGGCAGGTAGCGGGCCTTGAAGGCAGCGCCCGCGGCGAGCGAACGCGTCCGCTCCCACACCGCCTCGTCGACGCTGCTCGGCCGCTCCCCTCCCGCCGCGAGCGCGCGCAGCGCCGAGTCAAGCACGGGGTAGGGCGGAAGGGAGTCGGAGTCCTCCTGGCCGTCCGCAAGCTCGGCCGACGGCGGACGCGACACCGTGAACGCCGGGATGACCTCGGTCTCCCGGTTGATCCAGGCCGCGAGCTCCTGCACCTCGGTCTTGTACAGCCCGCCGAGCGGCGCGACGGCGCCGATCCCGTCGCCGTACAGCGTGAAGTAGCCCGTCCGCACCTCGGAGAGGTTGCCCGTGTTGAGGACGATCGCACCGGTCGCGTTCGCGATCGCCATGAGCGTCGTGCCCCGCAGGCGCGCCTGGATGTTCTGCTCGGCGACCGACGTCGTCCCGTCGACGAACCCCGGCCAGCTGGGCGAACCCGCCATGCCGCCCTGGACGGCGCCGCGCAGGACTCCGTAGGCCTCATCGATCGAGATGACGTGGTGGTCGGTCCCAAGGTTGGCCGCGAGCGCGGCCGCATCCGCCCGCGACGCCTCCGAGGAGTAGCGCGTCGGCATGAATGCCGTGAGGACGTTGGCGCCGCCCACGGCGCGGGCTGCGGCGACCGCGACGACTGCGCCGTCGAGGCCTCCCGAGACTCCGACGACGACGCGCTGCACGCGCGCCTCCGCTGCCGCGCGGGCGATCCCGTCGGCCATCGCGTCGAGGACCCCTGACCAGTGACGTGCGCTCATGACTCGTCCACCTCATCACCGACGGGCCGCAGGATCGCGGGGTGCAGGACTGTCGCGTCACCCGTCTCGTACAGGGCGCCCACGCGGCCGCCCTCGAACTGGCTCGCGCCGCGCACATCGAGGCTCTTGACGAAGCCGGGCGTCGAGAGGACCTTGCGCGCGAAGTTCGAGGGGTGCAGGCGCGTGCCCCACACGCACTCGTAGACGCGGCGCAGGTCGCCGAGCGTGAAGGGCTTCTCGACGAACGCGGCCGCGAGGGTCGTGTACTCGATCTTCGAGCGGGCACGCTCGACCGCATCCGCAAGGATCTGGTCGTGGTCGAATGCGAGCGTCACCTCACCCGCGGCGATGTCGCGCAGCGCGAAGAACCGTGCGCGGGCCGCGTCGTCGCCCGCGACGGGCGCGGGAAGGTCGGGCAGGAACGCGAGGTAGGCCGTCGAGACGACCCGCATGCGCGGGTCGCGGCGCGGCGCGGAGTACGTGCGCAGCTGCTCGAGGTGGTAGCTCTGGATGTCGAGCCCGGTCTCTTCGACAAGCTCGCGGCGTGCGGTCTCTTCACCCGGCTCGTCGATGTCGACGAAGCCGCCGGGCAGTGCCCACGATCCCGCGTAGGGGTCGTTGCCGCGCTCGACGAGAAGGACGGTGAGCTCGCCGCCGCGAATCGTCAGGACGACGATGTCGCTCGTCACGGCGAAGGGCGGGTAGGCCGACGGGTCGTACCCGGCGGGGGCGACGGCGTCAGACAAGACGCACCTCCTTCTCGCGGAGCAGGTCGAGTGCGACCTGCGTGGTTGCGGGGTCGACCCCAGCGGTGAGGCCGACGATGACGGTCGTCGTCAGGCCTGCGGCCTGCGCGTCGATCGCCGTGGCTCGGACGCAGTGGTCGGTCGCGATGCCGACGACGTCGACCTCGTCGATCTTCTCGGCGGCGAGGACGTCGGTGAGGGTGCGCCCCGCGTGGTCGACGCCCTCGAAGCCCGAGTACGCAGCCTCGTACTCGCCCTTGCGGACGGCCGCGACGCGCGCGGACGTCGCGGCGATCGCAGCAGCGACGTCGGCGTGGAGCTCGGCGCCGGCCGTTCCTGCCTCGCAGTGCACGGGCCACGTGTCACGAAAGTCCGGGGCCGTGGACCAGTGGGTGCCCGGGTCGACGTGCCAGTCCTGCGTCGTGACGACGAGGTCGTAGCCGCCCGCCGCGATGTGCGCGGCGACGTCACGGGCGACGGCGTGGCCGCCGGTCACACCGAGGGCACCTCCTTCGCAGAAGTCGTTCTGGACGTCGACGACGATGAGTGCGCGTGCCATGTCTCAGCTCCTTGCAGTGAGGTAGGGGGTGCCTGCGACGACGTCGAGGGCGCTGGGTGGCAGCTCGGCGAGGGCAGCGCGGTGGTGGGCGCGCACCTCGTCGAGCGAGGGCAGGTCCGCGCAGATGCCGTCGCGGACGTACGTCACCTGCAGCTCGCGCGACCGCGTCCCTGCGGGGTGGTCGGCGTCGGCCGGGTCGGTCCGCGGCACGGCGAGCTCGGCGACGGCGACGCCGTGCGCGTCAAGGACGCGTGTGGCGCGCTTGAGGCCGCCGACGGACGCCTTGTCGGCGGACTTCTTCGCGACCGAGTGCATCGCACCGTCCGCGCCCTCGATCTCGACGAGCTTGTAGACCATCGAGGCGGTCGGGGCACCCGACCCCGTGACGACGCGCGTACCGATGCCGTAGCCGTCGATCGGGGCACCCTGCGAGACGAGGTCGTCGATGACGTACTCGTCGAGGTCGCTCGAGACGACGATCTTCGTCCGCGTCGCCCCGAGCTCGTCGAGCAGCACTCGGGCTCGGGTTGTCTCGACGTAGAGGTCACCGGAGTCGATGCGGATGCCGCCGAGCTCGGGCCCGGCCGCTGCGACCGCGTTGCGGATGCCCTGCGGGATGTCGTACGTGTCGACGAGGAGCGTCGTGCCGGCGCCGAGCGAGGCCACCTGGGCGGCGAACGCCTCAGGCTCGGAGTCGTGGGCGAGGGTGAAGGCGTGCGCGGCGGTGCCGGTCGTGGGGATGCCGTAGCGGAAGCCTGCCTCGAGGTTCGAGGTGGCGCCGAAGCCCGCGACGTAGGCGGCGCGGGCCGCGACGACCGCGGCCTCGTCGCCCGTGCGCCGCGAGCCCATCTCGATGATGCCCGCGCCCTGTGCCGCCTGGACCATGCGGGCCGCGGCCGAGGCGACGGCGGAGTCGTGGTTGAGGATCGACAGGAGGACGGTCTCGAGGAGGACGGCCTCGCCGAACGTGCCCTCGACCGTGACGATGGGCGACTGCGGGAAGAAGAGCTCGCCCTCGCGGTAGGCATGGATCGTGCCCGTGAAGCGGTAGCGCTCGAGGTACTCGAGGGTGGCGTCGTTGACGACGGCATTCTCGCGCAGGTAGTCGAGTTGTGCGTCGTCGAAGCGGAAGGCCGCGACCGCCTCGAGCGCGCGGCCGATCCCGGCGACGACGCCGTAGCGGCGTCCGGTGGGCAGGCGGCGCGTGAAGAGCTCGAAGACGGCGCGCTTGTGGGCGGCTCCCGAGGCGAGGGCTGCCTGGAGCATCGTCAGCTCGTAGTGGTCCGTCTTGAGGGACGGGGTGGTGCTGCGACGGGTCTGGCCGCTCATCTCGACCTCCTTCATACTCACACTGAGCATCATGCCCGAGGGTGTGTCCCCGCGCAACCCCCTCCACCCTGCCGCCCCGCCCCCGGAGCCGCACCCGGGACAGGCGCGCACGCACCCTCCCGAGAGACGACGAGGGGCACCCCGCGCATGCGGAGTGCCCCTCGTCGACCGGACGGCTCAGGCCGTCGCGGTCACCCCTTTGGCGATCGCGATCATCTCGTCGCGCGAGACGACCTTGATGCGCTCACGACCCGCAGCCACCCCGAGCGCGAGCTCGTGCGCCTCAAGGTTGAGGAAGTCGTCCCAGACGACAAGGTCGACGCCCCGGTCACGCAGCGTCTCGAGGATGTCCTCGGGAGCAGCCTTGGGAGCACGCGGCAGCGAGTCGACGTCCTCGACCAGGTGACGGATCGTCTCCGACGCGTCCGACTTCGTGTGGCCGATCAGACCGACCGGGCCGCGCTTGATCCACCCCGTCGCGTAGAGGCCAGGAACCTGCTCACCCTCGGCGTCGAGCACACGGCCCTCGCCGTTCGGGATGACGCCCCGGCGCTCGTCGAACGGCACGTCCGCAAGCGGGGTGCCGAAGTAGCCGACGGCACGGTAGACCGCCTGGACGGGCCAGTCGTGGAACTCACCCGTGCCCTTGACGGTGCCGTCGCCCTGAAGCGCGGTGCGCTCGGTGCGCAGCGCGACGACGCGGCCGTCCTCACCCAGGACCTCAGACGGGGAGTGGAGGAAGTGCAGGTGCAGACGACGCGACGCGACGTGCGTCGACGGGTCGACGAGCGCCCAGTCCGTGAGGGTCTTGACGACCTGCTTCGTCTGGTTGGACGAGTCGATCGCCGCCATCGAACCCTCGTCGAACTCGTAGTCCTCGGGGTAGACGACGATGTCGACGTCCGGCACGTGGCCGAGCTCGCGCAGCTCGAGCGGCGAGAACTTCGCCTGGGCCGGGCCGCGGCGCGCAAAGATGTGGACGTCCGTCACGGGCGACTTCGACAGGCCCTCGTGGACGTTGTCGGGGATCTCGGTGACGAGCAGGTCGTCGGCGTGCTTCGCGAGGATCCGGGCGACGTCGAGCGCGACGTTGCCGGCGCCGAGCACCGCAACCTCGCGCGCCTCGAGCGGCCACGTGCGCGGGACGTCCGGGTGGCCGTCGTACCACGAGACGAAGTCGGCAGCACCGTGGGACCCCTCGAGCTCGATGCCGGGGATGTTGAGCGGCGCATCCTGGATGCAGCCCGTCGAGAAGATCACCGCGTCGTAGTGCGCGCGCAGGTCGTCGAGCGAGAGATCCGTCCCGAAGTTGACGTTCGCGAGCAAGCGGATGTCGCCACGCTCAAGGATCTTGTGGAGCGCGCCCATGATCATCTTGATGCGCGGGTGGTCGGGAGCGACCCCGTATCGCACAAGGCCGAACGGCGCGGGCAGGCGCTCGATGAGATCGATCGAGACGTCGAGCCCGGCCTTCGAGAGGATGTCGGATGCGTAGATGCCGGCAGGACCGGCGCCGACGATCGCGACGCGCAAGGGGCGAGAGGTGTTCACGGATGCAGGCCTTTTCGGTGCTGGTGGATACCCGGTGGTGTGAAGCGAGTGTGGCCCGGGGAGCGCGAGTCGTCACGAGATCCGGACGAGGTGCCCGCATGGCGGACACCTGGGGGATGCGAGAGTCGACGCGCTCAGGACGATCACGCCCAGCGTAGTCGCGCCCTGCTTCACGGGACGGGCCGGGTGAGGACTCTCACAGGATCACTACCTTGCGTGCGGGGCTCCGACGCGCTGGGGGCTCTCGTGGACGTCGACCTCGGCGACGAGCTCGGCGAGGGCGTCGATCGCGCCGAGGGCGGCGACGTCGTCGGCGACCTCCGTGGACGGGGAGTCGACGACGTGGTCCTCGAGCTCGGCCACCTGGGGCCGCGAGAGGATCGCGAGCGAGACGACGACGGCCGCGACCATGAGGGCGACCCCGATCCACGACGTGACGACCACGGAGCCGGCGAACGCGCCGTGCGCGGAGTCAAGGAGCGCGTGGGCCCGCTCGGCGTCCAGCCCGTCGGCGACGCTCGCCGCCCCGCCGAGCGTCTCGCGCGCTGCTTCCTGCTGCGCGGGCGTGAGCCCGGGCGGCAGGACGACGGCGCGGTGGTAGCCGGCAGACATGATGCCGCCGAGGATCGCGGTCCCGAGAACGGCGCCGAGCTCGTAGGCGGTCTCTGAGATCGCGGACGCCGCCCCCGCACGGCCCGCGGGCGCGGACGACAGGATGAGGTCGTTCGACACGGTCTCTGCGGCACCCGCGCCGACGGACAGGATGACGAACGCCGTGATGATGGGCCACAGCGTCCCGGCTCCGCCCGCGAGCGCGATGATCGCGTAGCCGATCGCGGCGAACGCCATGCAGGCAGCGATGACGCGGCCGGGTGCGACGCGTGCGACAACCTTGACGACGAGCAGGCCCGCGACGATCGTCGCGATGAGCCCGGGCAGGAGCGCCATGCCCGCCTCGAGCGGCCGCAGGCCGACGACGAGCTGGAGGTCCTGGGACACGAAGTACAAGAACCCCGTGATCGCGATGACGGACAGAAGATTGACGAGCACGCCGCCCCCGAATGCCGGGTTGGCAAACAGGCGCACGTCGAGCATGGGGAGCTCGCGGCGCAGCTGACGCCTCACAAAGATGGCACCCGAGACGACGCCGACGGCGATCGTCGCGAGGGCCACGGCGGTGATGCCGTTCTTTGCGAGCTCCTTGATCCCGAAGACGACGGGGGTGATCGTCGCGACGGAGAGGAGGATCGAGGTGATGTCGAACGGCCCCGGTCGCGGGTCGCGCGACTCGGGGACGACGAACGGGGCGGTGACCAACATGAGTGTGAGGACGGGAACGCTCATGAGGAAGACCGAGCCCCACCAGGCGTGCTCGAGCAGGAAACCGCCGACGATCGGACCGAGTGCGGCACCGCCGGAGAACGCTGCGGCCCAGATCGCGATCGCGAGCCGCAGCTCGGAACGGTCGGTGAAGATGTTGCGGATGAGAGACATGGTCGACGGCATGAGCATCGCGCCGAAGAGCCCCATCGCGGCGCGTCCGGCGACGAGCCACTCGGCGCTCGGGGCGTAGGCGGCGAGCGCCGAGACGAGCGCGAAGCCCGTCGAGCCGACGAGGAGCATGCGGCGGCGCCCGAAGCGGTCGGCGAGCGAACCCATGGGGACGAGCAGCGCGGCGAGGACGAGGGGGTAGACGTCGACGATCCACAGCAGCTGCGTGCCGCTCGGTGTGAGCGCGGCGGAGATCTGCGGGAGCGCGAAGCTCAGCACCGTGTTGTCGATCGAGACGAGGAGCACGGGTAGCAGGAGGACGGCGAGCGCCGCCCACCGGCGTCGACTGCTCAGGGGGCTGTCGACGCCGGCGGCGTTCGGGAGGGTCTGCGGCTCAGGGGTGCCGCACCGCTCCCGGGGTTCCGCGTTCCCTCCAGGGAAAGGGCGCGCGGAGCTGTGGGGTGCTGGTTGGTGCGTGACGGCGTCCTTGTGGTCGCCGCCGTTGCGGGTAGTCACGACGTTCCTCTCGTGGCGCGGGTGACGGGCACCAGGTGGCACCGCTCACATCAACCGTCCAGACGGTATAGAAACCGACCGCCCGACTGTAACCGTCCGGCCGGTATAGTTGCAAGGTGGCATCGAGCACACCATCCGCCGACGAACCCTCAGCGCACCGCGCCGCGACGCAAGCGCGTGCCGGGGCCACCCGTGGCCGCATCCTCGACGCCTTTGCGCGCCTGCTCGTCGAGAACGGCGAGCGAGCCGCAACCCTCGACGCCGTCGCGATGGTCGCGGGCGTCTCCAAAGGCGGCCTGCTCTACCACTTCGGCTCCAAGGTCGCGCTCGTCGACGGCCTCCTCGAGCGCATGGTGCACCTCGCGCTCAGGGACGTCGACGCGATGCGCAACGACCCGCGCGGCGCCGTCGCCTACCTCATCCGGACGTCGGCGATCTCGGACACGCCCTTCGACCTCGACTACCTCGCGGCGACGCGCCTCGCCGAGGGACCCTTTCCGCAGGCCCGCATCGCGCTCACGCGCGCGCACGAGGCGTGGCTCGCGGCGACCCAGGACGCAGTCGGCGACCCGGTTCTCGCGCGCGCGATCGTCCTCATCTCCGACGGTCTCTACCTCGAGGCCGCGACCCGCCGGGGCCCCCGTACGCCCGCTCCCACGCTCGCCGACGGCGATGCGCCCGCCCCCTCGCCGACGACGAGCCCCGCCGGTGCGGCCGAGCTCGTCGCGCTCCTCGAGTCCGTCATCGCCTCGCGGCGCGGCGACCCTTCGTAGCAGCCGCCTCCGCGCGACGCCCGCGCTTCTGCGCGCGTCGAGCGGCCTTGGTCGCGCGCCTGCGCGCGGCCCGTGCCCGCAAGGACCGCCGCGACAGGGTGCCCGCCCACCGCTGACGGCGCAAGCCATGCGAGGCAAGCGAGGCAAGGAAGGCGTCGGCCTCCTGCCAGGTCTCGGACGCGGCATCCTCGTCCGGCTCCCCCGGCCCGAACACGACCGCGTCCGCACGCTGCGCGACCCCGCGCGCGGAGACGCCCGGGAACGCGGCCTCGATCGCCCGCGACGTCTCCGAGCGCGTCGCGCCCGGCGCCTGCGGTTCGGCGCGGTCGAGGACCGCGTCGAGGACCTCGTCCCATGCGGCGGTGACGCGCGTCATGGGGTCCCGAGCGCGGCGACGACGCCGACGACGACGTGCCTTGGCCGCGATGATGAGCAGCGGCGGCAACAGGATGAGCAGCACCGGGATGCCGATCGCGAGCGTCGTGACGACGACCATGGTCCAGTCGGTCGTCACCTCTTCGACGTCGTCGCGCGCGTCGACGTCGACGTTCTCGACGTCGTCCTCCGGCTCGATGACGGGGTTCTCGAGGCTGGGCGGCGGCTGCACGACCTCGGGCTGCGGGTCGGGCTCGGCTTCCTCGGGGTCGTCGGACGGCGTGCGCGAGGTGTCCGGCGTCGGGAAGTACGGAACCCAGCCGTGCCCCGCGTACGCGATCTCGACCCACGCGACCGCGTTGCTGCCGGTGAGCGTCACCGGCTGCGTGAGGTCGGTTCCGTCGGCCGGGCGCAGGCCGAGGACGACGCGCGCGGGAAGTCCGAGGTTGCGGGCCATGAGCGCCATCGCGGACGCGTACTGCTCGTCGTCGCCGATCATGCGGTCCTCGGTGAGGAGCATGTCGACTCGCGAGACGCCGTGCCCGGCGAGCGAGGGGTAGTCGCCCGCGGCGGTGATCCCGTGGGAGAAGTAGCCCTGCTCGGAGAGCGTCGCAGCGAGCGCACGCGCGAGGAGCGCGGGGCTCGTCGCGTTGCGTGCGATGTCGGCGGCCTTCTGCGCGGCCGAGTCCGGGATCTGCTCGGGCTCGATCTGGCGGACGTCGGCCACCGAGGCGTCCGCGAGCTCCTCGTCGGTGAGCATGGGCGGCACGACGACGTCAGCCTCCCAACGGTCACCCTCGCGCAGACCGCCGCGCAGGACCGCGGCGCCGGTCGCGTCGTTGAAGCGGAAGGCGAGCTGCTGGTCACGTGAGCGCCGACCCTCGAACGTCAGCGTCCTCGTGTGGCCGACGGTGGGCAGCCACACTCCCGTGAGCTTGTCGACGGTCACCTCGACGTGCGCCTGGGCGCCGGGCGTCGTCACGGGGATCGACTCCCCCACGCGCCGGAACGCTCCTGAGCCCCCGCGTGCGCCCGAGGAGTCGACGTTCCACACGACGCCGTCGAACGTGTCCATGGTCGCGAGGCGCACGAGAGCACCTTCGGGCAGGCCCGCGACCGTGACGAGCGGTGTCTCCGCGAGATCCTTGTGGAACGTGCGGAAGCCCGAGAGCGGGCTCACCTGGTCGCGCAGGTCGAACGGCGGCACGATGGCGTTGCGCAGGATCGTGCGCGGCGCGTCCCCTGCGACGAGGGGCGCGCTCACGACGCCGCCGCCGATCGCGACGAACGCCATGACGCCGAGGGTGATGATGCGGCGCGGGTGCCAGCGGCGCGTACGCCACGCGAGCCAGGGCACCGTGAGCGCGGTGATGCCGATGCCGACGGCGGTCGCGAGGGGTGCCTCGACCGTGCCGAGAAGGATCGCGCCGACGAGCAGGACGAGCGGGGTGACGACTGCGACGGCCAGGCCGATGCGTTCGCGGCGGCGGGCGCCGCTCGCCGCGTCGGTGCGTCCGCGGCGCTGGACCGCCGTGATGTCGACCGTGGCGGCCCAGCCCGCGAGGACCGTTCCGCCGAGCGCCATGAGGAACGGGGGCACGAGCACGGCACCGAGGGTTCCGAGGGGCGGCTCGAGCGTGAGCACCTCCTTCCACGACGTGACGAGTCCTTCGAGGAGGGTGCGCAGGGTTGCGCCCGTCGGGACGACGCGCGCCACCGTCGTCGACGGCGCGGCGAACGTCCCGCCGAACAGGAGGTAGGCGGCCGCGGTCGCACCGAGCACGAGGAACCCGCCGGCACGCTGGGCGCGCCCGACGAGCACGATGACGGCGCCGAGGAGGACTCCGGCGCCGATGGTGGGCAGGACGGCTGCGGGCCCGTAGGCGGGCACGAGGGCGAGGAGGGCGAGGAGGACGGCTCCCGCGGAGACGACGACGCTCGTCGTGCGGCGCAGCGCGGGACGCGCGGTGGTCCCGCCCAGGTCGATCGTCCGGACGTCGGCGCTCATGAGGCCACCAGCCGTCGCATGAGCCGGGGCAGGTCCTTGGTCGTGCCGAGCGTCGCGACCGTGAGCAGATTGTGCGTCTGCAGCGCGAGCTCGTGGTCCTCGCCGATCGACACGATGACGGTGCGGATCCCGGACGGGATGTGTGTGGCGCTCGCGCGCAGCGCGGCGGCGTCGAGCGAGGACCCCGTGATGATGAGGGCGAGGGAGGCGTGCGGGACGGTGCGCGCGATCTCTTGCGCGACGGGGGCTTCGGCGGTCTCGCCGTCGCGGAGCTCGAGGCCCGCGCAGTCGTCGAGGAACGAGGGGGGCGTCGTCGTGCGCAGCGTCCGGCGGCACGTGAGCGCGGTGACCTCGAGCTCTTCGCGCAGCGCCTGCTGGCCGATCGAGGCGAAGACGGTGACGGCGAGCTCGAACTCGTCCTCGTCGCGGTAGTCGGCGAGGGTGTCGACGAGGCCGAGCGCGGTGTGGGTGCGGCGCGTGTCCTCGAACTGGCGGACCATGAGCTTGCCGAGGCGCGCCGAGGAGCGCCAGTGGATCGAGCGACGGTCGTCGCCGGGCACGTATTCGCGCAGCGCGTGGAACGACATGTCGTGGTCGGAGACGACGCGGGTGGCTTCGCCCTCGAGGTCACGCAGGACGCCAGTGCGCGCGGTTCCGAGCGAGACGGTGCGCGGGTGGACGTAGAGGTGCTCGGGCTCGGTCCACATGATCTGGCGGCGGACGAGCCCGAGGGCGTCGCCGCGGACGGAGCGCACGGGCCCGACGGTGAGGACGGAGCGGCGCGCGCCTGCGACGGCGAAGACTTCCTCGAACTCGGCCTCCGAGGCGAGGGAAGGAAGCTGGACGTCGGCCTGCCCGGCGCCGACGGGCAGGACGATGCGCGCGGGCAGGGTGCGGGCGCGTCCGACGTTCGTCACGTGGAGGCGGCCGACGGCGCGTTCGCCGACGACGATGCGGTGGTCGGCGAGGTCGAGCCCGACGCGGTACGTGGAGCGTCCGAGCGTGAGCAGGATCGAGATGAGGAGGAGCGCAGCGAGGGCTGCGCCGCCGGCGACGAGCTCGTCCCAGCCGTAGTGCCGGCCGAGGGCGAGGCCGCCGATGGCACCGGCGAGGACGAGCCAGCCGAGGATGCCGACGTGCCTGCCGATCGAGTCGCCGACGCGTCGCAGCGGGCCGCCCGCGCGCGTGGCGCGGTCGCCTAGGTCGCGGGCGCGCACACCTGCGGCGCGCATGCCCGACCTCGTGCGCGCTCCTGCGGCGCGTAGGTCGCGTCGTGCCATCTCAGCCAACCCGCTCCACGGGCGGAGCGGTCGTCGCGAGCACGTCCTGGATGACCTCGGGGGCGGTGACACCCGCGAACTCAGACTCGACGTCGAGCACGATGCGGTGCGCGAGCACGGGCTCGCCGAGGTCCTTGATGTCGTCGGGGACGACGAACGCGCGGCCCTGCGCAGCAGCCCACACCTTGGCGCAGCGCACGAGCGCGAGGCAGCCACGGACCGAGACGCCCAGACGGGTCCGGGTGTCGCTGCGCGTCGCCTCGGCGAGGCGGGAGACATAGTCGAGGACGGCGTCGTCGACGTGGACGTCGGCAGCCATGTCTGACATGTCTGCGACGGCCTCGGTCGTGATGCGTGGGCGCAGTCCTGCGGCGCGGTCGCGCGTCGCCGCACCCGCAAGGATGAGGACGGTCGAGGCGTGGTCGGGGTAGCCGAGCGACGTCTTGATGAGGAAGCGGTCGAGCTGGGCCTCGGGCAGACGATAGGTGCCCGCCTGCTCGATGGGGTTCTGGGTCGCGATGACCATGAAGGGACGGCCGACCTCGTGGGGCACGCCGTCGACGGTGATGCGCGACTCCTCCATGACCTCAAGGAGCGCCGACTGCGTCTTGGGTGAGGCGCGGTTGATCTCGTCTGCGAGGACGATCGAGGCGAAGATCGGTCCGCGGTGGAACTCGAACCGGTTCTCGCCCTGGTCGTACACCGAGACGCCCGTGACGTCCGAGGGGAGGAGGTCGGGGGTGAACTGGATGCGATTGTTCGTGCCCTGAACCGTGGCGGCGACGGACCGTGCGAGCGACGTCTTGCCGGTGCCCGGCGCGTCCTCGAGGAGGACGTGCCCTTCGGCAAGGAGCGCCGTGAGGACGAGGCGCACCGCGTGCTGCTTGCCGAGGACGGCCTGGGAGACGTTGTCGACGAGTGTCTCGAAGGTCTCCTGGAACCAACCTGCCTGCTCGGGTGTGATCACTGTGCGTTCTCCTCGGGAGGTACGTGCCGCTGGTGCGGCGTCGTGCGTCATGGTGCGTGTGCGGGCCTCGCGGCCCGGGGGTCAGCCTTCGCCGGCTTCACCGCTGGCGCCCGCGCCCGGGTCCGGGGTTGGGTCCGTCGGGGCCGTGGTCTCCGTCGTCGGCTCCGGCTCCGGCTCCGTCGTCGGCGGTGGCGGTGGCGGCTGCACGATGATGCCGCCCGACTTCCAGTCGCTCCATCGCGTGACCTCCGAGCCGAATCGCTTCCCGACGACCGCGACCCGGTACTCGAAGCTCGTCGCCGACTGATCGTCCGGGTGGGTGAACTCTCGCACGTTCTTGTCGGTGACATCGAAGGACTTCTCGACCCCGCCGATGCGGAACGACACGATGAACTTCTGGAACGTCCAGAAGACCGTCGGCTGGGTGTACGTCCACGTGACGCACGCCTTCTTCTCCCCGCACTCACCGGCGGTCGGAACAGGCGCGCCCGGGTCCGCCGGGGCGGTCACTCGGTAGGTCTCTTCGGACATGGCTGACTGGTTGAACTTGTTCGTCGTGGTGAGAGTGACCTTGACGATCGTGCCGGGGTCGATCCCATCGTCGGAACCCTCGCTCGAGAATGTCGTTTCCGCGCCACTTGCGACGGACCGCTCCTCGGTCTGCGTGCCGTTGATGAAGAGACGTGCCACCGTCTTCGCGGCCGTGTCACCGCCCAGCTGCGCGCCTTCTGGTGCGCGCGCCGTGAGCTTGTACTGGGCGGGACCCACGCCGTCGACAGGTGAGACCTTCCCCGCGACGGGAGCCGTGATGACGAGCAGTCCCGAGATGGACAGCGATTCGGCAGAGCACACCGGGCTCGAACCCGACTCCGGCACGGTGCACGCCTTGACACTCACGGTCGGCGAGTCTGAGCCACCGTCAAGACCATCGACCACGAACGACTCGGACGTCACCGTCGTCTCGGACTGGCCGTACTTGACACGGTAGTGGGCCACGCTGATCCCGGCACCTCCCGTCTTGCTCGGGGCAACCCACGAGTACCTGACGCGACCGTTGCCGAAGGGGTTGTCCTCATATCCCACGGCTCCCTCGGCTCCCTCGGCTGGGTCGCGGGTCGGCGCCGCGGGGGCGGCCCACGTCCGGACTGTCGTCTGTCCCACGGCGCCCTCGCCCGCCTTGTTCGTCGCGACGACGCTCACGGTGTAGACGACGCCGTTGCGCACGCCCTCGAGGCGCGTTGACAGTGCACCCGTCGTGTTGCCCTTGATCGCTGCGCCGCCGCCCTCGGGCGTCGCGGTGACCGCGTAGCTCTTGATCGCGCCGCCATTGTCCGGGGCCTTCGACCACTCCACGTCGACAACACCGTTACCGATCGCGCTCGTGTCGTTCCGCACTGCCTTGACCGACGGAGCACCGGGCACACCCGCCGGGACCTCGGTCGCCTCGGGTGACCAGGGACCCTCTTGGTCGCGGCTCGAGACGGCGCGCACACGCACCGAGTAGGACTCGCCGTTACGCAGCCCCGTAAAGGTCCGCGACCGCGCGGTCTCCTCGACGATTCCCGGCGAGCCCGTGCCGCGCAGCTCGACGCGGTACTTCGCGACGGGCGAGCCCTCGGTCCGCGGCTCCTGCCACGACACCGTGAGCGAACCGTCGCCAAAGACAACCTGAGGAACCGCAGGAGCTTCGGGCAGCGTGTCGGGCGTCGCGGGCGCGGACGCCCCTGAGAGCTCCGAGTCGCCGATCTCGTTTCGGGCGAGCACGCGGAAGGTGTACTCGGCTCCGTTCTTCAGCTCGGTGATCGTGCAGCTCGTCGACGCGCAGGCACGCTCGGTGCCCGTCTGATCAATGACGGTGTAACCCGTGATGGGGGAACCGTTCGATGCCGGAGCGAGCCACGAGAGCTCAACCGTGCGGTTGCCGACCGTGCCGACCGTGAGGCCAGCAGGGGCGTCGGGCACATCACGCACGTTGAGCACGATCTGAGCGCCAACTTCACGCGCAGGGTCGTCCGTCTCGTCACGCACCGCAAACCGCACCGTGATGCGGCCGACATGGCCCGCGGGCGGCGTCACCGTGACGCTCGAGTCAGAGATCGAGACACCCGCGGCCACTCCCCCGGTCTCGTTGGCGGCGGAGACGACGCGCAACGGACGCGTGAACGGGTTGAACGCACCCTCAAGCACGTTGAACGTCATCGACTCGCCCGCAACAGCGTTCTGCTCGATGTTCGACACACGCGCCAGCTGACGGTCCGACGCCAGGACGCGGAAGTCGATCTGCGCAGGCAGGCTCTGACCGTCGCCGTACCCGATCGCAAGACTCACGGTGCCGACCGCGCCACGCGTCGCCGCAGCAGCAGCCGAGAGCGTGAGAACAGAACCCGACAGCGTCGCCGAGACCCCGGATGCACCCGAAGGCGCTTGCGTGAGCGTGTACGAATAGCGGTTCTGATCGGCCACGACGCCCTCAGGGCCGACCGTCACGCGCGTGAGGTCAAGAGCGATCGGCTCGCCTCCCTGAGCGACCTCGATGAGACGCGGGGCGAACGTCGGAGGAACGGTCGCGGTCGCAAAGACCGTGATCGGAAGAGAGATCGTTGCCGTCCGGGTGCCGATGACACCGGTTGGACCGTCAATGACGTCGAACGTGATCGACGCAAGCCCACCCGGGAACGCCTTGTCCGAGACATACCGCAGCGTCGTCTCGTCGACGACAAGAGCCGAGCCGTCACCGCGCGTCGCCGTGACCGACTGCTCCGACGCGATACGCGCCGTCTTGCCCGGGCCCACCTGGACGAACTCGGCAATGTCGATGAGAAGCTCTTCACCCGCACCGACCCGCAGCTCGCGCGCCTTGGGACGCTTAACCGGCGGGAAGTCACCGAGCGCGGGGACCGACACGAACGCGTACGCATGCGCGCCGTCGGCCTCGGGTCGCGTGTTCGTCAGGGCGAACGGAACGGTGCGGGCCGTCGGGCCGAGCGTCACCTCGACCTTGTTGTCCGGGGTGACCCGCGCCTGAGACGCGTGCGACGCCGGAACGGACAACGCCAGATCAGACAACGGACCCGACGGGTTGACCGCAACGGCAAGCACGTCGACCTGGACGGACGTCTTGTCGATCGTCTCGGTTGCGGGCACGACGACGTCGTTCGCAATCGGCGGCAAGATCTTCGCGTCAGTGGACACGATGATCGCGAGCGTCGCTGTCGCCCACGCACCAAACTGGTTCGTCACGCGATAGGGCACGTTGTACGTCCCCGGCTTCTCAGGAGCGCGCGCGACGATGCGGCGCCCTTCGACCGAGAGCTCATCAATGCCCTCGACGTCCTTGAGCGGCGTCGTGATCGAGAGCTCACCACCCGAGGGATCGACGTCGTTGAGAAGGACGCGCACCTCGACCCGCTCGCCCGGGCGCACGCGCACCTCGTCGTCACGGGAGACGATCGCCGGCGGGTCCGCGGGTGCCTGCGCGATACCGACGCGCACGGTCGCGACCGCACGCTGGCCCACCCAGTCCTCGACGGCGTACTGGAACGTGTCCGTGCCCGCGGCATCCGTGAACGCCTGGTACTCGAGGTAGTCCGGGCCGATCCCGGTGACCACACCCTTGGCAGGGGCGGACGCCTGGCCGAGCAGCAGCACGCCGTCGCCATCGTCGTCGATCCCCACGAGCGGAATCGTGACACGCACCGTCTGGCCCGCGAACACGCGAGCCTCGACGTCCTGCGGGCGCGGCGGCGCCTTCGTCGCGGCATCGGATGCGCGCACATTGATCGTCACGCGCGCGGCAGCCTCGTTGCCATGAGGGTCCTGGACGGCGAAGCGTGCCGTCACCGTCGACGGGGAGCCCGGCGCCTGGAACCGCAGCACATCGCCTGCGACAAACATGAGGCCCGCGGTCGGCTCCTCGACGAGCGTGCTGCTGAGCGAGACCGGATCACCGTCCGGATCAGAGGCGCCGTCGAGCACCGGAATCGTCACGACGCCACCCGTGCGCACCGACACCTCGATGTCCTGCACGACCGGCGCACGGTCCTTCGCCTCGGCCGCGGTCGGAATGACGAGAATCTCACCCGTCGACTCGGCGATGCCGTTCGACACCGTGTACCGCACCGTCTCAGGGCGCGTGAGCGCGCGGGTCGAGGTGATACGCAGCAGCTCGTGCCGCACGATCCCGAGGCGCAGCGCCGAACCTTCTGAGGCGCGCACCGAGGTGAGAACAAGGACAAGACCGTTGGGGTCGGTGTCGTTACGCGTCGGCGCGATCGTCACCTCGCCGCCGTTGGGGAGCATCGCGCGGTCGCTCACCGCAACCGGCGGCCCGAACTCCTCCGGCTGCACGAGCACCTCGATGCGCGCGAGGCCTCGCGTCGTCTGCGAGCCAGCAGTCACGGTGAACGGCACGTAGTACGAGCCTGCGCTCGGCGCCGAGAACATGAACGTGCCGGTCGCGAGGTCAGGCGCGACATCGACGCCCTCAACCGCGTCGACCGCGGTGAGCGCGACGGGCGCCGCCGTCGTCGGACGCACAGCGGCCAGAACGTCGACCCGCACGGGCGTGCCGACGAACGTCTCAGCAAGCACGGGGTCGAGGCGCGGGGGCAAGGTGCCCGCCGCACGCACGTCCACCAGGATCTCGCCCTCGACCGGGTCGGTCGTGCCATCCGTCACGCGGACGTTGACCCGATGACGGCCCAGTCGGTCACCAGCCTGGAACCGCAGCAGGCCGTCCTGACGCGACGTCACCTGGGCACCCTCGCCCGTGCTCGCACCCACGAGTCGCAGGTCATCGCCGTCGGGGTCGAGGAACGACGCCAGCACGTCGACCTCAGTCATGGCCCGCGCCTCCACCTGAACCACAGGGACGCGCACCTGCTTGGGCGCCTCGTCCGCGCCGTCCTGAGCGACGCGAATCGTCAGCGTCGACGACGGCGGCGTGCCGCGGCGGCGGCCGTCCGAGACCGTGTACGTCAGCGTGTGGGTCCCGCTCGCTCCCGGCAGGACGACGACCTGAAGCGAGCGACCGCCCGCGATGGGCTCGATCCGGCCGACGTTCTCGGGAAGCGGCTCGACCGTCGCCACCGTGAGCACACCACACTCGGTGTTGACGTCGTTGTCGAGAACGGGCAGGACCGTCGTGCGGCCCGCGCGCACGCCGAACGTGTCGGCCTCCGGCATCGGCTCCGACTCCTCGTCGCGGCAGGCGTCGATCGAGTTGTCCTTCTCCTGGTCCTGCGCGTCCGCGTCGTCCTGAGAGTCAGACTCCGTCCGGTCCTCGATGTCCTGCCAGTTGGGCGTGAGCATCTGCGGCACGTCGTCCGGCAGCCACATGAGGCCCTCGACGATGTCGTTGAGGATGACGACACCGCGGTTGACGCGGAAGCGCAGCTGCGTCGAGGCCGTCATTCCCTCGACACTCTCGATCTGGTCGGGCTGGCCCGCGCACCGCCTGAAGTAGCTCGCGGTCGGCGTCGACCATGCCCCATACTCACAACCCCGCGCGACGACCGGCGCAGCAGCCATGCCCGTCGCGCCGGGCGCGACGAGCTCAGGGTCACCGCCGTCAGCCGGGACACGCACGAGGTTCGTGCCCGTGGCCACGAGCACGACGTCGTGGTCCGGACCCGTGAGCTGCAGGACCGGGTCAGCACCGGCCGTCGCGAGATCCGCCGACCAGCCGTCACCGAAGAGGGTCGTGCCCGCCAGCACGACGAGCTGGTCACCGACCGCCGCTGCCTGGACCGGCTGACCCACGCCACCCACGACGGCGTCGACGCCGCCCGCGGGCGTCGCAGCAGCAGCGAGCGCCGCCGACACCGCAGTGCCGGCGTCAGCCATCGAGCCGTCGTCCGCGAAGGTCAACGCACCGTCGTCGAGGTCACCGCGGTGCACCGTGCCGGTCGCCGGGTCGAGTGCCACCACGTCGCCGCCCTCGGTCGCCACAGCGACCGCACCCGGGCCCAGCGTGAGCGTCGCCGACTCCGGGTCGAGCGACAACGCACCCAGGTCGGCCGCCCGGCCGGCCCACACGTGTCCGTCAGCCGACGTCACCGCGTACGAGCCACCCGCGAGCGAAGCCCTTTCAGTACCCGTGAGCTCGACCGTGCTCGTGAGCGCGACAGCCGCCGGGTCGACGAGCGTGAGCCCCCCGGGCTCGACCAGCACGACGTCGCGGCCCGACTGCAGCACCTCAAAGACATTGCCGCCCTGCGCGATGAGCCCGCCGTCCAGCTCCCGGACCGGCGAGCTGAACCGCGCGAGCTTCTGCTGGTTGCGGTTGGTCAGCCACACACCACCGTCGTTGAGCTCCACCTGCTCGACCGTCACGCCCGGGTTGACAAGCGCAAGCGTCGCCAGGACCGCGGGCACGAGGCCCACGGCGGAGTACGTCGCCCAACGGCGCCGCGGCGAGAGGCCTGCGGCGCGGTCGAGCATCTGCGTCCTTCGGTGCGGGCGGGTCATGGGAAGCACCCCTCGAGCGGCGTCGTCGACATCTGACCGTTGGTGCGCACGAGCGAGACCGCGATGCAGACCGTGTCCTCACCGTCCGGGATCGGCACGTCGACGTACGGCAGCTCGACGCGCTCGCGCCGGTCGGAGTCCTCGACGCCCCACAAGAACCCGTCACCCTCGAGGGGCTCGGGGTTGACCCACGTGAAGCGGACCGTGCCCGTGCCGAGCTCGGTCGCCTGGAGGGTCGTCGGCGAGGGCACCCGGCCTGACGTGATCGTCGTCGGGACGGGGCTCGGCGGCGCCGTCGTCGTCGCGACGGGCGGCGCGGGCACGCCCCCGTCACGGCCGAACGCCAGGTAGGCGGCGCCCACGAGAATCACGACGAGCACGACGCTCGACGCGACGATCGCCAGCGTGCGGCCGACACCAGCCTTGGCGGGTGCCGCCGGGGTCGCCCCACGCTCCGACGCATCCACCGCGGTGCTCGCCGCAGGATCCGGCGCGCGATATCCAGGAACGGCCGCAGCACCCGCGGGCGCGTGCGCCACGGCGGGCGCGGCGAGGACGGGCACGTGAGGAGCCGGAGCCGGCGTCACGGGCGGCGCGGGAGTCTGGGCCGACGGGTCGATCGTCACGATCGGCCGCGCCCGCGTCGCCTCCGCGACGGCCTCAGGCGTCGTCGGCTGCGCGCGCGGAACGGGCCGCTCAGCCGGGTCAAGGACGTCGATCTGCGTCGCCGTGAGACCGAGCGACCGCTCGATCTGCTGCAGCGCGTGAGCAAAGCCCACGGCCGTCGGGTAGCGACGCACCGGATCCTTGCTCATCGACCGTGCAAGAACCGCCTGGAGCGCGGGCGGTACGTCGTCCCGGTCGATGTTGGGCAGGGGTGACCGCTCGATGCGGTAGATGAGGTCAGCAGCGCCGTTGGGCTGGCCCGCGACCTCGAACGGCGAGCGCCCGGCAAGCATCGAGTAGACCGTCGCACCGAGAGAGTAGACGTCAGCTCGCGTGTCACCGTGCGGATCCGACTGCAAGAGCTCAGGCGGCGACCACGGGATCGACATGCCCGTCCCCGCAGCGCCTGCTCCGCCCGTCGCCGCAGCGATGCCGAAGTCCGTGAGCGCGGGGTAGCCAAAGTCGGTCGTGAGGATGTTCGCCGGCTTGATGTCGCGGTGAAGGATGCCAAGCCGGTGAGCCGACTCGACGGCCGACGCGAGCCGGATACCCGTCCGCAGCGTCTCCTGGACCGAGATCCGCTCAGTTCGGTAGCGGGCACCGATCCCGGCCCGCGAGCAGTACTCCATGATGAGGTACGGCCGGCCGTCCGCCGAGATGTCAGCGTGGTGGATCGTGACGATCGACGGGTGGTGGGAAAGCTGGGCCATGAGGTTGGCCTCGGTCGAGAACCGCACGCGTGTCTCGTCGTCGAGCGAGCTCGCGAGCAGCACCTTGACCGCGACCGAGCGCGAGGGAAGGTCCTGCCGGTACTCGAAGACGTCCGCAAAGCCGCCGAGTCCGAGGAGCTTGACGTACTCGAAGCCGGGGATCTGCGGGGGAACTGCGGGTTCGCGACGGGCTCTCATCGGTCGCGCACCACCGAGAATGTCACCCCGTCACCGATGTCCACCATCGCCCCCATGGACAGAAGCGTCGGAACACCGGGTGCAAGACGCACGGGCGCACCCGCACCCCCACGCACGACCACCCCGTTCGTCGAGTGCAGGTCCGTGACGAACACGCGGTCACCGTCGTCCTGGACCTGCGCGTGCGTCCGGGAGATGTCGTGGTGCGGGCTCGGAACCGTGACGAGACGCGGCAGGGACCGGTTGGGGACGCGGCTGACGACGGGCGCCCGGCCAATGAGGACGGTGCGCTCGAGCGTGACGACGAGCCCCGACGACATGACGAGCTTCGCCGTGCCACGCTCGGCTGGGACCGCGAACGGTCCGGGGACGCGGTCACCCGTCCATGTCGGCAGGCTCTTGCGGATCTCGACGAGGTCCGAACTCATCACTGTCATGCCGTCGTGGTCGGCGGGCGCGTGCACGACAGTGCTCGCCGCAACCGGAGGGGGCGGCGGCACGGGACGCGCGTCCGCGACGGGCACGACCGGGGGCGAGGGGGCGGACGGCGCTGCGTCGACAGGTGACGCGGCCGTCACGACGGCGGCGTCGGCCGCAGCAGCGCGCGCGTCGACCTCGGCACGGAGCGAGGGCCCCACGCCAAGAACCGTCATCGCGTCGAGGTGGTCCTCGTCGAAGGCCACGTCCTGGCCGGACGACGCGTGCCCGTCGCGCTCGAGGAGCTCCGTGCCCGCGGCCTGCGCGGCGTGCGCCTCGGCTGCCGCGATCGCCTCAACCTCGGCCCGCAGGGCCGGGGTCACCTTGAGGACGGTGTCGTCGTCCGCGTCGAGCACGTCCGCGAGGCTCTCCGCGGGCGCAGATCCCTGCGGCACACGTCGGAACGTGAGGTCGTCGATCCCGTCGCCGTCGAGGTCGCCGTCGGCGTTGAGCCCGAGCTCGACAGCCGCCGACGGAACGACGGCAGCGAGCACAGGCAGCGGTCCGCCGGAGCCCCGCTGGGCACCCACGGCCTCGAGCAGGAGACCGTCGATGTCACCGAGCGTGTGCGCGCTCCACCGGGAGTCGTCGCCGCGCAGCATCTGCTGCCCGTCGTCCGCGCTCACCGTGAGCACGACGTCACCGCGAAGCTGCGCCTCCACCGTGCCACCCACGACCGAGACGATGCCGCACGAGGGGCTTTCGCCCACAAGATCGCGCACCTCGTCAGGCCGGGCGCCGTCGCGCAGCGCGAGCCACACGTCGTCAAGGACAGCCGCAGGCGTCGCCGGCGGGAGGAGGACGGCAACGCCGTCGGTCACGACGGCGAACCAGTTGCCGGGAACAGAGCGGGGAACGATCACAGCGCACCTCCGACGGGAGGAGGTGGCGGAACCGGACCGACGCCCACCGCGAAGGCGGGCGCGCCCACGCTCGGCGGGGTCGGGGCGGACACGGCGCGGGGCGCACGCGGCACGGTCTTGCCGTGCAGCTCCTCGTCCCAGCGCGTGCCGCCCGCGGCACGGCGCTGCTCACGGATCTTCTCGAGCGAGCCGCGCGTCACCGTCGCGTCATCGATCGGCAGCTCCGTCCACGTCGAGGCGACGTCGACGACGACGACCGTGACGTTGTCGCGGCCCCCGGCCTCGACTGCGGCACCGACGAGCCAGTCAGCCGCCTGCTGCGGGTCGTCAAGAGTCGTGAGCGCCTGGTGGATCGTCGCGTCGTCGAGCTCGCTCGTCAGGCCGTCCGAGCACAGCATGAGCCGGTCGTTCGTCGTCACGGGGATGAGCCAGTAGTCCGGGTCCGGGTCCGAGCCGGTCCCGACGGCGCGAGTGATGACATGACGCTCGGGGTGGACGCGCGCGTCCGCGTGCGAGATCTCGCCCTGCTCGATGAGCTCCTGGACGACCGAGTGGTCGACGCTCACCTGCTCGAGGCCGGAGTCGTTGACCCGGTAGACGCGCGAGTCACCGATGTTGAAGACGAGCCAGTACTCCGCGCCGTCGACCTCCGTCACGGCGACCCCGGCCACGGTCGTCCCGCCGATGCGGGCGCCGAGCGTCTCACGCATGCGTGCCCCCGCGTGCGTGAACGCGTCGTGCACCGAGTCAGGAGTCGCGGAGTCGTGCCCGACGAGCACCGAGAAGGCGTCGACGACGATCCGGCTCGCGACGTTACCCGCGTCGTGCCCGCCCATGCCGTCGGCCACCAGGAACACCGGTGGGCAGGCGAGGAGCGAGTCCTCGTTGAGCGAACGGACACGTCCGCGATCGGTCGCGGACCCCCAGAGAGTGTGCACAGATATCCTCAAGCGCCGCGGAACTCGAACGAGATGGAATAGTCACCGAAGCTCACGGTCGCGCCGACCGGGAGTCGCACGACCTGGTTCTCGGCGCAGATGATCTGCTGGCCGTCCCCGAGCGTCACGACCGTGCCGTTCGTCGACGCGCGATCTGCCGCCCACACGCCCTCGGTGTCGACGCCCATCATGACGTGAGTCTTGGAGACCGAGCGGCCCGGGTCGGAGACCCGCACGAGCTCGCCGACCTCTTCACCCTCACCAGCGGCCGGGTTGCGGCCGATGAGCACGGTTCCGGTGATCGTCAGCTCACGGCCGTCCGAGATGCGCAGGAGCGCGGACGCCGGGATCCCGTCCTCGTCCGAGGACGCCGCAACCGGCGTCTCAGGGCGCAGCCGAGTGAGCTCGAGGTCTTCGTCGAGCTCCATGCCACCGCCCGCCGGAACGCCGTTGCTCGCTGACGCGTTGACGTGGACGGCCGGCGCCGCGGACGGTGCAGGAGGTGCGGGGGGCGCGGCAGGAGCAGCGCCGTAGGCGGAGCCGGCCGCATACGCGGGCGCAGCGGGGACGCTCGTCTGTGCGGGCTGGGCCCCGTAGCCGGGAGCAGCGGGCACCGCGCGGTCGCGGCCCGGAACGCTCGTGATGAGCGGTCCACCGGGAGCGCTGGCCGGCGGGGCGGGAGGAACGGGTGCGCCGGGGTAGCCGGGCGACTGCGGCGCAGGCGCGGCGCCCTGATCCGGGTAGCCGGGCGCGGGGGCCGACGGGTAGCCGGGCGCGGGAGCCGACGGGTAGCCCGCGGCCGGCGCCGACGGATAGCCGGGCGCGGGGGCCGGGGCACCGGGATAGCCGGGTGCGGGGGCAGGGGTACCGGGATAGCCGGGGGCGGGTGCCGGAGCCGACGCTGCCGGGTAGCCCGACGCTGCGGGGTAGCCCGGCGCGACCGGCTGAGCCGAGGGGTAACCGGGCGCCGGCGCAGGAGCACCGGGGTAACCGGGCGCCGCGGCGTGGTGCGGCGCCGCGGGGGCCGGCGGCGGGACGGGAACACCGTGAGCGCCGTAGCCCGACCCGCCCGCCGACGCGGCCTCGGCAGCCGAACGAGCCGAAGGAACGCTGCGCGGAGCACCGGGAACGCTGAAGCTCGGGGTCGTCGGCGCAGACTTCTTCGACGACCGCGGGCGGGCGACCGAACGCCCAGCGCTCGCGGCGCCACGCACAGCACCGTCGATGACGGTCGAGCGACCGGCCTTGTCGTGCAGGCCGTCGTGGCGGCCCGAGGAGTCGACAAGGATCGTGACGATCACGATGAGCGACAGCACAGCCATGAGGACCTCACGCACCAGCGCCCGGCCGAAGCCGATCGGAGCGCCCGTCGCGGCGTCCGCGACCGAGATGCCCATGACCTTCTTGCCGATGCTCCAGCCCTTGGAGCCGAGAAGCCAGCACTGCACGACGAAGAATGCGAGTGCGACCACCCCGCCGAGGCCCATGAGCATGCCCGCGCGGGCCAGCTCGTCAACGGTCGTCGCGCCCGAGCCCGCAAAGACGAACGGCATGTACACGAGGCCCTGCAAGAACCCGTCGACAAGACGCGCACCGAATCGCTTGCCCAGCGATGCCGGTGCACCCGCGGAGCCCGAAGGCACGGCCATGGGGTAGCTGCTCACCGTTGACGTCACTCTCCCTGTCGTGCCACGAACCCCTGGTCGGTCTCAGCCAGCGACGGCGGGGCCTTGTTCCAGTCGCCACGCACGTAACCGCCGTGCGGTGCAAGGGTACACGCGCCCCCTCAGACCGGCACGGGGAAGTCCAGCGGTCCGCAGCGCACGCTCACAAACGCCGCAGCCCGCCCCGAGGCTCCCGTACGGTCAGGATCAGACCGTCTCGGAAGCCCGCCGGGCGGGCTGCGCAAGCAGACGTGCGCTCAGGTCGCGCGGTCGACCATCGCGTCCGCGAACGCCACGAGCGTCTCCTTGACCCGTCCGTCCGAGAGATCGACGATCTCCGCAACGGCGTCACGCGCCCACTGAGCCGCGAGCTCGCGCGTCGCACCGACGACCTCGTGGTCACGGAGCCGACCGAGAGCCTCGGCAAGCACCGCGTCGTCGGAGAGGTCAGAGTCAAGAAGCGCGACGAGGTCGGCGTCGTCGGCCGTGCCCTCACCCGACGCCACGCGGCGCCGCAGCAGGATCGTCGGCATCGTCGGGACCTTCTCGCGCAGGTCGGTGCCCGGGGTCTTGCCCGAGAGCTCGCCCGAGCTCGTGAGGTCAAGGACGTCGTCCGCCAGCTGGAACGCGACACCCAGACGCTCGCCGTACGCCGCGACCATCTGCGCGACCTCGAGGGAGCACCCGGCGAACCGCGCCCCGAACAGAGCGGACGTGGCAAGGAGCGACGCCGTCTTGTCGGCCAGCACGCCGATGTAGTGCTCGACCGCGTCGTCCGACTCGCGCGGGCCGACCGACTCACGCATCTGGCCCAGGCACAGGCGTTCGAACGTCGCCGCCTGAATCTTCACGGCCTCCGTCCCCAGCCCCGCCACAAGACCCGACGCCCGTGCGAAGAGCAGGTCACCCGTGAGGATCGCCACCGAGTTGCCCCACACCTCGTGCGCCGAAGGAGCCCCGCGCCGCAGCGGCGCCGAGTCCATGACGTCGTCGTGGTAGAGCGTCGCCAGGTGCGTGAGCTCGACGACCACCGCGGCGTCGACGACCTCAGGCCGCGAACCGTCGCCGAGCTCCGCGCACAGCAGCGCAAGGAGCGGGCGCAGACGCTTGCCCCCTGCGTCGACCAGGTGGCGGGAAGCGTCGTCCGCGAGCTGGTCGGTCTGCGTGACGGACTCGCGGAGCACCGACTCGACGGTCTCGAGACGGTCTGCGAGCAGCTGGGCCAGCTCAGGGTCGGGAACAGGAAGCCCGACACCGGCGGTCGGCGTCGTCGAAGAGGTCACGGAAGGAAGCTCACCGTCTTCTCCAGCAGGTCGAGGACAGGCCCGGGAAGGACCCCGAGCAAAAGCGTACCCACCATCGTCACGGCGATCGCCACGCGCGAGCCCACCGAGCCGCGCAGAACCGCGACCCCCGCGGTCGTGCGGCGCATCTCCTCCGAAAGACGCAGGCCGACGCCCGCCTCAGGCTCACCAGCGAGCGGCGTACCCACGGGAGCGTCGGACGTCGCGCCGAGCGCGCCCACCGCGACGACCTCGCGGACAGGAGCGTGCTCGCCGTCGTCAGTCGCAGGGTCGACGAAGAACATGAGCACGATGATCCGCACGTAGAAGAAAACAGAGATCGCAGAGCCCACGACCGCGACCATCGCGAGCCACCACAGGCCCGAGTCGACCGCGACCTTGAAGGCTGCGAACTTCCCGACGAAGCCCGCCGTGAGCGGGATGCCCGCAAACGACAGGAGGAAGACAGAGAATGCGACCGCAAGGAACGGGCTGCGACGGGCCAGGCCCGCCCACTGCGACAGGTGCGTCGCCTCACCGAGCGTCACGAGATCGCTGCCGCGCCCCTGCGACTCGCGCACGAGCCGGACCACGGCGAACGCACCGACCGTCGCCAAGCCGTAGGCGAGCAGGTAGAACACGATCGCGGAGTTCATCGGGAACGTGAACTCGGCACCATCGAAGGGCTTGACCGCCGCGACCGCGACGAGCACGAAGCCCGCGTGAGCGATCGAGGAGTACGCGAGCAGGCGCTTGACGTCGTGCTGCACGACACCGAGCACGGAACCCACGAGCATCGAGGCGATCGCGACGATGATGATCGTCAGCTGGACCTCGTCGTGCAGGTCGAGGCCGATGAACGGTGCGGTCCACAGGACGATGCGGAGGGCGGCGCCGAACGCGGCCGCCTTCGTGCACGCCGCCATGAAGCCCGAGATCGACGTCGGAGCGCCCTGGTAGACGTCCGGCGTCCACTGGTGGAACGGGACCGCGCCGACCTTGAAGAGCACGCCGACGAGCAGCATGACGATGCCCGCGACGAGCAGCGGGCGCCCGCCGACGAGGTCTGTGGGCACCGAGGTCGCGTGACCCGCCGTGATCGCCCAGAGGTTGATCGTGCCCGCGTACCCGTAGACGAGGGCCATCCCCATGAGGAAGAACGCCGACGAGAACGCGCCGAGCAGGAAGTACTTGAGCGACGCCTCCTGCGAGAGCAGGCGACGGTGACGGGCCATGCCCGACATGACGTAGAGCGGCAACGAGAGGATCTCGAGCGCGATGAACATCGTCAGCAGGTCACCGGCCGCCGGGAAGAGGATCATGCCACCCACGGCGAAGAGGAACAGCGGGTAGATCTCCGTCTGCTGCACGTCCTTCTTGCGAGCGAGCTCCTCGTAGTCCGAACCAGGCGTCGCGGCCGCGGTCGGAGCGAAGTCGTCCGCGCCCCGCGAGCGGTCCGCGATGACGAGCAGCGCGATCGCCGCGACGACGAGCAGGACGGTCTGCAGCGCGAGCGTGAAGTACGTGACCATGAGCGAGCCGCCCACGACCTGCTGCGCCTTGAACGTCGTGGGCGCGAGCTCGGTGACCCACAGCCACACGTTCCAGCCGGTCGCACCGAGAACCGCGGCGAGCGCGAGCGTCAGCTGGGTCGTCCGGCGAGCCCGCGGAGGCACGAAGGCCTCGACGAGCACGGCGATGACGCCCGCCCCGAGCACGAGGATGTAGGGCGCGAGCCACTGCCACGAGATCTCAGGCTGCGTGAACTGCGGTGCTGCGGCAACGAGCGGGGTCATGACGCGCTCCCCTCGAGGGCGATGGTCGAGACGGTGACGTCAGCGGGCGCCTCGACGAGGTCGAGAGCCGGACGCGGGTAGAAACCAAGGACAAGCAGAGCGACGAGGAGCGGAGCCACGACCCACTTCTCCCGTCCCACCATGTCGGGCAGGCCCGTGAGGTGCTCCTGCTCGGGACCGGTGAACATGCGCTGGTACATGAGCAGGACGTAGAGCGCGGCCAGGATGACGACGAACGCCGAGACGATGACCGCAACCGGGTACGTCCCGAACGACCCGATGAGCACCATGATCTCGCCCACGAACGGCGCGAGCCCCGGGAGCGACAGGGTCGCGAGACCCGCCACGAGGAAGACGCCGGCGATGACCGGGGTCGTGCGCTGCAGGCCGCCGTAGTCAGCGATGCGCTGCGAGCGGCTCGGGTGACGCGCGATGACCATGCCGGCCGTGAGGAACAGCAAGCCTGTCGCGAGACCGTGACCCAGCATGTAGAACGAGGCACCCGCGACCGACGTCTGCCCGAAGGTGAAGATGCCGAGCACCATGACGCCGAAGTGCGAGACGGACGTGTACGCGATGAGGCGCATCATGTCCTTCTGCCCCAGCGCGAGGAGCGCGCCGTAGAGGACCGAGATGACGGCAAGCACGACGATCGTCGGGGCAGCCCACTGCGACGCGCTCGGGAAGAGCGGGATGCAGAGCGTGAGCATGCCGAACGTGCCGACCTTGTCGAGCACGCCGACGAGGAGCGTCGAGGTGCCCGCGGGCGCCTGCTGCGCCGCGTCGGGCAGCCACGTGTGCACCGGGAACATCGGAGCCTTGATCGCGAACGCGAGGAAGAACCCGACGAAGAGCAGCCGCTCGACGGACGCGTCGAGCGTGAGGCCCGTGAGGTTGTCCGTGAGGAAGCCCTGCGCACCGCCCGGTCCCTGGAGGAACAGGCCGATGACCGCGACGAGCATGACGAGCCCGCCCGCGAGTGAGTAGAGCAGGAACTTCACCGCTGCACCCCGACGCTGCGGACCGCCGAACGCACCGATCATGAAGTAGATCGGGACGAGCATGGCCTCGAACGCGACGTAGAAGAGGAAGACGTCGCGGGCGGCGAAGATGAGCGTCATGAACGCGGCCGTGACGAGCACGAGCGCGAGGTAGTGACGCAGACGCTCGACGTCGTCGCCCTGCTCCCGCCACGCGGCGAGGATGACGACCGGCACGAGGCCGACGCCGAGCGCGACGAGCGCGAGGCCGAGGCCATCGACGCCTACGGCGTACGACGTGCCGATCTGCGGGATCCAGGAGTGCAGCTCGGAGAGCTGTCGCACACCCGCCCGGGACACGTCGAACTGGGTGAACGCGCCGACGACGAGGCCGACGTTGACGAGCGAGAAGCCAAGGGCGATCTCGCGGACGCGGCCACGCGCGCCCCGCGGCAGGCACCACAGGACGACGGCGCCGACGACGGCGACGACGATGAGCGCGGTGAGCCACGGAAAGGAGGCCGTGAGGTTCTCGGGCACGAGGGATTCCATTCGTTCAGGTCCTTCCTCAGCCCTGCACGGCCAGGACGATGCCGGCGATCACGAGGATGCCGAGCGTCATCAAGGCGGCGTAGGAGCGGACAAAACCGTTCTGCAGGCCGCGCAACGCGCGCCCGAGGCCCGAGCTCGTCCGGCCGAGGCCGGCGAACGCGCCGTCGACGAACGTCGCGTCACCGAAGACGAGCGAGCGGGTGAGGTACTGGCCGGGGCGCATGACGAGCCCCTCGTTGACCGCGTCCTGGTAGAGGTCGGCGCGTGCGGCACGGGTGAGGAGCGAGCCGCGCGGTGCGCGCACCGGAACCGTCGACGCCGCGTACTGCCGCCAGGCGAGGAACGCGCCCAGGAGGACGAGCACGATCGTGGCCGCCATGATGACCGGCACCGGGATGACGGGTGCGTGGTGCTCGACGTGGCCGGTCACGGGCTCGAGCCACGTGACGAAGCCGTCGCCGATCGCGAGAACGCCACCGAGCGCGACCGAGCCGACCGCGAGGACGATCATCGGAAGAGTCATGAGGATGGGCGACTCGTGCGGGTGCTGGTCCGGGCCCGTCCCCTCCTTCTCAGAGGTCCACCGCTGCTTGCCGTGGAACGTCATGAAGAAGAGGCGCGACATGTAGAACGCGGTGATCCCGGCGCCCAGGAGCGCGATGGTTCCGAAGACCCATGGCTGCCAGCCCTCGCCGACGAACGCCGACTCGATGATCTTGTCCTTGGACCAGA
Organism: Sanguibacter sp. A247; assembly: GCF_052324925.1. Lineage (NCBI taxonomy): Bacteria > Bacillati > Actinomycetota > Actinomycetes > Micrococcales > Sanguibacteraceae > Sanguibacter > Sanguibacter sp. A247. The sequence continues at coordinate 556,308 of NZ_JBQPRE010000001.1, read as the reverse complement.
ATCCCGAGAACGGGGGGATGCCGAGGATCGCGAGCCACCCCGCGCCGAAGGTCAGCCAGGTGATCTTCATGTACGTCGAGAGGCCGCCGAAGCGGCGCATGTCGACCTGGTCGTTCATGCCGTGCATGACCGAGCCCGCACCGAGGAACATCCCGGCCTTGAAGAAGCCGTGCGTGAGCAGGTGGAAGATCGCGAACGCGTAGCCGATGGGGCCGAGGCCCGCGGCGAGCATCATGTAACCGATCTGCGACATCGTCGAGGCCGCGAGGGTCTTCTTGATGTCGTCCTTGGCACAGCCGACGATCGCACCGAACAGGAGCGTGATCGCACCGACGATCGCGACGACGAGGAGCGCCGTGGGCGCGCCCTCGAAGATCGGTCCCGAGCGCACGATGAGGTAGACACCCGCGGTCACCATGGTGGCGGCGTGGATGAGCGCCGAGACCGGGGTCGGGCCGGCCATCGCGTCGCCGAGCCATGCCTGGAGCGGGAACTGCGCCGACTTTCCGCACGCGGCGAGGAGCAGCATGAGCCCGATCGCGGTGAGCTTGCCCTCGGCCGCGTCCGCCGAGCCCGCGAGCACGGTCGTGAAGTCGAGACCGCCGAAGGTCGAGAACATGAGCCCGAGCGCGATGATCATGCCGACGTCGGCGACGCGGTTCATGACGAACGCCTTCTTGGCGGCGGTCGCGTACTGCGGCACGTGGTTCCAGAACCCGATGAGCAGGTAGGAAGCGAGGCCCACGCCCTCCCAGCCGACGAACATCAGCAGGTAGGAGTCGGCCAGCACGAGCAGGAGCATCGCGGCGACGAAGAGGTTGAGGTACGCGAAGAAGCGGCGCCGCGAGGCGTCGTGCTCCATGTAGGCCACCGAGTACAGGTGGATGAGGGAGCCGACGAAGGTCACGAGGATGACGAACGTGAGCGACAGCGGGTCGAGCCGCAGCCCGGCCACGAGGTTGAGCTCGGACGTCGAGATCCACGAGAAGACGTCGACCTCACGCACGCGCTCGCCCGCGGGCGAGGAGAGGAGGTCGACGAGCAGGCCCGCGCCGACGACGAAGGACGCCGTGGACGCGAGGAGGCCCAACCAGTGGCCCCAACTGTTGGCGCGCCGCCCCAGGAGCAGCAGGATGCCGGCGCTCACGAGGGGCGCGGCGACGAGGAGCCACGCGTTCTCCTGCCAGAAGCCGGAGGCGGCCATGGCGGGAGCGGCCGTGGCCGCGACGGATTGCAAGGTGAGCATCAGCGCCTCAGCCCTTCAGCAGGTTGACGTCGTCGACGGAGGCCGACTTCCGGGTCCGGAAGATCGCCACGATGATCGCGAGGCCGACAACGACCTCGGCTGCGGCGACGACCATGACGAAGAACGCGATGACCTGGCCGGTGAGGTCACCGTGGATGCGGGCGAACGTCACGAAGGCAAGGTTCGAGGCGTTGAGCATGAGCTCAACACCCATGAAGGCGATGATCGCGCTGCGGCGCAGGAGCACGGTCGCTCCGCCGATCGCGAAGAGGATCATCGCGAGATACAGGTAGTTGCTGACCTCCATCAGGCTTCTCCCTCCGTGGTCGCAGCGTCGGTCTGGTCGTGACGGCCGCCGCGCGTGGCGGCGGTGTCGCTCGCCTGGTCGCCGGCGTCAAGCTCGGCCGTGGTCCGTGCCTGGACGAGCGTTGTGACGTCCGTCCCGAGCCCGTGCTCCTGGCCTCGGATGCGCAGCACGCGCGAGACCGAGGCCTCGATCGGGTTGCCCTCGGGGTCGAGCGCGGGAACGTCCATGGCGTTGTGCCGCGCGTAGACACCGGGAGCCGGCAGGTTGACGGGGTGCTCCCCCGCGAGCAGACGACGCTCGGCCCGCTCGGCCTGACCGATCTTGGGGGTGAGGCGCCGGCGGTGCGTGAGCACGAGCGACGCGAGCGCAGCCGTGACGAGCAGGACCGCGACGATCTCGAGGTCGAGCACGAAGTCGCTCATGAGGATGCGAGCGAGCCCAGCGGGGTTCGTCTCGGAGTTCGCCGAGTCGAGCCCGACCGCGGCGGGCAGGGTCGCGCGCGACGTCACCGTGATGAGCAGGGTGCCGAGACCGAGGCCCATGAGGACGCCGATCCAGCGCTGTCCCTTGATCGTCTCGACTGCGGATGTCGAGGCGTCGACGCCCACGAGCATGAGGACGAAGACGAAGAGCATCATGACGGCGCCCGTGTAGACGACCACCTGGACGATGCCGAGGAACTCCGCCTGCTGCATGACGTAGACGACCGCGAGGCTCACCATGACGAAGATCATCGAGAGCGCCGCGTAGACGGCCTTACGAGCGAAGACGAGACCAAGGGCCCCGAGAACCATGGCGGGAGCGAGCACCCAGAAGAGCACTGCCTCCCCGGTCGAGGTCATCATCGCGTTCCTCCGTTGACGTGGGGAGCGGCGACCGTGGCCTTGGCCGCGGCGTCGATCGAGGCGTCGTCGGGACGGCGCTCGCGCACCCAGTCGACCTGAGCCTCGGTCGGACCGGTGATCTCACCGCGGTAGTACTCGAGGTCTTCTGTGCCCTCGACCATGGGGTGCGGGCCGGACAGCATGCCCTCGCGCAGCGGCGCGAGCAGGTCGTCCTTCTCGAAGATCATGCCCTCGCGGGTCGGGCCCGCGAGCTCGTAGTCGTTCGTCATCGTGAGCGCGCGCGTCGGGCATGCCTCGATGCACAGGCCGCAGAAGATGCAGCGGAGGTAGTTGATCTGGTAGACGCGCCCGTAGCGCTCTCCGGGCGAGATGTGCGCGCCGTCGGGCAGATCGGCGTTGTCGCCGCCCTCGACGTAGATCGCGTCCGCGGGGCACGCCCAGGCGCACAGCTCGCAGCCGATGCACTTCTCGAGGCCGTCGGGGTAGCGGTTGAGCTGGTGACGGCCGTGGTAGCGCGGCTTGGTCGGGACCTTCTCGAACGGGTACTGCTCCGTGACGACGGGGCGGAACATGTTCGCGAAGGTCACGCCGAAGCCGGCGACGGGCGCCAGCAGATCAGCGAGCGGTCCGGACTTCTTTGGGCTCTCACTCACCGGAGTCCCCTTCCGTCGACGTAGTGGATTCGGACTCGGCCGTGACCTCGAGGACCGCGGCCGCGGCCGCTGCGCGTCGTGCGACACGGGGCGAGGGCGGAAGCTGCTGACCGGGCAGAGGCGGCACGGGGTAGCCGCCCGCGAAGGCGTCGAACGGCTCGACCGGGGCGGCGGGCTCCGGCTCGTCCTTCGTGACGAAGGACGAGATGACGAGGCCGACGATCGCGATGACGAACAGCCCGAGCGAGGCGTAGATGAAGACCTGGCGGTCGATCTCACCGAACTCGACGACGCCCTGGTACATGGCGACGACGACGAGCCACACGAGCGCAACCGGAATGAGGATCTTCCAGCCGAACTTCATGAACTGGTCGTAGCGGAAGCGGAGCAGCGTGCCACGCACCCACACGAAGATGAACATGAAGAACCAGACCTTGGCGAGGAACCAGAGGATCGGCCACCAGCCCTCGTTGAACATGCCGTCGTTGATCGCCGAGAGCGGCCACGGCGCCCGCCATCCGCCGAAGAACAGCGTCGTGGCGACGGCCGAGACGTTGAGCATGTTGATGTACTCCGCGAGGAAGAACCACGCGAACTTCATCGAGGAGTACTCAGTCATGTAACCGGAGACGAGCTCACCCTCGGCCTCAGGAAGGTCGAACGGCAGTCGGTTCGTCTCGCCGATCATCGAGATGATGTAGAGGATGAACGCCGGCAGCAGCGGGAGCGCGTACCAGAAGCGCTCCTGCTGGTTGACGATCTCCGACGTCGACATCGACCCGGCGAGCAGGAAGACCGAGACGAGCGAGAGGCCCATCGCGAGCTCGTAGGAGATGATCTGCGCCGTCGAACGCACTCCGCCGAGCAGCGGGTACGTCGAGCCGGAGGACCAGCCGCCGAGGACGATGCCGTACACGCCGAGTGCGGCGCACGCGAGGATGTAGAGGACCGCGACGGGGAAGTCGGTCAGCTGCGCGGGCGTCGTGAAGTCCGTGAACGGGATCCGCACCTCAGGCCCGAACGGGATGACCGCGTAGATGAGCAGCGAGCAGAACACCGAGATCATCGGCGCGATGATGTAGACGACCTTGTCGGCCATCTTCACCGTGATGTCCTCCTTCATGAGGAGCTTCATCGCGTCGGCGACCGCCTGGAGCAGACCGAGAGGGCCGTGGACGTTCGGGCCGATGCGCACCTGCATGCGAGCGACAAGACGCCGCTCGAACCACAGGGCCATGAGGACGCTCGTCAGCAGGAAGACGATGACGAGCACCGCCTTGACGAGGTACACCCAGATGTTGTCGTTGCTGAAGTCGGCGGCGATGCCGGGCACCGCCGGCGTCTCCGTCGCGACCGTCGCAGCGAGGGCGAAGCCGCCCATCATGCCTCCTCGGTGGTGGGGACAGGTCCCGCAGCGATCTCGACGACCGCACCGGGCAGGACGCCCAGTGCCGCACGCACCGCTGAGCCGGGCGAGTTGGTGGGCAGCCACACGACGTGGTCCGGCATGTCCGTGACCGCGACGGGCAGCTCGACGCGACCAGCGGCCGTCGAGACCCGCAGGAGCCCACCGTCGGCGACGCCCACGTCAGCGGCCGTCGCGGCCGACAGCCGCGCAACCGCCTTGCGCGCGGTCCCCGCGAGGAACGGCTCACCGTCCTGGCCACGACCCGCGTCGAGCTGCAGGCGCCAGGAGGCGAGGACAGCCGTGCCGGGAGCGACCGCGGCGGGGCTCGCCGCGCTCACCTCGGGAGCGGCGAGCCGCTCGCCGTCCCACGCACCGAGCTCGTCGATCTCCTTGCGCAGGACGTTGCCGTCGCGCGCACCGAGGTCCGTCCCGAGCCCGCGTGCCAGCTCGTCGAGCACCCGGTGGTCGGGCAGCGCGGACGACTCGAGCGCCTGCCGGAAGGGCCGCACGCGGCCTTCCCAGTTGAGGTACGTCCCCGACTTCTCGGCCGGGGGTGCGACGGGGAGCACGACGTCTGCGAGGTCGGTGACCTCGCTCGCGCGCACCTCGAGGCTCACGACGAAGTCGGCGGCCTCGAGCGCGGCGCGAGCCGCGACCGGGTCGGTGAGGTCGCCCAGCTCGACACCTCCCACGAGCGCACCGCGCAGCTCACGCGCGCTGAGCGCGGCGAGGATGCCGTCGGTGTCGCGGCCGGGAGCCGTCGGAAGGGAATCCGCGCCCCAGGCCGCGGCCATGTCGACGCGAGCGGCGGCATCGGCCACCGTGCGTCCACCCGGGAGGAGACCCGGCAGCGTGCCCATCTCGACACCGGCACGCTCGCCGATGCGGCGCGGGATCCACGCGAGACGCGCACCCGTTGCGGCCGTGAGTCGCAGGACCGCTGACAGCGCACCGGGAAGGTTCGCGAGCCGCTCCCCCACGACGACGAGCGCGCCCTCGGCCGCGAGGGCCGAGCGCAGCGGCGCGAGGGCAGGCTCGTCGGCGCCCGACGCCAGCGCGTCGAGGATCTCGACCTCGAGGCCGGGAGCCGTCGGAACGAGCGTCCCGTCGAGACGCTCGAGACCGCGCGTCGCGAACGGAGCGAGCGACCAGACGCGGGTGCGTCCGGCCTGCGTGCCCTTGCGCAGACGCAGGAAGACGATGCCGCCTTCCTCCTCAGGCTCGAAGCCGACGAGGAGGACCGCGGGCGCGTTCTCGAGGTCACCGAAGGTCACGTCGATGCCGCGGCCCGCAACCGTGTGCCCGAGGAAGGACTGCTCCTCGCCGGACGCGGGACGGGCCCGGTGGTCGATGTCGTTCGTCGCGAGGGCCGTGCGCGCGAGCTTGCTGTAGGCGTAGGAGTCCTCGATCGTCAGGCGCCCGCCGGGCAGCACGCCGACGCCACCGGCGTCGCGTGCTGCGGCAAGACCCGTCGCCGCGATCTCGAGGGCCTCGACCCACGAGGCCGTGCGGAGCTCGCCGCGTGTGCCATCCTCGGCCCGGTCACGCACGAGCGGGTGCGTGAGACGGTCGGCCGCGCTCTGCCAGTTGAACGCGAAGCGATCCTTGTCAGAGATCCACTCCTCGTTGACGACGGGGTCGTCGCCCGCGAGACGGCGCATGACCGTTCCGCGACGGTGGTCGACGCGGATCGCCGAGCCGTTCGAGTCGTGCTCGGCGATCGCCTCGGTCGAGACGAGGTCGAACGGACGCGAGCGGAAGCGATAGGCCGCCGACGTGAGCGCGCCCACCGGGCAGATCTGCACCGTGTTGCCCGACCAGTACGAGGCGAACGGGCGCCCCGACTCGTCCTCGGCCGCGGGGCCGACGGTTGCGTCGCCGAGCGGGGCGTACCCGAGCACGTCCTCGTCGAACGTCCCGATCTGCTGGTTCGCGCCACGCTTCTGCAGGTCGATGAACTGGTCGCCCGCGATCTCGTTGCTGAAGCGGGTGCACCGCTGGCAGAGGATGCAGCGCTCCCGGTCGAGGAGGATCTGGGTCGAGATCTTCAGCGGCTTGGCGAACGTGCGCTTGACGTCCGTGAAGCGCGACGTTCCGCGCCCGTCGCTCATCGCCTGGTTCTGCAGGGGGCACTCGCCGCCCTTGTCGCAGGTCGGGCAGTCGAGCGGGTGGTTGATGAGCAGGAGCTCCATGACACCGTGCTGCGCCTTCGAGGCCACGGCGGACGTCTGCTGCGTGTTGACGACCATGCCCGGAGACACTTCCATCGCACACGACGGCTGCGGCTTGGGCATCGCTCGCACGTTGCCCTCACGGTCAGGCATCGCCACGTCGACGAGGCACTGACGGCACGCACCCACAGGCTTGAGCAGCGGGTGGTCGCAGAAGCGCGGGATCGCGATGCCGATCTCTTCGGCTGCGCGGATGATGAGCGTGCCCTTGGGCACGGCCGTCTCGACGCCGTCGATCGTCAACGTGACGAGCTGAGGGTCGACGGCGACCGGCGTGGAGCTGTCGGTCGTGGAGGTCATGCGTGCACCGCCCCTGCTGCGGCGCCGGTCGCCCGGCGCGGGGTGTAGTCGAAGAGCGCCGAGCGCTCCGGCGGGAACAGCTCAGACGCGGGCTGTGTCATGCCGGCCTCGAACTCCTCGCGGAAGAGCTTGACCGCTGAGGTGATCGACGACGTGGCGCCGTCGCCGAGCGCGCAGAACGCGCGCCCGAGGATGTTGTCGCAGATGTCGACAAGCTTCTCAATGTCGCCCGGCTCGCCCAGGCCATGCTCGAGGCGCTGGAGGATGAGCTTGAGCCAGTACGTGCCCTCGCGGCACGGCGTGCACTTGCCGCAGGACTCGTGCGCGTAGAAGTCGGTCCAGCGCGAGACCGCGCGAACGACCGACGTCGTCTCGTCGAAGATCTGCAGCGCGCGCGTGCCGAGCATCGAGCCCGCCGCGCCGACCGACTCGTAGTCGAGCGGGACGTCGAGGTGAGCGTCCGTGAAGATCGGAGTCGAGGACCCGCCCGGGGTCCAGAACTTCAGTGCGCGGCCGCCCCGCATGCCGCCCGCCATCTCGAGGAGCTCGCGCAGCGTGATGCCGAGCGGCGCCTCGTACTGGCCGGGACGGGTGACGTGACCTGAGAGCGAGAAGATGCCGTGGCCCGTCGACCGCTCGGTGCCCATGGACGTGAACCAGTCCGAGCCACCGCGGACGATCGCCGGGACAGAGGCGATCGACTCGACGTTGTTGACGACCGTCGGGCGCGCGTAGAGGCCCGCGACGGCGGGGAACGGCGGCTTGAGACGCGGTTGGCCGCGGCGGCCCTCGAGCGAGTCGAGGAGCGCGGTCTCTTCACCACAGATGTAGGCGCCGGCACCGGCGTGCACCGTGACGTCGAGGTCGAAGCCCGAGCCATGGATGTTCTTGCCGAGGTGACCCGCTGCGTACGCGTCGGCCACGGCCTTGAGCAGGCGCCGGTAGACGTGCACGACCTCGCCACGCAGGTAGATGAACGAGTGGTGGCTCCCGATCGCGTAGCTCGTGATCGCGACCCCCTCAAGAAGAAGGTGAGGGTCGGCGAGCATGAGAGGGATGTCCTTGCACGTCCCCGGCTCGGACTCGTCAGCGTTAACGACGAGGTAGCGAGGGCCGCCGTCGGGCGCGGGAAGGAATCCCCACTTCATGCCCGTCGGGAACCCGGCGCCGCCACGGCCGCGCAGGCCGGAGTCCTTGACGAGCTGGACGAGGTCCGCCTGCGGCTGGCCGAGGGCCTTCTTCAGGCCCTCGTACCCGCCCGCGGCCTCATAGCTCGCGAGCTTCCACGGGGTCTCGTCGCCCCACGAACGCGTGAGGATCGGGGTGAGGGAGGTCATCGCTTCTCCTCGGGCTTGACGTCGGCCTCGGACGGCGCGGGGCGGTCAGCACTCGAGTGCTCCTCGCCCACGCCGGGTGCGGCGTCGCCTGCCGAGGCGGCAGCGGCCGCCTCGCGCTCGGTGGCGTCGAACGACGGTGCGGTCCAGCCCTTGGAGCGCGCGACGTCGAGCCCGACGAGGCTTGCGGCACCAGCCGCCACGCCCTCGTCAGCACGACCGTCCTCGAAGCCCGCGAGCACGCGCGACATCTCCTTGAAGGAGACGACCTTGTCGGGGCCACGCGTCGGCGTCACGTCCTCGCCCGCGATGAGGCGGTCGACGACGTCGAGCGCCGAGTCCGAGGTCTGGTTGTCGAAGAACTCCCAGTTGATCATCATGACGGGCGCAAAGTCGCACGCGGCGTTGCACTCGACGCGCTCGAGCGTGATGCGGCCGTCGGCCGTCGTCTCGTCGTGACCGATGCCGAGGTGCTCCGAGAGGCGGTCGAAGATCTCGTCGCCGCCCATGATCGCGCAGAGCGTGTTCGTGCACACGCCGATCGTGTACTCGCCATTGGGACGGCGCTTGTACTGCGTGTAGAACGTCGCCACGGCCGAGACCGAGGCGTTCGTCAGCCCGAGCGTCTCGGCGCAGAACTCGATCCCGTGCCGCGAGACGTAACCGTCCTGAGACTGCACGAGGTGCAGGAGCGGCAGGAGGGCCGAGCGGGCCTGGGGGTAACGGGCGACGACGGCCGCCGCGTCAGCGTCGAGGCGCGCACGCACCTCGGGGGCGTATCCGGTCGTGGTCATCGGTCCACTCCTCCGAGCACCGGGTCGAGCGAGGCCACCGCGACGACGACGTCGGCGAGCTGTCCGCCCTCGCACATCATCGAGACGGCCTGCAGGTTGTTGAACGACGGGTCCCTGAAGTGGGCCCGGTAGGGGCGGGTGCCGCCGTCGGAGACGAGGTGCACGCCGAGCTCGCCTCGCGGCGCCTCGACCGTCTGCCACACCTGTCCTGCGGGGACGCGGAAGCCCTCGGTGACGATCTTGAAGTGGTGGATGAGCGCCTCCATCGAGGTGCTCATGATCTGCTTGATGTGGTCGAGCGAGTTGCCCTGCCCGTCCGTCCCGATCGCCATCTGCGCCGGCCACGCGATCTTCTTGTCGGCAACCATGACGGGCCCGCTGCTCTTCTCGAGACGCTCGAGCACCTGGTCGACGATCTTGAGCGACTCGTAGCACTCGGCGACGCGCACGACGACGCGGTCGTAGGCGTCGGCGCCCTGGGCGACCGGGACCTCGAAGTCGTACGTCTCGTACCCGCAGTACGGGTCGCTCTTGCGCACGTCGTACGGCAGGCCGGCCGAGCGGAGCACGGGGCCCGTCATGCCGAGCGCCATGCACGCCGAGAGGTTGAGGTGGCCGACCCCGATGAGGCGACCCTTGAAGATCGGGTTCTCCATCATGAGCGCCTCGAGCTGGCGAAGGTACTCGCGCACCTTGACGAGGACCGAGCGCGTCTCGGGGATGAAGCCGGGCGGGAGGTCCTGCGGGACGCCGCCGGGGCGCACGAACCCGTGGTTCATGCGCAGGCCCGTCACCGCCTCGAACAGGCGCAGGATCTCTTCGCGGGCCGTGAACGACGTCGTCATGATCGTCGTGGCGCCCATCTCGTTACCGCCCGTGCCGAGCGCGATGAGGTGGGAGGAGACGCGGTTGAGCTCCATGAGCAGGACGCGGATCTGCGTCGCACGCTCGGGGATGTCGTCGGTGATGCCGAGGAGCTTCTCGACGCCCAGGCAGAACGCGACCTCCTGGAAGAACGGCGCGAGGTAGTCCATGCGGGTGCAGTACGTGACGCCCTGCGTCCACGTACGGAACTCCATGTTCTTCTCGATGCCGGTGTGGAGGTAGCCGATGCCCGCGCGGGCCTCGGTCACCGTCTCGCCGTCGATCTCGAGCATGAGGCGCAGGACGCCGTGCGTCGACGGGTGCTGCGGGCCCATGTTGACGACGATGCGCTCTTCGCCGAGGCGCGCGGCCTCCTCGGCGATCGACGACCAGTCGCCGTCGCCGTAGGCCTCGAACGACGGGATGCCCGCGTCGTGGGCGGGTGAACCCGCGTCGCGCGTCGCATGCGGGGAAGCGGTGCTCATGAGTAGGACCTCCGCGTGTCCGGCGAGGGGATGGTGGCGCCCTTGTACTCGACGGGGATGCCGCCGAGGGGGTAGTCCTTGCGCTGCGGGTGACCCGGCCAGTCGTCGGGCATCTCGATACGCGCGAGGCCCGGGTGCCCGTCGAAGATGATGCCGAAGAAGTCCCACGTCTCGCGCTCGTGCCAGTCGTGCGTCGGGTAGATCGCGACGGTCGACGGCAGGTGCGGGTCGGCGTCGGGGACAGCGACCTCGAGCCGCACCCGGCGGCTGTGCGTCACCGACGTGAGGTGGTAGACGGCGCGCAGCTCGCGGCCGGTGGCCTCGGGGTAGTGGACGCCCGAGACGCCGAGCGACAGCTCGAAACGGAGGTCCTGGTCGTCGCGCAGCGCGCGGCAGACGGCCACGAGGTGCTCGCGGGCGACCTCGAGCGTCAGCTCGTCACGGTCGACGACGACGCCCGTGAGGGCCTTCGTCGCGAGGCCGGGCTCGGTCTCCTCGAGCACCTCGACGAGGAGGTCGACGACCTCGTCGAAGTAGCCGCCGTAAGGGCGCGCCGACGAACCGGGAAGCGCGATCTGGCGGACAAGACCACCGAAGCCGGAGGTGTCGCCCGTTCCGTGGATGCCCCACAGGCCCGTGCGGACCTTGATGACGTCCGGGCCGCGCAGGTCGCCCGTGGGCACCGCGCGGACGGAGCCGCCAGGGGTGACGTGGTCGACCGCGTCGGCGGCCGGAGTGGTCTCGTCGCTCATCGCAGGAGCCCCTTCATCTGATGCGTCGGCGTCGCCTCGAGCGCGGCAGCCTCGACGGCCTTGACGACCTCACGGCGGTGCGTGAGGAGCGGCTCGGCCTGGATCTGACGCTGCAGCTCGTTGATCGCGTTGATGAGCATCTCCGGACGCGGCGGGCAGCCGGGCAGGTAGACGTCGACGGGCACCACGTGGTCGACGCCCTGAACGATCGAGTAGTTGTTGAACATGCCGCCCGAGGACGCGCACACACCCATGGCGATGACCCACTTGGGCTCGGCCATCTGGTCGTAGACCTGACGGACGATCGGGGCCATCTTCTGGGAGACGCGTCCAGCGACGATCATGAGGTCAGCCTGGCGCGGCGAGGCCCGGAAGACCTCCATGCCGTAGCGCGCGAGGTCGAAGCGGGAGGCACCCGCCGCCATCATCTCGATCGCGCAGCATGCCAGGCCGAACGTCACGGGCCAGATCGACGACTTGCGGGCCCAGCCCGCAAAGTCCTCGACGGTCGTGAGGAGGAAGCCCGAGGGGGCGGTCTCGTTGCTCATCTGCAGTCCTTCTTCCGCGTCAACCCGATCAGTCCCACTCGAACCCGCCGCGGCGCCATTCATAGACGAACGGAACCGTGATCATGGCGATGAACGCGAGGATGGCGACAAGCCCGAACGCCGCAAGGGTGCGGAACTCGACCGCCCAGGGGTAGAGGAACACGACCTCGATGTCGAAGATGATGAACGTCATCGCGACGAGGTAGTACTTGATGGGGAACCGGCCGCCGCCGACGGCGTTCGGAGTTGGCTCGATGCCGCACTCGTACGCCTCGAGCTTGGCCTTGTTGTACCGCTTGGGGCCGATGATCGCGCTGGCGCCGAGGCCTCCGAGGGCCAGCAGCGCGGCGACCCCCATGAGGAACAGCAGGGGCACGTAGGGGTTGCTCATCGCGTCGCTCTCCTTGTCGGGAGGTCGGTGCGGACCGTCGGTCCATACGGGGTGGTGGCCGGGTCCGCGCACGCGCGCACGGTCCGGACGTGGGTGGAGCCCATAGCCAGGCTACGGGTGAAGCGGGGGCGACGGTGCGTGCCCGCGGGGGATGTCGTCGTCAGAGGACAGCACATCATGCCGCGGGCACCACCCTGGTGAGACCCGCGATGACGCGGTCCATGAGATCGCCGCCGCGCGGCTCGTAGCCGTCGGAGAGGAGTTTCATGACGAACTTCATGAGCAGGGGGCGCGGCAGGCCGTACTTCGTGCACAGATGCATGACGTGCGGGTTCTCGATGAGCTTCACGAAGTACGTGCCGAGGCGGTAGTAGCCGCCGAGGTCGTCCTTCATCACCTGCGCGTACCGGTGCAGCGCGCGCTCGCGCGCGGAGTCCGTCGGGCGGGTGAGGGCCTGCGCAACCGTGTCGGACGCGACGCGCGCGGCCTGCATCGCGTACGCGATGCCCTCACCGTTGAACGGCGAGACCATGCCGCCTGCGTCGCCGAGAAGCATGAGCCCGCGGTCGTAGAGCGGCGCGCGGTTGAAGGCCATGGGAAGCGCGGCACCGCGCACGGGCCCGCGCTGGGTCTCCTCGGAGAAGCCCCACTCGGCGGGGACGTTCGCCATCCACCGCCCGAAGAGGTCCTTGTAGTCGACCTTGGTCGCGGCCGCGCTCGAGGACACCGAGCCAAGGCCGACGTTGACCGTGCCGTCGCCCAGGGCGAAGATCCACCCGTAGCCGGGCATAAGGTTGGACTCGCCCGGGGCGCCGTCCCAGAGCTCGAGGTGCGACTCCATCCACGCGTCCTGATGGCGCGGGGACTCGAAGTACGTGCGGACGGCGACGCCCATGGGGCGGTCGTTGCGCTTCTCGATGCCGATCGCGGTCGCGAGCCGCGACGAGACACCGTCGGCGGCCATGACGACGGGCGCACGGAACGTGCGCTCCTCCCCCGTGCGGCGGCCGTCCGCGTCGAGGACGCGTGCGGTGACGCCGACGACGCGGCCAGTGCGCTCGTCGAGGACGGGCTCGGTGACGCTGTGGCCCTCGAGGATCGTCGCCCCCGAGGCGCGGGCGTGCTCGACGAGCATGTGGTCGAACGACATGCGGGAGCGGGCCAGGCCGTACGACGGGTAGGACGAGAGCTCGGGCCACGGGATCTCGATGCGGTGACCGCCGCCGACGACGCGCAGTCCGACGTTGCGGATCCAGCCGTCGGACTCGTCGATGCTCACGCCCGCACGGACGAGCTCAGCGACAGCGCGCGGCGTGAGGCCGTCGCCGCAGATCTTGTCGCGCGGGAAGCGGGCCTTGTCGAGGACGACGACGTCGAGCCCCACCGAGGCGAGGTAGTGCGCGGCGGTGGCCCCTGCAGGGCCGGCACCGACGACGACGACGTCTGCGTCGTCGGGGTGGTTCATCGCCATCGCTGAATCCTTGAGGTGCGTAGTCCGGAGGGGGTGGAACCGGGGCCTGTGGACCTTGTGCACGAAGGCACAAGCGCCCTCGTCACTCTAGTCTCCCGAGCCGCCGATGTCTGCCAAGGTAAGCCTCACCTCGTCAGCAAACACCAGGACCAAGGTCCCATGCCACCGATGAGGGCCGGGAAAAGACGGATGCCCTGGTCAGACGCTGTTGTCGGGGCGGGTGGCGCGGTGCAGCGCGACGATCCCGCCCGACGCGTTGCGATAGGCAACCCGTCGCCAGCCGGCCTCCTGGAGCAGGTGGGCGAGCGCCACCTGGTCCGGCCACGACGTGATCGACTCGGCGAGGTACTCGTACGAGCCCGTGTCCTTCGTCACCGCTCCGGCAACCTTCGGAAGGGCCTTCATGAGGTACTCCTGGTACACCGTGCGGAAGGGCTCCCACGTCGGCGTCGAGAACTCGCACACGACGATGCGCCCCCCGGGGCGCGTCACGCGGAACATCTCACGCAGCGCCCCGACCGTGTCGACGACGTTGCGCAGGCCGAACGAGATCGTCACGGCGTCGAACGACTCGTCGGCGAACGGCAGCCTCGTCGCGTCACCTGCCGTGAACGACAGGTCCGGACGCCGCGCCTTGCCCACCTGGAGCATGCCGAACGAGAAGTCGCACGGGACGACCCGCACACCCTCGTCCGCGAACGGCTCCGAGGACGTGCCTGTGCCCGCCGCCAGGTCAAGGACCTTCTCGCCAGGGGCAGCGCCCACCGCGTCGATCGTCAGGCGTCGCCACCGACGATCCTGCCCAAGCGAGATGACGTCGTTCGTCAGGTCGTAACGACGGGCGATGCCGTCGAACATCGAGGCGACCTCACGGGGCTTCTTCTCCAGGCTTGCGCGCGACATGCCCCCAGCCTAGCGACGCCACGCGCAATGTCAGGCCCAGGCCGGACGGAGACGTACTCTGGACGGCGATGAACTCCAACCTGCCGATGCCTGCGGCGCACGTCCCCGCGGGGCGCGTCGTCGTCAGAACGACCCCGCTCGACCTGCCTGATGCACGGACCGACCCGGGTGCGCTCCTCGACCTCCTGCCTGCCGACTCCCCCCTGTCGTGGGTCCGCCGCGGCGACGGACTCGTCGCCTGGGGCGAGCTCGCGCGCATCGAGGTGGGCGGGGAGGGTCAGTTCGCGCACGCCGAGCAGGCGTGGCTGCGGCTCCTTCGCACGATGTCGGTCCACGACGACGTCACCGCTCCCGGAACGGGCCCCGTCGCCTTCGGCTCGTTCTCGTTCGACCCCGCCTCCCCCGCGGGTGGCGCCCTCGTCGTCCCGCGGGTCATCGTCGGGCGGCGCGGCCCCCTCGCGTGGGTGACGACGCTGACGGAGGAGTCCGAGGGCTCCGCGGTGCCCCAGCCGACGGTCGCCGAGCTGCTGCGCGTCGGGGCAGCCCCCGTCACGGTCCCCGGACCCGTCACGTACACCGACGGCGCCCTCGCGCCCGACGCCTGGCTCGACGTCGTCTCCGACGCGATCGCGCGGATCCGCGCGGGCGCGATCGACAAGGTCGTGCTCGCACGGGACGTCCACGCCCGGACGACGCATCCCGTCGACCCGCGCCACCTCCTCGCCCGGCTCGCGGACAGGTTCTCGGGATGCTGGACGTTCAGCGTCGACGGCCTCGTGGGCGCAACCCCCGAGCTGCTCGTCCGCTCCGAGAAGGGCCTCGTCATCTCACGGGTCCTCGCGGGCACGGTGCGGCGCACGGGCGACGACGACGCCGACCTCGCACGCGCAGCCCACCTCTCGCACTCCTCAAAGGACCTCGAGGAGCACGAGTACGCGGTGAGTTCCGTCGCGCAGGCGCTCACGCCGTTCTGCACGTCGACGAACGTCCCCGAGACGCCCTTCGTCCTCCACCTCCCCAACGTGCTGCACCTCGCGACCGACGTCACCGGTGTGCTCGCCGCACCGGGCGTGACGAGCCTCGCCCTGGCCGACGCACTCGCACCAACGGCTGCGGTCTGCGGGACGCCGACCGCGGTCGCGCGCGACCTCATCCGTGAGATCGAGCACCTTGACCGCGCACGGTACGCCGGCGCGGTCGGGTGGCTCGGGGCAGACGGTGACGGCGAGTGGGGAATCGGCCTGCGCGCCGCCGAGCTCGACCCCGAAGACCCCCATGAGCTGCGGCTCTTTGCGGGATGCGGGATCGTCGCGGCGTCCGTCCCTGCCGACGAGCTGGCCGAGACCGAGTCCAAGCTCGAGCCCATGCGTTTCGCCCTCGGCGACTGAGCTCGGGCGTCGGGCGGCGCCGCCCAACGCCCCGACGAGGTTCCTGGCCCAGCGCGACGGAGCCCCCTGCCCAGGCGCGACGGTGTCCCCACCGGGAACGCGACGGACACAAAGGAGGAGGGCCGAGACGTCAGGGAATCGTCTCGGCCCTCCGGCGGCGACCTCGGCAGGGGGACCGATTCGCCGCGGCCTCGACAGCGTCAGGGAACGCGGTCGGGCGGGGTCGCGGAGCCCGACAGGGGAGCGGGTCCGCGACTGGTTCCTAATCTAGATCAGAGGTTCTCACGGAGCCACCGGAAGAACTCCTCCTGGGTCATTCCCCCCGGCAGAGTGCCTTCGGAGCCGCCGTCGGGCGCCTGGCGTCCCTCCTGGTCCTGGCTCCCGTCGCTCCCCTCACGGCCAGGCGTCGAGCCGTCGCCAGCCGCATCCGCACGCGCCGCCAACGTCACCGTGACGTCCTTGGCCGTCCCCGCGCGCACAACCGTGAGCACAGCCCGGTCACCCTCGACGCGCTCGCGCACCGCAGCCGTGAGGTACTCCGCCCCGCTCACCGCCTTGCCGTCGATCGCGACGATGACGTCGCCTGCCTCCACACCGCCCTTCGCGGCCGCCGAGCCCGGCGTCACCTCGACCACCTCGGCACCCCGCCGCGTCGCACCGTCAGCAGTAGCCGTCGCGTCCCGCAACGAGACACCGAGGAACGCGTGCTCGGCCGAGCCCTTGGCCATGAGCTGATCGCCCACGGACCGCGCAAGGTTCGAGGGGATCGCGAAGCCCAGGCCGATCGAGCCCGACTGACCCGACCCGCTCGAGAGAGTGGCGATCGACGACGTGATGCCGATGACCTGCCCGGCCGCGTCGAAGAGCGGCCCACCGGAGTTGCCCGGGTTGACGGCCGCGTCGATCTGGATCGCGTTCGTCACGACAGCCGACGCGCGTGAGCCGTCCGACGTCGACACTGGCCGGTCGACGGCCGAGACGATGCCGGTCGTCACCGTGTTGGCGAGGCCGAGCGGATTACCGACGGCCATGACGGCATTGCCGACGACGACCTTGTCGGAGTCCGCGAGCGTCGCCGCGGCGAGGTTGGCAGGCGGGGAGACGAGCTTGACGACCGCGAGGTCCGTCGAGGCGTCGAGGCCGACGATCTTCGCGTCGTACAGGCGGCCGTCGCTCAGCGTCACCGTGACCGTGTCGTTCCGGGCGCCCGCAACGACGTGGTTGTTCGTGAGGATGTGGCCCTCGGTGTCGATGATGACGCCCGAGCCCTGCCCGCCGCCCGCCGAGGTCTGCACGTCGATCGCGACGACCGAGGCGGCCACACGCGCGGCGACCTCTTCCCAGCTCGCGGGGCTCACCGCGTCCACGCTGATCGGCGAGCTCGTGCCGAGGTCCGTGACGGTCGACGTCACGCCGCTCGGCGTAGCGGAGCGGTCGATGAGCTGGGTCGTGGCGAACGCTGCTCCGCCGCCGACCAGAAGCGCCGTGACGGCAGCGGTCGAGACGACCGCGGGCCACGTGCGCGCCGGGCGCGTCGTGGGGTGCGGCGGGATGGGTGCGTGCCCTGCCGGGCCGCCGTCGGCCGCGCCGGGCCTGGCGGGCGTGGCGTACGGGGATGCCCCGAACGCGTGGCCGCCGGGGCCGGGAGCGGGAGGCGCGGGCACAGGCGCGGGCACGCTCGGGGTGGGTCCAGCGGGTTCGCCACCGGGAGTGGGCAGCGGCTGAGTGATGTTCTCGTCCATGGTGGACCTCCTTCGACATCCTCAGTCGACCAGTCCTTGCTGGGGAGAACCCTCAACGACCCTGAACGTTGTCTGAGAATCTCGACGTTCAGGTCTCAGCCGTCGGCGAGCGACCCGCCCGCGTCCGCGACGTCCGCGACTGCCACATCCGCGAGCGCCGCGTCGAGCGCGGCGGTCACGGCCGCGGCACGCGCCCGCCGGCCGTCGCGATCCACCCGCACCTCGACGACGCTCACGCCCGGCAGCGGTCGGGCGAGCGCGTCCCGGAGGCCGGTGGCCGAGCCGACGCAGGTGTGCCCGATGCCGTGCGCCGCACAGAGCGCCGCGAGGTCGACGTCATGAGGGGTCCCGAAGACGCGTTCGACCGCTGCGGCCCGCGCAGGCTCGGCCGCCGCGAGCGCCCCGTGCTCAAGACCCGTGAAGATCGAGCCGCCCGCGTCGTTGACGACGACGATCTGCAGGTGCGGCCGGTCCTCGCCACGCGCAGCCCACAGTCCCCCGGCGCCGTGCACGAACGTGAGGTCGCCGACGAGCGTGCGCACCGTGCGTCGGCCGTCCCCCGCCCGCTCGGGGCGGCCCCCCGCGAGCGCCACGCCGACGGCGGTCGCGAGCAGGCCGTCGATCCCCGCGACGCCCCGGTTGGCGACGACGTGCGGTGGCTCGGCCCACCGATGGACGAGGTCGAGATCACGGACCGGGTTGGAGGAGCCGACGACGAGCACGTCGGACGGGGTGAGCGCGTCCGCGAGCACCCGCACGGCGGCCTCCGCCGTGAGCGGCGCGGGCGTCTCGAGGTCAGCCGGTCCGGGAACAGCGCCCAGCCCGAGCGCGTCGTCGATCGCGGCGGCAGCCGCGGCCGACGCTGCCCGCCACGCCGCGCCCCACCGGGTGCGGGCCGTCGGGCGCGGGCCGGGGCCCGCGGCGTCGTCGGGCAGGAGCCAACGGTGCGGAACCCCCGCGAGCACGGTCCGCGCACCACGCGGGGCGTCCGCCCACGGCGCCCCCGCCGGGGCGACGACGACGACGTCGACGTCGTCCCGCCCGAGAAGCCGCTGCACGGGCCGCGACAGCGTCGGCCGGCCGACGACGAGAACGCGCCGCACCTGCCCCGCGAGCCCCGACGTGGCGAGCACCTGGGCATGCGCGGCGACGAGCTGCGGACCGCCGGCAGACGGCGCAACGCACTCGGCGACGAGCGGCCATCCGCGAGCCTCGGCGACACGGCGAGCAACACCGTCGTCACCGTCGCCCGCGACGACGAGCGTCCCGCCGTCGCGCAGCTCGTCCTGCGTCCACGGGCTCTGCTCAGGCGCACGCGGGGCCGACTGCACGACGCGAGGCGGATGGACCTCGGGCCACGGCGCACCCTCGCCCGCCTCAGGAACCAGCGGGTCGCGGAACGCAAGGTTGAGCTGGACGGGACCGGGGTAGCCGGTGCGCCCGCCGGTCGCGGCGTCGACCGCGCGCGCCGCAAGGTGGACGGCCTCGGCCGCTTCGCCCGCGCGACCCGTGGGCGCGGGGACGTCGGCCGCAAGACGCACCGCTGCCCCGAAGATCCCCGGCTGGTCGATGGTCTGGCTCGCACCCGTGCCACGCATCTCGTGGGGGCGGTCCGCCGTGAGCAGGAGGAGCGGAAGGCCGCCGTGATGCGCCTCGAGAACCGCGGGGTGCAGGTTGGCGACCGCTGTCCCCGACGTCGTCACCACGGCGACCGGTGCGATGCCCGCGTGGCGGGCCGCGCTGCCGTCGGCCCCGCCACCCGCCGCGACCGCGGCGCCCCGCACGAGCCCGACCGCCGTGAACGCAGCCTCACGCTCGTCGACGCGCACCGTGAGCGAGAGGAGCCCCGCCTCCGCGGCCTCGGCGACCGCGTACGCGAGCGGCGCGGAGCGCGAACCCGGGGCAAGGACGAACTCGCGCACGCCGAGGCGCACGAGCGCGGCGACGAGGGTGCGGGCGGAAGTGATCGACGGAGACGTCACGCGCCCATCATCCCAGGACGTCAGCGAGATCCTCACCCAGGACGGCTGCGCACCGTTCGAGCCGTGCCCGCCACGCGCGGGCGACGTCGTCGGGCGCGGCCGTGCGCACCACCGCGGCGGGCGCAACGACCGGTCGGCGCACCCCGATCGCACCGTCGACGGGGAGCAGCGGACGGACGACCGTGTCGTCCGTCAGCAGGTGCGCGGTCGCCAGACCGCACGCGTACGGCAGCTCCGGGAGCGCCGCCGCGAGCGCGATCCCCTGGGCCAGGCCCACCGACGACTCGAGCGCGGACGACACGACGACGGGCAGGCCCACCTCCTCGGCCAGACGCAGGCAGGCCCGCACACCGCCGAGCGGCTGCACCTTGAGCACGATGACATCGGCGGCCTCGGCCCGCACGACCTCGAACGGGTCCTCGGCCCGTCGGATGGACTCGTCAGCGGCGACCGGCACGTGCGTCCGACGCCGCACCGCAGCGAGCTCGGCCACCCTCGCGCAGGGCTGCTCGACGTACTCGAGCCCACCGGCCGCCCGATCGAGCACGCTGAGCCGCGCGAGCGCAGTCTCCGTGTCCCAGCCACCGTTCGCGTCGATACGAACGCGTCCGCCGGGCCCGAGCGCGTCGCGCACCGCCTCGAGCCGCTCAACCTCGTCCGCGAGCGTCTGGCCCGGCTCGGCCACCTTGACCTTGGCCGTCAGGCAACCACCAGAGGCCCGCACCGTCGCGTGCGCACGCACGCCGTCGACCGCGGGTACCGTGACGTTGACGGGGATCCGATCGCGCAGCGCGGGAGGATCGCCCTCGCGGGCCGCCTCGAGCGCGGCGCGCAACCACTGAGCCGACTCGACGTCGTCGTAGTCGGCAAACGGCGAGAACTCCGCCCACCCCCGCGGCCCGCGCAGCAGCACGCCCTCGCGCACGTCGATGCGGCGGAAGCGGGTGCGCAGCGGAATCGAGTAGACGTGCATGACCCCACCCTAGTGAGGCGTCCCGGGCGTCAGTCCGCGACGGCGTCAGCGACGAAGCGGGCCACGATCGCGGGGTCCGACAGCGCGCGCAGCGTGTCAGCCCAGTGCGCGTCGAGCAGCTGGCGGGCGAGCGCCTGCAGGAGGCCGAGGTGCACGTCCGCCCCGCCGGTCGGCGTCGCCACGAGGAACACGAGCGTCGCGTCGCCGTCGGGACCCGAGAAGTCGAGGCCGCCGGGGACCGTCGCAACCGCGATCGACGGGACGAGAACGGCGTCCGACTTCGCGTGCGGGAGCGCGACGCGACCCTCCATGCCCGTCGGGATCTGCGCCTCGCGGGCCCGCACATCAGCCGCGAACGTCTCGCCGTCGGTGACGCGGCCCTGCGCGGCCAGCTGCGCCGAGAGCCGTTCGATGAGTGCGTCGGTCGACGCGGGGCTGAGCCCGAGCGAGACAAGGTCGGCCGTGATGATCTGAGCGGACATGGCTACTCCTAGGTGAGGCGTCGGTCGAGGACGCGTTCGGTGACGTTGCCGCTGCTCATCCTAGGGTCGGCGCCGGCGCCCGCGCCGGTCGCCCGAGCTCGAGGAGCTCGCACAACCGGGACTCGACCGTTGCGCGGACGGACCGCGCCTCGCTCAAGGCGGCGACGGCTGCGCCGTCGACGACCGCGAGCGCGAGCCCCGCGGACACGCCCCCGCCGGGATGGCCAAGCCTGCTCAGCAGGCGCGCGATCGCGTCGTCGAGTCCGCCGCGGGCCGCAGCGTACGCACGGCCGAGGCCCGTGCGCCCGGCTCCGACGAGGTGCTCGTAGTGCGCGCGCACCGCTGCGTCGCCGCCGGGCGGCAGGAGCGCCCGGCCGAGAACCGCAGCGCGTTTAGCCGGGGTCGTGGCCTGCGCGAGGGACGCGTCGTCGTCGAGCACGTCGTGGACGGCGGCGACCCACCGCTCGGCCAGGCGGGCGCCGACGGCCGCAAGGATGTCGTCGAGCGTCGCGAAGTGGTAGGTCGTCGAGGCGAGAGGCAGGTCCGCGTGCGCCGCGAGCGCGCGGTGGGTGAGCGCGGCGGGGCCGTCGGCCAGGACGAGCTCGACGGCCGCGTCGACGAGCGCGGCTCGGCGCGCGGCACCGCGCGGCCGGGGCTCGGTCACGCGTGCCCACCGCCCGAGAGGTTGAGGCCGACGACGCCCGCGACGATGAGGCCGAGCGAGACGAGCTTGACCGCGTTCATCGCCTCGTCGAAGGCGAAGACGGCGACGACCGCGGTCGTGGCGGCGCCGATGCCGACCCAGACGGCGTAGGCGACGCCGACGGGCAGGGTCCGCAGCGCGTAGGCGAGACCCGCCATCGAGAGCGCAAGGAGAACGACGAAGCTCACCGCGGGCCACAGTCGCGTCATGCCGTTCGATGCCTTGAGGCTGAGAGCCCAGCCGGCCTCGAGGAGGCCGGAGAGGATGAGGACGAGCCAGGCCATGAGGTTCTCCCTGCGTGCGACGGGTCTGCGGTGGGGCGGCTGCCGCAGATCGCTCATCGTACCCGTCGATCGGTACGGATGTACCACTTGGCGGCGAGGCCCGTGCGGCTCGCTAGGGTGTGTCCATGAGCGAGATTCCCACGACCGTGTCAGCAACGTTCGACCCGACGCGGTGGCGCACGGTCGCGGGATTCGACGACCTCGCCGACATGACCTACCACCGTGGCGTCGAGCGCACCTTCGACGCCGACGGCGCCGTCACGGCCGAGCGCGACCTGCCCGTCGTGCGCGTCGCCTTCGACCGCCCCGAGGTCCGCAACGCGTTCCGCCCCGGGACCGTCGACGAGCTCTACCGGATCCTCGACCACGCGCGCCTCACCTCTGACGTCGGCACAGTTCTGCTCGCGGGCAACGGCCCCTCCCCACGCGACGGCGGCTGGGCGTTCTGCTCGGGCGGCGACCAGCGCATCCGCGGCCGCGACGGGTACCGCTACGCCGACGGCGAGACCGCCGACACGGTCGACCCGGCCCGCGCCGGCCGGCTCCACATCCTCGAGGTCCAGCGGCTCATCCGGACCATGCCCAAGGTCGTCGTCGCCGTCGTCGACGGCTGGGCCGCGGGCGGCGGGCACTCTCTTCACGTCGTTGCCGACCTCTCGATCGGCTGCCGTGAGCACGCCCGGTTCAAGCAGACCGACGCGAACGTCGGCTCGTTCGACGGCGGCTACGGCTCCGCCTACCTCGCCCGACAGATCGGCCAGAAGCGCGCACGCGAGATCTTCTTCCTCGCCCGCGAGTACTCCGCGCAGGACGCGTACGAGTGGGGCGCCCTCAACGAGGTCGCCGAGCATGACGACCTCGAGAACCTTGCGCTCGAGTACGCCCTGACGATCGCTCGCAAGTCCCCCCAGGCCATCCGCATGCTGAAGTTCGCGTTCAACCTTGCCGACGACGGCCTCATGGGCCAGCAGGTCTTCGCCGGTGAGGCGACGCGCCTCGCGTACATGACGGACGAGGCTGTCGAGGGTCGCGACGCGTTCCTCGAGCACCGCGAACCCGACTGGTCCGGCTTCCCGTACCACGTGTAGGCCCGCAGAGGCGCGCACTCCGCACGGCGCACCCCCGTCCGCGAACCACGCGTTCCGGAGAGCGTAACGACTGGACCGGAGGGCGGACGGGGCGGAAGATAGGCGCATGAGCACCCCCCACGTCACCCTCAACAACGGCGTCGAGATCCCCCAGCTTGGCCTCGGAGTCTTCCAGGTCCCCGAGGACGGCACCCAGGCCCTCGTCGAGGACGCCCTCGCCTCCGGCTACCGCCACATCGACACGGCAGCCGGCTACTACAACGAAGAAGGCGTCGGCGCAGCCGTCGCCGCCAGCGGCCTGCCCCGCGAGGACATCTTCATCACGACCAAGCTCCGCAATGGCGACCAGGGCTACGACAAGGCGCTCCGCGCCTTCGAGGACTCCCGGACCGCGCTCGGCCTCGACGTCGTCGACCTCTTCCTCATCCACTGGCCCGTCCCGAGCCTCGACCTCTACGTCGAGACCTGGCGCGCCTTCGAGAAGCTCTACGCCGACGGCGCCGTGCGCGCGATCGGCGTCTCGAACTTCCTTCCCGACCACCTCGACCGCCTCGTCGCAGAGTCCGAGATCGTGCCGGCCGTCAACCAGATCGAGGTCCACCCGACCTTCCAGCAGGTCGACGTCCACACGAGCTCGCTCGGCCACGGCATCGCCGTCGAGGCATACTCGCCGCTCGGACGCGGCGCGGACCTCGACTCCCCGGCCGTCACCGCGATCGCGGAGCGCCTCGGCGCGACCCCCGCCCAGGTGATCCTGCGCTGGCACCTCGACGCAGGCCGCATCGTCATCCCCAAGTCCGTCACCCCCGAGCGCTACCGCGCCAATCTCGCAGCCATCGACCTCGAGCTCACCGAGGCCGACCGCTCCGCGATCGACGCGCTCGAGGCTGGCAACCGCCTCGGCGCCGACCCGGCCGTCGCGGCCTTCACGCAGTACCGCGACTGACCACCCGGCACACACAGACGGTCCCCGGGACGCTGAGACGTCCCGGGGACCGTCTGTCGTTGGCGCGGGCTCAGCCCGTGACGAAGAACGTCAACGCCAGCTCGACCGCTTCGCGCAGGCCGAGCGCAACCGCCGTCGCGAGCGCCGTGAGGAGCGCGACCGAGAGCGCGGCCGGAGCGGTCGACGTGCGCCACGAGTCGCCCGAACGGGTGCGGCGGCGGCGCTGACGGGCGGGGCGGACGACGCGGCGCACCGCGACCGAGCCGGACGGACGGGAGACGAGGTGCGAGTGTGTCGTGGTCATGGCTCAACCTTCGCTCGCACGCCCCACCCACCGCGTCGGCCGTCGGTCTGGACATGACGACGGCGCCTCCCCCGACCGGAGGAGGCGCCGTCATACCGCAGTCTGACTCAGTCGAGCGAGTAGGAGCTCTTGCCCTTGTTGAGCATCTCCACCCACGTGTTGCCAGGTGCGAGCAGGATCGGCTCGCCCTTGTCGTCGAGAAGCTCGAGCGGGTCCGTCACGCCGGCCTTCTTCCAGGTCGCCTCGATGACCTTGCCACCCGTCGCGACGAGCGCCTTGCCTGAGCCCTTGAACTTCTGGTCCGGCACCATCGCGCCGCCCTGAGCGTCGAGCTTGGAGTCGATCTGCACGGTCTCGATGAGCACGACGTTCGTCGCCTTCAGCTGCGAGCCCGCGGCCGACATCGCCTTCTGCGACCCCTCGGACCGCAGCCAGGCGGACGAGCCGGAGTCCCACGCCCACGAGGGGCGGGCCGCAGCCGAGAGCGAGATCGAGAGCTTCTTCGCGCCCTTGCCGGCCACGACCGCGCTCGCCTCGTCCGCCTTCTCGGCGAACTTCAGGTCACCGCGCGGAGGCGCCGAGTGGTCGGAGTCCGCAGCCTTCCAGATCGTGGCGAGGTCCGCGTAGACGTTGTGCGGCGCCCGACGCGTCGAGACACGACCCAGACCAGCAGCACCCGCGTCGTGCGAGATCGGCTGGATCTCGGCGACGCGACCGATGCGCGTGACCATGCGCTTCTGAGCGCCCGAGAAGACGAAGAGCGGCTTGAAGCCGGCAACGACCTGGAGGTCGATGGGGCGCGCGGAGCGCACCGGGCCGACCGCGTCCGGCGTGTTGGACTGGTAGACGGCGATGAAGCGCGAGACCTCGAACTCGACGACGGTCTCCCAGACCTGGTCGGCGTCCTCGAGACCCGCCTGCGGGCGCGCCGCTGCCGTGTTCTCGACCTTGACCGCGATCGCCGGACGCGCGGGGACCTCGTCCACCTTGACGCCCGTGAGCGGGAAGACGATCGGGGCCGCGGGCGTAGGAGCGTCGGTCTTCGACGGGTCGACGGTCGCGTCGACCGTCACGGTCGGAGTGGCCGGCGGGGGCGGTGGGTCGTCCTTGCCGCACGCCGCGAGGCCAAGCGTCGCTACGAGCGTTCCAGCGAGAGCCACGACGGCACCTCGGCCACGCATCGTCCTTCGGTTCACGTTTGTCCACCCTCTCTTGCCTGCACGCGCGCCGTGTCTGCGCACGCGCTCGCAAGCCTACGTCCGCGACTAGGGTGGTCGCGTGCCCCGTCCCGTCATCTGGCCCGCAGTCTCCGACATCCCGGACAGCGCTCTGCCCGAGCTCGTCCGCGCAGCGCTCGACGGCTCGGGCCCGGCCCTGCTCGCGCAGCCCGTCCCGCCAGCGGGAACACCCACCACACCCCCGAGCGTCCCCGACGACGTCGCCCTCGTCGTCGGCACCTCAGGTTCAACAGGCCTTCCCCGCCGCGTCATGCTCACGGCCTCCGCCCTGCGCGCCTCGGCCACCGCGAGCGCCGAGCGGCTCGGAGGTCAGGGTGCGTGGCTGCTCGCGCTCCCCACGACGCACATCGCCGGGATGCAGGTCATCGTGCGCTCCGTTCTCGCGGGCACGACCCCGACGATGCTCGCGGGGCCCTTCCGTCCCGCCGCGTTCGTCGAGGCCGTCAGCCGCATGCCCGAGCGCACCGCCACGCCCGGCGGGCGACGCTTCGCCTCGCTCGTCCCGACACAGCTGCACCGCCTGCTCGAGCCCGGGCCCGACTCGGCCGCAGCGCTCGACGCCCTGAGGAGCTTTGACGCGATCCTCGTCGGCGGAGCCGCGCTCGCGCCCGAGCTCGCCGCGCGCGCGGCCGCCGCGGGCGGTCGCATCGTCACGACGTACGGCATGTCAGAGACCTGCGGCGGCTGTGTCTACGACGGCGTGCCGCTCACCGGGGTGCGGATCCGCACGTCGGCGGACGGCCACGTGCTCATCTCTGGTCGCGTCCTTGCCGAAGGGTTCCTCGACGACGACATCGCCGACGCGCAGTCCTTCACGACCATCCACGGCGGCAGATGGCTGCGGACGCGCGACCTCGGCACTCTCGAGCTCTCCGAAGACAGCTCGTTCCTCACGCTCACCGTGCACGGCCGCTCGGACGACATCATCATCACGGGCGGGGAGAAGGTTGCTGCAGGCGCGGTCGAAGCCGCCCTCGCGGGCTGGCACGGCCTGGGCGAGGTTGCGGTGGTCGCAGTGCCCGACGACGAGTGGGGCAACGCGATCGTCGCCGTCGCGACCCTGACCCCCGGCGCGAGCGCGCCCGGGCTCGCCGAGGTTCGCGACCACGTCCGCCGCGCCGTCGCACCGCCCGCGGCACCCCGCGCGCTCGAGATCGTCGAGGCCTTGCCGACCCTCGGGATCGGCAAGCCGGACCGCAACGCGGTCCGCGACCTCGTGCTCGGCCGCCGGCCGGCAACCGTGACGACGCTCTCGCCTCAGGAGCCCACGGACTCCTGAGGTGTGATCTCCGCCCGAGTTCCCCCCTCCGGCCACGAGCGTCATGGTCCCGGGCGCCACGCCGGATAGTCTCGGTCGCATGGCCACACCAGCGCAGTGGGTCGCCGGAGCGCGCCCCCGCACCTTGCCCGCCGCCGCCGCTCCCGTCCTCGTCGGCTCAGGCGCCGCCGCTCACGCGGACGCGTTCGACCCGTGGCTGGCACTGCTCGCGCTCGGCGTCGCGCTCGCGCTGCAGGTGGGCGTCAACTACGCGAACGACTACTCCGACGGCATCCGCGGAACCGACACCGAGCGCGTCGGGCCCCTGCGCCTCACGGCCTCGCTGCTCGCGCCCCCACGGACGGTCAGGCTCGCCGCGTTCCTCGCGTTCGGCGTCGGGGCGCTGCTCGGCCTGGGGCTCGTCGCGCTGAGCGGCCAGTGGTGGCTGCTCGCCGTCGGCGTCGCGTGCGTGGCCGCCGGCTGGTTCTACACCGGGGGCTCGACGCCCTACGGCTACCTCGGTCTCGGCGAGGTCTTCGTCTTCGTGTTCTTCGGGCTCGTCGCGACGCTCGGGACGACGTACACGCAGGTCGGGCACGTCACCTGGCCGTCCGTCGTCGGCGCCGTCGCGATCGGGCTGGTCGCCTGCGCGATCCTCATGGTCAACAACATCCGTGACATCCCGACCGACGTCGTCGCCGGCAAGCGGACCCTCGCGGTGCGCCTCGGTGACCGGCGGGCCCGCCGCGTCTACGTCGCGATGGTCATCAGCTCGTGGCTGCTCGCGATGGTGTGCGTCTTCGCCTCACCGTGGGTGCTCGTCGTCGGCGTGCTCGCCCTGCCCGTCGTCCTGCTGTGCATCCCCGTGCTCATGGGCGCACGCGGCCGGCTGCTCGTGCCCGTCCTCGGCGGGACGGGCCTCTACGAGCTCGCGCTCGGAACCCTGCTCGCCCTGGGCCTGGCGCTCTAGGCCGACGCCACGTCCCGTTCTGGCACGCAGCTCCGCGCGGCGGCGAACGCCCCGCTCAGCTCCCCGACGTCTCGGCGTCCTCTGCCGCCGCGTCCGGGTCGTCCGTGCCCTGCGCCTGACGCACGCGCTTGGCCTCCGCACGCTCGGCGAGCCACAGCGCCGCACGGTCGCGCGGACCACGCAGCGCGAGCAGCGAGACGAGGAACGTGAGGACGACTGCGAGGAGCAGCAGCAGCGGTCCCCGCGCCCCGGCCCACCACAGCAGCGGAAGGACTGCGACGAAGATCAGCACACGCCACAGCGTGTAGGCGACGAGAGGCACACCACCAGCGTAGGCCCACTAAGGTGGCGCCATGCGCTACCTCGGCTTCCTCCTGCTCGTCGCCGTCGTTGTCTACACCGTCACCGACATCATCAACGCCCCCGACGAGGATCTCCACGGCCTGCCGCGAGGCATCTGGCTCGTCCTCGTCATCCTCATCCCCGTGCTCGGCTCGATCGTGTGGTTCGTCGTGAGCATGAACGGCCGCCGCGAACGCGGCGAAGCACTGGGCGGTCCCCGCTCGGGCCCGCGCACCGCCCCCGCACCCGGCAGCGCGCGCCCTGGCCCAGCGCGGCCTGGCACCCCGCGGACTGGACCCGTCGCCCCCGACGACGACCCCGAATTCCTCTGGCGCCTCGAGCAGGAGCGTCGCCGTCGCGCCGCCGGCTCCGACCCGGACGACACGACGCCACCCACGACGGACGACGAGGTCCGCTGACCCCACCCGCTGCCCGACACGCCCCCGGGCAGCGGCGGCACGTGCGCGCCCGCCGGGGTCCCACCGTGCGGACCTGCACCAACGTCGCTATGTTGGCCGCATCGGTCCCACCCGGGGACCACACGACCAGGGGGTTCGCATGACGCTTTACGGTGCCTTGTTCCAGGAGTTCGCCGAGAACACCTCGCAGGACCAGTTCAGCCTGCAGGGCAGCAAGATGCTCAAGATCAACATGGGGTTCGGCCCCGTGTGGTCGCGCTCCGGCGCGATGGTCGCCTACCAGGGCGACGTGCACTTCGAGAAGAAGGGCCAGGGCGCGGCCCGCTTCCTCAAGGCCGCCGTCACGGGCGAGGGCCTCGACCTCATGAAGTGCACGGGCACCGGGCAGCTCTTCCTCGCGGACAGCGCAGCCAACGTCCAGGTGATCTACCTCGAGAACGACATGATCTCGATCAACGGCGCGTCCGTCCTCGCGATCTCTGACTCGATCCAGTGGGACATCAAGATGATCCGCCCCGGCGCAGGCATGGCCGCCGGCGGCCTCTCGAACGTCGTGTGCCAGGGCACCGGCTACGTCGCCGTGACCACCGCGGGAGAGCCCGTCGCGCTCAACGTCGCCGAGGCGCCGACGTTCGGCGACCCGCAGGCCGTCGTCCTGTGGACGGCAGGCGTGCACATGAACGTCAAGGTCGACACGGGCGGTCTCGGCTCGCTCCTGCGCGGCGGCTCGGGCGAGACGTTCCAGCTCGCGTTCGGCGGGCAGGGCGTCGTCGTCGTCCAGCCGAGCGAAGGCGTCCACCTCGGAGCCTGACGCTCCACGCATGACGACGGGGGCGGGGGGGGGGGGGGTTGCCCCCCCCCCCCCCCGCCCCCGTCGTTCGCGGTGGCTCCGTCCGGGCTCAGACGCCCGAGTACGCGTGCTTGCCGCTGAAGAGAATGTTGACGCCCGTGAAGTTGAACAGCACGCACGCGTAACCGACGACGACGAACCACGCCGCCGGGCGGCCCGACCAGCCACGCGTCGTGCGCGCGTGCAGGTAGGCCGCGTACACGACCCAGATGACGAACGTCCAGACCTCCTTGGGGTCCCAGCCCCAGTAGCGACCCCACGCGTCCTCGGCCCACACCGAGCCCGAGATGAGCGTGAACGTCCACAGGACGAAGCCGACTGCGTTGATGCGGAAGCTCAGCAGCTCAAGCTGCGACGCACGCGGCACCTGGTCGAGCCACGACCACGCACGCGACGCGAGGACGGGCGAGCCCTCGTCGCGCGAGTCACGCAGCAGCTGCGTGACGGACGCCGCGAACGCCACCGTGAAGATGCCCGTCGCGAGGACCGCGATGCCGACGTGGATGACGAGCCAGTACGACTGCAGCGCGGGCTGAACTCCCGCGGCCTCGACGTGGAACGCGTTGAGCGCGATGACGACCGCCAGCGTCACGATGCCCGAGACGATCGTCCCGAGGAACCGGATCTCCCACCGCCTCTGCACGACGAGGAAGACCGCCATCGCGAAGAAGGCACCGACGAGGACGAACTCGTAGAGGTTCGCCCACGGAGCGCGGCCAGCCGCGATCCCGCGCATGACGATCGCAGCCAGATGCAGGGCCACACCCATCCACGCGACCGACATCGCGATGGCCAGCGGCTTCGACACGCTCCACGCGCGCCACGGCGAGGACACCTGCGCGGCGCGACGCGCCGACGCCTCCGAGACCGCGGGGCCGGCCGGCCGGGACGCCTCGGGCACGCGCGCCCCCGTGGCGACCGCCGCGGGCTGACGAGACTCCGCAGCGACGCCCAGGCGCCCCGAGAGATCGATCGCAAAGGCGACGAACGCGATCGCATATGCGCTCGCAGTCCCCCACACAAGAAGGTCGCTCAGCTCACCGACGGTCATCGGGTTCTCCTCCATCAGGAAGTGCCGGACGATCGTCCGGCGCGGGATCACGGGAATCGAGGTGCGTGAGGAGCGCGTCGACCTCGGGCTGCAGGCCCGCGTCGTCTGTCCGCGCCAGTCCGGCGACCTCCACCACTGTACGTGCGACGCCGTCAGCGCCGTCCTCGCTCGTCACGCGCACCCACACCCGCCTGCGCGGTGTGAACAGCGAGAGCATGAGCCCACCGATCGCCAAGAACGCGAAGATCGCGATCCACGTGAGGGCGGGGTCGTGCCGCAGGTCGAGCGCCACGAAGCGGGGCAGGTCCTCGAGCGTGAGAGTTCCGAGGCCGTCCGGCAGGTCGACCGTCTGGCCGGGCGTGAGCATGAGCGTGACCGGCTGGCCCTCAGGCGTCATCGCCTGCGTCATGCCGTCCGTCTCGAGCTCGTAGACGTTCTGCGGCACGCCGTCGTCAAGTCCCAGGTCACCCGTCCAGGCGGTGAGGACGACGACCGGGTTGAGCAGGTCCGGGTGCAGGGAGCGCATGCCCTGGGAAGTGAGCTGTGCGGTCGGCAGGAGGTAGCCGACGAGGCCGATCTGCTCGCCCGTGACGACGTCCGGCACCTTGATGACGCCGCGCGACGTATACACCTGGTCCTCGGGGATGAACGGGACCGTGCCCGCGAACGTCACGTTGCCCGCGACGTCCCGCACCGTGACGCGCGGAGCGTAGCCGTTGCCCTGGAGGTAGACCTTGGCACCCTCGATGACGAGCGGGTGGTTGACCTTGACCGTCTCGGGGTGCTCCCCCGTCGGGTCGGTCACCGTGACGAACGCGGTGAAGTCCTTCGCGACGGGCGCGGGGCCCGTGGTGAAGGACGACGAGAAGTTGTCGAGCACCATGGTGAAGGGCGGGAGCTTCTCCTCGCGGAACCACGGGCCCTTGGTGAAGGTGTCGTACGCGCTCACGGAGTTCGCGAACCCGCGTCCCTGCACGACGATCGCCTGCCCGCGGTACTGGAACGCCTGGCCGAGGCCCACCGAGATGAGCAGCCCGACGAGCGCCAGGTGGAAGACGATGTTGCCGGTCTCGCGCAAGTAGCCGCGCTCGGCCGCGACGACGTACACGGGGCCGGGCGCGTCCTCGGTGGCCCGGACGCCCGGGCTCTTCTCGGTGCCACGCTCGACGCGGAAGCGAGGCAGCAGGCTGCGCCCGCGCAGCTGAGCCGCGGCCGCCTCGGCCACCTGCTCGGGGGTGAACGCGGACGCGTACGTGCGCGTGCCCTGGGCGGGGTAGCGCCCCAGGCGACGCGGGGTGCGCGGCGGCCGCGAGCGCAGTGCGTGCGCGTGGGCCCGGGCGCGCGGCACGATGCAGCCGACGAGCGAGATGAACAGGAGCAGGTAGATCGCGGAGAACCAGGCCGAGCCGAAGACGTCGAACATCTGGAGCCTGTCGAGCCACGGCGAGATCCGCGGGTTGTCGTCGAAGAACTCGACGACCTTGGCCGGGTCCTGCGGCCGCTGCGGGAGCGTCGAGCCCGGGACGGCGGCGACCGCGAGCAGCATGAGCAGCAGCAGGGCGACCCGCATGCTCGTCAGCTGACGCCAGCCCCAGCGCAGCCAGCCGACGGCTCCGAGCGCGGGAAGCTCGCGCGCGGACCCGGAGCCGGTGCCTGGTCCGGCCGGCCCGCCGTCCTGCGTGAACGCGTCGTCGATGCCGTCGGGGCTGTAGCCGCTCACAGGACCGTCTCGAATCCGCCGACGAGGCCCGCGAGGGACTGTGTCCACCCCGACCACAGGCCGGTGACGAGCG
The DNA here is from genome assembly GCF_052324925.1 of Sanguibacter sp. A247. NCBI lineage: Bacteria > Bacillati > Actinomycetota > Actinomycetes > Micrococcales > Sanguibacteraceae > Sanguibacter > Sanguibacter sp. A247. Next base: position 523,963 of record NZ_JBQPRE010000001.1, on the reverse strand, counting down.
CGATCCCGATGAGGACGAGCATGACTCCGCCAGCGCGGGAGATCGCGACCCGGTGCGCACGCATGAGCTCCACCATCTTCTTTGACGATTCAAGGCCCAGCGCGATGCCGAGGAACGGAAGGCCGAGGCCGAGGCAGTAGGCGGCCGCGAGGATCGCGCCGCGCCCCGCGGTGCCTTGCTCGAGGGAGAGCGCGGAGATCGCGACGAGCGTCGGGCCCATGCACGGGGTCCAGCCGAGGCCGAACACGATGCCGAGGAGGGGGGCTCCGCCGAGCCCTGCCGTGGGGGCGACGGGAAGGCGCACCGTGCGCTGCAGCGGTGCGAACGCTCCGACGAACGCGAGGCCCATGACGATGACGACGACGCCGAGCCAGCGCGTGATCGTCGTCTGGTGCTGCGCGAGCGCAGCCCCGAGGGTTCCGAAGAGCGCACCGTAGGCGACGAAGACGACCGTGAACCCGGCGATGAACAGGACGACGCCCTGCACGAGGCGTCGGCGCGACGCGACGCGCGAGGCGTCTTGTCCGACCATGCCGCCGAGGAAGCCGAGGTACCCCGGCAGGAGCGGCAGGACGCACGGCGAGGCGAACGACACGAGACCCGCCAGCAGCGCGATGGGGAGTGCGAGGAGGAGCGCGCCGGAGAAGACGGTCGTCCCCGGGGAGGTGAGGAGGGTCGGGACGAGGTCCGCGGTCACGCTCACGCCTGCTCGGCGAGGACGTCGTCGATCATCGCGTCGAGGGTCGAACGCTCGAGCAGCCCGAGGATGCGGGCGGCGACGCGGCCCTGCCGGTCGAGCACGAGGGTTGTCGGGGTGGCCGCGATGGGTGCGACGCCCTGGAGCGCGGCGGTCGCCGTGCCCGTGCGGTCGTCGATCGAGGGGTAGGGCACCTCGAAGTTCTTCTCGAAGGCCTGGGCTGCTCCCGCGTCGTCCGTGCGGTTGAGCCCGACGAGGTGCACGCCCTCGGCCGCGCGCTCGGTCGCGATCGCGACGAGGTCGGGCGCCTCGACGCGGCACGGCGGGCACGCGGCGAACCACGTGTTGACGACGACGACCTCACCGCGCCACTCGCTCGTGTCGACGGGCTCGCCGTCGTAGTCGGTTCCGGTGAGCGTCACGGCCTCGGAGCGTTCGGCGGGCGACCACTGCCGGGTGGAGCCGTCGCCTGAGACGTACCCGGGGTTCGCGACCTCGGTCGCGCTCGTGCCGCCCGACGCGCACGCGGCCAGGACGAGCGTCGCCGAGGCGAGGGCCGCCCAGATGCCCGAGGCGCGACGCCGGTTCACGCCCCGGCGACCTTGTTCGCGCCCGGCAGCAGGTCTGCTGCAGGCTCGGTGTAGCTGAGACCGACGTAGCGGTCGCCGTCGAAGCGCAGCGACGTCACCGACGCGAGCGAGCACTCGCGCTTGCGCGGGTCGTGGAAGTACCGGTGGCCCTCGAAGGAGGAGCGGGTGATCCACACGGGCAGCTGGTGAGAGACGAGCACGGCCTCGTGGCCCTCGGCGAGGCGCCGGGCGTCCTCGATCGCTGCGCGCATGCGCGCGACCTGCTCGACGTAGGGCTCACCCCACGACGGGCGCCAGGGGTTCCACAGCTTGGGCCAGTGGCGTGGACGGCGCAGGGAGCCGTCGCCGACGCCGAAGGTCTTGCCCTCGAAGTAGTTGCCGGCCTCGATGAGGCGCTCGTCCGTGCCGAGCTCGAGGCCGAACGCCGCCGCGATGGGCGTCGCGGTCTCTTGTGCGCGCTGGAGGGGCGAGGCGATGACGTGCGTGATGTCGAACCGGACGGGCTCGACGTCAGCCGGGGTCGTCGCGACGCGTTCGCCTGCGAAGTGAGCGGCGACCGTGCGTGCCATCGCGTGGCCTCGCTCGGAGAGGTGGTAGCCGGGAAGGCGTCCGTAGAGGATGCCGTCAGGGTTGTGGACCTCACCGTGACGCATGAGGTGGACCGTCGTCAGTGCCATGTCTCCATGTTTCCAGAGTTCGAGGGACCTCGGTCCCGGTCGGGGTGTGATGTGGGCCGCGTCCACGTCCCCCTACGGACAACGCTCGGGACGCTCAGGGGTTCCCGTGCGGCCCCGCCGGCGCGCGGTCATGCGGGTGCGTGCGGTCGTGCGGTCGTGCGGTCGTGCGGGGTCAGCGTGCCGCGTGGGCGACACGCTCCATGATGGTCGAGAGCTGGGCGGCCTCGGCGGGCGAGAGCAGCCCGATGAGGTGATGGCGGACGGCGGCGACGTGGCTGGGCGCCGCGTCACTCAGGGCGGTGCGGCCCGCGGGGGTGAGCTCGCAGTTGACGCCGCGGCCGTCGGACGGGCACGCGACGCGCCGGACGTGGCCGCGGCTCTCGAGGCGGCGGACCGTGTGCGTCGTGCGGCTGCGGGAGTGGGCGAGCGCGTCGGCGAGCTCGGACATGCGCATCGTGCCCTCAGGGGCTTCACTGAGACGGACGAGGACCGCGTACTCACCGAGCGTGAGGCCCCACTGAGTCTCGAGCTGGCGGCTGAGCGCTTCGGCGAGTCGGGTCGAGCCCTCGAGATACGCCCGCCACGTGGCTTGTTCGGTGTCGTCGAGCCATCGCTCGGGTGCCTCCGACATGAAGCCTCCGCGTCTATCTGTAGGGATTTCGACCTCTAGTGTTGCGGACCGCGGCCGCACGGGCTAATCTCATTGAACATTCACTTGAACCGACAATCGATGCGGGTGGATCGACTACGACCACCGCAGACCGCCACAGTGAGGACCACACCATGACTGCTCTGCCCACGAACCTCGTCGCCGGGACCTACGTCGCCGACCCCACGCACACCCAGGCCGGCTTCACCGTCCGTCACGCAGGCATCTCCAAGGTCCGCGGAACCGTCCCCGTCACCGAGGCCACGATCACCGTCGGCGAGACCATCGAGACCTCCTCGGTCACCGCGACGCTCGACGCCACGGGCATCGCCACGGGCGACGCAGGCCGCGACGGCCACCTCCAGTCGGCCGACTTCTTCGCGACCGAGACCAACCCGACGTGGACGTTCGCCTCGACCTCCGTCACCGCTGACGGCGACGACTTCACGGTCGTCGGCGACCTCACGATCGCGGGCGTCACCAAGCCCGTCACCCTGGACCTCGAGTACACGGGCTCGGCGACCGACCCCTTCGGCAACCCCCGCGCAGCGTTCGAGGCCACGACGACCATCTCCCGCAAGGAGTGGGGCATCACGTGGAACGCGGCGCTCGAGGCCGGCGGCGTCCTCGTCTCCGACAAGGTCGCCATCGCGCTCGACGTCTCGGCGATCAAGCAAGCCTGACCGCACCCGCACGCCCCGACAGCCCCCTGCGTCCCCGGACGCAGGGGGCTGTCGCACGTCCGGAAGCACTTCACCCCTCGCTCCACCCCCTCTCCGATTGCGGCCACGCTCCCACAGGAGCAGGCTCGTCACGGGACTGGGCGCCCGACGACGTGCGCCCAGGCACCCGACGTGGCTGCGTCGGGCGTCTTCGAGCGCGCACCCGCGCGCCCGGCGTCTCGTGAACCAACCGGGAGGACCGCATGTCTGCTCGAACCTCACGGCGCCCAGGCGCCTGGCTCGTCACCTCCGTCACCGCAGCGCTCGCCCTCGGCACCGTCGGTGCCGCCGGGACCGCCGCCGCGGCTGACGACCCCGGGGGCACCGCACAACCCGCCCCCACCGCACCACCACGCACCCTCGCGAAGAACACCAAGCTCCTCGGAGGACTCGGGACGCTCTCAGGGACCCGCTCCGTCTTCGTCCAGCTCGCAGGGAGCGGCGCGGCCGACGCCGCAGCCAGCGCCTCGGGAACGGCCGCCAAGCGCAAGGCAGTCAAGGACCGCCGCGCCGCCGTCGGACGCACGGCCGACTCAGTCCTCTCCGAGGCCCGCCGCACCGACAAGCGCGCCACCGCCCTCTACGAGGTCTCCAACGCCGTCCCCGGCGTCGCGCTGCGTGCCGACGCCGACACCCTCGTCAAGCTCGCTGACCGCGCCGACGTCGTCGCGATCATGCCGATCATCCCGAAGAAGCCCGCCAACGCCGGAGCCGACGCCTTCACACGCGCCCTTGCGACCTGGCAGAACCTCGGAGAAACCGGCGAAGGCGTGACGATCGGCGTCATCGACACCGGGATCGACTACACGCACGCCGGGTTCGGCGGCCCAGGCACCGTCGCGGCCTACGACACCGCGCTCGCAGCCTCAGCAGACGCGTGGACCCCCACCGCCAAGGTCATCGGCGGCTACGACTTCGTCGGCAACAACTACAACGCTGACCCCGACGCCGACGACTACCAGCCCGTCCCCCACCCGGACCCCAACCCGCTCGACTGCCAGGGGCACGGCTCGCACGTCGCTGGAAGCGCGGCGGGATTCGGCGTCCTCGCCGACGGGTCGACGTTCACGGGCGACTACGGAACCCTCACCGCTGAGGGCCTGCTCGACATGCGGGTCGGCCCGGGCGTCGCACCCCACGCGAGCCTGTACGCACTCAAGGTCTTCGGCTGCACGGGCTCGACGAACGAAGTCATCGCGGCGCTCGACCGCGCGCTCGACCCCAACGGCGACGGTGACCTCAGCGACAAGCTCGACGTCGTCAACCTCTCGCTCGGCTCCGACTACGGCGTCGCCGACGACCCCGAGAACCTCGTCATCGACAAGCTCGCGACCCACGGCGTCCTGCCCGTGCTGTCCGCAGGCAACAACGGCGACCTCACCGACACCGGCGGCTCGCCCGGCAACGCCGTGCGCGGACTCGCGGTCGCGAGCTCGGTCGACCCCTACCAGCTGCGCGACGGTCTCAAGGTCGAGGCTCCCGCGGACCTCGCAGGCATCCTCCCCGGCCAGTTCTCGATCTCCTACGACTGGTCCGCCGCCCCGGTGACAGGCGACGTCGCGACGATCGACGGATCGAACTCGGACGGCTGCGCCGCACTGAGCGCAGCCGAGGCCGCCCGGGTCTCCGGACGCGTCGCGTGGCTCACGTGGGACGACAACGACGCGACCCGACGCTGCGGCTCTGCCGCCCGCGCCAACAACGTCACCGCCGCCGGTGCGATCGGTGCGATCTTCACCTCGGACCTTGATGTGTTCGCCGCCGGGATCTCCGGGAACGACGACATCCCGATCATCCAGCTCCCGGCCACGCAGACGGCACGACTGGCCGCGGCCGCCGCCGCCGGAACGCTGCGCGTGACCTTCGACGGTGCGCTCGCCGGCTCGATCAAGGACATCACCGACGAGGTCGGTGACACCGTGAGCAGCTTCTCTTCCCGTGGCGTCCACGGGTCGATCGGCGTCGTCAAGCCTGACGTCGCTGCACCCGGCGACACGATCAGCTCGGTCGCCGTCGGAACAGGCACGGGGGCAGCGACGAACAACGGCACGTCGATGTCCGCACCCCACGTCGCCGGAATCGCCGCGCTCGTGCGCGCGACGCATCCGTCGTGGGACGTCGAGCGGGTCAAGGCCGCCATCATGAACACGGCCACGCACGATGTCCGCACGGACGACGGAGTCGCCTACGGTCCGGCGCGTGTCGGCGCAGGTCGCGTCGACGCGCTCTCGGCCGTGACGACCGACCTCATCGCGTATGCGGAGGCGGGCTCGGGTGCCATCTCGGCGTCGTTCGGCGTCGTTGCCGCACCGATCTCACGCGGCACCGTCACCGAGCGTCGCACCGTGACCGTCCGGAACACGGGGCGCACGACGCAGCACGTCCGAGTGAGCTACTCCCCGGCAACCGAGCAGCCCGGCGTCTCCTACCGCGTCTCGCCTGCTCGCGTGAAGGTGCGCGCCGGTTCAACCGCGAAGGTCACGGTGACGATGGTCGTCAAGCCGAGCGCGCTGCGCCGCACGATCGACCCGACGATGGCCGCAACCCAGGTCAACCCGTACACGGGCGCCGACGAGGCACGCCAGTTCCTCGCTGACGCCTCGGGGCGCCTCGTGCTCACGGCACGCGACCACGAGCTGCGGGTCCCCGTCTACGGCGCGGCCAAGCCGACGTCGCAGACGAAGGCGTCCATCTCGAAGCACCGCACGTCCAGTCCCGCGATCGAGCTGCGCGGCAAGGGCGTCGAACAGGGCTCGGGTTCGAGCGCCTATACGTCGTACGCGTCTGTCCTCACGCTCGGTGAGACGTCCGCGCGCCTCCCGCGCTGCTCGGCAGACGTGACGACCCAGTGCGTGTCGATCGCCTCGGAGCGGGCCGGTGACCTGCGCTACGTGGGCGCCGGTTCCGTCGCCGGCGAGGGCGGCTACGCGGACGGTCTCATGTGGTTCGGCATCGCGACGTGGGGCGACTGGGCGACGATCGGCAACACGACGATCCCCTACGTCGACATGGACGTCGACGGCGACGGGCGGGCCGACTACGAGGTGTTCGTGCAGAACATCTCGGGAACCGACCTGCTTGAAGCACTCCTCGTCGATCTGAGCACGGGCGCACTCGTCTCGATCGTCCCAGCGAACTTCGCCAGCGGGGACGTCGACACCAATGTGTTCGACACGAACGTCCTGCTCATCCCGGTGGACCCGGCTGCGATCGGAATGACGAGCGCGGCCACGTCGTTCCCCGTCACCTACCAGGTCGGCATGTTCTCTGCCTACACGAACGAAGACGTCGACACGTCAGGAGCCCTCAGCTTCGACGTCGCCGACCCGGACATCGTCATCGGCTCGCCGCTCTATGTCGATGCACGGGGCACGATCGGCTACACGCTCGGCTCGTCCGCGGCACAGGGCGCCACCGCGCTCGTCATCCACCTGCACGGTGACGAGGGCAAGCGCGCAGAGGTGCTCACACTGCCGAGCGCTTCGTCGCCGACGAAGCCGCCCAAGGGCAAGAAGCACCACAAGGAGCGGGACCACATCAAGCGCGGCAAGCACGCGAGGTCGTTCGTCGGCTGACGGCTGACCTCACCGCCCCTCGACGGGCCTCCTCTCCCCATGCGGGAGGGGAGGCCCGTCGGGCGTCTACGCTCCGTACGCGGCCCGGACGGGCGAGCGCAGCACGTGCGTGAGCAGACGCGTGAGCACACGCAGGCCGTCCCGCGACAGCACGGACTCCAGGTGCCCCTGAACGCTCGCGAAGCTCTCCCCGAGCAGCGCGTGCACCTCACCCGCCTCCCCTGCCACCACCCGCACGTCGCCCACGTCTGTCGCGACCGACGTCGTTCCCTGCCGGGTGTAGGCCGCAAACGTGTTGTAGAAGCCGACGAGAGCGCGCTCGCCGTCGAGCTCGACCTCGAGCGGATACCCCTGGCGCGGTGTAGGCAGGGGCCGCAGGGGCAGGCCGAGACGGTGCGCGACGACCTGATGGCTCAAGCACACCGCGAGAAGAGGACGCCCCTGGACGAGGCGCGTGTCGACGATGCTCGCGAGGCGGTCGAGGCGCGGCGACCGGTCTCGCGGATCGCCCGGGCCGGGCCCCGCGACGACGAGGTCGGCCGCCTCGAGCGTCTCGTCCGTCACGGCGTCCCACGGGGCGACGGTCGCGTCGATGCCGAGGTGACGGAGCTGGTGGGCGAGCATCGTCGTGAAGGCGTCCTCGGCGTCGACGACGACCGCGCGCACGGGCCGGCCTGACACGGCCCCGAGGGCAGTCCTGCCCGCCTGGCCCTCGACCGCCGAAAGCTCCACGGAGCCGACGTCCCCGGGCGCGCCCTGATCATCGAGCCAGAACGACGCGAGGCGGTCGTTGCGGGCCGCGAGCGCAGTGAGCACGCCGGGGTCCGTGTGCGCCCCGACCGGGGACGGTGCGCGCACGGGCCGGGGCACGACGCCGAGAGCTCCGAGGACACCGGAGGCCTTCGCGACCGTCTCAGCGGTCTCGGCCACCGGATCCGAATGGCGCACGATCGTCGCGCCCACCGGGACAGTGAGGCGGCCGCCCGCGAGGTACGCCGTGCGGATGAGGATCGGCGCATCGAGATCATGCGCAGCCTGTCCCGCACGCGGCGTGAACAGGGCGGCAACCCCCGCGTAGTAGCCCCGTCCACGCCCCTCGTGTCGCGTGAGCACCGTGCACGCGGAACGCATGGGCGAGCCCGTCACGGTCGGCGCGAACATCGTCGCGCGCAGCACGTCACGGGGGTCCCGCTGCGTCTGGCCTGCGAGGACGTACTCGGTGTGCGTGAGCCGCGACATCGTCCGCAGGTGCGGCCCCGAGACCCTCCCGCCGTCCGGGCACACGGCGCTCATCATCTTGAGCTCCTCGTCGACGACCATGAAGAGCTCCTCGGTCTCCTTGGTCGACGCAAGGAACTCGAGCAGGTCTTCACGCGTCGGCGGCGCCTCACCATGGCGGAGCGTCCCCGAGATCGGCGTCATCGTCACCTCGCCCGACGTGACGGACACGTGGACCTCGGGCGTCGCTCCGACCGCCACGTGATCGTCCGTGACGATCGCGAACGTCCAGTAGGCGCCCTGCTCGGTCGCGAGCAGGCTGCGGAACCACGTGAGCGCGGCCGTCGTCGGGTCCTCCGGGGCGCGGCCGTGCCGGTCACGGCGCACGACGAAGCTCGACCCGGCGCCGCGCCCGATCTCGTCGTCGATGACGCGCTGGACGATCGCCGCATACGCGTCGTCATCCACGTCGAACCCCTCGTCGGCCACGGCGACAGGCTCGGCCGGGAGCGCATCGAGCGCCGCGCCGCGCGCGACGAGCGCGCGCTCGCGAACGACGAGGCAGCGCAGCGGCGCGCCGTCGTCGACCGCATCGAAGCCGAGCTCGCGCACCTGCCGGAACGGAACGAGCGCGAGCACCTCCTGGGCGCGCCCGGCCGCGTCGTGCAGGGGAATGTCGTCGAGCAGGCTGACATCGACCGCGTCGCCGCGCAGCACCTCGACGTCACCGCCATCGCGGGAGATGAGGGCGAAGGGTGGGCGCAGTCCGGCGAACAGAGCCGACGTCGACTCGTGGGGGCTGGTCATGGGGGGTCTCCTGGGGTCCGACGAGGAGCCCGGAAAGACAGAACGGACCACCCGTCATGGGCGGTCCGTGGTCGTGAGAGGTCGCGAACACACCGCCTAGAGGCGGTGCCACCAGCTGGTCGTCGCGAACATGTCGGACACGATAGCCCGGCCGAGCCCGCCGGGCCCACCCCCCGTCCGCCGGTCGAGACCGGACCGGACCCGGCCCGCCGCCGGGTCACGACCGCGTCGTCACCCCCCTGCTCGACGCGTAGAACGAGAGGATCTGGAGCTCGGCGGCCACATCGACGACGCGCAGCGCCATCCCGTCGGGAACGTCGAACCGCCCCGGGACGAAGCTGAGGACCGACGCAACCCCCGCGACCGCGAGCGCGTCGAGCGCCGCCTGCGCAGCGCCCGTCGGAACCGCGAGCACCGCCATCGTCGCGTGCGTCGACGCCACCACCTCGGTGAGATCGCGTTCGTGACGCACGAGCACGCCATCCACGCTGCGCCCGACGATCACCGGGTCCACGTCGGTGAGAGCCACCACCTCGAACCCGCGCGCCCGCAGGCCCCCGTACCGCGCGACCGCCTGCCCCAGGTGCCCCGCACCCACGACGACAACCCTGTGCTTGTCCGAGAGGTGCAGCGCGTTGCGCACGTGCGCGGCCAGGTCACGCACGTCGTACCCGACACCCCGCGTGCCGTACGTGCCGAGCCGCGACAGGTCCTTGCGGACCTGAGCGGGCGCAACCCCCGCAAGCTCGGCGACCCGCGTCGAGGACGCCGTCGTCTCGCCATGCCGCGCCAGCTCGTCGAGCACCCGCACGTACACGGGAAGGCGTTCGAGCGTGGGCGGCGGAAGAGACCGCCCCGACACCGCCGGCCCAGCGTTCACCGCGGGCCCTGGAGGAACAGACGCAGCCGCTTCTCGGGGATCCGCCAGAAGCCCACCTGCGCCCCGTCCACGAGAACGACCGGCACGTGCTCGCCGTGCTCAGCGAGCAGCGCGGGGTCCGAGTCGACGTCGCGCTCCTCCCATGCCACACCTTCATCGGCGCACACGGCGGCCACGGTCTCGCGTGCTACGTCGCACAGCGAACACGTCGAACGAGTGATGAGACGAACCCTGACCTCGGTCTGCATGAGCCAACCCTACGGAGCGGTCACTAGAGTGGACGACATGGCGCGCAACGAACCTTCGAGCTCGGGCTCCTTGCCCCCGGTCCCTGGTCAGGCGCCGGAGGGCATCATCATGCCCGACTCTCCCGCCCCCGGGACCGTCACCGCAGCATTCTTCGACGTCGACAACACCATCATTCGTGGCGCGTCGTCCTTCCACCTCGCCATCGGGCTGTACAAGCGTGAGTTCTTCCGCGTACGCGACCTCGTCTTCGCCGCGATCCAGCAGATGCGCTATGTCATCCTCGGCGAGGACAACGAGCACATCGGCTCGGTGCGGGACCGCGCGCTCCTCATCATCAAGGGCCACTCGGTTGCCGAGGTGACGGCGATCGGCGAAGAGGTGTACGACCAGGCGCTCGTCTCGCGGATCTTCCCCGGCACGCGCCGGATCCTCGACGCGCACCTCGCAGCCGGGCACGAGGTGTGGCTCGTCACCGCCGCGCCGATCGAGGTCGGCGCGCTCATCGCCCAGCGCCTCGGCGCCTCGGGAGCGCTCGGCTCGGTCGCCGAGCACGTCGACGGCGTCTACACGGGTCGGCTCGTCGGCGAGCTCATGCACCGCGAGTCCAAGGCCGACGGCGTGCGCGCCCTTGCCGAGAAGCGCGGCATCGACCTTGAGGCGTCGTACGCCTACGGCGACTCGGCCAACGACATCCCGCTGCTCTCGAGCGTCGGCTACCCGTGCGCGATCAACCCCGAGCCTCGTCTGCGGCGCCTCGCGAGCGAGCGTGGCTGGCCCATGCGGGAGTTCCGCGGTAAGCGCCGCCTCGCCAAGCGGTCGCTCAAGACCGCCTCGTGGGCCGGGGCCGCGTGGGTGCTCGGGCTCATCGCACGCTCGGCGACCCGGTCGTTCCGGAGCCGCTGACCGGGCTCCCGCCACCGGAGTCCGCCGCAGGGCGACTCCGCGCGGCAGGTCTGGTCCCGCGTGCCTGCCCGCAGCCTGGGACGACGAAGGCCCCCGCCCTGACGGGCGGGGGCCTTCTCTCACGCGGTGAGGCGCGATGTCACTTCTTGTTACGACGCTGGTGGCGCGTCTTGCGAAGCAGCTTACGGTGCTTCTTCTTCGCCATACGCTTGCGGCGCTTCTTGATCACGGAGCCCATGGGTCCCTCGCAGTGTCTCGATGGATGTGCACGCGCGGCACACCGAGCGGCCACCACGCTGGAAAAAAGTCCTTGTCGATCTTACCTCGCCCGCGGGGATGCCCGCGACACAGGACCGCTCCCTCACCAACCACGCATGGTCATGCAGGTCAGGACGTGAGGCGGTCGTGCTCGAGCGTGGCCTCGGCCAGATACTGCTCGAGCGCCGACGCCGGCACCCGGAAGGACTTGCCCACACGGATGGCAGGCAGCTCACCGGCATGAACGAGGCGATACACGGTCATACGGGAGACCCGCATGGCGTCGGCGACCTCGGCGACGGTGAGGAAGGCAGGCCGCGCTGCGGCGTCGGTCATCTGGCCCCTCCTGAGACGAGTGCTGGCCGCACCCAGCGGCCATACAGCGACTCACTCTAGGGCTTTGCGCAGCCGCGCGGTAGCCCGTCTCACCTGCACCATCATGCGCAGGCGGCACAGCAGTCACACGGCAAGGTCAGGTGTCGTCGGACAACAGGCCGAAATAAGGGAAGACCGCAGCCCGCGTGGCACGGACCGCGCGATCCACAGGATCGCTCGGATCGTAGCCATTCCCCCATGTCCGATGGTCCGGACCGTCGGCCAGGTCGGCGACGTCGTCCCCTCCCATGCGCGAGGGTGCCTCCACGAGAAACTCCTCATAGATGCGCTCACGCCACGACGCCGGAACCGGGACCTCGGGCGCCACAGGCCGGTGAGAGACGACGCCGAGGAGGTTCGTCCACGCGACCGGCACGACACCGACGATCGCGTACCCACCCCCACCGACCGCGACCCAGCGGCCCCCGCACACCTCGTGCGCGAGCTCGTGCATCCACTCCGCGGCATGACGCTGCGCCTTGATGCCGACGCGCAGCTCCGAGAGCGGGTCACGGCCGTGGGAATCACAGCCGTGCTGCGTGACGAGCAGATCCGGTGCGAAGCTCCTCACGACCGGCAGCACGGTCGCCTCGATCGCCCGGAGCCAGCCCGCGCCGTCCGTGCGCGGCGGGAGGGCCACATTGACAGCCGTCCCCTCGGCACGGAGACCACCGACATCCGTCGGATAGCCCGTCCCGGGAAAGAGCGTCGCGGGCGACTGGTGAACCGAGACCGTGAGCACCCGCGGGTCATCCCAGAACGCCCGCTCGACCCCGTCACCGTGGTGCGCGTCAAGGTCGACGTACGCGATGCGCTCGACGCCCGCGTCGAGCGCATCCTGAATCGCGACCGCTGCGTCGTTGAACACGCAGAAGCCCGACGCACCGCCCGGCATCGCATGATGCATGCCGCCCGAGACGTTGACGCCGTGACGGGCCCGGCCGCTCACCACCGCGCGCGTCGCCTCGACAGTCCCGCCCACGACCCGCGCCGCCGCCTCGTACATACGCGGGAAGATCGGGTCGTCCTCCGTGCCGAGCCCGCGCGCCACATTGCTCACCCCGTGGTCCGACGCGGCCCGCACGGCCGCGAGGTAGTCGGGCTCGTGGACGAGCGCGAGAAGGTCGTCAGGGGCCGGCTCGGGCTCGACGACGTCGACGCCTTCACCCTCGAGCACACCGACGGCGCGTGCCAGCTCGATCGTCAGGCGCAGCCGCACGGGCGAGAGGGGATGCCCCAGGCCAAAGTCGTAGCCCAGGAGCTGGGGGGACCAGGCCACGAAGACGTCGACGCACATGTCGCCACCGTAACGTGCGTCACACTTGTGCGTCCGGCTGTCCACGCTGCGCACGCCGAGAACGCCGCGACATCGCGCGTCCGCCCGCACGCCTGCGCGCACGAGACCTCAGCAGGTGGCATCGTTGACCAGTGCGGTCCCGTCGGACCGCAGATCGGAGCGCGGACGGAGACGGCGTGGACGTGGGGCAGAAGCTCAAGGCCGTGGCCTGGGCAGGCCGCGAGCTCGTCGACAGGCTCGCCCGGCACTCCCCCGCACGCCTCGCCATCATCTCGTTCGGCGGCGTCATCCTCGTCTTCACGGGCCTCCTCAGCCTTCCCGCCGCCACCGCCTCCGGGCGCCACGCCCCGTTCATCGACGCGTTCTTCACCGCAACCTCAGCCGTGTGCGTCACCGGTCTCACCGTCGTCCCGACCGGAACCTACTGGTCAGGCTTCGGCCAAGGCGTCATCCTGCTCGCCATGCAGGTCGGTGGCCTCGGCGTCATGACGCTCGCCTCGATCCTCGGCGCCGCCGTCTCCCGTCGCATCGGCCTCACGCAGAAGCTCCTCACCGCCTCGGAGACCAAGACGACCCGCCTCGGCGAGGTCGGCTCGCTCATTCGCGTCGTCGTCATCACGTCACTCACGCTCGAAGCCGCCATCGCGACCCTCCTCCTGCCCCGCTTCCTCCTGCTCCACGAGTCGGCCGGCGAAGCCCTGTGGCACTCGGTCTTCTACGCGGTCTCCGCCTTCAACAACGCAGGCTTCATCCCGACGGCCGAGGGCCTCACGCCCCACGTCGGCGACTGGGCGCTCCTCACCCCCATCATCCTCGGCGTGTTCATCGGCTCCCTCGGATTCCCGGTCATCCTCAACGTCGCGAGGCAGGGGCGTCGCTTCAGCCGCTGGAACCTGCACGCCAAGCTCACCGTGACGATGTCCGTCGCCCTCGTCGGGATCGCCACCATCGCCTTCGGAGCGCTCGAGTGGCGCAACCACGAAACCCTCGGGCCGCTCGACTGGTCCGAGAAGCTCCTCGCCTCGCTCCTGGCAGGCGTCATGCCGCGCTCGGGCGGGTTCACCACCGTCGACGTCGGCGCTATGCACGAGTCCAGCTGGCTCGTCACCGACGCCCTCATGTTCGTCGGCGGCGGCTCCGCATCGACCGCGGGCGGCATCAAGGTGACGACGCTCGCCGTCATGCTCCTCGCGATCATCTCCGAAGCCCGCGGCGACCGCGACGTCGAGGCCTTCGGACGTCGCATCCCGCGCGACACGCTGCGCCTCTCGGTCGCCGTCGTCTTTGTCGGCGCCACCACGATCCTCGCTGCCTGCCTCGCCCTGCTCGAGATCACCGGCTGGACCCTCGACGTCATCCTCTTCGAAGCCATCTCGGCCTTCGCAACCGTCGGGCTCACCACAGGCGTCACACCGCTCATGCCCGACGCCGGCAAGCTCGTCCTCATCGCCTTGATGTTCATCGGGCGAACCGGAACGATGACCCTCGCCGCAGCTCTCGCGCTGCGCGACCGGAGCCGCGTCATCCGGCTCCCCGAAGAAAGGCCGATCATTGGCTGACCGATATACGCAGTCGCACGCGAACCGCTCCGCAACGACCTCCAAGCGCTCCGACGCTGGCGAAGGCGTGCTCGTCATCGGCCTCGGCCGCTTCGGGTCTGCGCTCGCCGCAACGCTCGACCGGCTGGGCCAGGACGTGCTCGCGGTCGAGCGCAACGCGCTGCTCGCGCAGCAGTGGTCCGGTCGGATCCCCCTCGTCGAGGCCGACGCCACCAACCCCGAAGCGCTCGAGCAGCTCGGTGCACGCGACTTCCCCGTGGCCGTCGTCGGTGTGGGCTCCTCCCTCGAGGCGTCCGTGCTCATCACGGGCAACCTCGTCGACATGGGCACGCCCCAGATCTGGGCCAAGGCCGTCTCCGCCGAGCACGGCCGCATCCTCCAGCGCATCGGCGCACACCACGTCGTGTTCCCCGAGGCCGACGCGGGCAATCGCGTCGCCCACCTCGTCTCGGGCAAGCTCATGGACTACATCGAGGTCGAGGACGGCTTCACGATCGTCAAGATGCGTCCGCCGAAGGAGATGCAGGGCTTCACGGTCGAGCAGTCGAAGGTGCGCACGCGCTATGGCGTCACCGTCATCGGGGTCAAGCCCCCGGGCCAGGAGTTCATCTACGCGACGCCGCAGACCCGGATCTCGGCGAACGACCTGCTCGTCGTCTCAGGCCACTCCGAGCTGCTCGAGAGGTTCGCTGCGCGGCCGTGAGCCGCGGCAGGGGCCCGACGCGAACCGGGGAGCACCCGGGGTGGGGGACGATGGTGGCGTGAACTCTGCCGTCGAGATCGTCACGACGATCGTCCTGCTGGCGTCGTCCGTCCTCATGATCGCGGTGGCCGCGACGTGGTTCGCGGGCGACCGCCGCACACGCCCGCGCCCGGTCTCGCGCAAGCTCGTCCCGCTCCTGCAGCCCACGAGGCCCGAGGGCGAGCGTCCGCCCGCGCAGCACGGGATCACCTGGATGGCCGTCGCGTCCGTCGGGAGCGCGGGGCTCGTCGGGTTCGCACTCGGCGTCGTCATCGGCCGCCCGCCGTTCGCCGCGGTCGTCGGCGGGATCATCCTCGGCGTCGTCGTCCCCGTGCTCGGCGGCGTGTGCGGGCTCTACCTCGCTGGGCCCAAGCGGTCGACGGTTCCCGTCGTCGCGACCGTCGCGGCGCTCGTGCTCCTCACGTCGCTCACGGTCATCATCCCGGCCTGAGCGGGCGTCGGCGGCGGTTCTGTGCGCATCCGCCCGACGGGCGGCCAGCTGATTGCGTCCACGCACCCCCGACGGGTGCGCACACGCAATGAACTGGGCGTGGGCGAGGTCCGGGACTCACAACGGGAACGCGAGGAAGAAGTTCTGGATCGCCGCACCCGGCCCCGTCGCGCGGAACGACGTCGTTCCGTTGGTCCAGTACGCAAGGCCGACCTCGCCGCCCGTCGCGATCGACGCCTTGCCGACCTCGGTCGTGCCCACGAGGACGGGGAGCTCAGCGACCGTCGAGCCGGCGCTCAGGGGCGCCTCGTCGGCCGCGGCCTGCTTGGACGCCTTGACCGCGGCCTCGACCGTGCGTGCCTGGACGACGTCGACCGTGACGGTGCCGCCCGCGCCGTCGGTGTACGTGAGCCGGTAGGACTCGAGGGGCTTCTTCGCGACCTTGGTGCGCTCCTGCGTCGCGACGGTCCACTGGAGGACGGCGTCGGGGAACGCCTTCTCGAGGGGCCTCTTCGTCGCGCGCTCGGCAGGTGTGCCGACCGGGGTCGGCAGCGGGTTCGTGATCGTCACGGCGGGCGGCGTCGTCGGGGCTGCGACAGGCTCGTCGGGTTGGTTGAGGACGATCGCGCCGACCGTCGCGGCGACGACGACGACGGCCGCGCCCGCGGCGATCCACAGGGCCGGGCCCTTGCGACCGGAGCCCTGCGCGTGAGCGGATCCCTCGCGGGACGCGGTGCTGGCCACCGCCGCTCCGCCCGCCGACGCGGCGGTCTCCTCAGCCACGGCGTCGGCCGTCGGCTCCTCGGGCGGGTTCGCGTGCGCGGGGTCGTGCGTCGTCATCGTGCGTCCTTCCTCCGGTGCTCACGGAAGCGTACGTCGCGACGCACCCACGCGCCCGCGGGCGGGCGTCTCGTCCACGACGCGCGCGGGCTCCGGTCCCCGACCGGGACAGGAGCCCGCGCGCACGACCGACGACAGACCTGCGGGACCCGTCACCGACGCCTGCGGCCGCGACGCTAGGCGCGCCGCCGCACCGCGATCACGCGCTGCAGGATGACGAAGACGAGCAGGACGACGCCGATGAACACCTTCGTCCACCACGAGTCGAGACCCTCCCGCGCGATGAGCACCTGGATGAGCCCGTAGACGAGGACCCCGACGCCCGTGCCGAGCACGAAACCGCCGCCGCCCGCGAGCAACGTGCCACCGATGACGACCGCCGCAATCGCGTCGAGCTCCATGCCGATGCCCGTGAGGTTGAACCCCGACTTCGTGTAGAACGCAAAGAGGATTCCCGCGATGCCCGCGCACGTGCCCGAGATGACATACACCCACAGGCGGGTGCGGCCCGCCTTGAGACCCATGAGCTGGACCGCGCTGCCGTCGTCGCCCACGCCGACCCCGTAGACCGTCCGGCCGAAGCGCGTGTGGTGGAGCACCACGTACGCGAGCACGAGGATCAGCACCGCGACGATCATCGAGAGGTTGATCTTCCAGATGCCACGCCCCTCGCCAAACTTCAGGCTCCACGCCGCCAGCTCGCCGAAGCCCTCGTCCTTGATCGCGAGCGACTTCGTCGAGACGACGTTGCACAGGCCGCGCGCAAGGAACATCGCAGCGAGCGACGCGATGAACGGCTGGATGTCGAAGAACTCGACGAGCACGCCGATGAGCACACCGAACGCCGTTCCCGTGAGCACGCCGACGACGAGCACGACCGGGAGCGGCAAGCCGAGCGGCAGGAGCGTCGCGATGACGAGGCCGACGAGCGCGACAACCGCACCGACCGACAGGTCGATCCCGCCCGTGATGATGACGAAGGTCATGCCCACCGCGAGGACCAGCAGGTAGGCGTTGTCCTGGAGCAGGTTGGAGAAGAGGGTCGGCGTGATGAAGCCGCGCTTGCCGCCGTACCGCATCTCGCCGACGACGAGCATGATGACGAGCGTGAGGATCGTGCCGGCGATCGGCAGGTACTCGGGCGCGAGGAACCGCCGGAGCGCCCGGGTCCGAGCAAGGGCAGGGGCCGTGGGCTTCGGCTTGGGGGCAGCGCCCTGGGTCTGCAGGGTCGTGGTCATCACGCCACCTCCGGAAGGGCTCGGGGCCGCAGTCTCGCCGCGCGGTCACGCAGGATCTCGCGCAGGCGCGGGGACTGAGCGACGCAGACGATGATGATGACGAGGGCCTTGAACAGCGGCGTGATCTGCGACGGGATGTGGAAGATCACGACCGCCCGCTCGATGGTCGAGAGGATGAGCGCGCCCACGACGGTGCCCGAGAGGTAGAACTTGCCGCCCGAGAGCGCGGTGCCCCCGAGGACGACGCACATGATCGCGTCCATCTCTTTCATGAGGCCGATGTTGTTGGCGTCCGCGGCCATCGTCGGGGCGCCGTAGACGATGCCCGCGAGACCTGCGAGCAGGGCGCACACGATGTAGACGAGCCAGGTGATCGTGCGCGACTGCACGCCCGCGAGCCGCGAGGCCTCGCGGTTGATGCCGATCGACTCGAGGAGCATGCCGAGCGCCGTGCGGCGCACGAGGATCGCGACGAGCACGAACATGAGCAGCGCGATGATGATCGGCGTCGGGATGCCGAGAACCGAACCCGAGCCGAGGAACTTGAACGGTGCGCTCTTCACGGTCGTGATCTGACCCTGCGTGATGAGCATCGCGACACCGCGGCCAGCGACCATGAGGATCATCGTCGCGATAAAGGGTTGGATGCCGAGCGAGGCGACCATGAAGCCGTTGAACACACCGGCGAGGAGCGCGACCGCAAGGCCGAGCAGGAGCGCGACCGCGGCCGTGCTCACGGCCTCGGGGTTCGACGAGCTGTCGATGTACGACAGCGACACGGCAAGCGAGATCGCCATGATCGCGCCGACCGACAGGTCGATCCCGCCCGTCGCGATGACGAGCGCCATCCCGAGGGCGAGCAGGAGCGGCGTCGCCGAGATGCGGGCGATGTCGATGAGCTGGCCGAAGAGGTTGCCGTCGCGCAGCTCGACCGAGAGGAAGGCGGGATTCTTGATCCCGCACAAGGCGATGAGCGCGACGAGCGCGACGACGGGCCAGAACAGCTGGTGCCGCGTGACCCGGCGCACGAGGCTCGGGCTGTGCGGCGACGCGGCAGGCCCGGTCGGGGCGGGAGCGTTCGTGGCACGGCCGAGCTGGACGGTGGGACCGGTCATCTCATGCCACCTCCTTCGTGGCGATGGCTTCGAGGATCGTGTCGTGGGTGACGCCGGGCCCGTTGACGAGCGTGTCGACGATGTGACGGTCGCGCAGGACGTCGATGCGGTGGCTGACGCGAAGCACCTCGTCGAACTCCGAGGAGATGAAGATGACGGACATGCCGTCGGCCGCCAGCTGTGCGACGAGCTTCTGGATGTCAGTCTTCGCGCCGATGTCGATCCCGCGCGTCGGCTCGTCAAGGATGAGCAGGCGGGGGGCGGTCGCGAGCCAGCGGGCGAGCAGGACCTTCTGCTGGTTGCCGCCGGAGAGGTTCTTCACCAGCTGGTTGGGGTTCGCGGGGCGGATGTCGAGCGCGCTGATGTACTTCGCGACGAGCTCGTCGAGCTCCTTGCGCGGGACCGGGCGCCACATGCCGCGGACGGTCTGGATCGCGAGCGCGATGTTCTCGCGCACCGTGAGGTCGCCGACGATCCCTTCGAGCTTGCGGTCCTCGGACGAGAACGCGATGCCGTGGCGCAGGCCGCCCAGCGGGTCGCTGATGCGCACCTGCTCACCGTCGAGACGCAGCTCGCCCTCCTCGGGCTTGTCGGCCCCGCACAGGAGCCGTACGGCTTCGGTGCGGCCCGAGCCGAGCAGGCCCGCGAGCCCGACGATCTCGCCGGGCTGAACCGTGAGGTCATACGGCAGGATGCGGCCGTGACGCCCGAGGCCCGTCGCAGTGAGCGTCGCGGGTTCGTCGGCGCGCTCACCGGCGGCAGTGTGCTGCGCACCGCGTTCGATCGCGTCGAGCGCGGCGCCTTCGCGCCCGATCATGAGCCCGATGAGCTCGCGTCGGGGCAGCTCGGCGGCGAGGTGCTCGCCGACGAGGCGCCCGTTGCGCAGGATCGTCAGGCGGTCGGAGATCTCATAGACCTGGTCGATGAAGTGCGAGACGAAGAGGATGGCGACGCCTGCGTCGCGCAGCTCACGGATGACCGTGAAGAGCTCGTCGACCTCAGCCTTCTGGAGGCTCGAGGTCGGCTCGTCGAGGATGAGTACCTTGGCCTCGCGCACCGTGGCCCGGGCGATCGCGCACAGCTGCTGGATCGCGATCGAGTGGGCTGACAGCTGGGAGGCCGGATCGATGTCGACGTGGAGCCGTCCGAGGTGCTCAGCCGCCTGGCGGCGCATGGCGCGCCACGAGATGAAGGGGCCTCGGCGGGGCTCGTGGCCCAGCATGATGTTCTCGGCGACCGAGAGGTTGGCGCACAGGTTGACCTCTTGGTAGACGGTCGAGATGCCTGCGCGCTGGGCCTCGTCGGGGCCCGAGAACCGGTGCTCGACACCGTCGACGGTCATCGTGCCGCTGTCGAGCTGGTAGACGCCCGTGAGCACCTTGATGAGGGTGGACTTTCCGGCGCCGTTCTCACCCATGAGCGAGTGGACCTCGCCCGGGTACAACGTGAGATCGACTGCGTCGAGCGCCTTGACCCCGGGGAAGGTCATCGTGATGCCGCGCATCTCGATGACGGGAGGAGGGGTGTGGGGTGCGTGGGGGGACATGACGTGCGCCT
Source organism: Sanguibacter sp. A247 (assembly GCF_052324925.1). NCBI lineage: Bacteria > Bacillati > Actinomycetota > Actinomycetes > Micrococcales > Sanguibacteraceae > Sanguibacter > Sanguibacter sp. A247. The sequence goes on along the minus strand of NZ_JBQPRE010000001.1, from coordinate 503,564 downwards.
CTTCCTGCTCGCTGGTCTGCCGACGGCGTCCGGCCCGCGGCTGCGGGCCGGACGCCGGGGTGGGTCAGAAGGTCCGCGCGTCGATGAACTCCTGCGTGATCGTCTGGTCGAAGGCCTCGTCGATAACGATGGTCTCCTTCGGGACGTCCTCGCCGGCGTTGACCTTGCGGATAAGCTCGGCGAGCTGGTCGCCAAAGGCAGGGTTGCACTCGACGACGTAGTTGAACTTGCCGTCCTTGAGCGCCTGGAGGCCGTCACGCACACCGTCGACCGTGACGATCTTGATGTCGACGCCGGGCTTCTTGCCGGCGGCCTCGAGTGCCTCGATCGCGCCGAGACCCATGTCGTCGTTGTGCGCGAAGATGAGGTCCATCTCGGGGTAGGCGGCGAGTGCGCCCTCGACCGCGGCCTTGCCCTCGGCGCGGGTGAAGTTGCCTGAGGCCTCGCCGATGACGTTGTCACCGACGACCTCGCGGAAGCCTTCCTGTCGGTTGGTCTGCGCGCCCGAGCCCATGGTGCCCTGCAGCTCGAAGATCTTGGCGTCGGGGTGGTTGGCCTTGACCCACTCGCCTGCCGTGCGGCCTTCCTGGGTGAAGTCGGCACCGACCCAGGTGACGAACGGGTCGGCGACCGTCGTGTCGACCGTGCGGTCGACGAGGACGAGCGGGATCTCTGCGTCCTTGATGTCCTGGAGGACCTCGTCCCAGCCGGTCTCGATGACGGGCGAGAACGCGATGACGTCGACGTCCTGGCTGATGAAGTCGCGCAGGGCCTTGATCTGGTTCTCCTGCTTCTGCTGGGCGTCGACGAACGTGAGCTCGAAGCCCTTCTCGGCGGTGAGGTTGGCCTTGACGGACTCAGTGTTGGCGGTGCGCCAGCCGGACTCTGCTCCGAGCTGCGAGAAGCCGACCTTGATGGCGTCGGAGCTGGATCCCCCGTCGTCGCTGCATGCAGCGAGTCCGCCGAGGGCGAGGGTGGCGAGCGCGGCGATCGTGACCCGCGCAACCTGTGTGTGTCGCATTACTCCTCCTTGAGATGCCGCGGCCGACGTTGGCCGCGCTGGTGCGGGAGTCGTCGTTGACCCTCCGCTGCGATGTTAGCGCTAACAAAATGCGGTCTCAACCCCTCGTGATCACCGTTCCATAACGGAACCGTGACGGACCCGAGAAGCCACCGCACGAGCGCGCCGCCCCGACAATCCGGGGGCGGCAGCGCCCCTCCGGTGGGTGCTAAAACCCTTGCGCCACCCGGAAGTACACCTGGTTCCACCTCACCTGATCAGCGAAGCCGCGCCGCGTCGTGCTCTCATCGATGACGAGCAGCTCCGTCCGCGCGATCTCGGCAAAGATCTCGAACACCTCCACGCCCGCCGCGGTCGACATCACCGTGTGGTGAGAGCCACCCGCCGTGAGCCAGCACTCGGCCGACGTCGCGAGGTCCGGCCGCGGACGCCACACGGCCCGCGCCACCGGAAGGTGGGGAAGCCGCGGGTGCTCGACCAGGTCGACGACGTTCGCCGTGAGCCGGAACCGCTCGCGCATGTCCGTCAGCGACACCACGACACCCACCCCGGGAGCGGAGTCGAAGACCATCCGCACCGGGTCGTCCTTGCCGCCGATCCCCAGCGGATGAATCTCGATCCGCGGGCGCGAGGCGGCGAGCGACGGGCACACCTCGAGCATGTGCGCACCGAGGATCCGCTCGTCACCGGGCGTGAGGTCGTAGGTGTAGTCCTCCATGAGCGACGCCCCGCCGGGCAGGCCCTCGCCCATGACCTTCGCGGCGCGCACAAGGATGGCGGTCTTCCAGTCGCCCTCGGCGCCAAACCCGTAGCCCTTGGCCATGAGCCGCTGAACCGCCAGGCCCGGAAGCTGCGTGAGCCGACCAAGATCCTCAAAGTTCGTCGTGAACGCCTTCGCGTCCAGCCCCACGAGCATCCGCTCGATCGCGATCTCCTGCCGGGCCGCGTCACGCAAGGACTCGTGCCGCTCCCCTCCCGCACGCAGCTCGGGCGCGACGTCGTAGAGCTCCTCGTACTCGGCGACGAGCGGGTCGACCTCCGCGTCCGTCACCGCGTCGACCACGTCGACCAGGTCGTTGACCGCCCACGTCGTGACGTTGACGCCGAACCGCAGCTCCGCCTCGGTCTTGTCGCCCTCGGTCACCGCGACGTCGCGCATGTTGTCGCCGAACCGGACGAGCCGCATCTCGTGCGTCGCCGCCCACCCAGCCGCAGCCCGCACCCACGCACCGACGCGCGCGGTCACGGCCGGGTTCGTCACGTGGCCGACGACCGTCGTCCGAGCGATGCCCAGCCGCGTCTGGATGTACGCGTGCTCGCGATCGCCGTGCGCAGCCTGGTTGAGGTTCATGAAGTCGAAATCGATCGTGTCCCACGGCAGCGCGACGTTCGCCTGCGTGTGCAGGTGCAGAAGCGGCTTGCGCAGCTGGTCGAGCCCCTGGATCCACATCTTTGACGGGCTGAACGTGTGGGCCCACGTGACGACGCCGATGACGCGGTCGTTGCTCGTCGCGTCGAGCATGGCCCGACGGATCGATGCCGCGTCCGTGAGCACCGGGCGCCACACGATCCGAGCCGGGACGTCAGCGGATTCGTCGAGCAGCCGCGCAACCTCGCGCGACTGCTCAGCGACCTGCTCGAGCGTCCCCGGCCCGTAGAGGGCCTGGCTGCCGGTGAGGAACCAGATCTCGGCGTCAGGGTAGGGCTTGGTCATGGTGATCTCCGTGGTGGCCAGCGTCAGTGCTGGCCGTAGACGTTCTGGTAGCGGGCGTAGAGGGAGTCGACGTGGTGCTGCGGGATGAGGTCGGGCTCGCCGAGCTGTCGCGAGATGTGGAGGGTGCGGGCGACCTCCTCGACCATGACCGCGGCCTTGACCGCGGCGGTCGCGTCGCGGCCGATCGTGAAGGGGCCGTGGTTGCGCATGAGGACGGCAGGGCTGCGCGACCCCGCGAGGGTCGCGACGATGCCGCGCCCGATCGAGTCGTCGCCGATGAGCGCGAACGGTCCGACGGGCACGGGTCCGCCGAACTCGTCGGCCATCATCGTGAGCGCGCACGGGATCTCCTCGCCGCGCGCCGCCCAGGCCGTCGCGTACGTCGAGTGCGTGTGGACGACTCCCCCGACGTCGGGCATGTGGCGGTAGACGTAGGCGTGCGCGGCCGTGTCCGACGACGGTGCTCGATCGCCGTCGACGAGGTTCCCGTCGAGGTCGCACACGACCATCGACTCGGGCGTGAGCTCGTCGTACGTCACGCCCGACGGCTTGATGACGAGCAGATCGTCACCGCCGGGGACCCGGACGCGCTGGGAGACGTTGCCCGCGGTCCACACGACGAGGTCCCACCGGGGCAGCTCGGCGTGGAGGCGGGCGACGTCGGCCCGGACCCGCGCGACGTCGGCCTGGACGTCGAGCGGCAACGAGGCAAGGGTCACGGCGCGCGGGGTTGCGGCGTCGTCGGGCTGCCCGGATGCGGCGGGCGCACTGGGTGCGGGCACGGGTGCGGACGCAGGCCCGGGCACGGGTCCGGACACGGGCGCGGGCGCGAGCGTGCGGGCCGCGGCCGCAACGGACTCGAGCCCCGCCGCGTAGCGCTCCAGGTAGGTCGCGTACCCCGCGACGTCGGCCGCGTCCGGCTCGACGACCGTCGCACCCGCACCCGCCGTGACCACACGGTCGAGGTGGTCCGCAAGGTCGGGCACGGTCCCGTCGCCCGAGGCGACCTCGTGGCGCAGCGCCGCGAGCACAGCCATGCCCCACGCGCCGCCCTCACCCGCGGTCTCCCCCACCGCGACGGGCGCGCCCACGGCCGCCGCGCAGAAGCGCTGAGCCACACCGGCCGTCCGGAAGATCCCGCCATGGGCACGCAGCACATCGATGACGACGCCCTCGCTCGCCAGAACCCGCAGACCCAGGCTGAGGGTCGCGAAGACCCCGTAGACCTGTGCGCGAGCGAGGTTGGCGAGCGTGAGGCGGCTCGACGGGGTGCGCGCGACGAGCGGCGCCCCGGCGTCGAGCTGCGCAACGGGCTCGCCCGAGACCTGGTTGTACGCATAGATGCCGCCGGCGTCGGCGGCTCCGCTCGGCGCTGCACCGAGGAACGCAGCGAAGACGTCGTCGGGCGCTGCCGTGACCCCGAGCGCGTCGGCCAGCTCACCGAACACGCTCGTCCACGCGCCGAGCTCGCTCGCACCGTTGTTGCAGTGGACCATCGCGACCGGGTCGCCCGCGGGCGTCGTCACCACGTCGATCTCGGCGTGCACGCGCGTGAGCGGCTGCTCGAGGACGACCATCGCGAAGATCGACGTCCCCACGGACACGTTGCCCGTACGCGGGCGCACCGCGGCGGTCGCAACCATGCCGGTCCCCGCATCGCCCTCGGGCGGCGCGACGGGGACGCCGGGACGCAGGGTTCCGCTCGGGTCGAGGTAGCGCGCCCCGGCTTCAGTGAGCGTGCCCGCGTCCGCGCCCGCGACGAGCGGCGTGGGCAAGAGGTCGAGCAGGTGCAGGGGGTGACCGTGCTCGGCGAGGAGCGCGTCGACCGTGCGCAGCCCGGCGGCGTCGTAGGTTCTGGTCGCGGGGTCGATCGGGAACATGCCCGACGCGTCGCCGACCCCGAGCACGTGCTGCCCCGTGAGCCGGTGGTGCACGTAGCCGGCCAGGGTCGTGAGGCGCGCGAGCCGCGCGACGTGGGGTTCGTCGTCGAGAACCGCCTGGGTGAGGTGCGCGACGGACCAGCGCAGCGGGATGTTGACGCCCAGCCGCTCGGTGAGCTCGGCCGCAGCCGGGCCGGTCGAGGTGTTGCGCCACGTGCGGAAGGGGACGAGGAGCTCGTCGTCGACGTCGAGTGCGAGGTAGCCGTGCATCATCGCGGAGACTCCGAGACCGGCGAGCGTGCGGGGGCGGACCCCGTGCCGCGCCTCGGCGTCCGCGAGGACGGCGGCGACCGCGGCCGCGAGACCGGTCTCGACCGCGTCGAGCGAATACGTCCAGACTCCGTCGACGAGGTCGTTCTCCCAGTCGTGGGCGCCCTGGGCGAGCGGGGCGAGGTCGGCGTCGACGAGGACTGCCTTGATGCGGGTCGAGCCCAGCTCGATGCCCAGGATGGCGCGGCCCTCGGTGAGGGTGAGGGCTGCGTCGGGGCGGGGGCGTCGTTGCTCCATGCGCAGATGTTAGCGCTCACAATTCTGAATCGGCAAGCGCGGGCACGACGACGACGCAAGAACGCGCGGGCCTCCCCTGCACCAGGCCAGCCACGGACGAGAGCGTCACCGACGCCGGGCCGTCGACCCCCGCACGACGAGCTCCGGCACGAGCGGCGCGGTCTCCGGCTCCCCGCCCGCGACCATGCGGTCCGTCGCCGCGAGCGCGCGACGACCCAGAGCCTGAAAGTCCTGCCGCACCGTCGTGAGCGGCGGGATGAAATGATCCGCACCCGCGATGTCGTCGAAGCCGACGACCGACACATCCCTCGGCACGACGAGCCCGCACTCCCAGAACGCGCGCAGCAGCCCGAGCGCGATCTGATCGTTAGCCGCGAAGATCGCCGACGGAAGGCCCTCGCGCACGAGCCGCAGCCCGCACTCGTGACCGAAGTCGGCCGTCCAGTCACCCTGCACGAGCGCCCCCGTCGCCCCCGGCGACCCGTCGAGCGCCCCACGCCACCCCACCAGGCGCGCACGCGCGTCGAACCAGTCCTGCGGCCCCGCGACATGCAGCACGTCACGGTGCCCCAGCCCTAGCAGGTGCTCGGTCGCAAGACGCCCGCCCGCCACCTGGTCGACGCTCACCGAGCGCACGGGCGACGCGCCCGCACCGCGCGCGTCGACGCTCGACGACGACACCATGACGATCGGAACCGGAGCGCCCAGCGCGAGGATGGCACGGGTCGCGTCAACCTGCGGTGCGACGACGATGATCCCCTCGACCCGCTGCTCGAGAAACTGCTCGACCGTCGCGGACATCCGGCTCGGCTCGAACGACGTCACCGTCGCGACCGTGACGACATAGCCGTGCTCGCGCGCAGCGAGCTCGATCCCCAGAAGCGTCGAGGACGGGCCGAACAGCGCCGAGCCCGTCGTCACCACACCCAGCACTCCCGAACGGCGCGTCACGAGCGCGCGCGCCGCGCTGTTGCGCCGGTAGCCCAGCTGCTCGATGGCCTGGAGAACCGCCTCGCGCGTCTGCGAGCGCACGTTCGGATGGTCGTTGAGGACGCGTGAGACAGTCTGGTGCGAGACCCCCGCGATGAGCGCAACGTCAGCCATCGACGGCGCACGGCCGGACGCGGGTGCACCTGCGGACATGAGGTTCCTCCTCCGGCCCGCAGCACACGGACCCGGCCCCACTATCGCAGGTCTACGCGCGTGCCACCGATGTCCGTGGCCGCAGATACCGTGTCGCCATGGCCAGTCGCACCGCTCGTCCCCGCCCCGCGTTCCGCTGCACCGAATGCGGGTGGACGACCGCCAAGTGGGTGGGGCGCTGCGGCGAGTGCCAGGAGTGGGGCACGGTTGCTGAGGTCGACTCACCCGCGGGCCCGCGCACGGCCGCCACGTCCCCCGCCCGCACTCCGGCGATCCCGATCTCGGACGTCTCGGTCGACTCGGCCCGTGCGAGCGCGACCGGCGTGGCCGAGCTCGATCGCGTGCTCGGCGGCGGGCTCGTGCCCGGCGCCGTCGTGCTCCTTGCGGGCGAGCCAGGCGTCGGCAAGTCGACCCTCCTGCTCGACGTCGCAGCGATCACCGCGACCGGGGGCCGCACCGTCCTCTACGTCTCAGGCGAAGAATCTGCGGGTCAGGTGCGGCTGCGTGCCGAACGCATCGGCGCGCTCGCGCCCTCGCTCCTGCTCGCGTCCGAGACCGACCTGGGGACCGTGCTCGGCCACGTCGAGGCCAACGATCCCGACCTCCTCATCGTCGACTCGGTCCAGACGATCGCCTCGAGCGCCGTCGAGGGCGGGCCGGGCGGCGTCGCCCAGGTGCGCGAGGTCGCGTCGGCCATCATCCAGGCCGCCAAGTCCCGCAACATGCCGGTCCTGCTCGTCGGGCACGTGACGAAGGACGGCTCGGTCGCCGGGCCCCGCACTCTCGAGCACCTCGTCGACGTCGTCTGCACGTTCGAGGGCGACCGGCACTCGAGCCTGCGGCTCGTGCGCGCGGTGAAGAACCGTTACGGCCCGACGGACGAGGTCGGGTGTTTCGAGCTCACGGAAGACGGGATCGTCGGGTTGGCTGATCCGTCAGGCCTCTTCGTCTCCACCGCGGTGCACGACGTCCCCGGGACGTGCGTGACCGTGACGCTCGAGGGCCGCCGCCCCCTTCCGCTCGAGGTCCAGGCGCTCACCGTGCCCTCGACCGTGCCCAACCCGCGGCGCACGACCAACGGCCTCGACTCCTCGCGGCTCGCGATGCTCCTCGCCGTCATGCACCGCTTCGCCGGGCTGCGGCTCGACCAGCAGGACGTCTACGCGTCGACGGTCGGCGGGCTGCGCGTCTCCGAGCCGGCCGCCGACCTCGCGGTCGCGCTCGCCGTCATGAGCGCGGCCCGCCACCGGGCCCTGCCCCGCGGGACGGTCGCGATCGGCGAGGTCGGGCTCTCGGGCGAGCTGCGGCCCGTCGCAGCGCTCGCCCGACGCCTAGGAGAGGCGGCGCGGCTCGGCCTGCGCACGGCCGTCGTGCCCGCGAGCTCCGCCTCCCAGCTCGACCCCGCACGCCTGCCCGCGGGCCTCACCCTCCGTCCCGTCCATCACATCGCCGAGGTCGCCGAGCTCTTCTTCGCCGACGCTGAGGACCGCGCCACCGCCTGAGAACGACGCGGGGCGGCTAGGATCGCGACGTGCCACAAATCTCCGCCCACATGGACTCCCAGCTCCGTGACACCCTCATGGCTGTCGCGCCCGGCACCGAGCTCCGCGACGGCCTCGAACGCATCCTCCGCGGCCGCACCGGGGCACTCATCGTCATGGGCATGGACCCGCTCGTCGAGTCCCTGTGCTCGGGCGGGTTCGAGCTCGAGGTCGAGTTCTCGGCGACCCGCCTGCGCGAGCTCGCCAAGATGGACGGAGCAGTCGTCCTCGACCCCCGCACGTCACGCATCGTGCGCGCAGCCGTCCAGCTGCTGCCGGACTCGACGATCCCCACGTCCGAGTCCGGGACGCGCCACCGCACCGCCGAGCGCGTCGCCAAGCAGACCGGCTTCCCCGTCATCTCCGTGTCGCAGTCGATGCGCATCGTCGCCGTCTACACGGGCGGCGGCCGCCACGTCCTCGAGGACACCGAGGTCATCCAGTCCCGCGCCAACCAGGCCCTGTCGACGCTCGAGCGTTACCGCGCCCGCCTCGACGAGGTCTCTGGCACGCTCTCGGCGCTCGAGATCGAAGACCTCGTCACCGTGCGCGACGTGTGCGCGGTCGTCCAGCGCCTCGAGATGGTCTCGCGGATTCACGAAGAGATCGCCGGCTACGTCATCGAGCTCGGCACCGACGGGCGCCTTCTCGCGCTCCAGCTCGACGAGCTCGTCGGCGGCCTCGGCTCCGACCGTGACGCCGTCATCCGTGACTACGTCGAGCTGCGCGCCAAGGACCGCTCGATCACCGACGTCCTCCACGCGCTGTCGCTCCTCGACTCCACCCAGCTGCTCGACCTCTCGCAGATCGGCCGCGTGCTCGGCCTTCCGGGTGGCGGCGACGCCCTCGACGCGGCCGTCGCACCCCACGGCTACCGCCTGCTCTCGAAGGTTCCGCGTCTGCCCGGCGCGATCGTCGAGCGGCTCGTCATGCACTTCGGCGGCCTGCAGCGCCTGCTCTCGGCCACGATCGAAGAGCTCATGGGCGTCGACGGCGTCGGCGAACAGCGCGCCCGTGCCGTGCGCGAGGGCCTCTCGCGCCTCGCCGAGTCGAGCATCCTCGAGCGTTACGTGTGATCGTGCGCGGCGTTCACGTCACGTGAGCCCCGCGCGCGCTACTTGAGGACGAACACGATCTCCTTCGAGGCGACGCCCAGGACCTCGGCGGTCGCCCGGTACGTTCCTGCCTTGGCGACGACGCCCTTGCGCGGGCAGCCCGCCTCAGATCGCGTGCGGTTCCACGTGAGAGTCGTTGCCTCGGACTTGCCCGCGCCGATGAGCAAGGTCTTGCCCTTGTCCGGGGACTTCGCACAGTCGCTGCTGTTCCACACGCGCGCGGGGCCCGAGGTCACGGTGACGGCCCGAGTCTTGGCCGACACGTCGACGAGGCACGGCGACGTCGACGTGTTCGTCATCGTCACCGTGAAGGCGGGCTCGGTGTCGGCCGCAAAGTCGGAGCCGTTCGCCTCGAGCGAGGAGGTGAGGGTCTCCGGGACGCAGATCGGCACCCCACCCTTGCCGGTCGCCTGCGGTGTGGGGGTCTCGGCGGCGGTCGCGGCGGCGCCGGGCGTGCCGGGCGCCTTCTTCTCGGGCGCGTCGTCGCCGCCGAGCTTCGAGACGAGCGCAATCGCGAGCGCGACCACGGCGACGAGCACGACGAGCACCGCCAGTCGTCGGCGCCAGTAGACCCGCGGCGGCAACGAACCCGTCGGTCGCAGCAGAGTGCTCATGGGTGCTCCTCATCAGGCAGGTCCTGCGCCCACGGTAGTGCGGACGACCGACATTGCCACGGCAGGCTCGCCGGGACGACGAACGGCACCCGACAGCGCGCGTCGTCGTGGTCCCGCGGACGGCACGGGACACTCCGCATTCGACGCGGGATGCCGCTGGACGCCACGAGGTCTGGCACGATCGGGGCGTGCCCGCCCCCACGTCGTCGCCCGCGCTCCTGCGAGCGCGCATCGTCGAGTGGTTCGCTCGTGCGGCGCGACCGTTGCCGTGGCGTGCCGCCGACCGGACGCCGTGGGGTGTCCTCGTCTCCGAGGTCATGTCGCAGCAGACTCCCGTCGCACGCGTCGAGCCGTCGTGGCTCGCGTGGCTCGAACGCTGGCCGACGCCCGCTGACCTCGCGACGGCAGACGCCGCCGACGTGCTGCGCATGTGGGGGACCCTCGGCTACCCGAGGCGCGCCTTGCGTCTTCAGGAGTGCGCGCGCGACATCGTCGGGCGACACGGCGGCACGGTTCCGTCGTCGTACGAGGACCTGCTCGCGCTGCCCGGGATCGGGCCGTACACGGCGGGGGCGGTGGTCGCGTTCGCCTTCGGGCGGCGCGCGGTCGTGCTCGACACGAACGTGCGGCGCGTCCTTGCCCGCGCGGTCGCTGGCACGGCGCTGCCGCATCCGCAGCAGACGGCTGGCGAGGTCCGGCTCGCGGCCGAGATCCTGCCGGACGACGACGCGTCGGCCGCCGCATGGTCTGCGGCGTCGATGGAGCTCGGGGCGCTCGTGTGCACGGCTCGCGTGCCGCGGTGCGGGCAGTGCCCGGTCGCGGACCTCTGCGCGTGGCGGCTCGCGGGGTTCCCGCCCGACGAGCATGCGGGACGTCGTCGGACGCAGGCGTGGGAGGGCACGGACCGGCAGTGCCGCGGGCGTGTCATGGGCGTGCTGCGCGAGGCGTCGGGCCCGGTCCCGCGTGCGGGGCTCGCGACCCTCTGGCCCGACGCAGCCCAGCTGGACCGTTGCCTAGCGACCCTCATCGAGGACCACCTGGCGGAGGAGTCCCCGGAGGGCCTCCACCTCCCCCGCTAGAGCCCACCGATCCGGCTACCCGCAGGTTTGTGCTCTAGCCGCAGGTCTAGACCCGCGGGTGGAGCACAAAGCTGCGGGTAGGCGGGCTGCGTCGAGGTGCTAGAGGTGGAGGAGCATGCGGGTGTTGCCTAGGGTGTTCGGTTTGACTCTGGCGAGGTCGAGGAACTCCGCGACGCCGTCGTCGTGCGAACGCAGCAGCTCGGCGTAGACCTCGGGCGTGACGACCGTCCCGTCGATCTCCTCGAAGCCGTGGCGGGCGAAGAAGTCGACCTCGAACGTTAGGCAGAAGACGCGCTCGAGGCCGAGCGCCCGTGCGCGATCGAGGAGCGCGTCGAGGATCGCGTGCCCGACGCCTGTGCCCACCCATCCCGGCACGACCGCGAGCGTGCGGATCTCTGCGAGGTCCGCCCACATGACGTGGAGCGCGCCGCAGCCGACGACCTCGCCCGCCCCATCAACCGCGACGACGAACTCCTGCACGGCCTCGTAGTAGGTGACCTGCTCCTTCGCGATGAGGATGCGTCGGTGCGCGTACGGCTCGACGAGCTCGCGGATCGCGCGGACGTCAGCGGGCAGGGCGGAGCGGACAGTGAAGGGCGGTGCGGCTGGGCTCACGCGAGAACGCTACTCCCCGACGCTCGCCAGACGGTGCCCGCATCCAGCAACGCCAAGGTGGTTGACATCGTAAGGATCTCGCACCATGGCCAGAGGCACCCGACTCCCAGCGCTTGCCAGGCAGTGTGCAGAAGTGCGACGAGTCGGGGCAGGGCGGGTCGGAGGGTCAGGGACGGGGGTCGCGCACGTCCGTCCACGCCTCGTCGTCGTCGACGCCGTCGTCGAGCTCGAGGAGGCGCTGCGCCGTGAGCTCGTCGGTGATGAGGTGCGTCGGCACACCCGCGAGGAGCGCGGCACGCAGCGGCACGGCCTTGTTGTCGCCCGCGACCGCGCATACGCGACGTGGGATGAGCCGCAGCTGCGCGGGCGTCGGACCGGTTGCGCGTGCGTTGATCGCCACGTCGGCGTACGAGCCGTCGGCGCGCAGGAACACGGTGCACACGTCGCCGACGACGCCCTCGAGGCCAAGCAGCTCGACGTCCTCGGGCTCGAGGTAGCCCGCCGAATAGACGTGGCTCGGCAGCTCACCCTCGAGTGCGCCCACCGAGAACAGGGCGATGTCGGCGCGCCGCTGAACGTCGAGGATGCGCCGCACGGAACGTTCGCGCCACATCGCGTCGCGCGTCTCGGCAAAGTCAAAGAATGCCGGAACGGGGAAATGGTGGACGTGGGCGCCAAAGGCGCGTCCGTAGCCAGAGATGAGGTCGCCCGCATAGTCGACTCCGCTCGACCGCGTGTTGGCGGCGCCGTTGAGCTGGACGACGGCCGAGCCGCGCGTCTGCTTCTGCTGCAGGTGCCCACCGATCGCGTGAATCGTCGTCCCCCACGCGATCGCAAGCACCATCTCGGAGTCGAACCACGAGCCGACGAGTCGCGCCGCGGCACGCGCAACGTGGTCGAGGCGATCAGACTGGCCTGCCGAGTCCGGAACGGGCGCCACGTAGGCGTCGATCCCGTACCGGTCACGGATGCGCTGGGTGAGGCCCGGCGCACGCGATTGCGTCGGGCGCAGCGTGATCTCGACAACCCCCGTCTCGCGCGCCTCCTTGATGAGACGCGAGACGGTCGAGCGCGACGTCCCCAGCTGACGCGCGATCGTCTCCATCGTCATGTCTTGCAGGTAGTACATCGACGCCGCCGCCAGGACGTCACGTCCACGTGCACGCATGGCCACCTCACCAGCCCACAAGTCCGGCCCCGGGGGCTTTTGCCGGGGATCTAGGTCCTAGCCTTGCACATCTGTGCAGCCCGGTTGCGCGTCCGTGCCAACGCTGGTTGCGTGGGCATCACCAGGTCGACGACGACGAAAGGTGTCACCCATGTCCGTCTCCGGAGCCGCGTCCCGCCTCACCCCGGCAACGCGTCGGACATCGCTCGACGCCCTGCGCGCCTCGGCGACCGAGCCGCTCGACGTCCTCGTCGTCGGCGGCGGCGTCACCGGCGCCGGGATCGCCCTCGACGCCGTGAGCCGCGGTCTCACGACCGCGATCGTCGAAGGCCAGGACTGGGCGTCAGGCACGTCCTCCCGCTCGTCCAAGCTCGTCCACGGCGGCCTGCGTTACCTGCAGATGCTCGACTTCCACCTCGTCAAGGAAGCCCTCACCGAGCGCGACCTGCTCATCAAGAAGCTCGCACCACACCTCGTCAAGCCCGTCTCCTTCCTCTTCCCCCTCGAGCACAAGGTCTGGCAGCGCGCCTACATCGGCGCAGGCGTCGCCCTGTACGACGGCCTCGCGACGCTCGCTCCGGGCTCCCGGGCCATGCCGTGGCACCGGCACCTCACGCGTACCGGCATGGAAAAGCTCTTCCCCGACCTCCGCCACGACGCCGCGGTCGGCGCGCTGCGCTACTGGGACGCATCGGTCGACGACGCCCGCCTCGTCCTCACGCTCGTCCGGACAGCCGCCGAGTACGGCGCGCACGCCGCAACCCGCACGCAAGTCGTCGAGCTGACGTCGACGCCGTCGGGCCGCGTCGACGGCGCCGTCCTCGAGGACCTCGAGACCGGCGACCGCTTCCCCGTCAAGGCCCGCCACGTCATCAACGCAACCGGCGTGTGGACCGAGGAGACCGAGTCGCTCGCCGGGACCGAGGGCGGCCTGCGGGTCCTCGCATCCAAGGGCATCCACATCGTCGTCCCCCGCGAACGCATCCGGGGAACCGTCGGGCTCATCCTGCAGACCGAGAAGTCGGTCCTCTTCGTCATCCCGTGGTCCCGCTACTGGGTGATCGGCACGACCGACACGCCGTGGGAGCAGGAGCTCACGCACCCCGTCGCGACCGCAGCCGACATCGACTACGTCCTCGACCACGCCAACGCCGTGCTCGCCGACCCGCTCACGCGCGACGACATCATCGGCACGTGGGCCGGCCTGCGGCCCCTGCTGCAGCCCGGGACCAAGGAGGGCACGAGCTCGGCCAAGGTCTCCCGCGAGCACACGGTCGCCTCCCCCACCCCCGGCCTCACCGTCATCGCAGGTGGCAAGCTCACGACCTACCGGGTCATGGCAGAGGACGCCGTCGACTTCGCGCTCGGTGCCGAGGCCCGCACCCGCCCGTCAGTGACCGCACAGACGCCCCTGCTCGGCGCCGTCGGGCTCGAGGCCCAGCGCAACTGGGCCAGGCGCCACGCCCGCACCTACGGGTGGGACCGCGCGATGCTCGACCACCTCTTCCACCGTTACGGCTCGCTCGTCGGCGACCTCGTCGCGCTGTGCGAGGCGGACCCGAGCCTCGCCCGACCCCTCGAGCACGCCCCCGCCTACCTGCGGGCTGAGATCGCGTACGCGGTCGAGGCCGAGGGAGTCCTTCACCTCGAGGACCTGCTGCTCCACCGCACCCGCCTCAACTACGAGATCCGTGACCGCGGGCTCGCAGCGCTCGACGAGATCTCCCAGATCGCCGCGGACCGGCTCAGCTGGGACGAGGCCCGACGGGCCGACGAGATCGCGTCGTACACCGCCCGTGCAGAGGCTGAGGCCGCTGCCGAGCACGAGCCCGACGACGCCGCGGCAGAGCGCACGCGCCTCGCCGCCGCAGACGTCAGCCCGCTCATCCCGCTCAACCGCTGACAACTACGAGGAGGGCCGGACGGCCCTCCTCCCCCGATCCCCCGACCACACCGACGTGGCCGGGTCGTGACAACGAAGTCCACCCAGAAAGAGAGCACCTCCATGTTGATGGACGCCTTCTGGTCCGAAGTACTCGGGACCGCGATCCTCCTGCTCCTCGGTGGCGGTGTCGTCGCCACCGTCCTGCTGCCCAAGTCGAAGGGGTTCGACGGCGGCTGGCTCCTCATCAACTTCGGCTGGGGCCTTGCGGTCTTCGCCGGTGTCTACGTCGCGTTCAAGTCCGGCGCCCACCTCAACCCCGCCGTGACGATCGGTCTCTTCGCAGCCGGTGAACCGTTCTACACAGGGGCGGACGGCGCCACGATTGACCCGACCGTCGCTCACATGTTCACGTACTTCGGAGCAGAGATGCTGGGCGCCTTCCTCGGCGCCGTCGTCATGTTCCTCGCATTCAAGAAGCACTTCGACGAGGACGCCGACGCGGGCGCCAAGCTCGCCGTGTTCTCGACCGGCCCGGCGATCCGCTCGTACGGCTGGAACCTCCTCACGGAGATCATCGGCACGTTCGTCCTCGTGTTCTGGGTCGTCATCCAGGGCAAGACGCCCACGCAGATCGGCCCGCTCGCCGTCGCCCTCATCGTCGTCGTCATCGGTACCTCGCTCGGTGGCCCGACGGGGTACGCGATCAACCCGGCTCGTGACCTCGGCCCCCGCATCGCGCACGCGCTCCTGCCCATCAAGGGCAAGGGGTCGAGCGACTGGAGCTACGCCTGGGTGCCGGTCGTCGGACCGCTCATCGGCGGCATCATCGGCGGCCTCGTCGGCGCGGCCTACATGTGACCTCACGTGAGCGGCGCGTCCACGCGCCGCTCACGCCACCGCGCCTCAGGCGCGGCCCACGCACCGCACCCGGGTGCGACCACGCAGCTCCTCCGACCACGACGACGTGAAGGAACCCCATCATGGAGAAGAAGTACGTCCTGGCGATCGACCAGGGCACGACCAGCTCGCGCGCGATCCTCTTCACGCACGACGGCACGATCCACTCCGTCGGCCAGCTCGAACACGACCAGATCTTCCCGCAGGCCGGCTGGGTCGAGCACAACCCTGAGCAGATCTGGAACAACGTCCGCGAGGCCGTGGGCATCGCGCTCACGCGCGGCAACGCGTCGCACGACGAGATCGCGGCAGTCGGCATCACGAACCAGCGCGAGACCGCGGTCGTGTGGAACAAGACGACCGGCAAGCCGGTCTACAACGCGATCGTGTGGCAGGACACGCGCACGCAGAAGATCGTCGACGAGCTGGGCGGCGCTGACGGCCCCGAGAAGTACAAGGACATCGTCGGCCTGCCGCTCGCCACGTACTTCTCAGGGCCCAAGGTCAAGTGGATCCTCGACAACGTCGACGGCGCCCGCGAGGCTGCCGAGCGTGGCGACCTCGTCTTCGGCAACACCGACACGTGGGTCCTGTGGAACATGACCGGCGGCGTCGAGGGCGGCATCCACGTGACCGACGTGACGAACGCGTCGCGCACGATGCTCATGAACATCGACACGCTCACGTGGAACGAGGACATCGCCAAGGACATGGGCATCCCCATGTCGATGCTCCCGGAGATCCGCTCCTCGTCCGAGGTCTACGGGCACGGCCGCCCTCGCGGCATGGTTCCCGGCGTGCCGATCGCTGGCATCCTCGGCGACCAGCAGGCCGCGACGTTCGGTCAGGCGTGCTTCGAGGTCGGCACGGCCAAGAACACGTACGGGACGGGCAACTTCATGCTCCTCAACACGGGCACCGAGCCCGTGCGCTCAGAGAACGGCCTGCTCACGACCGTCTGCTACAAGATCGGCGACCAGCCGACGGTCTACGCCCTCGAGGGTTCGATCGCCGTCACGGGTTCGCTCATCCAGTGGCTGCGCGACAACCTGGGCATGTTCGATGACGCACCTGACGTCGAGCACCTGGCACGCAAGGTCGACGACAACGGCGGCGCGTACTTCGTGCCCGCGTTCTCCGGCCTGTTCGCGCCGCACTGGCGTGCGGACGCACGCGGTGCGCTCGTCGGGCTCACGCGCTACGTCAACAAGAATCACATCGCGCGCGCAGCCCTCGAGGCGACGGCCTTCCAGACGCGTGAGGTGCTCGACGCGATGAACGCTGACTCGGGCGTCCCTCTCAAGGAGCTCAAGGTCGACGGCGGCATGGTCGCCAACGAGCTGCTCATGCAGTTCCAGGCGGACATCCTCGACGTCGAGGTCGTGCGGCCGGAGGTTGCGGAGACGACGGCGCTCGGCGCGGCCTACGCGGCCGGGATCGCCGTCGGCTTCTGGTCCGGCGAGCAGGACGTGCGCGACAACTGGGTTGAGGGCGGGCGCTGGAAGCCGACCATCGACCCGGCGGAGCGCGACCGCCAGTACCGCCTGTGGAAGAAGGCCGTCACGAAGACCCTCGACTGGGTCGACGACGACGTCCTCTGACCCAGCAGACCCGCGAGAGGAGGCCCTCGCCCATCGCCGAGCGCGACGGGCGGGGGCCTCCTGCCGGATGTCGGTGGCGTGCGGCACCATGGATGCTGTGACGACGCACGACGAGAACCCAGGGGATGCCTGGCCCCGCGGCCGCCATGCGGCGGATCCGTCGCGCCAGGCCGGCGCGGGGCCGTCGTCGCCGCCCACGTCCCCCTACGGCCCTCCCGTGCCCGCGGACGCCGGCGCTCCCGCCGCCGCGCCCGGAGCCCCCGCCGCCGTGCCGGACGCTCCCACGTCATGGTCGCCTCAGACCTCCCCTGCCACGCCGCAGTTGTCCGACGAGGCCTATGCGCGCGCCTTCGCCGAGTTCGAGCGGGCCGCGACCTCGTGGGACGTGCCCGGCCAGCACCGTCGACACCCGAGGTCCCGGCAGCCCCTGTCTCCCACGCAGTACGGTGACCCGCGCGGTTGGTCCGCACCCGCTCCGCAGCCGCGACGGCGCGGGGGGTGGCTCGTCCTCCTGCTCGTCGTCATCCTCACCGTCGTCGTCCTCGACCGAGGGGTCGGTGCCGAGCGCCTCTCACCGACGCTCGACGTCCCGCGGGCGCAATGGCTCGGCGACCCACGCGCGGTGGGCGGGGACATGCCCCGGCCGGGCATCGACGAGCAGGCCGAGCGCATCCTGCCCCCGGTCCCGGCCGCGCGGAGCGGCCCCTATGCCACGCTGTCCGACGCGGCGACGTGGTCCCCCTGCCGCGCGATCCGCATCGTCATCGACCCGACTGACGCCCCGGTCGGCTTCGAGGCCTGGCTCGGTCAGGTGCTTGCCGAGGCGTCGTCACTCTCCGGCCTGTCGATCCTCCTCGAGGGCACGACCGACGAGCGCGTGAGCTTTGACCGCGAGCCGTACCAGCCGGGCCGCTACGGGGACCGCTGGGCGCCTGCGATCATCGGGTGGGCGAGCGACGCGGAGATCCCCGAGCTCGCCGGCAACGTCGCGGGTCTCGGCGGCGCGCAACAGCTGACGCGCGGGAACCAGACCGGCTATGTCACAGGAGGCGTCGCGCTCGACGTCGAACTGCTGCGCATCCCACGCCAGCAGGGTGAGCCCGCGTACGTGGGCGTGCTCCGCCATGAGGTCGGGCACCTGCTCGGGCTCGGGCACGTCGACGAGCCGGACGCCCTCATGTACGGCAGCGTGAGCAGCGTCTCGACGTGGGGGCCCGGCGAGATCGAGGGCCTCGCCGCGCTCGGCGCGGGGCGGTGCACGCCGCACCTGTGACGGCTGATCCCGGCATCCGGTGGGACGATGTTCTCGTGAGCACCCTCCACCGCCTGCCCGGAATCCGCGTGACCGACCACGTCGTCACGGTCCCCCTCGTCCACGGCGATCCCGCGGACCCCCGCACGATCCAGGTGCTCGCGCGCGAGGTCGTCACGGCGACGCGCGCGGGCGACGACCTGCCGCTCCTCCTGTTCCTCCAGGGCGGCCCGGGCGGCCGTTCACCGAGACCGCTCAGCGCCGAGGGCTGGGTCGGGACCGCGCTCGAGCGCTTCCGTGTCGTCCTCCTCGACCAGCGCGGTACGGGGCGCTCGACCCCGGTGACGGCGGCGACGATGGCGGCGCTCGCAGCGAGTGCGCCCGACGCCGCGGCCGCCCAGGCCGAGTACCTGTCGCACTTCCGCGCGGACGCGATCGTCGCCGACGCGGAGGCGGTGCGCGCGCAGGTCTTCGGCGGTCGGACGTGGACGACGCTCGGTCAGTCGTACGGCGGCTTCCTCACGCTCACCTACCTCTCGCAGCACCCGGAGGCGCTCGACGCGTGCCTCGTCACAGGTGGTCTCGCAAGCCTGTCCCCGGACGCGACGGCGCTCTACACGAACACGTGGGCGCGCACGCGTGGCAAGAACGCTGCCCTCCGTGCGCGTCACCCCGAGGACGTCGCGCTGCTCGCGCGGGTCGCGGACGTGCTCGACGCGGGGGCGACGACGCTCCCGAACGGCGACGTCGTCTCGACGCGACGCCTGCAGTCGCTCGGCATGGACCTCGGCATGAAGCAGGGTGCGGATCGCCTCCACTGGCTGCTCGACGACGCGTTCCTGCCCGACGGCTCCGCGGACGCGCACGAGCGGCTCTCCGACACGTTCCTCGCGGGGCTCGAGGCGGCGACCGGCTTCCGCACGAACCCCCTGTACGCGGTGCTGCACGAGTCGATCTACGCGAGCGGCGACGACGTGCGGCCGTGGGCAGCGCACGCGACGATGCCGGACGACTTCGCGCCCGACGCGCGCCCGCTGCAGCTGACGGGCGAGATGATCCTCCCGTGGATGTTCGAGGAGATGAGCGAGCTGCGACCGTTCCGAGCAGCGACCGAGGCTCTGCACTCCCAGTCGCAGTGGCCGTCGCTCTATGACGTCGACCGGCTCGCGTCGAACGAGGTTCCCGTCGTCGCCGCCGTCTATCACGACGACATGTTCGTGCCCGCGGACCTCTCGCTCGCCACCGCGGCCACGGTCGGGAACGTGCGCACGTGGGTGACCAACGAGCACGAGCACGACGGCCTGCGCGTCGGCGGGACGCTCACGCACCTGCTCGACCTCCTCGACGAGGGCCTCTAGTTGGACCCGGCCAGGACGTTGGCAGCAGCTGGGACCCTGTCAGGAACACAGTCAACGGCGACAGTGAGCCACCTTGGAATGGGCGGACTGGTTCAACAATCGGCGTCTTCACAGCGAGCTCGGTGACGTCCCACCGGCCGAGCGTGAGGCGGAGCTCTATCGGCAGCAGATGGTCGCTACGCTCGTGACGACCAGAGAACCGAGCTTCCACTAAACCCGGGGCGGTTCACTGCTTAGGGTCTCGCGGATCTGGTCGCACCATGCGGTCAGCACTGTGGCTGACTCGAGCACGACCGGGGTGAGCAGCGGCTCGGCAAGCGTTGCCATCTCAGCGGCCCAAGCAGCCGGGATCATCCTCGTCATGGCTTCGATCAGGTCCATGATTGTTCGTCGGTCGACCCCGACGTCGCGGGCCAGGGCGCGCCAATGGATAGGCATGACGTCGCCGAAGTACCTGTTGCCGTCGATCTTCATCGGTAGCCCGCATGCCGCGACCGAGGCGGTGTACGGCGCGTAGGAGGTGAGGTCGTAGAGCGGCGCGAGCCGGCCCTCGGGCCCCACGAAGACGGAGTAGTTCTTGGCGTGCGCGTCGGTCCCCCCGATCACCCAGTTGAACACCAAAGCCTGGAGGAGAGAGTTCTTCGAGGCGTCCGCCAGAGTCTTCAAAGGCAGCCTGTCCAATGCTCCGAGGGTTCCCGAGATGCCCGGGCCGCCGTAGGACTCGTACTTCCGCAGTGACGGGAGGCCCAGCATCTGGCAGATGTCCTCAGTGTGTACCCGGCCGACGCCGCCGGGGCCGATCTCGCGGTCGAATCTCTCCACCACGAGCGCGCGCTGATCCTCGAACGGCAGGAGGTATACCTCGGCCACGACAGGTTCCAGCTCAGCGATCCCCGGGGACACAGCGCGCGCGACCCGCATCGTGAGGTACTCCACGACGTCGGAAGACTCCACCTTGGGGATGCCGGTCTTGAAGATATGAGTTGAGGGGTGGACGCCGGTTGGCTCGACCCATCCGTCCTGGGTGAGAGCGAGGGCGAACTTCGACTGTGCACCGCCGAGTGAAAACTGCCCTGGGTTGGAGCTGTCGGTCCAGCCGCTGGGTCGCTCGCGCAGGTCTTTGATCCGCTGTGCGATCGCCGCCTCTCCGATGGGCGACAGGGCGCCCCTGTCCACGGGATCGGTGCCGCGCGGAAAAAAGGTGGCCGCGCCTGCACAGTCTGCCCCCACGAACCAGAGCAGATCGAAGGGGTCGGTCGACCTGGCGCCGTATATCCGGGCCCACTCGCGGGTCACCTCCCCGTTGTCGGGCATGAGGTTGTCGAGGAACGCCGCTACCTCCGGGCCCGAGTGCCGGCGGGTGGTCATCGGCAGGGAGTAGGACAGCGGCCAGTCGGGGCAGCTTTCAACGTAGTCGCGCTCGTAGTCCAGGACCAGCCCCCGTGAACTCCGGGAGATGACCGCGGCGTGATACCCGCGCAGGTAGACGTCGAGCTGACGCAAGGCCGTCATCGGCCCTCTTCGTCGGTGTCGGAGGGAGACTCGATGCCCTCGGTCCCGGCTGCGGGACGGCGCTCGATCTGGGCAAGACGAATCGCCTGATCAGCAATGATCCCGGCGAGTGGAGACTCCGGAGGGATGGCCCCACCAAAGCGGCTACCTCCGAGCCCAAAAGTCGACAGGGTGGCCATTCTCGAGGCGTCTCTGACGGGTTGGAGCGCGTCCGCGAGGATCGCCTGGCTAATGGTGAGCGGGGGCGGGGTCTTGACGATTGGCGACTCCGAGGCCCACCGGGCCAGTGCGCCCATGGAGGAGGGCAGGGGGCGCTCACGAGTCTGCTCTGGTCCGACATCGACCCGCAGTTCGAGGGCCCGCAGTGCGCCGAGCACGAGTTCCAGGCGGACATTGGGGGCGCCGGATTCAAACTGAGCCACCCACTGACGGCTCGTGCCGATCTTCTCGGCAAGGTCGGACTGTGTCATGCCCTTGTCGAGACGTGCCTGGCGCGCGAGTGCTCCGAGGTCGGCAGCAGTACTGATACGCATGAAAGCCTCCATGTCAGAGATCGCTGCCATCGTATCGGATGTCAACGCTCTCGAACATTGCATGTTCGAGAGCGTTGACACGACGGTGAGTGTCAGCGAAGTGCAACATCAGCACACAGCCGACTCTGGGGCAGAGGTCGAAGCAAGAAGCCCCGCACCCTTGAGGGGGACTGCTGCACGGTGAGGTGACAGTCAGGTTCAGGCCGCTAGTGCGGCCTGAGCGGTCATGGTGGTCTCGAACTCGATCAGGGTCAACCGCCCCATCGATCCGACGAGCCTGTGACGGGCCAGGACCCGCAGAACCTTGCGGCTGCGGAACTGACTGCCACGGTCGGAGCCCGCGATGCATCCGGGCACGTTCCCGCGCATCGCCACCGCGTTCTTGATCGCGCACATGTAGAGATTGCCCTCAGCTGTCATGTGCTCGGCGAGCTGGTCGGCAAGTCGGTGCCCGGGGGCGTGTCGACCGTCGACGTTGCCTGCGCTGAGACGTTCCGGGGCCACGTCGCCGCCGCAACCACGAGGCCGGCCGCCGAGACGGCCGCGAGGGCGAACGCCGCACCGTCGATGCTCACCGTGCCGAGCCACCCCGCGAGCGGGTACGTGAGCAGCCAGCACGCGTGCGAGAGCGAGAACTGCGCAGCGAAGACATCCGGCAGGCGCTCGGGCGGCGCGTGCCTGCGCACCAGGCGCCCGACGGGCGTCTCGGTCGCCGACCAGCCCGCGCCGACGACGAACCACGCGAGCGCGATGCCGACGAGCGCGACCATGCCGTCGGCGAGGAGAACGAGCGGCACGGCCGCTCCCGCGAGCACGACGAGCGTCGCGCCCCCCAGCATCGTCGCCCGCTCCCCCCACGCCCGGACGACGGGACCCAGGACGAGTGCAAGAAGGATCGAGCCCGCGCCCTGCGCACCGAGGATCAGCGGGACGAGCTCCTCACCGAAACCCAGGACCGTGCGCACGACGACGACCGTCTGCACGATGACGAACGCGCCGACACCTGCAACGGCCAGGTTGAGGGCGAGCACGGGACGCAGCGCCGACGTGCGGACCATGACCTCGGCGCCGCGCGTCGCGCGACGCAGCAGCGGGGCCTCGTCGGGCACGTCGACCCGCGCGGGGATGACCGTGCGCACGACGATGACGGCGGAGACCGCAAAGCCCACTGCGGTTCCGAGGAAGAGGTCGCCGGGCCGCACGACGAGCAGGAGCGCTGCTGCCAGGACGGGCGAGAAGATCGACTCGAGGTCGTAGGCGAGGCGCGAGAGCGACAGTGCTGCCGTGAAGTCGTCCTCGTCGTCGAGGACGTCGGGCACGACCGACTGGAACGTCGGCGTGAACGTCGCCGACGCGACCTGCAGCACCGCGACGAGCACGTACACCTGCCAGGCGGCGTCTACCCACGGCAGGCAGAGGGCGGCGCCGAGCCGGACGACGTCGGCCGCGACGAGAACCGTGCGCCGCGGCAGGTGCGCGAGCGCTGCCGTCGCCACCGGCGCGACAAGAACGTACGCGACCATCTTCACCGCGAGCGCGGTCCCGAGGACACCACCGGCTCGCCCCGGATCGAGGTCGTAGGCGACGAGCGCGAGCGCGACGGTCGCCAGGCCCGTGCCCGCGAGGGCAACGATCTGGGCGATGAAGAGGCGGCGGTAGACCGAGTTGACGAGGGCGCGGCGCACGAGGGATATCGTCGCACCCCGCGCCCGCACCCGGGGTCAGGTCAGCGGGTCTCCGGGCGGGCGGATTCCCGGGCACGACGGGGCAGAGGCGTGGGACGTGCGGGGCGTCGGGCCTGGGTGAGCGCGAGGGTGAGGCCGGCGATGACGACGACGAGCCCCCCGACGATGCCCGTCATCCCCAGGTTCGCTGTGAGCGACCCGGCCACCTCGACGTCGGCGCGCAGGTGCGCCACCCCGTTCACACTCGTGAGCGCGGGCTCGAGAACGCGGGTGCTGATCGTCGGCATGACGTCCGTGCGCAATGCAGCCGCGATGACCGACGCGACCAGCTGGCCGACGCCGACGCAGACGGTCGGCCGCCAGGCCGCGGCTCGCAATGATCCGCTCGGAGCACGCCCCGCGGCGAGGCGCACGAACATGACGCACGCGAGGACGAGGAGCGAAGGCAGCCACAGCGCGTCGAGCACGTACGCGGCGGTGAGGCGCGCACTCTCACCCTCCGTGAGCCCGATCCACGGCACCTCGACCTCGTTGAGCGCCCCATCAACGGCTGCGAACCAGCCGCTCACGGGAAGTCGGAGAGTCGCGCCGCCCTGCTCGTAGCGATGCGCGCCGAAGAGCGCCCGTCCGCCGAGCACGACGAGGCCACCCAGGCCTGTGAGCAGGGCACCGACGCCCGCGAGCACGCGGACGTTCCGGGTCGCGGCGCGTGAGGACGGCGCAGTGTCAGGGGTGCGGCGCGCGGTCTCGGTCATCGCTCGACCGTAGGACGCGACCGCGTCCAGGGCATCCACCTCCCGACTGATCTTCGGAGTGTCCGTCCGAGCTGTCCGCGCTGACCGGGCAGGTGGGGGCAGCCGCGTCAGACGGTGGTGCCTGGGGCGTGGCGATCGAGGAACCGGTAGACCTCGCCGTCGTCGACGCCCGGGAAGCGGCCCGTGGGAAGCGCGGCGAGCACGTGCTGGTGCATCTTCGCGCTCGGCCACGCGGAGTCCGCCCACCGGCCCTCGAGCTCGGCCGCGGGACGCTGGCAGCATGCGGCGTCCGGGCAGGTCGACGTCATGCGCCGCGACGTCTCCCGGCCCCTGAACCAGCGCACGTCCGCAAACGGCACGCCCACCGAGATCGAGAACTCCCCGTTCTCTGCGGTTCCCGTCTGGGTCGAGCACCAATAGGTGCCGCCCGGCTTGTCCGTGTACTGGTAGTACTCGCTCGCGCGGTCACGCGACGCGAACGCCTGCCGCGCCGCCCAGTTGCGGCACACCGTCTGGCCTTCGATCGCTCCCGTCACATCCATCGGGAACTGCACACCGTCGTTCTCATACCCGCGCAGCAGCGTGCCCTCGCCCGTGACGCGCACGTAGTGGAGGTGGATGCCGAGGTCGACGGTCGCGAGGTTCGTGAACCGCTGCGCGGCCGCGTCGTGCGAGACGCCGAACGCGTCACGGAAGTCGGACACCGCGAGCTCGCGCTCTTTCTTGCGCTCCCGCAGCCACGGAACCGCGACGGAGCGCGGCATGAGGCACGCGGACGCGAAGTAGTTGATGTCGCGTCGCTGCCGCAGGAAGTCCGCGTAGGACTCGGGACGGCGGTGCTCGAGCACGCGGTGCGCGAGCGCTTGCAGCGCGAGCGACCGCAGACCGTGCCCACCCGGGATCGATGCGGGCGGCAGGTAGATCCGGCCCGTCGCCAGATCTGTCACGGTGCGCGTCGAGCGCGGCAGCTCCTCGGAGTGGAGGATCTCGAACCCGCAGAGCTCGGCCGCGCGCGCGACCGTGCGGTGCGTGAGCGGCCCGCCGACGTAGCCCGCCCGGCGCACGAGGTCCTCGGCCGCGGCCTCGATGTCGGGGAGGTGGTTGTCGCGTTCGCGCATCGCGACGCGCAGCGCGAGGTTCGCTGTGCGCGCCGCCTCAGGAGTCGCGACAGCCTCGCGGTCGCGCCGGGACAGCTCGCGGTGGAGTCCGACGAGGCTCTCGAGGACGGGCATCGGGAGCTTCTGCGACGACCTCACCTCGGGCAGCCCGAGCCGTCCGTACGTGGGACCGCGCTGCGCGCGATCGAGCTCGATCTCGAGCGCTGCACGGGCCGACGGCGGTTCTTCGACGAGCAGGTCGGTCACCGTGACCCCGAAGGCTCCCGCGAGAGCGTTGAGCGCGGAGATGCGCGGCTCGCGCTTGCCGTTCTCGATCTGGGAGAGCTGGGAGGGGGCGAGGCCCGTCGCGTTCGCGACGTCGTCGAGCGTGAGTTCCGCGGCGGTGCGGAAGTGACGGATCCGCCGTCCCAGCGTGAGGAGGTCCATCGCTTCACCATAGTGAAAGATTCGGCGATCTTTCTAGGGTTCGGGCGGTGAAACCTCGTCGGTCCGGGGTGAGGGTGGGAATGGCGACGGAACCTCCGCCCGCCCGGCACAGCCGACACGTAGCCCCGCGCAACCGCGGACGAGCCCGACGACGAGGACAGGCCGATGAGTATCACGACCCCCGCACCCACGCTGCCCACGACAGTGACGCGCGACGGCGACCAGGTCTCCGCCCGCGCCTGGGTCTCGGCCGTCGCCGACCTTCTCGAGCCCGACGAGATCGTGTGGTGCGACGGCTCGTCCGACGAGCGCACCCGCCTCAACGAGCTCATGGTTGCGTCCGGGACGCTCATCCCTCTCAGTCCCGAGCTGCGCCCAGGGTCGTTCCTCGCTCGGTCGGACCCGTCGGACGTCGCACGCGTCGAGGCCCGCACGTTCATCTGCTCCGCAGAGGAGGGCGACGCGGGTCCGAGCAACAACTGGCGTGAGCCCACCGAGATGCGCCGCGAGCTCCGCTCGGTCATGGCCGGCGCGATGCGGGGCCGGACGATGTACGTCGTCCCGTTCTCGATGGGCCCCCTCGGCGGCCCGATCTCGCAGGTCGGCATCGAGATCACCGACTCGCCCTACGTCGTCGTCTCGATGCACGTCATGACCCGCGTCTCACGTGAGGTCCTGCGTGTCATCGACCGCGGCGCGCCCTACGTGCCGGCAGTTCACACGGTCGGCGCGCCGCTCGCCCCGGGCGAGGCCGACGTGCCGTGGCCGTGCAGCACGACGAAGTACATCACGCACTTTCCGGAGACCCGCGAGATCTGGTCGTACGGCTCGGGCTACGGCGGCAATGCGCTGCTCGGCAAGAAGTGCTTCGCGCTGCGGATCGCGTCCGCCATGGGCCGCGACGAGGGCTGGCTCGCCGAGCACATGCTCCTCCTCCGAGCGACGAGTCCCCAGGGCCGCGACTACCACCTGGCTGCCGCGTTCCCCTCGGCCTGCGGCAAGACGAATCTCGCGATGCTCGAGCCGACGGTGCCCGGCTGGAGCATCGAGACGATCGGCGACGACATCGCATGGCTGCGACCGGGGCCCGACGGCCGGCTGCGCGCGATCAACCCCGAGGCCGGCTTCTTCGGCGTCGCGCCCGGAACGGGCTGGGGGACGAACCCGACGGCCATGCGCACGATCGCACGCGACACGATCTTCACGAACGTCGCCCTCACGGACGACGGCGACGTGTGGTGGGAAGGCATGACGGACGCGCCGCCAGCGCACCTCATCGACTGGCAGGGGAACGACTGGACGCCCGCGAGCGACCAGAGCGCAGCCCACCCCAACGCGCGCTTCACGGTTGCGGCGGCACAGTGCCCGACGATCGCCCCCGACTGGGAAGACCCGGACGGCGTCCCGGTCGACGCGATCATCTTCGGCGGACGCCGCGCAACCAACGTGCCGCTCGTCACCGAGGCGTACTCGTGGGAGCACGGCGTTCTCATGGGCGCGACCGTGTCGTCCGAGCAGACCGCCGCCGCCGAGGGCACGGTCGGCGCCCTGCGACGCGACCCCTTCGCGATGCTTCCGTTCTGCGGCCTCAACATGGCCGACCACTGGCGGCATTGGCTCGACGTCGGCGCGGGCCTCGACCCCGCGCACCGCCCGCTCGTCTTTCAGGTCAACTGGTTCCGCAAGGACTCGGCCGGCCGGTTCCTCTGGCCGGGCTTCGGCGAGAACTCCCGCGTCCTCGACTGGCTCCTGCGCCGCACCGACCTGCGCGCGCGGCCCGAAGGAGCGTCTGCGGAGCGTCCGGCCGTGGACGACGACGACCGTCCGTGGGGCGGCCCCGTGCCGGGGGCACGCGACACCGCCGTCGGGAGGGTTCCCGCGCCGGGGGCGCTCGACGTCACGGGGCTCGACATCACCGAGGGAGCGCTCGCCGAGCTGTTCCGCGTCGACGCAGAGGCGTGGGCACGTGAGGCGGACCTCACGGAAGAGTTCTTCGCGACGTTCGGTGCACGGCTTCCGCACGCGCTGCGCGACCAGCTCGACGACCTGCGCGAGCGGCTGCGCTGAGCCTCACCCCTTGGGCAGCCTCACCACCACACCGTCGCTCCCCAGCGACCAGTCCCCTTCACTGCCGACCCACGCGAGAAGCGAGCCGTCTGTGACGAGCCTCGACGCGTGCTTGTCGAGCACGTACCGAGTGAGTTCACCGGTCTCGGGGTCGAAGGTGTGGAGGTCGGCGACCGGCCCCTCCTCACCTCCTGAGATCCACGACGTCGGCACGGCTTCGCTCCAGACGAAGAGCCCGTCGACGACGACCACATGGGGCTGGTGGTCGACGTAGTAGGCGGTGTGCGTGTCGACGTCGACGAGCCACGTGCGGAACTTGTCCGCGTCGCTCCACACGCCGATCGCGAGCCACGTGCCATGGGCGGCGAAGACCCGCGCATCGGCGCTCACGGTCAGCAGGGCCGTGACCTCGCCCTTCTCGAGCCGGGAGAACGTGGTGGTGAGGGACGAGCCCGGGTCGCCCGCGCCCGGCACGGACGACGCGTTCGGCTCCACCTCTCGGAAGATGAGCGGGCACGTGGTGAGTGCGCACCCCACCGAGACCATGTCGCCTTCCGCCGTGACGGGGAGACCCGCGTGGCGCTCGTTGCCGTCCCAGTCGATGAAGTCGCCACCCCAGGTGAGGAACCCGTCGTCGAAGTAACGGACGGCGGTGCCGACCTCCATGTCGAGCGCGTGACCGCGGGTGCGCCCCGGCGCGGCGCGGTACGCGTGCGAGTCGAGGTTGTCACCCGGGCCGGTCGTGAACCAGATGACCGCACCGTTGGGGGTCGTCGTGGCCGCGTAGGTCCGTTCCCGCTCGCGTCCGGACGTGAGGACGCGGCTGCCACCCGGCCCGTCGACCCTGACGAGCGAGGGCTCGAGCTGCTCCAACGGATCAAGATCAGGGTCGCTCGGGTCCTCGAGGTCGCTCGAGGTCACGTGCGAGCTCTCGTCGAGGACGACGGTTCCGTCGGGCTCGACGTCGAGGATGATGAGCTGACGGTCCTGCGAGGACGAGAACTCGTGCACGACCTCAAGGTCGCTCCCGTCGCGACGCTCGGCGGTGCCCGGGTCGATGCGGGTCGGTTCGACCTCGGTCCCGTCCATCCACCGCAGGACGACGCCTGCGTTCGTGCCGCCGCCCGGCGTGCCGCCACCGGGAGTGACGACATCGAGGGGGTCCGTGCCCGCGTCGCTGGGCGCGGTCGACGACGGGACATCCGTCGGCGGCACGGTCGACGGCACGGTCGACGGCGAGGCGACGGACTGAGGAGATGCGGTGGGTGCGGGCGCCCTCGGTCCCGCGGGCGTGCACGCCACCAGACCTGTCATGCCGAGGGCGACGACGACCGCGGTCGTCCGACCCCTGCGTCCCCCGACCTGCATCGTGCCTCCCCTGGCCTGCGATAGCCGCCAGAGCGACCGTAGCGGACCTCGGGCCTCACCGTCGACGACTAGCGGGCGTCAGTAGGCGGTCCCCATGAGGCGTCGGACGTCGGCCAGGGTGGCGTCCGCGAGCTCGTTCGCTCGCGCGTTGCCGCGGCGTAGGACGTCGAAGACGTCGTCGCCTGCGGCAGCGGCGGCCGCGCGACGCTCGCGCAGCGGGCGCAGATAGTCGACGAGCGCGTCGGTGAGCTCGCGTTTGAGCGCGCCTGCGCCACCACCGCCGATGCGCTCGGCGGCTGCGCCCGCGGCCTCTCCCGTCGTGAGCGCGAGCAGGTCGAGCAGGTTCGCCACCTCGGGGCGCCCCTCGGGGTCGTACGTGATGTGGCGCTCGGCATCGGTCTTGGCGCGCTTGACCCAGCGCGCGGTCTCGTCCTCGCTCGCCGAGAGCATGAGGGCGTTGCCGCGTGACTTGCTCATCTTCGTGCCGTCTGTTCCGAGCACGGTCGGCGTCGGTGCGAGCAGTGCCGCGGGCTCGGGGAAGTACGGGGCGTCGGGCGAGTAGCGCTGGTTGAAGCGCCGGGCGACGACGCGCGTCATCTCGAGGTGCGGGAGCTGGTCCTGCCCGACGGGCACGACGTTGCCCTTGCAGAAGAGGATGTCGGCCGCTTGGTGGACGGGGTAGGTGAGCATGAGGCCGCTCATCGCGCGCCCACCCGTCGCCGCCGTCTCGGCCTTGACGGTCGGGTTGCGTTCGAGCTCGGCGACGGAGACGAGCGAGAGGAAGGGCAGGAGGAGCTGGTTGAGCGCGGGGACCGCGGAGTGCGTGAAGATCGTCGTCCGCTCGACGTCGATCCCGACGGCGATGTAGTCGAGGAGGATCTCGCGGATGGTCGCGCGCAGGTCGCCGATGTCATCGCGGTCGGTGATCACCTGGTAGTCGGCGAGGATGAGCATGAGCTCGACCCCTGCCTCTTGCAGCCGGACGCGGTTCGTCAGGGTCCCAACGTAGTGGCCGAGGTGCAGGGGGCCGGTGGGGCGTTCGCCCGTGAGGACGCGGAACCGTGAGGGGTCCTCGGCGATCTGCTGCTCGAGGTGCGCGCTGCGGGCGCGTGCGGCGTCGAGGGTCGTGGGCTCGGGCACGGAGTCTCTCCAGGGGAGCAGGAGCGTCCCGTCGCCTCGGTCGTCGACCGAGCCGCACGGGGCAGCTCGGTGGACACGCAAGGTCACGGCTGCGGGCGCAGCCACCACCATGCGTGCGAGGTCATGCCTTCAGGGTACGCCCCGGCTGCGGGGTGCCCGACGGCTGCCTGGCCCGACCGGTGCGCCGCTCAATGTCAGAGGTTCGTCGGACAATGGGCAGCATGTACGTCGTCGTCGTCCCGGGGCCTGAGGGCCGGACCGCACTCACCACCGTGAGCGCGGACGGACCGCCCCGCATCCTGCGGACGGTCGACAACGATGCGCTTCCCGCGAGCGTCGTCGAGCTAGAACGCACGCTCCACCCCAGGTGGACGTGGGCGGACACGGAGCACGCGTACCCGCCGCTGCTCGCGGCGGGCGTGCGCGTCGACCGCTGCCACGACCTCCGACTGAGCCGGGCGATCCTGCGCCACAGCCTGTGGACGGCGGGGTCGGTCCTCGCACGCGAGCAGGCCGGTCCGTGGGACGAGCCGCGTAGCCCCGCTCCTGCGCCGACGCAGGCGGCCACCGCCGAGCCGCTGTTCGACCTCGGCAGCCCTCGCACGGCGCTCGATCCCGTCGTCGAGCTCCGCTCACAGCTGGCCGCGTTGCGCTCGGCGGGCCGCAATGCCGCACGGCTCGGGACGTTGCTCGCGGCAGAGTCCGCGGGCGCTCTCGTCGCCGCAGAGATGCACGCTGCAGGCCTGCCGTGGCGCGCCGACGTCCACGACCAGATCCTCGCGCGCGAGCTCGGTGCGCGCGTGCCCGACGGCTACCGGCCGGCTCTCATGGAGGCCAAGGCGATCGAGGTGCGCGAGGCCCTGGGCGTCGGGCCTGTCAACCCCGACTCTCCCGTCGACCTCCTCGCAGCCCTGCGCCGGGCGGGCCTTCCGGTGCGCTCGACCTCGAAGTGGGAGCTGCGGGACGTCGAGCACCCCGTCGTCGCGCCGCTGCTCGAGTACAAATCGATGGCGCGCCTGTTCACGGCCAACGGCTGGGCGTGGCTCGACACGTGGGTACGGGGCGGGCGCTTCAGGCCCGTGTACGTCGTCGGCGGGGTTGTCACCGGCCGCTGGGCATCTGACGGGGGTGGCGCGCTCCAGCTGCCGCACGTCGTCCGTGACGCGGTCCAGGCCGACGACGGCTGGCGGCTCGTCGTCGCCGATGCCGCCCAGCTCGAGCCGCGCGTGCTCGCCGCCATGAGCGGCGACCACGCCATGGCGCAGGCGGGGCGCGCAGCCGACATGTACGAGGGCATCGTCGCCTCGGGAGCAGTGCCCGACCGTTCGCACGCGAAGTTCGGGATGCTCGGCGCGATGTACGGGGGGACGCAGGGCGTCTCCGGCCAGGTGCTGCCTCAGCTACGGCGAGCATTTCCGGACGCGATCGGCCTCGTCGAACGCGCGGCCGAGGCCGGTGAGCGGGGCGAGCAGGTGATGACGTGGCTCGGCCGGACCTCCCCGCTGCCGACGCCTGCCGCTACTCCGCTCGGAGGGGCGTGGGGACGTCCCACGGTCGCGGGTGGCCCCGTGGACGGAACCGCTGCACGCGGCCCCGGGGCGGGTAGCCCAGGCGCGGGCCCGGTGGGTGCGAACGCTGATGGCGAGGGCGGTGGCGAGGGGCCGTCGGAGGGCAGCGCTGAGGCACGGACGGCCGAGCGTGCCGAGCGCTCGTCCGCCTCGGCCGAGGTCACGCGCGCTCGCGCGTGGGGACGGTTCACCCGGAACTTCGTCGTGCAGGGCACCGCCGCCGAGTGGGCGATGTGCTGGATGGCGGTGCTTCGGCAACGACTTCACGCGCTCGCGCTTGCCGAAGCGACGGATGCGGCGGACCCCAGCGCGGGCGTGCCCGGCGCAACGGCCGGCCCGCACCTGGTGTTCTTCCTGCACGACGAGGTCGTCGTGCACACACCCGAGCACCTCGCGGACGAGGTTGCGCGGATCGTCGAGGAGTCAGCGATCGAGGCGGGCCGCATTCTCTTTGGCCCCGCGGGCGCGGACGGCGTCGAGTTCCGGCTCACGACCGCCGTCGTCACGAGCTACGCGGCGGCCGCCCACTGACGCCCGGCGTCAGGCCAGCTTGGCGACCGTGAGCACGAACGCAGTGTCTTCAAGGGCCTCAACAGCGTGACGCGCCTGCGGCACGACGAGGAGCGACCCCTCGGTTCCCTCCCACGACACGTCACCCGCCCGCAGCACGAGCCGCCCCGAGAGCACGAAGACGGTCGCCTCCCCCGGGTTGTCGTGGTCGGCGAGGACTGCACCAGCGCGCAGCGCGACGACCGTCTGCCGCAACACATGTTCGTGACCGCCGACAACGGTGCGCGCAGCGCGACCGGCAGAGGCGACGCGAGCGTCGACGATGAGCTCACGGGCAAGTGCGACGAGCGAATGCTTCTCCATAGCTCCCACTGTCGCACGAACTCGCGGGTCGCACGACGGAGTCAGGCGGGTCGCACGCTGGGTGGACCAGCATGATCGGCGCTCGTCACGTCCGGAGCGGCCGCGGACCGGCCGCTGCCGAGACGCACATCGCGACGGCCACGCTGCTCGATGCGCGCGAGCCACGCGGACCGGCGCTCGGGCGTCGACGTCTTGACGACCGTGAGCCGGTCGACGCCCACGGTGCGCACTCCCGTGTACCAGAACGTCGCGCGCGTCAGCTGGACGACCGCGGAGTCGCGGTACACGAGCTGGTTCCACCACCGCGGGGAGTCCATCGTCATGACGACGCGCGCGGTCCGCCCCCGCAGCAGCTTGCCGGGCAGGCCCGTCCCAGCGGTCGCACGGAACGCGCTCCCGGAGAGGACGACGCGGTCGAGCCACGCCTTGAGGACGGCCGGCTGCCCGCCCCACCACTGCGGGAAGAGCACGACGATGTGCTCGGCGGCGAGCAGCTCGGCGACGAGCTCGGCGACGACGGGCTCGAGGTGGTCGGTCGCGCCGCCGGGCGCGCGGAGCAGCGCGCGCGACGGCGGATCGTGCGGCAGACGCGTCGCGGCCAGGTCCCGCACGACGACGTCGTCCTCCCCTGCCTCGCGCAGACCTGCGACGTAGGCGTCCGCGAGCGCGTGGGTGAACGAGCCGGGGACGGGGTTGCCGACGACGACGAGGGTGCGGGGCATCAGGGCTCCCGGCGTGTCGTGGCTGAGCCGGGCGCGGGTGTGTCGCCGTCGGTGGGTGGCATGAGCGCGGCAAGCGCGTCGGTGAGCACCGTGTGGAGCGCGTCGAGGTCGAGGCGACCCGCGAGCTCGACGGCGAGCCACGTCTCGAGCAGGGTGGTCGCGGTGTCGACGAGGGCCGCGCCTTGTGCGGTGAGGCCGACTCGGATGCGTCGGGCGTGGTGGGGGTCTCCCGAGGTGCGGACGAGGCCCTGTGAGACGAGCGCGGGCACGCGCTTGGAGACGGCAGCACGGGTGACGCCGAGGCATTCGGCGAGGGTCGTGAGGTCGGCCACCCAGGCGTCGGCCGGGTCGCCGTCGGGGCTCACGGGTTGCTGCGCGTCGGCAAGGACGGCGAGGAATGTCACGGTCGCGAGGTCGTAGGGCGTGTGGGCGCGCACGAGCGCCGCGGAGGCTGCGTCGACGACGCCGACGAGCCTGTGGAGCGCGACGACGGCGCGACCGGACGTGGTCTGGGCGAGGGTGCTCACGCCCTGACGATGCCCCGCGCCGCGCCCTGTTGTCAACTGGTTGACAACAGGGCGCGGCCTCCGCGGTCGTCCGTCGCTAGAACGCTCCGTGCTCCGCGAGCGGCTCGATCGCCGCGAGTTCGTCAGCCGTCAGCGCAGGAGCCGCAAGCGCCCCGACGTTGTCCTCAAGCTGCGCCACCGAGCTCGCACCGATGATCGCCGACGTCACGCGCGCATCGCGCAAGACCCACGCGAGCGCGAGCTGCGCAAGCGACTGCCCACGCGCCTCAGCGATCTCCGCGAGCGCACGTGCGCGCCGCAGGTAGTCCTCCGAGATGCGCTCGGCGCGAAGGAAGTGCCCGACGGCCGCACGCGAGCCCTGCGGCACGCCGTCAAGGTAGCGGCCCGTGAGCAGCCCCTGGTGCAGCGGCGAGAACACGACGACGCCCATACCCAGCTCGTCGACGACGTCGAGGAGCGAACGCCCGACGGGCGCGGGCGCAAACAGCGCCCCGGCCGCGTCGGCGTCCTGCGTCGAGCCCGCATCAGGCAGCTCGACGTGGCGGTTGACCATCGAGTAGCTCGGCTGGTGGACGAGCAGCGGCGTGCCCATCTCGGCGAGCACGCGATGGGCCTCGAGCGTCTGCGCGGGCGTGTAGTTCGACACGCCCACGTACGTCGCGCGGCCCGACGTCACGGCAGTGTGGAGCGCGCCCATCGTCTCGGCGATGGGAACCGAGGGGTCAGGACGGTGGGAGTAGAAGATATCGACGTGGTCGAGGCCCATGCGCTCGAGCGAACGGTCGAGGCTCCCCAGGAGGTACTTGCGCGAGCCGCCGTCGCCGTAGGGACCGGGCCACATGTCGTAGCCCGCCTTCGTCGTGATGACGAGCTCGTCGCGGTAGGGCGCGAGGTCCTTGGCCATGAGGCGGCCGAAGTTCTCCTCGGCCGAGCCGTAGGGCGGGCCGTAGTTGTTGGCGAGGTCGAAGTGCGTGATGCCAAGGTCGAAGGCGCGGCGCACGACGGCGCGCTGCTCGTCGAAGGGCTTGGTGTCACCGAAGTTGTGCCAGAGCCCGAGGGAGAGCGCGGGCAGGTCGAGGCCTGAGCGGCCGCAGCGGCGGTAGGTGGCGGTCTCGTATCGGGCAGGGTCAGCGGTCCAGGACGTCGTCGTCATAGGTCCGACGATATCCGTCGGGCGCCGCCGTCGTGGGACCATGGGGTGTGCCCGTCATCGCCTTCTTCGAGCCCCGCATCCCCCAGAACACTGGCAACGCGATCCGTCTCGCGGCCGTGACCGGCGCCCCCCTACACCTCATCGAGCCCCTGGGCTTCGATTTGTCCGAGCCCAAGCTGCGCCGCGCCGGCCTCGACTATCACGACCTCGCGCTCGTCACGGTCCACTCGGACCTCGAGACTGCGATGGCGGCGTGGGGCGATGCCCGGGTCCTGCCGTTCACGACCCACGCAACCGCCCGCTACACGGACGTCACCTATCGCGACGACGACGTCCTGCTCTTCGGCCCCGAGCCGACCGGCCTGCCGCCCGAGGTCCTGGCGCACCCGCGCGTGGGCGAGCACCTGCGCATCCCCATGCTTCCGCAGCGTCGCTCGCTCAACATCACGAGCTCGGCGTCGATCGCCATCTACGAGGCCTGGCGCCAGCTCGGCTTCCCCGGAGGAGAATGATGACGACGCTTCTGCTCGTGCGCCACGGCCAGACCGTGTGGCACGAAGGACCCCGCTACGCGGGTTCCTCAGACATCGAGCTCACCGATCTCGGCCACGCCCAGGCCCAGCAGCTTGCGGCATGGGCGCCGTCGGCGAACCTTGACGCGATCGTGTCCTCCCAGCTGCGGCGGGCCGTCCAGACGGCGCAGCCAGCAGCCGACGCATGCGGGCTCACGCTCCGCACGGATGCGCGCCTTGCGGAGGTCGACTTTGGCACCGCGGAGGGACTCACTCGCCCGCAGGTGGCCGAGACCATGGCCGACGCCCTCGCGGCGCATCTCGCCGCACCCATGGACCACGCTCTGCCCGGGGGCGAGCGTGGTCTCGAGGTCGTCGCGCGCGCGGCCGCCGCGTTCCGCGGCGTGTGCGCCGAGTTCCCCGACGGGCGCGTGCTCGTCGTCGGACATTCGATGACGACGCGACTCGTCCTGTGCGTACTGCTGGGAATCGACCCCAGCACAGTGCGCACGGTCATGCCCTACCTCGGCAATGGGACCGTGACGACGGTCGACCTCGCGGGCGACGGCTCAACGGCCCTCCGTGGCTACAACGTGCCGATCGGCGACCTCCCGAGCTGAGGCGACGGAGAGCGCGCGCACATCGACATATGTGACACGGGCAACTTCCCCTGACAGCCCTCGTCTGTCGGCGCTCACGAGCACAGCAAGAGCGGAGACGACCGCAAGGAGCGAGGCGATCGCACCGAGGGGCGCAGAGACGATGACGTCGGGCAGCCGCGGATCGTCGGGCAGTGCCTGCAGCACGACGCACAGGCCCCACAGCCCACCCGGCATGAGCGCACGCACAGCCCGACGCCCGAACGAGGGCCGCGCGCCGTCCCGCACCGGCGCGAGCCACAGCGCTCGTTGCCCGAGCGACGCGCCCGAGCAGAGCACCGGCAGCACGAAGACGATGACGAACGGCAGCCCGGAGCCAACGAGCCACTCGCCCCACGTGGCGGCGCCAACCTCACGCTCCGTCACCGCGAGCCCGACACGCCACGCCAGCGAACCGAACGCGCCAAGGACGGTGAAGAAGAAGGCATCGAGCAGCATCGAACCCCACCGTCGCCCCACGCGCACGGGTCGCGCCAGTCCGCGCTCGCGCACGAGATCACGGGACTGGGGCATCCAGTGCAAGAGCAGCGGGGCGACGGCTGCGCCGAGGAAGGCGCCGAGGGTATTGGTCAGCAGGTCATCGACGTCACCGACGCGGTAGGAGCAGCCGACGAGCCCGAAGATGCCCGTGCACTGCGTCGCCTCGATCGCGGCCGAGACCGCGAGACCTGAGAGTGTCGCGGTGACGACACCCCGGCCGAGGAAGCGGCGCCACAGCACGCCCCACGGGATGAACAGCACGACGTTGAGGACCACCTGCAGCACGGTCGGGTGCAGGAGCATCGCCCGACGGCCCAGGCCCGCGGTGTCGCGGCGGATGTCCTCGACGAACTGGAAGAGGTGGGTCTGCGCGCCCGCAACACCGTACTCCGCGCACCACGTGACAAGGTCGCCCGACGGGATCGGCAGAAGCGTGTATGCGGCGAGGCTCACGCCGTAGACCGCGACGGCTGCCGCACCGAGGCCGCGGCGCATGCTCAGGCGGCCGTAGCGGCGCGATTGCCACACGATGAGCGGAACGAGCAGCGCGATGAAGAGCAGAGTGCCGAACAGCACCCCGACGTACGCCGGCCAGGTCCATGCTCCCACCACCCCGTCCAACCAGCCCGCGCCGATTCTCGGTCCCACGTCGCACCGCGAGAACGCGTGCTCCACCTCGACATGGGTGGTCAGACGCGCGAGGCCGGGTCAGGCACGCGTTCTCGCACGAGGTGCAGAGGAGATCTAGAACCACGCGCCGCCATTGACGTGCGTGAGGGTGCCCGTGACGAACGACGCCGCGGGTGACGCGAGCCAGCGAACGGCCGCCGCGACGTCGTCGGGGTAGCCCGCGCGACCGAGCGGGATGCCGTCGACCGTCGCGGCGCGCTTCTCCGGTGATGAGAACGTCTCATGGAACGGGGTGTCGGTGATGTAGCCGGGCGCGATGAGGTTGACGGTCGTTCCGTGCGGCGCGAGCTCGCGCGCCAGGCCGCGCGTGAGCCCCTCGAGCGCGGTCTTCGACGCGGCGTATGCCGCCGACCCGGCCGAGCCGCCCGTCTCCCCCGCGATCGAGCCGAGCATGATGACTCGGCCGTGAGCGGGCATCGACGCGATGACCTCACGCGTCACCAAGAACGCGGAGGTGACGTTGACGTCCATGACCGTGCGCCAGTGTTCAAGGCTCATCTCGGCCACGGTCACGCGCCCGACGAGCCCGCCCGCGTTGTTGACGAGCGTGTCGATGGGGCCGCCGAGCGCGTCCGAGGCTTGTGCGATGACGTCGCGCACCGCGGCTTCGTCGGTTGCGTCGAGCGCGAAGGCTCCCGACCGCCGCCCGAGCGCACGGATCTCATCGGCAACGGCCGCGCCGTCGTGGGTGCGGAACGTCACGGCGACGTCCGCGCCCGCGCGGGCGAGCGCCAGCGCGACCGTCCGACCGATGCCCGTTCCGCCGCCGGTGACGAGCGCGCGTCGTCCGTCGAGCTCGAATGAGAGGTGACCATCGGACCCAGGCGTCGTTGTCATGCCCTCACGCTAGTCCGACGCCCGCGGTCGCGTATCCCCGGCGGGCTCACGCGTTCCCGCATTCGACGAGGTAAACGCGCCCATTCGTCGGGAAAGACGACGGCGCCCCCGCGCGTACTCGGGGGCGCCGCCGTGGGCCGACGGTCTCGGGTCCGTCGGCCACAGGGAAGGCCGTGTCAGCGGCCGACGTTCCGACCTCGCCGTGACCACCCCGGCGAGGTCGTGCCCACCCGGGCGCAAGCCCGGAGCGAGCGGGTGCCCTGCCGCGGGGACGAGCCGGGCAGGACGTGTGGCACGCCGCCCCGGGAGCGAGCCGGGGCGGCGGTGTCTCAGCGGTCGACGCGAGCCGAGCCGCCACCTGCGAGCTTGAGGATCTCGGCCTTGGTGACCATCGTCGTGTCGCCCGGCGTCGTCATGGCGAGGGCGCCGTGCGCCGCGCCGTACTCGACCGCGGTCTGCAGCGGCTGGCCGTCGAGCATGCCGTAGATGAGGCCTGACGCGAACGAGTCGCCGCCGCCGACGCGGTCGAAGATCTCGAGGTGCTCGCGCATGGTCGCGTGGACGATGCCCGTCTCGCGCGACCAGGCGAGTGCGCCCCAGTCGTTGTCGGACGCCGAGTGGACGGTGCGCAGCGTGTTGCCGACGACCTTGAAGTTCGGGAACGCGGCCGCCGCGGTCTCGACCATCTTCGCGAAGGAGTCGACCTCGATCTCGGAGATGTGCTCGTCGACGCCCTCGATCTCGAAGCCGAGCGAGGCCGTGAAGTCCTCCTCGTTGCCGATCATCACGTCGATGTACTGGGCGATCTCGCGGTTGACCTCGCGCGCCTTGTCGATGCCGCCGATGGACTTCCACAGCGACGGGCGGTAGTTGAGGTCGTAGGAGACGACGGTGCCGTGCTTCTTCGCGGCCGTGACCGCGGCGATGACGGTCTGTGCCGACGTCTCGGAGAGGGCTGCGAAGATGCCGCCCGTGTGGAGCCAGCGCACGCCGAGCGTGCCGAAGAGGTGGTCCCAGTCGACGTCGTCGGGTCCGAGCTGGCTCGCGGCCGTGAGGCCGCGGTCCGAGACGCCGACGGCGCCGCGGACGCCGAAGCCACGCTCGGTGAAGTTCAGGCCGTTGCGGACGGTGCGGCCGATGCCGTCGTAGTCGCGCCACTGGATGTGCTGGGTGTCGACGCCACCCTGGAGGAGGAGGTCCTCGACGAGCCGGCCGACCTCGTTGTCCGCGAGCGCGGTGACGACCGCGGTGCGCAGGCCGAAGGCGCGGCGCAGGCCACGGGTGACGTTGTACTCGCCGCCGCCCTCCCACGCTGCGAACTGGCGGGTCGTACGGATGCGCCCGGCGCCGGGGTCGAGGCGGAGCATGACCTCGCCGAGCGAGACCGCGTCGTAGCGGCACTCAGTTGCGGGGCGGAGGTTCAACGCGGCGATCTCGGGGGGAAGCGTGGACATCGGTGTCACTCTTTCGTCGGTCGGCAATGAAGGGCGGGTGCGGGCGCTCAGGCGGCCGCGAGGGCGACGGCGTCAGCCGTGAGGCGTGCGATCTCGTCGAACTGGCCGGCGCGGACGAGGTCGGCGGGGACCATCCACGAGCCACCGACGGCGGCGACTGCCGGGATCGAGAGGAAGTCGGCGAGGTTCTTAGGGCCGATCCCACCCGTGGGGACGAAGCGCACGCCGCCGAAGGGTGCGGCGAGTGCCTTGATCGCGGGGGCGCCGCCCGAGGTCCCGGCGGGGAAGAACTTCACGGTTGTGAGGCCGAGCTCGAGTGCAGCCTGGATCTCGGTGGCGGTGACGGCGCCGGGCAGGGCGAGGATGCCGTGCTCCTGGCAGCGCTCGACGACGGCGCGTGAGAGGCCGGGGCTCACGACGTAGGAGGCGCCGGCGGCGACCGCGGTGTCGACCTGGGCGGGGGTGAGGACGGTTCCTGCCCCGAGGACGATGTCGCCGCGGTCGGCCATCGCACGGATGGAGTCGGCTGCGGCCGCGGTGCGGAAGGTGACCTCGGCGACGGGCAGGCCGCCTGCGACGAGGGCTGCGGCGAGCGGGTCGGCGTGCGCTGCGTCGTCGAGGACGACGACGGGCACGAGGCGGCCGGCGCTCAGGGTGTCGAGAACCTGCTGGGGCGTGGGGGAGGTCATGTCCCGTCCTTCCGGCAACGGCTTCGTTGCCATTTCGCTCTCCGAAACGGAGGTGTCGCTGAACGAAACAAGAGTGACATGGAACGACCCCGGGAGGCAAGCCC
Source organism: Sanguibacter sp. A247 (assembly GCF_052324925.1). Classification (NCBI taxonomy): domain Bacteria; kingdom Bacillati; phylum Actinomycetota; class Actinomycetes; order Micrococcales; family Sanguibacteraceae; genus Sanguibacter; species Sanguibacter sp. A247. The sequence goes on along the minus strand of NZ_JBQPRE010000001.1, from coordinate 463,242 downwards.
TCCCGGGGTCGTCCGCGTCACTCTTGCGCGCTCAGCCGCGCCGGCTCAGGCCTGTGGGGCGATGAGCCTCGCGATCGTCGTCACGACGCCACCCTCAGCGAGGTCATCGCCGAGATCGTCCTCCATGAGCTCCTCATCAGCGAGGTCGTCCCCGCCAAGACCGTCGTCGCCGAGCTCTTCGTCAACGACCTCGACCTCACCGTCGATGACCTCGATGTCCTCAGACTCCTCGGCGTCGGCCTCGTCCTGGCCGCCCACCGATCCCTCGGACTGTTCCGGAGCGGGCTCACCATCACCCAGCTCCTCGTCACCGAGCTCGTCGTCACTCAGCTCCTCATCACCGAGCTCGTCGTCACTCAGCTCCTCGTCACCGAGCTCGTCCTCGGGGAACTCCAGCGCTTCACCGTCGGCCCCGAACGCGACAAACCCTGGCCGAAGAATGAGCATCTGCGACTCGGACTCTCCCAAGGAGAACGCCTTGCCCGTCGGGCGGTGCACAAGGAGCTGCGGGCCGTACGCCGTGTCAAGGTCGCCAACCCACACCGCGGCCCACTCCTTCGTCAGGCCCACCACCTGGATGTCGGCCACGCCGTCACCCATGAGCACGATGTCCCGGCCCTCGCCACGCAGAACCGCCTTCGCGACCACGCCGCCGTCCTCCGAGACGGTCTCGACGACGCCACCCGCGCCGCACCGCAGCCACACGTCCTCACCCTCAGCGGCTGCCACCTGACCGAACGTCGCGCCAAGCGCGCCGTCAGCCGTCACGGTGCGCCGCACAGGGCCTTCGTCAGTGGTGACCTGCACGGCGACGGGCATACCCTCGACGCAGTAGTCGCGGTCGACGCCGGTCGCCTCGGGTGCAAGCGTCAGGACGTCCGCAGTTGCGTCGAGCACGCGGGCAAAGACGGTCGACGCCACAGCCCACTCATCATCGAGGGGGACCTCTTGCTCGTCGAACTCCTCACCGAGCGGCTCGTCCTCGTCGGGGATCTCGTCCTCGAGCGGCTCGTCAAGATCGTCGGCCGCCTCATCGGAGCCCTCGGCTCCCGTGCCGTCGGCGCCGCCGCCGCCACCTGCACCGTCAGTCGCAGCATCGAGCGGAACCGCGCCTTCCCACACGGCGATCCCACCCTCGATGAGGACGCGAGCACCGCTCGTGCCCGGCGCGAACCCGCCCGCGCCGGTCCCGTCAGCAAGCACGTACGTCTTCTCGGCCTCGCGGTCGAAGGCGTACACGAATGGAATCGCGTTGTCCGGCGTCACCCCGTCGATCATCTCGACGCTCCACGTCACCCACTCGTCCGTAATGTCACCAGGAATGATCGTCGCGTCCTCCGGGATCTCCGCCGTGGCCACCCAGGTGACCTCACCCGTCGCGGGGTCAAGCACTCCCACCGAGTCATCGGCATCGCCATCGCTCGAGCCCGAGACAAGGACCGAGCCGTCGTCGAGCATCGAGGTCGAGTAGCCCGTGTCGAGCCCCTCCCCGAGGACCTCGATGACCCCGGCGTCGAGCGCGTCGGGGAACGTCCCACCAACAACGTCGATCGTCACCGGTTCGGGCGCCTCGTCGACCTCCTTCGTGCAGCCCGCGAGCGCAAGCGCCGCAACAGCGGCGCCAGCGCCGAGCGCGAGGAGACGGGAACGGCGGGCGGGGTGCGCAGGACGTACGGCGACGGGCATGGGGGCTCCTCGTCGGGGAACAGCGGGTCGCGCCGAACATACCAGCCGAGCCTGTCAGAAGCCGGGCGAGTCAGCGCGCGAGCGCGATCCCCGCAGGTAGCAGCGGCGGAAGCACGTTCGTCATCTCGCCGAAGAGCTCGGCCGCCCGCTCTGGGCTCATGCGCGCTGCCGGGGCGGTGACGCTCACGGCCGCGACGGGCGCTCCCCCGCGGACGAGAGCCACGGCCACGCACGCGATGTCGGGCTCGTTCTCGCGATCCTCGATCGCGTACCCGCGCGTGCGGGCTGCGCGCACCTCGGACCAGGCGCGGTCCGCAATGCTCTCATGCCCGACGAGGTAGGCGCCGAGCGCGCTGCGGTCAACCCCGCGGGACGCGAGGAGCGCGCGCCCGAGCGCGGTGGTCACCGCGGGGTTGCGGCGACCGATGGCAGAGACGACCCTGACCGAACGTTCGGGCTCGACCTTGTCGAGGTAGACGATGCTCGTGCCGACGAGGACGCCGAGGTGAACGAGTTCGCCTGCCGCGCGTGAGAGCGCGAGCAACGCGGGGTGCAGGAGGCCGGGGAGGTTGTCCTCGCGGAGGAAGGCGTCACCGAGAGCGACGGCTGCGGCGCCGAGCGCGTACGTGCCCGACGCGGGATCTTGGTCGGCGAAGCCGCGGTGACGCAGCGCGGCGAGCGCACGGTGGGCCGTCGTCTTGTTGAGGCCCGTGCTGGCGGCGAGATCCGCGAGCGACAATCCGCCAGGGCCTGCGCTCGCGAGGGTCTCGAGGAGGATGAGCGCGCGGTCGATCGCCTCGACCGGCGGGGTGGCCGCGGGGGCATCGGGCACGGACTCTCCTGGGGCGGGCGCGGATGGTGCGTCGGCGTGGCGCAATGGACGCAGTCGTCGGCGCCACAATACGCGGGCCCGGCCCGGAGGGCCGACAGCCATGCACACACACCCTGAGAGATCCGATCTTTCGGCCCCCACCTCCCCTCTACCGGCACATCCGCGGAGCCTCCACGAGCAATCATCAGATGATTGCTACGATGGCGGCAGCCCACTTCACCGACGAAGGACACCCCATGGCTCGCATCACCGGCGTCGAGGTCCACGACGTCCGCTTCCCCACCTCCCTCACCGCAGACGGCTCGGACGCCATGAACAAGGACGGCGACTACTCCGCCGCCTACGTCGTCCTGCGCACCGACGGGGTCGACGCGTCGGGCAACCCGCTCGCGGGCTACGGGCTCACGTTCACCACGGGACGCGGCAACGACATCGTCACGTCCGCTGCACGCCAGCAGGCCGCACACCTCGTCGGCCGCGACGTCGACGCCATGGTCGCCGACATGGGCGGCACCTACCGCTTCCTCACGTCCGACGCCCAGCTGCGCTGGCTCGGCCCCGAGAAGGGCGTCGTCCACCTGTCCCTGTCCGCGGTGATGAACGCCGCCTGGGACCTCGCCGGCCGCCTCGCAGGCAAGCCCGTGTGGCGCCTGCTCGCCGAGATGACCCCCGAGCAACTCGTCGACGTCGCGGACCTCCGCTACCTCTCCGACGCCCTCACGCGCAAGGAAGCCATCGAGCTCCTCCGCGCGCAGGAGGCAGGCAAGGCCGAGCGCATCGCCCACCTCGAGGACGTCGGCTACCCCTGCTACACGACGTCGGCGGGCTGGCTCGGCTACTCCGACGAGAAGATGGCGCGCCTCGCGCAGGAGGCCGTCGACGCCGGCTACCAGCACGTCAAGCTCAAGTGCGGCCTCGACCTCGAGCACGACATCCGTCGCGCCCGCATCGCCCGCGAGATCCTCGGCCCCGACCGCCACCTCATGATCGACGCCAACCAGGTGTGGGACGTCGAGCAGTCGATCGACTGGGTGAACGCCATGCAGGAGTTCGACCTCCTGTGGATCGAGGAGCCCACGAGCCCCGACGACATCCTTGGCCACGCGGCCATCAAGAAGGGCGTCAGCCCCGTCGGTGTCGCGACGGGCGAGCACTGCCACAACCGCGTGATGTTCAAGCAGTTCTTCCAAGCCGACGCGATCGACTTCGTCCAGCTCGACGCGGGCCGCCTCGCGTCGATGAACGAGATCGTCGCCGTCATGCTCCTCGCCGCGAAGTTCGGCAAGCCCGTGTGCCCGCACGCGGGGGGCGTCGGCCTGTGCGAGATGGTCCAGCACGCCTCGATGCTCGACTACGTCGCGATCTCCGGCTCCATGGAGGGGCGCGTCACCGAGTTCGTCGACCACCTGCACGAGCACTTCACCGACCCCGTCCTCGTCGAGAACGCGCGCTACCGCCTGCCGTCGCAGCCCGGCTACTCGACCGAAATGCACGCCGCGTCGGTCGCCGACTACAGCTACCCGGACGGCGCCTACTGGCGCGAGCGCCACGCAGACGCGGCGCGCGCGGCCGTCGCCGCGGGCACCGCGGCCGCGTCCGTCGCCGCGACCCTCGGCTGAGGCGCGTCGTGGAGGAACGACTCTCACGCACCGATCGCGTCGTCGACTCGATCACGCGCATGATCCTCGACGGCGAGCTCGCGGCGGGCGACCGCCTGCCCATCGAGGCCGAGCTCGCCGAGCGGCTCGAGGTCTCCCGCGGGTCGCTGCGCGAGGGCGTACGCGCCCTCGCCGTCCTCGGGGTGCTCGACGTCCGCCAGGGCGACGGCACGTACGTGTCGAGCCTCGCGCCCGCGCGGCTGCTCGGTCCCGTCGGGCTGCTCGTCGAGCTCCAGGGCGCGGGGCACGCGCGCGACACGCACGCGGTGCGGCGCCTCCTCGAGGGCGAGGCCGCCGCGGCGGCCGCGCGCAGGTCAGACGACGACGCCACCGCAGCCGCGCACGCGGCGCTCACGCGGGCTGCCAAGGCCCTGGCCGACGGCGACCACGAGGCGTTCCTCGACGCCGACATGGCCTTCCACGGTGCACTCGCGCGCTGGTCCGGCAACCCCGTCCTCGCGGCCCTGCTCGACGCGCTCGCGGGGCGCACGACGCGTCACCGCAGGTGGCGCGGCCGGGCGGTGCCGGATGCCGACGCTCGGGCGCACGCGTGGCACGAGCGGATCCTTGACGCCGTCTTGGCCGGCGGGCAGGACGAAGCGCGAACCCTCACGCAGGCCCATCTTCTCGAAACGGAACGGGAGCTTCCGTAGGGGTTGTCGTTCCGTCAGCCGCTAGACGAGCTCATGATCGGCCGAACCCTCTCGCCCCCAGCCCGGGTCTGGAACACAGGGACGAACGCACGCAGAACAATTTGCAAAGCAACGATCGGCACAGCCACAAGCATCGACAACATCACGTTCGCTAGGAACGCGTCACCCTCTGCTCCCACCATGAGCAGCGACATCGCGGCAACGTAGGCGAGCCACGTGACGACGGCCGAGACGACGATCGACACGCGCTTGCGCACCCACGTGACGAGTCCGTGCCCCACGAGCGTCACGCCGGACAGGACGAGGAGCATCCGCAGGATTCCCAGCACGTCGTCGGCCGATCCCGAACCGAGGATCGCCCCTCCCGAGATCGCCAGGTAGACCACCGTGAACGCGACGACGAGCGACGCGAAGTGCTGCAGCAGATCGAGGGCATGCTCGCGCCAGCCGCGGAGTCGCGGGCCGGTGCGCGGTTCGAGCGTCGTCATGGCGTCCTCAGCTTCTGGTCCCGAGCGAGGGCGCCGACACTAGCAGCCGGGGCGCGGACGAGCGACGCTCAGCGCGAGGTGAGCCGCCGGTATGCCTCTCCCAGCGTCTCCGACGCGTACGTCGAGCGCGCCTCCTGGAGGCGGACGCGCGTCGCGGGGTCCGCGCCGCGATCGGCGCTGTAGACGTCGATCGCCTCGGGGCTCAGCTCGGTGACGGGCAGCGGCTCCTTGAGCGCTGCGGGCGCCTCGCGGCGCAGCGCGACGACATCCGCGAGGTCGGGGTCGCCGGCAACGAGCTCGACGAGGACGTCGCGCGGGACGGCGTCGTTCTCGGCGAGCACGTGGCGCACGAGCGTCGAGCGGTCGTGGGCGAGCTCCGCGTAGATCCGCGCGTCGAGGTCGGGGGCGGCAGCGAGAGCGATGCGGTCATCGAGCAGGCCGGAGTTCGTCCGGCGCGTGAGTGTCGTGAGGTCCACCCCTCCACACCACCACCCAGGACGCCGCCACGCATGGGACCAACGGCGCCCCGCGTCCCGGGCGCCCCCGTTTCGCGGACGGGGCTAACGCGCCAGCCAGCCGCCGTCGACCGCGAGGGTCTGACCGTGGACGTAGTCCGACGCGCGCGAGGCGAGGAAGACCACCGCGCCGCCCATGTCCTCGGGCGTGCCCCAGCGACCCGCCGGGATGCGCACCGACAGCTGCTCGAGCCGCACCGGGTCCGCGAGGAGCGCCTCGTTCATGTCGGTGGCCATGTACCCCGGCGCGACCGCGTTGACGTTGACGCCCTTGCCCGACCACTCGTTGCACAGGGCCTTGGTGATCTGCCCGACGGCGCCCTTCGACGCCGCATACGCGACGACATTGAGCCCACCCTGGAACGTGAGCAACGAGGCGGCGTTGACGATCTTGCCGTAGCCGCGCTCGAGCATCGGCCGGCCAAAGAGCTGGCACAGGCGGAAGACGGCGCGCATGTTGACGTCGAGCACGGCGTCGAACGCGTCGATCGGGAAGTCGACCGCCGGGTAGCGGTCCTGCGTGCCCGCGTTGTTGACGAGAATGTCAACCGTGTGGTCGGCGAGGACGGCCGCCGCGACGGCCTCGATCGCGTCCATGTCGCCAAGGTCGACCGCGTAGTGGTGAACAGCCCTGCCGAGTGACGCGGCGTGGGCCGTGAGCTCGTCCGGCACGCCGCCGCGCGAGAGGACGACGACGTCAGCGCCCGCGTCGAGCAGTGCCTTCGAGATGCCGAGGCCCAGGCCGCGGCCGCCGCCGGTGACGACCGCCGTGCGGTCCGCGAGCGAGAAGAGGCTGGTCATCGGTCGGCTCCGTCCGTGAGAGGCGTGACGAGCACCTTGAGCGCATCGGCGCCCGAGGTCGCGGCGTCGAACGCCGCCGAGACGTCCGCGAGGTCGTACGCGGCCGTCGGGAACTTCTCGAGGCCGAGGACGCCCGACGCGAGCAGCTCGATCGCCCGCGTGACGTCGGGCGTCGTGTAGACGCGCACACCCACGACTGACTGCTCCTTGAAGCACACGTCGCGCAGGTTGAGCGGCGTCGGCTCCTTGTACACACCGACGACGACGATGCGTCCGAGGACGCGCGTCGCGTCCGTGAGCTCGGCAGCAACCGACGGGTGCGCGGCCGAGTCGAACGTCGTGTCCGCGCCCTCGCCGCCCGTGAGCTCGGCAAGCGTCTGCGTCATCGTCGAGCCCTCGGGCACGACGTCGAACCCGAAGGATTCGGCGACGGACCGTCGCCACGGCGACGGCTCGGTGATGACGACGCGGCCCGCGCCCTCGGCGCGTGCGACGAGCGCCGTGAGGAGGCCGATCGGGCCTGCGCCGAACACCGCGACCGTGTCGCCCTGCTCCATGCCGGACAGCGCGATCGCGTGGACGGCGACCGCGAGCGGCTCGACGAGCGCGGCGAGGCGCGCGTCGACGCCGTCAGGGACGGCGTGGAGAGTGTGTGGGGGCAGCGCGACGTACTCGGCCATGCCGCCCGGGGTGTCGATTCCGTAGAGGCCGAGGCGGTTGCACACGTGTGCGGCGCCCGTGCGGCACGCGCGACACTCCCCGCACGAGATGAGGGGTTCGACGACGACGAGCGTGCCCTCGGCGAGGCCCGACGTGCCGGGCGTGACGATCCAGCCTGACATCTCGTGCCCGGGCACGAGACCGTGCTGCGCGCGCGGGTGCTTGCCGTGGTAGATCGCGAGATCGGTTCCGCAGATGCCGTTGTAGGCCATCTTCACGAGCGCCCAGCCCTCGGGGACGTCGGGCAGCGGGATGTCGCGGACCTCGGCCGTGTCGGTTGCCGTCCACACGGCGGCCCTCATCGTGCTCATCGTGTTGCTCCTTCACCGGGGACGAACGCCTGGTTGCGGCCCGGCGCCCCCAGAACCTCGGGGTTGAGAATGTCGCGCGGCATGCGCCCTGCGATGACGTCGGCGACGTTCGCGATCGTGCGCCGTTTGAGCTCTTCGTAGGACTCCTCGGAGTACCACGCGAGGTGAGGGGTGAGCACGACGTTGTCGAACGTCGTGAGCTCATCCTCAGCGGGGATCGGCTCGGTCGTGTGGCAGTCGATGCCCGCCCCCGCGAGGCGGCCTTCGCGCAGTGCCGCAACGAGCGCGTCGTTGTCGACGATTCCGCCGCGAGCGGTGTTGACGATGATCGCGTCCGAGCGCATGGTCGCGATCTCGGCGGCGCCGACCAGACCGCGGGTCTCGTCCGTGAGCGGCGTGTGCACAGAGAGCACCTGCGAACGACGCAACAGCTCGTCGAGACTCACGACGCGCACGCCGTGGTGCTCCGTCGCGCCCGCGGGCACCGCCGAGTCGTAGCCGATGACCTCATACCCCAGGCCTGCTGCCTTGCGTGCAGTCGCGGTGCCGATGCGGCCGAGGCCCAGGACGCCGAAGACACGCTCGCGTGTCTGGTAGAGCGGGCGCACCGCGACGAGGTCGAAGGACCCCGCGCGGACACCACGGTCGAGGCGCGGAATGCCGCGGGCGACAGAGAGCGCCATCGCGATCGCGTGGTCGGAGACCGCTTCGGTCCCGTAGTCCGGCACGTTGCACACGGCGATGCCGCGCTCGGTCGCCGCGGCGACGTCGACAGAGTCGACTCCGACGCCGTAGCGGCCGATCGCCCGCAGGCGCGGGAGCCGATCCATGACGTCGGCGGTCAGCTGTGCGTACTGCACGAGGACCGCGTCGGCGTCGATGCAGTTGGCGACGAGCGTGTCGTCGTCGAACGCCTGGGCGACGACGAGCTCAGCGCCCGACGCGTCCGCGACAGCCTGCTCGACGTCGAAGGTGTCGTGGTCGCACTCCGTGGTGACGATGCGCATGGTGGGTCGCCGTCCGATCAGCGTGCGAGCCAGCCGCCGTCCACAGGCACGATCGCCCCGTGGACGTAGGAGGCGGCGTCGGAGCACAGGAAGTGGATCGCACCCGCGATGTCCTCGGGCGTCGCCCAGCGGCCCGCGGGGATGCGGTCGAGGATCGAGGCCGAGCGGTCCGCGTCGGCGCGCAGCTGAGCGGTGTTGTCGGTGGCGACGTAGCCAGGAGCAACAGCGTTGACGTTGACGCCGCGGCCCGCCCACTCGTTGGCGAGCGCCTTGGTGAGGCCGGCGACGGCCGACTTGGCGGACGTGTAGCCGGGCACGTTGATCCCGCCCTGGAACGAGAGCATCGACGCGATGTTGACGATGCGGCCCGAGCCGCGCTCGAGCATCGACGCGCCCACCTCACGGCACAGCACCCACGTCGCGCGGAGGTTGATGTCCATGACCGCGTCGAAGTCGGCGTCGGAGTGCTCAGCAGCGGGCGTCCGACGGATGATCCCCGCGTTGTTGACGAGGATGTCGACCCCGCGTGCGCGCAGGTCGGCGGCAAGCGCGGTGAGCGCCTCACGGTCACCGAGGTCCGCCTCGATCGGCGTGAACGTCCGGCCTGCTGCCTCGACGGCAGTGCGGGCGTCGGACTCACCGTCGGGCATCTCCACCGAGACGCCGATGATGTCGGCGCCAGCCTGTGCAAGAGCAGTCGCGATGCCGAGGCCGATGCCGCGGTTGGCGCCGGTGACGACCGCGGTGAGGCCGTCAAGCGAGAAGCGTGCGGCAAGGTGGGCGGCGAGTGCGGGGGTGGTGCTCATGGCGGGGGCTTCTTCCTATCGGTTGCGCGTGGTCCGAGGACCTAGCGCGGCTGGTAGCCCAGCGCCGCGGAGATCTTGTCCGCGGTGGCGATGGCGAGGGGTGCCATCGCCTCGATCTGGGCGTCGGTGTGTTCAAGAGCGAGGGTGGAGATGGACAGTCCGTACCGGATGGTTCCGGTGTGGTCGCGCACGGGTGCGGCAACGCACGAGACGCCGGGGACGTTCTCTTCGCGGTCACGGGCGTAGCCCTTGGCGCGCACGTCCGCGATCTCGGTGCGCAGACCGTCAAGCGTCGTGATGGTGCGGGCGGTGCGACGTTCGAGGCCCGCGCGTGTGACGAACCGTGCGAGCTCGTCGTCGGAGTGTCCGCTGAGAATGACCTTCCCGATGCCCGAGGAGTGCATGGGGATCGAGTGGCCGACGCGCGAGGGCATGCGGTACGGCTTGTCTGAGTCTTGGCGCATGAGGTAGACGACCTCGTCACCGGCCGCAACTCCCAGGTGCACCGTGCAGTGCGCCTCGGCGACGAGTCGCTCGATGTGTCCCCGCGCGATCGCAGAGATATCGAGGTTCTCGAGCGCGCGGCCGGCGAGCGAGAGGATCTTGGGACCGGGCTGGAAGCGGCCGTCACCGTCGACCAGGATGAACTCGCGCGCCTGGAGGGTCGCGAGGATCCGGTGGACGGTGGCCTTCGCCAGCCCGGTCGCCTCGACGACGTCCGTGAACCGTGAGTGCGACAGTGCGGCCTCGAGGACGAGCAGCGTCTTCTCGCTTGCGCTCGCGCTCGCGGCGGACGCCGCCATGGGCGCCACAGCGGTGTCGAGTGTCTCGGTCATGGGTGTCGTCTCCTACGTCGTTGAAGGTCAGCGCATCTCGGTGACAGGGAACCCGTCCATGTCATCGAACGACTGATTCTCTCCGGCCATGGCCCAGACGAACGAGTACGCGGCGGTTCCGACCCCGGAGTGGACGGACCAGCTCGGGGAAATCGTCGCTTGCCGGTCACCGACGACGAGGTGACGCGTCTCGTCGGGTCGGCCCATGAGGTGGATGACGCGGGCGTCGGCGGGGACGTCGAAGTAGAGGTAGGCCTCCATGCGACGGTCGTGCGTGTGCGCGGGCATCGTGTTCCACATGGATCCCGGGTGCAGCTGCGTGACACCCATGACGACCTGGCAGGACTTGACGCCGTTCTCGTGGATGTACTGGTTGAGCGTGCGCCGGTTGGACGTCACCTGGTCACCGAGCTCGCGCACGGTGCCCTGGCCGGGCTCGACGAGCGTCGTCGGGTAGGCCGTGTGGGCGGGTGCCGAGACGACGTAGAACGCTGCGGCGCCGTGCTCGCCAGTGGCGTCGCTCGAGGCGAACGTGACGTCCTTGACGCCGCGTCCGAGGTAGAGGCACGCGCCCTTGACGAGCGTGTACGTCTCGCCGTCGGCCGTGATCGTGCCGGTGCCACCGACGTTGACGATGCCGGCCTCGCGGTGCTCGAGGAAGTAGTCGGACCGGATCTCGTCATACGTCGGCAGGTCGATGGCCCGGGTGACGGGGCTGATGCCGAGGAGCACGACGCGGTCGTGGTGGGTGTAGACGGAGCCGACCTCGTCGTCGCGGAAGAGGTCCTCGACGAGGTACCGGGAGCGAAGCTCGTCGGTGTCCATGCCGGGGATGTGCTCGGGGCTCGTGGCGTACCGCTGTTCCATGAGTGTCCTTTTTCTCGTGAGAGGAGTCGGGCCTCCGAGGCCCGGGGTCCTCCGTCACGCCCCGTGCGGGGCGTGACGGAGGGTGCACCGCGGTACGTCAGGCGAGACCGAGGAGCGTGGGGAGCCACAGCGAGAGCTGCGGGATGAAGGCAACAAGCAGGAGGACGACGACGAGCGCGAGGAAGTACGGGACCAGTTGTTTGATGACGTCTTCGATGCGCAGGTTGGCGACCTTGGCTCCGACGAAGAGCACGGGTCCCACCGGTGGTGTGATCGTTCCGAGGCTCAGTGCGAAGCACATGATGAGACCGAAGTGGATCGGGTCCATCCCGAAGCTTGTGACGATCGGCATGAAGATCGGCACGAAGATGAGCACGGCGGGCGTCGGGTCCATGAAGCACCCGATGACGAGCAGCAGGACGAGGATGAGCAGAACGAGGATCACGGGGTTCTCGCTCACGCTGAACATCGCCTCTGCGACGAGCTGCGGGATCTTCGCGAAGCTCATGACCCAGCCCATGACCGAGCTGACGCCGATGAGGAACATGACGATCGCCGTCGTCCGTGCCGAGTCGAGGAAGATCGGGAAGAGGTCCTTGATCTTGATCGACCGGTAGATGAACGAGAGCACGAGCGCGTAGAGGACCGCGATGCAGGACGCTTCGGTCGGCGTGAAGATGCCGCCGAGGATTCCGCCGATGACGACGACGATGAGCAGGAGCGACGGGATCGCGTCGACGATGATCTTGGCGCGCGTGCCCCAGGCCACGCGCTCGGTGAGCTTGAGCTCGGGGCGCTTGCGGGCGTAGATGTACACGATGACCATGCACGCCAGGGCCCACAGGATTCCGGGGATGTACCCGGCGACGAACATCGCGGCGATCGACGTGCTCGAGACGAGCGAGTACACGATCATGAGGTTCGACGGCGGGATGAGCATTCCGGAGGGTGCCGAGGCGATGTTTGTCGCTGCGGCGAAGTTCCGGTCGTAGCCTTCCTTGGCCTGCAGGGGCGACATCGTCGAACCGACTGCCGCGACTGCGGCGACCGCGGAGCCGGAGACGGCTCCGAAGAGCGCGTTGGCAGCGACGTTGGTCTGGGCGAGCGACCCGGGCATGCGGCCGACGAGCACCTTGGCCGCGTTGATGAGCTTGAGCGCTATCCCGCCGTTGTTCATGATGACGCCCGCGAGGACGAAGAACGGGATCGCGAGGAGCGAGAAGTTGTTGATGCCTCGGAACATCTGCTGGGCCGAGGTGAGCATGCCGTTTTCGAAGCCGAGAGCGGAGACCATCGCGAAGGCCGACGAGAGGCCGACAGCGACGGAGATGGGCGCGCCTGCCAGGAGCAGGACGACGAGGCCGACGACGAGGATCAGGCCTGCAAGAGCTGCGGTGTCAAGCATCGTGCCCTCCTTACAGGACGTCCGGCTCGGCGTCTGAAGCAATGCCGGACTCGGCATGCCGCAGGATCGCGACCAGGTGATAGACGGTGTAGAAAACGATGAGCACGCCCGAGATCGGGAGCGCCGTGTAGAGCCATCCGACGTTGACAGGCAGACCTGTGAGGTTCTGGTCCCAGGCAAGGACGGAGATCTTGTAGCCGCCGTAGACGAGGACGAGCGACGCGAACGCGAGGATCGCAACCTGCATGAGGACGCCGATCCAGTGCTTGACTGCATCGGGGAACTTCGCGACGGCGAAGTCGACGAAGATGTGCCCACGCTCCCCGAAGACGAAGGCGGACCCGAAGAGCCCGAGCCAGATGAAGAGGTACTTCGCGAGCTCTTCAGACCACCCGGAGGGGTCGTCGAGCACGACACGGGTGAACACCTGCCAGGCCACGTCGAGGACGAGGACTGCGAACAGGACGACGCAGAACCACGCGAGCGTCTTGTCCAAGCCTGTCTTGAGCTTGTTCATGATGGAGTTCCTTCGGGTCCGCCTTCAGGGGTCACTTGGCCGCGGCGCGGATCTTCTCGTAGACGCCCTTGACGGTGTCGTTGCTGAGCTTCTCCGTGATGAGCGGGGCGAGCGCGGTGCGGAATGCCTCGGCGTCCACCTCGTTGAACACAGCGCCTGCCTTGGTCGCGATGTCGATCGAGCGGGTGACCTCGTCGTCCCAGTACTTGGCTTCGTCGGTGAGGGCCGTAGCGACCTCTTCCTTGAAGATGGCACGGTCGGCCTCGCTCATGCCCTCAAGAATCTTGGGGTTCGTCACGAGGAAGTCGGGGAACATGAGGTGGCGGGTGTAGGAGTAGTACTTCGCGATCTCGGCGTGCTTGAGGTTCGCGTAGATCGACTCGTTGTTCTCGGCCCCGGTGAGGACGCCGGACTGGATCGCGGTGTAGACGTCGCCCTGGCCCATCGGGGTTCCCGAGCCGCCCATGAGCTCCATCATGCGGAGGTTCGTGTCGGACTCGATGACACGGATCTTCATGCCCTTGAGGTCGGCGGGCACGTTGATCGGCTTCTCGGAGTTGTAGACGCTGCGGATGCCGCCGTGGAAGCCGGCAACAACCTCGAGGTTGCTCGACTTGAGGGTGTCGAAGATCTCGCCCGAGATTGCGGGGTCGTTGACCGTCGTGCGCTGGTGGTCCTTCGAGTCGAAGGTGAAGGGCAGGTTGAAGACGACGAAGTCCGGGTTGAAGTTCTCGAGCAGCGAGCCTGCGACCATCGCGAAGTCGACGGAGCCGGCCTGGACGAGCTCGAGGGTGTCCTTCTGGCTGCCGAGCGTCTCGTTCGGGAAGACCTCGAGGGCGTAGCGGCCGTCCGTACGCTCCTTGAGGCGCTCGCCGAGCTCGCTGATCGCCTTGTACTGCGGGTGGGTGTCGTTCTGGTTGAACGCGACCTTGAAGGTCTTGGCTCCACCAGCGCTGTCGCCGTCAGAGCTGCAGGCGGTGAGGCCGAGCGCGAGTGCGCCGATCGCGACCATCGAAACAACGATGTTCCGCTTCATGATTCTCCTTGGTGGCGCCGTGATCGGTTCGTGCCGGTGCGCTCTTCTCTGAGCGCCGGGGTGCCGGCCCGGGTGCGGCTGGGCCGCATCCTGGTGATCCGAACGGCTGCCATGCGCCGTTGCGATATGGAACTAAGTTCCGGGGTACGGAACTAGTACGGCACACGGATGCGCCGTCGTCAACCCATGACGGCGAACTCACAGGGCGCCAAGTCCGATTGGAGGCGACTTGCCACGCGCCTGTAATCAGCCCGTGATCTAGCGCGGGACCGAAGTCCCGCTCTCACTCAACCCCTTGCGTGGGTACGGTGGCCCCATGCCATGATGTTCCGTGTCGCGGAACTGAGTTCCGCACACGACCTCGATGATGAGAGAACGGGACGACGATGACCCCCCGCACCCCACGCCCGCAGCACGTCCTCGGCGCCTACGCGCTCGCACCCAGCACCGACGCCGACCGCGCGGAGTTCTACGCAGCGCTCGCCGACCTGCCGATCGACGCGCTCGAGCATCCACTCGCCATGCCCGACGACCCGGCATGCGACGCCACCTCGATTCTGCGCGACACCCCCGCGCACCTCGATCTCGTCGTCACCTGCATCCCCCGGACCATGAAGAAGCTCGCCGCCGACGGCTCGTACGGGCTCGCGTCGAGCAACCCCGCCGGGCGCGCGGCAGCCCTAGCCGACATCGCCGAGGTACGCGACCTGGCACGCGACCTCGCCGACCGTTCAGGACGCGCACGCATCCGCACGATCGAGATTCACACCGCTCCCGCACCGTCCGACGCATCCGCGCGTGGAACCGTGGGAACGTCCGACGCCATGCGCTGGTCGCTCGACGAGATCACCTCGTGGGACCTCACGGGCGCCGACGTCGTCATCGAACACTGCGACGCTCTCGTCGCCGGTCAGGAGCCTGCGAAGGGCTTCTGGACGCTCGAGGACGAGATCACGGCGCTGCTCGACCACGGCCACCCCGCGCTCGGGCTCATGCTCAACTGGGGCCGGTCCGCAATCGAAGGGCGCTCCGCGGCCACGCCCGTCGCTCATGCGGAGGCGGCCCGAGCGTCGGGGCTCCTGCGCGGCGTGATGTTCTCAGGCGCAACCGATGCCGCCACGCCGTGGGGCGCGCCGTGGGGTGACGCGCACATCGCGCCGTCGGGCGACGCTCACGCGCTCGCATCGAGCGCGGACTCGCTGCTCGACGCTGCGGCCGTTGCGTCCGTGCTCGCCGTCGCAGGCCCGCTCGAGCACGTGGGCATGAAGATCGCTGCGGCGCCGGGAACCGACCTCGCGGGGCGCATCGCCCTCGCCCAGGCCGCTCTCGACCTCCTCCTCCACACCCGCGCGACCCTCGTCCGCTGATATGTGACCTTGCTCACAGCGGCGCCGCGAGTTGGATAGTGCGCGCACCTGCGCGCGATACCCCGACTTCCCCGTCGCGTCCAGACACGACCCCGCGTTAGCGTTTCGGCAGCACCCCAACCAATCGAGGAACCATGTCAGACAACCGCAACAACGTGCTCGCCGAGCCCGTCCTCGGCAGCCGGCGCAACCTCGCCGACACCCTGCGCGCCGAGAACACGGGCGCGATCCTCCTGCTCATCGGCGCCGTCATCGCGCTCCTCTGGGCGAACTCGCCGTGGAAGGACGCCTACGCGACGCTGTCCGACGTCCGACTCGGGCCAGCCTCGCTCCACCTCGATCTCTCGCTCGCCCAGTGGGCGACCGACGGGCTGCTTGCGATCTTCTTCTTCGTCGTCGGCGTCGAGCTCAAGCGCGAGATCGTCGACGGTCAGCTGCGCAAGCCGGCGACCGCGATCGTTCCGATCCTCGCCGCCGTGGGCGGCATGGCTGTGCCGGCTCTCGTCTACACGCTCACGAACCTCCAGGCTGGCGGCGAGGCTCACGGCTGGGCCATCCCCGCCGCAACCGACATCGCGTTCGCCGTCGCGGTCCTCACGATCTGCGGGCGCGGCCTGCCGACGGCCCTGCGCGTGTTCCTGCTGACGCTCGCCGTCGTCGACGATCTCCTCGGCATCATCGTCATCGCGCTGTTCTACTCGGACGGCCTCGACATGCTCATGCTGGCGGCTGCGCTCGGGGTCATCGCGATCTTTGCCGTTATCGTGCGACGCCGTGGCGGCGCGCCCTGGTGGATCCTCCTGCCCGTCGGCATCCTCGCCTGGGGCCTCATGCACGCCTCGGGCGTGCACGCGACGATCGCGGGCGTCCTGCTCGGCTTCACGGTTCCTGCGCTCGCCCGCGCCTCCGAGTCGACCTCGCTCGCCGAGCGCTACGAGCACGTGTGGCGTCCCATCTCGGCGGGCGTCGCCGTCCCCGTGTTCGCGCTGTTCGCCGCGGGCGTCGCACTCGACCCGGCCGCCATCTCGGCCGCAGCATCGACCCCTGCCGCGCAGGGCGTCTTCCTCGGGCTCGTCATCGGCAAGCCGCTCGGCATCGTCGTCGCCACCTGGCTGCTCGTCACCCTGACGAAGGCCAGGCTCGACGAGTCGATGCGCTGGGGTGACGTCATCGCGGTCGCCTGCGTCGGAGGAATCGGCTTCACCGTCGCGCTGCTCATCGCCGAGCTCTCCTTCCCCGCGGGCTCCCCGTCCGCGGATGCAGCCAAGGCGGCCGTGCTGCTCGGCTCACTCGCCGCTGCCGCACTCGGCGGCATCCTGCTGACGATCCGCGGCCGCGCCCACCGGCGCCAGGGCGCAGTTCAGGACTGACCGCGCGTCGGCCGGGTCCGGGTCCCGAGTTCGCCGGGCCCGGCACCCGGCCGCGGCTGCCGGGATGCGCGGCGGACGTGGGCGCTCTGAGCCGATAGGCTGGGCGGGGCCCGCTGACGGGCCCCCAGACATGCAGAGGCACAGGTGGCAGCACTTAACTACGGCGTCGTCGAGGCCGGCTCGGGGCACCTCGGGCACGTGACGTGGGCGGCCTATGGCCCTCCGACGTCCCCCCTCACACCCGTTGTCCTGCTTCACGGCCTTTCGGACTCCGCTGCGTGCTGGCCCGGTGTCGTCGAACATCTCTCGGCTGACCGCCTCACCATCGTGACCGATCTGCGCGGTCACGGGGAGTCGCCCCTGCCCGACGCGCTGTTCACGATCAAGGCCGCAGCCGACGACCTCGCGATCGTCGTGCGCCAGGTCGCGCAGCGTCCCGCGCTCGTCGTGGGCCACTCCCTCGGAGGGCTCGTCGCGCAAGACCTTGCTGTGCGCGCGCCAGCGCTCCTGCGCGGGCTTGTCCTCGAAGATCCTGCATGGGACATCAATCCGGACTCGCAGGACGGTGTGGGGGCGTGGGTGCGCAGCCTGCGCGGCAGCTCCTACGCGCAGCTTGTCCGGCAGTGCCTCACCGAGAACCCGGACTGGCCGGCCGACGAGGTCGCGCCGTGGGCCGAGTCGAAGCTGCAGGTCGACCCCCGCGTCATCGACCTGGCGCAGGGCTGGGGCGACGGCGACCGTGTGGCCGAGCTTGCGCAGCTGGCCCCCATGGGTGAGTTCACGACGACGGTTGTCCTCGGGACGCCCGAGCACGGATCAGTCGTTCCGGCCGAGATGGCTGAGCGCGCCGAGGTGACGATCGAGGGCCGCGGCGAGGTGCTCGTGCTTGAGGGCGCGGGTCACTGCGTGCGTCGTGATCGCCGCGCGCAGTTCCTCGCGATTCTTGACGAGGCACTTGCGACGGCCGACGCGCGCTGATCCGCCGTCCCTCTGCCCACACCGGACCGTCGTCCCTCTGCTCACAACGGACGGCTGTCCCTCTGCGCACAACGGCTGCGGCCTCCCGCCCCGAAGGGTGGGAGGCCGCAGCCGTTGTGCGCTGTGCAGCGGGGTCGTCAGGCGCCTGCCTGGCGCATGCCGCCGTCGCCGCCGCTGCTTGAGGGAAGCGTCGTGGCGCGCGAGGTGAGCGGCTCGATCTCTTCCACGGGTGCGGGCTCGGGGAGCTGGGCGCGCTCTGTCCCGGTGAACGTGAATTCCCCGAGCGGTCCTTCGCCGACGGCGTCGACGAGGATCGTCTGCCCTGCGTGCACGTCGCCGAAGAGGATCTTCTCGGAGAGGACGTCTTCGATGTCGCGCTGGATGGCGCGACGCAACGGGCGTGCTCCGAGCACCGGGTCGTAGCCGCGCTCAGCGAGGAGCTTCTTGGCTGCGTCGGTCAGCTCGATCGACATGGCCTTGGTGTGCATGCGCTTGTCGAGGCGAGCGATCATGAGGTCGACGATCTTGACGATCTCGTCCTGCGAGAGCTGCGGGAAGACGACGATGTCGTCGACGCGGTTGAGGAACTCGGGACGGAAGTGCGTCTTGAGCTCGTCGTTGACCTTCCCCTTCATGCGCTCGTAGTCGGTCGAGAGCGCACCTGTTGCCGAGAATCCGGTGAGGACGCCCTTGGCGATGTCTCGCGTGCCGAGGTTCGTCGTCATGATGATGATCGTGTTCTTGAAGTCGACGACGCGGCCCTGAGAGTCGGTGAGGCGCCCGTCTTCAAGGATCTGCAGGAGCGAGTTGAAGATGTCCGCGTGCGCCTTCTCGACCTCGTCGAAGAGGACGACGGAGAACGGACGACGCCGCACCTTCTCCGTGAGCTGGCCACCCTCGTCGTAGCCGACGTACCCGGGGGGCGAGCCGAAGAGACGCGAGACCGTGTGCTTCTCGCTGAACTCCGACATGTCGAGCTGGATGAGAGCGTCTTCGTCACCGAAGAGGAACTCGGCGAGCGCCTTGGCGAGCTCGGTCTTGCCGACGCCCGTGGGCCCGGCGAAGATGAACGAGCCGCCGGGGCGCTTGGGGTCCTTGAGCCCGGCGCGCGTGCGACGGATCGCCTGCGAGATCGCCTTGATCGCGGTCTCCTGGCCGACGACGCGCTTGTGCAGCTCGTCTTCCATGTTGAGCAGGCGAGCCGACTCGGTCTCGGTGAGCTTGAACACGGGGATGCCCGTGGCCTGTGCGAGGACTTCGGCGATGAGATCTTCATCAACCTCAGCGACCGTGTCGAGGTCACCCGACTTCCACTGCTTCTCGCGCTCGCCGCGACGAGCCTGAAGCTGCTTCTCGGTGTCGCGCAGTGCGGCAGCCTTCTCGAAGTCCTGCTCGTCGATCGCGGACTCCTTGTCGCGGCGCGCCTGGGCGATCTCTTCGTCCAGCTCGCGCAGCTCCGGCGGGGCCGTCATGCGACGGATACGCAGGCGTGCGCCTGCTTCGTCGACGAGGTCGATCGCCTTGTCGGGCAGGAACCGGTCGTTGACGTAACGGTCTGCGAGGGTTGCGGCCGCAACGAGCGCGGAGTCCGTGATGGAGACGCGGTGGTGTGCCTCGTAGCGGTCGCGCAGGCCCTTGAGGATCTCGATCGCGTGATTGAGCGTCGGCTCGGCGACCTGGATCGGCTGGAAGCGGCGCTCGAGCGCGGCGTCCTTCTCGATGTGCTTGCGGTACTCGTCGAGCGTCGTCGCACCGATCGTCTGGAGCTCGCCGCGGGCGAGCATCGGCTTGAGGATCGACGCGGCGTCGATCGCCCCTTCAGCGGCACCCGCACCGACGAGCGTGTGGATCTCGTCGATGAAGAGGATGATGTCGCCGCGGGTGCGGATCTCCTTGAGGACCTTCTTGAGGCGCTCTTCGAAGTCACCGCGGTAGCGCGAGCCTGCGACGAGAGCACCGAGGTCGAGCGTGTACAGCTGCTTGTCCTTGAGCGTCTCAGGGACGTCACCACGCACGATGTCCTGTGAGAGGCCTTCGACGACGGCGGTCTTGCCGACGCCGGGCTCGCCGATGAGGACAGGGTTGTTCTTGGTGCGGCGCGAGAGGACCTGCATGACGCGCTCGATCTCCTTCGAGCGGCCGATGACAGGGTCGAGCTTGCCTTCGCGGGCCGCCTGCGTGAGGTTGCGGCCGAACTGGTCGAGCACGGCCGAGCCCGCGGGCGTGGCCTCGGCGGGCGCGCCCGACGCGACGGGCTCCTTGCCCTGGTAGCCCGAGAGGAGCTGGATGACCTGCTGGCGGACCCGGTTGAGGTCGGCGCCAAGCTTCGTGAGGACCTGGGCGGCGACGCCTTCGCCCTCGCGGATCAGACCGAGCAGGATGTGCTCGGTGCCGATGTAGTTGTGGCCGAGCTGGAGCGCCTCGCGCAGCGAGAGCTCAAGCACCTTCTTGGCGCGCGGCGTAAACGGGATGTGGCCGCTCGGCGCCTGCTGCCCCTCACCGATGATCTCGGTGACCTGGGAGCGCACTGCGTCCAGTGAGATGTTGAGGGATTCGAGCGCCTTCGCTGCGACTCCTTCACCCTCGTGGATGAGGCCGAGCAGAATGTGCTCGGTCCCGATGTAGTTGTGGTTGAGCATCCGCGCCTCTTCCTGGGCGAGGACGACCACCCGGCGGGCCCGGTCGGTAAATCTCTCAAACATCAGCTGCTCCTCACGAGCGGCGTACACCCGCGCCGGGTTCGGCGCACAGGTCTGACCGCTTCGACTCTAACCAGGGGCAGGGCCCCTTGATGCCCGTGTTCGCCACAGGCGTGACCCGATTCAGGCTCGTCACGTTAGGAACGCCACGCTTATTCATGGGATGTCTCGGCTGTCCGTCTGAGATCATGGAGAACGTGCTCTACACCAACACCCCCTCTGCCTCCCGCCGCCTCCGTCTCGCCCCTGTCACCCTCGCCGCCGTCGCCGCACTCACGCTCTCCGCGTGCGCTGCCGACGCCGAGGTCAGCGACGGCACCAGCTCCACGCCGCACGTCGGCGCAACTCTCACCGCCGCCCAGGCAGCGAACCTGCAGGCCGCTGAGGGCGACTACGCCTACACGCTTCCGGACGGCACTCTCGTGCGCGTCAACGCCCGCCAGGCTCTTCCCGCTGCGGTGAGCACCGACATTGCGCGCCGCACGACTGAGACGATCGTCGTCCCGTCGGCAGACGCCCCGAGCGCGGCACGCGACGCCGCCACAGCACTCGCCACGGAGGTCGGTCGCGACACCGGCAAGTACGTGGCCGTCGTCTTCGAGGACTTCGGTGACGCGTGCGGAACACTCGACACCCCCGCGGTCGTGTGGACGTCGAACGTCAACCTCGGGGACGGCTGCACGTCCGTCGAGACCCGCGCCGAGGCGCGGGCGCGCGTCGGCGCCTACGTCGACAAGGCGATGGGCGGACACGACACGTGGCTCGTCCTCGGCGGCGAGTGATCCCTCCCCGCACCACCGCCGGCGAACAGCCGGCGCACTGACCATCCGAGGCCCGTCCCGCCGCGATCCGGCGGGGCGGGCCTCGTCGTCGCCCCGAGGGAACCCTCCGCCCACCCCACCCGTTACCGTGAGACAGGCCCCCGCACCGCGCAACGAACGGATTCTCATGCCCGCCGCCCCTGCCCTCGTCGTCACTGATCTCTATGCGGGGTACGAGCGTTCGTTCGTCTTGCAGGGCGTGAGTCTCACGGTGACGCCGGGTGACGCGCCGCTGGGCATCGTGGGTGAGTCGGGTGCGGGCAAGACGACGCTGCTGCGGGCGATGCAGGGTGTGGTGAAGCCGGGTCGCGGCTCGGTCACGTGGCGTGGCCGTTCGGTGCACCGCGTCGGGCGTGACAAGAAGCTCTTCACGTCATCGGTGCGCCGCGTCCTCCAGGGCGACCTCACGGAACCTGAGCGTGCGCGCACGGTCGAGAAGCTCGTGGGCGAAGGCCTCAAGGACGCACGCAAGGCTGGCCGCACGGTCAACCGCACGGTCGAGGAGCTGCTCGACGTCGTCGCTCTCCCCCGCACGATCGCGCAGCGTCAGGGCTACACGCTCTCGGGCGGTGAACGCCAGCGCGTCATTCTCGCGCGCGCCATCGCGGGCCGCCCCGACATCCTGCTTCTCGACGAGCCCCTCACCGCCATGGACCCGGCCATGCGCGGTGACATCGCCGCGAACATCGCCGAGATCTCACAGGATCTGGGCACCGCTGTTGTGCTCGTCTCGCACGACCTCGAGCTCGTCGCACGCATGACGGATGAGGCGATCTTCCTCGCGGATGGCAAGATCGTGGCGCGCGGTCCCGTGTTCCCGACGCTCGCCTCGAGCGAGCATCCCGCCATCAAGGACCTCGCAGCCGCTGCGCCGCTCGCGGTCCAGCGCATCCCCTGACCCCAGCACGATCGGCTACCCGGTGATCTACGAGCTCCAGTTCCTCGTCGTCCTCATCCTCGCAGTCGCGGCCTTCGCGATCGAGGTGTTCGCGCTCGTCGTCGCGCTCCGCACGCCGGCAGCGGCCTTCACCAACGCGGGCAAGCTCACCCGGACCGCATGGCTCGCGATCGTGAGCATCGCGACGGCCGTCGGCTTTCTCGCGCTGCCGTTCCCGGGCGTCATCAGCCCCCTGAACTTCCTGGCGATCATTGCCGCGGTCGCCGCCGCGGTCTTCGTCGTCGACGTGCGGCCCGCAACCGCGCCGTACCGGCGCCGTCGGCCGCCGCGCAACCCGCAGCGGTGGTGACGTGAGAGCAGTCATCCAGCGCGCCGCACGCTGCTCCGTCACGGTCGACGGTGACGTCCTCGCCACGTTCGACGGCCCCAGCCTCGTCGTCCTCGTCGGCGTCACGCACACCGACACCCCCGCGCAGGCGAAGGCCGTCGCGACGAAGGTCGCTGGCCTGCGGATCCTCGACGGTGAGCGCTCCGTGCTCGACGACGGTGCGCCCGTCCTGCTCGTCAGCCAGTTCACGCTCTACGGCGACGTGCGCAAGGGCCGACGCCCGTCATGGACGGCCGCCGCACCCGGCGCGGTCGCAGAACCGCTCGTCGACGCGGTGGCTGACGAGCTGCGCGCCCTCGGCGTCACGGTCGGCACGGGCCAGTTCGGCGCGCACATGCAGGTCGAGCTCGTCAACGACGGTCCCGTGACGATCGTGTACGACGCCGACGCCTGACGGCACCCCACCCGCCGGCCCCCTACAGGTCAGGCAAGGCGTCCCGAGCCGCCTGCGGCGACGCACCCGCCGCCTCGAGCAGGTCGACGAGGGGCGACCGCATGAGCACGACGAGCGACTGCACCTGCCACCCGGCGTCCCCAGCCGCGCCCGGGTCGGCGAGCGCCGCAACCTCCGTCAGGGCCGCCCGAGCCGGCGTCGCGTCTGACCCCGCGCCCACGACGGCCGCAAGGACCTGCGTCGCACGTGCTGCCTGGCCCACGAGCTCGGCCAGCTCGTCGACGCGCGCGTTCGACGGGACGGCAAGAGAACGCCGCGCGAGCACCCGCACCGACCGGACCGCGCGGTCGAGCAACTCAGCCTGCTCGACGAGCGTCCGAAAGTCCTCGCGGTAGCGGCGCGAGGCCGCGTCGAGCTTCGTGTTGTTGAGTCCGGAGCGCGCAGACGTCGCCCAGTCCTCGAGCAGTCCCTGCGTTCCGCGGCCTCGGTCAAGCGCGCTCTGCAATCGTTCGCTGTCGTGCGTCCGCAGCCCCGCGGCAAGCTCCCGGAGCATCTCGGCGAGCGCCGTCGTCGCCTCAGCGCCGAGCACGCGCGCGTGCCGTCGCGGATCCCCGGGCGTGAGCGTCGCGATGAGCAATGCCGTCGCGCCGCCTACGAGCGCGTCCGTCCAGCGTCCGACGGGCCCAGCGCCCATCTGCGGCATGCCGATGATGACGACGGCCTGCACCCCCGCCTGCATCGTGAGCATCTGCCCGCGGTCCAGGAACCGGGCGAGCAGCGCGGCAGCGAAGAGCGTGAGCCCGATCTGCCACCAGCCCGAGCCGATGCCGTGCGCGACCAGATCCCCGAAGCCCACCCCCAGGGCGACGCCCACGCCGAGCTCGGCGACGCGCCGCAGCTCACGGTCGGCGGAGAACCCGAGGCACACCCAGGCGGAGATGGGCGCGAAGAACGGCAGCTCGTGGCCAAGGACGTAGAACGCGATCGCGTACGCGATGCTCGAGGCGACCGCGGCCTGCAGCACGGGGACGAACGCGCGGCGGACGCGCGCGCGACCCTGCAGGACGCGGAGCTGGACGACCCGGCGGCGGACGGTCCGGGCCGGGGTTGTCATCAGTCGCGCCGCTGGCGCGGCGCGAGACCGCGCGCGACCGGCGCCCTCGGTGCGGGGCGGTCGGGCGTCACGCCCTCGGCTGCGACGATGACCTCTTGCGTCGCCGCGACGGTGCCGCCCTCGGCTGCGATGACCAGCTCGACCGCCGGGTCGACGTTGCGCTTGAGCATGACGAGCGCGATCGGGCCGAGCTCGTGGTGCATGGCCACGGACGTGGCCCGCCCGACGACCCGCTCACCCACCGTGACCTCGGCGCCAGCCACGGGCAGGAGGTTCTCAGACCCGTCGAGGTGCGCGAACGCGATGCGGCGCGGCGGGCGCCCGAGATTGTGGACGCGCGCAACGGTCTCTTGTCCGCGGTAGCAGCCCTTGGCGAGGTGCACCGACGTGCGCAGCCAGTCGAGCTCGTGCGGGATCGTGCGGTCGTCGACGTCGACGTCGACGCGCGGTCGCAGGGCAGCGACGCGCGCCGCCTCGGTCGCCCACGTGCCGACGAGCGTCCAGCCGGACGCCTCGCGAGCCGCAGCCTCGTCGAGCAGAGACGCGCGGGGGACGAGCACGAGGCGCCACGCTCGCTCGGAGCCCGGGTGGTCGGCGGCGTCAGGGCCGTAGCGCGTGCTGCCGGGAGCGACCGTCGGCCACGGGTCGACCCAGGTGACGGGCTCGCCGTCCTGGCCCTCGGCGCGCACGTTCTCACCGATCGCCGCCCACTCGTCCGTGACGTCGGCGATCTCGACGCGCATCATGAAGCGCATGCGGTCGAGCCAGGCCGCGAGCGGTGCGGCGTGGTCGCCGGCCGTGAGCAGCCACGTCGTGGTCCCGTCGTCGACGACGCCCACGGCGTGCTCGACGTGGCCGTGCGGGTCCAGGACGAGCAGCTCCGTCGACGTGCGCGGAGGCAGGTCCGTGAGGTGCTGAGACGTGATCGAGTGCAACCACGTGAGGCGGTCGGGACCGGTGACGGTGACGACGCCCGTGTGCGACTGGTCGGCGAATGCGCGACGACGGTCGAGCGCCCGCTGCTCGCCGAACGGGTCGCCGTAGTGCCAGGCCACTCCCTCGTCAGGGGCGAGAGCGGCGACCGCTCCGTGCCGTCCGAGCAGGGGGCTGCGACGTGCGGGCGTCGCGCTCTCGGTCACGCCGTCACTCCGTCACGCGGTCGAGCTCGGCCGACGCGTAGTTCTGCAGCGGCTTGCCGAACGCGGCGAGCTCCCACGCCCACAGCAGGCGCCCCTCGACGAGGCCGTACATGCGCTTGGAGGCCGTGACGTCGGCGCCCGTCCCGGTGCGCGCGATGAAGTCTGAGCCGAGGTTGACGCGGCCGTTGCCGACGACGCCGAGGTAGACGCTCACGCGCCCCGCGGGGTCGGCGAGGAGAACTTCGAGCGACGTCTGGCCTTCGCCGAGGCCCTCGAAGGGCTCGGGCGAGATCCGCCAGTAGCCGGTCTCGGTCGACCACACGGTCGACTCCCCGCCCTCGTCGGCTGCGGGCAGGCGCAGCGTCGACTCGTACCGCAGGTAGGGACCGCCGTCGTGGTCGAACGTGACGTCCTGAACGAACGTCGTCTCAGGGATGTCGGGGTACTTGATGACGCCCGAGCCGGTCCACCGACCGACGAGCCATGCGAGCGGGTAGGCCTCGGGGGCGAGTCCATCAGGGAAGGCGAAGGCCACGGTGTCACTCCGATGAGCAAAGAGGGGTGGGTGAGCTGGACGGGGGGCTGAGCTGAGCGCCGGCGTCGTCGCCGACGCTCAGCCTCAGCGCTGTCCCTTGTAGAGCCGGTAGACGACGAAGCCCGCGAACCAGGTGATGGTGACGGACGCAGCGACCAGCAAGCCGATAAAAAAGCCCTCGAGTGCTTCCATGCCCCGATCCTAACCGGCACTCGGCCCGCGGCGCGGGGTGGTCCACGCGTCCTCGGTCACGTCGTCTACAGGGTGCCGAGCAGATCTCCGACGATGTACGCGACGACGCCGAGCACCATGATCGGGACGACGGCGCTCGCCGCTCCCCCCATCCGCGACGACGACGCGGGCAGCTTCTCGAGAAGAACGTGAAGGGACGCCGCGAGGACTCCCGCGAACGCTCCGATGATCGCGCCAGCGCCCACGGACGTCGCGGGGACGAGGGCGGCGATCGCCGTCCCGACCGCCGCGCCAGCAGCGACGGCGACAGCGACGCTCGTCCAGCCCTTCCACGGCGCAAAGACCGCCGCGACGCTCGCCGCCGCGAGCGCGCCCGCACACACGACGACGAGGTTGAGGCCACCGTCGTGCTCGACGACCGCGAGCCACCCCGCACCGCACACGGTGACGACGACTCCCGCGACGGAGCCGGTGAGCGACTCGACGAGGTGCGTGCGGCCGTCGCGCCGCTGCATCTCACCGAGGAACGCGAGCACGAGCCCGCACGCGACGACAAGAGGAAGGGCGCTCAGCGTGCCATCACCGATCGTCACGGCGGTGATCGCACCTGCGCCCGCGAGCGCCAGAACGGTCATCGTTCCTGCAGGCCAGGGCGCGCCCAGAAGACGTGGCCACCCGACGGCAAGGACGAGGACGAGAACCGCGACCGCGGCCACGACACCGACTGGGCCGAGGAACGAGGCGGCTGCGAGAAGGGTCGCCGCGACGGCCGTCGTCACGGCGCGGGTCGATCTGCTCACGGCACGTCCTGAAGGGTCTCGAGGTGGAGCACCGGGCAGCGCTCCACGGCGACGGCGGCACACGGGTGACGTCGAGGGCCTGGGCAATCTTCCCAGAGAACGGCCGGACACAACGAATCCACCCCGATGACCTGTAATCTCGGCACGGACCCGCAGGATCGAGCGCAGGAGGGAGTCGCGGATGGACTTGCTGCTGCTGACATCCTCAGCCGAGGCATCGGCTCAGGTTCTTCCTGCTCTTGGCCTGCTCGGCCACCGCGTCCACGTGGCGCCGCCCGAGCCCTCGGCTCTGCTCGGAGCGCACGAGGCCGACGTCATCCTGCTGGACGCGCGTCGGGACCTGGCCGGGGCGCGCAGCATGTGCCGCATCATGACGGCCGCAGAGCTCGAGGTTCCCGTCGTCCTCGTCCTGTCCGAGGGCGGGCTCACGGTCGTGACGGCCGAGTGGGGCGCGGCCGACCTGCTGCTCGAGCAGGCTGCGCCCGCTGAGGTCGAGGCGCGCCTGCGGCTCGCGCTCGAGCGTTCGCGGACCGCGCACGGCACCCACCCGGACTCCGAGGAGATCTCCTCCGGCGACCTCGTCATCGACCCGGGCGGCTACACGGTCAAGGTGCGCGGCGAGCCGATCGACCTCACGTACAAGGAGTTCGAGCTCCTCAAGTGCCTCGGCCAGCACCCGGGACGCGTCTTCACGCGCGCGCAGCTCCTCCAGGAGGTGTGGGGCTACGACTACTACGGTGGCACGCGCACGGTCGACGTCCACGTGAGGCGCCTGCGCGCCAAGCTCGGCCCCGAGCACGAACAGCTCATCGGGACCGTCCGGAACGTCGGTTACCGCTTCGACCCGCCCGCAGCCCGACGCGCACAACCTGGCGTCGCGCCCCATCCGACCTCGCCCGAAGGATCAGCGTGAACGCCGCCGACTACTCCACCGTCCTCATCGACGGGCCGTGGCGCCACAGCTTCGTCCCGGCCAACGGAACGCGCTTCCACATCGCTGAGGCGGGTCCCGAGGACGGGCCGCTCGTCGTCCTGCTCCACTCGTTCCCGCAGTTCTGGTGGACGTGGCGTCACCAGCTCGAGGCGCTCGGCGCGGCCGGGTACCGGGCCGTCGCGGTCGACATGCGGGGCACGGGCGCCTCGGACAAGCCTCCGCTCGGCTACGACGTCCTCACGCGCACGCGCGACGTCGCGGGCATCGTCCGGTCGCTCGGAGCCTCGTCGGCGACGATCGTCGGGCATGGTCTGGGCGCGCACGTCGCCTGGTCCATGCCGAGCCTGCAGCCTGCGGTGACCGAGTCCGTCATCGCCCTCGCCTGCCCGCACCCCGCGCGCATGCACCGGAGCCTGCGCGCGATGCTCACGCCGCGCGTCGCGCGGTACATCGCGCTCGTGCAGCTTCCGGTCGTTCCCGAGCGACGGCTGCGCGACGGCCTTGCGGGCCGCATCGTGTCCGACGGTTCGGTCGCGCCACGCTCGGCCGACGACTGCGCCACGTACGACTCGGCGATGCACGTACCGTTCGCGGCGCACAACGCGCTCGAGCCGCTGCGGTGGATCGTGCGGTCGGCGCCACGCGTCGACGGTCGTCGTTTCCTGTCCGTCGTCCGGCGTCCCATCGCCGTTCCCACGATGCTCGTCCACGGTGCGCAGGACCCGTTCCTGCGGGCCGACGGGATCGATCTCGATGCGGCGGCGCTGTGCCGCGACTTCCGCTTCGAGCGGCTCGACGACGTCGGGCACTTCCCTCACGAAGAAGCGCCCGAGCAGGTCAACGCGCTCCTCCTCGAGCACCTCGCGCGGCTCTAGCCGCGGGGACCACCGCGGCCTGCGGCCGCGCTCAGCGGGGTCTCAGGCCTCCGGGTCGACGACGTCGCCGCGCAGCAGGTCCCGCGCCAGGACCGGGTCGGTCTCACCGATTCCCGCCGACGGGCACCATCGCGCGATCGGGCACGCACCGCACGCCGGCCTGCGCGAGTGGCACACGCGCCGGCCGTGAAAGATGAGCCGGTGCGAGACGATCGTGAGGTCCTTGCGCTCGAAGAGCCCACCGATCTCCGTCTCGGCGCGGACCGGGTCCTCCTCCTGGGTCCACCCGAGCCGCCGCGCGACCCGCCCCAGGTGCGTGTCGACCGTGAGCCCGGGAACACCGAACGCGTCGCCCAGCACGACGTTGGCCGTCTTGCGTCCCACCCCGGGCAACGTCACGAGGTCCTCGAGCCGCGCAGGGACCCTGCCGTCGTACCGCTCGACGAGCGCCTGGCCGAGTCCGACGAGCGAACGCGCCTTGGCCCGCTGGAAGCCCGTCGGCCGAATGATGTCCTCGATCTCTGCCGCGTCAGCCTCCGCGAACGCGCGAGCATCGCGGTACGTGGCGAAGAGCTCGGGCGTCACACCGTTGACCCGGACGTCCGTCGACTGGGCCGAGAGCACAGTGGCGACGAGCAGCTCGAGCGGCGTCGTGAAGTCGAGCTCGCACCGCGCACCTGGGTGCACGACACCGAGGAGCCGCATGACGCGTCGCGCCCGACGAACGCGCGCAGTACGTGACTCGACGCCGTCGGCCGCAGATGGTCGCATACAGCGATCCTAGGTGTCACGTCTCCAAAGTCCTTAAGGGTCTGACTTCGGTGGCCGATACAGACACAGGGAATGACGAGGGACAACGCACGACAGGAGGCCGCCCCGTGAGCACGCACCCACTGGCTTCGGAGACTGAAACTCTCCGTGCCCGTCGGCGTGCCCTGCGGGCTGAGATGAAGCGCATCCAGCATTGGCGCCGTCTCCTGCGAGCTCGGATCGACCTGTCCGTCTCGGCAGCGCTCCTGCCGGACCGGCTCGGTCTCGTGGCCACCGGCCCCCTCGGGCAGATCACCCCACCCGACCACGTGCGTATGACGACGCTGGTCCGCGGGGGGCTGCCCACGGCCGCTGTGCTCGATCTTGCCGAGCTCCGCGACCTCGAGAACGAGGTGCAGGAGTATGGTCATCGGGTGCGTTCGGAGCTTGAGCGCGTCACCGAGATGCTCGTGCAGCGGCTCACGGAAGATCTCGTCACCGGCCCAGCCCACCTGTCATCGCTGTTCTGAGGCATGATGGTGTGTGTTGGGGCACACAACACCGACCCGATGGGACACAACCGTGGACGACGCCGTCATCCTCTCCGCTCCCCTCTTCGCCGGGCTTGACCCGCAGGAGGCGCAGCCACTTCTCGACGCACTCACTCCCGTCCACCTCGCACGCGGCGAGACGCTGTTCAACGAGGGTGAGCGCGGTGACCGCCTCTACGTCATCTCCGACGGCAAGGTGAAGCTTGGCCGCCGATCCTCCGACGGACGAGAGAACCTCATGGCGGTTCTCGGTCCGGGTGAGATGTTCGGCGAGCTCTCGCTGTTCGACCCGGGGCCCCGCACCCTCACCGCGACGGCCGTCGCCGAGACGACTCTTCAGGAGCTCTCTCACGCCGACCTCGTCCGGTGGCTGCAGACTCACCCCGGCATGTCGAAGTTCCTGCTCGGCGCACTTGCACGACGCCTGCGTCGCACGAACGAGAACCTCGCGGACCTCGTGTTCTCGGATGTTCCGGGTCGCGTCGCCAAGGCGCTGCTCGACCTCTCGACCCGGTTCGGTCACGCGACCGACGACGGCATTCGCGTCGCTCACGACCTCACGCAGGAAGAGCTCGCGCAGCTCGTCGGCGCGTCTCGCGAGACGGTCAACAAGGCGCTCGCTGACTTCGCGGCGCGCGGTTGGGTGCGTCGTGAGGGCCGGGCCGTCGTCCTGCTCGACGTCGCACGGCTCGAGCGTCGCGCACGCTGACCCCACACCACGTCGAAGGGCACCCACCGGACGGTGGGTGCCCTTCGTCGTCGTGCGGACGCGCCGCGTGCAGCGCGGCCGCGTGAGTGCTCAGGCGACCTCGACGACGATCTCGACCTCGACCGGCGAGTCGAGCGGGAGCACCGCGACGCCCACGGCGGAGCGGGCGTGGACGCCCGCGTCACCGAGCAGCTCACCGAGGAACGTGCTCGCGCCGTTGATGACGGCGGGCTGTCCCGTGAAGTCGGGGCGGGAGGCGACGAAGCCGACGACCTTGACGACTCTGACGATCGAGTCGAGGTCCCCGACGAGGTCGGCCACCGCGGCGAGGGCGTTGAGGACGGCCGTGCGGGCGAGGTCGGCGGCGACGTCAGGCGTGACGTCTCCCGAGCCCGTGCCCACCTTGCCCGTGACGGCGAGCGCGCCGTCGACGAACGGGAGCTGGCCCGAGGTGTGCACGAGGTTGCCCGTGCGCACGGCCGGGACGTAGGCCGCGACGGGCGCCGCCACAGGCGGAAGGCTCAGGCCCAGCTCCGCAAGACGCGTGAGGACGCGACCGCTCACTTCTCGCCCGTCGGGCGCTTGAGATACGCGACGACGTTCTCGTTGCCCGCAGGGCCCGGAACGATCTGGACAAGCTCCCAGCCGTCAGAACCCCAGTTGTCGAGGATCGCCTTCGTGGCGTGAATGAGGACAGGAACGGTTGCGTACTCCCACGTGGTGACCATGCGACGAGCCTAACCCGCACGCACCGTGCGACGGCAGTGGTCCTGTCCACACCGGCGACGACAGCGAAATGCACACGATCCTCACGGACGCCGGACGCCGCGCGCAGGCTCTCCCACTACCCTGGGAACCATGTCTGCCCCGCGCCCTGCCACCCGCCAGGTCAACGTCCTCCAGGCTCTCGGCCTGCTCCTGACGTTCGTCCTCCTCGCCGGGGTCGGCGGTCTGCTCACCGCAGGTCTCGTGCTCCCGGCGGCCGCGGGGGCGAGCGCCATGACGAACACTGCGACCCAGGTCTTCGAGGACCTGCCGACCGAGCTCGAGCCGGGCGAGCCGTCGCAGGCGTCGCACATCTACGCGGCCAACGGCAAGCTCCTCGCAACCTTCTACTCGGAGAACCGCACGGTCGTGCCTCTCGACGAGGTCTCCATGGCGATGCAGAACGCCGTCATCGCCATCGAGGACAAGCGCTTCTTCGCGCACGGCGGCGTCGACGTCGAGGGCATGGCGCGAGCCCTCGTGCTCAACGCGGCGACCGGCACCAAGCAGGGCGCCTCGACGCTCACGCAGCAGTACGTGAAGAACGTGCTCATCGAGGATGCCAACCGCCGCGGCGACAAGCTCGGCGTCGCCGCCGCACGCGAGTCGACGAACGAGCGCAAGCTGCGCGAGGCCAAGCTCGCCATCGCGATCGAAGACCGCATGACGAAGCTCGAGATCCTCGAGGCCTACCTCAACATCGCCCAGTTCGGCGTCGCCGTGTACGGCGTCGAGGCTGCCGCGAGCTACTACTTCGGCACGACCGCCGCCAAGCTCACTCCCGTGCAGGCCGCGACGATCGCCGGCATCACCAAGGCACCGACGAAGTACGACCCGGAGCGCAACCCCGAGAACGCGGTCGCACGCCGCAACATCGTGCTGCGCGAGATGTACACGCAGGGCTACATCACCAAGGCGGAGTACGACGAGGCACGCGCCCAGGACATCGCTGACACGCTGAAGATCACCCCGACCAAGCGCAACTGCGAGGCCGCAGGCGGCGCCGCGTACTTCTGCGACTACGTCACCAAGGTCATCCTGAGCGACGAGGCGTTCGGCGAGACGAAGTCCGCGCGCGACGACCTGCTCTACCGCGGCGGCCTCGAGATCCACACGACGATCGACCTGGGTCTGCAGAAGATCGCCAACAAGGAGCTGCGCAACTCGATCCCCACGAAGGACTCCTCGGGCCTCGGGACGGCGATGTCCGTCGTCGAGCCCGGCACGGGCAAGATCCTCGTCATGGCGCAGAACCGCACGTACGTGGCGGACCCTGAGGCGGCGGGCAAGGGCGCGACGTCCGTCAACTACAACACCGACCAGAACCACGGTGGCTCGCGAGGCTTCCAGGCCGGGTCGACGTTCAAGACGTTCACGCTCACCGAATGGCTGCGCCAGGGCAAGCCCCTCAACGCCTCCGTGAGCGCGACGCGCACAAACTGGCCGGGCTCCTCGTGGCACGCGTCATGCATCGACGACTACCGCTACGTCGGTACGTACGGCCCCGGCAACTCCGACGGCCGCGCAAGCGGTCAGACGTCGGTCCTCCGGGCAACCGCGATGTCCGTCAACACGGCCTTCGTCGCGATGGAGACCCAGCTCGACTTCTGCGGGATCGCCGAGTCCGCGTACCTCGCGGGTTACCGCCCCTCGCTCGCGCTCGAGCGCGACGACCCGCCGTCGGACGACAACGGGATCGAGCTCACCCCCTCGATGACGCTCGGAACGCAGAACACCTCACCGCTCGCGATGGCGAACGCGTACGCGACGTACGCAGCGGGCGGCACGTACTGCGACCCCGTCGCGATCACGAAGATCATCACGGCCTCGGGCGAGGAGCTGCCCGTGCCGCAGGCCAACTGCCGCACGACGCTCGACGACGAGGTCGTCAGGGGCGTCACGTATGCCCTGCAGAAGGTCCTCACCGAGGGCGGCGCCACTCGCGCCCGCCTCTCCGGTGGGCGCGAGGCCGCCGGCAAGACGGGAACGGCTCAGCTCAACCGTCACACGTGGTTCATCGGCTTCACGCCGCAGCTCGCGACGGCCGTGTGGATCGGCAACCCCGACCGCGACACCGCGATGCAGAACATCCGCATCAACGGGATTCCCTACTCGCGCGTCTACGGATCGACGCTCGCCGCCCCGACCTGGAAGAGGTTCATGGACCAGGCGCTCGAGGGCGAGCCGATCGAACGCTTCACCGACCCGAGCACCAAGACGATCCATGGCGAGCGGGTTCCCGTGCCGTGGGTGGGTGGCCGCTCGATCGACGACGCCACGCGGATCCTCACCGAGGCCGGATTCTCGGTCACGGTGAGCCCGGAGCGCGTCGACTCCTCCTACCCGCGCGGCGTCGTCGCGCACACGACGCCGGCGGGCAGCACGACGGTCGGCTCGAACATCACGCTCCACATCTCCACCGGCAAGCCGGAGAAGCCCGAGAAGGAAGAGGAGAAGGAGGGCGAGGTCGGTGACGGACCGAAGCGACCAGAGCGCCCCGAGAAGCCCGAGCGGCCGAGGCGCGGTAACGACGCAGGACGCGGGGCGAATGACTAGGCTCCGTCGGTCGCTGGGACTCCTCACCGCCGCCGGAGCGCTCGCCCTCGCCTGGGCGCGCATCGAGGCAGAGGCGTTCACCGTCCGCCGCGTCACCGTGCCCGTGCTGCCCTCGGGCGCCACGCCCGTGCGAGTTCTGCACGTCTCGGACCTTCACCTCACGCCCGCGCAGCAGCGCAAGATCGCCTGGGTGCGGTCCCTCGCCGAGCTCACGCCTGACCTCGTCATCAACACGGGCGACAACTTCGCCCACCTCGACGGTCTGGCTGCCCTGCAGGAGGCGCTCGGGCCGCTCACGGCATTCCCAGGCGCGTTCGTCATGGGGTCGAACGACGTCTTCTCGCCGCTCCGCAAGAGCCCGGCGCGCTACCTCCTGCCGTCGGCGCGCAGGCCCCAGACGTCGGTGCAACGCGAACCCGACCTGCCGACCGCAGCGCTCGCGTCGTTCTTCACCGACGCGGGCTGGCACGACCTCGGCAATGCTCGCGCCCGGCTACGCCTCGGCGAGCTTGACATCGCGTTCGCGGGTCTCGACGACCCGCACATCGACCGTGACCGTCTCCCCGCACCCGAGGCGGCACTGACCGACGGCGTCGACCTGCGCCTCGGCGTCGTGCACGCGCCATACCTTCGCGCCCTCGACGCCCTGCGGGCCGACGGCGCGGACGCGATCATCGCCGGCCACACCCACGGCGGGCAGCTCTGCGTCCCCGGGTTCGGCGCCCTCGTGACCAACTGCGACCTCGACCGTGGCCGCGCGAGCGGACTGCACGGCTGGCCCGGCCCGCGGCCCGACGAGTTCGGGGGGCACGAGTCGGTCTGGTTGCACGTCTCCAACGGTGCGGGCACCAACCCGTACACGCCGCTGAGGTTCGCGTGCCGACCCTCAGCAACGCTCCTCACGCTCGTCCCACGCTGAATCCTCAGCTCCCAGGAGCGGGCGTCACCACCGGTTTCGTGTTGGGGCCACGCGTCGGCTAACATAGGCGAGGCTCGTTCGCGGATGAGCCACCGGGGTGTGGCGCAGCTTGGTAGCGCGCTTCGTTCGGGACGAAGAGGTCGCAGGTTCAAATCCTGTCACCCCGACCGGTAGAAAGGCCCTCTGACCAGAGTTCACTCCTGGTCAGAGGGCCTTGTCCATGCCCGGCCCCGCGCGGGGCCTGTGACATTACTTCGCGGTGAAGCTCGCACTCAGCAGCGCCTCGGCGCGCGCGGACGGCCCGACGAGCAGCTCGAACACGCCCGGCTCGACGACACGGCGACCAGCAGCGTCGACGATCGTGCACTCCGACACCGGGATCTCCAGGTCGACCACGACGCTCTCGCCCGGCGCGACAGCAACCTGGCGGTACCCCTTGAGCTCCTTGTCCGCCCAGCTCACCGAGGTCACGACGTCAGACACGTAGACCTGCACCGTCTCGAGCGCCGGCCGCGAACCCGTGTTGGTGAGCGTCACGCGCGCACGGACCTCGTCGGTCGCCGAGACGACGGTCGTCTCGACGACGAGGTCGGAGTACTCGACCGTCGAGTACGAGCGCCCCTCCCCGAACGCCCAGGCGGGCGCCTGCGTGAGATCGGCGTACCGGCTGCCGTGCTGGCCACGGACCTGGTTGTAGTACGTCGGCTGCTGACCGACATGACGTGCGAACGAGATCGGAAGACGGCCCGACGGCTCGGTCGTACCGAAGAGGACCTCGGCCAGCGCACGCCCACCCTGCATGCCGGGGTTTGCCGCCCAGACGACCGCGGCCGCGTCAGCGACCGAGGCCGGCAGGACGAGCGGCTTGCTCGCAAGAAGCACGACGACGACCGGCTTGCCCGTCGCGATGACCGCGTCGAGCAGGGCAACCTGGCCGCCGAGCAGCTCGAGAGTCGCCGTCGACCGTCCTTCTCCGACGAGCTCGATGCGGTCACCGACGACAGCCACGACGACGTCGGAGGCCTCGGCCGCGGCGACGGCCGCAGCAAGCTCCGCCTCGTCGACCGGCGCGGGGGCGACGACCGGTGGCCGCGGCTGCCCGTCCGGGAACGTCTCGCCCGCCGGGTCGGGCACGAGGGTGAGCTGCCCCGCTCCGGGGGCGAAGACCACCTCCGAGCCGCTTGGGGCGAGCGACCGCAGCCCGTCGAGGATCGTCGTGATCATCTCTCGCGGGTGCCCGTCGGGCAGCCAGTCGACCTGACCGGACGAGCCGGCCCAGTCACCGAGCTGAGTCTGCGCGTCGTCGGCGAGAGGCCCGACGACCGCGATGCGGGCGGGTGTGCCCGCGGACAGGGGCAGCACACCGTCGTTCTCGAGGAGCACGAGCGACCTGCGCGCCACCTCGAGGTTGAGGTCCGCGTACGCGCCGATGACCTCAGCGATGCGCTCGTCGGACGGGCGGCGCGGGTTCTCGAACAGGCCCAGCTCGAGCTTGAGGGTGAGGATGCGGGCGACCGCGACGTCAAGGTCCGTCTCGGCGAGCATCCCCTGCGCGATGGCGTCGAGCGCGCCCTGGTAGAAGCCCGGCGTCGTCATGATCATGTCGTTTCCGGCCTTGACGGCCGCGGCCGCGGCGTGGACGAGGTCGGGCTGGACCTTCTGCTCCCAGACCATGCGGCCGACGTTGTCCCAGTCCGTGACGAGCATGCCGGTGTAGCCCCACTCGCCGCGCAGCACGTCGGTGAGCAGCCAGTCGTTGACCGTGATCGGGACGCCGTCGGTCGTCTGGTAGCCGAGCATGAACGTCCTGCATCCCTCGCGGGCGACCCGCTCGAACGGCGGGAGGAACCAGGAGCGGAGCTTGCGGCGCGAGATGTCAGCCTCGGACGCGTCCCGTCCGCCCTGGGTCTCGGAGTACCCAGCGAAGTGCTTGGCCGTCGCGAGGATCGCGGTCTCGTCGGTGAGGCCGGAGCCCTGATAGCCGCGGACCATCGCCGAGGCGAGCTCACCGATGAGGTACGGGTCCTCGCCGAACGTCTCGTTGACCCGGCCCCAGCGCAGGTCGCGCGCGATGCACAGCACGGGCGAGAACGTCCAGTGGATGCCGGTCGCTGCCGCCTCGACGGCCGTGGCCCGCGCCACCCGTTCGATGAGCTCCGGGTCCCAGGAGGCGGCCATGCCGAGCTGCGTGGGGAAGATCGTCGCGCCCTCGTAGAACGAATGCCCGTGGATGCAGTCCTCGGCGATGAGCAGCGGGATCTGGAGCCGGGTCTGCGCGGTGAGGTCGTGCGCCTCCCGCACGCGCTCGGGCGAGGTGTGCAGGATCGAGCCGACGTGCATGTCGAGGATGTGCTCCCGAACGCCGTCGCGGGCGTCGAGCTGCAACATCTGGCCGACCTTCTCCTCGACCGTCATGCGGCTGAGGAGGTCAGCGACCCGGTCAGCGATCGGCAGGTGGGGGTTGCGATAGGCGTCCATCGTCAGGAGTTCTCCGTCGGGTTCTGGTGGGAGCGGACGACGGTCACCGCGTTGGTGATGTCGAGGCCCTTCTTCTTCATGGCGCGGGCGCGCTCGCCCGCCGACCGCAGGCGCGGGTTGATGTACTCGTCGATGCCGAAGTTCAGCAGCGCGAGCGCTACGCCGATCGCGGCGATGCTCAGGCCCGGAGGCAGGTACCACCACCACTGGTTCTGGACGAAGGCCCCCTGTGCGGACGCCCAGTTGAGGATCGTGCCCCAGTTGTAGGCGTTGACCGGGATGACGCCGATGTACGAGAGGGTCGTCAGGCCGAGGATGGCTGCCGTGACCGAGCCGACGAACGACGAGGCAATGATCGCCATGAGGTTCGGCAGCATCTCGACGCCGATGATCCGGTGCAGCGGCTCACCGTTGAGCTTCGCCGCCTGGACGAAGTCACGGTTGCGCAGCGACATCGTCTGCGCGCGCAGGACGCGCGCCCCCCATCCCCAGCCGAGGAGGCCGAGGATCGCAGCGATCATCCACAGCGGCGGGTTGGTGAACCGCGAAGCGATGATGATGAGGATGGGGATGCCGGGGATGACGAGGAAGACGTTCGCGAGGGCAGAGAGCGCCTCGGACCGCCAGCCCGACAGGTACCCGGAGAGGACCCCGACGATGATGGCGATCGTCATCGAGATGACGGCGGTGAGCGCGCCGACGATGACGACACCACGCGTCCCGTAGATCACCTGGCTGAGGACGTCCTCGCCGAGGTGCGTCGTACCGAACCAGTGCGCAGCAGACGGCGGCTGGAGCCGGAACCGCGGGTTGATCTGCGTCGGGGAGAACGGGGCGAGCTTGTCGGCGAAGACGGCGACAAGGACGAAGAGCGCGAGGATCGAGAGTCCCGCGATCGACTTGGCATTGCGGAACATCGCGAACGCCGAGCCGATCTTCGAGACGCGCTGGCGAAGGATGAGGTGGGTGCTGGACATCGGTCAGG
Source organism: Sanguibacter sp. A247 (assembly GCF_052324925.1). NCBI lineage: Bacteria > Bacillati > Actinomycetota > Actinomycetes > Micrococcales > Sanguibacteraceae > Sanguibacter > Sanguibacter sp. A247. The sequence continues at coordinate 424,887 of NZ_JBQPRE010000001.1, read as the reverse complement.
CCTCCGACTGGCGGGTACGAGGGTCGAGGACTGCGTAGACGATGTCCGCGACGATGTTCGCGACGAGGACAGCGAGCACGATGACGAGGAAGCCACCCTGCATGAGGGCGTAGTCCTTCGCGTTGGTTGCGTCGAGGAGCATCTTGCCGACCCCGGGGTAGGAGAAGACCTGCTCGACGATGATCGCGCCACCGACGATGAAGCCGATCGACAGCGCGAACGACTGGATCTGCGGGAGGACCGCGTTCCGCGCGGCGTAGCGCCACAGGACCCGACGATTCGGCATCCCCTTGGCCTGCGCGACCGTGATGTAGTCCTCGTCGAGGACCGTGAGCATCATGTTGCGCATACCGAGCGTCCAGCCACCGAGCGACGCGACGACGATCGTCGCGAGCGGAAGGATGCCGTGCGAGATGACGTCCCCGATGAACTCGAGAGAGAAGCCCGGCACCTGCCCGACGCCGTAGGCCTTGCCGATGGGGAACCACCCGAGGCCGACCGAGAAGAGCGAGATCGCCATGAGACCGAGCCAGAAGTACGGGACGGTCGACAAGAACGTCGTGATCGGGATGAGGGCGTCAAGACGCGAGCCACGCCGCCACCCGACGTACGCGCCGCCGACGGTGCCGATCGCGACCGCGGCCAGGGTCGCGAGACCGATGAGACCGATGGTCCACGGCAGGGCGGTCGCGATGACCCCGCTCACCGGCTGGAGGCCGTGGGTGATCGCGACACCGAGGTCACCGCGCACGAGCATCCCGAAGTAGTCGAGGTACTGCTGCCACATCGACTTGTCGGAGTCCAGGCCGAGGAGCGCGCGCAGCGCGTCGGCGGCCTCGGGCGAGATGTTGCGGTTGCGGGCGAGGAAGTTGTCGACGGCGTCGCCCTTCATCATGCGCGGCACGAAGAAGTTGATGGTGAGGGCCGCCCACAGGGTGAAGAGGTAGAACGCGGCACGCTGACCGAGGAAGCGCCACGGGATCTTCACCCGGACCTTGGTCGCCTGCGTGGCGGTCGTCCCACCTGCGACGACCTCGACAGCGACGTCAGAGTGTTCGGTCGTGGTCATGATGCGCCTCCTGCTCGCGCGGCGAAGAAGCGCTCCGGGTCGGGAGAAGCACCACGGAGAGCGCGGGTGTACGGGTCCTGCGGGCGCAGGATGACGTCGTCGGCCGGGCCGTGCTCCACGATGCGCCCCTGGTTGAGGACGATGATCTCGTCGGAGAAGTAGCGCGCCGTGGCGAGGTCGTGGGTGATGTAGAGAACGCCGAGGCCGTCCGCGCGCCGGATCTCGGCGAGCAGGTTGAGCACGCCCATGCGCAGCGAGACGTCGAGCATCGAGACGGGCTCGTCGGCGACCAGGAGCGTCGGGCGCGGGGCGAGTGCGCGAGCGATGGCGACGCGCTGACGCTGGCCGCCCGACAGCTCGTGCGGACGGCGGTCGATGACGGCTGACGGGTCGAGATGGACCTTCTCCAGAAGCCGGTGCACCTCCGCCTCGATCTCGTCGGCCGGGACCACGCCGGACAGTGCCAGCGGGCGCTCCACGTGGTGCCGGATCGAGTGGTAAGGGTTGAGGGAGGCGAACGGGTCCTGGAAGACCATCCGCAGCTGCTGCCGGTAGGCGCGAAGCGCCCTGCCGCGCGTCGGGACCGGCGATCCGTCGAGGAGCACCGCGCCCTCGGTGGGCTTCTCCATCTGCGTGAGGATCTTCGCCACGGTCGACTTGCCGGAGCCGGACTGGCCGACCATGCCGATGCACTGCCCGGTCGTCAGCGTGAAGGAGACGTCGGACAACGCGTTGATCGCGCCGGCACCACGGACGCGGTACGTCTTGGTGACGTTACGGACCTCGAGGGTGGTCATCGGGTCACCTGCTTGTCTGCCGTGAGGCGGGGGAAGGACGACAGCAGCTTCTTCGTGTAGTCGTGCTGGGGGTGGAACCAGATGTTCTCCGCGGTGTCCTGCTCGACGATCTCGCCGTCCTTCATGATGGCGATCCGGTCGGAGATCTCGAGGAGCAGCGGCAGGTCGTGGGTGATGAAGACGACCGAGAACCCGAAGGCCTCGCGCAGGGTCGTGATCTCGCGGAGGATCTCGCGCTGGACGAGGACGTCCAGCGCGGTCGTGGGCTCGTCCATGACGACGAGCTGGGGACGCAGCGCGAGCGCCATCGCGATCATGATGCGTTGCCGCATTCCGCCCGAGAGCTCGTGCGGGTAGCTCTTGATCCGTTGTCCGCCGACCTTGACGATCTCGAGAAGCTCGATGACGGCGGCGGTGCGCTGCCGCTTCGACATCTGTGGGCGGTGCACCTCGAAGACGTCGGCGAGCTGGGCGCCGATCGTGGCCACCGGGTTGAGTGCGTTCATCGCACCCTGGAACACCATGGAGATCTTGTCCCAGCGGAACGTCATCATCGCGTCGGCCGACAGGCCGAGGACGTCCGTCTCGGTGCCGTCCGCGTCGTGCCAGGTGACCGACCCGCCGGGGATGGTGGCCGGGGGACGCAGGAGCCGCTGGACGCCGTAGGCCAGCGTCGTCTTGCCGCACCCGGACTCGCCAGCGAGTCCGAGGATCTCACCGCGGTGGATGGTGAGGGAGACGTTCTTCACCGCCTCGACGGGCGGGTCGACCTCGTACACGACCGAGAAGTCACGTATCGAGAGCAGTGGATCTTTCACAGGGTGAACCTTCCGGAGAGCGTCGGCCGCGCGACGTGCAGCGGGCCGGGGTGGCCGGTTGAGCCACCCCGACCCGCTACGTGGTGCGGACCGTCAGGAGACGGGCTTGAGGTTCTGCAGGACGAGAGTGATCTCGGCCTGGGTCGGGTCGACCGAGGCGTACATGTCGTCCTCGGTCGGCCAGCCCGTGTAGCTGCGCTCGTTGAACAGACCGATGAGCGGGTGCGAACCGAGCGGGATCGCCGGGACGTCCTTGACGAACGCACGCTGGATCGTCGTCATGGCCTCGCGACGGGTGTCGTCGTTGTCAGCGGTGGCGTAGGCGCTGAGCGCCTCGTCGACGGCCGGGTTGGTGTACCGCCCGAAGTTGAACTGGGCGGTGTCTTCCTTCTCATCGATCCAGCGGGTGCTCATGATCGAGTCGTAGACACCCCAGGCGCCCTCTCCGTCGAGCCAGTGGATGATCGCGCCGAACTCGGCGCGCTGACGCTGCTCGTCCCAGCCGCCCCAGTCAGGCTGCTCGATGGTGACCTCGATGCCGAGCTGCTTGAGCTCCTCGGCGAGGAGCGCCTGCTGGGTGTTCCAGTCGGACCATCCCGCGGGGACGGAGACAGCGAAGGTGACCTTCTCACCGTCGGGGTCGACGAGTGCTGTGCCGACACCGGTGTACCCGGCGTCCGTGAGGATCGACTTGGCCTTCTCGACGTCGACCGTGTAGACCTGCCCGGCGAACTCGTCGACGACGTCCTTCTGGAGCGACGGGCCGAGGCCCGTCACCGAGTCGACGATGGCGGAGGCACCCTCACGGGCGATCTCGACATACGCGGAGCGGTCGATGGTCCACGCCAGGGCCTCGCGGAGCGCGGGGTTGTTGAACGGCTTGGCGGTGAGGTTGAGGAAGAGGGTCGCCGCGCCGGCCGTGGGGGTGATGACCCGGCGGTTGGCCGGGTCGACGCCGAGGAACGACTCCTGGATCTGGGGGAGGAAGGCCTGGGCCCAGTCAGCCTCGCCCGTGGCGAGGGCGGTCGTGAGGGCCGCGTTGTCGCCGTAGGAGACGTAGTGGAGCTCGGGGACGGCGAGCTCGCCACCCCACCAGGTGGGGTTGGCCTTGAGCGTGACCGACTGCGTCGTCCACGAGTCGAGCGTGTAGGGCCCGGTGCCGACTGCTTCTCCCTCGCCGGTGAGCGGGGTCGTCGCGGGGTCCGCGATGTTGTCCCAGACGTGCTTGGGAACGATCGGGATGTGGAGGACGGAGCCGCGCTTGACGAACTTCGAGTCCTTGAACTTGAGGGTTGCGGTGTCGCCGTCGACGTCGGCGCCGAGGTAGTTGAGTGCCGCCGAGTCGGTGAGGCGCTCGTTGAGGTACATGTCGAACGTGCCGACGATGTCGGCGATCGTGAACGGCTTGCCGTCGTGCCAGGTGACGCCCTCACGCGCGGTGACGGTGAGCTGGGTGTAGTCGGCATTCCACTCGACCTTCGAGGCGAGGCGCGGTGTGACGACCGACGGGTCGGCCGTGTTGACCAGTGCCATCGTCTCGAACATCACCATGCGGTAGCCGTACATCGATGCAGAGGTGTCGCCCAGGAAGGGGTTGTGGGACTCGGTGGTGATGGCACCGTCGGGCTTGGCGATGGTGAGTGCCGCGCCGGTAGCCGCGCCGCCTGTGCTCGTGCCACCGGTGGCCGTGCTGCTGGTACCTCCACCGCCACAGCCGGTGAGGAGTAGAACCGCTGCCGTGGCGAGGGCCGCCGCGGCCTTGATGGATGACTTCATCGTCGCTCCTGAAGTGGACCGAGCCCCTTCGTCGGGGCCGTTGCCAGGTTGGCTGGCCTTAACTTACTGTCGAGAAAGTAAGATGGGAAGTCGACAGTGTCACAGTTCCGCAACGACAATGGACGGCGCCGACCTCCATGGCCTCCGCGGCTCGCACCCCACTACCCGCTGCACGACGACGAGATGAGTTCTCACCATGGTCAGCCCGACCGCTCGCAGGACGCTCCAGCCCCGCCCCGAGACGGCGCAGCGCCGTGAAGAGATCCTCCGCGCGGCCATCGCGACGTTCGCAGCCAAGGGGTACAAGGGCCCGCTCAGCGACATCGCCGAGCAGGTCGGCATGACGCACGCCGGCGTGCTCCACTACTTCGGCTCGAAGAGCGCCCTCCTCCTCGAGGTCCTCAAGTTCCGGGACGACGAAGACGTCGAGGACCTCCCCACCCAGCACATCCCCGGCGGCGCCGAGCTGTTCCGCCACCTCGTCAAGACGGCGTTCCTCAACGCGCGTCGCGCCGGAATCGTCCAGGCCTTCACCGTCCTGTCCAGCGAGGCCGTCACGGACGGCCACCCTGCCCGGAGCTTCTTCGAGGAGCGCTACGTCAACCTGCGCAACGAGGTCGCCACGGCATTCCGCACGATGTGCGCCGACGAGGGCGTGACCGCACCCGAGACGGTCGACCGCGCCGCAGCCTCGATCCTCGCCGTCATGGACGGCCTCCAGATCCAGTGGCTCCTCGACCCCGCAGCCGTCGAGCTCGGCGAGGCCACCGAGTTCGCCGTCGAAGCGATCGTCGCGCAGGTGCTCGACGCGCGTGCGACGCCCGTGTCGCGAGCCACCACGGGCACCGACGCAAGCTGATCCCGGCCGCCGCCGCGACCCGCGCGCGAGCGGCGGTGACAGACGTCCTACGAATCTGCCCTCCGTCCGCCATAAGATATGGCGGAAGGAGTGCAGCCGTGCGTTCCGAGTCCCGCACGACGCCCGCCCGATGACCCCCACCTCCGCGCCCGAGCGCGCCCCCCGTCTCTCCGCCATGCCGCGCCTCACGAGCGTCCGCAGCGACCTCCTCGCCGGCGTCACCGTCGGCGTCGTCGCACTCCCCCTCGCCCTCGCGTTCGGCGTGAGCTCAGGCGTCGGCCCGGCCGCCGGCCTCGTCACCGCCGTCGTCGCCGGCATCGTCGCCGCAGTGTTCGGCGGCTCGCGCGTCCAGGTCTCAGGCCCGACAGGCGCCATGGCCGTCGTCCTGGCCCCGCTCGTCGCCGTCCACGGCGCGGGCTCCGTCCCGCTCGTCGCCATCATGGCCGGTCTGATCGTCCTCGCGGCAGGCATCGCGCGCCTCGGCCGGGTCGTCACCTTCATCCCATGGCCCGTCGTCGAGGGCTTCACGCTCGGCATCGCGACGATCATCTTCCTGCAGCAGGTGCCCGCGGCCGTCGGCGTCGTGGCGAAGGCCGGCGAGAACCCGCTGCTCACCGCGATCGACGTCATCCCGCGCGCCGGCTCGACCGTCGTGTGGACGCTCGGAGCCGTCGCCGCGGTCGTCGCGCTCATGCTCGTCCTGCCGCGCGTGTGGTCCGCGCTCCCCGCCTCGCTCGTCGCGATCATCCTCGTCACGGTGGCCGCCGAGCTTCTCGACGCACCGATCGCGCGCATCGGCGCGCTTCCCGACGCTCTGCCCGCACCCTCGATCCCGGGCGTGACGCCCGCGCTCCTCAGCGAGCTCGTCGGTCCCGCGGTCGCAGTCGCAGCGCTCGCCGCGATCGAGTCGCTCCTGTCGGCGCGCGTGGCCGCGACCATGCCGTCCGAGACGCTGCCCGACGACGCCCGCCGCTACGACCCGGACCGAGAGCTCGTCGGGCAGGGCCTCGCGAGCGTGGCCGCTGGCCTCTTCGGCGGGATGCCGGCGACCGGAGCAATCGCGCGCACCGCGGTCAACGTGCGCGCCGGCGCGCAGACGCGGCTCGCCGCCGTCATTCACGGTCTCGTCATCCTCGTCGTCATCTACGCGGCGACCGGGCCCGTCGGGCGCATCCCGCTCGCCGCGCTCTCGGGCGTCCTCATGGTGACGGCGTTCCGCATGGTCGACATCCGCGCGGTGCGCACGGTGCTGCGCTCGACGCGGGGCAGCGCGCTCGTCCTCGTCGTGACCGCCGTCGTGACGATCGCGGTCGACCTGGTGCAGGCGATCGTCGTCGGCCTGGCGGCTGCGGCGCTCCTCGCGCTGCGCGCGATCTCGCGCGCGTCGGTCGTCCACCGTCAGCCCCTGCCCGGGCCCGCGACCGACGGCGACGAGCACATCGCCCTGTTCCGGCTCGACGGATCCATGTTCTTCGGCGCGGCCGACCGCATCGCCGAGACCGTGCTGCGCGACCACGGCGCCCGCGTCGTCGTGCTGCGCCTGTCCGGACTGAGGCTCGTCGACGCGACCGGAGCACACGCGCTCGCCGAGCTCGTGGGGACGCTCGAGCGGGCCGGCGTCACGGTTCTCGTCAAGGGCGTCCAGGAGCAGCATCGTCCCGTGCTCACGCGCGTGGGTGTGCTCGACGAGCTCGCGAGCGAGCACCACCTCTTCGACGACCTCGACGCCGCGGTCGCGCACGCCCGCGTGCACATCGCCCGCTAGCCGCCGCTCCCGGCTCGCGCCCACGCCTCGCCGGAGGGCCGCCCGCGCCTCGCCGGAGGGCACCGCGCACGAGAACGGAAAAGGCCCGCCTCGCGCGGGCGCGAGGCGGGCCTCAGGGGGTGGCGCGTGACAAGCCACGCTCCTCATCGGGCGGCATCGCATGCGATGCCGCTGCCCCGGCCGACCCGCCCCCTGCGTCGGGTCGAACACGCGACGACGTCATTATGCCGCATCCCACGCGATGCGGAGCAGCCTCGTCCAGCGGGCTGACGCCCCTCATGCCTCCCTACGGGCACGCACATCCGACGCCAAGCCGCGCAGCAGCTCGGCCGTCGTCCCCCAGTCGAGGCACTCGTCCGTGACGGACCGCCCGTAGACGAGGCCCGACGGGGCGGGCTTCTGCGCCCCGGCGACGATGAACGACTCCATCATCACGGCCGCGATCTCACGGTTGCCGGCCGCGACAGACGCGCCGATCTCGCGCACGACCTCTGCCTGACGCTCCCAGGACTTGCCGGAGTTGCCGTGCGAGGCGTCGATCATGAGACGGCGGCCGAGGCCCGAGCCCTCGGCGACGTCGAGCGCCGCGGACACGGACGCGTCGTCGTAGTTGGGGCCCGAACGTCCGCCGCGGAGGATGACGTGGCAGTCGGGGTTGCCCGCGGTCGCGACGGCGGCCGCGCGCCCCGCGGAGTCGATCCCGAAGAACGTGTGCTCGGCTGCGGCAGTGATGCAGCCGTCGACCGCGATCTTCACGTCGCCGTCGGTCGCGTTCTTGAACCCGACGGGCATGGACAAGCCCGACGCGAGCTGCCGGTGCACCTGGGACTCGGCGTTGCGCGCACCGATCGCACCCCACGTCACCGCGTCGGCGATGAACTGGGGGCTCGTCGGCTCGAGGAACTCGCACGCCGCAGGCACGCCCTCGTCGAGCACGCCGAGGAGGACCTCGCGCGCGAGGCGCAGGCCGCGGCGGATGTCGTGCGTGCCGTCAAGGTCCGGGTCGTTGATGAGGCCCTTCCAGCCGACCGTCGTGCGCGGCTTCTCGAAGTACACGCGCATGACGACGCACAGGTCGGCCTCGAGCTCGGGGACGAGCGCGGCCAGGCGCGTGGCGTAGTCGAGCGCGGCGTCCGCGTCGTGGATGGAGCACGGTCCGACGACGACGACGAGCCGGTCGTCCTCGCCCGCAAAGACACGGCGGACCTCGTCGCGCGAGCGGGCAACGAGCTCAGCGGCCGCGCCCGTCAGGGGGAGGTCGGCAAGCATCTCGGCAGGCGTCGGCAGCGGGTCGAGCTCGCGGACGCGAAGGTCGCTCGTCGCGGGGGCGAGCGGCGTGGTGGCGGTCATGGGTGGCGCTCCTCGGGTAGGTCTCGTCGACGGAGCCCCGTCGCCGCGGGAGCCGTCCGTCTCATGACGAAGGGCCCGGACGCTCTCGCGTCCAAGGCCCTCTGCTGGCTCCGGTGGGAAGGTTGTCGGTCAGGCGCACGCCCGCGAGGCCCCACCAGGAGCCTGCGTAAAGCGCCAATACCAACGGATCTGCATGAGGGAGAGGCTACACGGCCAGTCTCGCCTGCCGAAAGGAGTGTCCACACCTCGGTCGCCGCGCCCAGTACGCGCATTTCCTCATAGTGCCTCCGTCACAGCCGATAGGGACCGTGATGGCCAAGGTGGGCCCCGAGGCCCGTAGCGGGGACACCCGGCCTGTCGTCGAGTCGCGCGATGCACGTCGTCGCCGCATCCCAGGAGGCCGAGGCATGACACACGCACTTCCGCCCACATCCGAGGCGCAGCCCAAGACGTCGTCGATCCGTCGTCAGATGACGGCGATCCTCTCCGGGTCGATGACCCTCGCGCTCATCGTCACGGCGGTGTCCGTCGTCTCCGTGCAGATGATCGGCCGCTCGGTGGCAGGGGAGGCGGGCGTCGCTGCACAGCAGCAGGCGACGATGGCGACGTGGATCATCCTCGCAACCGTCGTGCTGTGTGCGGCGGCGCAATGGGTTCAGGCCACGTCTGTCGCACGACGGCTCCGGGCGTCAGCCTCAGGGCTGAGCGCATCTCTCGACGCGATGAGCCGAGGCGATCTCACGGTCGAGGCGCCCGTCTACCTGCTCGACGAGCTGGGCCACGCCGCGCGGGACCTCAACGCGGCCCGGGCGACCCTCACGACGCTCGTCGCCGGCGTGAGCGACACGACCCAGACGCTGGGCGGCGCTGTCACCTCCCTCGCGGGCACGAGCACGCTTGTCGCCTCGAGCGCCCGGGACGCATCGGCGCAGGCGAGCACCGTGGCCACGGCCGCGAGCGAGGCCTCACGCAACGTCGCTGCTGCCGCTGCCGGCGCCGAGCAGATGGGTGCATCGATCCGCGAGATCGCGCAGAACGCCGCGAAGGCCGCGCAGGTCGCCGAGCAGGCCACGGTCGTCGCCGGGACGACCACCGCAACGATCACGCGCCTGGGCGGGTCGAGCCAGGAGATCAGCACGGTCGTGCGCGCGATCACCGGGATCGCCGAGCAGACCAACCTTCTCGCGCTCAACGCGACGATCGAGGCTGCCCGTGCGGGCGAAGCCGGCAAGGGGTTCGCTGTCGTGGCAGGCGAGGTCAAGGACCTCGCGCAGGAGACCGCGCGCGCGACCGAGGACATCGCGCGCAAGGTCGAGGCGATCCAGGCTGACACGGCTCAAGCAGTGACGTCGATCGACGAGATCTCGCAGATCATCGCGTCGATCAACGACTTCCAGCTGACGATCGCCTCCGCCGTCGAGGAGCAGACTGCCACGACGAGCGAGATGTCGCGGTCGGTGACGGAGGCTGCGACCCGGACGACCGAGATCGCAACGAGCACTGACGGCATGGCGGCGACTGCGACGACGTCGAGCGATGCAGCGAGTGACGCGAGCGAGGTCGTGAGCCAGCTGTCCGGGCTCAGCGAGGCGCTGCGTCTCGAGGTCGCGCGCTTCGTCTACACGAGGGCTGACCGCTAGCCCGCTGCCGCGTCGGGCGCCCTCTCCTCCGGGCGCGCCCGACGCGGTAAATGACACCCGTGGCATCCAGCGGCATCTTCCTGCCGCTGGGACGACGTCACGCCGTCCCTCCGGGACCTTCGTCCTAGGCCCAGCGCACCACAAGATCTAGTCTTGCAACCGCGCAACACCACTAGATGTAGTGCTCAGCCAACGGAGACAGGGCGGGATTCAACGTGACGACCATGCTGAACGGAACCGAGCAGGACGCACAGCCAGAGGCCCCGACGGCCACACTCACCGTGCGCAAGCGCGACGGCCGCGCACTCGCATTCGACACCGGTCGCATCACCGCCGCCGTCACCAAGGCCTTCGTCGAGGTCCACGGCGAGATCACCGCACTTCACCAGCTCACCATCACCGACCTCGTCGAGCGCGCGCTCGCGGAGCTCCACGCACGCTACGCGGATGAGGTGCAGATCTACGAGATCCAGAACGTCGTCGAGCACACTCTCCTGTCCTCCCACGAGTACGGCGTCGCCAAGGCCTACATCGACTACCGCGTGCAGCGCGACCTCGCCCGCTCACAGTCGCTCGACGTCAACCACTCGATCGGCCAGCTCGTCGACAAGGACTCGAGCGTCGTCCACGAGAACGCCAACAAAGACGCCGACGTCTTCAACACCCAGCGCGACCTCACCGCCGGCGCGGTCGGCAAGGCCATCGGCCTGCGCATGCTGCCCGCGCACGTCGCCAACGCCCACTCCAAGGGCGACCTGCACTACCACGACCTCGACTACCACCCGTATGCGCCGATGACGAACTGCTGCCTCATCGACTTCAACGCGATGCTGTCCGAGGGCTTCCGCATCGGCAACGCCCAGGTGTCCCCGCCGCGCTCCATCCAGACGGCGACCGCGCAGATCACGCAGATCATCGCGAACGTCTCCTCGAGCCAGTACGGCGGCTGCTCCGTCAACCGCATCGACGAGCTCCTCGAGCCCTACGCCGAAGCCAACTACACCAAGCACCTCGCCGACGCCGAAGAGTGGATCGACGACGCCACGCGCCGCGTCGACTACGCCCGCGCCAAGACGCGCAAGGACATCTACGACTCGATGCAGTCCCTCGAGTACGAGATCAACACCCTGTTCACGTCGAACGGGCAGACGCCGTTCACGTCCGTCGGCTTCGGCCTCGGCACGAGCTGGTTCTCGCGCGAGATCCAGCGCGCAATCCTCGAGGTGCGCATCCTCGGCCTCGGCAAGGAGCGCCGCACCGCGATCTTCCCCAAGCTCATCTTCACGCTGCGCCGCGGCACCAACCTCACGGCCGACGACCCCAACTACGACATCAAGCAGCTCGCCGTCGAGTGCTCGACCAAGCGCATGTACCCCGACGTCCTCAGCTACGACAAGATCGTCGAGATCACCGGCTCGTTCAAGGTGCCGATGGGCTGCCGCTCATTCCTGCAGGGGTGGAACGACCCGTCGGGCGCCGACGTCGTCGAAGGCCGCATGAACCTCGGCGTCGTCACCCTCAACGTGCCCCGCATCGCGCTCGAGACGCGCGGCGACCTCGACGCGTTCTGGGCGCTGCTCGACGAGCGTCTCGAGACCGTGCACGACGCACTCCTGTACCGGGTCGAGCGGTGCAAGGAGGCCGTGCCCGCGAACGCGCCGATCCTCTACCGTCACGGCGCGTTCGGCGAGCGTCTCGCGCCGACGGACGACGTCGACCGCCTCTTCCGCGACGGCCGCGCCACGGTGTCGCTCGGCTACATCGGCCTCTATGAAGCGGCTGCCGCGTTCTTCGGCGGCGAGTGGGAGTCGAACCCGGAGGCCAAGGAGTTCACGCTGCGCGTCCTGCGGACGCTCTCGGAGCACGCCCGCGCCTGGACCGCAGAGCACCACTACCAGTTCTCCGTGTACGCGACGCCGAGCGAGTCCCTCACCGACCGCTTCGCACGCCTCGACGCGAAGAAGTTCGGCGACGTCGAGAACATCACCGACAAGGGCTACTACACGAACTCGTTCCACTACGACGTGCGCAAGAACCCGACGCCGTTCGAGAAGCTCGACTTCGAGAAGGTCTACGCACCGCTCACGGCCGGCGGGTTCATCCACTACTGCGAATACCCCGTGCTGCAGCAGAACCCCAAGGCCCTCGAAGCGGTGTGGGACTACGCGTACGACAGCGTCGGCTACCTCGGCACGAACACGCCCATCGACCACTGCCTCGAGTGCGACTACAAGGGCGACTTCACGCCGACGGCGCGCGGCTTCGCGTGCCCCGCGTGCGGCAACGACGACCCGCGGACGTGCGACGTCGTCAAGCGCACGTGCGGCTACCTGGGCAACCCGCAGCAGCGGCCCATGGTCAAGGGGCGCCACGTCGAGATCTCCTCGCGCGTCAAGCACATGGCCGGGTCGACGGGGTCGCTGCCCGACGGTTCCGCGCCGATCGTCAGCGGTGCTGCTGCGGGCGTCACCGGTGCTGCGGGCGCGGGCGACGCGTCGGCCGACGCCTGACGTGGCGCACGAGCCCCGGGCCGAGTGGACCTCTGACCGCCTGAGCCAGGACCGCATCGCCGACTACAAGCCGTTCGTCATGGTCGACGGCGAGGGCGTGCGCTGCTCCCTGTACGTGAGCGGCTGCCCGTTCGCGTGCGACGGCTGCTTCAACGAGGCCGCCTGGTCGTTCCGGTACGGAACCGTGTTCGACGACGCGCTCGACGACCGCATCGCGCGGGACCTCGCGCACCCCGCCGTGCAGGGACTCACCCTGCTCGGCGGGGAGCCGTTCCTCAACACGGGTGTGTGCCTGCGGGTCGTGCGCCGGCTGCGGGCTGAGCACGGCCGCGCCAAGGACGTGTGGGCGTGGAGCGGCTACACGTTCGAGGAGCTGTGCGCCTGGGCCTCGTCTGGTCATGGAGACAAGGCCGAGCTTCTCGCGTCGATCGACGTGCTCGTCGACGGGCCTTTCGACGTCGAGCAGAAGGACCTGCGCCTCGCGTTTCGGGGCTCGCGCAACCAGCGCGTGCTCGACGCGCGCGCGTCGCTCGCGGCAGGGCACGCGGTCACGTGGGCGGGGGTCGCCGACGCGTCGACGACGGTCGAGCAGATCGAGCGTCGGGCACTTATCTAGGCCCTCGGCGGGCCCGTCCCGCCCGTCCCCGCCGGCGCCGTCCCCCGCCGGTGCCGTCCCCGCAACTTGCGTCCAAGCACCCCCACGGGGTGCTTGGACGCAACCAACTCCCCGACATCCCCGGCATCCCCGGTTAGTTGCGTCGAGGCACCCCCGCCGGGTGCGCACACGCAACGAACTCGCCCCGAGCGCCGAGCGCGCAGCCCCACTCAGGCCACCCCGCCCCCGGCCCCCGGCGCCTCCGGCATCCCCGGCATCCCCGGTTCACTGCGCCCAAGCACCCCCACGGGGTGCGCACACGCAACCAGCTCGCTCGGGGGGCGAGCTCACGGCCCCACTCAGGCCACCCCACCCGACGGGTGCCACCGCGTCCGCTCGTCCCCGACCTCTCACGGTTGCTTGCGTCCAGGCACCCTAACGGGGTGCGCACACGCAACCAGCTCGCCCCGGGGGCCGAGTGCGCGGCCCCGCTCGGGCCGCGCCGGCCGACGGGTGCCGCCGCGCCCGCCCGCCCGGCTCGTCCGGCTCGTCCCGGCAACCTCCCCCGTCACTTGCGTCCAGGCACCCCCGACGGGTGCGTGCGCGCAACCGACCGGCCCGCGCGCTCCGCGAGCGCCACAGCCGGCATCCCCCGTGAGAGCTACACGCATTGCTTCCCGGCGGGGGATTCGCTCCGCACCCCGGATTCCTACCGTTGTTGCAGGTCACCACACTGGCCGGCCGCGCACTCTCGGAGGACTCATGACGACCCTGCCCACACCCCGCCCACCGGCGCCCGACTCCACAGAAACCGGGTCCACAGAAACCGTCTCCACACGACCCGGTACCCCCCAAGCCTCCGGCCCCGCAGGCCCGGCGCCCCGCGGCCTGCGCCACCCCGTCGCCTGGATGGCCGTCGGCGTCGTCGGCGTCGGGATCGTCGCGAGCCTGACCGCACGGCGCGAGCCGATCACCGTGGTGCCCGCGCTCGGCGCCGCGGTCGCGGTCGTCGTGTACCTCGCGGTCATGCGCCTCGTGGCGAGACGCAGCACGCCCGAGCTCGCTGGCCGACGCGCGATCCCTGAGGCACTGTTCGGCGTCGGCCTCGGGCTGGGGTTTGCTGCGGCTGCGGCGTCGGTCGTCGCGGCGCTCGGCGGCTACACGTTCCACGCGGCCGACGTCGACGTCGTCGCCGTCGTCGTCCCCGTCCTGGCGGTGACCCTCGGCGCCGCCGTGACCGAGGAGCTCATGTTCCGGGGCTTTGCGCTGCAGGCGCTCGAGCGACTGCTCGGCAGCTGGGCGGCGCTCGCCCTGACTGCCGCCTTCTTCGGCGTCGTGCACCTGCTCAACCCGGGCGCGACGGCGTGGAGCGGGTTCGCCATCGCGGTCGAGGCGGGCGCGATGCTGGGCGCGGCATTCCTGTGGCGACGCAACCTGTGGTTCGTCATCGGGCTGCACTTTGCGTGGAACAGCGCTGTGGGTCTGCTCGGCGTTCCCGTCTCGGGTCACGTCTCCCCCGGCCTGCTCACCGCTGACGCGACCGGTCCGGCACTGCTCACGGGCGGCGAGTTCGGGATTGAGGGGTCGCTCGTCACCGTGCTGCTCGGGGCGCTGGTCGCGGCGGCCATGCTCGTGGCCGCGAGACGGCGCGGGACGCTCGTCCCGGCCCGGCGTCCGCGCCCGTAGGCTCGAACCGTGCCGCCTACCCCGCCTGCGAGTCCGGCCACGCGCCTCAGGCGCGCGGCCCAGCTCGTGCTCCCGGCGCGCGTGGCGCTGCTCGTGCAGCGGCCAGGCGTGCGCGACGGGCTCCTTGCGCTGGTGCTCGTCGGCCTGGGGCTGGTGCCGACTGCGTCGACGATCGGGGTCGTGCTCGGCGACCTGCCCGAGCGCCCGTGGGACGCGCTCGGGGTGGCGTTGCTGGTTGCGCAGTGTGCACCGCTCGCGGTGCGTCGTCGCTGGCCGGGTGCGTGCCTCGCGCTCGTCGGGCTCGCGGTGGCCGCCGACGAGCTGCTCGCCTACCCTCCGACGTTTGCGAGCGTGAGCCTCTACGTCGCGCTCTACACGGCCGGTGCGTTCCTTGCGCGAGGACGCCGGGGCGTCGGGGCGGGGGCGACCGCCGGGTACGGTGCGCTGGCGGTCGCGCTGACGTCGCTCGGGTCGCCCAGCCGGCCCGCGGACTTCGTCGCGTTCTACCTGGTTCTCGTCATCATGTGGCTCGCGGGTGCGGGGGTGCGGCGTTGGCGGGCCGAGGCCGCGGAGCGGCAGCGGCTCGCGGCCGCGATCGCGACGTCCGACGAGCGCGCGCGGATCGCGCGCGAGCTCCACGACGTCGTCACGCACCACGTGACGGCGATGGTCGTCCAGGCCGAAGCGGCGCAGTACCTCCTGCCCGACGGCTCCGACCGCGCGGCCGACGGTCTCACCGCGATCAGCGGCACGGGCCGGCGCGCGCTCACCGAGCTGCGGTACCTGCTCGGGGTGCTGGGGTCGGCCGACGGACCGGACGCCGGGACGCTGCGGCCGACACTGCGGCCGACGCTCGGGCGCGTCACGGACCTCATCGACGAGGCGCGCGCGGCCGGGCAGAGCGTCCAGCTGGTCGACGGCGGTGAGTGGCTGCCGCTGCCGGACGCCGTCGAGCTCACCGCGTACCGGGTTGTCCAGGAGGGGCTGACGAACGCGCTCAAGCACTCGCCTGGGCGCGCGATCACGGTGACGCTGCGCCACGGCGCGACCTCCGTCGACATCGATGTGACGACGGACGGCTCCGCAGCTTCGGGACGAGGTGGGCCGGTCGCCGCGGCACCGCTGCCGTCCGGGGGGCTGGGGATCGCAGGGCTCCGCGAGCGCGTGCGGCTGCTCGACGGCACGCTCGAGGCGGGCCCGACACGTGAGGGCGGCTTCCGGCTGCACGCGCGGATCCCCTCGGCCTCGGAGGACTCGTGAGGGAAGCGGGAGTTGGAGTGGGAGCGGGAGTGGGAGCTGGGGCGGGAACCGCGCCGATTCGCGTCCTCGTGTGCGAGGACCAGGAGCTCATTCGCGTCGGCTACGTGACGATCTTGTCGGCGCAGCCCGGGATCGAGGTCGTGGGCGAGGCGGCGGACGGGCGCGCGGCCGTCGACGCGGTGCGCGAGCTCCAGCCCGACGTCGTCATCATGGACATTCGCATGCCCGTGCTCGACGGCATCGAGGCGACCCGGCTCATCGCCGGTCCGGACGTCGCGATCCCGGCCAAGGTGCTCATGGTGACGACGTTCAACATCGACGCCTACGTCTATGAGGCGCTGCGCGCCGGCGCGAGCGGATTCCTGCTCAAGGACGCGCCACCCGCCGAGCTCGTCGACGGGATCCGCACGATCGCCCGGGGCGAGTCGCTGCTCGCGCCGAGCGTCACGCGCGCCCTCATCGGGCGGTTCGCTGAGCGGCTGCGGCCCGCGGAGACGTCACGCTCCGCACGGGACGACGTCATCGCCGTCCTCACCGCGCGCGAGCTTGAGGTGCTCCGCCAGCTCGCGAATGGCCTCTCGAACGCGGAGATCGCGGCCGCGCTCGTCATCACGCCCGAGACGGTGAAGACGTACGTGTCGCGGATCCTCGCGAAGCTCGGGCTCAGAGACCGCGTGCAGGCCGTCGTGCTCGCCTACCGGGTGGGGCTCGTCGAGGCGTAGGGCACCGGGTCTCACCGCCCTCAGCGGGACAGCAGTCCCTCCACCAGGTCTGTCACACGGCAGTCAAGAGCCTGCGCCAGGTCAAGGAGCGTGGACAGGCGCGGGTTGGCTGGTGCCTTCTTTGCGCGGTCTGAGAGGATCCCAGGTCACACCCGCGACGCGAGCAACCCGTCAACGAAACCGGTGTTTCGTTGACGGGTTCACACGACAGGGACAGAAACTTTCCCTGTCCCCTGCCCGGCCACTCCGATGCGACCGACGAACAACTACCCCTCAAGCAGTGCGTCGCGTTCGCTACTCAGGCGCGTGATCTCGGCGTGAGCCTGACCGGCCCGACCGCGGAGTGTCTGCTCGACGCGCTGCACCGCATCTCGCGCCGTGACCACTCGTGCGCGGGAGTCGATGAGCGAGTTCCGCACCGACATGGCCGAGAAGATGTCGTCGAAGAAGTAGTCCATGAGGCGCGTCCCCTCCGTCACGCCCACCGAATCGACCGTTGCGACCTCGCCGACGTCCGCGAGCTCGGCTTGAAGGCGACGGACGGCGGCATCCGCGTCCGCCATGAGCCGCTGGGCCTCATCGATGTGCGAGTGCTTGGCCAGATCGGTGAGGATCCCGCCGCCGAACAGGTCGAACGTCGCCCACGACTCGGCCGTCCCCAGCTGGCCGAGCACGGCGTCGAATCCCGCGCCCGCCGTCCGAGCCGCCGCGAGCGCCTCGGCGACCTGGCGGCTCAGCTCGTGCGCTTCACCCAGTCGCGCCGAGAGATCGTCAAGACGTGCGCCCGCCGGGTGCCCGGTGGCGCTCAGCCACGCAGCTTTCGCCTCGAGCGCCGCCCGACGACGGGCATCGAGGCCGCTGAGCGCCTCGAGGCGCCGCGTGAGGTCGTCAACGTCCGTCCGCGCCGCAGCAGCCCGGCTCGTCGCGGTCGCGTGCGCCGATTCGGCTCGAGCCTGCTCGCCGCGCTCCCTCATCAAGTCGTCAGCACGCGTCCCGCGGACGTTCGCAGCGAGGCGAGCGAACGAGAATCCCTCGAGCCGCAGGACGTCCGCCGTCTCGGCGTCGAGGGAACGGCGTGTCTCAGCCGCGGTCGCATCAGCCGCCGCGAGTCGCACCTTTGCCGCACGCAGCATCTCCTTGAGCCGCGCACGCTCGGCGATCGCCCGCGCGACCTCCTCAAGCTCGCGTTCAACCGACTGACCTGCGCCATCCCCTGAAGTCATGCGGTGATCGTAGCGGGGTGCCACATGCGGCGGCGCCCACAAAGCCTGCGAGCGCCACCCGCTCCACAGCTGCCCCCTCTCACGGCACGACGGCCAGTACCCCGACGCTAACGTCGCCCGCATGCCGACGCCCCGTACGCACCGCCGCCCCAGCCCGTCGAGCCGCGCCGCGGCATTCACCACCGTCCTCGTCGTAGCCTTCCTCGCAGCGTGCGGCACCGATCCCCGCGATGTCGGAGCCGCCACCGCACGCCCCGACCCCGCGCCGTCGACCGTCGCCCAGGCCCCCGCCGACGCACCGCGCGCCCTCCCACCCGCACTGAAGAACCCGGCCGAGACCGCCGCTCCCGACACGGCCGCCGAGCCCGACGAGCCTGAGCCCCCGGCCTCGTCGCCATTCGTGGCGGGCCGATCCAACGAGCTATCCACACCGCCCGCGTTCGACGATCCAGACGTCGACCTCACGACCGACGCGGTAGCGGCCCACGAGCTCCTCGCCCACTTCTTGGACGCGTGGACGCTCGCCCTCCAGACCGGCAATCGCAGCGCGTTCCTCCGCACCTTCAGCCCTGCATGCAGCAACTGCGCAGCCATCGCCGCGGACATCACGCCCCCGCCGCCCTTCGCGACCGTCACCGGTGCGGCCTTCAGGATCACCCCACCGGTGCAAGGCAACATCGTCGAGACCGGTGAGAAGGGCTGGGCCTTCTCGTTCGAGCAGGACCCACTCCTCATCTCGTCGGATCCCGCGGCGTTGCACATCGAGCCTGGACTCGCCGGCGGCGGGTTCGTGAAGTTCGGTTGGGACGGCGACAGCTGGCTCGTCGACCGTCTCGGGATCCAGCTGCGGTGAGCGCCCCGGCAGGCCGTCGCCCCAGAAATGCAGTCGGCCCCCGCTCCGCCAGGCGGAACGGGGGCCGACGACGGCGCCCAAGCTCAGACGCGCGCTGCACGCACCTCAGCGAGGCGCGGCGCAACAACTTCGGCAATCTGCACCGCATTGAGCGCGGCGCCCTTGCGCAGGTTGTCGTTCGAGATGAACAGCGCGAGCCCGCGGCCACCCGGAACCGACTGGTCGACGCGGATGCGACCGACGAACGACGGGTCGGCGCCCGCCGCCTGCAGGGGGTTGGGTACGTCGGTCACCTCGACGCCCGGCGCCGCCTCGAGGAGCGCCGTCGCCTGCTCGGGCGACAGGGGCTCACCAAACTCGGCGTTGACGACGAGCGAGTGACCCGAGAACACGGGCACGCGCACGCACGTGCCCGAGACCGCGAGGTCCGGCAGACCGAGGATCTTGCGCGACTCGTTGCGGAGCTTCTGCTCCTCGTCGGTCTCGAGCGACCCGTCCTCGACGATGCTGCCCGCAACGGCGACGACGTTGAACGCAATGTTCCGCACGTACTTGCTCGGCTCCGGCAGCGTGACGGCGGACCCGTCGGTGACGAGCTCCTCGAGCGGGACGTCGCCCGCAACCGCGGCCCGCACCTGATCGGCAAGCTCGGTTGCGCCGGCAAGGCCCGAGCCTGAGACGGCCTGGTACGTCGAGACGATGAGACGCTGCAGCCCAGCCGCATCCGAGAGCGGCTTGAGGACGGGCATCGCGGCCATCGTCGTGCAGTTGGGGTTCGCGATGATGCCCTTGCGGGCCTCGAGGACGGCGTCCGGGTTGACCTCCGAGACGACGAGCGGAACGTCCGGGTCGAGGCGCCACGCGGAGGAGTTGTCGATGACGACG
Organism: Sanguibacter sp. A247; assembly: GCF_052324925.1. Taxonomy (NCBI): domain Bacteria; kingdom Bacillati; phylum Actinomycetota; class Actinomycetes; order Micrococcales; family Sanguibacteraceae; genus Sanguibacter; species Sanguibacter sp. A247. The sequence goes on along the minus strand of NZ_JBQPRE010000001.1, from coordinate 405,079 downwards.
GCCCCCGCCGCGGCAAAGCGCTCGGCCTGCGCGACCGACGTTGAGCCCCCGGCCGAGAACAGCGCGATATCAATCCCCGCGAGGTCCGCAGTCTCGACGTCCTCGACGACGACGTCCGTGCCCTTCCAGTCGAGCACCTTGCCCGCCGAACGCGCCGAGGCGAAGAACCGGATCGCACCGACAGGAAAGTCACGCTCGACCAGGAGCCGGCGCATGACGGCACCGACCTGTCCGGTCGCGCCCACAAGAGCAACAGTGAGGTTCTCAGTCATGGTTCAACGCCCCGTTCCTGCGTAGACGACGGCCTCTGCGTCACCGTCGAGCCCGAACGCCGAGTGCACGGCGCGCACCGCGTCATCAAGGGAGTCCTCGCGCGTGACGACAGAGATACGGATCTCGGAGGTCGAGATCATCTCGATGTTGATGCCTGCGTCGCGCAGCGCACCGAAGAGCTTCGCCGAGACACCGGGGCTCGACTTCATGCCCGCACCGACGAGCGAGAGCTTGCCGATCTGGTCGTCGAACTGCAACGACTCAAACTTGATCTCGTCCTGGGCGACGCGCAGCGCCGCGAGCGTCGCCGGAACATCACCCTCAGGAAGCGAGAAGGAGATGTCCGTGAGGCCCGTCTGCGCGGCGGAGATGTTCTGGACGATCATGTCGATGTTCGCGCCCGCGGTCGCGACGACCTCGAAGATGCGCGCTGCGGTTCCGGGGACGTCGGGCACGCCGACGACGGTGATCTTGGCCTCGGACCGGTCGTGAGCCACGCCGGTGATGATCGGGTCTTCCATCGGGAGCTCCTCGCCGTTGTCGGCAGTCTGGGGTCGGTTGGTCACGAGGGTGCCCTCCTTGCCGGAGAAGGAGGACCGCACGTGGATCGGCACGTCGTAGCGACGCCCGTACTCGACGCAGCGCAGGTGAAGGATCTTCGCCCCGCTCGCCGCCATCTCGAGCATCTCCTCGTACGTGAGCCGCTCGACCTTGCGGGCCGCGGGCACGATCCGCGGGTCGGCCGTGAACACGCCGTCGACGTCCGAGTAGATCTCGCAGACGTCCGCGCCGAGCCCCGCCGCGAGCGCGACGGCGGTCGTGTCAGAGCCGCCGCGGCCGAGCGTCGTCACGTCGTTCGTGTCGCGGGTGACGCCCTGGAACCCGGCGACGATCGCGACCGAGCCCTTCTCGATGGTCTCGCGCACGCGCGAGGGCACGACGTCGACGATGTGCGCCTTGCCGTGCACGGCGTCCGTGATGACGCCGGCCTGCTGACCCGTGAAGGACTTGGCCTTGACGCCGAGGTTGTTGATCGCCATCGCGAGCAGCGACATCGAGATGCGCTCGCCCGCGGTGAGGAGGATGTCCATCTCTCGCTGCGGAGGCGCAGGCGTGACCTGCTGGGCGAGGTCGATGAGCTCGTCCGTCGTGTCGCCCATGGCAGAGACCACGACGACGACGTCGTTCCCCGCCCGCTTCGACTCGGCGATGCGCTTGGCTACACGCTTGATGCTCTCGGCGTCGGACACCGAGGAGCCGCCATATTTCTGCACGATGAGTGCCATGTGTTCTCTTTTCTTCACTGGTCCCGTTGATCTAAACGTCCACCAGATGTGTGCTCGAACGTCGTCATCGTAGCCGCGCCGGCCGGCGAGAACCACGCCCCGTCCGCCCCCCGGACCACTGCGCCCCCTGTACCCGGGCGTCGGCCCGTCGATAGTCGATCCGTACGCTCCCCACGTCACGATCCGCTATCCGCACCGCCGCGCCGCTGCACCGCCGCGCCGACAGCACGACGCCCGCACCGCCGTGAGGGGGTGCGGGCGTCGGGGGCTGATTCTCAGGCCTGCTGCTGCTTGGCGATGAAGCCCTGGGCGGCGTCGACAGCGGAGTCGATCTTCGTGTCGACGTCATCGGACGTCTTCGACTTCACGAACTCGGCGGCCTTGTCCAGACCGTCCGAGACCTTGTCGCCGTGGTCCGCCAGTGCACTCTTCGCCTTAGCGGCGAGGTCATCGATGCCCATACGCCACCTCCTTCCTCCCAGCGCGCGCCGGACGCGCACGACCTTCTTCCACGGTACTGCGGATCGCTACGGACGGCAGCCCTTTTGATCGACTCTGCCGCGGGGCAGGGCGCGAGACCTGCCCGCCCGAGGTCGACCGCCAGGTCACCGGGAGAGCACCTGCCAGCCAAGACGCACGATGAGCACGGAGACGACGAGCACGAAGACGACCCTCACGAATCCGGACCCGCGCGCGACGGCCATGCGCGCTCCGAGGTAGCCGCCGCACAGGTTGGCGGCGCCGACGACGAGCCCGAGTCCCCAGAGGACGGCTCCGTGCGGCACGAAGATCACGAGAGCTCCGGCGTTGGTCGCGAAGTTGACGATCTTGGCGATCGCGGAGGCGGGCAGGAACGCGTAGCCGAGGAGGCCGACGAGGCTGATGACGAGGAACGTTCCCGTGCCGGGGCCGAGGAGCCCGTCGTACGCACCGATCGCGAGGCCGACGGCGGCCGCGGTCAGGCGGTGCCGGTTGCCCTCCCACCGCAGCTCGGAGGACGTGCCGAGCGCGGGCCGCAGGAGGGTCCACGCGGCGACGCCGATGAGGACGACGAGGATGATGGGCGTGAAGAGATCGGCGGGGATGCGGCTCGCGAGGGCGGCGCCGCCGATGGCGCCGCCGAACGCGCACGCGGCCATCGGCGCGGCTGTGCGCAGGTCGGGGCCGACGCGCCTGTAGAAGGTCACGGCGGCGACGGACGTGCCCATGATCCCGGCGAGCTTGTTGGTCGCGAGCGCCTGGACGGGGCTGATGCCGGGGACGAGGAGGAGCGCGGGCAGCTGGACGAGACCACCACCGCCGACGACGGCGTCGACCCACCCGGCGGTGAAGCCGGCGACGACGAGCAGCAGGATCGTCGTCGTCGACAGGTCGAGGCCGCCTGAGGTCATCCGGTCGTGTGGCGCTGCAACGCGTCGTACTCGGCCTCGGCGGCGACGTCGTCCTCGACGTCGAGCCGAAGGTGGCTGAGGATGAGGGCGAGGACCCGTGCTGCGGAGGCTGCGGTCGCGCCCCACCCGGACAGGTACGTGAACTGCCACCACCACAGGGCTTCGGTTGCGTGACCGGCCTCGTGGTGGGCGAGGCCCTGGGTGAGTGCGAGCGTGATCTCGGCGAGGCCGTCGGACAGGCTCGTGCGGTCGGTCTCGTCGCCGAGGACGGGGTCGACGACCTCGGCGTACGCGTCGAGCCCGTCGAGGATCGTGGCGAGCGCGAGCCGCAGGGGCTCGACGTCGGTGTCAGGGCCCGAGTCGGGCTCGAACTCCTCTGCCGGGACGATGTCGATCATCGCACCCAGGCGTGCGCCTGCCGCGAGGATGTCAGACGTTGCGAGGAGCAGGACGGGGATCGCGGCGTCGGGAGCTGCGCCCGACGCGATCTGTGCGACCGTCGAAACGAAGTGGCTCGCCTGCTCGGCGAACGCGCCCTCGACCTCGTTCACTCCGCCGGGGAGCGCCATGCGTGCGTCGTCACCCATGAACAACTCTCCGTCCCTCGAATGCCCGACCGAGCGTCACCTCGTCGGCGTACTCCAAGTCTCCCCCGACAGGCAGGCCTGACGCGAGACGAGTGACGCGCAGACCCATGGGGCCGAGCAGACGCGCGAGGTAGGTCGCGGTTGCTTCACCCTCGACGTTCGGGTCAGTCGCGAGGATGACCTCGGTGACCTGGCCGTCGGCGAGGCGTGCCATGAGCTGGGAGATGCGCAGGTCGTCGGGCCCGACGTTCTCGATGGGATTGATGGCCCCACCGAGCACGTGGTACGTCCCGCGGAACTCGCGCGTGCGCTCGATGGCGACGACGTCCTTGGGTTCTTCGACGACGCAGATGACCGTCTGACTGCGCCGCGCGTCACGGCAGACGCGGCAGCGTTCTTCTTCCGAGACGTTCCCGCACACCTCGCAGAACTTCACGCGCTCCTTGACCTGCGTGAGGGCGTCGACGAGGCGACGCACGTCGTCCGCGTCTGCTGCAAGCAGGTGGAACGCGATGCGCTGGGCGCTCTTGGGGCCGACCCCGGGCAACCGCCCGAGCTCGTCGATGAGGTCTTGAACCGCTCCTTCGTACACCCCTTGAGCCTATCGGCAGGCTCCGACACTGAGTGCCGCCGCGTGCGGGGGTGTGCTCAGGCGTCCGGGTCGGTGATCTCTTCGAGGACGGTGGCGCCGAGAATCTGCACGACGAGGGGCACGCCCATGAGTGCCGTCTCGGTGAAGGGCACCGAGTCTTCGTAGTCCTCGTACGAGGGTTCGTCGGGCGGGGGGACGTCGTCGTGCGGGGGCTCGTCTGTGTGCGCGGTGCGTGACTGACTGCCACCTGCGCGTCCGGCGAGCGCGGCGGCGCGCGCCGCTGCGGCTCCGCTGAGTCGCGTGACGGCGTCGGCGGGACCCGGGTTGACGGACGCGGCGCGGCCGGAGGGGGTCTCGGCGGCCCGGCTCACGGGCGCGGGAGGCAGGGTCACTGGCTCGGCACGCGCGGGGATCGGGCGTGCGTCGTGGGTCGTCGGCGCGGACGGGGACGTGGCGGCCTCGTGCGGTGCGACTGCCTCGCGCGGTGCGACTGCCTCGCGCGGTGCGACGGGCGAGGCCGGTGCGACGGACGAGGCCGGTGCAGCGTGCTCGGCCGACGCGGCTGGCGAGGTCGGCGCGGCTGCCGAGGTCGGCGCAGCGGGCGCGTCGGGGCTCCAGGTGCCGACGGGGACGACGTCCCACGAGTCGATGACCTGGGGCGCAGCGGGCGCGGACGCAGGCCCAGCGGGCGCGGACGCGGCCGGCGCGGCGGCAGACGCGACTGGCGCGGAGGTCAGCGCGGAGGTCAGCGCGGGAGCCGAGCTCGACGAACCCGACGGGGCCGATGTGGGAGCCGGCGACGGGGCGCTCTCGCTGACGGCCCCTTCGCCCTGGACCTCACCTTCGACGCGTACGTCGTAGCCGAGGGTCTCCTTGACGGCCTGCTGGACGAGGCCGCTGTGCGGGCCGTTGCTGAACGCCCCTACGAGGCCGGGCGCGGTGAACGCGAGGCGCAGGGTCGTCTGCGTGAGCTCGGCGACACGGGCGTTGTCCTTGACGAGCACCCACGTGGCCTTCTTGAGGTCGGCGAGAGTCGCCAGCACCTCGTCCCAGCGGCGGCGGAGAGTCTCGGAGTCCTCGCCCGCAGTCGTTGCCGGAGCACGGGCCTCGTCGGTCGGTGCGCTCGGAGCGTCGTGCGCGGACGACGACGCAGTCGCTGCCTCGGGCGCACCAGCGAGAGCCGGTGCGTGCACGTGCTCAGGCGCAACCTCGGGGATGCTCTCGCCCGCGCGTTCGACCTCTCCGTCGGACACGGACACGGATACGGGCTCGGCCTCGGCCTCGGCCTCGGGTTCGGTCGCGCGCTCGGCCTCGGGCACGGGCACGGGCACAGGCACAGGCACAGACTCGGGCTCAGACTCATGCGCAGCGGCCGGCTCGACCTCCGGCTCAGGCGCGACCTCTTGCGCAGGCTCGTGCGCGTCGTTCGGCTGCGCGACGGGGTCTGCGGCTGCCGGCGTCGGAGGGTCCCACGGCGGCGGTGCGCTCGAGGTTGTCCCCTGGTCCGCGACGGCCACGTCGTCGTTCTCGGCGCGCGGCGCGGCAACGATTGCGAGCTCAGGGTCCGCAACGGTCCCAGGCACGGCCGCGACCGTCGACACGTCCGAGGGAGCGGAAGCAGGCGCGGTGGCGGGGACCGACGCGGAAGCGGGGACCGGCGCGGAAGCGGGAGCCGGCGCGGCCCCAGGCGCGCGCCCGGTCGCGGCCGCGAGCGCGGCCCGTGCGGCCGAGGCCCCGCGCCCGGTGTCACCACGTCCGGCATCCCCACGCCCAGTCTCACCGCGAGTCGCCTCGGGAGCTGCCTCCTGGCGTGGGGCAGCGTTCATGCCGAGGACGGTGCCGCCGTGCGCGGCGTCGGGCGAGGCGGCGCCACCGTGCCCGGCTGCGGGACCGAGCCCGCGCTCGAGCCGGTCTAGCCGCGCCGCGAGGGACTGCTCGCCGCCGGACGCGGCGGGCAGCAGGAGGCGCGCGCACAAGAGCTCGAGGTGCATGCGGGGTGAGGTGGCGCCGCTCATCGTCGTGAGTGCGTCGTTCGCGAGGTCGGCCGCGCGCGAGAGCTCGGCCGTGCCCATGGCTGTGGCCTGCGAGCGCATGCGCTCGAGCTGGTCGGCGGGGACATCGCGCAGCACGGCCGCCGCGTCATCACCCGAGACCGCCAGGACGATGAGGTCGCGCAGTCGCTCGAGCACGTCCTCGACGAAGCGTCGGGGCTCGTGCCCCGACCCCACGACGCGGTCGACGACACGGAACAGTGCCGCGCCGTCGCGCGACGCGACCGACTCGACCGCGTCGTCGAGCAGGGTCGTGTGCGTGTACCCGAGCAGTGCGACAGCGAGCTCGTAGTCGACGCCCTCGGGCCCCGACCCGGCGATGAGCTGGTCCATGACGGAGAGCGTGTCGCGCACAGACCCACCGCCCGCCCGTACGACGAGCGGCAGCACGCCCGCGCCGACGGCGACGTTCTCGGACGCGCAGAGCTTCTCGAGCAGCGGGACCATGACCTCCGGCGGAACGAGCCGGAAGGGGTAGTGGTGCGTGCGCGAGCGGATCGTGCCGATGACCTTGTCGGGCTCGGTCGTCGCGAAGATGAACTTGAGGTAGGCCGGGGGCTCCTCGACGATCTTGAGGAGCGCGTTGAAGCCCTGGGGCGTCACCATGTGCGCCTCATCGAGGATGAAGATCTTGAAGCGGTCGCGCGTCGGCGAGAAGGTCGCGCGCTCGCGCAGCTCACGAGCGTCGTCGACGCCGCCGTGGCTTGCCGCGTCGATCTCGACGACGTCGAGGCTGCCGGAGCCACCTGTCGCCAGGTCGATGCACGACGGGCATGTGCCGCACGGGGTGTCCGTCGGGCTCTCGGAGGTGTTGGCGTGGCAGTTGAGGATCCGCGCAAGGATGCGCGCGGACGTCGTCTTGCCACAGCCGCGGGGGCCTGAGAAGAGGTAGGCGTGGTTGACGCGGTTGGAGCGCAGCGCTTGCCGCAGCGGCCCGGTGACGTGCTCCTGCCCGACGACGTCGGCGAAGGAGTCCGGACGGTAGCGGCGGTACAGGGCTGTGCTCACGGCCACCACCCTATGCGGTCGGTCGGACATTCTTGGGGGCGGTCCGGGCGACCCGTCAGCGCCGCAGGACCTTGCGCGCCAGGAGGTTGCCGACGCCCTGAGCGACCTGGACGATGACGACGATGACGAGCACCGCGACGAACGTGATCTCCCAGTTGAAGCGCTGGTAGCCGAAGCGGATCGCGAAGTCACCGATGCCACCGCCACCGACCATGCCTGCCATGGCCGACATGTCGACGACGCCGACGAACAAGAACGTGTAGCCGAGGATGAGCGGGCCGAGCGCCTCGGGGATGAGCACCGTCGCGATGACCCGGAGCTTGGACGCCCCCATCGAGCGCGCGGCCTCGACGACGCCCGGGTCGACCGCGACGAGGTTCTGCTCGACGAGCCGCGAGAACGCGAAGGTCGCCATGATCGTCATGGGCAGGATGACGGCCGTCGTGCCGATCGTCGTGCCGATGACGGCGAGCGTGAGCGGACCGATCGCGGTGAGGAAGATGATGAACGGGATGGGCCGTACGAGGTTGACGAGCAGGTTGAGCACGAGGTTGACCGCGCGGTTGCCGTAGAGGTTGCCGCGCCGGGTCACGTAGAGCGCGAGCCCGAGCACGAGTCCGGCTGCGCCGCCGACGAGCAGCGTGAAGCCGATCATGTAGAGGGTCTGGCCGAGGGACTCCCAGAGCGCCGGGAGCATGCGGTCCCAGTCGGTGGGCCGGGCCGCCGTGGGCAGCACGGACGGCAGCGCGGCGGCAAGCACGGGGTTCATGCGCGGGGTCCCTTCGGGCCGAGCGAGGCACGCGGTCCGACGGCGTCCGGGTCGGCGAGCGGCGCCGCAGCGGTGCCGAGGTCGAGGACGGACGCGGTCCGTCCGAGGTCTGCGAGGAACGCGGCGACGGCCGCGTCCTCGCCGTCGAGCTCGAGAGTGAGCGACCCGTAGGGGCGCTCGGCGATCTCGGTGATGCCGCCGTAGATGACGGTTCCGTCGACGGGGTGGTCGCGCAGGGCGCGCGTGATCTCGCCCGCGGCACCCCCGTCTTCGCGCACGCCGACGGTGATGATGCGGCCGGGGTGGCGGCGGCGCAGACGTTCGAGGGCGGCGGGGCTGGGGCGGTCGCGCAGCGCGGTCCCGACGAAGCGTCGGGTCGCGGGGTGCTGCGGCCGCGCGAAGACGTCGTACACGTCGCCCTGCTCCACGACCGAGCCGTTCTCCATGACTGCGACGCTGTCGCAGACGTACTTGACGACGTCCATCTCGTGCGTGATGACGACGACGGTGATCCCGAGCTCGACGTTGACGCGTTTGATGAGGTCGAGGACGTCCTGCGTCGTCTCGGGGTCAAGGGCACTCGTCGACTCGTCGGCGAGGAGGATCGTCGGGTTCGTGGCGAGCGCACGCGCGATCCCGACGCGCTGCTTCTGCCCACCGGAGAGCTGGGACGGGTAGGAGCGGGCCTTGTCGGAGAGCCCGACGAACTCGAGGAGCTCGGCGACGCGCTCGGCTCGTCGGGCGCGTGGCCAGCCCGCAACCTTGAGGGGGTAGGCGACGTTGCCGTGCACCGTGCGGGACGAGAGCAGGTTGAACTGCTGGAAGATCATGCCGATGCCGGCCCGCGCAGCGCGCAGGTCCGACTCCTTGAGGGAGTGGATGTCACGGCCGTCGACAAGGACGCGGCCGCTCGTCACGGGCTCGAGCGCGTTGATGAGCCGCACGAGGGTTGACTTGCCGGCCCCCGAGTAGCCGATGACCCCGTAGATCTCGCCCGCGCCGATCGTGAGGTCGACCCCGTCGACGGCCCGCACCTCTCCCTTGGAGGTGGTGAAGACCTTGGTGGCGTTCTCGAAGCGCACCTTGGGCTGGGTTTGGCTCATGGGACATGGGTCCTGTCGTCGTCAGGGCGTGCGTGCCGCCCCTATCGTGTCGTGCTCAAGCGGTCGCCGCCCAGGGCCCCCTGCACCGGGCGACGACCGCGACGGTGGGGCCGCGGGAGGCGGCCCCACCGTCGCACGCGCGGGCGCGTCGCGCCCGCGCGTGGGGTCACTTGCCGGAGCGGACCTGCTCCTCGACGTCGCTCAGGTACGTCGCGAGCGTTCCTGCGTCCTCGTGGACGAGGACCGCGGTGTCGCCCGACGCCGCCTTGAGCGCGGCCTCGACCTCGTCGGACTGTGCAAGCTCGATGAGCTTGAGGAACGTCGCGTTGTCCTTGTCCTCGGCCCGCGCCGCCCACACGTTGATGTAGGGGCGAGCGCCGACCGACGCGGGGTCGTCCTGCGCGATGGCGTCCGTGGGCTTGAGGTCGGTGTCAGCGATGAAGTCGTTGTTGATGATCGCTCCGTCGACCGACGGGAGCGAGATCGCGGTCTGCGCGGCGTCGACCGGCGTCACCGTGACCTTGGACGTCGGCAGGACGTCGAGCTCGGTTGAGGCGAGCGTGCCGCCGTCGCGGAGCTCGACGAGGCCCGCGCTCTGCAGGACGAAGAGGGCACGGTTGAGGTTCGTGGGGTCGTTCGGGACGGCGATCTCGCCGCCCGCGGGGATCTCTTCGACCGACGCGTGCTTGGAGGAGTAGAGCGCGAGCGGGTAGATCGCGGTTGAGCCGATCGCGACGAGGTCCTCGTCCGCTGCGACGTTGTAGTCCGCGAGGTACTGGATGTGCTGGAACTGGTTGAGGTCGAGCTGGCCCTGGGTGAGCGCCGGGTTGGGCTCGGGGTAGGACGCGAAGTTGACGAGCTCGACCTCGATGCCCTCGGCCTTGGCCTTCTTGACGAGGACGGGCCACTGGTCGTCCTCGGAGTTGACGACGCCGACGCGCACCTTGGCGGGCGCGGTCCCGCCTGCGGTCGGGGTGGACGACGACGCGGCGTCGTCGGAGCTGCAGGCGGCAAGACCGAGGAGGAGAGCGGTGGTCGCGGCGAGCGCGGTGAGCTTGCGGTTCATGATGTTCTCGCTTCAGGTGTGGGCGCACGCCGGGGGCGTGCGGCGACGCGTGGGCGCCAGGAGGCAGGGGATCCGGAGGCCGTTCAGGCGTGGTCCGGGGCGTGCTTCTGGGTGAGGCGGGGGTCAGGGCATCGACGATGCCCGGCAGGAGGCCTTCCGACTGACGACCGCGTTGCGGTCGGGTCCCTCTGGACGCAGCTCGGTGGCTCAGGCCTGCGCGGCCCGCTGCGACATTCGCCCGCGCATCATGTCGCGACGGCATGTCGCGACAGAGCGGGTCGAGGTGCAGCAGGTGGCGGTCATGGATCAACCATGCGTCGGGGTCGGCGCGGACGGCCAGCCCGACACCGTGAAATCTCAGAGCGTGGACGCTTTGATATCGAGGCATGGCGCTGGGCGCGGGCCGCGTCGGCGAATTCCCGCGGCTCTCGCTCCAGCGGGGGTGTCCATGTGGTGATCGCGGTCACAGCGTGACGCGGAGCGTCGCGTCCACATGTCGGGACACACAAGGACCCCCCGTGTACCCGTCAGAGCTCACCTACCCTTGCTGCCTTCCGGCCCTGGGGGGGTTCAGCGAGATGACGCCACACGAGGGGTCTGGAAGAGAGCCTAGCGGAGGGTGCGGCTCGAGGCCGAATCGCGTACGGCCGGCGATTCGGTACCACGCGCTGAGTCAGGTATCCTCGGTAGCGCTGTTGCCAGGAGGATTCGCCTAGTGGCCTATGGCGCCGTCTTGGAAAGGCGGTTGGGTGCAAGCCCTCGGGGGTTCGAATCCCCCATCCTCCGCACAATGACGAGGACCCCGGACCACGCTTTTTGGTCCGGGGTCCTCGTCATTGTGCGAACGTACAGAGCGGATTCGGGAGGGCCCGCAGCGAAGCGAGGAGCCCGGCTCCCCCATCCTCCACAGAACGATGATGACCCCGGACCACGCTTTTCGGTCCGGGGTCATCATCGTTCAGCGAACGTATAGAGCGGATTCGGGAGGGCCCGCAGCGCAGCGAGGAGCCCGGCTCCCCCATCCTCCGCTCTGCTCCGGGGCGCGTTCGTATCTCCTCCCTGAGACCGATCCCCTCGTCCGACAAAGGGTGGGACGATGTCGTTATGCGTCTTGTCCTTCGTGGCGCGAGCCTGCTCGCTGCCGTTGCTGCCGCCGTCGTGTTCGCTGTTGCTGCGCCTGCGTCCGCGCACAACCCGCCTCCGGTGCCGGTGCCGGCTGATGGTGCGACGCTCGATGCGGTTCCCACGGAGGTGCGCCTCGAGTACGGCGACGCGGTTCTTGAGCTGGGGACGACGGTCCGGGTGACGGGCCCGTCGGGTGAGGTCGTGTCGGAGGGCGCTGCGGTGGTTGAGGAGCGTTCGGTGTCGCAGGCGATCAGTGATGCGGGTCCGGGTGCGTATGAGGTGGCGTGGCGGGTGACGTCGGCCGACGGTCACCCGGTCGACGGGTCGAGTTCGTTCGTCGTCGAGGCTGCTGAGTTGTCGAGCCCGGCGGAGCCGAGCCCGACGGAGCCGAGCCCGACGGAGTCGGACGAGCCGACGACGGTCGCTGCACCCACGACGCCTGATGTCCCAGCGTCCGCAACGACGTCCTCCGCGAGCACTGCCGCCGCGGGCTCGACGGGGGCTCTCCCGTTCGTCGTGGCGGGTGGCGTCGTGGTTCTCGTCGGCATTGTTCTCTCGATCGTTGCGGTGCGGCGCCGCCGCGCACGCGACTAAGACGCACGGCGCTGTCCCTAACTCTCAGGAGGTGATCTCATGAACGCTGGCCCGATCCGTCGGACGAGCGTCCGTGAGGTGTACCTGCGGCGTGCACAGGCTGCTGGTGAAGGTCGTGAGAAGGACCGTGACGAGCACGGCCTCGACGCCGAGGCTCGCCCTAGACTCGCTGGGGTGATCTTCCGTGGCGTCGGTGACGGCCGGCCGTACCCCGAGCACGGCCTCGTCACGCCCAAGGACTGGTCGGTCGTGCCGCCGCGCCAGGTGCGTCTGGACGAGCTCGTGACGACGAAGGCCACGCTGAGCCTGGACTCGCTCCTGTCTGACGACTCGACCTTCTACGGTGATCTGTTCGCCCACGTCGTGCAGTTCAAGGGCGTCATGTATCTCGAGGACGGCCTCCACCGGGCTGTGCGCGCTGCTCTGCAGCAGCGCGCGGTGCTGCATGCGCGCGTGCTCGTCCTGCCTGACGACGCGGTCTCGGCGCAGGCCGCGCCCGCTGCGGTCTCCCCTGCGACCCCGACGAGCGACGGCGCCCCCGCGCCTGTGGCTTCGCCCGCGCCTTCGACTCCCGCACTCCCTGTTGACGATGACTCACCAACTCCGCTGAGGACTGCCCTGTGACCGCTCGCTTCACCCCTGAGCAGGCTCGTGCCCTGCGCCGTCGCCGTGAGCACGAGCGGCAGACCGTGATCTTTGGTGTGCTCATCGCGGCGCTCGCGATCGCTGGCCTGACGGGCGTTGCCGCGTTTACGGGCAACTTCTCACTCCCAGGGTCGTCGGACTTCGTCTCGAAGGAGCCTGAGGGAACGCTCATCACGTGGGACGAGCCGTGTGCGCCGCCGAAGAAGAAGCCGGCTGGCCGCGCGAAGATCAAGGTGACGGTGCTCAACGGGACGACGCGCGCCGCGCTCGCGACGACCGTGGCCGAGGACCTGCTGGATCGCGGTTTCGCGGTTGAGGGCTCGGGCAACGATGAACGTCGGCCGCGGCAGACGCTCATCACGTCTGGCCCGTCGGGAATCGTCCAGGCCTACACGGTTCGTGCGCGCTTCCCGGGCGCGCGGCTCGTGCTTGACGACCGCCCTGGCAAGTCCGTCGACGTGACGATCGGCGCGCAGTTCACGACGATCACACCCGAAGAAGCGGTGACGCTCGACCCGAAGGCACCTGTGACGTCAGTCGAGGGCTGCGTGGACCCCGCTCAGATCACGCCGCAGCCCGCCCCGGCTCGTTTCGACGAGGCCAAGAAGAAGGCAGCCGAGAAGGCCGCCAAGGACGCGGCCGACGAGGCGAAGGCCGAGCAGGACAAGGACGACGAGGACAAGTCCGACAAGGACAAGTGACGTGACGACGATCCGACACACACGCACGGCTGACGCTGCGGAGGTCGCTCGGCTCTACGACGTGTGCATCCGCACGGGCGCGGCCGGCGGTGACGCGAGCGGCCTGTACGCGCAGCCGGAGCTGCTGCCCGCGGTCTACCTGGGTGCGTACCTTGCGCTCGAGCCGGGCCTTGCGTTCGTCCTCGCTGACGACGACGACAATGCGGTGGGCTACGTCATCGGCGCAGCCGACACACGTGATTTTGCGGCCCGGTGCGAGCGCGAGTGGTGGCCCGCGCTCCGCGAGCGCTTCCCGCTCGGCTCTGCGGAGGCGGGCACGCTCGACGCGAAGCTTATCGAGCTCATCCACGCGCCCGTCGCACTGCCGGACGCCGCCATCGATCGCTTCCCGGCGCACCTGCACGTGGATCTTCTGCCCGAAGGCCAGGGCGGGGGCAACGGACGACGCCTCCTCGAGACGCTCTTCGACGCGCTCCGCGCGCGGGGCGTCACGGCTCTGCACCTGGGTGTCGACACGACGAACACGCACGCGGTCGGGTTCTACGAGCACCTGGGATTCCGGCCGGCGCTCCCCGACTCCGACTGGATCTACGGGATCGACCTCTAGGTCGCGCTTCTAGGTCGCGTCGGGTCCACTGCGGTTGACCTAGCCGTCGCGAGGGTCACAGAGCGCTTGAACGCACGCGAGCCGCGCAGCCCATGGCTGCGCGGCTCGCGTGCGTGAGGCGGTGTCAGGCGTCGGGGTTGCCGACCGCCGTGTCCGGGACCGAGCTCGGGCTCGCAGGCTCGGCCGACGTCCCACGCCACCGGGCGATCGCCCGCATGCCGTGGTAGAGCACGAGCGCCGCGATCGTGCCGGTGGCGATGCCACCGAGCGTGATCGAACCCATCGTGAACGTGTAGTCGCCGATGCCCATGATGAGCGCGACGGCCGCCGACGTGAGGACGACGGGGTCGGAGAAGTTCACCTTGTTCTGCACCCAGATGCGGGCGCCGAGCAGGCCGATCATTCCGTAGAGGATCGTCCCTGCGCCCCCGAGGACGCCCGCGGGCATCGCCTGGATGATCGCGCCGACCTTCGGGGAGAACGCGAGCAGGAGCGCGGTCGTGCCTGCGACCCAGTAGACGGCCGTCGAGTAGACGCGGGTCGCCGCCATGACACCGATGTTCTCGGCGTACGTCGTCGTGCCGGATCCGCCGCCGGCGCCCGCGAGCATCGTGGCGACGCCGTCGGCGACGAGGGAACGGCCGACGCGGTCGTCGAGGTTCTCGCCCGTCATCGCGGCGACGGACTTCACGTGGCCGATGTTCTCGGCGACGAGCACGAGGACGACGGGCACGAACATGAGGAGCAGGCCCGGGTCGCTGAACGTGGGGGTGTGGAAGTCGGGCAGGCCGACGATCTTCGCCTGGGTGATGGCGTCCGAGCCGAAGTCGATCTCGCCACGCACGGCCGCCACGATGTAGCCGACGACGATGCCGACGAGGATCGAGAGGCGGCCGAGGATGCCCTTGAAGAGGACGGAGACGATCGCGACGGCGAGGATCGTCACGAAGCCGACGACCTCGTGTCCCTTGAAGTTGTTCCAGGCGGCGGGCGCCAGGTTGAGCCCGATGAGCGCGACGATCGTGCCGTTGACGGCTGGCGGCATGAGCTTGTCGATCCACGCGACACCCGCAAAGTGGCCGAGGGCTCCGACGACGACGAGGGACGCACCCGCGAAGAGGATTCCGCCCGAGGCGTCGCTCATGCTCGCGGCTGCGCCGATGGGCGCGAGGAACGCGAAGCTCGAGCCCAGGTAGCTCGGGAGCCGGTTCTGGTTGACGAGCAGGAAGATGAACGTGCCGAGCGCACTGAAGAACAGGGTGGCGGTCGCCGGGAAGCCCGTGATCGCGGGGACGAGCAGAGTCGCACCTGACATGGCGACGACGTGCTGCATGCCCATGCCGACGGTGCGCGGCCAGGAAAGTCGTTCGAGGGGGGCGACGGCCTCCCCGGGTCGGACGGTCTTGCCGTCTCCGTGCACGGTCCAGAGAGCCATGTGGGGTCCCATCAGGTGTGATGCGGGGGGCAGGTCAGCGCAGGGCGTCGCGCCGCGGAGCATCCTACTCCGCGTCCCACCTAGCGAGAGACCTGTCCGCGCCCGCGGGCCCCGTCGTCAGAGGGGGTTCTGCTCGAGGAGCGTGCGGGCGAGGGCGTCGCCGCGCTCTGCGGACTCACCCCACGCGCGGCGCGCCGCCTCAAGGTCACCGTGGTCACGCCAGTGCGTGCCGAGGTTCGTGAGCGCCTGGACATCGCCGGCCTCGGCCGCGACGAGCAGCACCGCCTCGGCGTCGTCCTCGCGGCCGTCCTCTTCGAGGAGCAGCGCAAGCGTCACCGCGACCCGGGTCTCACCGCGCGACCAGTGGCCGTCGAGCAGCCGGAGCCCGTCGGCCACCGACGTGGTGTCCCGCAGCGCGTGCTCGACCGCGGACTCCCAGCTGGTCTGTGCGGACTCGGCGACGATGTCCTCAGCCTCGGTCGTGAGCCCGATGCGCCGCAGGACGCGGGCGAGCCTCACCGGGGTCTCGGGCAGCTCGAGCGCCCGAGCGTAGTGGAGCGCCGCGCGCTCGTCGTCGCTGCACGCCTCGAAGATCTGGGCGGCCATGAACGCGCCCTTCGCGTCGCCAGCCTCGGACGCGGCGACGAAGCCCGCGCGCGCGAGCTCGGTACGTCCGCGCTCGTGGTGCAGCAGCGCCAAGTTGTACGTCGCCTCGGCAACGCCTGCCGCGATCGCCTTCTCGTAGAACGGCACGGCGGCCTCGTCGCAGCCGAGCGCGCGCAGGTCGTTGGCGATGTTGAAGAACTCCTCGGGCGCGGCGGAACTCACGCGGTGGAGAGCGACACGGATGTCCTCAGCGGCATCCCGCGGATCAGACGTGGTCGCCTGGGGAGGGTGCGTCGTCGTGTGCGCGGCCATCGCAGGGCTCCTCAGGGTGAGTGCGACTGGGCGATCCCAGCCGCGTTGCCGACCCCGCCGAAGCACGACAGGGGGCCTCCTGGAAGAAGTCTTGCAACCGCTCTCACCGTGGGCAACCGCAACGGGGTGGCCTCACCCCGCGCACCTCGCTCTCACCCACGTGACCGCCCAGCCTCAGGCGAGGATCGCCGCCGACTCGCCCGGCAGCATCCCGCCACTCAGCCCTGCCGTCGCCAGGACGAGGTCGCCCGCAGGGAGCGGCGCCGGTTCCTCACCCAGGTTGACGACGAGCGTGAGCTCGCGTCCGCCCGCGCCCGGCGCGGGAACGCGCCGCAGCACAAGTCGCGTCGGCGTCTGCTCGACCCAGCTGACCTCACCGCCACGCAGCGCGGGCTCGGCCTGGCGCAGCGCACCGAGCGCACGGTAGAGCGCGAGCATCGACGCGTCGTCGTCGTGCTGGGCCTGCGCCGTGAGGCCCGCCCAGTCGTCGGGCTGCGGGAGCCACGTCGTCGTGCCCTCGGGAGAGAAGCCGAAGGGCGCGCGCGTGCCCGACCAGGGAAGAGGCACGCGGCAGCCGTCGCGCCCACGCGACGCCCCTCCCGAGCGCGCGACGATCGGATCCTGCAGGACCTCGAGCGGCAGGTCGACGACCTCGGGCAGGCCAAGCTCCTGACCGGCGTAGACGTACGCCGCGCCCGGCAGCCCGAACAGCAGGACCGCCATCGCTCGCGCGCGACGCGTCCCCCTGGCAAGGGCTGCCGCGTCGAGCGGTCGCTCGGCGGTCGAGCCGGGCACGTACTCGCCCTCGAGCCGCACGTCCGCCCCGTAGCGCGTGACCGAACGCGTCGTGTCGTGGTTGTCCGTCACCCACGTCGTGGGGGCCCCGACCGCTCCGTACGCGGCAAGCGACTCGTCGACCGCCCGACGGATCGCGTCCGCGTCCCAGCCCGCCTTGACGAAGCGGAAGTTGAACGCGAGGTGCATCTCGTCGGGGCGCAGGAACAGCGCGACGATGTCGTCGGGTGCGCCCGTCTCGATGACCGCCATCCGGTCGCCGTCGTAGGAGTCCATGACGGTGCGGAACGCCCGGTAGATCTCGTGGACCCCGCTCGCGTCGTCCTTGGGAATGTTCGGGTTGCCGTCGGGCGTGTCCTCCCACGCAGTGTCCTTGATGAGCGCGTCCGAGACGTCGATGCGGAAGCCGTCGATGCCGCGGTCGAGCCAGAAGCGCAGCACCCGCTCGAACTCGGCGAGGACCGCGGGCTCCGCCCAGTTGAAGTCGGGCTGCTCGGCTGCGAAGAGGTGGTAGTACCACTGGCCCGGGGTGCCGTCGGGCTCGGTGACGCGCGTCCACGACGGACCACCGAACGCCGACCGCCAGTTGGTGGGCGGCAGCTCCCCGTGCTCGCCTCGGCCCTCGACGAAGTGGAAGAGCTCGCGTTCGCGGCTGCCGCGTTCGGCCGCGAGCGCGGCCTGGAACCACGGGTGCTGGTCGGAGCAGTGGTTGGGGACGAGGTCGATCGTCACGCGGAGCCCTCGCGCGTGCGCGGACGCGACGAGCTCGTCGAGGTCGTCGAGAGTTCCGAACATGGGGTCGACGTCGCAGTAGTCGGCGACGTCATAGCCCGCGTCGACCTGCGGCGACGGGTAGAAGGGCGAGAGCCACAGGGCGTCGACGCCGAGGGCGACGACGTGGTCGAGGCGTGCCGTGATCCCCGCGAGGTCGCCCGTTCCATCACCCGTCGAGTCGCCGAAGGAGCGCGGGTAGACCTGGTAGAACACGGCCTCGCGCCACCAGGGCTGCGCGGCATCGCGCGTGACGGTCGCGTCGGTGGGCTGCGGGTCAGCGGGCTGGGAGGTGGTGCGGAGCTCGATCACGTCCCCAGCCTACGCACGCTTGCAGCAACGTTTCGAGCGACGCCATCCGGGTCATGCCACCCACGCGGCGTCGTCCCGTCCCGCGATCCGGGACGGTTCAGGCGTGAGCGGAGGACATGGGCCCAAGACCGTGCAAATGATGGCGACATGTCTCGTCGCCCCACGTTTCCGTCTCGCCGCACCGCTCTCATCGCCGCTGCCGGAGCGCTCGCGCTCGCGGCGACGACGGCCGTTGCCGTCACCTCCCTCGACGACGACGCTCAACGCAGCCACGCCACCGCAACCGCTCGGCGTGCGGGGGCGACCGAGCCCGCGTCACGCGGGTTGAGCGGCACGCGCCCGCAACCGCCGACGCTTGAGGACCCGACGACGCACGCAGAGCCGAGCCCAGGCGCGACGACACCTGGCCAGACGTCACCGAGCGAACCCACGCCGACGCAACCGGGCACGGAGCCGGGCACGGCAGAGCCGGGCACGGAACCGAGCACAACGGCGCCCGGAGAAGCCGCACCCGGCACGACAGATCCCGCGGATCCACACCCCACAGACCCAGGAACGACGGAGCCGGGGACGACGGACCCGACGACCACGCGTCCTCCGCGCTCGCCCGAGCCGCGCCCGACCACCTCAGCCCCGCGCGAACCCGCCCCGGCACCCACGACGACGACACCCCCCACGCGCGCCCCTGAACCCGAGCCGGAACCCGAACCGACCACGCCGGCAACTCCCGTACCTCAGCCGGAGCCCCGCAGCTCGTTCCCCGGCCCTGGCACGACCGGCGTCCCCCACGGCACGAGCCTCAAGGTCCACGAGGGCGACCTCGTCGTCAGCAAGGCCGGCACCGTCATCGATCGCCGCGACATTCGCGGGCTCGTCCGCATCGACGCCAACGACGTGACGATCAAGCGCAGCATCGTCCAAGGTCGCAAGGTCACGCAGCAGAGCTACCTCGTCCAGATCTCCCCCGGCGTCACCGGGACGAAGATCGTCGACACCGAGATCTACGCCGCACACCCCTCGCACCTCATCAAGGGCGTCGTCGGCTCCCGGCTGCGCATGACCCGCACGAACGTCCACACCGTCATCGACCAGCTCTCGACGACAGGCGGGGGCGTCGTCGTCACGGACTCGTGGTTCCACGACAATCTCCACTACGCCTCCGACCCGCTCCACGGCGGCGGGCCGAGCCACGACGACAACGTGCAGATCTCGTCGGGCAGCGGCTTCGCATTCGTCGGCAACCGCTTCGAAGGGTCGCGCAGCGCGTCGATCATGATCGTGCAGGGCGCGCGTGGCGTGAGCGACGTGCGCGTCGAGGACAGCTTCATCGACGGCGGTGCATGCTCGATCAACGTCGCCGAGAACGGTCGCGGGCCGATCAGCGGGGTCGCCGTCACGGGCGTGACCTTCGGGCTCAACACGGGGCACCGCGGCTGCGCGATCATCAGCCCGCGCACCACGAAGATCACGCACTCCGGCAACGTGTTCACGGACGGGCGGTCCGTGACGATCTCACCGGGCGACTGACCGGGCGCACGAACGCTCCCGCGCACAGCGAAGCCCCCCACGGGGATCCCGTGGGGGGCTTCGTCATGCTGGCGGTAGCGGTGGGATTTGAACCCACGGTGGCTATGAACCACACAGCATTTCGAGTGCTGCACCTTCGGCCGCTCGGACACGCTACCTAGCCTGACGAGGATACAAGGCTGCCGCCCGGATTCGGAAATCGGAGCCGGCGCCGAGTACCAACATCCTCGAGAAACACCACCCGACCTGCGCGATCAGGACGTGGAAACCTCGGCGCCCTCGTCCTCGCCCTGCGCGATGTGCCGCGTGATCCACGGCGCCACGAAGAAGAACAGAACCGCGAGGCCGAGCGTCACGGCGCCGATCGTGCCGAAGTACGGCACGTACGACTCGGCAAGGTTCTCGGTTGCGGTGACGAGCTGCGCCGTGATCGCCTGCCCCGCCGCGGGGGCGAGGAACCACAGCGCCATCGCCTGTGACCGGAACGCACGTGGCGCGAGGAGCGTCGTCGCGGCGAGGCCGACGGGCGAGAGGAAGAGCTCGCCGACGGTCTGCACGGCGTACGTGACGACGAGCACCCAGGCGGGAACCTTGTCACCGCCGAACGACGCGGTGAGCAGGGCGAGCAGCACGAACGAGGACGCCGCGAGCGCGAGCCCGATGCCGAACTTGTGCGCGACCGTCGGGCCGCGGTCGCCCACGCGCATCCACACGCCCGCCATGACGGGCGCGCCGACGATGATGATGAGCGGGTTGATCGACTGGAAGAACTCGGGCTGAATGTCGAAGCCGAGGAAGGTGAGCACCGTGCGGTCCGCCGCGAACGCAGCGAGCGAGCTCGCGGCCTGCTCGTTGATCATCCAGAAGAGCATGGCGGCGATGAAGAGCGGGATGTAGGCGAGCACGCGCGAGCGTTCGGCGCGCGTCACCTTGGGTGAGCGCAGCATGACGATGAAGTAGCCGACGGGCGCGGCGAACGCGAGGTAGGAGATCGCGTCGACGACGCCGCTGGTTCCGAAGGCGGGGCCGTCCGCGCGCAGGGTCTGGACGAGGGCGGAGATGCCGACGGCGACGACGATGAGGCCGACGATGAGGAGGCCCGCTCGCATGAGCGCGGGACGTTCGTCGCGCGTGATGGGGTTCTCGACCGTGTCGCCGGCGCCGTAGAGCGCCTTGCGGCCCAGGACGAAGAAGACGAGGGCGAGGCCCATGCCGATCGCGGCGACGAGGAATCCGGCGTGGTAGCCGCCCCAGGCGCGAGCCGCTCCGACGAGGATCGGCGAGAAGAACGAGCCGAGGTTGATCCCCATGTAGAAGATCGCGAAGCCGCCGTCGCGTCGGTCATCGTTGCGCTCGTAGAGCTCGCCCACCATGCTCGAGACGTTGGGCTTGAGCAGGCCCGTTCCGATCGCGACCGAGATGATGCCGGCGAACGCGGTCGGTGCACCGCCAGGCACGGCGAGCAGGACGTGGCCGAGCGCGATGACGAGGCCGCCGTAGAGGGTTGCGCGCCGTGCGCCGATGACGCGGTCGGCGAGCCAGCCGCCCACGACCGAGAGCAGGTAGACGCTCGCGCCGTAGATCGATGTGATCGCGACGCCCGTCGACCGGTCGATCCCGAGGCCGCCGTTGGCGATCGTGTCGGTGATGAAGTACAGCAGGATGGCGCGCATCCCGTAGTAGCTGAACCGCTCCCACAGCTCTGTGCTGAACAGCGTCATGAGGCCCAACGGGTGACCGAAGAACCGTGTGTCAGACCTCGATCCGGTGGAAGTCGTCATTGCTCGTTGCTCCTCTAGGTGATGACGTGCCTTGAGAAGGCTCGCACGGCAGATCACCGGACACGGAGGACGTTACGCCCGTCCGGACGAGGTATTCGTCACTGCACGACGCGCGCGTTCGTCGTAGCGTGGCGGCGTGCCCGCTCTCGCCACTCGCTCCGCTGGTCGGCGCAGCACTCCGCCGGACGCTCTGGCCGAGCTCGCTGCGCTCGTGCGCGGCGCACGCACGCTTGTGCTCACGGGCGCCGGAATGTCGACGGACTCGGGGATCCCTGACTACCGCGGGCCGGGCTCGGCACCGCGCACCCCCATGACGTTCGCGCAGTTCATCGGCGACGCGGCGTTTCGGCGGCACTACTGGGCGCGCAATCACGTGGGCTGGCGGCACATGGCCGCGACCCGGCCGAACAACGGGCATCGCGCGCTCGCCGCGCTCGAGGCGGCAGGACATGTCACCGGTGTGGTGACGCAGAACGTCGACACGTTGCACCAGCGTGCCGGAACGCGCACGGTCGTCGACCTGCACGGCTCCTTCGACAGGGTCGTGTGCCTCGGCTGTGGCACCGTCGTTCCACGTGAAACGCTTGATGCGCGCCTCACGGCACTCAATCCCGGATTCCGTGAGGCTCAGGGCGAGGTGACCGACATTGAGATTGCGCCCGACGCCGACGCGGTCGTCGAGCAGACCGCCGGCTTCGTCGTCGCACCGTGCGAGAGCTGCGGGGGCATGCTCAAGCCCGACATCGTCTACTTCGGCGAGCAGGTCCCGCGCGAGCGCGTCGAGCGCGCGTTCGCGCTCGTCGACGAGGCCGAGGCGCTCGTCGTCGCGGGCTCCTCCCTCACGGTCCACTCGGGCCTGCGTTTCGTGCGGCATGCGGCACGGCGCGGCACGCCCGTCGCGATCATCAACCGCGGCCCGACGCGCGGCGACGACCAGGCCGACCTGCGGCTCGACGAGGGCACGACCGAGACCTTCGTCAACCTGCTCCCCCGGGTGCTGCCCGTGCCTGCGCGCCCGGCTCAGCGGAAGACGCCGAAGCCACCGTCGACCACAAGATCCTGACCCGTGACGTAGGCGGACGCAGGACCCGCAAGGAAGACGACCGCACCGTCGAGGTCACCGTAGCCGTCACGATCCTCCTCGCCCATGCGGCCCAGCGCCGTCCGGTCGGCGTAGTCCCGCACGAAGCCGTCCGGCAGGTTGTCACGCCTGAACCCTCCGGGTGAGATCGCATTGGCTCGCACACCGTACGGGCCAAGCATCCCGGCAAGATCACGCGTGAGCCCGGCGATGCCAGCTTTCGCTGCCGCGTAGTCGACGGGCTGCCCGAGCATCCCGTTGTCGGTATACAGCCGACGGTCTCGTCCCACGTGCCCCGCAACCGACGCGATCGACACGATCGACCCGCTGCGCTGCTCGATCATGGACGGGATGACCGCACGGGTGACGAGGATCGGGCCCACGAGGTTGACCTCGATCGACGATCTGATGTCGCGGGCCGAGCGGTCCGGCAACCACGCGGGGCTCGAGCCAGACCCTCCTCCCGCATTGTTGACGAGCACGTCGATGCGCCCGTGGTCGTCGAGCACCGACCCCACCGCACGCGCGATCGACCCGTCGTCCGTGACATCGAGCGCAACGCCACGCACGTCGAGGCCACCACCGGTGAGGCCGCGCGCCACGGCGTGCGTCGCGTCACCGTCACGCCCCGTGATGACGACCGTCGCACCCGCCCGCGCGAGTGCTCGTGCCGCACCCAGCCCGAGGCCGCGCGAGCCGCCGGTGACGAGACAGACACGGCCCTCGAGCCCGCTCATCCCTTGACCGCCCCGGCTGAGAGGCCCTCGACGAGCGCCTTCTGCACGATCGCGAACACGACGACCGCGGGGATGATCGCCAGCACACCGCCTGCCATGATGCCGCCCCAGTTCGTCGACCCCATCGAGTCCATCACCTGCGCAATCCCGATCTGAACGGTCTTGGAGTACTTCGAGCTCGTGAGGATGAGCGCGTACTGGTAGTCGTTCCACGCGAGGATGAACGAGTACAGGCCCACCGCCGTGATGCCAGGCAGAGCAAGCGGCAGGATGATCGACCGCATCGTCCTCAGCCTGGAGGCACCGTCGATCGACGCCGCTTCTTCAAGCTCGGACGGGATGGCACGGAAGAAGCTCGCCATGAGCCACACCGCCGCGGGCAACGTGAGCGTCTGATAGATGAGCACGAGGACCTCACGCGTGTTGAGGAGATCGAGCGTCGCGGCGATCTTGTACCAGGGGATCATGATCATCGGGCCTTGGACCATCTGGGCGACGAGCAGCCCGACGATCGCGATGCGCGCCCCTGTTCCTCGGTAGCGCACGAGCCCGTAGCCCGCGAGGCAAGCGAACACCGTCGTGAGAGCCGCCGTCATGAGACACACGGCGAACGTGTTCTGAAGGAGCTGAGCCATGCCGAGGCCGCGCTCGGACAACGCCCACCGGAAGTTCTCGAGCGTGAGGTTCGAGAGGCTGATCTTGGGCGTCCCAAAGATCTCCCGGTTCGGTCGCAGCGCCGAGTACGCGAGCCACAGCGCGGGCACGAGCAGGAACGACATGAGCGCGACGAGCGAGGCGTACCGGCCGAGGACGGCCCACGGTGAACGATGAGTCATCGAATCTCTCCCTTGGCGCGGCGCTCACCGAAGGCGAGCGCGACGAGCGCAGCGAGCACGAGCACGACGACCATCGCGATCGTTGCGACAGCCCCCGCAACCCCAAACTCGAAGCGCTGGAACGCAAACGTGTAGACGTACGTCGGCAGGATGCTCGTGGCGAACCCCGGGCCACCGTTGGTCAGGGCCCAGATGATCTCGAACTTGAACCACGTCGTGACGAGCGAGGTGACGCCCGTGACGAAGAGCGTCGGGCGCAGGTGCGGGAGCGTGACGTGCCAGAACCTCTGGACAGCGTTCGCCCCGTCGATCGACGCCGACTCGTGGATCTCCTTGGGCATGGACTGCAGCGACGCGAGGATGAGCAAGGCCGCGAACGGCAGACCCTTCCACGTCGACGCGAGCAGGAGCACGGGCCAGACCCACACGTCGGAGGCAAGGAAGACGATCGGGTCGTCGATGATCCCGGCCTGCCCGAGGTAGTGGTTGATGAGGCCCGACTCGCCGCCCTGGAAGAGCCAGCGCCAGATGATGGCAACCACGACGACCGGGGTCACCCACGGCACCATGAGCAAGCCGCGCCACAGGGCTCGCAGGCGCAGCGGAAGGTTGAGCACGAGAGCCGCGAGCACCCCGAGGACCAGCTGGAGAATCACCGAGCCGAAGACCCACATGAGGCTGTTACGGAAGATGCCCCAGAACTTGGGGTCGTCGAGCAGGAGTCGTCGGTAGTTCTCGAACGCGACCCAGCCCGTCTGGCCCGGGGCAGTGGCACGATCGTTCGTGAAGCCCAGACGCACTGTCTCGATGAGGGGGTAGAACTGGGCGAAGAGCAGGAAGATGAGAACGGGCGCCATGAGCGCGAGCCAGAAGCCACGCTCCTGGTACCAGCGCCCGATTCTCCAGGACACGCTCGGCGCCGTTGCCGGTGTCGTCGTCGTCATTGGGATTCCTCCCGCGGGGCGGCCGCGCTACGCGGCCGCCCCGCGAACTGGTTGGGTGCTAGCGGGACTGCTTGATCGCGGTGGCGATGCGGCCGTGAGCGTCGTCGGCCGTGATCTTCCCCGCGAAGAAGTCGAGAAGGATGGCCTGGAACTCGGGCTCGAGCGCGGGCTGACCGACGATCGGGCGCAACGGGGTGCCGTGGTCGTCGATGAGGGCCGCCTGGTCTGTCATCTGCTGCGCGTGCCCCTCGGGCGCGTTCGGGTAGATGAGCGCCGCGTCGTCGGCGAGATCAGCGGGCTTGATGGCGGCGAGCGCCGGGCTGTTCACTGCCGTCGTCAGGCGACCCACCCACTCGGGTGAGACGAGCTGCTCGATGACGTACCACGCGAGATCGTGGTTTGGTGAGTCCTTGAAGATCCCGAAGCCCGTGTTGGAGACCGGCGCAACCTGCGTGCCAGAGGGTCCCGCGGGGTAGGCGATCTGGCGGGACTGCTCGACGATCTCAGGGTTGAGCTCGTAGACGTTCGCCGTGAAGAACGTGCCAGCGGGAATCATGCCGACCTCGCCGTTGGAGTACGCCTGGAACATCTCGGGGTAGCTCCATGCGGCTGCAGCGGGCGGCGAGAACGCGTTCATCGCCTTGGCGTGCTCGAGCGTCTGGATCCACTTCGTCGTGGCCGCGTCTGAGTCGTCACCGGGCCACAGGTCGTTCGTGTACGCCATGGTGAGTGCTCCGCGGAACGCGAACCGGGGGTTCTGCAGCGGGAAACCGAAGCCATAGGCGCCGTCCTTGGTCATGGCCTTGGCGGCCGCGACGACGTCGTCCCAGGTCTTGAGGTCCTCGACCGCATAGCCTGCAGCGCTCAGCATGGTCTCGTTGACGACGAGATCAAAGGCCTGTGCTGCGTAGGGGACCGCGTAGAGCGAGCCGTCGACCGTCGAGACCTCGAGCGTCCCCGGCCTGAAGTCGGCCGCCTCGAACGACTTCGCGAACAGGTCGTCGAGGGGAAGGAGCCCGTCCATGCGGACGAGGTCGGTGACGTCCTGCGTCATCGTGAGGTCCGGCGGGTCACCCGCCTGGATGCGAACCGCCAGCTGCTTCTGGATGTCGGCCCAGGACAGGAAGTTGTACTCGATGGTGATGCCCTTGGCGGCCATCGCCTTCGCGAAGTCCTCCGCCATGCGGGTCTCGGGGTCCGAGGTTCCGGGCCAGATGATCTCGAGGGTTCCCGTGGGGTTGCCTGCGGCACCGGTGGACGGTGCGGTGCCGGAGGCTGCGGGGGCGTCGTCACTGGGTGTGCACGCGCCGAGAGCGAGTGCGCCTGCGAGCGTGGCGGCGGCGATGCCGAGCACGCGTCGGGTGGTCTGTCGGTGGGTCATGGTGGTCCTCTCCAGCGTCTTGACGGGGTCGGTCATGGGGTGACGAGGTAGTCGGAGATCTCCGGGTTGTCGTCGAAGAAGGTTCGGACGCGTGCGTGCTGCGCAGCGTCGAGACCAGGCAGGGGTGCTCGGCTGGCACCCATCGCGATGCCCTGCCGTTCGAGGGCCGCGCGGAGGAAGGAGATGAAGTTGTAGCCGGACATCTCCCCGATGAAGATGTTCGCGAGGGCCTGCAGCCGGCGAGCCTCGGCGAGGTCGCCCGCGAGGACTGCGGCGCGCAGGTCGAGGTAGAGGCGCGGCAGCGCGTTGTACGTCGAGCCGATTCCGCCGTCGGCGCCGAGCGCGAGCCCGCCCGTGATGACCTCGTCCGCACCGTTGTAGACGAGGAATCCCTCGGGCGCTGAGCGCCTCACCTCCGCAAGGGGGTAGAGGTCGGTCGAGGTGTACTTGAGCCCGTGGATGACGCCTTCCGCGGCGAGGTCGAGGAAGAAGTCCGGGCCGAGCTCGACTCCCGTGCGGGAGGGGATGTGGTAGGCGATCAGGGGGATCGCCCCGCCGAGGGCGTCTGCGATGCGCCGGTAGTAGTCGGCGTGGGCGCGGGCGTCGAGGTAGTAGTAGATCGGCGTGACGGCTGCGACCGCGTCGACGCCCTGGGCGAGCGCGAATCGTGTGAGGTCGAGCGTCGTGGCGACGTCGATCTGGCCGACGTGGGCGATGACGGATGCCCGGTGGTCGACGGCCTCGACGCAGGCGGTCATGAGGGCGCGGCGTTCGTCGAGGGTGTGGAGCAGTGCCTCGCCTGTCGAGCCCGAGATGAAGAGCCCGTCGACGCCTGCGCCGACGAGGGCGTCGACGAGGCGTCCGTTGCGCTCGAGGTCGATGTGGCCGGAGTCGTCGTAGGCGGTGATGAGTGCGGGCATGATGCCGGAAAGTGGCATGGGGGTACCTCGGTCCTGGGTTGGTGGGGCTCGTGGTGCGGGTCGTGGGCGGCAGCGTCGGTGCTGCGGCCCGCCTATCGGGGCTGGGTGTGGCGTCGGGTGGAGTCGGCGGTCACGACCATGTCGGCGACGACTTGTTCGATGTCGGCGAAGTGGGCGGCCACGGCTGCGGTCATGAGAAGGGGGTCGCCGCTGCGGATCGCCTCGACGATGCGCGCGTGATCGGCGACGGTGTGGAGGTCCGGACGCGGTGGGACGTGTGCCATGGCGCGCGCGAAGATCTGCCAGAACACCTCTTGGAGCTGGCTGACGAACTGGTTGCCGAGCGGGGCGAAGAGCGCGTGGTGGAACTCGCGGTCGACCTCGGGACGCACCATGCCTCCGGGGCCGAGATCGGCCATCTGTTCGACGAGGCTGTCGAGGTGCGCGAGGTCCGTCTCGGTGAGGCTGCGCGACGCCTGGACGACGAGTCCTTCTTCGAGTGCGCGGCGGGCCTGGAGCAGGTCACGGAACGGCGCGGAGTCCATCGCGAGGGAGTAGGGCAGCTGCTCGATGAGGGGTGCGAACGAGAACCGGCCGACGAAGAGTCCTCTGCCGTGGCGGACGTCGACGATCCCGAGGGTTTCGAGGCGGCGCACGCCTTCGCGCAGGGAGGTCTTGCCCATGTTGAGCCGCTCGGCGAGCTCGGCCTCTGAGGGGAGGGCGTCGCCGGGGGCGAGGCCCTCGTCAAGGATGTACTGCCGGAGGCTGAGTTCTGCCTGCCGGGACAGTGGCTTACGCGTCATCGTCTCGTCACTTCCACGTCGTCGTGTGTGTGACAGCCATTACAGATCGGTTATCAGATATCTGTCAACTGGTGTGACCGGATCGAGACCAAGGTCCTAGGCAGGCAGCCCGCAGCCATGCCCCATGACGCGCGAAGAATGGCAGGATCACGTCATGGGCCTCCCCGACCTCTCCGCCGTCCGCGGCTTCGCCAACCTGCGCGACGTCGGCGGCCTCGCCGCAGGCGACGCAACCGTCGTCCCGGGGGTCCTGCTGCGGTCCGACGCGCCCGGGACCCTCGACGACGACGCGCTCACCACCTTGCGAGCCGCTGGCCTCCGCTACGTCCTCGACCTCCGCAACATCGAGGAAGCCGCCCACCACCCCACACCGTTCACCGCAGCAGGGTTCACCGTGACGAGCCTGCCGATCTTCACGGGCTCGATACGCTCGTTCACCGCGGTCGGGACATCGATGCGTGGCATGTACGCGGTCATGGCCACCGAGTGCGGCACAGCGCTCACGACGGCCGTGCGCCACATCGCCGTGCCGACGATGAGCGACGACGACGGACGCGCAGACGCGGCGAGCCCCGTCGCGGGCGGGGTCCTCGTCCACTGCACCGCGGGCAAGGACCGCACGGGCCTCACGGTTGCCCTCGCCCTCCGGGCCGTCGGCGTCTCCCGCGACGACGTCATCGCGAACTATGCCGAGACCGAGGCACGACTGCGCGGACCGTGGCTCGCCGAGAAGCTTGAGCAGCTCCGACGCGTCGTGGGTGAGGACGCCGAGTCGTACACCGACATGCTCGTGACGAGCCCGGCCGACGTGCTCGACGAGTTCCTCACGACGGTTGAGGACGGCTCGCCCGAGGCCACGCGTCCGTACCTGCGCGCGCACGGCATGAACGACGACGAGATCGCGACGCTCGTCAGGCGGCTGCTCGGCTGAGCTCGCCACCCGCGCGGGTCAGAGGCGCGGAGACGTCGGGACGTGAGTTCAGCGCCGCGAGGCGAAGAACTCCGCGAGCATCCGCTCGCACTCCTCGCGCCGCACACCCGGATGCACCTCGACGAAATGGTTCTGACGCGGGTCGCGCACAAGGTCCCATGCCGAACCCGTCGCCCCCACGCGCAGGTCCCACGCGCCGAGCACGAGCCGGGGCACGCGCGCCGCAACGATCGCACCCGCACACATGACGCACGGCTCAAGCGTGACGACGAGCGTGCAGCCCTCGAGCCGCCACTCACCGTGCGTGCGCGCGGCCTCACGCAGAGCAAGAACTTCCGCATGCGCAGTCGGGTCGCCGCTCGCCTCGCGTTCGTTCCGACCCCGGCCGATGACGACGCCTGCGGCATCGAGCACGACCGCCCCGACGGGCACGTCGCCCGTCACCAGCGCCGCGCGCGCTTCCACGAGCGCGAGCCCCATCGCGTCGTCCCACCGTCCGTCGTCGTGCACGCCCCCACCTTAGTCAGCGCTGTGCGCGCAGCCGCAGCGAGCAGACGTCTCACAGTGAGATGAGCGACAGGCTTCCCCATGTGCCCCTGCGGCACGCGGCGTGAGCGGTACCGTTACGTCATGCGCCTGCACGTAGCCGACCACCCGCTGGTGGCCCACAAGCTCTCCGTCCTCCGCGACGAGCGGACCGCCTCTCCCACGTTCCGGCTCCTGGTCGACGAGCTCGTCACGCTCCTCGCCTACGAGGCGACGCGTGACGTGCGCACGATGGAGGTGCCGATCACGACGCCCGTCGCACCGACGATCGGGACGAAGATCGCGGACCCGCAGCCGATCGTCATCCCAATCCTGCGCGCAGGCCTCGGGATGCTCGACGGCATGACCCGGCTCCTGCCGACGGCCGAGGTCGGATTCCTCGGCATGCAGCGCGACGAGCAGACGCTTGAGGCGATCACGTACGCCAACCGTCTGCCCGACGACCTCACGGGCCGCCAGGTCTTCCTGCTCGACCCCATGCTCGCCACGGGCGCGACGCTCGTCGCAGCGATCAACTACGTGCTCGAGCGCGGCGCACGCGACGTCACCGTCGTCTGCCTGCTCGCCGCCCCCGAGGGCGTCGAGACCGTCAAGGCGGCCGTGGACGAGCGTGCCGACGTCTCGATCGTCGTCGCCGCGGTGGACTCCCACCTCACCGAGCAGGCTTACATCTACCCCGGTCTGGGAGACGCGGGCGACCGCCTCTACGGCATCGTCGACTGACAACTCTCGAGCGCGGTGGCGGCTCAGCGGCGCGCTGGGTGGCGCCGCGCTGGGTGGCGGCTCAGCGGCGCGGGCGCCACAGGACGAGCGCACCGCCGCGCTCGGCCGGCACCCGCTTGCCGCGGGGGACGGCGATGATGTCGCCCGCCGCGTCCGCCGTAAAGATGCGGTGACCCGGGTCGAGGGCGGTCGCCAGCATCTCCACCCTGCCCCGCAGGAGCCGCACCTGGTCCTCAAGGTGAAGGATGCGACGGATGCCCGCGAGATTGATGCCCTCGTCCTGGCTCAGCTGCTGGATCGTGCGCAGCTTCTCGACGTCGCGGGCGCTGTAGCGCCGTCCACGGCCCGCGGTGCGTGACGGCACCACGAGGCCGAGCCGGTCGTACTGACGCAGCGTCTGCGGGTGCATGCCCGCGAGCTCGGCAGCTCGCGAGATCGGCAGCACGGGAACGTCGGCGGCATCCATGGGAGGTCAGTCCTTGGCGTGCGCGAGCAGGTCGGCACGCACGTCGGCCCCGGCTGTCGCGTCGCGGAACGCTTCAACCGCCTTGCGCGCGTCCGACGACAGGTTCTGCGGCACGACGACCTGAACGGTGACGAGCAGGTCACCCGTCGTCTTCGCGGCCTTGACGCCGCGGCCCTTGACTCGCAGCACGCGACCCGACGGCGTCCCAGGGGCCACCTTGACCTTGACGGTCGAGCCGTCGAGCGTCGGAACCTCGAGCCGGGTGCCGAGCGCAGCCTCGTCGAACGTCACCGGCACGGTGACGCGCAGGTTGTGGCCGTCGAGCGCGAAGACCGGGTGAGCCGCGACCGCGACCGTGATGATGAGGTCGCCCGCGGGAGCGCCGCCCGTGCCGGGTCGGCCCTTGCCGCGCAGCCGGATCTTCTGCCCGTCGCGCACCCCCGCGGGGATGCGCGTCTTGATCGTGCGGTGTTCGATGTCGAGCGCAACCTCGGAGCCCTCGACGGCCTGCCGGAAGGGCAGCGTCACGGACGTCGTGAGGTCGGCACCCTGCTGCGGGCGTGGCCCGCCGCGGAACCCGGCGCCACCACCGCCGTTGAAGAGGCCACCGAGGATGTCCTCGAAGCCGCCGCCTCCGCCACCGAAGCCAGCGCGGCCACCCGGGTGGCCACCACCCGCGCCGCCGCCGAACATCGAACCGAACATGTCCTCGAAGCCGCCCGCACCTGCGCCGCCAGGGCCAGCGGCAAAGCGTGCGCCGCCGCCCATCGCGCGGATCGCGTCGTACTTCTCGCGCTCAGCCGGGTCAGAGAGGACCGCGTAGGCCTCGCCGATCTCCTTGAAGCGCGACTCCGACTTCGGGTCACCGGCATTCTGGTCAGGGTGGTACTGGCGCGCGAGCTTGCGGTACGCCTTCTTGATCGCAGCGGCGTCGGCGTCCTTCGCGACGCCGAGCGCGGCGTAGAAGTCCTTCTCGAGCCAGTCCTGTCCAGTCAACGCGGTCCTTCCGATCGGTGCGTCTGGGAGTGGGTGTGCATGCGCGGCGGGCCCGTGGGCCCGCCGCGCACGCGTCGTTACTGCTGGGGTCCGACGACGGCGACGCGCGCCGCGCGGACCGTCTTCTCGCCGATGCGATAGCCGGGCTCGATGACGAACTTCACGGTCGTCGTCGTGGCCTCGGCCGAGTCCTCGTGCATGAGGGCGTCGTGCTGGTTCGGGTCGAACTCCTCGCCAACCTCACCGAAGCGCACAACCTCGAACTTACCGAGGGCAGCGTCGAGTTTGTCGGAGATCGCCGCGAACGGGCCCTCCAGCTCGCCGGCCTGCCGGGCACGGTCGATGTCGTCGAGCACCGGGAGCAGAGCCGCAAGGACATCCTCGATGCCGCGCGTACGTGCCGCCTCCTGGTCGCGCAGCGACCGGTTGCGGTAGTTCGTGAACGACGCGCGCTCACGCTGGAGGTCGTCGAGACGCTCGGCCGCGAGGGCCTGGGCGACGGCGAGCTCGTCGTTGAGGGGTGCGTCGCCGCTGGCGGCGTCTCCCATGAGCGACGAGGCGTCGTCAGGAACAGCGACGTCGGGCTCGGCCGCGCCGTCCCCGGCCGGGGCGGCCGCGGACTCCCGCGGCTGCCCCGACTCGGGGTCGACCCGACGCTTGTCGGTGAACTCGAAGGGGGAGTCGGTCACTTGGACTCGTCCTCGTCAACGATCTCCGCGTCCACGACGTCCTCGTCCGAGGTTGCCTCCTCGGCCACGGGAGCGTCGCCACCGGCCTGCTCGGCCGCGTAGAGGGCCTCGCCGATCTTCTGCGCGACCGTCGTCAGCGTCTCCTGCTTCGCCTTGATCTCGGCGATGTCCTCGCCCTCGAGAGCCTTCTTGAGCTCGGCGATCGCGTCGCCGACCTCGGTCTTGATCTCGTCGGAGAGCTTGTCCTCGTTGTCCTTGAGGACCTTCTCGGTCGAGTAGGCGAAGCCTTCAGCCTGGTTGCGGGTCTCGGCGTCCTCGCGGCGCGCCTTGTCCTCGGCCGCGTGCTCCTCGGCCTCCTTGACCATGCGGTCGATGTCTTCCTTCGGGAGGGCGGAGCCGCCCGTGATCGTCATCGACTGCTCCTTGCCCGTGCCACGGTCCTTCGCGGAGACGTGGACGATGCCGTTGGCATCGATGTCGAAAGCGACCTCGACCTGCGGGACACCACGCGGCGCGGGCGCGATGCCCGTGAGCTCGAACGTGCCGAGCGGCTTGTTGTCGCGGGCGAACTCGCGCTCACCCTGGAACACCTGGATGAGGACGGAGGGCTGGTTGTCCTCGGCCGTCGAGAAGACCTCGGAGCGCTTGGTCGGAATAGCGGTGTTGCGCTCGATGAGCTTCGTCATGACGCCGCCCTTCGTCTCGATGCCGAGGCTCAGGGGGGTGACGTCGATGAGGAGGACGTCCTTGCGCTCGCCCTTGATGACGCCTGCCTGGAGGGCCGCGCCGACGGCGACGACCTCATCCGGGTTGACGCTCTTGTTGGGCTCCTTGCCGCCCGTGAGCTCCTTGACGACCTCGGTCACCGCGGGCATGCGGGTCGAGCCGCCGACGAGGACGATGTGGTCGATCTCCGAGACGGAGATGCCGGCGTCGCGGATCACCGCGTGGAACGGCGTCTTGGTGCGGTCGATGAGATCCTGCGTCATCTGCTGGAACTGCGCACGCGTGAGCTTGGAGTCGAGGTGGATGGGGCCGTTCTCGCTCATCGAGAGGTACTGCATGGAGATGTTCGTGCTCGTCGCGGACGAGAGCTCCTTCTTCGCCTGCTCGGCGGCCTCGCGGAGGCGCTGGAGCGCGATCTTGTCCTTCGACAGGTCGACGCCCGAGGAGTTCTTGACCTCCTTGATGAGGTGCTCGACGATGCGGTTGTCCCAGTCGTCGCCACCGAGGCGGTTGTCGCCCGAGGTCGCGCGGACCTGGATCGTCGAGAAGTCGTCCTCGTCCTTGCCGACCTCGAGGAGCGAGACGTCGAAGGTACCGCCACCGAGGTCGAAGACGAGGATGAGCTCGTCCTCCTTGCCCTTCTCGAGGCCGTATGCGAGCGCGGCGGCGGTGGGCTCGTTGACGATGCGCAGGACGTTGAGCCCGGCGATCTGGCCGGCGTCCTTGGTCGCCTGGCGCTCGGCGTCGTTGAAGTACGCGGGGACGGTGACGACGGCGTCGGTCACGGCCTCACCGAGGTACTCCTCGGCGTCGCGCTTGAGCTTGCCGAGGACGCGCGCGGAGATCTCCTGCGCGGAGTACTTCTTGTCGTCGAGCTCGACCGACCAGTCGGTGCCCATGTGGCGCTTGACCGAGCTGATCGTGCGGTCGACGTTGGTGACGGCCTGGCGCTTGGCGATCTCGCCGACGAGGACCTCGCCGGACTTGGAGAACGCGACGACCGAGGGCGTCGTGCGCATGCCCTCGGCGTTGGCGATAACCGTGGGCTCGCCGCCTTCAAGGACTGCGACGACGGAGTTGGTGGTACCGAGGTCGATGCCGACTGCTCGTGCCATGGGTGATGCCTCCAGAAGATCGTGCTGTTGAGTCTGTTGCACTCAAGTCTGCGCGTCGTCGGGCGCTGATGCAAGCCCAGACGCCCAAACTTGAGTCTGATGCACTCAACCTTCACGAGCGGCGTTCTATTCCAGCAGCCCACAACGCCAAGTCAGCCCCACCCCCCCAAGATCGATAGCCGATCCGCACATCACACGTGAACGGATCCGCTACCGAGCGGAGCAGCCTCACCTCTCCGGCCCAAGGGGAGAGGCCCAGGGGGAGAGAAAGAGGCCCAGTAGGGCTCGACCCACCCCCCACCCCCGGAGATCGATAGCCGATCCGCACGTCACACGTGAACGGATCCACTACCGAGCGGAGCAGCCTCACCTCTCCGGCCCAGGGGGAGAGAGGCCCAGTCGGACTCCACCCCCACCCCCAAAGATCGATAGCCAATCAGTGCACGTCACGTGGCCCGATCGACTATCGGGCCACTGGGGGGCAAGGCCCAGTCGGGTTCCCCCCTACCCCCGGAGATCGATAGCCGATCCGCACGTCACACGTGAACGGATCCACTACCGAGCGGAGCAGCCTCGCCTCTCCGGTCCAAGGGAGAGAGGCCCAGTCAGGCTCCCCCACCCACCCCGGAGATCGATAGCCGAACCAGACGTCACACGTGAACAGATCCACTACCGAGCAGGCCAGCCTCGCCTCTCCGGTCCAAGGGAGAGAGGCCAGTCAGGCTCCACCCCCACACCCCCCAAAGATCGATAGCCGATCCGCACACTTGACGTGTGCGGATCGGCTATCGAGGGCCGGTCAGTGAGTGGTCAGTCGAGCTCGACGCGGTCGGCCTGCGGCCCGCGATCGCTCTGGCGCACCTGGAAGCGCACACGGTCACCCTGGTAGAGCTCGACGCCGCCGCTCACGACGGACACGTGAACGAAGAGGTCGTCGCCACCCGAGTCCGGGCGGATGAAGCCGAAGCCACGGTCAGGATCGAAGCGCACGACCTCGCCCGAGCCGCCACGCGCCGGCGCGCTCGAACGCCCGCGCCCGCGATCGTTGCCGCGGTCGAAGCGGTCACCGCCGCGGTCGAAGCGGTCGCCACCACGCCCACGGTCGCCGCCGCGGTCAAAGCGGTCGCCCCCGCGCCCACGGTCGCCGCCACGGTCGAAGCCGCCGCGTCCCCGGTCCTGACGACCGTGCGACCGGCCACCACGCCCGCCGCCGACCAGCTCGATCCGACGCGCCTGCGGACCCTTGTCGCCCTCGACGGTCTCGAACTTCACACGGTCGCCCTCGCCGAGCTCGTCGATGTTCCGCCCCAGTTCACGGACGTGCGCGAACACGTCGGCGCTGCCGTCGTCGGGCGTGATGAAACCGAAGCCCTTGCCGCCGTCGAACCAGGACACGGTGCCATTGGCACCGTCGTTGCCGGACGCGCCGCCACCCGCAGGTGCCGCCTGGTCGCCGAGCGGGAGCAGGTGGTCCGTCTGCGGACCCTTCTCACCGGGCACGACGAGGAACGCGACACGCTGGCCCTCACGGACCACGCCGCCGCCGACGATCGACGAGCTGTGGACGAAGATCTCGTCGCTGCTGCCGTCGGCCGTCGCGAAGCCGTAGCCCTTCGACGGCTCATACCACGAGACCGTGCCGAGCACACCGAGCGACGCCGCCGGGGCCTCGCCCGTCACGCGGACGTTGCGGGCCTGCGGACCGCGATCACCCTCACCGGCCTCAAACTCGACCTCCTGGCCCTCACGGAGCGCGCGAACGCCCTCGTCGGCCAGCTCGGACGCGTGGACGTAGATGTCGTCCGACCCGTCCTCGGGCGCGATGAAGCCGAAGCCTCGGTCGGTGTCGAACCAGCGAACGGTTCCTTGGGGCACGTGATCTCCTCGTGAGAATGGTGGGTTACTCGTCCCAGTGTCTCGCACGAACGGCCGGGCGTGCGCGGGTGAGGCTACCTGGAACTGTTCCGTCGGCCACGATTCGCGCCGTTCACGCCGTCGGGACGAGCTCGAGCGGCCCCTCGTCGGGCGTCGGCGCCTCGAACCCCGCAAGGTAGCGCTCCGCGAGCTCGGGCGGCACGACGACGTCGTGCGGCCCGGTGCCGCCGCGCGCGGCAAGCCGCGCGAGCACGACCGCGCGCGGAGCGACAACATGATGGACGACGGGCACCACGTCCACCTCCGCGAGCCAGGAACGGTACCGGTCGCGCGATGCCCGGGACCAGAAC
The DNA here is from genome assembly GCF_052324925.1 of Sanguibacter sp. A247. Lineage (NCBI taxonomy): Bacteria > Bacillati > Actinomycetota > Actinomycetes > Micrococcales > Sanguibacteraceae > Sanguibacter > Sanguibacter sp. A247. The sequence goes on along the minus strand of NZ_JBQPRE010000001.1, from coordinate 368,623 downwards.
GACGTGTCGACGACGATGTTCCGCCCCTCGGCGACGAGAGCGAGCATCCGCGCGCGAAGGATGTCATGGATCGCGTGCGCGACGTCGTCGGGCAGCGGGTGCTCGCGGTGCCCCGCGTCCCAGGCGACCTCGTCGAACGACAGGCGCGCGAACCCAGAGGCCTCGAGCCGCCGCGCGTGCGTCGACTTCCCGGCCCCGGCCACCCCGCACACGAGCACGACGGTCACGTTCCACCCCATCTCCGACTCCTAGCATCCCAGCACATGCCGACGGCGCGCACACGCAACGGGTCACGCAGAAGCGCGGGCGGCTCGGAGCGCTCTTGCACGATTCGACGTGGCCCTACGAGCCCGCCGGGAGGGACGGAGACGGCGCGACCGCGCAGGGCTCGCCGCCCGTGGCTGGGCGCGGCTCCGACGGGCGGAAGCCCCCAGCCGTCGCCGCGATCGCCGCCAGGAGGACGACGACTCCCGCACCGGCGACGCTCGGACTCGCCCCCCAGGCGGCCGACGTCGCACCCAGGCTGGCCGATCCGGCGGCGATCGCGAGCGCCTGCATCGCACCCTGCGTCGCCTGCACCCTGCCGCACACCTCGACCGGAACCCGCCGCACGAGCGGCGCACCATGCGTCGCGAAGAGCCCCTGCCCTAGGCCAACGACGACCGCGCCCACGACCTGCCCCACTCCCTCAGGCACGAACGCGAGCACGACAACCCCGCACCCGGCGACCGCCGCACCGCCGACGACGGCCACCCACGTCGTCCGCCACCGACCTCGGACCGCGACGGCGAGCGCAACCACCGCAACGCCACCCGCGACCGACGCCCCCAGCACGCCAAGCATGCCCGCGTCCGCGCCCTGCTCGACGAGCAGGAGCGGCATCCCGACCCCGACCGCGGGGATGACCGCGCCAGCAACGACGGCGGTGAGCAGCACGAACGGACGCAACACGGGATCATCGACGATCGCTCGCGTCCCCGCGCCGATCATCGCGAGCGTCGTCTGCTCCCGCGGCGCGTCGGACCGGCTCGGCGGTCGAACAACCCCCGTGAGCACGACGAGAACAACGATGACGCACACGATCGCCGCGACGGCCGGGACGGCGGCCGCGAGCGCGAGCCCACCTGCCCCGACGACGATCCCGCCGAGCGCCCGGCCGCCGACGAGCGCCGTCTGGCCCGCCACCTGCTCGGCGGCGAGCAGGCGCGGAAAGCTCTCCTCCGTCGAGAGGAGCCGCGAGAACGTCACCGTCGCAGGAGAGCTCACGGCCGCGTGGACGCCGAGCAGCACGGACACGACGACGAGCACCGCCGGACCTGCAGCGACGTCCCGCGGCAGGGCCGCGGCGCCGAGGCACAGCGCCGCGAGCGCCATCGCCGAGCCGAGCACCGCTCGTCGCGGGTCGACACGGTCGACGAGCGCTCCGCCGAGGAGCAGCAACGAACCCGAGACGACGGCCGGCAGCGCCCCCACGAGTCCCGCAACTCGCGGCCCGGCCGATGCGGCCGACCACGCGAGCCCCACGCCGAGCACTGCCGAGCCGAGGGACATGAGAAGAACGACAGCGACCCACACGTTCTCGCGACGGCTCATGAGTGCGCAGTCTCCGGCCGTGCCGGGAGCACCGGCATGAGGAGGACCCCGTGACGCGGCACGGCCGTCGAGCGGATGAGGACGGGTTCGCCCGGCGCGTCGACCGTAAGGGTCGCCGGGCCGTGGATGCTCGCGAGCGCACCGTCGAGCAGGGCCCGGTCGAGCACGACGGCGACTCCTCCGAGGACGAGCTCGACGTGACGCGTCGTCGTCGGCTGGGGCCAGGTGCGGTGCTCGCAGCGCGGGCACCGCGCCTCCCAGACGGCAGCGAGGTCAGGAGCGGTGCCCGAAGGCGCAGCCGTGACGGGCGCGACGCGCGAACCGTCGACGAACGTCGCGCCGTGCGCGTCGGCCGTCACCGTGATCTCGGCCCGCTCGCGGGCCCAGTCCGCGAGCGCCACGACGGCCGACCCCGCGAGACTCACGACGGGGCCGCGCCCGCCCGTCGGCGCACGCGTCGTCGCATCGAGCGCCCACCGGGCGAGCCGCACCCTGTCCGACGCGAGCAGCACGAGCTCGTCACCGACGACGATCTGGACGGCCTCAAGATCGCCCTGGCCAGCGAGAGCGACGACCGACCCGAGCGCGAGGGCGAGGTGTGCGCCGTCGACCGTGGCGACCGCGCGCCCGGGGGCGGTGAGCTCGCCCGCGAGGCGCCGCAGCGCGGACGCGTCGGCGGCCGCGGACAGCGTGCGCTGCGATGCGAGCTCTTCGAGGAGCAGGCTCGCAGTGCGGGCGTCGGCCGCCACGACCTCGCGCATCGTCTCGACCGGGACCGCGGCGTCACGCAGCACCGCGAGCGTCCGCGCCGCGCGTACTTGCGCGACGTCGTAGAACCGGTAGCCGCTCGCCTCGTCGACGTGAGCAGGGGCGAGCAGGTCGACGTCGTCGTAGTGGCGGAGCGTCGTCGACGTGAGGCCGACGGCCCGCGCGAACGACCCGATCGAGAGCAGTGGTCCTGGCATGCCTGCGATCCTCGTCCCTCGGGCCACCCGAAGGTCAACCGGGCAGGCTGCTTCTCCGCTGAAAGGTGTCCAACCCCGTCGAGACGCACGGCACTCGTCGCTCACGGTCGAGGGGAACGAGCTACGCGAGGGCGCTCGTCACCGCGACGCCAAGGGACGCCGCCGCGACCGACAGCGCGAGCGTGAGCGCGACGCTCCCCCATGCCCGCCGCACATCACCGTCCTGCAGCAGGCGCACGGCCTCGACCATCGCGGTCGAGAACGTCGTGAAGCCGCCGCAGAAGCCGGTGGCCAGCATGGCGTACCCGTCGGGCGCGAGCACGCCCGCGACCTGCAGGCCGAGGAGGACGCCGATGAGCAGGGAGCCAGCGACGTTGATCGTCATCGTCGCAACGGGCAGGGGCCCGGGGTGGCGGGCGCGCAGCGCGCCGTCGAGCCAGAAGCGCGCAGCGGCGCCTGCGCCGCCCAGCAGGCACAGCCACAGCACGGTCATCGCTCGTCCCGTCGCGTCGTGCCCGCGGGGTCCTCGAAGGGGTCGGCGGCGTCGGGGTCGTCGGGCAGCAGCCCGACGTGCCCGCGCAGGCGCGCTGCGAGCGCGACCCCCGCGACCGCGGCGACGACCCCGAGAAGGCACGACGCGAGCGCGTACCCGAGCCCGAGTGCGGCCTGCCCGTCGGCCAGCAGCGTGCGGGTCTCGAGAGCGAGCGCCGAGAACGTCGTGAACCCGCCGAGCAGGCCTGTGCCGAGGCCGAGCCTGAGCAGGCGGCGGCGTGCGTCTTCACGGCCGGCGCGCACGAGCGCCTCGAGCAGGAGTCCGAGGCAGAACGCGCCGACGACGTTCTCGGTCAACGTCGCCCACGGCACGCCGTCGCCGTGCGGGACGAGGCGGCCGAGGCCGTACCGCAGCGCCGTTCCGACGCTGCCACCGAGGGCGACGACGAGGAGGAGGCGGGGGTCGGTGCGCACCGCACCATTCTGCGCGGTCACGCGCCCTCTCCGCGCCGCGGCGCGCGCCGAGCCGTCAGGCGGGGTCGTAGGTGAGGTGGCGGATCGTGGCGACCGACGTGGTGGCGGCGCCTGCGCTCGTCGCGTAGGCACCGACCCACAGGCCCAGGAATCCGCCGGTGGCGACGGTGTCGAGGGTGCGACCGTCGGCGACGGCGATGACGTCGGCCGTGGACCCGGTCACCGCTGCCGAGAGCTCGTAGTCCTGCCCGCGCGCTCGGAGCCGCAGGTCGACGTCGGCGCCGTCGGCGAGGTCGAGCACGACGCTCCCGAGCGTCGTGTCGACGTTCGCGGTGCGGTGGGTGACGACCGCGGCCCACGCGTTGCCGTCGCGCACGAGCGCGAGGCGCACGTGGTCGCGCTCGGACTGCCGGACGACGAGGCCGACTTCTTCGCCGACGGCGAGCTCGGCGCGCACGCCGATCGTCACGTCGACGTCGATGTGCTGCTGCCGGACGCCGAGGAAGGCGGGCACGCCCGTTCCGGTGAGGTCGTCTGCCCGCACGGGAAGCTGCCAGCCGTCGCCTGCCGGTTCGGCGATGTCGAGGGGAAGCGCGCGCAGTGCGGTCCACCGCGGGTCGCTCGGAGTGACGATCCCGCTGGCGGCGCCCTGCATGGTGCTGAGGGGCTCGTCGCGGCCGAACGGCACGTCGATGACGGCGGGCACGCGGCCCTGCCGCGGTGCGAAGACGGGCCAGCCGTCCTCCCACTCGACGGGCACGAGGTGTGTCTCACGGCCGAGGTTGTAGTGGTAGCCGCCGTAGGGCCGCATGGCGAGGCACACGGCCCACCAGGAGCCGTCGACCGCTTGGACGAGGTCGGCGTGGCCGACCCCGACGACGTCGGCGTGTGAGCCGAGGTGGCGGTGGGTGAGGACGGGGTTGCCCTTGTTTCCCGTGTAGGGGCCGGTGACGGTGTCGGCGCGCGCGACGGAGACGGCGTGGTGGATCTCGGTCCCGCCCTCGGCTGCGAGCAGGTAGTAGGTTCCGTCGATCTTGTACAGGTGCGGGCCCTCTGCCCACACGGCGCCTCGCAGGGCGCCTGTCCACAGGATGTGTTCGGGCCCGACGAGCCGCTGCTCGGTGAGCGAGTATTCGCGCAGCCACACCTCGGTCTGGTGGAACCACTCGGGGTCGGGGTCGACGAGCCGAGTGCCGTGGAGCCAGGCGCGGCCGTCGTCGTCGAAGAAGATTGACGGGTCGATCCCACCGACCTCGAGCCAGACGGGCGCGGACCACGGTCCGGCCGGGTCGGTCGCGGTCATGAGGAAGTTGCCGCCGCGTGCGTCTTCGTCCTGGTGGACGAGCGTGCACACGATGTAGAACAGCCCGTCGTGGTGACGGATCGTCGGGGCGTAGAGACCGCTCGACGACGGCAGCCCGGAGTAGTCGAGCTGGTCGGTGACGGCGTCGCCGACGTGCTCCCACGTGACGAGGTCACGGCTGCGGAGGATCGGCAGGCCCGGCAGGTACTCGAAGGTCGAGGTGACGAGGTAGTAGTCCTCGCCGACGCGGCAGATCGAGGGGTCGGGGAAGCAGCCGGGCAGGATCGGGTTGTGGACGACGGTCATCGGGTCTCCTCGGTGGGCGTCGCCCCCGCGAGGGCCGTGTCGGTGTCAGCGACGTGCACGCCGACGACGCGCGCGTCGGCGCCCGTCACCTCGTGCACGTCACCCGTGAACCTGACGACGAGACGCGGCGTCGAGCTACCCGGGACGTCGTACGTCTCGTTCTCGGCGATCGAGCGGATCGCGCCGCCCGTCGAGTCGGCGAGGGCCGCGGGCGCGGGCGTCGCCGAGTGGTCACCGACCCAGACCTCGACGTCGCCGGGCTCGACGACGCGGCGCAGGTCGCGGTTCGTGAAGGCGAGGCGACCTGCGGGAACGTCGAACGTCACGCGTGCGCTCTCGCCTGCAGCGAGCGGAACGCGCGCGTAGCCGAGCAGCTGGACGACGGGCCGCGGCAGCGAGCCGACGATGTCGTGCCCGTAGAGCTGGACGACGTCCGCGCCAGCGACGGAACCGGTGTTCGTCACGGTGATGGACGCCGTGAACGAGCCATTCGTCGCCGCGGTCTCGTCGACGACGAGGTCACTGTGCTCGAACGTCGTGTAGCTGAGGCCGAACCCGAACGGGCGCACCGCGCTCGGGTCGGTCGCGGTGACGTCGCTCGGTCCGCCCAGGACAGGGTGGAGGTAGCGGAACGGCTGCGCGCCGACGCTGCGGGGCAAGCTCACGGGCAGGCGACCCGACGGGGTCGTGACGCCCGAGATGACGTCAGCGATCGCGTGACCACCCTCTTCACCGGGGAAGAAGGCCTGGATGACGGCGGCGGGACGCGGCCCGTCACCCTCGAGAGCCCACGCGAGCTCGTAGGGACGACCGGTGACGACGACGAGCACGACGGGCGTGCCCGTGGCGACGAGCGCCTCGACGAGGTCGCGCTGAACGCCGGGCAGCGCGAGCGACTGCACGTCGTTGCCCTCGCCGACGGTGCCGCGGCCGAAGAGCCCGGCCTGGTCGCCGACGACTGCGACGACAACGTCACTGTCCCGGGCGGCGTCGACGGCTGCAGGGATCGCGGAGCGGTCTTCGCCGTCGACCGCGCACCCCTGAGCGCGGGTGATGACCGCGTCCGGGTAGGTCTCGGCGAGGGCCTCGGCGACGGTGGGCAGGGCGATGCCGTCGGGGGTTCCGGGGTGGTGCGCGAGGACGTGGTTGACGAAGGAGTAGCAGCCCATGAGAGCAGCGGTGCGGTCGGCGTTGGGTCCGACGACGGCGATGCGCTCGGGCGCCGGGGTGGGCGCGGCGGGCAGGCCCCCGAACGGGAGGGTGCCGTCGTTGCTCAGCAGGACGAGTGACTCGGCCGCGATGCGGCGGGCGAGCTCGCGATGCGCGGGCGTGTCAAGGTCGATCGATGCCGGGGGCTCGTCCTCGAAGGCCTCGGGGTCGAGCAGCCCGAGCTCTTCCTTGTGCGCGAGGACGCGCAGCACGGAGCGGTCGACGTACCGTTCGTCGAACGCGCCCGAGCGCACGAGCTCCGCAAGGGGCTCGAGGTAGGCGTCACCCGTGGGGAGCTCGACGTCGATCCCGGCGCGCAGCGCGAGCGCTGCAGCCTCGCCGCGGTCTGCTGCGACGCGGTGCATGACCTCGAGGAAGGCGACGGCGAAATAGTCGGCGACGACGATTCCGTCGAAGCCCCACTGCTCGCGCAGCACGCCCGTGAGCAGGCTTTCGTCGGCCGCGACGGGAACGTTGTCGACGGTCGAGTAGGAGTTCATGACCGACCGCGCGTGGCCGTCGCGGATCGCCATCTCGAACGGCGGCAGGTAGATGTCGGCGATCTCGCGCGGCCCCATCGCGACGGGCCCGTGGTTGCGGCCGCCGTCCGAGGCGGGGTACCCGACGAGGTGCTTGAGCGTCGCGTGCACGCCCTCGGACTGCAGGCCCTTGACGAACGCGGTGCCGACGGTGCCGACGAGGTAGGGGTCCTCGCCGATGCACTCGTCAACACGCCCCCACCGGGGGTCGCGCACGACGTCGAGGACGGGCGCGAGCCCCTGGTGGATGCCGAGGGCACGCATGGATTCGCCGATCGACGCGCCCATCTCCTCGACGATCTCGGGGTGGAACGTCGCACCCCATGCGAGGGGCGTCGGGTACGTGGCGGCCTTCCAGGCGGCGAGCCCGGTGAGGCACTCCTCGTGGACGACCGCCGGGATGCCCAGGCGCGTCTCGCGCTTGAGGCGACGCTGCTCGTTCCACAGCCACGCGGCCCGTTCGACCGGGTCGACGGGTCGGGTTCCGTAGACCCGGGTGTACTGCCCGATCCCGTGCTTGGTGATCTCGCTGAGGAGCCCCGAGTCCTTCTGTCCGGAGGTCATCTCCGACTGCATGGGAGCGACGGTGCCGTTCTGGTCGAGCCAGTAGCCGACGATCTGCGCGAGCTTCTCGTCGAGGGTCATCTCGGAGAACAACGCGTGGACGCGGGCTGAGACGTGGGGGGTCCCGGGGATGGTGGAGTCGAGGTCGGGCACGGGCGTTCCTTTTGCTAGGTGTGCTGCGGGAGGTAGTCGGGGGCGTCCGCGCGTGCGGTCAGCCCTTGACTGCTCCGGTGAGGCCGCCGACGATGCGGCGTTCGAAGAGTGAGAAGAAGATGAGCGCGGGAATCATCGAGAGCGACGTGAAGGCAAGGACGCGGGCGGTGTCGACCGCGTACTGCGACGCGAACGACTGCACACCGAGCGGCAGCGTGTACGACATCTCGTTGCTGAGGATGAACAGGGGCAGCATGTAGCTGTTCCAGGCCGCGATGAACGCGAGGATTCCGACGGTGATGACGCCCGGCAGCGAGAGCGGGACGACCATCCGGAAGAAGAATCCGAGCCGTCCGGCACCGTCGATCGAGGCTGCTTCCTCGAGCTCCTTGGGAATGGCCCTGAGGAAGGGGACGAGGATGATGATCGTCGTCGGAAGCGCGAAGGCGATCTGCGGCAGGATGATGCCCGCGAGGGAGTCCATGAGGCCGAGCCCGCGCACGAGGATGTACAGCGGCGTGATGGCGACGGTCATGGGGAACATGAGGCCGGCGGCGAACAGCGAGTACATCGCGGTGCTGCCCTTGAACGTGTAGCGGGCAATGACGTAGCTCGCCATGACGCCGAGGATGACGACGCCGATCGTGGTGCTCACCGCGGAGATCGTCGAGTTACCCATCTGGCGCCAGAAGATCTCGTTCTGCAGGACGCTGAGGTAGTTGTCGAAGTGCCAGACGGTGGGGAACCCTGACGGGTCCGTCGTCATCTCGGAGTTGCTGCGGAACCCGCCGATGACGATGAAGAGCACGGGGCCGATGCACATCATGACGAACAGGAAGGCGACGATGTACGTCATGGGTCCGCTGTGGTGCAGGCGCGAGGCCTTGTTCTTGGAGTCTCGGGCCGGGCGGCTCGCCGGGAGCGGCGGCGCGGTCGTGGCGCTTGCGGACATCACTTCTCCCCTTCCGTGATCGCACCCGCCGTGTCACGGCGGAGCACGAAGCGCTGGTAGATCAGGGCGATCACGAGCGAGATGATGAACAGGACGACGGCGACGGCGTTACCGAACCCGTAGTTGCCGGCGTTGCGGCCCTCGGCGACCATGTACGTCGCCATCGTCGAGGTGCCCGCGGTCGTCGCCACGTACTGGCCCCAGATGATGTAGACGAGGTCGAACAGCTGCAGGGAGCCGATGATCGAGAGGAACGCCCAGATGCGGATCGTCGGGCCGAGCAGCGGCAGGGTGATGCGGCGCTGCATCTGCCAGTAGGTGGCGCCGTCGATCGCGGCGGCCTCGTAGAGCTCTTCGGGGATGGATTGCAGGCCCGCGAGGAAGAGGATGACGGCGAAGCCGATGTACTTCCACGAGATGATCACCATGAGGGTCCAGATGGCGATCTTGGGGTCGGAGAGCCACTCGACCGTCCAGTCGGGCAGTCCGATGCGCTCGATGAAGTGGTTGACGGCGCCTGTGGTCTGGAGCATGAGGCTCCAGCCCGTCCCGACGATGACCTCGGAGATCACGTAGGGCACGAAGATGAGGACGCGGACGAGCGAGCGTCCGCGCATGCGCTGGTTGAGCAGGAGCGCGAGCGCGACGGCGGCGGGGCCCTGGATGACGAGCGACATGACGACGATGAAGCCGTTGTGCATGAGCGCGTCGTGGAACGCCGTGTCTTGGAAGATGACGATGTAGTTCTGCAGTCCGACGAACTCGGTGGGCGGGCCGTAGCCCTTCCACTTGAAGAATCCGTAGTACGCCGCCATCACCACGGGGAAGATGACGAACGAGAGGAACATAACGATCGCGGGGCCGGCGAGCAGTGCGATCTCGAGGCCCTTGGCCCAGTCAACACCCCCGGACCGCCGCTTGCGGGAGGCCGGGGACGGCGCCTTCGAGGCACCGTCCCCGCCCGCCGAGCGACCCTCGGGCGCTGATGACGTGAGCATGTTGTCGCCCAAGGTGTCACTCATGATGGCCGATTACTCCTTCGCGAGCGCGTCGGTCACGGACTTGATGACGCCTTCCGGCGATCCGCTTCCGGCGAGCATCTCGACGACACCGGCGTTGAGCGCGTTACCCACGTTCTGGCCGAGCAGGGTGTCGAGCCAGACCGTCACGTACGCGGCGTCGTTGTAGGCGGCGAGCACGTCGAGCAGCGCGGGGTCCTTGATGACGCCCTGCGACTGCTGGTTGGCGGGGAGGGTGACGAACGCCTCGGCGTACGCCTCCTGGTTCTCCTTCGAGAGGACGAAGTTGAGGAAGCTTGCGCAGGCCTCGGCCGGAGCCTTGGCGGAGCAGCTGTAGCCGTCGACGCCGCCCATCATGGCGCTGGGGTCACCGGCACCGCCCGCGACTGCCGGGAACGGGAACCATCCGAGGTCCGCGAGCGGCTTCTTGTCGGGGGTGAGGTCGGCGATGACGCCCGGGTTCCACGCACCCATGAGCTCCATGCTCGCGAGGTGGTTGGCGAGCAGTCCGGCCGACGAGCCTGCCGAGCCCTGGGCCTCGGTCGTGAGGAAGCCCTCGTTGAACGGCTTCGTCGAGGCGAAGTTGTTGAGCTCGGTTGCGGCCTGCTCCCAGCACGGGTCGCTGAAGTCACGCGTCTGCGGGAGGGCGTCCATGACGGCCTTCGAGCAGGAGCGCAGTGCGTAGAAGTAGTACCAGTGGGCTGCGGGCCAGGCGGCCTTGCCACCGAGGGCGATCGGCGCGACGTCGATGGCCTTGAGCTTGGTCACTGCGTCGTTGAGCTCGTCGAACGTCTTCGGCGTCGCGGTGATGCCGGCCTTCGCGAACAGGTCCTTGCTGTAGTACATGCCGCCCGGGAGCACCGAGGTCGGCACGCCGTAGACCTTGCCGTCGATGCTGAACGCGCCGAGCGTTCCGCCGACGTCCTTCTTCACGTCCTCGGAGACGAGGCTCGTGAGGTCGAGGACCTGGCCGGCCTTGACGATCTCGGCGAGCTTGCCGCCGCCGCGCGCCATGAAGATGTCCGGTGCGTCACCGGAGTTCAGGGCGGTCTGGAGCTTGCCGTCCATGTCTTCGTTCTGGATGGACTGAACCTTGACGGTGATCCCAGAGTTGGCCGCCTGGAAGTCGGTCACCATCTTGTCCCAGTATTCCTTGCCGGGACCGGTGGTCGAGTTGTGCCAGAAGGTCAGCTCGGTGGCCTCGCCGTTGGCTCCGGGGGTGCCGGGCGCCTTCGGGTCGTCCCCGCCACAGGCCGTGAGGCCCAGGGTGAGCGCGGCAGTGACTGCCGCGATCCCCATGATCTTGTTTCTCCGCATCAGACTTCACTCCTCGTCGAGTCGTACTGATCGCTCCCCTGACCCTCGTCGGTCAGTGGCGTCAGAGGTAGGCTTCCATGGCCAAAAACCCATGTCAATCGATATCGATAACGATTTACATACGGTTGATGGTGACCCAGGTCACGAAGCGTGTCGGGGAGACTGGAGGATCAGGCGGCGTCGCCGTCGAGCGCGGCAGTCGTGCCACGCTCGACAAGCTTCGTCGGAAGGCGCACGTCCGTCGCCTCGCGCTCGCGACCCTCGAGCAGGTCGATGATGAGGCGCAACGCCTCCGCGCCCATGCGATGCAGGGGCTGCGCAACCGTCGTGAGCGGCGGCTGAGCGGCCGCGGCCTCGGGCACGTCGTCAAAGCCGATGACCGAGACATCCTCGGGGACCCGCAGGCCCAGCTCGCGCGCGACCTCGATCGTCCGCAGGGCGGAGAGGTCGTTCGCAGCGAACACCGCAGTCGGGCGTCCGGGCCCCGTGAGGAGCTCGTGCGCGGGGGCAGAGCTCTGCTCGGCCCGGTACGAACCGACCCGGACGAGCGCGGGATCGAACGCGACCCCGGCCGCTGCAAGTGCCTCGCGGTAGCCCTGCTCACGCAGCCGCGCCGACTCGAGGTCGGAACGCCCCGCAAGGAAGCCGATGCGGCGGTGCCCGAGGGCCAGCAGATGCTCCGTTGCGAGGCGCGCCCCGGCGAGGTTGTCAGAGTCGACGGTCGGCGGGCCGTCGCGGCCCTCGTGGGGGTCGATCGAGACGACGGGAATCGCCTGGCCGGGGTCGACGACCGTCGGCGTCACGAGGATCGCCCCGTCGATGAGCGTGCCCGCGAGGCGTGCGAGCGAACGACGCTCCCAGCCCGTCCGCCCGGCCGCATCAGCGCCGCCCAGTGCCCCCGAGAACGCGAGCAGCTCATAGCCCGTGCCACGCGCCGCGTCGGAGGCACCCTTGAGGATCTCGGTCGAGAACGGCTCGAACTCGGCGACGAGGATCCCGATGACGTTGGTGCGCTGGCCGCGCAGGGAGCGCGCGATGAGCGACGACTCGTACCCGAGCTCGTCGATGACCTTCTGCACCCGCTCGATCGTCGAGGGCGAGACACCATAGCGGGCGTTGATGACCTTGGACACGGTTGCGACGGAGACCCCGGCGCGCTGCGCCACGTCTCCGATCGTCACTCGTCCCGTCGATCGCACGGCACGACTGTAGCCCTCCCGACAGTCAGTTCAGACCATCACACGTCTGTGAGATGCACCCGTACGACGCACGGCCGAGCCCCGCGTTACCCTGCGAAAGCGCCCGTGACCAGCGCGTCAGTCCGGGATCAACGCCGTGCGCGCGTGGTCGAGGGTGAGGTCGAGCTGCGCTCCCGGCTCAGGGGTCACCGCGTCGCGCCCGAGCACGACGGTGACGACGCCGATCCCACCGACGTCGACGCTCGCCTCGACGACCCCGCGGCGCACGTGCACGGACTGCACGACGCCCCGCAGGCGCGGCCCGGCGTCGCTCCCGACGGGCCGGAGCGCCCCGGGCGCAAGCGCTCGGGTGACACCGTCGACCGTGACGCGGGCTTCGTACCCGAGGAACGACGCAACCGACCACGACGCAGGATCCGCCCAGAGCTCGGCAGGCGTGCCCATCTGTTCGACGCGGCCGCCTCGCATGACGGCGACGCGGTCGGCGACCGTGAGTGCTTCGTCGTGGTCGTGCGTGACGAACACGGCCGTCGTGCCCGTGGCGAGGAGCGCCGCACGCAGGTCGACCGCGAGACGTTCACGCAGCTCACGGTCGAGAGCTGAGAGCGGCTCGTCGAGCAGGAGCAGACGGGGCCGTGGCGCAAGGGCGCGCGCGAGCGCGACACGCTGCCGTTCGCCTCCCGAGAGAGTGGCGACCGCGCGCCTGCCGTAGCCCGTCAACCCGACGACGTCGAGCAGCTCAGCCACCCGGGCTGCGCGCACCGCACGCTCCGTGCGCGGAACCCGCCGGCCCTCGACCGTCGTGCGCCCCTGAAGGCCGTAGGCGACGTTGCCGGCCACGTCGCGGTGCGCAAAGAGCTGGCCGTCCTGGAACATGAGACCGAAGCCGCGCTCGTGCACGGGCGTGCGCGCAAGATCGACTCCGTCCCAGGTCACGGCTCCATGAGTGAGCGGTTCGAGGCCCGCGATCGCGCGCAGGAGGCTCGACTTTCCGCAGCCCGACGGTCCGAGCAGTGCAAGGATCTCGCCGCGCGCCACCTCGAGCGAGACTCCGTCGACCGCGCGCACGGGCGTGCCGCCACGACCGTCGGGCGGGTAGGTGACGACAACGTCACGGACCTCGAGCGCACGAGTCATCACAGGTCTCCTGCTGCATCTCCGCGCAGCCGCTCGGCGAGCAGCATGACGGCTGCGGTGACGACCGCAAGAACGGTTGCGGCCGCCATCGCGGTGGAAAGGTTCTCGGGGCCGGGTCGCCCGAGCAGGCGGACGATGACAACGGGCAGCGTCGGCTCGTCGGGCCGGGCAAGGAACGACGTCGCACCAAACTCGCCGAGCGACACCGCGAACGCAAAGCCGATCGCGAGCCCGAGGGGGCGCGCGACGAGCGGCAGGTCGACGGTCCGCAGGACGCGCCCCGGGGGCGCCCCCAACGTGGCCGCGGCCTCGTGCTGGCGGGGGTCGACCGCGCGCAGCACAGGCAGCAGGAGCCGCACGACGACGGGCACGGCGACGAGGGCCTGCGCGACCGGCAGGAGCCAGCCCGTCGTGCGCAGGTCGACGCCCAGCACGGGCCGCGTCATCGTGAGGAGCAGGCCGAAGCCCACGGTCACGGCTGAGACTCCGAGGGGCAGCATGAAGAGCGCGTCGAGAACCGAGAGCCCGCGGCGTCCCGCGCGCGAGCGCGGCCGGCGCGAGACGACGAACGAGACGAGCCCACCCACCACGACCGCGAGCAGCGCCGCCGCCAGAGCCGTCCGCAACGACGTCGCCGTCGCCTGCCACACCGTCACGCTCAGTCCCGTGCCCGGCCCCGCCTCGGCAAGGCGCCGGTAGGCGTCAACGGTCCACGCACCCTCCCGGTCGCGCAGCGAACGCCCGACGAGCGCAGCCATGGGCCACACGAGCAGCACGACGACGACCGTGCCCGTCACCGCCCCCGCGATCACGTCGCTCGGAGAACGCCACGTGAGGCGGCGCTCCCCGCGCGGCTGCGCATGCAGGGGCAGCGCGCGTTCACGCGCGGCGCGCGCTCGGCCCGAGACCACCAGCGAGGCCGCGACGACGAGGACCTGAAGGATCGAGAGGACCGCGCCCGTGCGCAGGTCGAGCAGCTGCGTCGTCCGCGTGTAGATCTCCGTCTCGATCGTGGCGTGCTCGCGAGAGCCCAGCACCATGACGACGCCGAAGGCGGTCGTGCAGAAGAGGAAGACAAGCGCGGCCGCGCTCGCGATCGCAGGCACGAGCGCAGGCAGCGTCACGGTCCGCAGGACGCGCGCGGGGCGCGCCCCCAGGGCGCGCGCAGCCTCCTCCGCCCGCGGGTCGAGCCGTGACCAGAACCCGCCGACGGTCCGCACGACGACCGCATAGTTGAAGAACACGAGCGCGAGCACGATCGCCGTGAACGTGCCGTCGAGGCCAAGCCCACCGAGCGGGCCGCCCGGGCCCAGCAGGGCACGGAACGCCACACCGACGACGACGCTCGGCAGGACGAACGGCACCGTGACGAGCCCCCGCACCAACGCACGCCCGCGGAAGCGGGACCGATAGAGCACGTAGGCGCCAGGCACGCCAAGGACGACCGCAAGGGTCGTGCCCGCGAGCGCCTGGAGGATCGTCGTCGTGACGACGCGCCACGTGCGCGGGCGAGCAAGGACGTCCGCGACACCCGCGAGGTCAAGGCCCCCGGCGGGGCTCGTGAGGCCACGCACGAGCATCGCGACGACAGGCCACGCGAAGAACAGTCCGAGGAAGATCAGCGGCACCGCAGCGGCGAGCGCCCACGATGCCCTGCGCCCCGCCTTCGCCGCGCCGAGGCCCCGCCGCCGTGCCAGGGGCACGACGACGGCGGGGGCGGGCGGCTCGCCGAGCGGCGCCGTGCGGGGGACACGGACGTCGTCGGAGGCGGAACGCAGGGTGGTCATGAAATATCAGCCCAGCACCGTGTCAGTCCAGTCAGCGATCCAGGCGTCTCGGTCGCGAGCGACGACGAGCGGGTCGACAGCGATGGGCTCGGCCGCGAGGGCGCCGTGCGCGACAAAGGCGTCGGGCAGGGCGACGCCCGGGTCGACGGGGTACATGTACGCCGTGTCCGGGAGGGTCTTCTGGAGCTCGGGCGAGAGCAGGTAGTCAATGACCGCACGAGCCCCGGCGGGGTTGGCGGCACCCGCGAGAACACCCGCATACTCGACCTGGCGCGTGCACGTCGCAGGCAATGAGGCAGTCGTCGTGCTGCCGTCGTCCGTGAGCGTGTAGGCGGGGCTCGAGGAGTACGACAGGACGATGGGCCGCGTACCGTTCTCGGCGGCGCCCGTGAAGTCGGAGTAGTAGGCGTCGGACCACGAGTCGGCGATGCGGACGCCGTTGGCCTTGAGCTTCGTCCAGTAGTCGAGGTAGCCGTCAGCCCCGTACTGCGTGACCGTGCCCGCAAGGAAGCTCAGGCCCGGGGTCGAGGTCGCAGGGTTGGTGAGGACGACGAGGTCCTTGTAGGCAGGCTTGACGAGGTCGTCGAGCGTCGCCGGGACGGGAACGTCGGCATGCTCGTCGAACCACACCGAGTCGACGTTGACGCACACGTCACCCTGGTCGACGGGCGTGACTGCGTCACCTCCTGCAACCCTCAGGCCAGCTGCCGCGGCAGGCAGCGCGGGAGAGGCGTAGGGCTCGAAGACGCCCGCGTCGATCGCCCGCGAGGCAAACGTGTTGTCAACGCCGAAGACGACGTCGCCGAGCGGCGCATCCTTCGTGAGGATGAGCTGGTTGACGAGGGTTCCGCCGTCACCCACCTGGACGACCTTGACGTCGAGACCCTTGGCCTTGAGCGCCGCGAGCTGCTCGTCGCCGAGCTCGAAAGAGTCGTGGGTGAGGAGGGTGACGGGACCGCTCGCGGGGGCCTCGGTCGTCGACGCTGTCACGCCCGGGGTCGTGGGCGTGGCCGCGGGCGTCGTGGCGCCCGAGCACGCGGCGAGCACCGCCGTCGTGGCGAGGGCTAGGGCCGCGAGGGCCGCCCGGGCTTTGCTGGTGTGGGTTGCGCTGGTGTGGGTCGTGCTGGTGTGGGTCGTGCCGTCGTGCGTCGTGCTGTCGTGCGTCGTGCTTTCGTGCGTCGTGCTGTGCAAGGTCTTCTCCTCCTACGCAGATGAGGAGGGGCCGCGCCGCTCGCCGCGGCCTGCCGCGGTGCGCGCGACGTGCCGTGGTGAGCGACGAGGTGAGATTCCCGACTTCCTCCACCGGTGCTAACCGGATCAGGTTCGAGGGTCTGCGGCTGTCCGCACTCTCAGCGCCTACGGTCTCCCGCTGCGCTCCCCTGTCGTTCCCCGTCATCATAGGCCGCAGCGCTTCTGGGAGCGTGGGCCGTCCACGTGTCGACGCATGCCCGCTGGCGGTTGAGCGCTGCTCGGGTGGGGTCGGTGGCTGCTGCTTGCTGGCTGCTGGCCTCTTCTTGCTGGCCGCTTCTTGCTGGCCGTCACTTGCTGGCCGTCGCTTGCTGGCCGATTCTTGCTGGCCGTCGCTTGCTGGCATTCGCCGGGGTGATTCCGCTGACCGCTGCCCGGGGCAGATTCCGCTACTCGCGGCGATGAGGTGCGGTCGCGTCGGGGATCTGCGCCGCGTCGGCGGCACAGCTGCGCCGTTCCATGGGACTGCGGTGCGGCGTGTGGGCGGCCAGGACGCTAGCGTGGGGGGAGATGCCGACGACGACCGTGGCACGCCGACCTTGATGGAGGACACGTGGCTGACCAGGAGAAGGAAGCTCTGCTCGAGAAGGTCATCCTGCTCGGTGCTTCGGCGGGGGCGGCGTGGATCGCGCAACGCGGCTTGTCGTACGCGTGGAAGAAGGCGACGGGCAAGGATGCCCCGCGAAATGCCCTCGACACCGATGCGCCAAACACGTCGATCATCGTCTTCGCAGCGATCACGGGGGCTGTCGCTGCTGCCGCGAAGATTGCCGCGGACCGCGGGGCGCGCCGGGTCGCCGCACGCGTCGTCGCAGGCCGCAAGCTCCACCCCTAACACCCCTCTCCCCCTAGCTGCCCGCCCCTAGCCGTCGCTGGCGCGCGGTCGCCGTCGCGCGCTCGCCAGCCCCCGCTCGCCAGCCCCCGCTCGCCGCAGCGCGCCAACATCTCCGCCCACCCGCAACTTTGTGCCCTACCCGCACGTCTGGATCCGCGGGTAGGGCACAAACCTGCGGGTAGCCGGACCGGCGGATGCCCGGTAGGCCGACCGGGGAGCCGGTGAGCCACGGAGCCGGACGGGCGACGGCCCAGGAGGCCAGGAGGCCGGGAGGCCGGGTGGCCGGGTGGCCGGAGAGACCACCTACCCGCAGCTTTGTGCCTCACCCGCACGTCTGGATCCGCGGGTAGGGCACAAAGTTGCGGGTGGGCGGACGGAGGATGCTCGGGAGCCGGGAAACCCGGCCGGCGGAGGCCCGGGAGGCCCGGGACGCCGACCGGGGACGTCCCGGGAGGGTGTTAGCCGACGGCTACTGCGATGCGGTTGTTCCACGGGTCCGAGAAGCGCAGGACCTCACCGTCGTCGGCGTGCTCAACCGTGCCGTGCGTAAGGCGATCGGCGAGCGCACCGATTTCGTCGCAGGTCGGCACGAGAATCGAGACCTCGCCGAGGCCGAGCTGAACGGGTCGCGGCCCGGCGCCCATCGACTGCCACGTGTTCATGGCCATGTGGTGGTGGTAGCCGCCTGCGGAGACGAAGAGTGCGGAGTGGCCGAGCGTCGCGGTCGACTCGAAGCCGAGGGTGTCGACGTAGAAGCGGTGGGCGGCGGGGATGTCGCCGACCTGCAGGTGGACGTGCCCGAGGGTCGCCGCTGATTCCTCGGGCTTCTCGAGCGCGGCGTCGGTGAGGTGTTCGGTGAGGAACGCGTTGGGGTCGATGTAGAGCGTGTCCATGCGGACGTGCCCCTGGGTCCACTCCCACTGCTCGCGGGGGCGGTCGACGTAGAGCTCGATCCCGTTGCCCTCGGGGTCGTCGAGGTAGAAGGCCTCGGAGACGAGGTGGTCGCCTGCGCCCGTGTAGAGCTGGGGCGCGTGGGTGGCGACGCGTGCGAGCGCGCCGGCGACCCCGGCGTGGTCGGCGAAGAGGATCGCGGTGTGAAAGAGCCCGGCCTCGCCGCGGCGGCGTTCGGGCAGGTCGCGGGCTTCGCGCAGGACGACGAGGGGCACGGTTCCGCGGCCGAGGGTGACGACGCCGTCGCGGCCGTCGACGGCGGTGCGCTGCATGATCTGCAGCCCGATAACACGCGAGTAGAAGTCAGTCATGCCGTCGATGTCGCGGACGTAGAGCGTGACGGCGTCCATGTGAGTTGCTGCGGCGAGACGGTCGGCCGGGGCGAGTGCCGACGGGGCTGCGCCTGCGGCATGTGCGAGGCGTTCGTTGGCGGCAGGGCCCGACGGCGCGGGCTGGGCTGCGGCGGTCTGGCCTGCGGCGGGCTGGGCTGCGGCGGGCTGGGCTGCGGCGGGCTGGGCTGAAGCGGGCTGGGCTGAAGCGGGCTGGGTGGTCACGGATACTCCTCGGTTCGACTGCCTCCAGTCTGCCCGTCATCACTTAAAGCGTCAACTATTGAAGCGTGAACCATCGCGGGTGGCGCTCCCCCGTCGATGCGCCGCATGCACGACGCCCGGCTCTCCCGCGATTGCCGGGAGCGCCGGGCGCCGGCCACGAAGAACGAACGTCAGACGTCTGTGGGCCCGCACACTCCGTCGGCGCACGCTTCGCCAGACGCGCCGACCATCGTGAACGCCGACGCAGTTGCCGGCCGCGGCGCCGCGAACGCGTCGAGCATTGCGGCGTCGGCGCGGGGCGTCGGCGCCGAGACGGGCGCAACCCCGTCGAACATCAGTGAATTCTCGTGACCGCGAGGTGCGGTGTGAACATCAGTCATGGATCCTCCTTGATCCTCGAAAACTGTGGGTGTCACTCGGCGGTGGCTGGCCCGGCGGTCGCGCGCTCGGCCACGATCTGGCCGAGCATTTGCGCGAAGGCTTCGCCGGGCTGGGCACCCGAGATGCCGTACCGTCCGTCGATGACGTAAAAGGGTACGCCCGAAATGCCGAAGGCTCGCGCCTGGGCGATGTCGGCCTCGACATCGTCGGCATGGCGGCCGTCGGTGAGGGCAGCGCGGATCTCGTCGGCGTCGAGTCCGACCTCAGTTGCGAGCCGCACGAGCGTGTCGACGTCGGACACGTGCTCACCCTGGGCGAAGTACGCCTCGAAGAGGCGTTCGAGCATCTCGGGCTGCTTGCCCGCGCTCTTGGCTGCGTGGAGCAGCTCGTGCGCGCGCAGCGTCTTCGTGTGACGCAGGCGCGCGAAGTCCATGGTGAGGCCTTCTGCGGCGGCGGTCGCAGTCATCTGGCCGAGCATCTGCTCGACCTGCGCGGCCGGCATGCCCTTGTGGCGCGCGAGAAAGTCGACCTCGGAGCCCTCAAAGTCCTCCGGGGTGTCGGGCGCGAGCTCGAAGGAGTGGTACTCAATCTCAATGGGGAGGGCGCCGTCTGTCGCGGCGAAGGCCGCAAGACCTGTCGCGAGACGGTGCTTGCCCAGGTAGCACCAGGGGCAGGCGATGTCGGACCAGATGTCGATCTTGAGCGGCTCGACGGCCGCGGGCTGGGTGCTCACCCCTCGTCAACCGCGTGGGGCGCGTTGGGTATTCCCCGGGTGGGTGAGGTTGTGCACATCACCGAGCGCGTTGTGCGACGCGCGACTATCCTGACGGAAACCTTGGACCCCTGCCGTTCCCACCGGACAAAGGACGACTCCGTGAAGTTCCGCACCTCGATCGTCGCCGCACTCTCTGCGGCCGCACTGTGCCTTCCCGTGGCCGCGCCTGCTGTTGCGGCGGGGCCCGTGACGACGACGGCGTCTGTCGCGTCGACACTCGGCACCTCGTCCGGCTCGGGCACCATCGGTGGTGCTGCGAAGTCAAAGCTCGGCAAGCCATCGTTCCGCGAGTTGCAGTCAACGAACAAGCGCCAGTCGGTGTCGGTCAAGGTGTCGCAGCCGCGCGGGCAGAAGCTGGCCCTGCAGCGCAAGGACTCCGGCAAGTGGCGCACCATCTCGACGACGCGGGCTCCGCGTACGGGCACGAGCGCGACGGTGCGTCTCAAGGTCCCGGCGAAGGCTGGCTACCGCGCGTACCGCGTCGTCCTGGGCAAGAGCAAGTACAACAAGCAGACGATCTCGAAGTCGTTCAGGTTCTTCCAGTCTGACTCGAAGAAGTACGCGAAGTACATCGCGAAGGCGCGCAAGTACATCAAGCGGTACTGCCCGTCCACCCCCATCTACATCGACTCGCCCCGCGTCAAGGACAGCTCCTACATCGGCATGGCGTGGACGCGGTGGCAGTGGCGGTCGTCGTGGAACGGCTCTGGCTTCACGTACAAGTGGCGTTGGACGCAGACGATCGAGCTTGCGTCGGGCCTCACCTCGAGCCAGCTGCGTCACACGGCGATCCACGAGTGCGCGCACATCGTGCAGGCGCGCCCGATCGGCAAGAGCCAGAAGTCGTACGACGCGTCGGTTGCACGGACGAACAAGGTGTTCCGTAAGGGCCTGCACCCCGCCCAGGAGCAGCAGGCTGACTGCATGGCGACGGCCATCACGAAGTCGACGCGCAACAACTACTACACGCGGTCCTGCAAGGGCGAGCGCCTGAAGAACGCGAAGGCCATGTGGAAGGCGTGGGGCAAGAAGTACCAGGACCCGGAGCGCACGTGGACGACGCGCTCCGCCTGACAGGCAGGCACTGACCTCACAACGTCCGACGCCCCGCTGCCAGTCGCCATCACGGCGATCGGCGGCGGGGCGTCGGCGTATCTAGGGGCAGCCCGGTTCACTGGGCGTGCATCACGGCGTGAGCTCGCGGCTCAGCCGAATCCGACGAGCGCGTTGTACGCAACGAGCACGACGACCGTGAGCACGACGCCGAGGGCAAACCAGAGGCCGCTGCGGTCGCGCTGCTTGCGTTCGGCTGCGAGGGCTGGCGTGAGGTCGGACACGACGACGGTGTACGCGGGCGGGACGTGGTGCCCTTCGACGCGCAGGTGACGCGAGTGCGCCAGTGCGGCGCGCCTCGAGGCCGCAGTGGGGGCCGCCTTCGGGTCAAGGTCCGTCATGTCACCGATATCGGCAGGCCTGTGGCGGGACTTGAGAGCCCACGAGTCGGTGTCACCGGCGGGAGGGTGGGATCGCAGCCGCGAGCATGTCACCGAGACACGCCGAGACACACCGCGAACGGGCCTCGCATCCGGCTCAGGCGAGCATGTCGCGGACGAGCGGCGCGACCTTCGTGCCGTACAGCTCGATCGAGCGCGTGAGCATCGAGTGCGGCATGTTGCCGTTGGCGTACTTGAGGTCGAAGCGGCTGGCACCGAGGCCCTCGAGGGTGCGCGCGATCTTGCGGGCCACAGTCTCGGGGCTGCCGATGGCGTAGGCGCCGTCGGGCCCGACCATCTGCCGGAACTGCCCCTCGGTGATGGGCCGGCCGCCGCGCTCCGCGAAGATGCGTGAGAAGTAGGGCGCGATGAACGGCCACGCCGCGTCAATCGCCTGCTCATCGGTCTCCGCGACGTGGCCGGGCATGTGCACGCCGATCGGCTGGAGCGGGTTGCCGAGCTGGTCGAGCGCGCGACGGTACAGGTCGGTGAACTGCGCGAATGCGAGCGGCTCCCCGCCGATGATGGCGAGCATGAGCGGCAGTCCGTGCTGCGCGGTGCGGATCACGGACTGCGGCGAGCCGCCGACGGCGATCCATGCCTTCAGCAGGCCGTTCTCGACGTGCGGGTACACCTCGGCGTTCTCGAGGCTCGCGCGGGTCTGACCGGACCAAGTGATGGGCTCCTGCGCGCGGGCCCGCATGAACAGGTCGAGCTTCTCCTCGAAGAGGATCTCGTAGTCGTCGAGGTTGTAGCCGAACAACGGGAACGACTCGATGAACGAGCCGCGCCCGAGGATCACCTCGGCGCGTCCGCCCGAGATGGCGTCGATCGTCGAGAACCGCTGGAACACGCGCAGCGGATCCTCCGACGACAGCACCGTCACCGCCGTGCCCACGTGGATGCGCTCCGTGCGGGCCGCGATCGCCGTCGCGACGGTGTCCGGCGCCGACACCGCGAAGTCAGGCCGGTGGTGCTCGCCGATACCGATGAAATCCAGACCCACCTGATCAGCGAGAACGCCCTGCTCGACAACCTCACGGATCGTCTGCGCGTGCGAGCTCAGGGAGCCGCTGGGCGTGGTGGACGTGTCGCCGAAGGTGTCGAGGCCAAGCTCGAGCGGGAAGGGGGTGGGCATGTGGGGGCTCCAGGGTCGGTTCGGTAACAAGTAGAACCGCCCACGATCGCCAAAATTCCCTCATGGACCGTGTGCACTGGGTGCTGGCATCATCGGTGTCATGTCAGCGGACTCAGCGGTTGAACGTGCGCTTCGCCTTCAGGTAATTGACTGGGTGAATCGGAGGGCCGAGGAGAATGGCGGGTTCCTCCGAAGGGAGGAGCTGCTCAACTACACGGCGGGTGGGCTGAAGCTGCCCGTGATCGACTACTCCCGCGGGATCCGAAATCCTGCAACCTTCGAGTCCACGCTGTCGATCGTCTCGACTGCGAACGGACCCTACGACGACTTGGAGTCCGATGATGGGCTCTTGCACTACGCATATCGGGCTGGAGACCCTGACGGGAGCGACAATCGCAAGTTGCGGAATGCCCTTGCCACACGGGAGCCGATCATCCTCTTCCGCAAGGAAGTGGCCAACGTGTACACGCCCGTCGCGCCGGCGTTTGTCGTGGGCGATGACCGCGCCACCCGGACGTTTCTCATCGCATTCGACGAGTCGCTGACGTTGCTCGCCGACCCGGTCGCGATGTCGGAGACGCAGAAGGAGTATGCGATGAGGCTCGCTCGCCAACGCTTGCACCAGCCGGCGTTTCGGACGCGAGTCATGGTCGCCTACTCCTCGCGTTGTGCCGTTTGCCAGCTCAAGTACGGAGCGCTCCTCGATGCAGCCCACATCCTGCCGGACTCAGACGAGCGGGGCGTGCCGACGACCGACAATGGCATGGCGCTGTGCAAGATCCACCATGTCGCCTTTGACCGCAACATGCTCGGCATCACGCCCGACTATGTAGTGAAGGTAAGTCCCTGGGTACTCGAGGACTCGGACGGTCCAATGCTTACGCACGGCCTGCAAGAGATGCATGGCAGGACACTCGTCGTTCCCAAGCGTGCAGCTGATCGGCCCAATCGCGCGTACCTTGCAGACCGCTACGAGGACTTTGTGGGAGCCAGCTGACCGGGCTCCGTTGGCCTCCGGCTCATGTCGGCGCGCGATTGTGCCGATTCATATTCCGTGACCGAGCATCGCGGGCCGGGCGAAGGGGCCGAGGAGGTCGCGTCGCGTGCAGCGCTTCGCGCCCGACGGCTACGGCGTGAGCGTGAGATCGCAGGGGCGACAGACAGCGCGGCCGAGGCCGAGCTCCAGCGAGCGTTGCGGACGCAGAAGAACTGGTCGCAAGGCGCTGAGGGGGAGCGTCTCGTGGCGCAGACGCTAGGTGCGCTCGAGCGTTACGGCTGGCTCCTTCTCCACGACATCCGCTGGCCGGGACGCCAGAAGGCCAACATCGATCATGTTGCGATCGGGCCGGGCGGTGTCGTCATTATCGATACGAAGAACTGGAGCGGCGAGGTCACGGTGACGGACGGCGTCCTCCGCTGCGGCGGATACAGCAAAGCCAAGGAGTGCGACGGTATCGCGCGCCAGGCGGCTGACGTGACCGCACTGCTTCGGCCCGAGCAGCGATCGGCCGTGCGCGGAGTTATGGCCCTCGCTTCTCACGACACCGCGCCCGCCCAGGCGGGGCCGATCATCGTGATGGGCCGCGAACACCTTGGGCCGTGGCTGCTGGACCTGCCCGCCCGCCTGAACCCGTTTGACGTTGTCGACGTCGCTATCCAAGTCAGGCGGGACCACCATTCGTACGAGGCGAGGGTGCGAACTCATCGGCCCCGGGCGCAGCAGAGAACGCAGACAGCGCGCCCGTCGCAGTCAGGATCGCGCGGCGCTACGCGGCGCTCGGCGCGGTCCGCATTCAGCACGATTCTTCGGATGCTCGTCGCGTTCCTCGGCTTCGTGCTCCTCGTCAACTACGGGCCCGCGATCGGTGAGTTCATAGGCGATCTCCTTGGCCAGGCCATCGGAGCGGTCCCCGCGCCCACGCCGGCCGGCTGACCGAGCCCGACCACCACCCCACAAGCGGCGACACTGCAAACCGCCCGGACCCGACCGCTCAAAAGCGGTCCCGCCTCAGTCCTGGTAGTAGAAGTTCTTCGTCCCCAGCAGGACTCCGGCGCCGGCCGGCGACGCCTTCCCGCGGATGTCGTGATCGATTGCGATCGTGAATCGCTTCTTCTTGCCGTTCGCGTATCGCAGTTCTGCGACGCCCTTCTTCACGACCCTGTACGTGCCACGCTTGTCCGGCGGAGCCGACGACCATGACGACCCGATTCCCGGCCAGCTGCCGATCGACGTTCGTGCCCACACGAAGCGCCCGTTCTTTGAGAGCGTGAGGCGCTCGGTCCACGAGGTGCAGCTGATCATGCAGAAGCCGGACCAGTCCTGGTGCACAAGGTCAGCCTTGATGCGCGTGCCCTTCTTCGCGAGCGTTGCCGGTGAGAAGCTCGACTTCTGCTCGCCCTTCGCCACCCGGTACGAGAAGCCCTTCGTCGTCACCTTGAACTTCTGCAAGCCGATCTTCGCGACACCGCGTCGCGCGTCATAGGTGTAGCGCTTGCAAGTCTTCGTCGTCTTGCGGCACGTCGGCGTGCGCCCCTTCTCGTCACCGATGTACACCCACTTCTTGTTGAGGAAGTGCATCGTCGTGTTGTCCCAGCCCGACGAGGAGCTCATGCTTGTCGGCTGGAACCCCCAGAAGTATCGCCCAGAGAGCGACCGATACTTCTTGGGCGCCGGCTCACGCGCGATCGTGAATGACTTCGTCGTCTTGTACCCGCCGCTGGCGGTCACAGTGAACGTCAGCTTGCGGGACTTCGCGCCCTTGAGCTTCACCTTGTAGATCACGCCGTACTCACTCGATCGAGCGTCGATCGTGCCGAGCTTTCGGCTCGCCTTCTTGATCGTCATACCCGAGCCCTTGGCTCGGATCTTCACGTTCTTTGCCGGTCCGCGCCCGCTGTTGCGCACTTCAAGCCGCAGCGTCGTCCACTTGCCTGCGCGCGCGCCCTGCACGGGCTCGCCGCCGGTGACCGCGAGCTTGGGCTTGTACGTCTCGGCGAGGTCCTCGGCATAGAAGCTCTGGTAGGGCGACCCGTCGACCGTGGAACCCACCGTCGCGAACACACATTCGAGGTTCGAGTTCCGGAACGTCGCTGCGGCCGACGACGTCAGCGTCAGCGTTGCGCCGCTACCACCTCGCGCCACACTGAACGTGCCGCCCAGCGTTCCGCTCGCTGTCACGAACTGGCCCGATGTTGCGCCCCTGGGCTGCGCACTCGCCGCGAGCACCACCTGCGGCGTGCACGACGTACCAGCCCATTCCCCGAAGACGACCGCGACCAAGGACCCGGCAGTCGCCGTCGGCGCCGCGGCATACGTCACGGTCGCTCGCAGGCGCCGCCCGACGACGTCCTGCGTCGCCACGATCCGCGTCACCCGCTGCGCAGCACTCGGCGAGGTCGACGTGCTCGCATCCGCGACCGTCGCCGAACGCCGCAGGAGCCCGTCCGAGTACGCCGACGCGGCGACCCGCGTCGTCGAAACGGACGTCGGAAGCGGAGCCACGCTCGGAAGTGGAGCGGCCGCCGCGGGCGCGGCCCCACTCAATGCCACTCCGACCGCCATCGCCGCCAGAGCTGCGACCACTCGTGACCGTGCCATGTCGTCCCCCGACCCTCGCCGACGCTCGTCGGGCACACGATATGACGAGACGGCAGCCGCCGCGACCGGAGGCGAACCCCCACCCCAGGCCCTCCGCCCACCGCGACTCTCTTGGGCACCGTAGTCGCGTGGGGTGGCGAGGACCCTGGCAGGTTGTCCACAGGCCGGCACCCGCAGATGCGGGCAACTGACCCGAGCTCTATGTTCGACGGCAGAACCCGACAGGAGGACCAACATGGCACATTCAGCACACCAACGACACCTGCCCCGGCTTGGCGCAGCCGCGCTCGGAGTACTGGCGCTCACCCTCGCCGGCTGCAGCACGCCAGCCGACAGCTCACCCACACCACCGCCGACCACCACGCACCCCACCACCACTGCGCCTCCGCAGGCAACGCCGACGACAACCGCGGCGGCAGAACCGTCGACCCCTGCGCGTTCGAATGTGAATCCGAAGATCCCCGCTGAAGTGACCTGGGACGTCGTCGAACGGTTCTTCGCCGCCTACACCAGCGGCCTCCACACCGGCGAGTCCACCCAACTCAAGGAACTCTCGACCGAAGACTGTAAATCGTGTGCCAACCTCATTGAGGACATCGACAACTTCAAGACTCAGAGCATTGTGGCGACCGGCGGGGGGTTCCGCTTCCCTCTCTCAGAGGAACTGAAGAGCTCGCACGAAGGCCGGTTCGTATGGCGCGTCGAGTACACACAAGCGCCCATCACCTACGAGTACCCAAATCCAGAGGACTCACATACGACGGAGCCGCTGTCGTCAGTTGCCTATATCGAGCTCGTCCGCGTAGGGCCCAACTGGCGCATCAACGGCATTTCAGCCTCGACGGAGCAGGAGTGATAGAGAACGCCCCGAGCGCTTCACAGGCGGGACCGCTCACGAGACTGAGACTCGCACTACCGCTCATCCTCGCACTCATCGGGTGCTACCCCTCGGCCGCCTACGGGGTTGGGCCAACTGGTCCTTCGGAGCCTTCTATCATCACGAGCCGCACCAACAACGACGCCGTCGGCACCGAGCCGACCCGCGATGCGGCACCCGCCGTTCCTCTCCCGCCTTCAACAGATCCCGGAAGGACGCAGTACACACGGTGGATCGCGGAGAACTGCGTCACCGTGCCCGACGCTCACCCGGTCCTTACCGCATGGTGCGCAGGCGCCCAAGACATCGACCTCTACGAGATCACCTGCCCCGACGGCACGGCGTTCGTCTGGCCCACCCTTGCCCGCACCCTCGATCCAGCGACCAACAAATGGGGTCCCTGGCGCCTCGTCACACCGCCGTGCGTACCCGTCGACGACGGCACCCTCACCTCGGACGACCCCATCGCCGACGCCGTCGCCCGCGAGCTCAAGACCCTGAAGATCCCCGCCAAGCGCGCTCAGATCGCACCGGTCACCGACTGGTTCCCCGTCCAGCTCCCCATGACCTACTACACCGACGCTGAGCCCGAGACCCTCACGACCACAGTCCTAGGCACCGACGTCGAGCTCGAACTCACCCCCACCACCTTCACGTGGGACCCGGGCGACGGCACCGCAGCGATCACGTCGAAAGCGCCCGGCGCCTCCTTCCCCGACGACACCATCACGCACGTCTACAAGAAGGTCGGCGAGTACCGGATCACGCTCACCACCACCTGGGAAGGCCGCTTCCGCATCACCGGAGCCGACACCTGGCGCCCCATCACCGGCACAGGCTCCACAACCCACACCACGGCCTCCTTCGAGACCCGCGAGATCCGCTCCGTCCTCAGCTGACGACGCCCCGTCATCACACCGGTCCACCCCCGACCTCCGCCCACGCCGAGACAGTGACCGCTCGCCGCTGCAGCGTCCGGGGTTCGTGCTTTGCTGGAGTCGTCCCTGCCGTCGCGCCCTCGGAGTCATCGTGTCGAACCGCCTCGCCCACGCGCTCTCTCCTTACCTGCGCCAGCACGCGGAGAATCCCGTCGACTGGCACGAGTGGTCGGACGAGGCATTCGCCGAGGCCCGCGAGCGCGACGTCCCCGTCCTGCTCTCGATCGGTTACGCCGCCTGCCACTGGTGCCACGTCATGGCACGCGAGTCCTTCTCCGACCCCGAGGTCGGCGCAATGCTCAACGCGGGGTTCGTGAGCATCAAGGTCGACCGCGAGGAGCGCCCCGACGTCGACGCCGTCCACATGGCCGCGCTCCTCGCCCTCACCGGGCACGGCGGCTGGCCACTGACCGCCCTCCTCACGCCTGACGGACGTCCCTTCCTCGCCGGCACCTATTACCCACCCGAGCCCGTCGGCGGCCACCCCTCGTTCCGCCAGCTCCTCGACGGCGTCCAGGCAGCCTGGCATGGCCAACGCGACGCGATCGAACGCCAGGCTGACGCACTCGCTGCACACCTGCGCAGCACGTCGACCGCCAGCCCCACGCCCGCACAGGACACCCAGGGCGCACCGAGCGGCCTCGACCCGCTCGCAGTCGCGGCCACCGAGATCCCGAGCACCGGCGCGATGCCCGGCGCCCGTCGCACGGCGATCGCGCCCGGGCCCGACGACCTCGCAGCCGCCGTCGAGCACCTCATCGCAGCAGAGGACCGTGTCCACGGCGGCTTCGGCGGAGCCCCGAAGTTCCCACCATCGGCGAACCTCCTGCACCTGCTGCGCCATCACGGCCGCACGGGTGACGCTCGCGCACTCGCTGTCGTCCAGCGCACCGTCCTCGCCATGACGAGCGGCGGACTGCACGACCAGCTCGGCGGCGGGTACGCACGCTACTGCGTCGACGCGACGTGGACCGTCCCCCACTTCGAGAAGATGCTCACCGACAACGCCCAACTCCTCGCCGTCCTCACAGGACTCTGGCGCGCAACCGGTGAACCCTGGGTGCGGACGACGGCGCTGCGCCTCGCCACCTTCCTCGAACACGACATGCTCACCCCCACAGGATTCGCGACCTCCCTCGACGCTGACACGGACGGCGCCGAGGGCACCTTCTACGTGTGGACTCCCGCACAGCTCACCGACGCCCTCGGGGCCGACGACGCGGCGTGGGTCGCTGACATCTGCTCCGTCACCGACGCAGGCACGTTCGAGCACGGCACGAGCGTCCTGCGCCTCGCACCCCACGTGCTCGCAGCACCCGCTGCCTCGTCCGACGGCGAACGCTGGGCACACATCCGCACTCGGCTCCACGAGGTTCGCGCGACGCGCACAGCGCCCGCCCGCGACGACAAGGTCGTCGCCGGCTGGAACGGCCTCACCCTCGGCGCCCTTGCGGAGGCAGGTCGGACACTCGACGCACCCCATCTCGTCGAGCTTGCGACGCGCGTCGCGCACACCGTCGTCGGGCGCCACCTCACCGACGGGACGCTGCACCGCACGAGCCTCGGCGACCGCGTGAGCCCAGTCGAAGGCACCCTCGAGGACCACGGCCTGCTTGCCGACGGGCTCCTCCAGCTCCACGCCGCGACAGGCGACCCCCACTGGTACGACGTCGCACACCAGATCGTCAACCGCATGCTCGACCGCTTCGTCGACGGCGACGCCTACTACGACGCGCCACCCGCGGGCACAGGCCCAGCACTCGTCGTCCGGCCCGGGGATCCCACCGACGGCTCCTCGCCGTCGGGCCGCTCCGCGGCCGCCGGTGCGCTCCTCCGTCTCGCAGCACTCAGCGGCGACCACCGTCAGCTCGCCGCCGCACACACCGCGCTCGCCCCCTACCGCGCACTCGCCCACGGTGCGCCCCGCGCCGCAGGCTGGGGCCTCGCCGTCGCCGAGGCCCTCGTCGACGGACCCCAGTGCGTCGTCCTGGCAGGCGCGACCCCGGACGACGAGCTTGCACGCATCGTCTGGTCGTCGACCGCCCCCGGCGTCGTCGCAACACTCGTCGCACCCCACGATGCCTCGGCTCCCAAAGTCGCGATCCCCGCCCACGCCGACCGCCTGCCCGTCAACGGCACGCCCACCGCATACGTCTGCCGCGGCACCACCTGCTCCCTGCCACTCACCGCACCCGACGCCCTCGCGCGCACCCTCTCACCCCAGCGCAGCTGAGCACGCCGACCACACCGCGCAGCACGGCCACGCGCAGCGTTTCCCTACGACACCTCCCCACGCGCTCGCCCACCGCGGCCCGCCACCCGGGTAGGTTCAGGAAGGCCGCTTCCACCTGGCCACCCCTCTCGCTGAAGCACGGAGCCATGAACCCCATCCGCACCGCCCTGCTCACGACCGAGACCCATCCCGCCGCCGGCTACGACGGCTTCATCGGCTGGGTGCTCGGTCTCATGGAAACCCTCGGCGAGATCGGTGTCGGCATCGCCGTCCTCGTCGAGACGTTCGTGCCCCCGATCCCGTCCGAGGCAGTGCTGCCCGGCGCCGGATTCCTCGCCTACGAGGGCCGCATGAACGTCTGGCTCGCCTGGTCCATGGCCACCGCCGGCGCCCTCATCGGCGCCTGGGCCTGGTACGGCATCGGCTACGCGTTCGGACGCAACCGCACGCGCGCGATCGTCGGCGCGATTCCTCTCATGGAGCACGAGGACTTCGACCGCGCCGAGGCCTTCTTCAGCCGGTGGGGCGGAACCGCGGTCTTCGTCGGGCGCTGCGTACCTCTTGTGCGCTCCTTCATCTCGATCCCCGCCGGGATCGAACGCATGCCCATCGGCCGCTTCACGTGGTATACCTTCGCCGGCTCCGGGCTGTGGAACGCGATCTGGATCGGCATCGGCTACGTCGCCGGGCCTGCGATCCGCCCCGTGCTCGAGAGGTGGAGCGGCGTCCTCTCGACGCTCGTGCTCGTCGTCATCGGCGCCCTCGTCCTCTGGTTCGTCGCCGCACGCCTCCTGCGCATCACGCGCGTCCGCGCCGCCAACCGCACCGCGCAGGACGCCGTCGAAGATGCCGTCGAGACCGTCGTCGAGGCCGTCACCGACATCGACCTCGACGAACCGGCCACGCCCGGCGACGGCCAGCAGGGCAATCCCCGCGCCTGACGGCGGGCCCCACCGGGCGTCAACGACACGCCCCCCGGGCATGCAGAACGCCCCGCCCCCCGTGAGGGGAGCGGGGCGTTCGAAGATCTACGCGCTGTGCGAGATCAGATGGGGCGGATGTTCTCCGCCTGCGGGCCCTTCGGGC
The DNA here is from genome assembly GCF_052324925.1 of Sanguibacter sp. A247. Classification (NCBI taxonomy): domain Bacteria; kingdom Bacillati; phylum Actinomycetota; class Actinomycetes; order Micrococcales; family Sanguibacteraceae; genus Sanguibacter; species Sanguibacter sp. A247. Next base: position 337,507 of record NZ_JBQPRE010000001.1, on the reverse strand, counting down.
CCTGCGTGACGTCGAACTCGACGCGCTGGTTCTCCTCGAGCGAGCGGTAGCCGCTCGACTGGATGGCCGAGTAGTGCGCGAACACGTCGGCGCTACCGTCCTCGGGGGCGATGAAGCCGTAGCCCTTTTCCGAGTTGAACCACTTCACGGTTCCAACAGACATTCCGTACTCCTTCAGAGTGCTCGGACGGTCCTCGTCTTTCGAGGACCGCTCCGTCGCGGTGTTCTTCGTCCACTCCTGAAGCCGGAACGCGATGATTCCATCGCAGCGAGACGAGCAAAGCACAGCAACTACCACGTCAGCATAGGGGACTGAGGGCCTCTTGTGCGAGTCGGATCGAGAACCTCTTTATAACGATGCGGAAACAACACGCATCCGACGCTCCCCGTGCACCAGATGTTCAGACGAGACGACTGGGACCTTGAGCCTCAGAAGAGGCGCGCCCAGGCCCGTAGACGAGCTGCCACGCCCGCACCGCATAGGCGGTCGCCGCGACCGCATGGCCCACGCACCCCGCCACCGTCAGACCGAACGCGACATGCCACAGCACGCCGTCCGTGCCCGAGGCCAGCAACAACAGCGGAAGTCCCGTCATGAGCGCAGCCGTGCGCGCCTTGCCCAGGAACGACACCTCGAGGTCAGGCAAGGGCCAGCGCTTGGTCGCCATGAGGAACAGCGACCCACAGATGAGAATGACGTCAGGCAGCACGACGAGCCCGAGCATCCACAGGCGAAGCTCACCCAGCGCAGTGAGTGTGATGATGACCGCAAGCATCCCCAGCCGGTCCGCGAGGGGGTCCAGGGTCTTGCCAAGCTCGCTCGCCATGTCGAAGCGCCGGGCGATGAAGCCGTCGGCCCAGTCCGTGATGCCGAGCCCGATGAGGGTCACGATCGCCGCACCCGTCTGACCCGTCACAGCGAGCACGACGAACAGCGGGGTGAGGACGACGAGGCGGACCACGGTGATGATGTTGGGAATCGTCACCTGCCGTCCTTCCTTTCATAGCGGGCCCGCGACAGGCCCACGCTGCGCGTCAGCCTATCGGCCAGCGGACGCTGGACCTGTGTGCGTCCCATCCGCGGTGACCAAGGTCGCAAGCGCCGCACGCCGCACGGCCTCGTCACGCTCGGCTGCCTTCGCCGAGGCACGCGCCCGCTTCTCGATGCCAGCGGTCGAGCGCACGGGCAGGAGCGCACGCTCCGACGCATGCATGCCCGCCCGCAGCTGGCGGCCCCGCAGCAGCTCGTGATCAAGCTCTGCCCCCAGGACGAGGATCATCGAGCAGATCCACAGCCACACGAGCACGACGACGACGCTCGCGAGCGCCCCGTACGTGCGGTCGTAGCTCCCGAAGTTGCTCACGTAGAAGCCGAAGCCCCAGCTCGCGACGAGGATGACCCCGATCGCCACCGCCGCCCCCGCCGACAGGAGCCGGAACCGTCCCGGCCGCACGTTCGGCGTCCAGTGGTAGAGCAACGAGACGAGCAGCACGAGCGCGACAAGGACGAGCGGCCAGCGACCCCAGGCGAACAGCGTGACGAACGTGTCGCTCAGCCCGATCGGCTCACCCAACGCCCGCGCCACGTCGCTCGAGACGACGAGCAGCACAGCGACGATCGCAGCCACGAGCACGAGCACGACCGTGAGCGCCGCCATGAGCGGCCGCAGCACCCACACGGGCCGCCCCTCCTCAACACCGTGCACGGTATTCATCGCTCGTGAGAACGCCGTGACGAACGCCGAGGCCGACCAGAGCGCGACGACAAGACCGACGACGAAGGCGAGCCCCGCCCCTCCGCTCTCGGCCAGACGCGTGAGGATACCGCCCACCGTCTCGACGACCTCGGGCGACGCCACCTCGCGCAGCACCCCCATGATCTCGTCGACGACGGACTGCCGGTTCTCGACAAGGCCGACGATCGACAGCAGAGCCGCCGCCGCAGGCGCGATCGCAAGCACCGCGTAGAACGTCAACGCAGCCGCGACATCCGTCCCGCGGTCCGCAAGAAACGCTCTGACCGTCGCGCGTGCGACGGTCAGCGGAGAGCGGCGGGGGGCGCGAGGCTCGTCGACCGGTGTCATGGACTGATCGTCCCGCGCGGCGAGAGCGCTCGCCATCGGGGGCGACGCGCTAGCTAGCGCGCGAAGAGCTCGACGAAGCGCCGCAAGATGCGCGGCGGCTCCGGAGCGTCGCTCGCCCGGGCCGTCGCAAGAACCGCCTCGGCCTCGTCGGGCGCGTAGTAGCCGTGGCCCGCGTACGCCTCGAGGCGCTGCACGTACGCGTCACGCGTGAGCTCCGGGTGAAACTGCGTGGCGTACGCCGCCCGCCCCACCCGGAACATCTGCACGGGGCACGCGGTGCCCGTCGCGAGCAGCACCGCGTGGGGCGGGAGCGACGTCACGGCCTCCTTGTGCCCGACGTACGCCGCGAAGACGTCCGGCAGGCCCGCAAGGAGCGGGTCCGCCCGACCCTCGTCCGTCAGCGCGACGTCGATCGTTCCCGCAGGCTCCCCGAACTCTGGGCCGACGATCGCGCCGATCTTGGTTCCGAGCGTCCCGACGCCGTAGCACGCACCCAGGTACGGCACGTCACGCGCGAGCACCTCGTCGAGCAGCGCCGAGATCTCTGCCTCGACCCGCACCTGCGTCGCACTCTTCGAGCCCGCCGGAACCGACGACGTGAACGGGCTGCCCGCGACGATCACGCCCGAGACAGCAGCAAGATCGAGCTCGGGCATCGGCCCCTGCTCAAGACGCACCCGAACGAGCTCGTGCGGCGCGAGCCCACCGAGCTCGAGGTACGCCGCGTGCTCCACATCGGCGATCTCGTCCTCGGCGCGCGTCGCGATGAGCACGAACGGGTGCATCTGAGCCCCTCTCAGTCCTCGAGAACGCGCGTCTGTCCGCGCTTCCCGATCGATTCGACCAGGTGATAGACCGCCGGCAGGACGACGAGCGTCATGAGCGTCGACGACAGCAAACCACCAATAACGACGATCGCAAGCGGCTGGGAGATAAATCCACCGTGGCCGGTCACCCCGATCGCCATCGGCGTGAGCGCGAGGATCGTCGCCGCAGCCGTCATGAGGATCGGTCGAACACGGTGGATCGCACCCAGGCGCAGTGCGTCGGTCATCGACCTGCCACGATCTCGGTACTGCTTGACGAGGTCGATGAGCACGATCGCGTTGGTCACGACGATGCCGATGAGCATGAGCACACCGATGAGCGACGGAACACCCAGCGGGATCTGCGTCGCCACCTGCAGCAGGATCGCACCGGTCGCCGCGAACGGAACCGAGACGAGCAGCAGCAGCGGGTGCAGGAGCGACCGGAACGTCGCCACCATGACGACGTAGACGATGAGGATCGCAGCGAGCATCGCCAGACCCAGCTGAGCGAAGGCCTTCGACTGCTCAGCTGTCACCCCACCGAGCTCCGCTGTCACACCGTCAGGCAGGTCGACGCCGTCGAGCGCCTCCTGCACGACCGAAGCCACCTGGCCCAGGTCGTCCGACTGCGGCGTCACCTTGACGAGCTGGTTGCGCACACCGTTCGCCGTCGTGATCGCGACCGGCCCGTCCACCACCTCGACCGTGGCCACGTCACCGACCGTGAAGCCCTCACCGAGCGGCAGCTGACGAATCGCCTCGACCGACCCTGCCGGCTCCTCAGGCGTGAGGAAGACGTCGATCGACGAGCCGTCGAACGTCACCGCACCCACCTGCTGCGGGGTGATCATGCCGCCGATCGCCTGCGACAACGCTGACTCCGTCAGCCCTGCCATCGCGGCCTTAGTGCGGTCGATGACCACCGAGACCGTCGGACGAGCCGCCGCGAGCGTCGTCGAGACCTGACGGGCTCCGTCGAGCGGACGCATCGCCTCAGCAATCGCCTCCGTGCCCTTCGCCACGAGCTGCGCATCCGTCCCCGACACAGCGATCTCGACATCGTTCGACATGCCCATGCCCGCGAACGGCGAGATCGTCACGTCGTCCTCGTCGACGATCGCCACGACAGCCGCACGCACGTCGGCCTCGATGCGTTCCTGGTCGCCGTCAGCGGCCGTCGTCAGCGAGTACGAGATACCGCCACCACCGCCGAGCAGCATGCTCTGGTCGGTCTGGCCTACTGTCGCCGCCACGAGCTCGACACCCTTGACCTGACGCAGCGCGTTGCCGACCTGCTGCGCCGTCTTCAGCTGCGCGTCAAGGCTCGTGCCGGGCTTGACCTGCTGCGTGATGCCGAGCGAGTTCTGCGCCATGTCGCCGAGGAAGCTCGTCTTGAGCAGGGGGGTGAGAGCAACGGTCCCCATGAGGACGAGAACCGCCGCGCCAACCGTGATCCACCGGTGCGCGAGCACCTTGTCGAGCAGGCGACCGTAGACGCGCTGGATCGCGCCCGCGTCCTCGTCCTCGAACTCGTTGGCGGGCTCGGCCGCGTTCCCTGCGGTCTCGGTCGCCGCCGTCCCGGCTGCAGCCGGGTCGACGACGGTCGCGTCGGCGTCGCTCGTCACAGCGTCGCTCGTCACGGCTGCGCCGTGACCACGCCACTTGAGGAACCAGAACGCGAGCACCGGAACGATCGTGAGCGAGACGAGGAGCGAGGCACCCATCGCGATCGCGACCGTGAACGCGAACGGACGGAAGAGCACGCCCGCCATGCCGCCCACGAGCGCGATCGGCACGAACACCGCAACCGTCGTCACGGTCGAAGCCGTGATGGCGCCGCCCACCTCGCGCACCGCGTCGACGATCGTCGCCCGCCTCGACTTGCCGTACCGCATATGGCGTTCGACGTTCTCGATGACGACGATCGAGTCGTCGACGATGCGCCCGATCGCGATCGTCAGACCACCGAGCGAGAGAATGTTCAGCGTGTAGCCCGCCGCCTGCATGCCGACGAACGCGATGAGGAGCGACACCGGGATCGAGACCGCCGTGACGAGCGTCGCGCGGCCCGAGCGCAGAAACCCGAGAATGACGATGATCGCCATGACGAGGCCGAGCAGACCCTCGGTCGCGAGCCCGCTGATCGACTCCTCGATGAAGGGCGCCTGGTCGACGAGCACGCTGAACGACGCGCCCGCAATCGTGGCCTCGAGGGCAGGCAGGGCGTCACGCACAGCCTGTGAGACATCAACCGTGTTGGCGTCGGGCAGCTTCGTCACCGAGAGCGTGAGCGCCTTCTTGCCGTTGACGAGCGAGTACGACGACGTGGGGTCCGTCGTCATCTCGACGTCAGCGACGTCCGCGAGCGTGGTCTCGCCCGAGCCCGGGCCGAGCACGATCGGCAGGGCCGCGATGTCCTCGACCGACGTGAGGCGCGAGCCGACCTGGACCGCCATCTCCTTGGTGCTCTCGACGATCGTGCCCGCAGGCATGAGCACACCGTTCTGCATGAGCAGCGCGCCGATCTGCTGCGGTCCCACGCCGTAGGCCGCCATGTCCTGCGCACGCGGTGTGATCGACACCCGCGGGCCAGGCGCGCCGACGATCGACGCCGACGCGACGCCCTCGAGGCGCTCGAGCTGCGGGACGACCGAGTCAGCGAGGACGCCCGCGAGCGACGCCGTGTTGTTGGCGGAGACCGCGACCTGGATGACGGGGAAGTCGTCCAGGCTGATCGCGATGACAGACGGATCCGTGTTCTCAGGCAAGAACGAGCGGATGCGGCTGATCGCCTGCGTCATCTTCTGCTCGACCTTGGCGGTGTCCGTCCCGAACTCGAACTCGGCGAGGACGACCGAGACACCCGTCGACGACGTCGACGTCGTGCCGAGCAGGCCCGGGACCGTCTGCAACGCCTTCTCGAGCGGGGCGGTGACGTCGCTCGCGACGACCTCGGCCGACGCACCGGGGTGGACCGTCATGACCGCAAGCTGCGGAACCTCGATCGAGGGGATGAGCTCTTGCTTGAGCGACGTGAAGGCGAGCGCGCCGAAGACGGCGACGACCACCGTGACGAGCGCGATGAGTGCGCGGTTCTTCAGTGAGAAGACGGAGAGCTGATGCACGGGGATCCTGTCCTGTGAATGCGTGCTGGGCGGAGACGGTCGTGCGGGGCGGAGCGGGTCTGACTGGGCGGAGAGGTTCTGGGGTGAGGCGGGACCGCCAGGGAGGCGGGGTCGCTAGGGGCGGGGTCGCTAGGGCGCCGGGTCCGCCTCTGCGCGGGGGCCGGGCACGAAGCCGTGCCGGAGGTAGCCAAACGCCTCGGTGATGAGGTCGCGCAGCCGTGCGCGGACGCGCGGGGTGAGATCAGGCGGCCCGCACGGTTCGCCGAGCTCGTCGTGCAGGACGTGCAGGGCTCCTCCGAGCAGTCCGACGACGGCCGAGATGTAGAGAGTCGATCGCGTCTCTCCGAAGCGGTGCGCAAGCAGCTGCAGCGTCGCGGAGCCGCGGAACGCCTGCATGCGGGCGTGCGCGGTGGACTCGACGACGGGGTGTTCGCGGGCGATGACGACGAAGTCGCGGATGTCGTCGAGGGCGGGGCCTTCGCACAGCGCGCTGATGAACGCCTCGGTCCCGTCGACGAGGTCGCTGAAGGAGTGCGGTGCGCTCGTCTCATCGATCGCCTCGGGTCGCACCCGCTCAAGGAAGCCGTCGACGACGGCCTCGGCCTTGCCACCGAAGTGGTTGGCGAACGTGCGGCGCGAATAGCCTGCGCGCTCAGCGATCTGGTCGATCGTCACGGCGTCGTAGCCGCGTTCACGCACGAGGGCGAGCGCCGTCGCGGCGAGGTCGTGCGCGGTCGCGGCCTTCTTGAGGTCGCGCAACGAAGCAGTCACCGGGTCACCCTAGGCATGCAGTTGCCCACTGTGCAACATTGCCCAATGGGCAATCTTCACAGGGAGCCGAGGATCCCGCCCGCCACGATCTTCACGATCATCGCCGCCGGGTACACGAGCGCATACCCGAGCGCGATCCGAGGATCAAAGCCCGTGCGCTGGTTCGCAAACGCCAGAACCGCGGGCTGCGTCTGAGTTCCGGCGATCATCCCCGACGTCGTCGTCGCGCCCACACGGCACACCCTGCGCAACACCACCCACAGCCCCAGGCCCACGGTCAACGTCACCGCCGCCCCCAGCACGACGATGCGCAACCACTCACCCGACGCAAACGCCGGCGCAACCTGGCCGCCAGCAACGAGCCCCGCCTGCGCAAGGAAGATGAGCAGGCCCAGCTCGCTCAACGCCTGAGCAGCCGAGAACGACATCGACGTCGACAACGGCCCCACCCTGCCCAACCGACCAAGCACGAGACCCACGACGAGCGTCCCGGCCGCCGCGCCGATCGTCACGTGCACCCCGGGGATCGGCAGGACGACGAGCCCCAGCAGCACCCCGAGGGCCAGACCGATACCGAGCACCCCCGGGTTGATGTCCGAGAACCCGCGCGTCGAGTCCCCCAGGATCTTCGTGATCTCAGCCATGTGACCGCGCGGCGCCACGACGCGCACCCGATCCCCCAGCTGCAGAACCGTCCGCGAGTTCGCCACCGCATCGACATCCCCGCGTCGCAGCCGCGTCACCGCGGCGCCGAAGCGCGAGTGCAGCTCGAGCTCCTCGAGCGTGCGGCCCGCGATCCGCGTGCTCGAGACCGTGATGCGGCGCATCGCGACGACACGTCCGTCCTGGCGCAGCATGTGCGACGACACGTGCCCGAGCGCCGCGGCAATCTCATCGACCTGCCGCTCAGGACCGACGACCGTGACGACGTCGCCGACCTCGAGCACGTCGTCGTCCAGCGCCGCCCGCGGCGCCGCGTCCTCGGCACCCCGGCGCAACCGCGAGAACACGATCGACTCGCCGTAGAGCTCCGTGAGCTCACGCAACGACTGCCCGCTCGCGAACTCGACCCGCACCGGCCGCTCAACGATCTCGGGCGGCGCGTCCACGTCCGAGCCGCGCCCACGCAGCACCAGCTGCGCGATGACAAGCATGCCGATGACACCGAACACGTACGCAACCGCGTACCCGACCGTCGGAGCCGACGCATCGCCCGCTGCATCACGCGCAGCCGCAAGCGCGGGCGTGTTCGTCAGCGCACCCGCAAACGTTCCCGCAACCGTCGCCGACGACAGCCCCAGCACCTTGCCCAGGCCCACCGCCACGCCCGCGCCCACCGCAACGACACCGATCATCGCGCCGACCACCGTGAGGCTGCGCCGCAACGACGCAAAGAACTCCGCACCCGAGACGATCCCGACCGTGAACGTGAAGAGCGTGAGACCAAACGTGCCAAACGCGTGCGGCACCTCAAGCTCGATCGCCCGCGACGCCCCCCACGCACCCAACAACAGCGCGCAGAACAAGACGGCAGCCGCACCGAGCGCCACACCGCGCACCTGCACATGACCGATCGCCGCACCCACACCGACGAGCCCGACAAGAAGGAGAACCGGCTGCTCCACGAGGAGAGTGAGGACCGCGTCCATGACGACCTTTCCACGACGAGTGACAGGCCCGTCGCCTTGTCCCTGCCATACCCACCCCATCACCCCAACGCGCCCCACACGTGGGACCACTGGCCCCGACCCTCGCCGACGCCAGCCCCGCGACCCACCTCCGAGCGCACCCGCACGTCCGCGCCCACGCCCCCTGGTGTTTCCCCTCACATTCCGTCACCGCCAGCCGATGGGACGGCCAGAAGCGCAGCTGCCGCAAGGGACTGGTGGCCGCTCAGCCCGAGTCAAGGACGATCAGATGACGATGACGACCCCAGAGGTGGACCTGGCTTCGCCCAGCTTCCCGCCCCACGACGACGAAACCGGCTCGACGCCGACGCCGACGCCGCCCGCGACCAGCACCCGCAGGAGCGCGAGCATCCGCCGTCGCCTGCTCATGCTCACCGCCTCCGGCATCGCCGGCGTCCTGGTCATCGGTGGCCTCGCGCTCGCCCTGCTCAACATCCTCGCGGCCTCGTCCAGCGAGATCACCACCGTCAACACGAGCATCGGCGCCCCGCTCAACCTCGTGCACCAGGACCAGCTCAAGGGCCGCATGATCATCGCCCAGATGGCCGCCGCGGGTCCCACCTCAGAGCGCGACACCTGGGGTGCCAAGCTGCGCGAGAACGACGCGATCCTCACCGCCAACATCGACAAGCTCAGCGCATCGCTCAACGGTGCCTCCGCCAGCTGGACGCGCTTCACCGAGGCCTTTGCCGCCTTCGTCGAGGTCCGCGACGCGCGACTCATGCCCCTGCTCAACGGTGCATCCAGCGCCGAGGGTTCCTTCACGCAGCTCCACACGATCTACGTCCAGCCCGTCATCGACGAGTACGTCGCGGCCCTCGACGACGCCCACGTCGAGATCGACGCGTACATGGACGGAATCGCTGACAAGGCCCGGACTCGCGCCGACATCTCGACCATCGTCACGATCGTCGTCATCATCGCGGCGGCTGCTGTCGTGCTCCTGCTGTCCCGCTCGGTCATCACGTCCGTCAGCCGCTCCGTCAAGAGCCTCGAAGGCTCCATCCTTGCGATGTCCGCGGGCGACCTCACGGTCGACGCACCCGTCGTCCGTCGTGACGAGCTCGGCATCACCGCGGAGCGCCTCAACGTCGCGCGTGGCACGATCGCCGGAACCCTGGCTCGCGTCGGTGAGACATCCGCGACCGTCGCAAGCGCGGCCGAGGAGCTCGGAACCGCTGCAGTCGACGTCGCCAAGGGCGCCGACGAGACCTCCACGCAGGCCGGGGTCGTCGCGGCCGCAGCCGACCAGGTCTCCCGCAACGTCCAGACCGTGGCCGCAGGCGCCGAGCAGATGGGCGCCTCGATCCGCGAGATCGCACAGAACGCGTCCCGCGCCGCGGAGGTCGCCGCACGCGCGACCGACGTCGCGGGAACGACGAGCGAGACCGTCGCGCGCCTCGGCACGTCCTCGCAGGAGATCGGCGCCGTCGTGCGGGCCATCACCTCGATCGCCGAGCAGACCAACCTGCTCGCCCTCAACGCGACCATCGAGGCCGCGCGCGCAGGCGAGGCCGGCAAGGGCTTCGCGGTCGTCGCCGGCGAGGTCAAGGAGCTCGCGCAGGAGACCGCGCGCGCCACGGAGGACATCGCCCGACGCGTCGAGGCCATCCAGGCCGACACGGATGGCGCGGTCACGGCGATCAGCGAGATCACGCAGATCGTCGCGCAGATTAACGACTACCAGCTGACGATCGCGTCGGCCGTCGAGGAGCAGACCGCGACGACGACCGAGATGTCACGCTCGGTGACCGAGGCCGCAACGGGCTCGACCGAGATCGCGCGCAACATCACCGGCGTTGCGGAGTCTGCCGCCCGTTCGTCGCGGACCGTCGAGCAGATGGGCTCGGCCGTGGCCGAGCTCGCGCGCATGGCGGCCGAGCTCGACGGCCGGGTCGCGACGTTCACGTACTGACAGCGTGCGGGTCGCGTACGGCGCGACCCGCACGTTGTCCACGACGGCGACGACGAGTGAGGCGAGCCTTCGCTTGCTGGAAATGATTCTCGGTAAGGCGTAGGACTGGTGTCATGGAACGCCTCCGCGCCTACCCCTGGGTCATCGCCACGCTCGTCGTCGGCGTCCTCGGCCTCGCGCTGCTCGCAGCCGACCTCCAGGACGCATCGCGCTGGGTGATCACGGCCTGGGCCATGACGGTGGCGCTCACGCAGGCGTGGGACATGGTGAAGTCCCTGCGGGCCGGGGCCGTCGGCCTCGACATCCTCGCGGTCCTCGCGATCTCCGCAGCCGTCGCCGTCGGCGAGCACTGGGCCGCGCTCATCGTCGTCGTCATGCTCACGGGCGGCGAGGCCCTCGAGGACTACGCCGAGCGCCGCGCCAAGCGCGAGCTCACCGCCCTCCTCGACCGCGCACCCCGCACCGCTCACCGGCTCGCGCCCGACGGCACCGTCGCCGACGTCCCCGTCGACGAGGTCGCCGTGGGCGACACCCTGCTCATCAAGCCCGCCGAGGTCGTCCCCGTCGACGGCTCCCTGCTCGACGACGACGCCGTGCTCGACGAGTCGTCCGTGACCGGGGAGTCCCTTCCCGTCGAGCACGTGCGCGACGACCACATCGCCTCCGGAACCGTCAACGGCGACCGCGTCATCCGCATCCGCGCGACCGCGCTCGCCGCAGACTCCCAGTACCAGCGCATCCTCACGCTCGTGGCCGAGGCCGAGTCGTCACGCGCACCCATGGTGCGGCTCGCCGACCGCTACGCACTGCCGTTCACGCTCGTCGCGATCACGATCGCGCTCGTCGCCTGGTGGGTGAGCGGTGACCCGCGCCGACTCGCCGAGGTCCTCGTCGTCGCGACCCCGTGCCCGCTGCTCATCGCCGCGCCGGTCGCGTTCGTCGCCGGCATGTCACGCTCGGCGCGCGCGGGTGTCATCGTCAAAGGCGGGGGCGTGCTCGAACAGCTCGCACGCGTGCGGACGGTCGCGCTCGACAAGACCGGAACCCTCACGCACGGGCGGCCCCACATCACACGGGTCGTCGCGACCGACGGGCTCGCCGAGGACGACGTGCTCGCCCTCGCTGCCGCGGCCGAGCAGTACTCCCCCCACCCGCTCGCGACCGCGGTCGTCGCGGGAGCCCGCGAGCGCGGGCTCCCGGTGGCCACGGGTACGGACGTCGCGGAGGAGACCGCGCACGGCGTGGCCGCGACCGTCGGCGAGCGTCGGGTCGCGGTCGGCAAGGCGTCGTGGGTCGTGGACGCCTCGCGCCGCGAGGCTCCTGGGGGCAGCGCGGCGCCCGGCACCGACGCCGACGTGACCACAGCCCCGCACGTCTCGACCGATGCCCCCATCCCGCCGGGGGCGGTAGCCGTCTACGTCGCCGTCGACGGCGCCCTCGTGGGACGCGTCGAGCTCACCGACGCGCTCCGCGACGAGAGCGCTGCCGTGCTCACGGCGCTGCGGGGCCTCGGCGTCGAGCACATCGTCATGCTCACGGGCGATGCGAGCGAGACTGCCCAGCACGTCGCGGCCGAGGTCGGCATCGACGACGTCCGCTCTCGCCTCCTGCCGCAGGAGAAGGTCGCCGCGGTCGCGGGGCTCACGGACCGTCCCGTCCTCATGGTGGGCGACGGCGTCAACGACGCCCCGGTACTCGCTGTCGCCGACGTCGGCGTCGCCATGGGCGCCACCGGCGCAACCGCGGCCAGCGAGTCCGCCGACGCGGTCCTGCTCATCGACGACCTCGGCGGCCTCCTGCAGCTCGTCGGGATCGCCCGACGCACCGTCCGCGTCGCGCTCGAGAGCATCTGGGCGGGCATCGGGCTCTCCGTCGTCCTCATGCTCGTCGCCGCCTTCGGCTTCCTGCCCGCACTCGCGGGCGCGGCCATGCAAGAGGTCGTCGACCTCGTCGCGATCCTCGGCGCGCTGCGCGCCCTCACCCCCGGGCGTCGCGCACCCACGCTGCCGCCCGCGTCCCGCACCCCGGCCCCGGCCGAGGCAGCCGGCGTGCGCGAACGCGTGACATCGTAGGAACGCCGCTCACGCGCGCATCCCCCGGGCTCCTGCGCAGGCGCTGGGGGATGCGCCGCACGCCAGAGATGGCGCAGGATGAAGGTTCACTGACCAGGGAGGCTCCGTGAACGTCACCGTCATCGACGCACCCGACGCGTCGCGCTACGAGATCGCCGTCGACGGCACGCTCGCCGGCTTCGTCGACTACCGGCTCGAAGGGCACGTCATCGCCCTCACTCACACGGAGACGCTCCCCATCTTCGCAGGTCAGGGTCTTGCGAAGGAGCTCATCACATCCGTCCTCGACGACGTCCGGCAGCGCGACCTGGCCGTTCTGCCGTTCTGCTCCTACGCCCGCGCCACGATCGCGCGCGACCCCGGTCGTTGGCTCGATCTCGTCCCCGCCGACGCCCGCGAGCGGCTCGGCCTCGGAGACCACCCATGACGAACCTCGACCCCCAGCCCACCGAGACCCCGTGCAGCGCGGGCGCCATCCACGCGGGGGTCGAGCTCGTCGAGCCGCGCGACGTTCCGCTCGGCGGGCCGCGAGCCATGACGGTCCGCCGGACCCTTCCCTCGCGCGGACGCTCCATGGTCGGCGCATTCTGCTTCATCGACCACTACGGGCCCGACGACGTCGCCGCGACGGGTGGCATGGACGTCGCACCCCACCCGCACATCGGACTGCAGACCGTCACCTGGCTGTTCGAGGGGCGTGTGCGGCACCGCGACGCGCTCGGTTCCCTTGAGGAGATCACGCCCGGACAGCTCAACCTCATGACGTCGGGCGCGGGGATCTGCCACTCCGAGGAAGCGACCCCGCAGCTCTTCCCGGAGAGTCCGCGGCTGCACGGCGTGCAGCTGTGGACTGCGTTGCCCGAGGAAGCACGGCATGGCGAGCGCGCGTTCGAGCACGTCGAGGAGGTGCCGTCGTTCACGCTCATGCACGCGGACGACCGTGGTGCGCCCGCGAACGCGCCCGCGGATGCGGTTGGTGAGGCGGTCGGGCGCGTCCAGGTCGTCATGGGGTCGCTCGGTGGGGTGACGTCGCCCGCGCGCGCGTACACGCCGCTCGTCGCAGCGCAGATCGACCTGGCCGCGGGTGCGGTCGTGCGCCTCGAGGTCGAGGAGTCGTTCGAGCACGCTGTTCTTGTTGACCTGGGCGACCTCGCGCTCGAGGGGACGACGATCGCCCCCGCGTGGGTCGGCTATGTCGCGCCCGGGCGGCGTGTCCTTGAGCTGCGCGCGGGTGACGGTCCCGTGCGCGCCATGCTCGTCGGCGGAGAGCCGTTCGACGAGCAGATCCTCATGTGGTGGAACTTCGTCGGGCGCACGCACGACGAGGTCGTCGAGGCCCGTCGGCTGTGGCAGGACGCTGTGGACGGCGGGGCCGAGGGCGAGGCCCGCTTCGGCAAGGTCGTCGGGTACGACGGGCGGCCGCTGCCGGCGCCCGAGCTCCCCCACGTCCGGCTCCGCCCGCGCGCCCGGTAGCGCCGCCCACGCCCGCCTGGGCGGGCCGCGGTCAGGCCGCGGCCAGCACCGCGCTGCCCGCCTGCCGGCGGCGCCAGCTCGTTGCGCCGATCGCGGCCGCAGCGGAGGCTGCAGCCCACACGAGCAGGACGACGAACGCCCCACCCGACGCCTCCCCGTGCACGAAGCCACCGAGCAGCTGGCCCGCTGCGTCGAGCGGTCCGAGCTCGCCGAGCCCGCCGACCCACGCGGGTGCGGACGGCGCCGACGACGCGACGAGAACCGCCACGCCGACGATGAGCGCGGCGGCCCGCCCGACGTTCCCGACCCAGGCGACGAGCGCGTAGAGGAACCACACGAGGACGACCGCGACGAACGCAGCGGCCGGGACGGCCACCCACGAGGCCTCGGTCACCGCGACGAGGACCGCACCCACGAGCAGTCCCTGAGCTGCGGCGACGCCGCCGATGGCTGCGGTGTCGCGGGCGGTGACGACGGCCGAGGACCGCGTCGTGCCGAGCATCGCGGCTCCCGAGACGTGCGGGCGCATGGTGAGAACGAGCGCCCCGAGCCACAGCGCGACGGCCGCGGTGATGCCCGCCGAGCCGACCGAGCCAAGGCCGCGCGCCGCGGGTGCCGCGACGGGTGAGGCGATGACGTTCGCGAGGGCGGCCGGGTCGGTGACCTTCTGCTGCGCGAGCGCGTCGACGGCCGTGCTGAGGCCGTCGGCCAGCTCGGAGGCGCCGTCGGTCAGCTGCGTCGTCCCGGGCAGGGTCGTGCCGAGGCCCTCGGCGAGGCTCGAGGCCCCGTCGCGCAGGGCTCCCGCTCCGGTCGATGCGCCGCGCGCACCCTCGGAGAGCTGGCCGACGCCTCCTGCGAGCTCGCCCGCACCGGTTGCGAGGGTCGTCGCGCCCGTCGAGAGCGACGTTGCGCCGGTGGCGAGCGCGCCCGCACCGGTCGAGAGCTGGGAGGTTCCCTTGGAGAGCGTCGTGAGGCCGCCCGAGAGCGAGCTCGCGCCCTTCGACAGCGCGGTCGTCCCGGTGGCGAGGGCGTCCGCGCCCTCGGCCACCTCGCCAGCACCTGAGGCGAGCGTCGAGGCGCCCGAGGCGAGCTCGTCGGTCCCGTCGGCCACGCTGCGCGCGCCCGCCGCGAGTCCGCGGAGGCCCGAGGCGGGCGAGGTCGGAGCCGCGTCGGGGTCACCGACGAGCCCACCGAGCCCTGCGACGAGGCCGTAGAGGCCCGCCGCCTCGGACGTCGGGGCGGCGTCAGGGTCGCCCTCGAGAGCGGCGAGGCCGGCCGCGACCTTCTTTACCGTCACGTCGATGGTCACCGGGTCGGCGCCGTCAAGGCCTTCGAGCGCGGCGCGCAGCGCGCCGACCGCTCCCGGAAGCACAGCCACCCGGGGCTGCATGCCGGTCACGCCCGTGAGCACCTGGTCGATGCCGTCGGCGACGGCTCCCGCACCGGTCGCGAGCGGCTCGGCACCCGCAGCGAGCGTGCCCGCGCCGTCAGCGATCGCGGACGTTCCCGTCGCGAGCGCACCGGCGCCTGCGGCGAGGTCCTTGGCCCCCTTGGCGAGGTCCTTGCCGCCGCGGGCGGCGTCGGACGCGCCCACGGCGAGCGGCTTGGTGCCCTTCGCGAGGGTGGCGGCACCCGACGCGAGGTCGCGCGCACCGCTCGAGAGCTCTCCGGCGCCCGCCGCGAGCGAGCTCGCTCCCGACGCGGCGGTGCCCGCACCACCCGCGAGGGACGCGAGCCCGTCGGCGAGGGTCGTCGTGCCAGACGCGAGGCTCCCCGCCCCGTCAGCCAGCTGCTGCTGACCGTCAGCGAGCTTGCCCGCACCCGACGCGAGCTGCTTCGCGCCGTCGGCAGCCTCACCCAGCTGATCGCCCGTCGTCGAGAACCCGACGAGCACCTGTTCGATGTAGGTCTGCGTGAGCTGGCGGCCGAGGCCGACGGTCGCTGCGTCGGCGAGCGCGGTCGTCACGAGGTCGCGCGTCGCGGTCGAACCGTGCGCGGTGACGACGTCGATGTGCGCCTGGCGCGCGCTGTCACCGTCGGCGAACGAGGTTGCGTCGGCCGAGAACGACTCGGGAATCGTCACGACCGCCGCGTACGTGCCGTCGTCGAGCCCTGTCGTCGCGTCGTCGGAGTCTGTGACGACCCACGTCCAGCCGCCGCGCGACCGCGATCCCTTGACGAGCTCGGCTGCGAGCTGGCGACCGAGCGGGGTCAGCTGGTCACCGATCGTCACGGGTTCGTCGTGGTTGACGACGGCGGCCGTGACGTCGGCGGCGCGTGCGGCGGGGTCCCACTGGGAGGCGAGCACGGTGAAGACGAGGGCGACGGGGACGAGGAGCGCGACGGCCGCGAGGAGCCACCGGCGCTGTGCGGAGCGGGTCATCAGGGGGTCCTTCCGGACGGGGGCGGTCATCGCTGGGCTCCGGCCGCGGCGGTTCCGACGGCGGTTCCGGCGGCAGGGGTGCCGGCGGGGCTCTCGGTCGCGGCCACGACGGGCTCGAGACTGAGGCGGTGGGTGGGGGTGAGTCCGGGCGGGAGCACGTCGGGCCCGGCGGAGCCGAGCACGAGCGTCACGCCCGCCTCGAGCGCGCTGCGCAGCGCCAGCCCGGCGCGCTCGTCCCCGTGGAGGTGGTGGGCTGCGTCGACGACGAGCACACGGGGGTTTTCGCGGACGGCGGCCTCGACGGCGCGGACGTCGGTGTGGCGGGAGTCGACCCACCCGACGCGGCGGCGCACCGCGCCGCCGCGCATGGGCAGTCCGAGCCCGTCGACCTTGAGGTCGCCGCTGACGGGCGCGACGCGCCCGGCGAGCGTGAGGAGCAGGCCCGTGACCGCGCGTGCGGGGCCATCGACGACGAGGACGGCGCCGGTCGGGACTGCGAGGTCGAGCGGCGTCGGGACTCCGGCGCGTTCGTCGACGACGAGTGCGCGTGCACCGATCATCGTCCCGGCTGCGGGCCATCCGTCGAGCGCGAGCTCGGCGTGCAGGCCCTCACCCTCGACGTCGAACGACGGCAGCGCGCGATCGAGCCAACGCGGCATCCACCACGCCTTGTCCCCGAGGAGCTCGAGGATCGCGGGCACGAGCGTCATCCGTACGAGGAACGCATCGACGAAGACGCCGACCGCGAGACCGAGCGCGATGGGTTTGATCGACACGTCGCCCTCGGGGACGAAGAAGATGAAGACCGAGAACATGATGACGGCCGCGGCGGTGACGACGCGTGCCGAGCCGCGGAAGCCTGAGCGGATCGCGGCGCGCGCGTCGCCGCCGTGCACGTAGTCCTCGCGGATGCGTGAGACGAGGAAGACCTCGTAGTCCATCGCGAGCCCGAAGAGCACGCCCATGAGGACGATGGGCATGAACGAGATGACGGGCCCCAGCTTGCCGACGTTGAGGAGCTCGGCGGCGATCCCGTCCTCGAAGACGGCGGCAACGACGCCGAACGCGGCGACGACGGACAGGAGGTAGCCGAACGTCGCCTTGAGGGGGACGGCGATCGAGCGGAAGACCATCGTGAGGAGCACGAGCGAGAGACCGACGACGAAGATCCCGAAGGGGACGAGCGCGGCGCCGAGCTTCGCCGACACGTCGATCCCGACGGCGGTGAAGCCCGTGACGGCGATGTCGATGTCGTAGGTGTCCTTGAGCCGTTCACGCTGGTCGCGGATCTCTTGGACGAGCTCGGTCGTGGCCTCGTCGGTCGGTCCGGTCGCGGGGACGACCTGGACGATGAGCGTGTCGGCCGACGCGTTGGGGGTCGCGAGCGGCACGTCGGCGACGCCGGGCAGGGCTTGCATCTCGCGCGCGATGTCGTCGGCGAGGCCGAGCGGGTCGTCGCTCGTGAGGATCGACCCGGTGACGATGAGGGGGCCGTTGGCGCCTGCGCCGTAGTGGTCGGTGATGGCGTCGTACGTCTGGCGCGCCTGGCTCGAGGTCGGCAGGCCGCCCGCGTTGGGCAGGGCGAGTCGCAGGTTGAGCGCTGGCAGAGCGAGGATCACGCCGACGATGAGGACGGCGCCGATCGTCACGATGGGGCGGCGCGTGACAGCCGAGACCCAGCCGGCGAAGAAGCGGTCGGAGCGGGTGAGGGCGGGGAGCGCGGGGGCGTCGGGCGTCGCGTCGTGCGGTGCACCCGCGTGCGCGGCTGCGCGCGCTGCGGCGCGGCGAGCGCGACGCGAGGGTCGCGGCCGCAGCCGCTCCCCCGCAAAGCCGAGCAGCGCGGGCGTGAGCGTCACGGAGACGACGACGGACACGGCGACGGCGACGGCCCCCGCCACACCCATGGTCGTGAGGAAGGGGATGCCGGCGACGCCGAGGCCGACGAGCGCGATCATCACGGTGAGGCCCGCGAAGAGCACGGCGGAGCCGGACGTCGCGGTCGCGCGCGCGATCGACTCCTCGACGTCGAGGCCCTCGCGCAGCTGGTCGCGGTGACGCGAGACGATGAACAGCGCGTAGTCGATGCCGACGGCGAGGCCGAGCATGAGCGCGAGCATGGGCGTCGAGGAGTTGACCGGGGTCACGGCGGTCGCGAGCAGGACGAGCGCCATGGCGATGCCCACGCCGACGAGCGCGTTGACGAGCGGCAGGCCTGCCGCGACGAGGGAGCCGAGGGTGAGGACGAGGACGATGAGGGCGACGCCGACGCCGAGGGCCTCGGTCGGCGTGATCTCGGGGAACTCCGAGGAGTAGAGCTCGCCGCCGACGGTTGCGGTCCAGCCGTCAGGGAGCTCGGCGGCGAGGTCGCCGACGATGTCGGCGATCTCGTCCTTGATCTCGGTGGGGATCTCGGGGCTCGCGCCGTTCATCATCACGGTGACGAGCGCGGCGCGGTCGTCGTCGGACAGCCCGGCCGCGTCTGCCGCGGCGATGGGCGTGCCCGTGAGGGTGTCGGTGAAGGGCGACTGGATGCCGCGGACGTCGTCGCGCTCGGTGAGCGCGTCGGTTGTGGCGCGGACGGTCGTTGCGACGCCTTCGTCGCGCACCGAGGTGCCCTCGGGGGCGACGACGAGAATCTGGGCGCTGGCACCCGAGACCTCGGGGAACGTCGCGCTCAGGCGGTCGAGCGCGGCCTGGGACTCTGTGCCGGGGATGCTGACGGAGTTGTCCATGCCCTGCTGCAGGAGGCCAGCGGCGCCGCCGAGGAGGACGAGTGTCGCGAGCACGAGCGCGACGACCGCGCGTCGGTGCCGTGAGGCGGTGCGACCGAGGCGGTAGAGGAAGGAGGACACGACGACTCCAAGCGATGAGGCACCAGATTCGATACAGAACTGTATCCGATACACCACCGTACTGGATACACTCCCGTATCGGGGACTATGGTTGCCTCGACGGAGAGGACCCCCATGTCGACGCCCGCATTGACGCCCGCACCGCCCGACGCGCAGGCCTCCGGCAACCCCGCGCCCAGCGCGCGGCGTCAGCGCACCCGCGAGCGCCTGCTCGACGCAGCACTCGACCTCTTCGCCGAGGCCGGGGTCGACGCGACGTCGATCGAGGCGATCTGCGACCGAGCAGGCTTCACGCGTGGCGCCTTCTACTCCAACTTTGCCGACAAGGACGAGCTCATCGACGCGCTCGCCGCGCGCGAGCAGGACACGGCGATCACCCAGCTGCGCGAAGCCATCGACGCGGGCACGTGGGAGTGCACGTGCGAGTCCGACGACTCCCTCACCTCGCTCGGCGAGGTCGCCACAACGTTGCTCGACGCCCTCACGCTCGACCGACGGTGGGGCATGATCAACGGCGAGCTCCGGTTGATCGCGCTCCGGAACCCCGCGTTCGCCAGGGCACACGCGCACCGCGAGGACATGCTCCTTGACGCGATCGGGCACGAGATCGTGCAGCTCGTCGAGTCGATGGGGCGCGAGCTCGCCATTCCGACGCGCGTGTTCGTGCGATTGCTGTGGGCGGGATTCCAGGTCGACTTCGAGACGGTCGAACGCTCGGCTCCCGGTGGTCCGACAGCAACCGAGCTCGCGTCGGAGTGGATCCCCATCGTCACCGCGCGCCTCACCCAGCCACGCAGCGAGGACACGACGACGCAGCCCGGGGCGTCCCGGCCCACCCGTCACGAGAGCAGCGAGACCCGATAGGGTCGTCGTCCACGATCCGGAGGATCCCTGTGCTGGTGAAGATCTGCGGGCTCACGACGCCCGAGCTCGCGCACGTCGCTGCGGCGGCCGGCGCCGACGCGATCGGCGTCGTCATGAGCCCTCGCAGCCCACGGCACGTGACGACCGCGCAAGCCCTCGACATCGTCGTGGCGCTGCGAGAAGCCGATCCAGAGGTGACGACGGTGCTCGTCACTGCGGAGCTCTCGTCCGCCGAGGCAGTGCGCCAGGCGCTCGCGGCAGGAGTCGACGCCGTCCAGCTGCACGGAGGGCACTACGGCGCGGCGGACTTCGCGGCGGTCACCGCTGAGGGACTGATGCCGTGGCGTGCCGTGTCGCTCGCGGACGACGCCGCACCGGTTGTCGGAGCGCTGGGCGAGAGCGTCCTCCTGCTCGACGCACCCGTGCCCGGCTCGGGGAACGCGTGGGACCTCACGGGTCTCGGGGAGCACAGGCCTCACGGACGATGGATGCTCGCGGGCGGGCTCAACCCGGCGAACGTGGCCGACGCTGTGCGCGCCGTGCGGCCATGGGGGGTCGACGTGTCATCCGGTGTCGAGGTGACGCGCGGCGTCAAAGACCCGCAGCTCGTGCGCGCGTTCGTCGAGGCGGCGCGCGGGGCGTAGCGCGGGGCCTAGCGCGGGGCGTAGCGCGGGCGCGACGGCAGGGTCGCCGAGCGGCGTCGGCTAGAACCTCCAGATGAGCGGCACGTAGAAGATCGCGACGAGCCCGAACAGGGCGAAGAACGGCCACCCGGCCTTGATGTAGTCGACGAACCGGTAGCCGCCTGGCTCCATCACCATGAGGTTGGCTGCGGTGGCCACCGGGGTGAGGAATGACGCTGCCCCGGCGACCGTGAGCGCCATGAGGAACGGCAGGACCGAGACGTTCATCGTGGAGGCGGTCGCGACCGCGACCGGCACGAGGATGAGAACGGTCGCGGTGTTGGAGATGAGCTGGCCGAGCACGAGGGTGACGAGGACGATCGCGGCGAGGGCGAGTGTCGGGCCCGCAGATCCGACGGCCGAGACGATGTGGCGTGCGATGAGGTCGGCTGCGCCGGTCGTCGTGAAGGCGGTCGCGAGGGGGATCATTCCGGCGACGAGCACGATGATCGTCCAGGACACGGAGCGATATGCCTGGGGCGGGGTGACGACGCGCAGCAGGATGAGGGCGCACGCCGCGCCAAGTCCCACGACCGCAGCGGGCAGGATGCCCGTCGTGAGGAGCACGATCATCGCGACGAGGACGACCATGGTCCGCTTGGCGCCGGCTCCGAGCGGAACGGATCGGCGCAGGCGGCCGGGAGCATTGACGACGAGCACCTCGCGGTCGTCAGCCGTGTGCAGCACGAGGTCGTCCCACGTGCCGTCGAGCAAAAGTATGTCGCCCGCTTGAAGGGTTGAGTCGTGGCCCGTGATCTCGTCGTCACCCCTCCGGGCCGCGAGCACGACGAGGCTCCCGCTGGGCGTGGCCATGCCGGGGTAGACGTGCAGGCCGACGAGCGGGGAGCGGGGCGGCACGAGCACCTCGGTGACGCCGCGGGCGGTCGTCATGAGCGTGCGTTCGTCGTCGATCCCGTACTCCTCGCGCAGCAGGGCCGCGAGGCGGTGGGCGTCGGCGGGTGCCTGGGCCGCCGGCCGCTCTGGGAAGAGACGCGTGCCGAGAAAGACCACGAGCAAGATGGTGCCCGTGAGCAGCGGCAGCCCTGCGAGCGCGAACTCGAAGAACTCGAAGGGGCGCGCCCCAGCCTCGACGGCGGCGTCGCTCACGATGATGTTGACGGGCGTGCCGGTGAGCGCGAGGAGCGAGCCTGCGTGCGCAGAGAACGCGAGGGGCATGAGCATCTGCGACGCGGGGATGCCGACGCGTGAGGCGACGACGACGACGAGCGGCAGGAACGCCGCGACTGTTCCGTTGACGCTGATGAGTGCCGTGAGCGCTGCCGTCATGAGGCAGAGCAGGACGAGCAGGGGGCCGCGTCGGGTGCCACCGCGTTCGACGAGCATGTGACCTGCCCAGGCGGTGATGCCTGTGATCTCGAGCGCTTCGGCGACGACGAAGAGCGCCGCGATGAACAGGACTGTCGGGTCGCCGAACCCAGCTGTCGTCTCGTCGAGCGTGAGGACGCCCGTGAGGTAGAGCGCGAGGGACACCCCGATGGCGGTGACGCCGAGGGGCACCTTGCCCGAGATCATCGCGACGACGGCGGCGGCAAGGATGATGAAGGTGATCGTCGATGGTTCCACGTGGCGCTCCCCTCAGCTCCGTGCGTCCGGTTGGGTCATTGCGTCGCGTCGTCGTCTGTCGTGAACCGTCCGGCGACGTCGAGCAGGATGCGCGCACCGAAGCCGGTCGCTCCCGCGCTACGCCATGATTCGTCCTTCTCGACCTGCATGGTGCCGGCGATGTCGAGGTGGGCCCAGGGTGTGCCGCGCGTGAAGTGGTCGAGGAACAAAGCGGCCGTGATTGCGCCCGCGTACGGGCCGCCGAGGTTCGAGATGTCAGCGATCGTCGAGTCGAGCTGGGGTCGGTAGTCGCGTTCGAGCGGCAGCTGCCAGACGCGCTCCCCCGTCACCTCTGCCGCGTCTTCAACGATGCTGAGGATGTCGACGTCGTTGCCGAGCAGCGCGGCGACGCGTGGCCCGAGCGAGACGAGAGCCGAGCCGGTGAGCGTTGCGACGTCGACGATCGCGTCGACGTCGGCCTCGACGGCGAGCGCGAATGCGTCGCTCATGACGAGGCGGCCCTCGGCGTCGGTGTTCTTGACCTCGATCGTCGTGCCGTCGCGCGCGACGAGGATGTCTCCGAGCTTGAGCGCGGATCCTGACGGCATGTTGTCGGTGCACATGAGCCAGCCGCGCACTTCGTTCGGGGTGCCAGCGTCGCGCAGCGCGGTGAAGGCGCCGAGCACGGCTGCGGCGCCGCCCATGTCCATCTTCATGAGCAGGTGCATGGGGTCCGACGGCTTGAGGCTGATGCCGCCGGAGTCGTACATGATGCCCTTGCCGATGAACCCGAGCAGGCCGGTGGGGTTGCCGTCGGGCACGTAGCGCAGGCGGATCATGCGCGGCTCGTCGACCGAGCCGCGGTTGACGCCGAGGAGCCCGCCGCAGCCGAGCTCGATGAGCTCGGCCTTGTCGGCGATCGAGACGTCGAAGCCGAAGCGTTCGCCGAGCGCTGTGGCGATCTCGCCGAGCCGTTGCGCGGTGAGGTCCGTCGCGGGCGTGTTGGCGAGGTCGCGGGCGACGACGCTTGCACGTACGCCGCGCAGGGCGTGCGCGATGGCGGCGTCGTCGTCGCCGCCGACCCCGACGCGCAGGGCGAGGACGTCGAGCGAGACGTCCGGCGGGCTCGTCCGGTAGGTCGCGAAGCGGTAGCGGGCGAGGACCGCGCCTTCGACGAGCGCGGCAAGGGCATCGGCGCGGTCGACGTCAAGGTCGTCGAGCGGGGTCGCGAGCGCGAGGCGGGCACGGCGCGGGACTGCGCGCACGAACGCGGCGGCGGCGTCTCGGAGGCGGGCAACCGTGAGGTCTGCGGCGGGCCCGAGCCTGACGACGACGGTGTCGGGGCCGTGCGGCTGTGGCACGAGGATCGTGGCGCCGTGCTTTGGTTCGAGGCCTGCAGCCTCGAGCGTCGCCAGGTCGATTCCGGCGTCGGGGGGCAGGCTGTCACCGTCGGGCACGAGGTAGCCGATGGCGTCGACCGGGGTGGCGTCGGCGCTCGCCATGACGGTGAGCGCATCGAGGGCCGCGAGGCCTGGCAGCGCGTGGTCGAGGGCTGGTGTGGTGTCTGGCATCTGTGCCTCCTGGGTGGTGGGAATGCTCAGCCGATCGAGACCGGAGACCCGGGGCCCCAGGGGATGCCGAGGTAGAACCACGCGGCGAACAGCGCGGTCCAGCTGAGGAGGATCCACGTGGCGTACGGGATCATGAGCGCGATGATCGTGCCGATGCCCGCGTCCTTCTTGTAGCGCTGGGCGACGGTCACCATGAACGGCAGGTACACCATGAGCGGGGTGAGGACGTTGACGGGCGAGTCTCCGACTCGGTAGGCCGCGAGGAGCGTCTGCGGTGCGACGTCGAGCGACGCGAAGATGGGGATGAAGACGGGCGCGAAGATCACCCACTTGGGCACGAGCCCGGGCAGGATGAAGTCGAGCAGCACGATGACGACGATGAACGCGATGAGCAGGACGATCGCGGGCACGTTCGCTTGTTCGAGAAGCTCTGCGGCTGAGACGGCGGCGACCGTGGGCAGGTTGGACCAGTTAAACAAGGCGATGAACTGGGCGATCATGAGGAACATGACGAGCAGGCCGCCGAGGCTTCCGAACGTCTTGCCGATCGCTCCGACGACGGCGCTGCCTCCCGTGAGCGTCTTGGCTGCGCGCCCGTAGGCGATCCCGCACACGAGGAACGCGAGCGAGATGATGAAGACGAGGCTGGCCATGAAGGGCGTCGTGCCGATGATCTGGCCGGTCTCTGCGTCGCGTAGCGGTGCGTTCGGCACGAGGGTGAGCAGCGCGATGACGACGGCGAAGATGCCGAGCGCGATACCTGCGGCTCGCAGTCCCCGGATCTCAGCGGCTTCGTCGATCTCTTCGTCGATCGAGGCCACAGCGAGCTCGGCGCGGTCGTAGGGGCCGAGCCTGCGCTCCGTGATGAAGACGGTGACGAGCAGCGTGACGACGGTGAGGACGATGGACGAGACGATCGCGAAGTAGAGGTTCTGGGTGACTTCGATCGTTTCCATGCCTGCGGCTTCGAGGACGCCGTTGGTCACCTCGGTGAGCATGGAGTCGCTCGGCGTGATGAGGACGTTGACGCCGAAGACGGCGCCTACGGCGCCGAAGGCGGCGGCCAGGCCCGCGAGGGGGTGGCGTCCGACGGTGAGGAACGCGGCGGCGGCGAGGGGCACGAGGATGAGGTAGCCCGCGTCGGTTACGACCGACGAGAGGACGCCGACGCCGATGAGGATCGCGGCGAGCCAGCGGCGCGGGGCAATCTTGACGATGCGCCTGATGAGCGCGCCCATCATGCCGGCGTGTTCGGCGACGCCGACGCCTCCCATGGCGATGAGGACGACGGCGACGACACCGAAGCCCGCGAAGTTGTCGACGAACGAGCTGAAGAAGTGCCGCACGCCCTCGGCCGACAGGAGGTTGCGGATCTCGAACGTCTGCTGCGTGACGATGAACTCGGGGACTTCAGCCGGTTCTCCGGTCACGGAGTCGTAGATCGACCAGGTGCCGCCGAGGTGTTCGTTGATCTGGGAGAACTCGTCGCGGGGCACGGGGACGACGACGTCGTCGGTGACGGAGACCCCGGCCCACGAGCCGATCGCGGAGATGACGGCGATGAGGGCGATGAGGTAGACGAACATGAGCGTCGGGTCGGGCACTTTGTTGCCGACGCGCTCGATCCAGCCGAGGAAGCCCTTCGTGCTCGCGTCGTCGATGTCGCCTGTAAGTGCTGGCTGCGCGGTCATGTCGTCCTCCAAGTCCCGAGCGGCGGGGTTCCGGACTGGGTTGCTCGTCCGCACCCCGGGGACAGGGGGTTGGCGTCAGCCATCGGGAGCCGCGGTTGGTGGGTGGCGGTCACGAGGAGCTTCGTCATTGACGGCGTCCGTCCCGAGTCGGGCAGCCGGTGGCGACCCGGCTGGCGGGCCTCGTATCGAAGAAGGCCCTGCTCAGCATATTTCCACGTCCGCGGCCTGCGGTCGAGGTGACACCGCCACGGCCATCACGGCTCGGGCAGCTTATTCCGGCTGCGCGGGCGCCCTATGCGTCAAGCTCGCGTGAGGCGATGACGCCCGCGTACCAGAGCGCGGAGTCCTTAGGAATCCGCACGAGGGTGTCGTAGTCGACGCGCACGATGCCGAAGCGGCGGTCGTAGCCGTAGCGCCACTCGAAGTTGTCGAAGAGCGACCACACGAAGTAGCCGCGCAGGTCGACGCCGTCGGCACGTGCCTCGAGCGCGGTGGCGAGGTGACGACGGATGTAGTCCGTGCGCAGGTCGTCGTGAATCGCGCCGTCGGGCGCGACCTCGTCGTCGAAAGCCGCACCGTTCTCGGTGATGAGGAGCGGGAGGCGGGGGTAGCGCTCGGAGAGGTTGCGCAGGAGGCGGCCCAGTGCGTCGGGGTCGATGTTCCAGCCCATCGCGGTGTGCGGGCCGGCCATCGGCAGGAAGTCGACGTCCTCGGCCCCTGGCCACGCGGACGTCGCGCCGCGCTTGTGGCCGTCGGCGAGCGTGCGTTCGCTCGCGCCGTCCCACATGCGCACGGTGTTGGAGGAGTAGTAGTTGACGCCCAAGTTGCTCAACGGCTGGGCGATCGTCTCGAGGTCACCGTCGCGCACGAAGGACCAGTCGGTGACGTCCTCGGTGACACGGACGAGCCGTTCCGAGAGCTTGCCCTCGACCATGGGGACGAGGAACGTGTCGTTGGCGAGCGCGTCGACCTTGTCGACGGCGGCCGGGCCCGTGGGGCCGTCGGGCATGAACGCGTGGAAGTTCAGGGTGACGGAGAACTTCGCGTCGGGGCGGACGACGGGCCGCATGGCCGCGATCGCGGCGCCGTGCGCGAGGTTGAGGTGGTGCGCGGCGAGCAGCGGCTGCATGCGACCGGTGAGGCCGGGCGCGTGCCCGCCGGAGCCGTAGCCGAGGTAGGCGGAGCACCAGGGCTCGTTGAGCGTCGTCCACGTGTCGACGCGGTCGCCCAGCTCAGCGCCGACGATGCGCGCGTAGTCCGCGAAGGCGCTCGTCGTGTCGCGGTTGAGCCAGCCTCCCGCGTCCTGGAGCTGCTGCGGCAGGTCCCAGTGGTAGAGCGTCGCGACGGGTGTGATGTTGCGCTCGAGCAGTCCGTCGACGAGCCTCGAGTAGAAGTCGAGGCCCGCGCGGTTCACGGGTCCGCGGCCGGCCGGGATGACGCGAGGCCATGAGATCGAGAAGCGGTAGGCATTGAGCCCGAGCGACGCCATGAGGTCGAGGTCGTCGTCGAGACGGTGATAGTGGTCGACAGCGACATCGCCCGTGTCATCGCCCAGAATCGTGCCCGGCACGTGGCTGAAGGTGTCCCAGATGGACGGGCCGCGGCCGTCTTCGCTTGCTGCGCCCTCGATCTGGTAGGCCGCGGTTGCGGCGCCGAGGATGAAGCCGTCGGGGATGCGCATGGTGGGGCTCCTTCGCCGTCTGTGGAAACGCTTCCACATGGTGTCACACGTGCCCGACGACGACCATCGCCGCCCAATCTCTGGGAACCCGCGCCCGCCGCGCAGGCCACGACCGCCGGTAGGGTCGAGCCATGGACTCTGCCGGACCTGCGCAGCACGACGCCGACCCGCGCGTGCACGCCCACGGCGCATGAGCCTGCCCCCGACGATCACAGCCGAGCACGGCGACGACGGGATCCTGCGCGTCGACGGCGGCGACCTCGGCTGCGCCCGACTCCTCATCCACCTGCGCCGTCACGTGGCAGCGCTCAGCGAGGACGCGATCGTCCACCTCACGTCCTCGGACCCCCTCGCACCGATCGACCTACCCGCCTGGTGCCGCCTCACGGGCCACACCTATCTGGGCCCGGTCGCCAGCGACGATCGCCCCACCTACGCCATCCAGGTCGCGGCCACCCCCACGCGGACAGACCCGCAACACCCCTGGCAGACGCTCTAGCGTCGGTGGCGACCACTCGCACGCGAGCCATCTGACCTAGTCACGGGGCTGCGGGAACGCCCAGCTGGTCGAGCAGGGCCACGACGCGCCGGCGGATCTCGTCGCGGATCGGGCGGACGGCCTCGAGGCCCTGGCCTGCCGGGTCGTCAAGCTTCCAGTCCTCGTACCGCTTGCCCGGGAAGATCGGGCACACGTCGCCGCATCCCATCGTGATGACGGCGTCGGACGCCTGGACGGCCTCGGTGGTGAGGACCTTGGGCTGCTCGGCACGGATGTCGATGCCGAGCTCGAGCATCGCCTCGACGGCGGTCGGGTTGATCTGGTCAGCCGGCATCGAGCCCGCCGACCGGACCTCGACGGCGCCGCCAGAGAGTTCACGCAGGAAGCCCGCAGCCATCTGGGAGCGGCCGGCATTGTGGACGCACACGAAGAGCGCGCTGGGGCGGGTCTGCTCGGCGGTCGAACCAGCCGTGATATTGGTCGTCGTCATGAGTTCTCCTGGGTGTCGGGCAGTGCGGCGAGGGCCGCGGTGGGGTGGGCAGGCACGGTAGAAGACGGGATGATCTCGGCGAGCAGGCCGCGAACGCGTCGGTCGAGCTCGTCGCGGATCGCGGCGACGCCCTCGGGCGAGGCCAGGGCCGGGTCGCCTACGGACCAGTCCTCATAGCGCTTGCCGGGCAGGACCGGGCAGGTGTCGCCGCAGCCCATCGTGACGATGACGTCCGCCGCGCGCACGACGTCGTCGGTGAGCGGTTTGGGGAAGGCGTCCGATGCACCGAGCTCGTCGAGGACGGGCCGGACCCCGGCGTGTACCTCGCCTACGGGGGCCGAGCCTGCCGACCGAACGATGACGGCGTCACCGGCATAGCTGTGGAGCAGAGCCGCTGCGAGCTGGGAGCGCCCAGCGTTGGCGACGCACACGAAGAGCACCTGGGGTCGGCGGCCCACGCCGACGGCGGTCGTCCGAGCGAGGTCTGCCAGCCGCTGCTGTGCAAACCGCTCTGTCGTGACGATGAGGTGCGTGCGCACCGTCGACCGACGAGCGAGGGCCGTGTAGGACTCCCGGACGACCCACAGCACAGCATCGTGATCCAGACTCGGGTAGCACTCCGCCAGCTCGTCGGCCATCCGCACGAGCGTGTGGTCGACGTCGGCGAGGCCGACGGTCTCGGGGCCGCTCGTGGGCGCATCGAGCGTCGCGGGGGCGAAGGCATCAAGCAGGGTCGACACTGCGCCACGCAGCGTCGGCGCGACGCGGTAGTACACCCACGTGCCGCGCCGCTCAGAGGTGAGCACACCGACGTCCTTGAGGACCTTGAGATGGTGGGAAACCGTGGGCTGAGAAATCTCGGTGATCGCGGTGAGTTCGCAGACGCACGCTTCCCCCGTCGCGGACGTGGTGATGAGCGAGAGCATCCGCAGGCGCACCGGCTCGGCCAACGCCTTGAGTGTGGCGCCGACGCGCTCGGCGGCGTCGAGCCCCATGGTGTGCGCCTCGGTTACCGGGGCACGATCGGCGACGGCCCCGGTGGCGTTCGCGTCGATGGCGGTCATCGCAGCCCCTAGAGGACCCCGCCGCGGGCCTGCGGCACGGTCGGGTCCTCGGCGCGCCACCGGCGCCCCACCCAGAGCGAGACGTACACGAGCCCGACGAGGACGGGGACCTCGATGAGCGGTCCGACGACACCGGCGAGCGCCTGCCCCGATGTCGCGCCAAACGTGCCGATCGCGACGGCGATGGCGAGCTCGAAGTTGTTCCCCGCGGCGGTGAAGGCGAGGGTTGTCGACCGGGCGTACCCGAGCCCGATCGCTCGTCCCGTGACCATGCCGACTCCCCACATGAGGCCGAAGTACGCGAGCAGCGGCAGCGCGATGCGGACCACGTCGAGCGGAGCGGACGTGACCGCCTCGCCCTGGAGGGCGAAGAGCAGGACGATCGTGAAGAGCAGGCCGTAGAGCGCCCACGGACCGATGCGCGGGACGAACGTCGACTCGTACCAGTCGCGGCCCTTGGCCCGCTCGCCGATCCAACGCGACGCGCCGCCGGCCATGAGCGGCACCCCGAGAAAGACGAGGACGTTCAGCGCGATCTGCCCCATGGAGACGTCGAGGCCCTGCGTATCCAGGCCCAACCAGCCGGGGAGGACCGTGAGGTAGAAGTACCCGAGGAGGGAGAAGGCGACGACCTGGAAGACCGAGTTGATCGCGACGAGCACCGCTGCCGCCTCGCGGTCCCCGCACGCAAGGTCGTTCCAGATGACAACCATGGCGATGCAGCGCGCGAGGCCGACGACGATGAGGCCAGTGCGGTACTCGGGAAGGTCGGGCAGGAAGACCCAGGCGAGGGCGAACATGAGCCCGGGGCCGACGAGCCAGTTGAGGACGATCGAGCTCACGAGCAGCCGGGAATCGCCCGTGACGGCCGAGACGCGGTCGTAGCGGACCTTCGCGAGGACCGGGTACATCATGACGAGCAGGCCGATACCGATCGGCACCGAGATCCCGCCGACCTCCATCGCGGCCAGCGCGTCGGAGAGCGCCGGGACGACGTTGCCGAGCACCAGACCCGAGAGCATCGCCAGCCCGATCCAGATCGGCAGCCAGCGATCGAGCGTCGACAAGCGAGCAGGTGCCTGCGCAACGGTTGTGTCCGTCGTTGTGTTCACGCGAGCACCTCATTGATCGCAGCGGAAAGGGCAGTGCTCGGCTCCGCGCCGATGATCGTCTCAACGAGCTCGCCGGTTGCGGTGCTCACAGTGCCTCCCTGGCGTCGACGAGCTGGGTGGGTGACGCCGCCACGACGTGGGCCGCGTCGACCGCCGAGGTGCACCCAGCGGAACCGCTGACTGCTCCATCGACATGCATCTATATTGACACTCATTGATACAGGGGTCCATGTCCCGGGGCAGGTTCACGCACTGTTCATCACCGGCCGCCGATGCGCGAGAAAACGGCCCTCGCGTGCCACACCAGGCCGCGGTCCGCGCCGCCACGCTCCACACCGCTGTGACCGATTCGCGGGAGAAGCTGGGCCTGACGCAAGCCCACGTCGCCGAGCGCGCCGGCGTCTCTCGTCGATTCGTCTCCGAACTCGAGGCCGGCGCTCGCCCCGGCGCGGAGTTCGCGCGCGTGCTTGCCGTCGTGGGCGCACTCGAGCGACAACTGATCGTGGTCGACTCACGACCCGCTGGGCTCGACCATTTTGACGAGGACCCACTCCAACAACAGTGACGCTCTACTGCGCCGCCCCCCGGATATCCTCCTGGGCTGCGACGTACCGCCGCGGGGCCGGTAGGTCCAAGTGCTTTTGCGACGCCGGCTCCGGAACAGCGACGCCGAGCTTCTCGCGGATCACGGTCGCGTCCCCTCCCCAGATCTCGCGACCTGCGTCGTTGCGCGGCTCCGCAACCCGGCCCTCCTTGCTCACGAACGCCTCGCCGCTGCCCACGACGCCCCCGTCATAGGGCAGGGCCGCGCCCGTCATCGCTACCCACGCCGCCGACTGGCCGTCGACGTACATCGGAACGACGTACTTCCGCCCCGCTTCAAACGTGAGGGAGTTCTCCTTCACGACCAGTCGCTCGGCGCGACCAGAGCTCGTCACCCACAGAGCCGTCACGGAGTCGACGCGGCCCGGAACCTCGGGGCCCGACTCTCGCTGCCAGAGAGCTTCGCCCTGGGCTACCTCGCGGGGTGGTCGTATCCCCGGCCGGCAGGCGCACGTGGAACGTAGACCCGACGGGTCCGGCAGTCGCCGGGACCGCATGGCTCGCCGCACGATCTGGGTGCACGAACATCCCTCACCGCGACGGGCCGCGACCTGGGGCCCTCAACCTCGCTGGTTCAGAAGGGGGCGATCACCATCCGCGTCCCCTTTTCGGGCCACGGAACAGCGAGGACGCACCTCCCGACCATCGCACCGCACTCGACCAGCTCGTCGTTGGACCGCTGCATCCGCGTGTAGAGCACAACCGTTGCCACGATAGATCCGTCGTCATCGGCGACGACACGGGTCCCGTAGTCGTACAGGCAGTCCCCGGCCGGCACCGAGTTCTCATCCCTGGCGGGGCACTGGACAAGGCCCACCGACTCGCGTGCAGCGAAGCCGGAACCCGTCACAGCCACCTGCGCTGCACCGTCCTTCGCGTAGCTGATCTTCCCCAACTTCAGCTCCGGGGTGGGCACTAGCGCCGGCTGCAGCTCTGCCGGGACGTCGATCGCCGCGAGAACGCTGTCGTCCCCACCCCCCGTCACACCGACGGAGCAGTCGGACTCGCACACTCGCTCGTGTCGGGGACCGAACTGGACGTAGGCGAACGCATCGACGCTCGCCGTGAACTCGCCGGATGCGTCGACAGCGGCGAGCGTCCGGTCAGAGAGGTCACAGTCCGCCTCCGCGTTCTCGAGTTCGCCCGACGGACGCGCGCAGGGAATGATCTCGACCTTGACCCCTGGCGCGAACCCCACCCCGCGGATCTCGAGCTTTCCCGCATCCCCGGGCGCGACCGCGAGGCCCGGCGCGGACGGCGACGCACTGACTGCGGGCGTGGGAGACGGATCGCTCGAGGAGGGAGTGCAACCAGAGAACCCCACGAGGAGCATCGCCGCGAAGCCGATGATGACCCCGGTGCGCCTCACGGGTAGCCGAGGGTCTGCTCGACGGCCATGGCGACCCGCCATGTCCAATCCGGCACGTCCTTGATAAAGTCCACGCCCTTGTTCCAAGTGTGATACTCAACCTCGAGGTAGCACGCAGTCGCGTTCGTCTGGTTGAGCTCGCCCAGGTTCGTCCTCTTCTGAATGATGTCGTTGGTCCCAGGCGACCGCGGACCGACTGCGGACCTCAGGTAGTCCGCGCAGGCCTTTCCTGCTGTCGAGGCATACATCGCCAAGGTTCCCTTGTTGCTCGCGACGGTCGTCGAACACGTGTAGCCGTTTGTCGCGTTGGAGTGAACAGGTATATGAACGTCTGCGCCGAACTGGTTCGATGAGGTGATATTCTGCCCCGCCGTTCCGTTTCCGACCCGAACCTTGTAACCACGGTCAACGAGAGAACCGAAGCCTACGCTCGTTCCGCTAGCCGTATGGAGCGAGGCGACGAGAGAGCCCGTGTTCTCGTTGTGCGACTTACACCCGATATTTGGTATACAGGCGCCGCCGGGCACTCCGTCGTTGCCGTCGTGGCACGCTACGGACAGGAACACCTTGTGACCGTTGTTAGCGGCGGCCGTCGGCACATAGTTGTAGTCGGCCCTCGCGGGGGACGTCGCGACGACCATCCCGGCAGACACCAGGCACAGGGTCAGTAGAGCGCGGATCATCTGCTTCAGCACCGGTCACTTCTCCCAGGAGTCGAAGGTCATGGCTCCGCAACTATCGCCGCCCAAGGTGAGGGCCCACGCGTAACAGTCGCCGTCAACCCCCAAAGTCGCCGAGGACACGGTCCGCACCATTAACAACGTCGAGTACACGGCATCGTCGAGCGATGACTTCTTCATGCCGTCGAGCGTCGATACCGTCTGCGCGACCGCGGCTGGAACAGAGACCGTGAGGTGCCCGTCGACGAGCGCGCCGGAAAGCGGCTCAGCCAGCGGCGTCGATACCGCGTGCTCGATGAGCGCAGTCAAGGCATCCAGGACGGCGTCGACATTCTCGCCGTCGATTGTCTTGTCGCGCGTCGAGGCGGGCTGGTCGAGGCATGACAGCATGGCGACAACAGCATGGCGGGTCCGAGCCGCTGCCGCCCGGTCTTCGCACGCGAGCTCGGAACCCACGGTGCTCCGCTGCAACGGCGCCTGCTCGGCCACCCACCGCGCATCGCGGGCTCGCCGCGCATCGCCGTCGAGCACCTCGATGTTCTCGACGCGGATCGTCACGTCTGCGTCGTCGTCCGGGAATGCCGCAATCAACTCCTCGATCGATCCACGGAAGCCTCGCACACCGTTGATCACGAGCGCTGGGCCTTCAGTTGCATCGCCCGGCGCTGGGGATGCTTCCCGTGCATTCGCCGAGGTCGCGGAGAACAACGCAGACATACAGATCACGGTGATGGCAGAGACACCGATCGGTGCTGCAAATTTGGGTCTACGGTACATACCGATCTCCTCGTGAGCGTTGTTACATAGCTTAACCGTAGGGGTGAACAGCCACATTGGCCATAGCGTCTGGATACCCCCATGGCCTCGCTCTGGGTTAAAGCACCTATAGCCTCTCTCAGGACCGCGACGGAGCCCCTTGCCTTAGTGACGTCACGGTCCCCGCGAGAGAATCGCGTCACTGTCGCGACTGAGGGCATCGCGCGGCGGTCGACGCACCTTGCTTCCCGCTCGACACGCGTCGGGACGGAAGTCGCTCTGGCGTCCACGATGCTCGCCAACCATCTCGGCCAGAAGCAGCCCTGGTTCTCGCGCAGGAAGATGAGGCACGTCGCGTTCGACGCCGCCGAACTCCTCATCGTCGCGGACTACCTCGGCGTCGATGTCATGCAGCTCTACGGCGTCACGGCTCCGTCGCCTGGCCCCGGAAACGGCGAACGGCACCCCGTGGGGTGCCGTTGCGACTCGTGCGCCCGGAGGGATTCGAACCCCCAACCTTCTGATCCGTAGTCAGATGCTCTATCCGTTGAGCTACGGGCGCATGGCCGCTCGCACGTCTCCGCGTGATCGGCCTCGTAGAGCATACCCACAGGAAGGGCTGGGTGCGAAATCCATCCAGCATGGCCCCGCTCACATTCGGCCCCGGGCCGTCACGGCCGCCTGATACAGCGAAGGGCCCCGGTCATTGACCGGGGCCCTTCGGAAGCGGAGACGGAGGGATTTGAACCCTCGAACGAGTTACCCCGTTACCACCTTAGCAGGGTGGCGCACTAGACCTGACTATGCGACGTCTCCAGGCCAGCACACTCTATCGGAGGCCCCGACACGCTCCAAACTGAACGGTCTACCGTTCGATCAACCACGAGCGGTCGGTGAGCATCCGGCCCACGGCGAGCCCGATCGCGAGCGCGACGACGACGAGCCCGGCGTCGACGGCGTACGCCATGGCTTGGACCGTCGCCCCGTTGTTCAGGTGGTAGACAGCGCGGTAGGCGGCGGCACCCGGCACCATGATGACGACCGCCGGTACGTAGACGGTGACCCGCGGTACGTCGATGCGAGGTGCGGCCCACGCGGCGACGACGCCGACGAGCAGCGCGGCGATTGCGGCTCCTGCCTGTGGCGCAAGGCCCTCGCCGATGAGCGTGAGGCGCATGACGTTGGCAACCATGCCGACGCAGGCGGCGGTGACTGCCATGGCCCATGGGCTGTTGAACATGAGCGCGAACCCGAGCACGCCGAGGAAGCTCGCCAGCAGCCTCAGCACAGTGAGCACGAGGAACGGGATGTTCGGCGCGACGGCAGGATCCGGTATGACGCCGACGAGCGCCGACACGGCCCAGACGGCGAGCGCCGCCGACACAAGGATCATGAGTGCGTAGACGAGGCGCGCGACCCCGGCCGAGAAGTCGAGCCGGGCGAGGTCGAGCGCCCCCGTGACGAGCGGGAACCCGGGCACGAGAAAGAGCACTGCCGAGATGTACGCCGCCTCGTGGTTGCCGGCGGTCGCCCCGGTCGCGAGCAGCACGGTCACGAGCCCGAGGTACAGCGCCGACGCGAGGGCTGCGGCCACCATCGTGACAGCGAACTGATTCATGCCCCGGTGCAGGAGGGCTCGGCGCAGCAGCTGGCCAAGCCCGGCGGCGACGAAGACACCCACGCACTCGATGGGCCCGCCGTTGTTGAGGAACGCGAACGCGGCGCAGGCGACGGCCGCGAACAGGGCGTTGCGCCACGGCCCGTAGAGCGGCGCCTTCGCGCCGATCCGTCCGACACCTTCTTCGAGCTCCTCGACGCGCGCGCCGACCGGAAGCGCCGAGACGAACCGTTCGATCTCCATGAGCCGGTCGGCGTTGACCCCGACCTTGCGGCTCTCGGTGACCTCGGTCCGGAAGATCGGTCCGCGGTGCGACGTCGCGGTGATCTCGGTGAGCGTCACGTGCGCCTCGTGCCGGTCCATGCCGAGGGCCT
This sequence comes from Sanguibacter sp. A247, assembly GCF_052324925.1. Classification (NCBI taxonomy): domain Bacteria; kingdom Bacillati; phylum Actinomycetota; class Actinomycetes; order Micrococcales; family Sanguibacteraceae; genus Sanguibacter; species Sanguibacter sp. A247. The sequence continues at coordinate 301,717 of NZ_JBQPRE010000001.1, read as the reverse complement.
GCGCCGCCCGCGCCATCGTCGCCTTGACCCGGTAGCTGCCCGTTCCGCCGGAGAGGCTGAGCCGCCCGAGGGCGAGGATCGCGCCCGACTGTCGGATGAGCCCGACGGGCTCGAGCTGGTCTTCCTGCGTCGTGCCGCTCACGACCCCTCCTCAACGCTGCTGCCGTGTCGTCGGGCTGGCTGGCGGCGCAGAGCGCCGGAGCACCGACGCCCGGATGATCGTGTCACGACCTGTGTGCACGCGGGTGGGACGAGGGACCCGTGGCGCGACGACGGGGTCGCGCCCGGCGTGGGCGCGACCCCGTCAGCTGCGGAGGGCGAGGGATTCGAACCCCCGGTCCTTTCGGACAACGGTTTTCAAGACCGTCACATTAGGCCGCTCTGTCAGCCCTCCCGACGCCCTATTCTGGCACGTCGCGCGAGGCCTTGGCGCCTCTCACGCCCACCAGTGGTCGGGCAGCCCGGGCGAGAAGACGTCGAGTCCATACATGCGCGCGAGCTGCGCGGACTGTTTCTCGTAGGTGAGGAACGTGTCGACCTCGCTGTCGGCAACCGCGACGCCGAGGTGGACCGCGTCGACGGACGGGACGACGCCACCGACCATCGCCGCAACCGGGAACGCCTGGTCAGGGATGCGCAGGACCGTAAGGCGTTCCCCCAGCTCACGGACAGCGTCGCGGGCCGCCCATCCCAGCGGGATCGCGGCGCTCTTGGCGGCGCTCAGCCCCATCTCAGTGACGGCAACCCGCTCGGCGTGCTCCGCGAGCCACGCTCGCCATGCGTGCGCGTGCATGGCCGGGCCATGGTCTTCGCCGGGGAGGAACGGGTAGTCGGGGTCCACGACTGACAGCCTGAGCGCGGACCCGTCCGCGTAGTACACGTCCCACACCTCCTGCCGTGGCGCGCCTCTGTGCGCAGCCGTCGCCAATCTACCGTCATGGGCGGGGTGCGGGCATCGTGGCCGAGCACCCGGAGCAGCCCAGTCGTCCGGCATCACGTCACGACGCGTGCACGTCCTCGAGAACGACGCAGGCCCGCACCCTCATCGGGGTGCGGGCCTGCAACGACTGCTTCTGCTCAGGCGGCGCGCAGGCGAGCCATCGCGAGCTGGACGAGCGCGATGAGCGTCTGCTTGGTCGCCGCGCGCGAGCGGGCGTCCGTGTAGAGCATCGGCACGTGCGCCGGCACCTGGAGCGCCTCGCGGACGTCCTCGAGGCGGTGCTTGGCCACGCCGTCGAAGCAGTTGACGCCGACGACGAACGGGATGCCACGCGACTCGAAGTAGTCGACGGCCGGGAAGCACTGCTCGAGGCGGTCGGTGTCGACGAGCACGACGGCGCCGATGGCACCGCGAACAAGGTCGTCCCACATGAAGAGGAAGCGGTCCTGGCCGGGCGTGCCGAACAGGTAGAGCCACAGCGAGCTCGAGAGCTCGATGCGACCGAAGTCCATGGCGACCGTCGTCGTGGTCTTGCGGTCGGTGACGCCGCCGGCGTCGTCGACGCCCACGGAGTGCTCGGTCATCGCCGCTTCGGTGTTGAGCGGCTCGATGTCAGAGATCGAACCGATGAACGTCGTCTTGCCGACGGCGAACCCACCCGCCACGACGATCTTCACGGCAGTCGGAGCCTGGTGCGGCTGTGCGCCCGACTCAGAGGGAGGAAATGCCATTGAGAACACTCTCCAACACGCTCAGGGAAAGGGCAGGGTTCTGGAAACCGGGCTGACCGTGACCAGTGTGGACGTTGACAGGCGTCGACGTGTGCACGGTGAGGAAGCCCTCGTCAGCAAGGTCAGAGATGACGATGCGGACGACGCCAATGGGAAGTCGCACGAGCGCGGAGAGCTCAGCGACGGAGACATAGTTCGTCGCGGCGTGACGCAGGATCTCGCGCTTTTCGGGAGTGAGGCCGCGACCGTTGACGGATGCAGGCGTCGCCTCGACAAGAGCCTCAAGAGGCAAGTCCGACGTCGCCGAACGCACACGCCCACCAGTCACGGCATAGGGCCGCACTGTGGAGTGCTCCACCTCGTTGTCGTAACTACTCATCGGGTCATCACCTCATCAGTTCTGCGGCAGCGTTGCGCCGTTGACGGGCAGGTTCCCGCGCATCTCAGAGATGAGCTGCGGGGTGAGCGTTGCTTCCGTACGCGAGACGAGCAGGGCCATCTCGTAGCCGATGAGGCCCACGTCGCACGTAGCGTCTGCGACAGCACCGAGCACGGAGCCGTTCGAGACGTTCATGAGGAAGAGGAACGCGTCGTCCATCTCGATGATGGACTGGCGAACGTTACCGGAGTTGAGCTGGCGCGCTGCCCCGCGCGTCAGGCTCGACATGCCGGAGACGATGGCGGCGAGCTGGTCGCCCGACGTGCGGTCAAGGTCTTCCGACATGGCCATGAGCAAGCCGTCGGCGGAGACGACGAGCGTGTGCTTGACGCCGGAAACTGTCTTGACGAAGTTGTCGAGCAGCCAGCCGAAGTTGGTTGCCTCGGAACTGATGGTCACGGGATCTCCTTGTGCCGGCGTCAGTACGACTGCGGTGCGTGGTCAGGAACGGAGGACGGTGCGGGCTCGTCGCCCACGCCATCCTGGCGACCGCGGGTGGTCGCACTCATGAAGGACGAGAGGCGTGAGCGAAGTTCGACCGCGTCGCGGTTGATCTTCGTGTCCTCGGCGTTCTCCGTCTCGGTCGCAGCGGGAGCCTCGGAGCGCACGCGCTTGGTGAGGCTCGGGCTCTTGCCCGAGAGGTCTTGGTTGGGGCGGTAGGACGAGAGCTGGCTGAGCTCAGACAGCGCCTGCTCCTGGATGCCGGCCTGAAGCGCAAGCCGCGCGGTGAGGTCGGCGTCGAACGCGAGCGATGGCCCTCCCCAGACTTCTTCTGCCGGTTCGGCAGCAGCGACCGGAGCCGCGGCGGCCGCAGGCTCGAACGTCTGAGCCGGGGCGAAGTTGTGCTGGATCTGAGGCGCGCGGTACGAGAACCCGCTCGAGGGGACGTCAGCCGAGTCGATGGGGGCTGGTGCCGAGAACCCGGGCTCCGTAGGCGCGTTCCAGGCGGGCGCAGCCGGTTCGGGCGCGATGAACGGAGCAGGCGCGCTCGGCGCCGGGGTGACGGGCGCCGCGGCCGCGTCAGCCCGCTTGCGCTTGAACATCCGGCCGAAGAGACCCTGACGCTCTGCGACGGGCTCGTCGACCGGCTGAGCCGCCGGCTGGCCGAGGACGTCGGAGAAGCTCGGGAGCGAAGTTCCGCCGGGGGTCACGGCAAAGGGCGCGAAGGCGTCGGCCTGTGCCTGCTGCTGCGGCCATGACGCGGCCTCAGGTGCCTCTGCCGTCTCAGGCTCGGGTGCGGGAGCAAAGCCGTCGGGTGCGGGCGCGAGCTCGACAGGCGCCGGCTCCGCGAACGCGTCACCATCCGCCAGGCCGGGCGCGGCCTCGTACTCCAGGCCGGGCACGTATGACTCAACATCGGAGGCCTCGAGACCGGGGACCTCGTACGCGGCGGGCTCATCGTCAACCACGGGCGCGGCGTACGCGACGGGCTCGACGTAGGCGACGGGCTCGTCGTAGGCGACGGGCTCGTCGTGCACGGCCGGGGCCGAGTACGCGGCCGGAGCCATGGGCTCCTCGTCGACGTAGCGCGCGTAGCGCCCACGACGCACGGGGGCGTCGTCCTCGGGAAGCTCGGCAGCCGACGCGATCGAGCCGACGTGAGCGCCGAGCGAGCGCAGACGCTGAACCTCTGCGGGATCGGCGAACGAGCTGATCTCGACCGACGCCTGAGCCTCGACGGGAGCAGGTGCCTCCCACGCCTCAGTGGTGACGGCCTCCCACGAGTCCGACGCAGAGGGAGCGGCCCACTCGTCGACGGGCGCCGCGTGCGCGGGCGCCGTCGTCTGGTCCGCCGGCGCTGAGGGAGCCCACGGCTCGTCCATCGGCAGCTCGAACGAGCCACCCGGGTAGGTCGGGGCCCACGAGTCGTCCGCGGGCGTCGCCGTCGCAGGCGCGGCAGGCGTGAGCTCGGGGCCGAGAATGTCGGAGTCGGCGACGACGCCGGGAACGACGAACTCGTCCTCGTGTGGTGCCACGGCCTCAGCGGCCACGTCCCCGCTCGGGACGGCGCCGCCTGAGGCGTTCGCCTGCTCCATGAACTCGATCGAGCGACGGGTGCGGAAGCTCGAGAAGACGGCGGCGCGGGCGGGAACACCGTCGGCAGCCGAATCCATCATTCCGAGCGACGGGGCCGTCGCCGCCGTCGGGGCCGGGACCTGCTGGCGAGAGCGCGCCGGAAGGCCCGTGCCGCCACGCGACGGCAGCACACCGGTCGCGATACCAGCCTCGGGAGGCGTCCAGCCGTCGTTCGCGCCAGCGAAGTCTGCTGGCAAGGCAGGTGCGACAGTCTCAGGGAGGATGATCGCGGACTCGTCGAGACCGCCCGACATCGCCACGCTGGGCGCGGGTGCATTCCCGTCCATCCGCGTGCGCCGACGCGGCATGCCGGTCGAGGTCGCGCCATCCGTGAGGGCATCAAGGTCGACGGGGATCGCAACCGGAGCCTCAGGCTCCTCGATCGCGGGGCGTCGCGGCGCGAGCGGCGCGGGGCTCGGCTCGACCTCTGGGCCGACCCAGGCGTCGGTCGCGTCGCGCGTCGACTTGCTCAGCGGGTCGACAGGAGCGTCGAGCGGGACCTCGGACTCGGCGAGGAAGAGCGCACGGGCGAACGCGACGCGCACGGACGTCCCGGTGCCGGCCGTCGCCGGGGTGAAGCGGACGGTCGCGCCCAGCTTGTAGGCGAGGCGTCCCACCACGTAGAGGCCGAGACGCTGTGCGCCGACGATCTCGCTCGCGGCGTAGGTCGCTGCCTTCTCGTTGGCTTCTTCCATCTCCGCGGGGGACATTCCCAGTCCCTCGTCCGTGACCGCGACGTTGATCCACCGGCTGTCCTCCGTGACAGACACGACGATCGGAGTACCGGGCTCGGAGAACACGGTCGCGTTCTCGAGGAGCTCAGCGATCAGGTGCGCTGCGGGCAGCGCGTTGTGCCCAAGCATGAGGGGGTCGGTCTCAAGGTCGAGCTGGACACGGTCGTACTGCTCGATCTCAGAGGATGCGGTGCGGACGACGTCCGAGAGCGCCATGGGCTGTCGCACGCGACGACCCGAGTCGATGCCCGCGAGGACAAGGAGCGACTCCGCGTTACGACGCATACGAGTGGCGAGGTGGTCGAGCCGGAAGAGGTTCGAGAGCGTGTTGGGGTCTTCCTCAGACCGTTCGAGCTCGTCGAGGAAGACGAGCTGGCGGTTGAGGAGCACCTGGTCGCGACGCGCCACGTTGATGAACATCTCAGCGATCGAGCCACGAAGAAGTGCCTGCTCACGGGCAACGCGGAGCGTCACCTCGTTGACCTCGTTGAACGCGGTCGCGAGCTGACCGACCTCGTCGCGCGAGGTCACCTCGATCGGTGTGACCACGACGTCCGGCCCTCGACCGGGCTCGGCGACCTGGTCGACGATGCGCGGCAGCTCGTCGCGGATCTTGCCGGCGGCGTCACGGAGGGCCCGCAGTGGGTCAGCGATCGTCCGGGAGATGAAGAACGCGATGACGAGGGTGACGATCAAGGCCGCAAGGATGGCGATGATCGTGATGATGAGCTCGCGCAGCGCGGCAGCCTCGGCTGCGTTGGCGACGTCGGCCATGGCCGACGAGACCTGCGCACGAACTGCATCCACGCCCTCGACCTGCGACGCGTAGGACTCGTCCCACTGCTGGATCGCGGAAACACCAGCGGAGGTCACGTTGCCGTCACGCAGGGCGTTGTGCACCTGCGTGTAGTAGAAGATGTTGGTCGGAACCTTGAGGTTCGCGGCGAGCCCAGTGATCTGGTTGAGGCGCGACTGCGCTTCTGCCTCGACGGCGCCGATGTTGCTCGCGAAGAGCGCGACGGTCCGTCGCTGGCCCTCTGTGAGGTCGTCGCTCACGTAGAGGGCGATCTGCTGCGCACCGAGAACGCCCTCGAGCTGCACGCCGTCGTGCAACCGGGTGAGAGCCCCGTAGGCGGCGACGTAGGAGCCGAGCTTGCGGTCGACGAGGACGTTCGCGAGGACGTCGATGAGGTCGATCTGCGGGTTGATGATCTCGGTGTAGCGCGCCTGGATCGTCGGGGCGTGCAACGGCTGGGCCGAGAGTGCGGCGCGTGCGTTCTCGACGGCGGCTTCGCTGCGCGCCTTGACCGACGCGCTGAGCGCGGCTCGGGTGTCTTCGCTCTCGCTGTTGAGGTCCGCGCCAGCCATCGCGTTGTTGAACGCCTTGCGGGCGGTGTCAGATGCGGCCTTGGCACGGTCGAGCTCGGCCTTGAGATCCGCCGACGCGGCGTCCCCGGCGTGCGCAACCTGGATGGCGATGTCACGCTCGTGCTGGAGCGTCTGGATGAAACGCTCCTGTCCTGCGACGAGAGAGACGAACGTCTTCTGAAGCTGCGCCTGGTCGTAGCTGCTGACCGCGCGTAGCGACAGGAGGCCGAACGCGACGACGAGCACGAGGACTGGCACGCCAAGCGCTGCCAGGATCTTCCCGCGCACCCCGAGTCTGCGGAGCATCGGTACCTCTCTCGTTCGTTCGTGCCCGGTGATCGATGGGTTCCGACCTTCGGGAGCTGCGTGTCTCGGTAGGACCGAAACAAGTCTTCGTGCTAAGTAGCATCGGCACCCAGCCCGCCCACCTTAACGGAGAACCAGGAAACCACTTGCGACGGCTGTGACGACAGTAGAGTCGACGCCGTGCGCATTATCGCCGTGACTCCCGCCGCGGGGCCAGTACCTGCCCACCTGACGGACTCGACCTCCCCCGTTCCGGTCGCCCGACCAGGTGAGGTGCTCGTCCAGGTGAGGGCCGCCGGTGTGAACCCCGCGGACCTCCTGCAGGTCCGGGGACTCTACCCCGCGCCGCCCGGCGCCCCCGAATGGCCCGGGCTCGAGGTGGCGGGTGTGGTCACCGCGGTGGGCGACGAGGTGGCCGGGCTGGCCGTCGGCGACAGGATCGCGGCGCTGCTCCCCGGGGGCGGCTACGCCGAACAGGTCCGCGTGACCGCGAGCCACGTGTGGCGTGTGCCCGACGATCTTGACGACGCGCACGCGGCCGCGCTCCCCGAAGGGCTGTGCACCGCGTGGTCCTCGCTCGTCGACGTCGGGCGCCTCGTCCCCGGTGAGACCGTCCTCGTGCACGGGGGCGCTGGCGGTGTGGGGTCGCTGGCCGTGCAGGTCGCGCTCACGCGCGGCTGCCGCGTCGTGACGACGGCACGGGGACGCGAGCGGGTCGCTGCCGTGCGCGACCTCGCGACACCCGCACTCGTCCACGCGCGCGCTCACGGCGCAGCGCACGACGCCCTCACGGTCATCGACCGTGAGACCGACGACTTCGTGACGGTCGTTCGCGAGGCGGGCGGCGCAGACGTCGTTCTCGACGTCGTGGGCGCGGCCAACCTCGGGCGCAACGTCGAGGCGCTCGCACTCGACGGGAGGCTCGTCGTCATCGGCATGCTCAAGGGGCGTCGCGGCGAGCTCGACCTCGGCGCTCTGCTCGCCCGACGCGGGACCGTGAGCGGCACGACCCTGCGGTCGCGGAGCGACGACGAGAAGACTGCCATCGTGGCTGCTGTCGAGGAGCACGTGTGGCCGCTCGTCACCCGTGGTGTCGTGCGGCCCCACGTGCACGCTCAGGTGCCTTTCTCCGAAGCACAGCGGGCCCACGACCTGCTCGGTTCGGGTGACGTCGTCGGCAAGGTCGTTCTCACTCCCTGAGGCCCCGCACGCCGGCTCACTGCCGGCGCGACACCCGCGTGGACGACGGACGGGGGAGGGTCGGCGCTCGCGCCGACCCTCCCCCGTCCGCGCGGTG
>NZ_JBQPRE010000001.1:0-293816 GCF_052324925.1 Sanguibacter sp. A247 | reverse complement strand
GGGGGGGGGGGGCCCTGCCCCCCCCCCCCCCCTCCCCCGTCCGCGCGGTCTCACCCCTTGACGGACCCCGCGAGGAGGCCACGCACGAAGTACCGCTGGAGGGCCAGGAAGACGATCATCGGGACGATCATGGCGATGAAGGCACCTGCCGACAGCAGGAACCAGTCGCCCCCGCGCGTTCCCACCATCTCAGCGAGACGCACCGTGAGCGGCGCAACCGCAGCCCGGCCGCCCGCAAAGGTGAGCGAGACGAGAAGGTCGTTCCAGACCCAGAGGAACTGGAAGATCGCGAACGAGGCGATCGCGGGCACAAGGAGCGGCAGGAGGACGCGGAAGAAGATCTTCACGTGCCCCGCGCCATCGACGCGGGCTGCCTCAATGAGGGACGCCGGGATCTCCTTCATGAAGTTGTGCAGCAGGAAGATCGCGAGCGGCAGCGCAAACATCGTGTGAGACAGCCACACGGGCCAGAACGAGTTGCTGATGCCCCACTTGTTGTACTCGGTGAGAAGGGGAATCAGTGTCACCTGGATCGGCACGACCTGGAGCGCAAAGATCGCGACGAACAGCACGTCACGCCCCTTGAACGGGATCCAGGCGAAGGCGTAGGCCGCGAGCAGCGCGATCGAGATCGGAATGATGACCGCGGGCAACGTGATGACGATCGAGTTGAGGAAGTAGGCCGCGAGGCTCACCTGGCCGTTGAACAGCGCCTGGTCGTAGTTGCTCAACGTGAATGACGGATCTCTGAAAGCCGTCCACCAGCCGGTCGCGTTGATGTCCGCCTCAGGACGGAACGAGGTCACGAGCAAACCGATCGTCGGCACAGTCCAGAGGAAGGCGATGACGATCGCAGCAAGCGACGCCAGCGGATGCTGGAGACCCTTGCGCGCGCGACGGGCCCGGCGCGAGAGCTTTGGTTCGGCAGCGGCCGCGACGACGTCGGAAGCGACACCGGCGGCGCCGGTCGTGACGTCCTGGGAGGCGTTGTCGGTGGTCATCGGATCTCCTCGACCTTGCGCATCTGACGGACGTTGTACACGATGAGCGGCACGACGAGCACGAACAAGATGACCGCGAGTGCGGCACCCATGCCCTTGTCGTTCATGCGGAAGCTCTGTGTGTAGAACTCATTGGCCACGACCGAGGTCTGGAAGTTGCCAGCGGTCATCGTACGGACGATGTCGAACACCTTGAGTGTTCCCATGGCGATGGTCGTCACGACGACGACGAGCGCGGGCCGGATGCTCGGCACGGTGATGTAGCGGAACATGCCGAAGCCCGAGAGACCGTCGAGGCGCGCGGCCTCGATGATGTCGTCCGGGATCGCCTTGATGGACGCGGAGAGCACGGTCATCGCGAAGCCGGTCTGGATCCACACCATGACCGCGATGAGGAACAGGGTGTTGAGGGGCGCAGAGAGCAGAAACTGCTGCGGTTCGAACCCGAGCCAGACGAGGACCTGGTTGAGCAGGCCGATCTGCTTGTTGCCGGCGCCCCGGAACTCGTAGACGAACTTCCAGATGATCGACGCACCGACCATCGAGATCGCCATCGGAAGGAAGACGAGCGTCTTTGCCGCCTTCTCGAATCGTGTCTTGTCGACGAGGACGGCGTAGACGAGCCCGATGATGGTCGAGAGGATGGGGACGAGGAGCACCCAGACGACCGTGTTGCCGAGAACGATCTGGAAATCGCCCTCGGTCAGGGCACGCTCGTAGTTGTCGAGCCCGACGAACTTCGAGCCATTGCGGTTGTACAGCGAGCCCTTCGCGGTCGCGAGGGCCGGGTAGACGAGGCCGAAGGCGACGAGCAGGAGCGCCGGGCCCGCAAAGGCCGTCGCGACGATCCAGTTGCGTGAGCGCTTGGGGCGGTCGACGAGCCAGAGGATCAGGCCCATGACAGCGACGAAAAGCAGAATGACGACGGCCATGAGCACGAGCTTTTGCCCGGGTGTGACCGCGTGCAGGAAAAACTCGCGGATCTCACCGAACAACCAGGTGAAGTAGTACTGGGGATCTTCGAACGGGCTCAACTGTTGCCTCCATTCCGGACTGAACTGGCCGTGACGTCAGGACGGCCCGCACCGCTACGGGCACGGGCACGTCCTCGTCGAGTGTGAAGCAGTGGGGCCGCCGCACCCGTGCGGCGGCCCCCCCCCCCCCTTCCCCCCCCCCCCACTGCGTCACTCCTGGATCACGGCCAGGTCTTCTCGATCGAGTCGGCGACGTCCTGCGAGGACTTGCCCTCGGCGAAGAACTTCACCATCTCGGTCCAGAACGAACCTGCGCCCACCGCTGCCGGCATGAGGTCAGAGGCGTCGAAGCGGATGACCGAGTTCTTGTCACCAAGAACGCCCGAGGCGAGCTTGTCGAAGTCGGTTGCGAGGTTGTCGAGCTTAAGGCCGGAGTTAGCCGAGACCCAGCCGCCGCCCTCGGTTGCCTTCGCCTTCTCGTTGGCCCAGGTGTCCGAGGCGAGGAACGCCTGGAACGCTGCGACCTCGGGAGCGTCACGGAACGCCGCGACGAACTCGCCACCACCGAGAACGGGCTTGTCAGCAGCCGTCTTGCCCGGGAGGAAGAACGCGAAGACGTCGCCGTCTTCACCGACCTTCGTGCCCTCGGGCCAGTTCGTCTGGTAGAAGTTCGCCGCGCGGTGCAGGAAGCACTTGGGCGACGAGCCGTCCTTCGGCGTCATGATCGGCTGGCCGGCCGAGTTCCACGCCTGCGTGGCGATCGTCTTGACGTCACCGAAGCCGCCGTTGACGCGCGCCGGGTCCTTGAGGATGTCGGCCACGGCGTCGAGCGCCGCGACAACCTGCGGGTCGTTGAACGGGATCTCGTGCGCGACCCACTGGTCGTAGACCTCGGGGCCTGCCGTGCGGAGCATGACGTCCTCGACCCAGTCGGTCGCGGGCCAGCCCGTCGCGTCACCGGACTCGATGCCTGCGCACCACGGCTTGCCGTCGGGGAAGTCGGACGCGATCTTGTCGGTGAGGGCGAGCATCTCGTCCCACGTGGTCGGGACGGCGTAGCCCTTCTCCTTGAAGATGCTCGGGTTGTACCAGACGAAGGACTTCATGTTCGCGCCGAGGGGAGCGGCGTAGAACGTGCCGTCGACCGTGCCGTACTCCTTCCACGACGGGGAGAACCACTTGTCGACGTTCGCGGCCGTGCCGGCCGAGGCCGGGACGACGATGTCGGGGAAGTCCTCGACAAGCGTCTTGAGGAGGCCCGGCTGCGGGAGGTACGCAATGTCAGGCGCAGAGCCCGACGAGACACGCACCTGCAGCTGTGCCTCGAACTCACGCGAACCCTCGTACTTGATGGTCGCGCCCGTGCACTCTTCGAACTTGTCGTACGACTCTTCTTGGTCGACCTGCTCGACCTCGACGATCGAGGTGTAGACCGAGACGGACTTGCCCGTCAGGTCGCCGTAGACCGCGTAGTCCTCACAGCCAGGCTTCGCTGCGGCCGTCGGCGCGGCACCGCCTGTTGTGGTGGTCGTGTTCGTACCGGGGTCCGGGGCACAGGCTCCGAGCGCCACCAGCAGGCTTGCAGCGACCGCCGAGATCGCGATCGTGGACTTCCTCTTACTCATCGTTGAGTCTCCTCCATGGACGGAAAATGCCAGCTCCGACAGCACCGCCGTGTGGGAGCGCTGCCCTCACCCCATGCAAGCGCTTACATGTGACCTACGCAACTACTGCGGACCCACAATGCGGTAACGATTGCGCAACAAGCGACGATGCTGCCGAGCCCGCGGCAATCAGGTGCGCGGCGGCCCCGTCGTCGTGCGCACGACGAGCGTCGTCGGGAACAGGACCGTTCCCCCTGCGTCGACAGACGCGCCCGGGGCTCCGCCGATGAGATCCAGCACGGTCTGCGCCGCCGCGGCACCCTGCTCCTCGACGGGCTGCGCCATCGTCGTCAGGCCGACGAGCTCCGAGATCTCGTGACCGTCGACGCCCATGAGCGACAGGTCTTCCGGGATGCGCAGCCCCCGCTCGCGTGCCGCGAGCATCGCACCCATCGCCATCTCGTCCGACGCGACAAACAGCGCCGTGAGGTCGGGATGCCGGTCGAGCAGACGGTGCGTCGACGCCGTTCCCCCTGCGATGTCGAAGAAGCCGTACTCCTCCCACGTGGGCTCGGCAAGCACCCCCGCATCACGCAGCGCGCTCTCCCAGCCCAGCCGTCGGTCGACGGGAGGCGTCCAGCTCCGCAGGTCGTCGGGCGTCCCCGTGATGTGCCCGATGCGCCGGTGCCCCAACGACAGCAGGTACTGCGTCGCAGCGACCGCAAGCGCGACATCATCGATCCCGACGGCCGGGTGCTGGCCATGGGCCGTACCCACGAACACGATCGGCACGTCGAGCGCCTCGATCGCCCACACCTCAGCCGGCTCGAGGGGCAGTCCCACGACCAGCACGCCGTCAACCCGGCGCCGCAGCACCTCGGGATCGACACGAGGCGTCCGGCCGTGCTCCGAGACCGCGAACGAGTAGAGGAGCGCGTCATAGCCCGCGCGACGCAGCCGCCGCTCGGCGCCCTCGATGACGTTCGAGAAGAACCACCGGTTGATCCACGGCGTGAGCAGCCCGATCGTGCGGGTGCGGCCCGTCGCGAGGGCCGAGGCCGACGGCGACGGCCGGTAGCCCAGTCGCCGCGCCACCCCCTCAACCCGCAGGCGCGTCTCCTCCGAGACGTTCGGCATGCCCCGCAGCGCGCGCGAAACCGTCGCGGTTGACACCCCGGCCTCCCGCGCAACGTCATCGATGCCGTGCGCCACCCGTGTAGTGTCCACCCCCGCACACGCGGAACGCGACTCAGTCCCCGTCCGGCGAGCCGTCAGCCCCTGCCCGCAGCGAGCACATCGTGCAGGACAGGGACCGCGCCGTCGTCAGAGATCGGGCCCGTCACGCGATCCGCGACCGCGACGACCTCGGCGCCCGCGTGCCCCATCGCGACCCCCTGGGCCGCCCACGCGAGCATCTCGACGTCATTGCCACCGTCGCCCACGGCCACCGTCGCGTCCGCACTCACCCCCAGGCGAACCCGCAGCCCCTCGAGCGCCGACGCCTTCGTCACGCCCTGAGGCGCGACGTCCAACCAGTGCATCCCGGCGATCGTGAAATGCACGATGTCGAGACCCAGGAGTGCGAGCTCTGCCTCGAGGAGCGGGTCGTGCTCACCCGCATCGACCGCGCAGATCCGCGTCGTCTCGACCCCCTCGAGCAGCGCGAGGTCGATGACCTTCTGACGGCCCATGATCGTGCCCGCGGGGAAGTCAGCCCCCACCCAGTAGCCGACCCCGACCTCTTCGACCGCGAAGTACGTCGACGGCATACGCGCGAGCAGGATGTCGAGCGCGCGCTCAGGCCGGAACGTCACCGCGTCGGTGAGCTCGAACGTGCCGTCGGGCCGCAGCTCAGCGGTCGCCGAGCCGTTGGCCGCGACGAGGGGCGACCCCACGAGGCCCAGCTCGGCCGCCACCGGGAGCAGCGCGACGAGCGGCCGCCCCGTCGCCAGCACGACGTGATGCCCCTCGGACCGCAGCAACGCGACAGCCCGCCTGAGCTCGGCAGAGATAAAACCGTCCTCCGACATGATCGTGCCGTCGACGTCGAGCGCCACGAGGAACCGCCCGTCCGCGCCCAGGAGCGGCAGGTCGAGCGGATCCCCGAACCTCTCGTAGTCCGACGCCGACCGGAGTCGCGGCACCGGGCTGCGGGGGGTCACGCGCCCGCCGGGCTCAGCACCTCGAGGCCACCGAGGTAGCGGCGCAGGCCGACGGGCACCCGCACCGAGCCGTCGGGCTGCTGGTGGTTCTCGAGGAATGCGACGATCCAGCGCGTCGTTGCGAGCGTCCCGTTGAGCGTCGCGACCGCGCGCGTCTCGGAACGGCCACCCTGCTCGACACGCTCACGCACGCCGAGGCGCCGCGCCTGGAACGTCGTGCAGTTGGAGGTCGAGGTGAGCTCGAGGAACCGCTCCTGCGTCGGGAGCCACGCCTCGCAGTCGAACTTGCGCGCTGCGGAGGACCCCAGGTCGCCCGCGGCCGTGTCGATGACCCGGTAGGGGAGCTCGACGAGGGCGAGCATCTCCTCCTCCATCGCGAGCAGACGAGCATGCTCGTCGGCCGCGTCCTCGACCCGCGCGTACGAGAACATCTCGACCTTGTGGAACTGGTGCACGCGGATGATGCCGCGCGTGTCCTTGCCGTACGAGCCAGCCTCGCGCCGGTAGCAGGCGCTCCAGCCCGCGTAGCGCAACGGACCGTTCGAGAGGTCGACGACCTCGTTCGAGTGATAGCCCGCGAGCGCGACCTCGGACGTGCCGACGAGGTACTGGTCGTCGGCGCCGAGGTAGTAGACCTCGTCCGCGTGCGCGCCGAGGAAGCCCGTCCCGCGCATGATCTGCGGATTGACGATCGTCGGCGTGATCATCGGTGTGAAGCCGTGCTCGATCGCCTTGTCGACCGCCGCGTTGAGCAGCGCGAGCTCGAGGCGCGCGCCGATGCCCGTGAGGTAGTAGAAGCGCGAGCCCGAGACCTTGGCACCGCGCTCGGTGTCGATCGCGCGCAGGATCTCGCCCAGCTCGAGGTGATCGCGGGGTTCGAAGCCCTCGGCGGCGAAGTCACGCGGGGTGCCCACGTGCTTGAGGACGACGTAGTCGTCCTCGCCACCGGCGGGAACACCGTCGAGCACGACGTTGGAGATCTTCCAGAGCAGCTCATCGAGGCGCTGACCCGCAGCATCCGCGTCGGCCTGGCGCGCCTTGACGGCCTCGGCGAGCTCCTTGGTGTGTCGCAGAAGCTCCGCGCGCTCCTCGGGCGAGGCCGCCTGGGCGACCAGCTTGCCGTGCGCCTTCTGCTCGGCACGCAGCTGCTCGAAGTCCGCGAGCGACGATCGACGCAGCGCGTCGGCGTCGAGAACCGCGTCGACGAGGGCGGGGTCGTCACCGCGCGCGACCTGGGAGGCGCGCACGATGTCGGGCTGGTCGCGCAGAAGCTTGAGATCGATCACCCGACGAGGATATCGGTCCCGGGCCCGCGCCACCCCTTCCGCAGCGCAGCGGCGCCCAGAAGGCTCAGGCCGGGCAGGACGGGAACGGTCTGCGGCGATAGTGTCGCGGCATGGAGATGATGTCGGGCTGGGTGATCTTCCTCATCGCGCTCGCTGTCGCGCTCGCTGCGGGTGCATTCGTGCTGTCGTACCTCACGTGGCGTTCTCGCCCCGTGGGCCGCGCCCCCCACGTCACCCGGATCCCCGCGCCCGACGACGAGCCCTCGCCTCCCCGCGTCGTGGCGTTCGTCGCGAACCCCTCCAAGCCCGATGTCGCGCAGCTGCGCGAGCCTGTCGAGGCCGCGTGCCACCTGCTGGGGCTCGAGCCGTTGTGGCTCGAGACGACGGTCGATGACCCGGGCGTCGGGCAAGCGCGCGAGGCGCTCGAAGCGGGGGCTGAGGTCGTCATCGCCGCGGGCGGCGACGGGACCGTTCGGGCCGTCGCAACCGCGCTCCAAGGGTCGGGCACACCCATGGGCCTGCTCCCCGTCGGCACGGGCAACCTCCTTGCGCGCAACCTCGACATTCCCGTGGCCGACCTCTCGCGCTGCCTCGAGATTGCGCTCGAGGGCCGCGATCGTGCGATCGACGTCGCATGGCTGCGGGTCACCGACGCACCCGACGAGGACGGGGCGGAGGTCGGGTCGACGCATATCTTCCTCGTCATCGCCGGGATCGGGTTCGACGCCGCGATGATTGCGGACACCGACACGACGCTCAAGGCCCGGGTCGGCTGGATCGCCTACTTCCTCGGCGGCATGCGCCACCTTCACGGGCGCCGTCTCGAGGCCCACGTCGACCTCGACGACGGTCGGCGCTCCTCGATGAAGCTGCGCACGCTGCTCGTCGGCAACTGCGGCAAGCTCCCCGGTGGCATCACTCTTCTGCCGGACGCCCGACTTGACGACGGCATCCTCGATGTCGCAGCGATCGATACCCGCGGCGGCGTCGCAGGGTGGGCCCAGCTCTTCGGAGAGGTCGTGATGCAAGGGCTCGGCGTGCAGCCGCTCGCGACCAACCGCATCGGTCGCATCGACCACACGCAGTGCCGCACGATCACGGCCCAGGTCCCGGGAGGCGCTCAGGGACAGGTCGACGGCGATCCGATCGGCCGCGCGAGCGCGTTCGAGTGCTGGGTCGACCCCGGCGACCTCATCGTGCGGGTCCCGCGCACGATCACCCTCTGAGCGTTCCCGCGGCGGCGCGGGCGTGGCCGCCCGTAGGCTGAGGCTCGTGCGCGCCTTCCTCCTCACCACCTGTGCGGCGCTTCTGCTCGCTGTTGCCCCGGCCTCCGTCGCTGCGGCCTCGACGTCAGCGCCGTCCCCCGTTCTTGCCGCAGGTCCGCACGCCACAGCGGCGCCTGGGGCGACGGTCGTCCTGCTCGGGGCGACCGGTCTCATGTGGGAGGACGTCGACCCTGCGACGACGCCCGCGCTCCACGACCTGGTGACGCGCGGTGCGGTGGGCTCGACCGCCGTGCGGGCGCTTCGCACGTCGACGTGCCCGGCCGACGGTTGGCTCTCGCTCTCGGCAGCCACCCGCGCCGCCGACGAGAAGCTGCGCGCCGACACCCAGGACATCGACCTCCTGCCCTTCGGCGACTGCCGCGCCCTCGCCGACCCAGGAGCTGACGGGCACGTGCCCGCGTGGGACGCGTTCACGTCGGTCGAGGCCCGCGGCTCGTACGGCGCTGTTCCCGGAACGCTCGGCGACGCACTGGCCGCGCGCGGCCGGACGACCGCGGCGCTCGGCCCCGGTGCCGCGATCGCGCTCGCCGGGTCGGACGGTCGGGTGTCGGGCGCGTATGCGCCCGTCGACCGCACGGACCCGGCTGCGCTCACGGACGCCACGGCGCGTGCGTCGACCCAGGCCGACGTCGTCGTCATCGACATGGGTGCGGTGCGAGGCACGACGCCCGACGAGCGCGCAGACAGCGTCGCGGCGGTCGAGCAGGTGGCGGGCGCTGTACGGACAGCCCTCGACGAGACGCCGCCCGCGACCCTGCTCGTCGCGTCCCTCGCCGACGCGTTCGCCGCACCGCGCCTCCAGGTCGGTGCCGCGTCGGGAGTCGCCGTCGGCTCCCCCACTCCCGGGTCGATGCTCACGAGCCCGTCGACGCGGCAGCCCGGCTACGTCATCACCGCGGACTGGGCCCGCACCCTGCTCGCAGCGGCGGACGCGGACGCAGGCGTCCGCACGACGGGTGCGGTCGTCACGACCACACCCCCGCAGCGCAGCGCCGCGGACGCCCTTGCTGCGGTTCGGGACGACGCCGTGCGCACCGTCGCAGTGCGCGCCCTCGTGAGCCCGCACTACATCGGCTACGGCCTCCTCGTCATCGCACCCGTGCTCGTCGCAGGCGCCGTCGTCCGTCGCCGTGCGACCGTCGGCGCGTCCCCCCGCACCACGCGAGTCCTGCACAGCGCGGCTCTCGTCGCCTCAGCCGTCCCCGTCGCGGCGACGCTGGCCGCGCTCGTGCCCTGGTGGCGGACCCCCGTGCCGTGGCTCTCGCTCGTGGCCGTCATCCTCTCCGTCGCGGGAGCGATCGCTGCGCTCGCTCGCGTGCGCCCCCTCGCTCGCGCACCCCTCGGCAGCGTCGGGCTCATCGCAGGGCTGACGATCACGGTGCTCCTCGCCGACGTCGTCACCGGATCGCGGCTGCAGCTCAACGGGGTCATCGGCACGCAGGCGCTCGTCGCAGGTCGCTTCTACGGAGTCAACAACACCTCGTTCGCACTGCTGGGAGCCGCGACGACGGTGGCGGGTGTGGCCCTCGCTGCCCCGCTCGTCGCGCGCGGCCGTCGCTGGCTGGGCGCGGTTGTCGTCGGCGTCGTGGGCCTCGTCGTCGTCGCGGTCGACGGGCTTCCCTCGCTCGGCGCCGACTTCGGCGGACCACCCGCACTCGTCCCGGGGATCGCCGTCACCGCACTGCTCGTCGCGGGAGTGCGGCTCACATGGCGGCGCGTCATCGTCGTCCTTGCGTCCGGTGCGCTCGTCGTCGCGTTGTTCGCCGTCCTCGACTGGCTGCGGCCCGCGGCCGCGCGCACGCACCTGGGCGCGTTCGTGCAGCAGGTGCTCGACGGTGACGGGCTCGACGTCGTGGCACGCAAGCTCTCGCAGAACATCGGCGGCATCGTCACCTCCCCGCCGGCCCTCGCCGGCGCCGCGGCGGCGGCCCTGCTCATCTGGGCAGGCCTGCGGTGGCGCATCATCCCGACCGAGCCCGTGCGCGAGGCTGTCCGCACGGAGCCGTTGCTCGGGGCAGCGCTCGCCGGGACGTGCGCGACCCTCGCGATCGGCTTTGCCGTCAACGACTCAGGGATCCTCGTGCCGCTCGTCGGCCTGGCCCTCGCCATCCCGCTCGTTCTCGTCGTGTGGACGCGGCACCCGGACGGCGGCACGCCCGCGACGGTCTGACGCCGCCCGCGGACGCGCGCCGAGGCTCAGCCCTGCGGTGCGCCGCGGAACACTGAGCGCATCTTGCGCGCGTTGACCGCGAGCAACACGTCCCGATACTGCGCGGCACGGTGCAGGTTGCCCGCGAGATCCTTCGCGGACGCTCGGTGGCGCAGGTCGCACGGGACCTCGACCGCGACGTAGCCCTGGCGGACGAGATCGATGGTCATGCCCGTCTCGACGCCCCACCCGCGCGCGAGCGGCGTCGCCGCTTCGAAGGCCTCACGCGTGAGGCACCGCTGCCCGGAGAGAGGCTGCGTGGGCGTCCAGCCCGTGAGGCTCGCGATCGCGCGGCGCGCTGCTCCGACGACGATCCCGCGGCCGCCCGCGCCCGGCTGCGGCGGCAGGAGCGCGATCGACATGTCGGCTGCGCCCTTGAGGACCGGGGTGATGAGCGGGGCCGTGTTGACGGCGGTCTCGCCCAGGTCGGCGTCGAGGAAGAGGAGGAGCCGCGCGGGACGGTCGGCGGCGTCGCGCATCGCGACGACGCTCGCGCCCGTCTCCATCGCGGCGGCCTTGCCACGGTTGTGCGGGTGCCGGACGACGACGGCGCCAGCCTCGCGGGCAACGTGCTGCGTGTCGTCGACCGAGCCGTCGTCGACCACGAGAACCATGTCGACGTACGGGATGGCGCGCGCGGCGCGCACGGTTGCAGCGATGCGCCGCGCTTCGTCCTTCGCCGGGATGACGACGGCGACGCGCTGGCGCCCTCGCGCAGCGTCGCCCGACGGCCGCGGCGTGCGGGCGACGGGAAGCTCTGTGAGGTCGCGTGAGGGAGGCCGTCCGGTCGCTCCGCTGACGACGTCGTCAGCCGGTTCGCGGACGTCGTCGGCACTCTCGGGGCCACGCGCGCTTTCCACAGTCACAGCCTAGTGGAGACCACGAACCGATGCAGAATCGGGCTCGAGCGTCAAGACCACGCAAAATCCCAGGGAAGCCTGCAGGCGCCCCCACGAGGTGCGATCTCGGGCGTCGCCGCAGGTCACGGCGGCGACGCCCGGGGCGTCAGCGCAAGGAGACCTGACGCGCAACGATTCCCGCCCGCGCGCGACGCTCGTCGGACGTGAGGGCGTCCGTCGTCGCGATCGCGGCCTCAAGACGCGGACGCATCTCTTCAGCAAGGGTCTCGAGCTCTTCGATCGTCACGCCGTCGGCCAGGTCCCACACGGGAACGACGATCCCGCACGCGCGGAAGATCCCGAGGAACCGCGACGCCCCGAGAGCCGACTCACGCTTCGCGTGGAGCCGTGCCACACCGTCGACCAGACGGTCCTCGTCGACCGCCATGGACCACCGCAGGTAGCGGCGGCGACCGAACGTCGCGAGGTACGCGGAGTCGACGCCAGCGAGCTGCTCGGTCGGGATGATCGACGCGGCCGCGTCGTTGAGCGCCGCGCGCAGGTCGGAGTCGATGGTCTGGTCGGCTCCGAACCAGTAGTCGAAGCCGTCGTGCATCGTCACGGTGAACGGAACGGTGAGGTCAAGGACATCCTGCAGGCGCGGGCCGTCCTCGGCCGGCACCTCGACGTGCGTGAGCGACGTGCCCGGCTCAGAGTCGAGGATCGCCAGAAGGTTCGCCGCGAGCGTGCGGCTGAGGTCGCCGCCGCCGAGCACGTTCTGCAGCGCGAGCAGGACCGTGCCGTCCGTGCGGTGGAGCGCGGGCCAGCCGTCGGGCAGCGACGTCGTCACGACGACGTCGCGCGCGCCGTGCTCAGCGGTCGTACGGGCGGTCGCGGTCGCGGCCGGGACGATCTCGCGGAACGCGACCCAGTCGGCCTCGCCGGGGAGGTTCTCGAACGGGCGCAGCACGAGCGCGGGGGAGGAGTTCTTCGCCATGGGACCAGACTACCGACGCCACGGCCCTGCCACGCGTGCCGAGCCTTCTGCAAGGGCCGGACGGGGCACGACGAAGCACGCCGGACGATGGCAGGATCAGACCATGCATCCACGTGCCGGAACCGTCGCACTGCCCGACGACCTCATCGATGTCGACGCCCTCCTCGCCGCGTACTACGACCGCGCGCCCGACCTCGACGACCCCGCCCAACGTGTCGTCTTCGGGACCTCGGGCCACCGCGGCTCGAGCCTCGACGGCGCCTTCAACGAGGCCCACATCGTCGCGACGACCCAGGCGATCGTCGAGTACCGCCGCAGCCAGGGGACCGACGGCCCCCTCTTCATCGGCCGCGACACCCACGCCCTGTCCGAGCCCGCCTTCCGCTCCGCGCTCGAGGTGCTCGCCGCGAACGACGTCGAGGTCCGCATCGACGCGCGCGACTCCTGGACCCCGACGCCCGCCGTCTCCCACGCGATCCTCCTCCACAACGGCGCAACGACCGCCGCCGGGGTCCGCGTCGAAGGCCCCGGCCTCGCCGACGGCATCGTCGTCACCCCGTCGCACAACCCGCCGCGCGACGGCGGGTTCAAGTACAACCCGCCCCACGGCGGCCCCGCCGACTCGGACGCGACGAAGGTCATCGCAGCGCGCGCCAACGAGATCCTCGCCCAGGGCGTCGGCCAGGTGCGGCGCGTCTCGTACGAGGCCGCGCTCGCCGCCCCGACGACGCGCCGGCACGACTACCTCACCGCCTACGTCGACGACCTCGGTTCGGTCCTCGACATGGACGCGATCCGCTCCGCGGGCGTGCGCATCGGCGCCGACCCGCTCGGCGGCGCAGCCGTCGAGTACTGGGGCGCGATCGGCGAGCGCTACGGGCTCGACCTCACGGTCGTCAACCCGAGCGTCGACCCGCGCTGGGCGTTCATGACGCTCGACTGGGACGGCAAGATCCGCATGGACTGCTCCTCCCCCAACGCGATGGCGTCGCTCGTCCGCACGATGCGCCCCGCCGCCGGCGGCGGCGCCCCGTACGACATCGCCACGGGCAACGACGCTGACTCCGACCGTCACGGCATCGTCACGCCCGACGCGGGGCTCATGAACCCCAACCACTTCCTCGCGGTCGCGATCGACTACCTCTACGGCGGGGCGCGTCCCGGCTGGCGCCCGGATGCCGCGATCGGCAAGACGCTCGTGAGCTCGGCTCTCGTCGACCGGGTCGCAGCCGGCCAGGGCCGGCACTTGCTCGAGGTTCCGGTCGGGTTCAAGTGGTTCGTGCCCGGCCTGCTCACGGGCGACGTCGGGTTCGGCGGCGAGGAGTCCGCCGGAGCGTCGTTCCTCCGCAAGGACGGAACCGTGTGGTCAACCGACAAGGACGGCCTGCTGCTCGCACTGCTCGCCTCCGAGATCCAGGCCACGACGGGATCGAGCCCGTCGCAGCGCCACGCCGAGCTCGTCGAGACGTACGGCGAGAGCTGGTACGCACGCGTCGACGCGCCCGCAACACTTGAGGAGAAGGCGACCCTCGCGGCGCTCGACCCCTCACAGGTCCGTTCGACCTCGCTCGCGGGCGAGGAGATCACTGCCAAGCTCACGACGGCGCCAGGCAACGGGGCAGCGATCGGCGGCCTCAAGGTGACGACCGAGAACGCGTGGTTCGCGGCTCGCCCGTCGGGCACCGAGAACGTCTACAAGATCTACGCCGAGTCGTTCGTCTCTGCCGAGCACCTCACTCAGGTGCAGGAAGAGGCCAAGCAGGTCGTCGCGGACGCCCTCGGCTGAGCAGACCGGGCCACTCCGTGACCCGTCGATGGTGAGGGCCCGCACACGAACGTCGTGCGCGGGCCCTCACTGTCGCCACGGCGAGGCGTCAGACCCGGGTCGCCTCGTCCGGGTTGCGGTCAAGGTACGTCGCGACGAACGGGCACGTCGGCCGGACTGATCCGCCGACGGCGCGGATCTGCGCGAGGACGTCGCGG
The DNA here is from genome assembly GCF_052324925.1 of Sanguibacter sp. A247. Taxonomy (NCBI): domain Bacteria; kingdom Bacillati; phylum Actinomycetota; class Actinomycetes; order Micrococcales; family Sanguibacteraceae; genus Sanguibacter; species Sanguibacter sp. A247. The sequence goes on along the minus strand of NZ_JBQPRE010000001.1, from coordinate 279,475 downwards.
AGCATCGCCGTGGCGACGCCGCGGCCACCGAACGCGGGGGGCACGTGCGTGCCGACGAGGTCCCACACGTCGCCATCGCGACGGTAGGTGACGTCGCCGACGCGCTCACCCTCGGCAGAGCGCGCCTCGAAGAGCTCGGAGTCAGGGTCGTGCACGACGGTGAGGTCCATACCCCCATCCTCACCCCACCCTCGCCGGGCGGCACCCTCGCCGCGCTGCACCCCGGGCCGGACCGCAGCGGCAGACGGAGCGAGCTAGCCGAGCGGCTCAATCGTGATGTCCGCACCCAGGTCGTAGAACGTCTGGACGGAAGTCGCGCTCGTGCCGAAGACCGCAACCGTGCCCTGGGCACCCACCGGGACCCAGTCGTCGCCGTACCAGAGGACGTACTCCGTCACGGGCATCTCGTTCCACGTGAACGGCTTGTCGCTGACGATTCGAAAAGCCTCGACCGTCGAGCCGTCGGGCAGCGTGCGGGACTCGCGGTCGGCGGCGACCGTCCAGCCGTCCGACGCTGCCACGAGGTCAGCGGTGAGCGCCGGGTCGGACAGGGCGCGGTAGGCCTCGCCCGCAAAGCCCGCGAGCCGCGTGCCCATGTCGTCCGAGTCCGCATCACCCCGGACCGGCCCGGAGCCGTCATCGAGCCAGATCTCACCGTCGACGTAGGACATTCGGATCGCGCCCGTGGCGCCTTCGCCCTCGACCCGGAACGCGTAGTCGGGGTCGTACGTGAAGGCCACGGTGCCAGCGAGCTGCTCGCCGGTCATCTCCATGCGACCCGAGCCGTAGCTGACGAGCGCTCGCGACACGCACGCACCGAGCCCCTTGCCGCCCAGGTGTGCGCCGGGCGCGAGGTCGAGGCTCGCGCACTCGGCCGGGAGCTGACGGGCTCCCGGCCGCTCGGCGGCGGGCGCGGTCGCGGTCGCGGGAGACGTCGCATCGGCGCCCGCGGGCGCCGGCGTCACGGGGGCAACCGTGACCCCCGACGGTGACGTCGCACCTGGCGTCCCGCCCGAGCACCCTGCGAGCACCATGGCGATCCCCGCCACCGCCACGAGCGTCGTCCTGGTCGTCGTCTTCATCCGAGCCCTCCACGCGGTCAGACATCCGGTCACCGGCCGGTGACGACGGGAAAGATAGCACCGTTGACCTGCACCGACACCTCGGGGTCGGTCACTTGGGAGGTTCGGCACGAGACGACATGCGGGAGCGACGCGGCGGCCCTCACCGCCTGCGTTTGCGCACACGTCCGCAGGTGTTCGCACCACCTGAGCGGTGGCGAATCTCACGAGCTGGGACCGCTTGACGGGTGAGAGACTGAGGCAATGGCAATCGGCGGGCCCTACCGGGCGATCCTCGCGCGCCCGGGCGCGGCACAATTCTCGATCTCAGGCGTCATCTCACGCTTCCCCATGGCGATGGTCGGCATCGGCATCGTCCTCATGATCGAGGGCCTGCACGGCTCCTACGCCCTCGCCGGCCGCGTCTCCGCCGTCTACGTCCTCGCGCAAGCCGTCTGCGGACCCCAGATCGCGCGGCTCATCGACCGGCACGGCCAGGCACGCGTCATGCGGCCCCTCCTCGCCGTCTCAGCCGCGGGCATCACCGGGCTCATCGTCGCATCCGTCCTCGACGCACCTGACTGGGCGCTCTACGTCATCGCAGCGCTCGGCGGCTCCACGATCGGCTCAATGGGCACGCTCGTGCGCGCACGCTGGTCCAAGCTCGTCGGCTCCAACCCCCACGAGCTCCACACCGCCTACTCCCTCGAGGCGTCCCTCGACGAAGTCGTCTTCGTCATCGGCCCCGTCCTCGCCACGTGGCTCGCCACGTCCGTCACCCCGTGGGCCGGAATCGTCTTCCCCGTCGTGGCGATGCTCGTCGGCGGCTACTGGTTTCTCTCGCTCAAGGACTCCGAGCCGGTCCCCACAGCCCAGTCGCGCGCGACCCGCCAGCCGACCGTCCTCCGCTTCGGCGCGATGGTCTCGCTCGTCCTGTCGTTCGTCGCCCTCGGCGGCGTCTTCGGTGCGACCGACGTCGCCACCATCGCGTTCGCCGAGGACCACGGCAACAAGGCGGCCGCCGGGCTCGTCCTCGCGGTCTTCGCCTGCGGCTCCCTCGTCGCCGGCCTCTGGTACGGCGCCCGCCACTGGATCACCCCGCTCTGGGCCCGATTCACGGCGACCATGCTCGGCCTCGCCGCGGGCGTCGCCCTCTTCCCGCTCGTCGACTCGCTGTGGGCGCTCGCCGGCGTCATGTTCGTCACCGGCCTCATGATCGCGCCCTCGCTCATCGGAGGGAACGGGCTCGTCCAGCTCGTCGTGCCGCCCACGCAGCTCACCGAAGGGCTCACGTACGTGGGCACCGCTCTCGGCGTCGGCGTGTCCCTCGGCTCGTCGATCGCCGGCTCCCGCATCGACGCCGCAGGCGCGCACGCGGGCTTCGTCGTCGCCATCGTCGCCGCCGGCGTGGGTGCGCTCTGCGTCATCGCCTCCGCACCGGTCCTGCGCCGCTCAAGCACACGCCGCGATGTCGAGCCCGACGCCACCGACGCCGCAGCAGCCCTCTGACTCTTCGGGCCGCCCCGCAACGCACGACCGCGAGCGCTGGTCCTCCCCTGGGGGGACCAGCGGCCTCCCACCACGGTCGCACGCGTCCGGCCGCCACCCGTCCCAGGCCCGACGCGCCAGCAGCCGCCGCCCGCGCACGATGAGGGTATGAACGCCCCCCGCCCCGACCGCCTCGTCGCCCACCGCCTCACCCAGGTCTACGGCGACGGCCCCTTCGCCACCCGTGCGCTCGACGACGTCAGCCTCACCATCGAGCCCGGCGAGTCCCTCGCCATCATGGGCCCCTCCGGCTCCGGCAAGACCACCCTGCTGCACGTCCTCGCAGGGATTCTCGCCCCCACATCTGGCTCCGTCGCATGGCGAGGGGCCGACCTCGCGACCCTGCCCGACAGTGCGCGCACCCAGCTGCGCCGCACCGACTTCGGCTTCGTCTTCCAGTCAGGCCGCCTCCTGCCCGAGCTGCCCGCCGTCGAGAACGCCGCGCTGCCCCTCATGCTCGCAGGCGTGCCTCGCGCACAAGCCGTCGCCGCAGCCGCAGCCGAGCTCAGCCGCCTCGGCCTCGGCGGGCTCGAATCGCGACGCCCAGGCGAGCTCTCCGGCGGTCAGGCGCAACGCGTCGCGATCGCCCGCGCACTCGTCGGCCGCCCCGGCATCGTCTTCGCCGACGAACCCACCGGGGCCCTCGACCAGACGACAGGTCAGGACGTCCTCAGCGTCCTCACCGCCGCCGTCGCCGCCAACGGCGCGTCGCTCGTCGTCGTCACGCACGACGCAGGCGTCGCCCGGCACTGCGAACGCACCGTGACGATGCGCGACGGACGCATCGACGGGGAGTACCTCGCCGCCCGGCCCGCCGCCCCCCACACCGCACAGGGCGGTGCCCTGTGACGACGCTCGGCCTCTGGTGGTTCCTGCGCAGGCGCACCGCCGACAGCAACGACCCGCAACGCCTCACCACAGTGCTCGCGGTCGTCGCGTTCGCGACCGCGACCGCCGCGCTGCTCATCGTCGCGGGAGGGTACGGCGCGTTCGCCGGACGCGTGGACGACCCCGCCGCCGGGCCCGACGCGGACTTCTACCCGACGCTCGCCGCGGTCGCCTCACTCCTGCTCCTCGTCCCGCTCATCACGCTCGGCGGGGCAGCCGCCCGCCTCGCCGTCGCACGCCGCGACGAGCGGCTCGCGACCCTGCGCCTCGCAGGCGCGACGACGTCACAGGTGACAACCCTCACCGCCCTCGACGCCGCCGCCCAGGCACTCACAGGGGCGCTCGCGGGGGTCGGCGGCTACCTCGTGCTCCTCCCCCTCGTCTCGCTGCTGCGCTTCCAGGACCGCACCTTTTCCCTCGGCGAGCTGTGGGTCGGGGTGCCGACCATCCTGGCCGTCATCGTCGTCGTCGCCGTCGTCGCGCTGTCGTCCGCGCTCGCAAGCCTGCGCCGCGTCGTCGTCACCCCGCTCGGTGTCGCGGGGCGCACCACTCCGCCCGCGCTGCGCTCCCGGCGCGTCCTCGTCCTCGTCCTCGCGTTCGTCGCCATGCCCATCGCTGCGAGCGCCTCGTTCGGCTCGCAAACCGTCGGCATCATCGTCATCGTCGGCATCCTGCTGCTCGGCTTCGCGGCGCTCGGCGCCGTCGGGCCGTTCGCGCTGCAGATCGTCGGGCGCCTCACCGTGCGCTACGCACGACGCGTCGAGACGCTTCTCGCGAGCCGCCGGCTCGTCGACGACCCGCGGACCGCCTGGCGTTCCGTGGGCGGAGTCGCGCTCGCCACCTTCATCGCGGGCCTCGCCAGCCTCACCGCACTGTTCAGTCCCGACGAGACTGCCTCGCACTGGGACGCGGTCTTCTACTCCGACGTGCGCACGGGAGCGCTCCTCACCCTCGGGATCGCCGGGGTGCTCGCGGCCGTGTCGACGGGCGTCATGCAGGCCGGACGCGCGATCGACCAGCGGGACGCCACTGCGGCGCTCGTCCTCGCCGGGAGCGAACCGCGCACTCTGGACCGGGCGCGCCTGCGCGAGACCACCATCCCGCTCGTCGCCTCGGTGGGCCTAACGACGGCCACGATGATGCTTCTGCTCGCACCCGTCATCGGCGTCGGAGCGTTCCAGCAGCTCCCCGTGCTGCTCGAGCTGCTCGCAGCGATCGCTGCGGCGTCGCTCCTCGTCGTGCTCGGGGCGTGGGCGGCTGGTCGCGTCGCACGCGCCACGGCCCCGGTCGCGTAGGGCGGGACGGGGCGCTGGGTGTGGACGGTCAGGCGCGCCAGCGCGCCGTCACCACGTCCGCGAGCGCCCGGACGAGCGTGGGCACGGTGACGACCCGCCAGACGACGTCGTAGACGACAACGTCGTCGAAGCGCCGGGCCTCGGTGCGCGCCATCGCACGGCGCACCACCTCGACGACGGGCATCGCCTGCGGGACCGCGAGCGGCTCCCAGTCGACGACCTCCCCGACCTGGCGTCGCGCCAGGAGCGCGCGGCCGTAGCCGAGCGTCCCCGCGCTCACCGCAGTGTGGCGCTCGCGTGAGATGAGGCCCACGCGGCCAGGGTCGTCGCGGCGGGCGACCGCGATCGACGTCACGTGCTCGGACCGGAAGATCTCGGCGACGACGGGGTAGAGGGTCGTCGCGTCGACGACGTCGATCGGCACGGCAAGGCGCCCGACGGGTACGAACGGGTCGTCGACACGGTCGATCGCCGTCTCCCGACGGCGGCCGTCAAGGTGCGGGGCAATGGTGCGCGTGATCATGGATCGATCTTGCACGTCGCACCACCCGGGCCGTGTCGATCCGGGCGAACGTCGCCAGACGTTCATCGGTTCGACCGCTTCGCGTCACCCTGACCACATCCGTGACGCACGTGGCGCCATCCTCCGGCTGCGCTCGTCACCGGACATCGGGCCCCCGCCTCCGCTATCGTTCGGCACAAGGGTGTGCCACCCAGGGGGAAGAGGTCCAACATGACGATCTTCGTCATCATCGGCGTGGTCGGGCTGCTGCTCGTCATCGGCTCCATGCTGCTCGGCGAGTTCATCGACTTCGGCGACGGCATCGTCTCAGGCACGGGCCTGGGCGTCGGCGCCATCGTCTTCAGCGCGATCGGCATCATGACGACCGCGAACGACCTGCCGACCTGGCTCGTCTACGGCGGCTCAGCGCTCGCCGGAATCCTCGCCCTGTGGCTCGCACAGCTCACGATCACACGCGTCCAGGCGACCGAGGACGGGCAGCCCCTTCACCTCGTCGGCATGACGGGCGTCGCCAAGTCCGACATCACGCCGCAGCGCGGCGAGGTCTTCCTCGACGCACCGCAAGAGATCGAACGACGTATGGCCTGGTCAGACGCGCCCATCGACGAGGGCACGCGCATCGTCGTCGTCGCCCACGAAGGCTCACGGGTCAAGGTCGCCCCGGGCAACGGAGCCGTCGCCTAGCACGCGGCGACGGCACCGCCGTCGCCAGCCGGCCACAGCCGGCACCTCGCTCCCTCGGCACTGCACCCTGCACCGCCGGGACAGACACACCTCCGGCCGACGACCGTCGGGCGGACCGCACGCCACGGAAGGACCGCCGCATGCCCGCCAGCAGCACCGATCCCAACTTCTGGACAGTCGTCGGGGTCGCGCTCCTCGCGATCGCGTTCATCGCGATCGTCACGTTCATCGCCAAGCGCATCCGGCGCGTCCCACCGAACGAGGCCCTCGTCATCGTCGGTCGCGGCGCGGGCAAGAACCAGCCCGATCTCGTCGGCGGCCAGCGCGTCGTCGTCGGCGGCCGCGTCTTCGTGTGGCCGATCCTCCAGCAGGGCTTCGCGATCTCTCTCGAGCAGCGCCAGATCGGCATCACGGTCGAGGGCGTCGACAAGAACCGCGTGAAGATCGCCATCAAGGCGTCGATCAACTTCAAGGTTCGGGGCGACGACGACGGCGTGCGCCGCGCGGCTCAGCGATTCCTCTCCCAGCAGGACGCCCTCACCGAGATCATCAAGGAGTCCCTCGAGGGCTCGCTCCGCTCGATCGTCGGCGACATGACCATCGAGCAGATCATCTCTGACCGCAAGGGGCTCTCGGACCGCGTCGTCGACTCGACGAAGACGGACCTCGCCGAGCAGGGCTTGCAGGTTGACCTGCTCAACATCTCTGACATCTCGACGCCCGGCTCCGACTACCTCGCGAACCTCGGCCGCGCCGAGAACGCGCGCGCCCGCCAGGTCGCAGAGGTCTCGGAAGCCGAGGCGCGCCGGATCGCCGAGTTCGCTGTCATCGAGGCCGCGGAGCAGATCGCCGAGCGTCAGAAGGCGCTCGACCTCAAGAAGGCCACGATCAAGGCCGCAACGGACCGCGCTAACGCCGAGGCCGAAGCCGCCGGTCAGCTCGCACGCGTCGAGCAGGAGCGCCTCGTCGCGCTCGAGCAGCGCGAGGCACTCACCGAGCAGGCCAAGGTGACGGAAGAAGAGCTCGACATCTCGATCCGTAAGCCTGCCGAGGCCGACGCCTACGCGGCCGTTCAGAGGGCCAACGCCGAGCGCGACGCCGCCAACGCCGCAACCGAGGCCGACGCATTCAAGCGCACGACGATCGCCCAGGCCAACAAGACCGCAGCGATCCAGGACGCGGAGGCCGCGGCTGAGGCCGTCCGCCGCGCCGGTGAGGCCGAGCGTGACCGCCAGGTCGCCCTCGCCGCCGGTATTCGCGCCGAGGGCGAGGCCCGCGCGGCCGCGACCGAGGCCGAGGGCCGTGCCGAGGCTGCCGCCACGGACGCCAAGGCTGAAGCGCTCAAGAAGTACGGCGAGGCAGCTCTCGCACAGGAGCTCATCGAGCGTCTGCCCGCGATCGTCCGCGCTGCCGCCGAGCCCATGGCCGCCGTCGGCACCATGACCGTCATCTCGACCGACGGTGCGTCAGCGCTCACGAAGAACGTCTCGACCGTCCTCGGCGAGGGCAAGCAGATCGTCAAGGACCTCCTGGGCATCGACCTGTCCACGCTCATCGGTGGTGTCGCAGGCGCCTCGCTGGGTGTTCAGCGTCCCGCAGAGCCGGGCTCGACGCCGGACGCCTGACCAGCAGCGCCCGCAGCGGCCGCCCCGCGACACGGGGCGGCCGCTGTCGTCAGCAGCCCGTGCTACGCGGACCAGGGCGTCCTCGGTACTATCGCCTCACTACTCGTCCACGACGTCAGGGGACACCGCATGCTCACCGCCGCCGATGTGCGCTCTGCGCGCTTCACCGCGACCAAGTTTCGGTCCGGCTACGAGATCGTCGAGGTCGACGAGTTCCTCGCCCGCTCGGCCCGCACTCTCGAGCACCTTGAGCAAGGGCTCACGGTCGAGGCCGACGGAACGCCGTTGCTGACTCCCGCCGATCTTCTCGGCGCCCGCTTCAGCCCCACCCACCTCACCGAGGGTTACTTCGTCGACGAGGTCGATGACCTGCTCGACGGCATCATCGATGCCCTCAACACGTACATCGGGCGCGCCGAACGCGGCGAGCCGCTTGTTCAGCCGATGCCCTCTGCGCACGACGCGGCCGGCGTTGCTGAGGACGAGCCTGTCGGTGCGGGTGCCGTCGACGGCACCGACGCCGAGCTCGACGACACCGGGGCAGAGTCCGCGGCCCCCGCGGACGACGAGGTCGCTCCGTCGAGCGCCGACGTCGCTCCGTCGGACGACGAGGTCGCCCCGTCGGGTGACACCCTCTCGGACGGCTTCGCCGCGTTCGAGGACCACGTCGCCGAGGCCGGCGCGGCGGACGCGCTCACTTCTGACGCCTTCTCTGCCGACACTCCCTCGGACGACACCTTCCCTGGCACGTTCCCCGCTGAGCCCGTGTGGGCTCCGCCCGTGAGCACCGCCGTCACGCCGTCCCCATGGGAGGCTCCGGCCCCCACAGTGGTGACTCCGCTCGAGCCCGCGGCCGCTGCAGACGACGAGACCCGCTCGTTCGATGACGCGGCACTCGCCACGGACGACGCGTTCGACCGTGAGCCCGCACCCGACACGGCACTGACGTTCGAGAGCGTCGACGTGCTCTCCACCGAGCCCGCGCTCGACGGAGAGCCTGGGCTCGGCACCGCACCTGAGCCCGACGGCGAGCCCGCTCCTGCCGACGGTGACGACTGGGTTCAGCCGACCGAGCAGACCTCGCCGTGGGCTCCGCCCGAGGCCACGCGCTGGACGGCCCCGACCTCCGGGGCCGAGGCCGTGGACGAGACGGGCGACGTCGACGAGCTCGCTGACACCGGCGACGTCGCCGCAGGCGAAGACGCTGCGGGTGTAGACGCTGGAGACGACGTTGCTGCGGACGAAGACGCTGCAGGCGGCATTGCTGCAGGCGAAGACGGTGCAGGCGGCTTTGCTGCAGGCGACGTCGCTGCGAACGGAGTTGCCGCGGACGGGGTTGCCGCGAGCGAGGCGCCCGCGCCGTGGGAGCCCGGATTCGTGCCGCCCGCAACGCCGATCGCCACGCCCGACTGGGGCTTCACCGCCCCGGCGGCACTCACCAACGACGAATGGTCCGCACCCACCGAGCCCGCCGCAGCGGACGCGTCCGTCGACGCCCCCGAGCCTGTGGCCGTCGACGAGGCCCCGCTCCTCTCCCTGACGGACGAGTCGCCGTGGGCGAGCCTTGACGGCGACGAGCCGGTCGCCCTCGACCTCGAGGAGGAGGTGCGTGACGCAGAGCGCGCCGACTCCGAGCTGCCCGCCTGGCTGACCGACGCGCAGCCCGAGATGGCCCAGGCCGCTCCCGAGGTCACGACCGAGGGCTCACTCGCACCTGAGACCACCGACGGTGCGCCCCTCCTCATCGACGAGCCCGCAGGCGAGACCCCCACCCGGGTTTCCGCGTTTGCGCTCGCCGCCCAGTCCTCACTTCCGGAACCGGCAGCGGCACCGGCCGAGCCGGCAGCAGCACCGGAAGCAGCAGCGGCACCGGCCGAGCCGGACGCAGCCACGGCAGCACTGCCCGTCGAGGCACCCGCACCGAGTCCCGCTGCGTACGTTGCTCCGGCCGACGCGCTCGACTCCCAGGGCTTCCTGCGCCAGCTGACGTTCGCCCGTGCGACGTCGACCGGCCCGGCGAAGGACTCGATCACGCTCGTCGGACCCGACGGAACGGTCTACTCAGCGGTCAACGTCCGCAAGACTGCCGAGGGGCTCGTCGTCGACCTCGGCTGACGGCGACCGCGCAGCGGCCCCGTCGGGCAGACGCCACATATGCGAGACGCCACATATACGTGAGGGCGGACCGGGATTCCCCGGTCCGCCCTCACGTACGTGGCGTTCTCCCCTGCCTAGACAGTCGGGGCGGCCGCGGCAGCCTCCGCGTCAGCGTCGACCTCCACGCCCTCCGCGCCCTCCGCGACAGGACGCTCAGCGTTGAGCACCAGGTAGGCCTCGAGGTGCGTGAAGAGCTCGTCGCGCAGCGGGTTGCGGCGCTTCACGATGATCGTGCGGATCTGGTAGACGAAGACCGCGATGTTCGCGAGCAGCGCGAGCAGGCTCACGATGAACAGGGCCTTCGGGTCGTGCGACGCCTCGACCGAGAACTTCGAGTCCGAGACGAACGACGGGACCGCCATCGTGAACATCATCCAGAAGGCGAGCGTGTGCGCACGGTGCTGCAGCCAGCCACCCTTGCGCAGGAAGAACGCCGGGACGGTGCACGAGATGAGCAGCGCAGCGCCTGCGTAGAAGGCGTGGTCTCCCACGCAGTTGTACACGTAGGCGAAGTTCCACAGGTCGTACGCGATGATCCAGAACCACAGCATGTCCGGCCACACCATGTCCTGGAACCGGTCCTTGGTGACGAAGATGCCGACCCAGCCACAGATGGTCACGAGGTTGAGGATGCCCGCGACGCCGTTCATGTAGTTCCACACGCCACCGACCATGAACACGCCGTCGTGCATGCCCTGCAGGTTCGCGACCTCAAAGTCACGCACGACCGCTTCGGCGATGTTGAGCGCGAGGATCGCGGGCGGGAACCACAGCGCGTACTTGTTGGCGGCGATGCGCTTGTTGTAGCGGATGAGCATGAAGCCGATACAGCCCGCCAGGGCTGAGTAGACCTTGACCCAGTGGAACCACGAACCGGTCGAGCTGCCCGCGCCTGCCGTCATCGGCCACACGAAGATCGTCAGGACGACCGGAAGAACGATGAAGATCGCCACGGCGGCAATCTTCGACCAACGGACGAGCTCGTTGAGCCCGATGAGAACCGCAAGGACGACCAGCCACATGAGGGCTGAGTACCAGGGGATCGAGTCGAACAGGAACACCTGTCACCACTCCTTGAAACGGGGCGGCGCTGCCGCCGTGAGAAGGTGCGCCTTCCCCTCGCGCAGAATGGTCCCGGCGCACCGAGAAGGACCTGCGCACGTGTGCGTCGGCTCGCCCGACGCGTCGGATCTCAGCGGCCGGGGGCCTCCTCCGGTTCGAGACGCAAGGCCTGGCGGACGAGCGCGACGAGGAGGCCGTCGTCGATGCCCGGCGTGTTGCGTGCGAGGCCCACGAGTCCGTACACGAGGACGTAGAACGTCTCGCGCACGTGGTCGATGCGGATGCGGTGGCGAGCGGCGTACGCCCGGACCGTCGTCTCCTCGAGACAGTCGACGATCGCGCGCACCGCGCGGTCGAGGAACGCGTTGTACATCCCCGTCGCCTCGACGCGTTCGAGGTCGGGGCGGATCGGGTCCATCGCGCGCAGCTGCGTGCGGAAGAGCGCGATCGCGCTGATGAGCGAACCTTCGATGTCACCGGTCGTGCGGTCCGCGTCCCATGCACGCACGCACTCGACGAAGTGCTCGACGTAGCCGTCGAGCACCGCGTCGACGAGCGCGTCCTTGCTCGGGAAGTAGTGGTAGACGAGCGTGCGGGCAACCCCGACGCGTCGGGCGACGTCCGAGAGCGTCGTGCGTGTCAGCCCTTGTTCCGCGAACAGCTCGCGCGCGGCCGTGACGAGCTCGTCAGAGCGAACGTCAGGCGCGGTACGGGGGCTGCGTGGAGCCTTCGCGGTCGTCATGCCGCAGACGCTAGCCTCGCTATTGACAGGCCGTCAATAGCGTTGTCGCAGGTGAGGACCATAGTCCCAGGCGGAGTCCGGGACCTGCGGACCTAGCCCGAGGGCCCAGTTCGTGATGCGATGGGGGCATGATCCGTCGCCCGTCCCTGCGCGCGGTCGCCACGACCGGCGCCGTCCTCACTGCCTTGAGCGCCCTACCCGTCCTGCGCACGTGGGCCATGCAGTGGGGCTCGACCGAGGCCGAGCTCGACGCAGAGCTCCCCGGCGACGAGCTCACCCCTGCCGCGCACCACGTCGTCACACGCGCCGTGACGATCGACGCACCCGCCGCAGCGGTCTGGCCCTGGCTCGTGCAGCTCGGGCGGGGTCGCGGCGGTTTCTACTCCTACGACGTCCTCGAGAACCTCGCGGGCCTGGGCATCCGGTCGACCGACCGCATCGAGGCGCGCCTGCAGGGCCTCGCTGTCGGTGACCTCGTCGAGCTCGCCGAGGGCTTGGCCCTCAAGGTCCGCACGCTCGAGCCGGGCCACGCCCTCGTCCTCGCCGGACTCCCCGAGGACGACAACACCGGCGGCCCCGGGGCGACCATGCCGTTCCGCTTCACCTGGGCCTTCGTGCTCGATGAGCTGCCCGGCGACTCGACCCGTCTCGTCGTGCGCGAACGCTACGAGTACCTCTCGTCGTCGGCCGCGTTCATCGTCGAACCCGTGACGTTCGCGAGCTGGCTCATGACGCAACAGATGCTTCGAGGAATCCGGGCACGGGCGCTGCGCTACGCGCGCTAACCCAAGAGCCCGGCCGGAGTCCGCCGGGCTCTCGCCCGGCGCGCCGGAGCTACGGCTCGGGGTGAACGGCGTCGTAGGCATAGAAGCGCGGCCAGCGCCGCACCAGGAGCCACAGCACGACGACGCACGAGAGCCCGCCGACGACCGCAGCCATACCCTCCCCCCACCACGATGCCTGCGCGCCCAGCCACACGTCGCCCGCGCGCGGACCACCCGCCACGACCACGATGAAGATGCCCTGCAGCCGACCTCGCATCTGGTCCGGCGCGGCACTCTGCAAAATCGACGTACGGAAGATCGCCGAGACGTTGTCAGCAGCCCCGCACACGGCGAGCAGCACGAGGGAGCCAGCGAGCGCAGGCCACAGCACGACGTCAGGAACCGTACGGCCCGCGCTCAGCAGAACGGCACCGAAGCCCGCGACGCCAAGCCCCCACACCGTGATCGCCCAGACGATGATCGCGCCCTGCCGGCGCATGCGCACGAGGCCACCCGAGAGCAGACCCGCGGCAATCCCGCCGACCGCGATCGCGGCAGTGAGGTAACCGGTCGTCTGCTCACCGCCACCGAGGACGACGACGCCGAGCGCAGGGAACAGCACACGCGGCATCGCCAGGACCATCGCCGCCAGGTCAACGAGGAAGGTCATGCGGACGTTCGGCTGCGTGGCGAGGTAGCGCAAGCCCTCGACGACAGAGGTCAGGCCGACCCGACGCCGGGCGGGAGCCGCGGCTTCCCGTGGCAGACCGGCGGGCGCGGGCGCGTCGTCGGGCACTGCCGCACCGGCGTCGGCCGCTTCCGCGTACGCGATCGTGCCCGGGCGCAGCGACGGCAGCTTGAGCAGCGCCCACAGCGCTGCGAGGAACAGCACCGCGTCGATCGTGTACGCGACCGCGTACCCCCAGTGCGCGACGAGAACCGCGCCCGCTACGGGACCGAGCATGAGCGAGGTGTTGAACAAGAGCGTCTGCAACGCGTTCGCGGCGGGCAGTCGCGCGGGCGGCACGAGCATGGGGATGATCGCCGACCGCGCCGGGTTGTTGATCCCGAAGCCCGCCGCCTGGGCGCCCACGAGCGCGTACAGCACCCACAGCTCGTCGACCCGCAACCACGCCTGCGCAGCCAGCACGACGGTGACGAGCCACAGCCCCGCCGAGGTGAGCAGGGCAACCTTGCGCCGGTCATGGATGTCGACGAGCGCGCCCCCGTACAGGCCCGTGATGATGAGCGGCACGAGCGCTGCGATGCCAAGCCCGCCGACGGCGAGCGTCGAGCCCGTGAGGTCGTAGACCTCGAGCCCGACGGCGACGACGGTCAGCTGTGTTCCGAGACTCGAGAGCCCGAGTCCCCACCAGAGACGGGCAAACGCGGGCGACTGGCGCAGTGGGCTCGTGTCGATGAGAAGGCGGGGCACCGCACGAGCCTATGCGCGCTGCGACGTGCCTAGGATGACGGCGACGGAAGGACGATGATGCCCTCACCTCTCACGCGCACGGATCTCGTCGACGCCCTGCGGACGCTTGGCGTCGGACCGGGCGACGACGTGCTCGTGCACTCCTCGCTGCGTGGCCTCGGGTACGTCGACGGCGGCGCCACGACGGTCGTCGCCGCGCTCATCGACGCGGTGGGTCCGGACGGGACGGTTCTGTTCCCGACGATCACCGCGACGGCCGAGCACGGTCCCGCTCATCCGCCACGGCTGGACCTCGCGACCGCCCCCGGGTGGACGGGTGCGATTCCCGAGGCCGCCCGACTCTGGCCGGGCGCGGTGCGGTCGGCGCATCCGACGCACTCGGTCGTCGCGATCGGCGCTCGGTCGCGCGAGCTGACCGCAGGGCATGCGCGCTCGGTCACGCCGTGTGACGCCTCGAGCCCGTATGGCCTGCTGGCGGACGGGAGGGGCCGGGTGCTGCTGCTCGGTGGGGTGACGCACGAGAGCTCGACGTCCCTGCACGGGGCCGAGGAGCGTGCGGGCGTCCCGCATCACCTCCAGGACGAGCCGACCAACGGGGTCGTGGTGATGCCCGACGGCCACGAGGTCGTCGTGCGCGGGCGCCTGCACCTGTGGGGCTGGGATCGTCACTTCGACCGTGCGGCGGCGCCGCTGCGGGCCGCGGGCATGCAGCGCGACGGGGTGGTCGGCGCGGGTGCGGCGACGCTCGTCGAAGCACGCGGGTACATCGAGGTCATCGTGCCCCTGCTGCGTGAGGACCCGACGTTCCTGCTCGCGCGGCACGAGCTGGCGCGGGCGTAGCCCGGGCCCTGCTCTCGACCGTGCCCGCCTGTTCTGCGTTCCGCCCGCCTGCTCTCTGCCCTGCCGGCCTACTCCCACCCTTCGGTGTCGTCGCCGAGGCGCCGCCACATGCCGGTGACCGCCGAGCGGCTCCTCTCCATGACGGTCGCGCCCAGCACGGCGATCGCGCCCAGCCCGGCGACGACGAGCCATGCCCCGGCTGACCCCCAGCCGGGGAGCAGTGCGACGAGCGGCACGCCGACGAGCAGGACTGCTGCGACCAGGACGAGCGCTGCACCGGTCATGACACGGCGGCGCACCTTGGACGTGAGGCCCCAGACGGCGATGGCCGCACCGATGACGAGGACCGCGAGCGCCCAGGCGACCGACTCGTCGACCGCCCGAACGACGAACGCGCCCACGAGGAAGGCGACGCCGAGGAGCTCGGTCGCGGCCTCGGCCCCCAGGATCATGTCGAGGGCGGGGTCGGTCGACCGGACGGTGGGCGAACCAGGCGCGGGAGCCCCGCCTGGCTCGACCCGGGACGATGCGCCCGGCAGTGCCCCCACCCGGCGGCGGCGCTCCGCGCGGAGCAGGCTAGCGACCATGAGCAGCGCGAGACCGACGGGGACGGTCGACCAGGCTGCGCCCGTCGTCAGGTGCGGTGCGACGACGAGCCACGCACCTGTCGCCAGGATCGGGCTGAGGATCTGGCCCGGGAGCGCGTTCTTGCCGAGGCCCCATGCCGCGACCTGGACGGCCGCCGTCGCCAGGATGATCGCGTACGGGAGCGAGGTGTCGAGGTCGAAGGAACCCAGCGGGTCCGCGGCCTGGGTGGCGGTCCCGTAGACCGCCGCGAACGCGGCGAGGATGATCGCCGCGGCGGAGTAGACGGCGAGGGCACGGGAGAGGAGTGCGACCACCGGCCGGGCGGGGCCGCGCACGGTGACGACGACGATGACGGCCGCGACCGCTGTGAGCGCGGCCGCCGCGGCGTGAACGGCGACCTGCGCCGTCGGGCCGAGGTTCGCTGCCGTGCCGGCGGCGAGCGTCGTGAGCGCGCCGACGACGGCGGCGGCATCGACCGCGCGCCGGTCACGCCAGGCGAGCGCCCCGGCAATGAGTGCCGCGACGACGAGCGCGGCTCCGCCGACGATCGGCCAGTCGACCCGGAAGACGGCGAGGGTGATGATCCCGCCGACGACAGCGATGGCAAGTCCTGTGCTCCACCACGCGAGTGCGAGATGCGCCCGGTCCTTGGCGGTCGGCCAGAACGATCGCGCGAAGACGCGCGCGCTCGCCGCGACGAGTGCGATGGCGGCTCCGGTGACGAGCGAGAGCCCGGCCGCCTGCTGCGCGTGCGGTTCGGTCGCGGCGATGAGTGCTCCCCACGTGGCGAACGCACCCGCGGCACCGATGAGTGCCCGCCCAGGATCGCGTCGCACGAGTGCGAGGCCGGTGGCCGTGAGCGTGACGAGACCTGTCGCGGCGACGATCGCCCAGGTCCCTGCGTCGAGGGCGAGGGAGACGACGAGCACGGCTGCGGCGGCGATGGCGTCGGCGGACCTGGGCCGGCCTCGACGGGCGACGACAATGGCGACCGCGCCGGCGAGCACGCCCGTCGCGAGGTGGGTGGCCAGCTCGCCGTCGAGCGCCGTGAGAGCGATCGGTGAGGCCGAGGCGAGGATCGCGATCGACCAGCGCGGGTGGAAGCGATGCAGCCGGTGGAGCGCCTCGGCTCCAGCCACGAGGAGCGTCACGGCGAGCAGCGCCACCCACGGGTGGTCGTCGACGAGTCCGGGCCATGCGCGCAGGAGCGCGGCCCACGCCGCGACGATGCCGAGCGCGAGCGACCACGGCGTGCGGCAGCGCACACCGGATGCGAGCAGGGTCAGGGCGACGGCTCCGAGCACGGTCGCACCGAGGACGGCGCCCAGCGCGGCATCGCGCACGCCGCTCGAGGCTGCGCCTCCGGACGGAGCGAGCAGGGCGGCGACGACGAGCAGCACGTGCCCGTAGACGTAGGGCGCACGCACGCGGTGCACCGCCTGCCATACCTCGCGGGACGCGACCGCAGCCGCTCCCATGACGTAGAGCGCGCCCACAGCGGCCGCGACGAACGAGACGGTCTCGGGCATGTGGCCGCGCAGCCACGCGGAGGACGCGACCGCGACGTCGAGGACGACGAACGGCACCGCGGCCCACGCGAGGTTGACGACCACCCGCGGGCGCCGCTCCACGGGCAGCAGGACGGGGACGAGGACGAGCGCCGCGATCGCGACGGCCTCGAGGACCAGGTCGGTGACGTCGGGCGCGTTCCATCCGGTGTCGCCGACAGCAAGCCGCTGGACGACCGCAGCCATCGCGACGAGTGCGGCCGCGCGAGGGGCGATCAAGGCGATGCCGAGCATGGGGCGTCGGGCGGGGGCCTCAGCTTCTCCGCTCGTGCTGGACTCGGAGGCCGGGATGAGGTGCGTCGCGGCAGCGATGACGAGCGCCCACGACGCGAGGATCGCGAGCGGCCACCAGCCGGGCATGACGGCACCGGCCGAGGCGTAGGCCGCGTCGAGGACGGCAAGCATCGAGACGGGTACGCCTGCGGTGACGAGCAGCCACAGGAGTCGCGGCGCGGCGAGGGGCGTGGGGGCTCGGCGTGCGGCCACGGGAGCTGGCGGCAGAGCCGCAGACGTGGCCGGAGCCGGGGTCGGAGCCGGAGCGAGCACTATTGCCGACTCGCGGCGGTCGAGGCGCACCGCCGACACGGCGAGAGCCGCTGTCGCAGCAACCAGGACGAGGGCGTATGCCCAGGCGAGGGTCGGGTCGCTGGCGCGTTCTTCCCAGCTCATGGCGGGATCTCGTGCAACGACCAGGGCGAGGGCGCCGACGCCGAGCGCATGCCCAGCCCCGTCCGCACCGACGGTCCAGTTCGACGCGACGAACGCGAGGCCGACGAGCGCGAGCACGCCCGCCAGCACGACGATCGGCAGGCCGAGGAGCGCCGCGGCGGTCAGCCACGCCCAGGTGAGCAGCGCGGACGCTCCCCACAGGCGCGCCAGCGGGACGAACGGGCCGTACGCGACGAGCACTCCGAGCACGACGAGCCCCGCAACGACGCTCCAGACGTCGGCCGATGTCGCGCCAGGGCTGTTGTTCGCCCAGGCGTGCACCACCACGGCGCCGAGCACGACGAGCAGCGTGCCCACGCGACGCCACGTCCGCCAGTAGCCCTCGCGCTCCGGCACCAGAGCCACCGCGAGCGCGACAACAGCGGCGCCGAGCGCGATCGTCGGGCGCGTGGCGAAACCGAGCGCGATGAGACCCAGCGCGGGCGCCGCGCCACCGACGATGTCGAACAGCTGATGCGTACCGGCGAACGGACGAGTCCTGCGCAGGAGTGCCCACGCGGTGACGGCGGCGAAGACCGCAGTGGCGGCCCACGGCTCCACGAGTGTCGTGAGGGTCGACGCGCCCAACCCGACGACGGGGATGGCGAGCGACACGGTCGGGCGACCACGTCGGCCTGCTTCTTCAGCGAGCACGAGGAATCCGGCTGCGGCCACCACACCCAGGGCGCCCGGTTCGCCGAGCAGGCCGTCCGTCCCGCCCGCCGCGAGCACCGTCGCTGCCCAGGCGAGGGGCGCGGCGACGTCGGGCAGCATGGGCGGCAACGCGGGCCGCATCGCGGCGAGCGCGACGACGAGCGCCGCACCCGTCGCGAGGACGAGCCCCGCCTGCGGGTCGCTCGCGGCCCGCGCGAGCGCCGCGAGCATGGTGACGACGACGAGGGTCGCAGGACCCGACGGGCCGATCGCCACGCCACGCACACGCGCGACGACCGCGAGGAGCGCGAGAGCGAGCGCCATCGCCCCCGCCTGCCACACGCTCGGCTCCGCGACGTCCTGCCCCGTGGGCAGCGGACGACCGACGCCGATCGTCGCCATCGCGGCGGCGAGAACGAGGGAGGGCACGACAGCGTGTCGCAGAGCGGTCCCCCGACGACGCCGGTCAGCCACGAGATAGCCGCCCGCGCAGGCCAGCGGCACCACGGTGAGCGCGACGACGAGCGCGCCACCACGCGGGTCAGGCGGAACCTGGAAGCCGTCGACGAGCGACGTGATGACGAGCAGCGGCAGCAGGAGTCCGCCGAGAACCTCAAGCGCACGCGCGACATCCGTCGCGCCCCCACGCCTCAGCTGCCACGCCGCGATGAACGGAACCGCGGCGGCCGCAAGCTCCGCGACAGGGCGCAGCGACGGACGCACGTCGCCGAACGCGAACGCGACCAGGCCGAAGACGCCGACGAAGAGCAGCACGACGCCGAGGTACGTGAGGCCGTGCGCGGCGATCGACGCCGCAACAGCGCGGCGCCACGCCGGGACGGGGCGCGGGGTGCGGGCCGGCGGCGGCCCGAGCGGTGGGTACGCCTGGGGTGTCCGACGCTCCGCTGCCGGCACCCGCGAGAGCGTGATCGCGCCCGGCGTGGACGTCGCAAGGGGCTGGGGAGCAGGGCTCGGAACCGCAGGGCTCGAGACTGCTGGGCTGGAGACTGCTGGGCCGGAGATGGCGGGGCTGGGAACGACAGAGGGTGGGGCTGCGAACGCCACCTCGGGTGCCCCGGGCGCAGCAACAGGGGTCTGCACGACCCCGGGACCGACCGCCGCGGCCGCACCAGCGGGCGCCTGCCCGCCGACCTCGGCCCGGAGGGTCTCGACGACGGCCGTGAGCGCGTCAGCGCGTGCGGGATCAAGCGCACCGGCCGCGTGAGCCTCAGGAAGGAAGACGTCCGTGACGAACGCGAGGGCGAGGGCATCGCCAGGCCCGAGCGGACGGTGCATGGGCCGCGGATCGTGCCACGTCTGGGAACCGTCGGAGAGCCACGGGGTCCAGCCGTTGTCGTCCTCGAGGCGCCATGCGGCGCGTCCGGTCGGGTCGGGATGCCAAGCCATGAGGTCTCCTGTCGTGGATCAGCGTCAACCTAGCGGAGTCACGCTGACAATGGGGGTTATCCACACCAAGAATTTCCTCCTGCGCGTCAGCCCCCATCCAGACATGTCGACGCCTCGGACCTACCCGAGCGTCGTACCGAACGCGAGACCCAGCAGATAGGTGACCGCC
Organism: Sanguibacter sp. A247; assembly: GCF_052324925.1. Classification (NCBI taxonomy): domain Bacteria; kingdom Bacillati; phylum Actinomycetota; class Actinomycetes; order Micrococcales; family Sanguibacteraceae; genus Sanguibacter; species Sanguibacter sp. A247. Next base: position 259,757 of record NZ_JBQPRE010000001.1, on the reverse strand, counting down.
GCCGCGCCGTAGCCGATGGCGATCTGCCGAACGGCACGCGTCCACGGCGACGCCCCCGACAGGACACCGACAGTGGCGCCCGTGACCAGCAGGACGAGCCCGACGAGCACGGCAGCAACGATCATCGCCGCACCGCCCGACATGCCAATGAGGAAGGGCAGGAGCGGGACGAGCGCACCGCCCGCAAAGAGGCAGAAGCTCGAGATCGCGGCGCCCCAGGCACTTCCGAGCAGCTCCGCGTCAGGGCCGACGACCTCGACGTGCTCGCTCGCCGACTCCGCGAGCGCGGCCTCGACGGCCGCCGCATCAGCAGCGAGCCCGACGTCGACCATGTCGGCGGCGTCGTCCGGCACGGTCGCACGCCGCTCCGCAGCGTCGGCGCGCGCGACGAGCGCGAGCGTTCGCCGCGCCTTGGCGTCGGCCGCCGCCGGGTCGAGGCCACGCGCCCGGTAGACGAGCGAGAGCTCGTTCGCCTCGACGTCGAGGTGCGCGAGCGCGTCGTGCGCGTGCGGCGACGGATGCGACGCCCGCGCAAGCTCGACCTGCGAGCGCACGGACACGAACTCGCCCGCACCCATCGACATGGCACCTGCGAGCAGGCCCGCCACACCGGTCGCGAGGACGGTGCCCGTGCCGACGCCCGTCGCGCCGATGCCGAGGATGAGGGCAAGGTTCGAGACGAGGCCGTCGTTGAGCCCGAAGACAGCGGCGCGGAAGTTGCCTGACATCTCGATGCGCCCGCGCGTCGCGAGCGACCGCACGACCTCCTCGTGGATGCGCTCGTCGGCCGCCATCTGCGGGGTCGCGTCCGTGTCGACCTCGTAGGCCGAGCGTGACTCGGCGTGCTGGGCGAGCGCGAGCGTGAACACCGACCCGAACCGGCGGGCGCCCAGCCCGAGCACCTTCGAGTACGGCGACCGACGGACCGACGCCGAGCGTTCCGCACCCAGCAGGGTGCGCCAGTGCTCAGCGTGCCGGCCCTCAGCCTCGGCAAGCTCGAGGAGGATCTCACGCTCCGACCCGGTGCGGGCGGCCGCCAAGTCGCGGTAGATCGCCGCCTCGGCGAGCTCGTCGGCAAGGTGGTGGCGCCAGCGGCGGATGTCGCGCGCGGTCGGCTCGGTGCGGCGGGGCGCCGGGTCGTCTGCGGCAGGTGCGGGGCTGCGGGGGGCGTCGGGCATACCTCTATCGTGACAAGCCGTCCGCTCCCCGCGTCCGTACGCGCAAGTGCGGGTCGCCGCACTTCGCAGCGTCGTCGCCCGGCACGCACCGGGCAACCGCCCGCACCGTGAGGTGCAAGGATGCTGGGACCTGGGGCGAGGAGGCCCCGCCGCGAAGGAGAGACCGTGCCCTACGTCGAACGTGAGATCACCGCGCCCGTCCGCCTCGTCGGCCCCGACGGCCACCTCAACCCAGACGCTCACGGGTGGAGCCGCACACCGTTGCACGACACGACGCTGCCGTCCGGCCCAGGCTTCTGGGGGCGCAACAAACGGTGGGAGTACTGGGGTCTCATGACGCCGACGCACGTCGTCGGCCTGACGATCTCGAACCTCGACTACGCAGCGGTCCACCAGCTCTACGTGCTCGACCGGCGCACGCTCGAGGAGGTCGACGCGTCTGTCATCAGTCCGTTCGGGCGCGGCACGCGCCTGCCCGAGTCGCTCGGCCGAGGGCCCGCACGCGGCAACGGACGAGGCTTCCATCTCGCGATCGACGAGGTCGCGGGCAGCCCAGCCGACGACGTCACCGCGTCCGGGCTCGCCCTCCCGCCGGGTGCGGTGCGGCCGGGGCGGACGACGCGCCTGCGGGCGCGGACCTCGCGCGTCGAGCTCGACGTCCGCGCGGTCCGCGGCCCGGGCTGGGAGTCGATGGGCGTCGTCGTGCCGTTCGGGCGCGGCCGCTACCAGTACACCGTCAAGGATCTGGCGATTCCGCTGGTCGGCACGCTCACGGTCGACGGGGAGACGGTCGACGTCGGCGAGGGAGCGTGGGCTGTGCTCGACCACGGTCGTGGCCGCTGGCCGTACTCACGCACGTGGAACTGGGCGGCCGGGTCGGGCGTCGTCGATGGCGTGCGGACCGGGCTGCAGCTCGGGGGCCGGTGGACCGTGGGCTCAGGCTCGACGGAGAACGCGCTCATTCTCGACGGCGTCGTCGACAAGATCTCCGAGGAGGTCGTCTGGGAGTACGACGACGAGGACTGGTTGCGGCCGTGGCGCGTGCGCGGGTCGCGGCTCGACGTCACGTTCACGCCGTTCCATGCACGGCACGCGGTGACGAACCTCGGGATCCTCGCGGGTGATACCACCCAGTGTTTCGGGGTGTGGGAGGGATGGGTTGCGACGGCCCAGGGGGAGCGGGTGCGGGTCGACGGCCTCGAAGGGTGGGCCGAACAGGCAATGAATCGCTGGTAGGAGGCCGTTGCTGGGGCGCGCGGGGTCGCGGGCTCGCGCGGCAGCGAGAGTGACGCGCACACGTCCCACGATACGAACAGGGACCTTCGGCCCCGTGATCTTTCTGTCCGGAAGCGAGAGGATCGCTACGTGCGCTCAGCGCACGGCCGCCCGCTCACGGACAGTGCGGAGTCGGCACGAGCCGGCGAGGGGGGCCGCACATGAGCGAGGTCTACGTCCGTCCGCCTGCCGGCGCGCAACTCGCACGGCCCGTCGCGTGGGTCGCCGTGACCGTCCTCGGTCTTGAAGTCATCGCCGGCCTCGTCGGGGTCTCCGTCCTGTCCTACCGGACCATGCACGACGCCGGATACGGGGCCGCCCCCGGCGCCCAGGCCCTCAGCCGCACCTTCGTCATCGTCGCGCTGCTCGCACTCGTCGGGGCCGCACTGGCGATGGCCGTCGCGATCATCAGGCACCGGGCCCGACGGGGCGCGCCCTCGCGCCCCCTCGCGTGGGCGGCGATCGCGATGCTCGCCACCCACGTCGTCGTCGTTCTCGGCTGCCTTGTGCGCGCCGAGTGGGCGATCGCGCTGGGCGTGTCCATCGCCGGGCTCATCCTCGCGGGCGCGTGGGCGCCCTGCTTGCGCCACCGGCACTGAGCACCCGTCCCGCTCACACACGCGGGCTGCCGCACCGCGGTGCACGCGGTCGGCTCCGCCGCGGGGGCTGCCGCGGGGGCCGCCGCGGGGCTGCCGCGGGCGGCCGCCGGCCAGGCCGGCGCACCTGCCCACAACGGGCCCGGGCGCCGCGCTCTCCACGGAGAGCGGCGACCGCCTCGCGCTCGCACCGCGACCGCGGTTGGCTCAGCCCGTGCTCCACGCCCCCGACCGACGTCCGACGCCCGCCCGCGGCGAACGCCGTGGCGCGCGCAACGGCATGCGTCGCGGCGTGCGCCGTGGCGTGCGCAGCCAGGCGCTGCTTCGCGGCGGTCGCCCGTCCCTCCGCGGTCCTCTCGCCATGCTCGTCGTGCTCGTCGTACTTCTGGTTGCGCTCGCGTGGTGGGCGTCGGCGCCGTGGCGCGCACCCGACCTCACCTACCCCGTGACGAGTGACGAGCTTGCCTCCGCCCGCGCGGCCCTCGGCGCCCTGCCCGAGCTCACAGCCGAACCTGCCGAGCCGTACGAACGCAGCCGCTTCGGAACTCCCTGGGCGGACGTCGACGGCAACGGGTGCGGAACGCGCGACGACATCCTCGCGCGCGACCTCACCGACCCGCGGACCGACGCCGACGGCTGCACCGTCCTCACCGGGGTGCTCGTCGACCGATACACCGGCCACACCCTGCCGTTCCGTCGAGGGCCGACGACGAGCGCACGCGTGCAGGTCGACCACGTCGTCGCACTCGCCGACGCGTGGCGCACAGGCGCGTGGGCGTGGGACGACCCGCAGCGGCTAAGGCTCGCGAACGATCCGGCCAACCTCCTTGCGGTCGACGGCCCGACGAACGAGGACAAGGGCGCGCAGGATGCCGCGACCTGGCTGCCCCCGCATCAGCCGTTCCGCTGTCACTACGCGGTGCTGCGCGTCCGTGTGCGCACGGCCTACGGCCTTGCGCTCGCGCCGCACGAACGCGGCGCTCTCGAGCGCGCGCTGGACGCGTGCGACGTCGCCGAGATCACGGTGACGCCGGGGGTCGCGCGGCACTAGAGTTCACGTCCGGCACGACACCGTGATGCACACCACCGTCCGCCTTCTGGACTATTCCAGTGAGGATTGTGGGTGTCGTCCAACGAGCGTTATCTTTCCGCCGACGCACGGGCCCAACCCCGCGCCGCACGACGCGACGACTACCCGACGCGCACCACGCCACCACCCGGAGCAGGGACACCCTGACCGTCACGAAAGGACTCGGTACCTCGATGTCCATCACCCGCCGCCGCACCCGCGGCGCCCTCGCGACGACGCTCGCGCTCGGCCTCACCCTGGCCCTCGCCGCGTGCGCACCCTCGACCCCCGCCCCGGGCACCTCGACCGCGCCCTCCGCGGTCGCGACCGACCCGACCAAGGAGCTCGACCAGCTCACCGTCGGCCTCGCCGCGAGCGCTGAGACCCTCGACGTCGCCAACTCCGGCCTCATGGTCGCCTACACGATCGCCGTCCTCGCGCAGGAAGGACTCGTCGGGATCGACGACTCCGGCGCCATCGTCCCCGCGCTCGCCGAGGGCTGGACGACGACCGACAACCAGACCTTCGTCTACACGCTCCGCGAGGCGACGTTCTCCGACGGCACACCCGTGACGACCGACGACGTCGTCGCATCGATCAACCACTACCGCGACGCCGAGAAGGCACCGTCGACCGCCTACTACTGGCCAGCAGTGAAGTCGGTCGAGGCGACGGGCGAGCGCGAGGTGACGATCACCCTGGAGACGCCGTCGGCAACCTTCGCGTGGACCCCCTCGGCCGCCGCCGGCCTGTTCATCGCTCCCAAGAAGTGGCTCGAGAGCGCACAGACGATCGGCTCCCCGGCCGACCTTCTCGTGGGAACCGGCCCGTACACGATCACCGAGTTCGTCCCCGGCTCGCACGTGAGCGCCCAGCGCAACGAGAAGTACTGGGGCACGAAGGGCCGCGCCGCCACCGTGCGTCTCGACTTCATCACCGATGACAACACGCGCCTGCTCGCCTTCCAGGAGGGCTCGCTCGACATCGCGTTCAACGTCCCCGTCGACCAGGCCGACCAGTGGTCCAAGGTTGAGGGCGCGCGCCTCGAGACCGTCGACGACAACTCGTGGCAGGGCCTCATGTTCAACCCCGCGACGAAGCCGTTCGACGAGCTCGGAGTGCGTCAGGCCATCGCCCACGCGATCGACCGCGACTCCATCACGACCGGGCTCCTCAAGGGCAAGGCGACCCCCGCCACCGGCATCACCGCCCCCGGCCAGCTCGCCGTGGGCACGAGCCCCGAGGCGGCCAAGGCTGCCGTCGCCGAGCTGCCCGTTGCCGCATTCGACCTCGATGCTGCCCGCGCCGCGCTCGCCACGTCGTCCGTCCCCTCAGGCTTCGAGACGACGATTGCCTACCCTGACTCGATGCCCGCCCTCGGGCGCGCCTCGCTCGCGATCGCCGAGCAGCTCAAGCAGATCGGCATCACGCTCGAGGTCAAGCAGATCCCCGTGAGCGAATGGTCGAACTCGTTCGGCAACGGCGAGGGCATCCAGTGGATGAGCTACACGCCGCCCGTCCCGACCGACTGGCCGACCGACTGGCTCCTGGGCGAGTTCAATCCGGAGGGCTTCAAGAACGAGGCGATCACCGGCCTGCAGGCCGAGGCCGCAGTCGCCGCGACGCCCGCCGACCGCCTCGCCAAGGTGACCGAGGCCTCGAAGCTCGCGCTCGAGCAGCAGCTCTTTGCACCCGTCTACTGGGGCACTTCGACCACGGCCATCGGTTCACGCGTCGCTACGGACGGCTTCTCGCAGTACTTCTTCCAGACGCCCTGGCCGACTCGCGTCGTTCCCACCGCCTGACGGGGCCGTCTCACCGCAACGTCACGCACAATGGGGGTGGGCCGCACTCGCGGGCCACCCCCGTGTCACACCCCGGCTACGCCACAACCCCGCGCGGCCACAGCCCGCCACTCCTCAGGAGCCGAGAACCGCCACCGTGCCCGTCGTCCGCTTCTTGCTGCGTCGCCTCGCAGCGCTGACCGCACTGCTGGTCGCGCTGTCCTTCATCGTGTTCTCGCTGCTCCACATCGCACCGGGCAACCTCGTGAAGAACCTTCTCGGACCCCGTCCCGCGACCCCCGAAGCCGTCGCCGCGATCCGCGCTCGCTACCACCTCGACGAGCCGTTCTTCGCGCAGTACGTCCACTGGCTCGGCGGGGTCGTGCGCGGCGACCTCGGTGTCTCGGCCCGCACGGGGACCGACATCACGACCGTCCTCGGCGACCGGCTCGGCCTCACGCTCCTCACCGCAGGCATCGCAGCGCTCCTCGCGATCGGCATCGGCGTCCCCCTCGGCATCCGCGCAGCCCAGCGCACCGGCTCGCTCACCGACCGCGTCATCGTCGGCTCCGCCGTCATCGGCGTCTCCGCCCCCGGATTCGCCGTCGGCCTGCTGCTCCTCTACGTCTTCGCCGTCATGCTCGGCTGGTTCCCGCTGTACGGGACGGGCGAGCCCGGGCTCGACCGGCTGCGACACCTCGCGCTCCCCGCGGTCGCACTCGCACTCGGCACGGGCGCCATGGTCGTCAAGGTGACGCGGACCGCCGTGGCCCGCGAGCTCGAGCAGGACTACGTGACCTTCGCCCGCTCACGCGGCGTCCCTGAGCGCACCGTGCGACGCATGTACCTGCGTAACGCATCCGTCCCCGTCGTCACGAGCGCCGGTCTCGTCGTCGCCGGTCTCGTCGGCGGTTCAGTGCTCGTCGAGAACGTCTTCGCGCTGCCCGGGCTCGGCGTTCTGCTCGCCGACTCGATCACGTACAAGGACGTCGCCGTCGTCCAAGCGATCACGCTGCTCGTCGCCGCCACGATCGGCGTGACGACAGCCCTCGTCGACCTCTACACCGCGATCGCCGACCCGCGCGTGCGTCGGGCAACCGTCGGGCACGGACGCAGCCGTCGCCCGCTGCCCGGGGGGACGGACGGCGCCGCGACGGCGACGCACCCAGCCGGGACGACCCCGCACGGACCGCACACAACCGCGCCCGACGACGCCGCGGGAGGCCGCTCATGACCACGACCGGACGCACCCCGACGGCCCACCGCACACCCACCGAATCGCGCGTGCGCACCCGCCTCGCACGCGCGATCCGAGCGCTGCGGCGCGTCCCCGGTTCCGTCACGGTGTCGGCGCTGCTGCTCCTCGGCGTCGCCGCCCTCGTCATCGTTCCGTTCGCGCCCCACGCCCTCGACCAGGACATCCTGCTCGGCACGACCCCCGCGGGAACCCCCGGGCACCCCCTCGGAACGGACAACCTCGGGCGCGACGTCCTCGCACTCACCCTCGCAGGCGCGCAGTCCGCGGTCGTCGGGCCAGTCGTCGTCGCGCTCGGTTCGATGCTCCTCGGCATCATCCTCGGTTCGCTCGCCGGCTACCGCGGCGGCTGGATCGACGCCGTCGTGTCCCGCTACGTCGACCTCACCCTCGCCATGCCCGCGCTCCTGCTCGCCATCGTCGTCGCAGGCGTCATCGGTGGGGGCTACTGGATCACGGTGGCAGTGCTCGTCGTCCTCTTCTCGCCGAGCGACATCCGCATCATCCGCGGCGCAGTGCTGCAGCACGCCCACCGGCCCTACATCGAGTCGACGCGCGTGCTCGGCCTCTCGCCCTGGCGCGTGATGATGCGCCACATCCTGCCGAACGTGCGACCCCTCGTGCTCACGACGATGTTCCTCAACATCGCCTACGCGCTCGTGTCGATGTCCGGCCTCACGTACCTAGGGCTCGGCGTCAGCCCGGGCGCAGCCGACTGGGGCCTGCAGCTGTCCGACGGTCGCGATCTGCTCTACACAAATCCGGCGGCGTCGGTCATCCCGGGGCTCGCCATCATCCTCGTGGCGACGGCCGTCAACATCGTCGGCGACCATCTCTCCGAACGCCTCGACCAAGGGGAGGACGCATGACCGACGCGGCCCTCACCCTCACCGACCTGCGCATCACTGCGCGCTCAGGTGCGCACGACCGAGAGATCGTGCACGGAGTTTCGCTCACGGTGCCGCGCGGCCGCACCCTGGGCATCGTCGGCGAGTCAGGATCCGGCAAGACGATGCTCGTGCGGTCCCTCACGGGACTCCTGCCCGCGGGCGTCACCGCCACAGGAACGTACGAGCTCGACGGGACGCGCCTCGCGCTCAACGGCAGCCCCCGCGCCTGGTCGCGAGTCCGCGGACGCCGCATCGTCCTCGTGCTGCAAGATCCCTTCACCTCGCTCGACCCCATGCGCCGCTGCGGCGCGCAGATCCTTGCCGGGCGCCGCACGGAGCACTCACGGCGCTGGTCGCGCACGGCCCGCGCCGATCACGCGGCCGAGATCACGCGACGTCTTGCAGAGGTCGGGCTGCCCGCACACGTCGGGCAGCAGTACCCGCACGAGCTCTCAGGCGGCATGCGGCAACGCGTCGCACTTGCCGCGGCGCTCGCCGCCGACCCCGACGTGCTTCTCGCCGACGAGCCCACGACAGCGCTCGACGTCACGACGCAGCGCGAAATTCTCGACCTGCTCGGTCGCATCCAGGCCGCACGCGGCATGACCGTCGTCCTCATCACGCACGACCTTGCGCTCGCCCGCGAGCGCTGCGACGACATCGCCGTCATGCGCGCGGGCGAGATCGTCGAGCACGGTACCGCTGACGAGGTTTTCACCCACCCACGGCACCCATACACGCGGCAGCTGCACGAGGCAGCCGTGGGCCGCGTGCGCGCCGGAGCCGCACCCGCCTCGGGTGCGTTGTTGCAGGTCTCAGGCCTGCGCAAGACGTTCCATGGGGCAGCCGGGCCAGCCGTTGCCGACGTCTCACTCGACGTCACACCTGGCGAGTGCGTCGGAATCGTCGGCGAGTCCGGGTCGGGCAAGACGACAGTCGCCCGGATCATCGTCGGGCTCGAAACTGCGGACGCCGGGGTCGTGCGGTTCGCGGACGCGGAGCACGAGGTGCGGGCCGACGCTGGTCGCGCGGGCGCGGGCTCCGGCTTCGGCACGGACACGGGCTTAGGCTCCGGCACGGGCTCCGGCACGGGCTCCGGCTCGGGCACGGGCACGGGCTCCGGCTCGGACACGGGCATGGGCTCGGACACGGGCTTGGGCTTGGGCTCCGGCACGGGCTCCGCCCCGGGCTCGGATGGTGGGCGCAAGGGCGCCGTCGGGCGGCGTTCACGGGCGCCGCACGGGACCGGACGCGACCCTCGCGACGTCCAGATCGTCTTCCAGGACCCGTACTCCGCGCTCAACCCAGCATTGACGATCGGTGCGATGCTCGACGAGGCGCTGGCGGTGGGGCCGCGGTCGCGGACGGTCGACGACCTCCTCACGATGGTCGGCTTGCCGACCTCGTACGCACGACGCCTCCCCGCCCGGCTCTCGGGCGGTGAGCGGCAGCGTGTCGCGATCGCGCGCGCCCTCGCGCCCGAGCCGCGGCTGCTCGTGTGCGACGAGTCCGTCTCGGCGCTCGACGTGTCGGTCCAGGGGCAGATCCTCGACCTGCTGAGCGAGCTGCGCCGGAGTCTCGGACTGACGATCCTCTTCATCTCCCACGACCTCACGGTCATGCAGCAGGTGACCGACCGGGTCTACGTCATGCGCGCGGGGCATGTGGTCGAGTCAGGGGCGACGTCGCAGGTGCTCGCCGAGCCCGCGCACCCCTACACGCGCGCGCTCCTCGCGGCGGTCCCGGGATCCCCCACCGCCCCGCCCCCTCCCACCCAATAGTCCCCCAGCAGCTCCTCACCAGGCCCTCGATAGCCGATCGGCACATCTCAGCTGTGCAGATCCGCTATCCAAGGCCCCGCCGGGCCCGCGCGGGCCCGGCGCGGGCGGGCCGGGCCGGGGCCGGGTACCGTTCGGGGAACCCCTCCCAGCCGAGCACGACCGGAGCAGCACATGACCAGCCAGCCCGCCCCCGACGTCGTCCTCGTCGGCGGGCACGTCTTCGCCGCGACGCCCGGGGTCGACGCTCCCGTCGCCGCCGCCGTCGCACTCACGGGCGAGCGCATCACGGCCGTCGGCCCCGACGCTGAGCTGCGCGCACTCGCCGGCCCGCACACGCGCATCGTCGACGTCACGGGACGGCTCGTCGTGCCCGGATTCCAGGACACACACGTTCACCCGATCCTCGCGGCCGGAATGGACGCACGGCTCAACGTCCTCGGGCAGCCTGACCTCGCGAGCACGCTCGCCGCGATCGGCACGTGGGCGACCGAGCACCCCGAGCTCGAGTGGGTGACCGGGTGGGGCTGGCAGGCCGACCACTTCGAGGGCGGATTCCCGACGCGCGAGCAGCTCGACGCGCTCGTACCTGACCGTCCCGCGTTCCTCCACCGCTCGGATGGCCACGCCTCGTGGGTGAACACGCGCGCGATCGAGCTCACGGGCCTCAACGACGACGGCACGGGCCGCCCGCCCGCCGACCCGCCCGGCGGGTACGTGCAGCGCGACGCCGACGGGCAGGCCACCGGCGTGCTCATCGAGTGGGCGACGGGCCTCGTCGAGAAGCACGTGCCCGACGCACCGCTCGCCGACCGGCTCACCCACCTGCTCTCGGGGCAGCGCACGCTCCTGTCCCAGGGCATCACCGCCTGGCAGGACGCGTCGGTCCGGCCGGCCGAGCAGGAGGTGTACGAGCTCGCCGCCGCGCAGGGCACGCTCGTCGCGACCGTCGTCGGCGCGCTGCGCTGGGAGCACGAGCGCGGGTCTGAGCAGGTGGCCGAGCTCGTCGAGCGTCGGCGGGACGTCGAGGACCGCGCGCGTGCGCGCGGCGAGGGCTCGTCCCGGTTCCGTCCGACGAGCGTGAAGATCATGCAAGACGGGGTCGTCGACGGGTCGCTCACCGCGGCGATGCTCGACCCCTACCTCGACGTCGACGGCACGGTGTCGAACAACTGCGGGGACTCCTACCACCCGGTTGCCGAGCTCGACCGGCTCGTCACGGCCCTCATGGCCGAGGGCTTCCAGCCTCACTTCCACGCGATCGGTGACCGCGGGGTGCGCGAGTGCATCGACGCGGTTGAGCACGCGCGAGCGACGCTCGACGCCGCACCCCATCCCGACGGGTCCGGGCGGGACGTCCGGCCGATCCTCTCGCACGTCCAGGTCGTCCACCCCGACGATCGCGCGCGCGTCGCGCCCCTCGGCATGGTCGTCTCGGCGCAGCCCTTGTGGGCGAACTGCGAGGACGTGCAGACCGAGCTGACGATGCCGTTCCTCGGTGAGGAGCGCTCCGCGTGGCAGTACCCGTTCGCGTCGTTCGCCGCCGCGGGCGCACAGCTCGCGGGCGGCTCGGACTGGCCGGTGTCGACCGCTGACCCGCTCCAGGGCATCCACACGGCCGTGACGCGGCGCCTGTTCGGTGAGGACCGTGCGGCGCTCTACCCGGCTGAGGCCCTGACACTCGCCGATGCGGTGCGCATGTACACGTACGGCTCGGCGGTCGCGAACCATCGCGAGGACGAGTCTGGCACCGTGACGCCGGGTCTGCTCGCCGACCTCGCGATCATCGATCGCAACATCTTTGCCGGTGGCGTTGAGGAGATCGGGGCCGCGCGCGTCGTGGCGACGTGGGTGCGGGGCGTCGAGGTGTTCCGGGCCGACGGCTGACGCGGCCACCACCCGCGCGGCACGCGCGGCACGCGCGGCACGCGCGGCACGCGCGGCTCCGCCACCGGCAAGGCCGTTCGTGGCAGGATCGGGCCGTGCCCTACGCCGTGATCGACACCGAGACCACTGGATTCTCGCCCCGCACCGGGGACCGCGTGCTCGAGATCGCCGTCGTCCGTCTGGACGACAGCGGGGACGTGGTCGACACGTGGGAGACGCTCCTCAATCCGCGCCGGAGCGTGGGTGCGACGCACGTGCACGGCATCACGGCAGCCGACGTGGCGGGCGCGCCCGAGTTCAGCGAGGTCGCCTCGCACGTGACGGGCCTGCTCGCCGGGCACGTCGTCGTCGGGCACAACATCGACTTCGACCTCCGCTTCCTCACCGCGGAGCTCGAGGCGGTGAACGAGCCGTTCACGCTCGGCGGGACGCTGTGCACGCAGCGGCTCGCGCCCGACTACCTTCCCGGGCCGAAGCGGACGCTTGCGATCTGCTGCGAGCAGGCGGGCATCGTCAACACTCATGCGCACTCGGCGCTCGGTGACACGTTGGCGACCGCCGAGCTGTTCGCGTTCTACCTGCGCCACCATCGCGGTGCGCCGCCGTGGGCGCACATCGTCGCTGCAGCCAGCGCCGGCAGACGCCCCGACGACCTGTTCTCTCTGCTCACGGCACCGCACCCGCCGCGCACGCTCGCACGCGCGGCCCGTTGACCGGACGGCACGCTGACCGGACGGCACGCTGACCGGACGGCTTTCAGGGCCGGTAGGTCCAGTGCCAGGGTTCGTCCGCGATGGTCTCGACGAACCCGTGAGCCGCTGCGTGCGCGCGCATCCATTCGACCTCGTCCCAGTCGAGCGTGAGGTCGACGCTGAGGCCGAGGCCGTGGTCGGACTCACCGGGTGGGGCGGCGCGGCCACCGTCGGCGAGGAGGCCGTACTTCTCGACCATCTGCAGCTGCGTGTCGTAGTCGCGGTAGGCGGAGTTGATGGTCCAGGTCACGCCCGCGTCTGCGGCGGCGCTCCGCAGGGACTCGAAGGCGGTAGCGGCATCGCGACGCAGGGCGTGACCCTCGCAGATGAGGGCGAGGTCGTCCTGCGGGAGGCGACCGTTGGCTGCGGTCTGCGCGGTCTGCGCGGTCGGTTCGCCGGTGGGGTCGGTCGAGCCCGCTGTCGTGGACTTCATGGTGACGGCGACGACGACGACGGCGACGAGTGCGACGACGAAGACCGCGACACAACGGCGGAAGACTCTCATGCGGGGAGGTTAGGGCGTTGGTCGCGGGGGTGGCGTCCACCCGGAGGTTGACCGCCGGGCCCGGTCGTACGACTCGGGTCGTTGGCGAGTGGGCGCTACCGCCATCACCGGGTCGCCCGGCCACCCGGTGACGGCGAGGACGTGCGTCGCGACGGCGGCGCGGTCAAGGTGTGTGACGTCGATACGGTGGTCGTAGAAGGGGGCAGTCCCCTGGCCTGCTGCGTCGAGCTCGTCGTCGTCGCGAAGGGAGCTCGCGTACATCGCGTCGATCCATGCGTCGTCTCGTTGTCGAGCTCGCTCGCGGGCGGCGAGGCGTTCGCGTCGCGTTGCGGCGTCGACGTGGAGGCGGACGATCGTCCAGTCGGCACCGGGCACGAGGTCGGTGTGGAGCGCAGCCTGCGCGCCGGTGCTGACGCACCCTGAGACGACGACGGCATCGGCTCCGTGAGCGCGGTAGACGCCGATCATCGCGGCGAGGCCGGCGGCCTTGACGCGGAAGTTGGCGCTGTCGTCGGCGGGCGCGGGCCGGCACATGCCGAGGTCGTCAGTGTCGATACGGGCAGCGTGTATGCCGCGTTCGAGGAGCGTCGAGTACGTCCAGTACGACGCGTCGGACTTTCCCGAGCCGCTTGCGCCGACGAACCACAAGATGCGCAGGTTGCGCTCCGGAGGGGTGCTCACCGTCAGCCTCCTGCGATGACGTCGAGGGTCGAGGAGCCGTCGGGGCGACGCGTCACGGAGATGCGGTCCGCGATCGCCTGCTTCATCGCGTCGACGTGAGAGACGACGCCCACGGTGCGTCCGCCGGCCTGGAGGTGGCTGAGCTCGGTCATGACGAGCTCGAGCGTGTCCGGGTCGAGGGATCCGAAGCCTTCGTCGACGAAGAGCGTGCCGAGGTCGATGCCGCCGGCCTCGGCGGTGACCACATCGGCGAGGCCGAGCGCGAGGCACAGCGACACGTAGAACGTCTCACCGCCCGAGAGCGTGGTGGGTTCGCGGTCGTCCTCAGTCTTGTGGTCGCGCACGCGCAGCGCGAGGCCGAGCCTGCGCCCTCCACCCTTCTCCTTAGCGTCGGAGCGGCGCAGCTCGTAGCGGCCGGAGGACATCTGGCGGAGCCGATCGTTGGCGGCGTCGAGCACCTCGTCGAAGCGGCGCGCGAGGACGTACGTCGAGAGGGTGAGTGCCGCGGCGTTGTCGGACGTCGACGCGTCGGCGAGGTTGGCCATGCGGATGATGGGGGCCGTCGATGCGTGGGTGCCTGCGGCGACGGTGACGGCCGCGACGACGTCGGCGACGCCGCTGCGGGCGCGGGTGTGTGCGCCGTCCGCGGTGGCGGCGGCGGCGACGGCTGCGTCGCGTCGTGCGCGGGTCTCGTCGAGAGCGGCCTCGGCGGCCGCGAGCGTTGCGGTTGCGGTGGCGGTGTCGACCTCGGCGGGGAGCGCTGCGATCTCGGGCTCGGCGAGTGCCGCGCGTTCCGCGGCGACCTGCTGGTCGTAGAGCGTGGTCGACGACTCGAGGGCCTGGACCGATGTGCGGTCGAGGACAGCGGCCCGGGCTTCGTCGGCGTCGCCGAGCTCGGCCTCGGCGAGCGCGGTCGCGAGCGCGATCCGAGCGGCATCGAGCGCTCCGGCGGCGAGCTCTGCAGCGGATCGGGCGGCGGCGACCGCTGCGAGATGCTCCTCCTGATCGACGAGGTCGTCATGAACGGCGGCAAGCGTCGGTGGTTCTGCGTCCGGTGCGGCATGCTCAGCGCATGCCGCGGCGACCTTGTCCGTGTCGGCGACGAGGTTGGCTCGATCGGCCTCGATCGCGGCCTCGGCGGTGTTCGCGGCGTCGCGTTCGGCGTCGACCGTGGTGCGCAGGGCGTTGGTTGTGACGTCGTGGTCGGCGATCTGCCGAGTGAGGGTCTCGACGTCGCGCGCGGCGACGGTCGCGGCGGCGAGCGCCGCGGCCGCCGCGTCGACGGCACCGTCCGCGTCGACGGCGGTGAGCCCGCCGGTGCGTTCGACGAGCGTCGCACGCTCGGCGTCGAGTGCGGAGCGTGCGTCGCGCGCCTCCTGGGCCTGCGCCTCGGCTGCGACCCGGGCGTCAGCTGCGGCTTCGACCTGTTCGGGCGAGACGTGGTCGTCCCCGCGCGGTGCGGGGGCGGGATGGTCGGTCGCCCCGCACACGACGCACGGCGTGCCGTCGACGAGGTCGCGCGCAAGCTCGCCCGCGATTCCGTCGATCCGTGCGAGGCGCAACGCTGCTTCACGCTCGACGGAGCTTCTGGCGGCCGCGAGGCGGTTGGCGAGGACGGTGTCGGCCTCGGCGATGCGCTGGTCATGGGCGGCGAGCGCGTCGACCGCGCGTCGGGCGGCGAGCGCTGCGGTGTGGTCGGCCTCGCGCTGTGGGACGAGCGCGGCGCCCTGCTGCGCCTCACCGAGGCGTTCAGCGAGCGCGGCGCGCTCGGTGGGGCGTGCGGCGAGCGCTGCGGCGTCGGCTTCGGCGGTCGCACGCTGGCGCGCGAGCGCTACGACACGTGTCTCAAGCGTCGCTGCTCGCTCCGTGAGTCCTGCCTCGAGCTCGACGAGATGCTCGAGCTTGGTGGCAGCGGTGCGACGCGCGGCGGCCAGCACTGCGGCGTCAGCGTCGGGGGCGGTGAGGAGCGCGGCGACGACGGGGTGCTCGCGTGCGCTCGTGAGGGTGTCGTCGTGCGCATGCGTCGCAGCGGCGTGCGCGGTCGTGGTCTTCTCCACGTCGTCGAGCCGGGCGACGACGCTCGCGGCTCGTCGGGCAGCGGCAAGACGCGCGACGTCGTGGGCCTGCTGCTCAGCACGCGCGTCAAGCTCGGCGAGACGCCTGGCAGCGGACTCGCGCCGCGTGACGAGCGCGAGCGCGGATCGCGCGAGCCGGGCAACCCCCTCGCGTTCGGTGTGCGTGGCCGTGGCGGTGTCGCGTGCGGCGAGCGCGAGGCCGTGCTCGGTCTCGAGGCGGGCCTGGTGCGCGGCGACGAGCGCGAGGAGCGCCTCGGAGGAGTCGGGCGCGGCAGCGAGCGCGCGCAGCTCGGCGGCGGCAGCCTCGTCGAGGCCGCTCGCGAACGCTGCGACGGCGAGGGTGATCTGGGCGTCAGAGTCCTTGCGGGAGGCGAGCGCAGCCTTGCGGGCGTCGACGAGCCCGCTCTGGACACGCTGGTAGATCTCGGTTCCGAAGACCTTCTGGAGGAGCGTGGAGCGGTCCTCGGGCCTGGCCCGGAGGAAGCTCGCAAACTCGCCCTGCGGCAAAACGATCGTCTGGACGAGCTGCTCACGGGTGAGCCCGACGATCCGCGTCATCTCGGTGCCGACCTCGTCGGCGCGCCCGGAGAGGAACGTGCCCGGGGTCTGGTCGCCGAGGTCGCGGTCGAGGTCGAGGGCATCGAGGTCGGTCGTGGACAGCTCCCAGAGCTTGGCGGTCGCCTGCTGCCTCGTCGTGCCGTTGCCGCGCTGCTTGGGACGGTCGTACGCGGGGCTGCGACGCACGCGATAGAGGCCTGCTCCGGTCTCGAGGACGAGGTCGACGTACGACTCGGTGCCAGGCCCGACGTGCGTGGAGCGGAGCCGGTCGTCGCTCGCGGCGTCGGCGGCGACCTTGCCGTAGAGCGCGTAGACGATCGCGTCGATGATCGTCGACTTGCCGGCGCCCGTCGGGCCTTCGAGCAGGTAGAGACCGCTCGCGCCGAGGCGCACGAAGTTGATCGTGTGGCGGTCGGGGTAGGGACCGACGGCCTGGAACGTGAGGGTGTGGAGGCGCATCAGGCGCTCACCTCCGTGCGCTGCGCGGCCTCGAGCGCGTCCCGGAGGACGGCCTGCTCGGCGTCGTCAGGCGCACCGCCGCGGACGTGTTCGACGAAGTCGCAGCACACGTCGAAGGGGTCGGAGGCGGCGGTGACGGTGCGCGGGCCGGAGGCCGCGCCGCGCTCGGGCGGGTCGTGGAGGATGACGAGCGCGTGCGGCATGACGTCCTTGACGCGCGCGACGAGGTGCTCGGGACGCTGCGCGTCGGTGACGGTGACACGCACCCAGTCCGCGGCGTGCGCCGCACCGAGCGCGCCCGTGACCTCGTCGAACGTGCCGCGCACGTCGGCGAGCCGGCGCGGCACGGGTGCGGGCACGAGCACGGGCTCGCCGACGACGCCGTCGGAGCCGAGCTCGACGAGGACGGTCGACTTGCGGTGGTCCTTCTCGGAGAAGGAGTAAGCGAGCGGCGACCCTGAGTAGCGAGCGACGGTGCGCGTACCGCCGGGCCCGTCGGCAACGGGGACGCGCTGCGGGCCGTGGAGGTGCCCCAGCGCGACGTAGTCCACCCCACGCAGTACCCCGGCGGGCACGTTGTCGACGCCGCCGACGCGGATGTCCCGCTCGGACTCGCTCGCCTCGCCGCCGACGACGAACGTGTGGGCGATGAGCACGGCCGGAACCCGCGCGGGATCGGCGGCGCGCCGCGCGTCGAGGTCTGCGCGCACCCGGGCGGTCGCGGCGGCCGTCACGGCCTCGTGCGACCGGGCGAGCGGCTCATCACCGGGCTCGGCGAGCCGGTGGCGAGCGTCGTCGGGGTCGAGGTACGGCAGTGCGTAGACGTACGCGCCCACGCCGCCGTCGCGGTCACGCAGGACGACGGGCGCACCGACGTCCGCGACCGACGCGCGCACGTGGAGGCCGTCGCGCATGAGCTCAGCCCCGAAGCCGAGGCGCGTCGCGGAGTCGTGGTTGCCGGGGGTGAGGACGACCTGCGTCACCTCGGAGAGGCGTCGCAGCACGTCGGAGAGCATGCGGACGGCCTCGACAGGCGGGATCGCGCGGTCGTAGACGTCACCCGCGACGACGACCGCGTCAACCTCACGCTCACGGACGACCCCGACGAGGTGGTCGAGGAACTCGGCCTGGTGCCCGAGCAGGTCGACGCCGTGCAGCGTGCGCCCGAGGTGCCAGTCGGAGGTGTGGAGGATCCGCATGCGCCGCACGCTACCCCGAGCCACAGACATTTCCGGACGGCGCCGTGCGCCGAGGGACGAGGTCCCGCCCGCGCCGGAGGCCGCGCCGAGGGCTGCGCCGAAGTCCGCGCCCGCTTAGCTGCGTCCATGCACCCCCAGGAGGTGCCGACACGCAACGTACTCGCAGGCGTGGACGAGAAGACTGCGCCCACGTCTGCGCCGAAGGCCGCGCCCGCTTAGCTGCGTCCACGCACCCCCAGGGGGTGCCGACACGCAACGTACTCGCAGACGTGGACGAGGAAACTGCGCCGAGGGACGAAGCCCCGCCCGCGCCGAAGTCCGCGCCCGCTTAGCTGCGTCCATGCACCCCCAGGAGGTGCCGACACGCAACGTACTCGCCGACGTAGACGAGAAGACTGCGCCGAGGCACCCCCGAGGGGTGCCTGGACGCAAGCAGCTCGCTCAGACCCGCTCGCTCAGGCCGGCTCGGTCACGCCGGCTCGGTCAGGCGGGGTCCGTGACGTCCGCGACGGTCGCGGCGAGCACGCGCACGAGGTCCGCCCCGTCGACGGTCGCGGCTGTGCCGTGCGCACCTGCGCCGATCGACACCTGTCCGACGACCCGCGTGTCGGCGACGACGGGCCAGGCAGTCGTCGAGCCGAACGGGGTGATCGTGCCGCGTTCATAGCCGGTGACCTCGAACGCCGTCGTGGCGTCGGGCATCGACATGCGCGTGACGCCGAGCAGCTCGCGCAGCTTGGGCCAGGAGATCTGCCGGTCGCCGGGGACGAGGACGAGAAGGAAGTCGCCCTCCCCCCGCCGCACCACGAGCGTCTTGACGATGCCCGACGGTTCCACGCCGCGAGCCGCGGCGGCCTCCGCGAGCGAGGACACGCGCCCGTGCGTCGTGATCGTGAAGGTGAGGCCGGCCGCTTCGAGGGCCGCGCGGGCGCGGGAGGCGCCGTCGGGAGAGGCGGTCATGCGTCGTATCCTCGACGATCCCCATCCCGGCCCCGGTCCCTATCCCCGTCCCGATCCCGATCCCGGTCCCGATCCCCGTTCCCATCCCGGTCCCGATCCCCATCCCGTTCCCGATCCGGGTCCCGATCCGGGTCCGGGTCCAGGTCCGGGTCCGGGTCCGGGTCCAGGTCCAGGTCCAGCCCACCCGCGGGTGCGCCGGCTGTGTCCCCCGCGCGGTCCCCCGCACGCGCGCCTATCTCTGTCTCGTCGGCGCGAGGGTCCTGTGGGATGCGCGGGAACTGCGCGAGCTGCGCCCGACGCGCCCGCACGAACAGCGCGACGAGCACGACGAACGCCGCGAACGCGAGCATGAGGACAACCTGCCCGTACATGACGGTCCCGCCCGACGCGACCCACAGCTCGAGGTCCGACGGCGGCTCGACGGGCAGCAGTGACCCGTCGGACGCGGTCGCGGTGGGCGTCGGCGTCCCGAGAATCTCGCCTCGGGTCGCGGCCTCCTGGGCCGCGGCCGTCCCGGGCGCGAGCAGCATCGCGACGCCCCACGGCAGCCCGACCGCCCACACGCCGGCAAGGACGAGGAATCGCATCGGCACGAAGCGCCGGTCCATGCGCAGCGGCGACGCGTCGGACGTGAACCCGCGCAGTGCGATCGTCACGCCAGCTGCGTAGACGATGGCGAACGCGAGCAGCCACCCCTTCGTCAGCTCCGAGTCCTCGTCCTTCACCCACACGACGAGCGCGAGCAGCGGCAGCACGAGGAGCAGCAGCCCGACGGTCGCGTCCCCCGGCGCGGGCGGCGTGCAGCGCTGGCCCGTGCGGGCATAGGTGACGGGGCGGTCGACGCTCATGTGCACCATCCTGCCCCGTCCGCGTCCGGAACACATGGCTCCGGCTCGAGGTGCGCTGAATCTCCGCGGGCGTTCTGCGCCAGTGTCGGTGCCCCCGACTAGGCTCGGGACCGTCACGCCCCCACACTTCACGGAGGACCCATGACCGCCCGTCGTCTCACCGCTCTCGCCGTCGCCGCGATGCTCGGTGCGTCCGTGCTCGCCGGATGCTCCGACGACGGGTCGGTGACGTTACCGTCGGGCGACCAGCTCAAGCAGATGATCGACTCGGGCACGCAACGCGCCAAGGAGCTCGCCGCGAAGGCTGACGAGGCCCGCGCGGGTCTTGAGGGTCTGACCGGCGAGGCACGAGGCCTCGCGGAGAAGGCGGTCGGCGAGGCGCAGGGTGCAGCCGAGCAGGCCCGCTCGGCGCTCGGGGTGGCTCAGTCCGCGAAGGGCGACGCGGAGGCAAAGGTCGCCGACGCTCGCGAGGCGCTCGACAAGGCGAAGGCTGACCTCGACGCGGCCCGTGAGCGCCTGGAGAAGGACGACTCGGCCGCCGGGAAGGCGGCGAACGAGGCGCTCGCGAAGGTCGAGGCCGAGCTCGAGAGCCTCCTCGGGAACCTCCAGGGCTGATGCTCGGGGCGCCGCCGAGAATCGAGGTTGCATCGCCCTGGGAGAATGGGTGCCCGTGAGCACACCGTCCGGTTCCAACGCGTCCGAGGGGCGTCCCCGTCGGGGTCGCGGCGGCCGCGGTCGCGGCCCGGCACAGGGGTCCCCGCAGGGCCCGTCGCGGGGCGGCGGCAAGGGTCGGGGTCGCGGTCGGCGCGACACGTTCGACCGCGAGGTGCTCGACGTCCGCGCTCTCGCGCGGGCGACGCGCGCCGCGGAGGTCCGCGCGCTCGTCGACGTCCCCGCGATCACCTACCCGGAGAATCTCCCGGTCTCGGCGCAGCGTGAGGAGATCGCGAACGCGATCCGCGACCACCAGGTCGTCATCGTCGCGGGCGCGACGGGCTCGGGCAAGACGACACAGCTGCCGAAGATCCTGCTCGACCTCGGCCGGGGCCGGGCGGGTCAGATCGGCCACACGCAGCCGCGCCGTCTCGCGGCACGCACGGTAGCGGAACGCATCGCCGAGGAGGTCGGCGACGAGCACACGGGCTCCGACGGGCAGGTGCGGCGGGGCCGCACCGGCGGCGTCGTCGGCTACCAGGTGCGGTTCACGGACGAGAGCTCGGACCGCACACTCGTCAAGGTGATGACCGATGGCATCCTGCTCGCGCAGATCCAGCGCGACCCGCTGCTGCGCGCGTACGACACGCTCGTCATTGACGAAGCGCACGAGCGCTCGCTCAACATCGACTTCTTGCTCGGCTACCTCACGCAGCTGCTGCCGCAGCGCCCCGACCTCAAGCTGGTCATCACGTCGGCGACGATCGACTCGGAACGCTTCGCGGAGCACTTCGCGTCCGTGGCGGCCGACGGGTCTCGGGCGCCAGCACCCGTCATCGAGGTCTCCGGCCGCACGTATCCGGTGGAGATCCGCTACCGGCCGCTCGTCGAGGACCTGCCTGATCCCGCGGACGACAAGGGCACGTCCACGGGCGCGGTCGGCGGGGGCAAGGCCGCGAAGAAGAAGCGCCCGGCCAAGGCCGTCGAGCGCGACCTCATGACGGGGGTGTGCGAGGCCGTCGACGAGCTCTTCGCCGCTGGGCCCGGTGACATCCTCGTGTTCTTCTCGGGTGAGCGTGAGATCCGGGACGCGGCCGACGCGCTGCGCGGTCACCTCGGTGACCGTGTCGACGGGCGTGGCACGCCGTTGTCGGTCGAGATCGTGCCGCTGTACGCGCGGTTGTCGGCCGCTGAACAGCACCGAGTGTTCGAGTCGCACGGCGGCCGACGCATCGTGCTCGCGACGAACGTCGCGGAGACGTCGCTCACGGTCCCAGGGATCCGGTACGTCATCGATCCCGGGACGGCCCGGATCTCGCGGTACTCGAAGGCGACGAAGGTGCAGCGTCTGCCGATCGAGCCCGTCTCCCAGGCGAGCGCGAACCAGCGGTCGGGGCGCTGTGGACGCGTCGCCGACGGCATCGCGATCCGCCTGTACTCCGAGTCTGACTTCGACGGGCGCCCAGAGTTCACGGACCCCGAGATCCTGCGGACCTCGCTTGCGAGCGTCATCCTGCAGATGATCTCGTCGGGGGTGGCGACCGGGCCCGCCGACGTCGCGAGCTTCCCGTTCGTCGACCCGCCCGACGTCCGCGCAGTGCGCGACGGCGTCAACCTCCTCACCGAGCTCGGTGCCCTCGGTGAGGGCGCGAGCCTCACGCCGACGGGCCGCACGCTTGCGCGCCTGCCGATGGATCCGCGCTTGGGCCGCATGATCATCGAAGGTGCCCGGCGTGGCGTCGGCCGTGAGGTCCTCATCGTCGCGGCCGTCCTGTCGATCCAGGACCCGCGTGAGCGTCCGACCGAGCAGCGTCAGCACGCCGATCAGATGCATGGGCGCTTCGCTGATCCGACGTCGGACTTCCTCACGTACCTCAACCTGTGGGAGTACCTCAAGGAGCAGCGGCGCGTCCTGTCGTCGTCGGCGTTCCGCCGCCTGTGCAAGGCGGAGTTCATCAACTTCTTGCGGGTCCGCGAGTGGCAGGACCTCGTCGGGCAGCTCAAGGACATGGCGGAGCAGCTCGACCTCGAGATCAAGCCGGCGTCGCGCGCGGTCGTCGCGGACGGCTCGGGCTCGGGCGTCGTGCGTCGTTCTGCGCCCGGCGCGCGGGCGCTCACGGTGGCCGAGGCCATGGCTGAGGCCGAGGCTCGCGACGGGGGCACGGCCCCGGAGGCCGAGACGCACCGCTTCCGCTGGGACGGCGACACGATCCACCGCGCGCTGCTCGCGGGGATGCTCTCGCAGGTCGGTATGCAGCAGGTGACCGAGGTCGGCGCGCAGCGGCCGGGGCGGCCCGCGCGCGAGGATCGTCGGGCGGCGCGGCAGGCACGCAACGAGTACGTCGGGGCGCGCAACGCGCACTTTGCGATCTTCCCGGGCTCGCACCTCTCGAAGAAGCCGCCCGCGTGGATCATGGCGGGTGAGCTCGTCGAGACGAGCCGCCTGTGGGCGCGCGAGGTTGCACGCATCGAACCTGAGTGGGCCGAGGAGGTCGGCGCACACCTCGTCAAGCACGTGTACTCCGAGCCGCACTGGTCCTCAAAGCAGGGGGCGGCGCAGGCCTTCGAGAAGGTTCTGCTGCATGGTCTGCCGGTCGTTGCGCAGCGCAAGGTGCTGTTCTCGCGCGTCGACCCGGTGGGTGCGCGCGAGATGTTCCTGCGCAAGGCGCTCGTCGAGGGTGAGTGGAGCACGCGGCACGAGTTCTTCGCGCGCAATCGCGAGCTGCTCGACGAGGCCGAACAGCTTGAGGCGCGCACGCGGCGGCGTGACCTCGTCGTCGATGACGACACGCTCTACGCGTTCTACGACGCGCGCGTGCCCGCGGACGTGGTCTCGGCCCAGCATTTCGACCGCTGGTGGAAGGATGCTCGACGCACCGATCCGGATCTGCTGACGTTCACGACCGAGCTCCTCGTCCCCGCGGCGACCGACGTCAACCTCGCTGACTATCCCGACACGTGGGAGCAGGGCGACCTGCGGCTTCCGCTCACGTACGAGCTCTCCCCGGGGCGGCAGTCCGACGGCGTCACGGTCCACGTGCCGCTCGCGGTCCTCGACCGCGTGGTGCCCGACGGCTTCGACTGGCTCGTCCCCGGCGTGTGGGATGAGCTCGCGACGGCCACGATCCGGGCTCTTCCGAAGAGCGTTCGCGTGCAGCTTGTTCCGGCGCCGGACGTCGCACGTGACGTCGTGGCGTGGCTGCGCGAGCACGAGGCTCAGTGGCTCGACGTCACGCGTGCGGGTGACATGGCTCCGTCGTTCCATGAGGCGTTCGCGCGCGCAGTGCGCGCGCTGCGGGACGTCGTCGTTCCCGACGACGCGTGGGGTGCTGCGACGCTGCCGGACCATCTGCGCATGCAGTTCCGGGTGGTCGATTCGCGGGGAACGATCGTTGACGAGGGCGCCGACCTGCTCGCGTTGCAACGCCGGCTACGGTCGCGGACGCAGGCGGAGGTCCGGACGGCGGTCCGCACGGCTCTGGCCGACGCCCTCCGGGAGTCGAGCGCGTCGTCACCCTCCACGGGCTCGACTCGTCGGGCTGCAGCACCATCGAACGGTGCTGGAGACCTCCAAGTCGCGTCCCCTGAAACGACTCGTAGCGTCGTAGCACCATCGAACGGTGCTGAAGACCTCCGAGTCGAGGAGGCGGCCGTGCTGCTCGCCGAGCAGGAGCGGCTCACCACCTGGCCGACGCTCACGACGCCCACCGGCGAGCCTGTCCCCGGCGACGCGCTGCCTGACGAGGTCGTCACACGACTCGGCGCAGGCCCGTCGGCCACGACCGTGCGCGGCTACCCGACGCTCGTCGTCGAGCTCGCGCCCGCGGGCGCGAAGGGCGCATCGTCGGGCGGGTCCGGGGCGGGCGGCAAGCGCCCGGCGGGCGCGCAGGGCGGCCGCAACGTCGAGTCCGTCGCGCTGCGCATCCTCGCGGACCGCCGCCGCCAGGCACCCGACCACGCGGCGGGCGTGCGCGCACTCCTCCTCGCGGAGACCGGCCTGCAGACGCAGCGCGTGACGACGCGGTGGACGGGTCAGCAGGCGCTCACGCTCGCGTCGAGCCCGTACCGCACGACCGACGCGCTCGTCGCCGACGTGCAGAAGGCAGCGATCGCCGCGCTGACGTGGGGCACGGAGCCCGGGATCCCCGAGGCGTCGACGATCCGCTCGCGCGCAGCATACGAGGCCGCGCGCACCGTCGTCCGCGAGCGCCTCGAGGAGCGGGTCCACGAGATCGTCGGGCATGTCGTCGCGGCCCTGGCCGCAGCGCGCGAGCTCGACACGCAGGTCCGTGGATCGACAAGCCTCGCGCTGCTCAACACGCTCACGGACGTGCGCGACGACGCGGCGAGGCTCGTGTTCGACGGCTTTGTCACCGCGACCCCGCCCGAGCGGTTGCGCCACCTGCCGCGGTACCTGCGCGCGGCCTCGCACCGCCTGACGAAGGCCGAGCAGAACCCGAACCGCGACGCAGAGCTCGCGTGGAAGATCCGCGACATCGAGGACGTCTATGACCGCGCGCGAGCCGCGTACGCGGCGGGCAAGCCCGACGACGCCCGCCTCGCGGCGCTCGACGAGGCGCGCTGGATGCTCGAGGAGCTGCGCGTGTCGTTCTTCGCGCAGCAGCTCGGCACGGACGGCACCGTCTCGGAGAAGCGGATCCGCGGACTGCTCGCGGGCTGAGGCGTCGGCGCTCGGCTCGTGCCCCCGGGTCGCGGGCGAGGCAGCATTGGGACGCTCGGCGGCGCTGGCCGGCCTTACTCGACGCGACGGCGTGACGAGTCCCTGACGTTCGTCAGCGCCCCCGCCCCGCGAGCGTCGCGAGGAGGGCCGCGCCTGTCGCGGCGTCGTCGACCGTGACGACGATCCGGCGTCCGCCCGTCGCGCGCACCTCGATGCCCTCGCCCTTGCGCAGGACCATGCCGATGCTGCCGTCGAGCGCCGTCCGGATGCCCCAACCGCCGAACTCGCTGAGCGGCTTCACGTGGGTGACGCTCACGTCTTCGATCTCGTCGAGCGGGACGGTGATCTTGGGCCAGGGCACCATGGTGCGCGCGGTGAGGCCGCGGCGGTCGACGATGACGGTAGCGCGCATGAGCGCGAGCAGCGGCAGGAGCCCGACGGCGAGGACGAGACCGATCCACCAGGCGGTGGCGATGCCGAGCAGGACCCCGCCAGCGACGACGAGCGCAGCGAACGTGAGCGTCGTCGCCATGCTCTGCCCGACGGTCTGCACCCAGACCGCGCGGGCGTCGGCCTTGAGGGCGAGCGTCGCGGTCGTGGGGGGCAATGTCGTCGCGGCGGGTCGCGCGGGGTCGCGGGGGACGACGCAGCCGGCAGCGATCCCCGCGACAAAGGAAGCTCCGACGGTGAGGAGGACGCCGCCGCCGATGCCGGTCGCGGTAGTCGCGTCGTCGAGGCCGCGCTGGGCGTCGAACGTCACGACAAGCAGTCCGCCGAGGAAGACGGCGAGCCAGACGGCGATCCCGCTCGCAAACCGTCGGGTCATGGCGGCCTGCCCCGAGAACCGGGCCAGGGCCCACATGCCGACGGAGAGGACCACGCAGATGACGGTGAACGGGAAGATCACGCTGGCCATCGATCCGACTGCGTCGACGCCGTCGTTGCCCCAGTGGGTGGCGACCTGGGTGGGGAGCTCGTCGCGCCAGCTGAGGACGAGTGCGACCGCGGCCGTGATGATGGCGAGCGGCAGGGCGAGCGTGAGGAGCGTCGTGACGTGACGGTGGGGAGCTGTTCGGGTCGTCGTGGTGTTCATCGCAGCGCTTCCTTGACGAGTGCGGTCGTGGTGCGGGGGTCGAGCCCGAGGCGGTGGGACTCGGTGACGAGCTGGTTGATGGCGGCGCGCAGGGCAGGGTCGTCGAGCGTGTGCGCGACCGTGGCGCCGCGGCCCCGGCGGAGCTCGACGACGCCCTCGTCGCGTAGCTCCTGGTAGGCGCGCAGGACGGTGTGGAGGTTGACGTCGAGGCTTGCGGCGACGTCGCGTGCTGGGGCGAGGCGGTCGCCCGCGTGAAGCTCGCCCGCGGCGATCGCGGCGCGCACCTGCGCGGCGAGCTGCTCGAACAGCGGCTCGGGAGCGGCGGGGTCGATCTTCAGAAGCATGACATCATCATACTTGTTCGCACACAACTAGAACAAGCCTTGATGGCTTGGGGCCTCCTCGCCGTTCGACGGCGGGAACGCGTCGCTCCGTCGCGAGGATCAGCGTGGCGTCACGGGCGCCGAGACCTCCATCACGGGTCCGCCGAGCCCACGCCCCCACGACGGCAGGTACGTCTCGCGGTTGTCACCGACCACTGCGAGCGTCCCGTCGCCCGCACCCAGTGCCACATGGTCGTGCACCGCAACCACGAACGACTGGTCAGCGGCCTGCTCCTGGTTGAGCCCGACAACCAGCTCACGTCCCGGCTCGTCCGCGATGAGCGCCATGCCCGGGGGCGGCGCGAGCGGCTCCCCGACGGGAGCCTGCACCGTGATCCGCGCGGCCGAGTGCTCCGTCGCGCGCTCGTGATAGACGACGGCCGGCGCACCGGCGAGCGCAGCCCCAGCCTCCTCGAGCGCAGTGAAGAGCCGCT
This sequence comes from Sanguibacter sp. A247, assembly GCF_052324925.1. Classification (NCBI taxonomy): domain Bacteria; kingdom Bacillati; phylum Actinomycetota; class Actinomycetes; order Micrococcales; family Sanguibacteraceae; genus Sanguibacter; species Sanguibacter sp. A247. The sequence goes on along the minus strand of NZ_JBQPRE010000001.1, from coordinate 232,763 downwards.
CGGTGAGCGCCGGGATGCACCCGGCAAGCTCACCGAGCGTCGCGGTTGAGCCGATCGTGAGCAGCAGCCGCGCCGGAACCTCGCGCACCTCGTGCTCAAGGTCGAGGGCCGGCCGGCCCGCGAGCACGGACCGCACATAGGTCGCAGCCGCCAGCCGCCCCTCGAGGGTCGCCCGAGCCGCATCCCACAGCTCGTCAAACTCGGCGACCGGATCAGTCGCGTCAAGGACGGCGGCGACGTCCGAGAGTGCAACATCGAGCGCACGCAGGAGCACGACGGTGCGGCCCCGGACCACCTGGTCGACGTCATAGCTCCGCGGCCCGTCACCATCGCGTGTGGCGGCAAGGAGTCCCCGGTCGGTCCAGAGGCGCACGGCCTTCTCGGAGACACCAAGGATTCGGGCGAGGGATCCAGTCGTCAGAAGCGGCATGACGCTGACGCTAGGGCCTGCCCCAGGGGCAGGCGCAAGTGCCCGACGACGACGGTGCCGTCGCGCCGCTCCCGCACCATGACCACCGGCTCGCATCGGCACCTTCACCCCACAGATCGCACCCTCGGTTTGCACGCCGACACCCTCGCGGGGAAGCCTTGTTCCGATGCGCGGCGCCATCCATGCCGCGCGACCTCGAGAGGACTGGCGATGTCGCCCACCCCAGCCGTTCCCATCCACCTGCGCGCCGCAGGGACGAGCGTGCTCGTCGCCGCCGATCAGTGGGGGCAGCCGGCTGTCATGCACTGGGGTCGCGCGCTCGAGGACCGCGACGTGAGCGCACTCGTCGCAACGTCGGCACCCGCCATCATGCCGTCGTCCTTCGAAGTTCCGCGCACCTTCGCACTGACCGCGACCCGTCACCATGGCTGGTCGGGAACTCCCGCGCTCGACGTCGTCGATGCGCAGGGCGCGACCTTCGGACCCCTCGTCTGGGAGGGTGTCACCGTTCGCGACGGTGGCGTCGCCCCGGCACGCACGACCACCTCAGACTCACCTCTCGCAGCCGACCCGGTCGTGCGTGCAGGGGCCTCCGCGGTCCTCGCGCTCCGCGACGCTCACGGGCGAGGAGCCGTTGAGCTCACGCTCACGATCGACGCGGCCGGCGTCCTGTCCGTCGCCGCCACGATCACCGCGACGGGCACAACCCTTGATGTCCGCGCGCTCACCGCGCTCCTGCCGCTTCCCGGCCGCGCAGCCGAGATCCTCGATCTCACGGGGCGGTGGGGCGGGGAGCGCCACCCGCAACGGCGTCCGGTCGCCGACGGGACATGGCTGCGCGCCGTGCGGCGCGGCCGGCCTGGGCACGACGATCCGGGGGCAACCGTCGTCGGGACGTCCGGCTTCACCTCACGGCGGGGCGAGGTGTGGGGGGCGCATATCGCATGGTCAGGCGACCGCACACAGATCGTCGAGCGACTTCCTGAAGGTGCGGGCGTCTTGCGTTCTGTCGTCGGCGGCGGCGAGCTGCTTGAGCCGCGCGAGGTCGTCTTGTCCCCGGGTGAGTCCTATCGCGCGCCCCATGCGGTCTTCGCCTGGTCCGACGCAGGGCTCGACGGCCTCTCCGAGCGCTTTCACGCGCACGTGCGGGCGTTCCCTTCGGCTCCCGCGACGCCACGCCCGCTCGTCCTCAACACGTGGGAGGCCGTCTACTTCGATCACGACCTTGCTCGCCTCACCACGCTTGCCGACCGGGCAGCCGAGGTGGGCGTCGAGAGGTTCGTGCTCGACGATGGCTGGTTCCGCGGCCGACGCGACGACACAGCTGGCCTCGGCGACTGGTATGTCGACGCGACGGTGTGGCCACGTGGGCTTGAGCCGCTCGCAGAGTACGTCCACAGCCTCGGCATGGAGTTCGGCCTGTGGTTCGAACCCGAGATGGTGAACCCCGACTCGGATCTCGCGCGTACTCACCCGGACTGGGTGCTCGGCGAGGTTGAGGGGCTCACGTGGCGCAACCAGCTCGCGCTCGACCTCACCAACCCGGACGTCGTCGACTACATCCTGGAACGCATCTCGGCGACGGTTGCGGCGCTCGGCGTCGACTTCATCAAGTGGGACCACAATCGTGAGCTCCACGCATCGCTCACGGCGGCACGCGGCGCGCGGCGGATCCACCAGCAGACGCGCGCGCTGTATCGGATGCTCGACGAGCTCCGGGCGCGCCACCCAGGGCTTGAGATCGAGTCGTGCGCCTCGGGCGGGGCGCGCGTGGATCTGGGCGTGCTCTCCCACACGCAGCGCGTGTGGGCTTCGGACACGAACGACCCGGTCGAGCGTCAGCGCATCCAGCGGTGGACGTCGCTCGTGCTGCCACCGGAGGTCGTCGGGTCACACGTCGGGCCCCCGACCGCACACACGACGCACCGCGCAACGTCACTGTCGTTCCGGCTGATCACGGCGCTCTTCGGGCATGCCGGCATCGAGTGGGACCTCACGGCGTGCCCGCCCGACGAGCTCGACATGCTGACGCGCTGGGCTCGTCTCTACCGTGAGTTGCGCCCACTGCTGCACTCCGGCCGGGTGGTGCATGCCGATGACGTGGACGCGGGTGCATTCCTTGACGGTGTCGTGTCGCGCGATCGTCGCGACGGGGTCTTTGCATGGGGGAGAACGGTAACGAGCGCGACCGGCGTGACCGAGCGGGTGACGTTCCCCGGACTTGATCCCGCGCTCGACTACGTCGTGCGCGTGCGGCCCGAGACCGGGCCCGCGGCGCGTGCCGTCGTGACGGACCCGGCGTGGTTCGCCGGGACGACGGCGGGCGTGGTCGTGCCCGGGTCGATGCTCACCCATGTCGGGGTGCCCCTCCCGACGCTCGCTCCCGCGCAGGCACTGCTCCTCGACCTGCGAGCGGTCGAGCAGTGAGGCCACTGTCCCCACGAACGGCAGCTCATCCACCCCCGGAAGGTCTCCCGACCCCCACTCGATAGCCGATCCGCACACGGGAGGTGTCCCGACCCCCACTCGATAGCCGATCCGCACACGGGAGGTGTCCCGACCCCCACTCGATAGCCGATCCGCACACGAGGGGTGTCCCGATCCGCTATCAATGCCCGGCTCGGGGCCGGGCCGGGGTGCGCTCAACCGATAGCCGATCCGCACTCGGAAGGTCTCCCGACCCCCACTCGATAGCCGATCCGCACACAGGAGGCGTCCCGATCCGCTATCAAGGCCCGGCTCGGAGCCGGGCCGGGCCGGGCCGGGGTGCGCTCAACCGATAGCCGATCCGCACACGAGAGGCGTCCCAACCCCCTCGATAGCCGATCCGCGCACGGGAGGTGTCCCGATCCGCTATCAATGCCCGGCTCGGGGCCGGGCTGCGGCTGGGCTACGCCTTGTGGGCCTCGACCACCCAACGGTTGAAGGGTTCGACAGGGCCGAGGTACCGGCGGAAGCCCTCGCGCGCGACGGCGATGGTCGGGTCGGCGTCGCGGCGCTCCGTGGTCTGCAGCCAGCTTCGACGGCCGTCGCCTCCCCGCCACGCCTGGGTGTCGACGGGTACGTACCGATCGTCGGCAGACCTGTCCTGCGACGTCACGTAGAGAACCCGGTACTCGCCATGGTTCGACCGGACGACAAGGCAGGGCCGGTCCTTGCTCCCGGTGCCGTCACGGAAGGGGACGTGGGCCATCCAGTACTCGCCAGGAGACGGCAGCGCCGGAGTTCGACGCCGCCGACTCCGCCGCCGACTCCGGAGGGTGCCTCGCAGCACGCGCAGCACCACGAGGCCGACGACGATGGCCAACCAGATGCCCCATGGCACGTCGGCGAGCACCGATGTCTGCGCATCCACCATGCTGCCCTCCGAATAGCGAGCGGCAGCGGCTCGTCCTAGCGAGAGAAGTGGCACGCTCGAACTTTAGCGCGGCCCACTCGACCGATAGCCGATCCGCACAACAAAGGTGTCCCGACCCCCACTCGATAGCCGATCCGCACACGAGAGGCGTCCCGATCCGCTATCGATGCCCGGCTCCGGGCCGGGCGGGGCCGGGCCGGGGTGCGCTCAACCGATAGCCGATCCGCACAACAAAGGTGTCCCGACCCCCACTCGATAGCCGATCCACACACAGCCGGTGTGCGGATCGGCTATCGACGCTCGTCCGGGGGCGCAGTCGAGGCCAGCGCCGAGTGGCGCCGCGAATACGCGACGTAGATGACCGCCCCGACCACGATCCAGGCGAGGAACCGCAGCCAGGTGAGCACGGTGAGGTTCGTCGTCAGCCAGATGCACGCGAGCCCTGCAGCGATGGGCAGCACAGGCGACCACGGCACCTTGAAGCCGCGCGTGAGATCGGGCCGGGACCGGCGGAGCAAAGGGATCCCGAAGCACACGAGGATGAACGCCGACAGTGTGCCGATGTTGATCATCTCCTCGAGAAAGCCGACGTCCGCGAACCCTGCAATCCCGGCGACGACAATGCCGAGTCCGATCTGCAGCGCGGCAGGCGTGCGGAAGCGCGCGTGCGTGACGGACATCCGCCTCGGCAGCAAGCCGTCCCGGCTCATCGCGAAGACGATGCGCGCGAGCCCGAGCAGCAGCACCATGACGACGCTCGTGAGTCCCACGAGGATGCCGATCGAGATGACCTTGCCCGCCCACTCCGCCCCGACCAGGACGAACGCGGTCGTGAGCGACGGGTCCTCGGTGGCCGCCAGATCCGTGTACGGCACCATGCCGGTGACAACGACGGTGACGAGAATGTAGAGCACCGTGACGAGCGCGAGGCCTCCGAGCACGCCGCGCGGGATGGTGCGCTGCGGGTCGCGCGCCTCCTCGGCGGTCGTCGCGACGACGTCGAACCCGATGAACGCGAAGAAGACGAGCGCGGCGCCAGAGAGGATGCCGAGAACGCCGTACATCGAGGGCTCTTGGCCCGTCAGGAACGCGACGAGCGGCTGGTGGAGCCCGGCCTTGCCTTCGGCCGGCTCCGCGGGCGGCACGAACGGGGTGAAGTTGTCGGCCTTGACGTAGAGGAACCCGACGACGATGACGAACAGCGTGATGCCGACCTTGACGAGGGTGAGCACCGAGTTGACGCGCGTCGAGAGCTTCGTGCCGACGACGAGCAGGGTCGTGAAGGCCCCAACGACGAGCACCGGTCCCCAGTCGAGGTTGAGGGGACCGATGGTGACGCTCGTCGAGATGTTGACGCCGAAGAGTTCGAAGGCGTCGCCGAGGTACACGCCCCAGAACTTCGCGATGACCGCGGCGGCGAGCAGCATCTCGAGGATGAGGTCCCAGCCGATGAACCAGGCCACACCTTCCCCGAACGTCGCGTACGAGAACGTGTAGGCGGACCCGGCGATCGGCAGCGTGGAGGCGAACTCGGCGTAGCACATGATCGCGAGACCGCACACGACGGCGGCGATGACGAACGAGAGGATGACGGCGGGGCCGGCATGATGCGCGGCCGACGTCGCACCGACGGAGAAGATGCCGGCGCCGACAGCGACCGACACGCCGAGAACCGCGAGGTCCCACGCGCTGAGGTTCCGTTTGAGCGAACGCTCGGCGTCCTCGCTCGATGCGAGCGCCTGCTCGACGCTCTTGCGTCGTCCCAGGCTGCGGACGAAGGTGCTGGCGGCGGACGGCGGCCGCGGGGCGGTGGACGTCATGCGGACTCCTTCGGGTGCAGGGTCGATCTTCGCGTGAGGGAGCCTACGCCCGCCTGCGGAGCAGCCGGGCCGACAGGCCGCGAAGGTCCGGAGTGGATTTCTAGGATGGGAGAATCTCCCTATGGCCAAGCTGTACTTCCGCTACGGAGCGATGAACTCCGGCAAGTCGACGTCGCTCCTGCAGGCCGCGCACAACTATGAGGAGCGCGAGCACCGGATCCTCCTTGCGAAGCCAGGCCTCGACACCAAGGCTGGCCGCCAGATCCACTCGCGGCTCGGTGTCGTCCGCGACGTCGACTACCTGGTGGGCGCCACCGACGACGCCCACGCACTTTTCGAAGAGCACCGCGCGCTCGTCCAACGCTCAAGCGGCCGCGACGTGTCATGCCTGCTCATCGATGAGGCCCAGTTCCTGTCGACGCAGCAGGTCGACGACCTGCTGCGCATCGCCGTCCTCGACGGTGTGCCGGTCATCTGCTACGGCATCCGCACGGACTTCCGTACCGAGGCGTTCCCTGGCTCGCGTCGCCTCCTCGAGATTGCGCACTCGCTCGAGGAGCTCAAGACCATCTGCCGCTGCGGTCGCAAGGCGATCTTCACGACCCGGCGGATCGACGGCCAGGCCATCTTTGATGGCGCGCAGGTCGCGATCGACGGTGGCGCCGAGGTCACCTACGAAGCCGTGTGCGCAGCGTGCTACCTGACGGAGTCGGGCGGCAGGCTCCCCTGACCCGCGGCGCGTCGCCGAGGTCGTCGGCCTGAGCGGCACGGACTACCGCGTGCGCCCCGCCGTCGGCGGCGCCCGCCGACAGCGCCCCGCCGGCGGGCGGGGGTCACCGCCGACGGGACGCGTTCAGTGGGCGGCGAGCCGCTTCCAGGTGGCGAGCGCAGCTCCGATGACACCGGCTCGCTGACCCAGCTCTGCGACGACGATCTCGGGGATGGTCGCGACCTTGACGGTCGCTTCGAGCTGCGTCCGCAGGGGGACGACGAGGGCGTCGCCCGCGGCTGCGAGACCGCCTCCGATGACGACCCGCTGGGTGCCGAGCAGGGTGATGGCTCCAAGGATTCCGGTGGCGAGCGCTGCGATGGCGTCGGCCCACACGGCGTCGGCGCGCGGGTCGTCTCCGAGCGCTGTGACGACGTCGAGGGACGTCATGCCGTCGCGGCCCGTGGCGGCGGCGTAGGCGAGGCCGATCGACGACGCGGAGCAGTACCGCTCGAGGCATCCGGTCTGCCCGCAGGGGCAGGCGAGCCCGCCTTCACGGATGACGACGTGCCCGAGCTCGCCGGCCTGGTTGACGCCTCCGCCGAGCGTCACCCCGCCCACGGTGAGCGAGGCGGCGATGCCGGTCCCGATGAAGATCGCGAGCAGGTCGTCGACCCCGCGCCCAGCGCCGAGCTCGCGTTCGGCGAGGCCGGCGCAGTTGACGTCGTGGTGGAGGAGGACGGGAAGTCCGAGACGCTGCCCGAGCACGTCGCTCACGGCGAGGTCACGCCAGCCGAGGTTGCCCGCGAGCAGGACGACGCCCGTGCGGGAGTCGACGACGCCCGGGACGGCGAGTCCGACGGCGTCGACGACGCGGCCGTCAGCGGCGGCCGCGAGCAGCGTGCGGCAGACCCGTTCGATCGCGTCGAGCGTCGCGTCACCGTCGGACCCGGCGGTGAGCTCGTGGGCGGCCGCGTGAACGGTGCCTTCGCGGTCGACGAGCTCGCCACGAATGTTGGTGCCCCCCACGTCGAGGGCGATGACGAGGCTCACGATGCCTGCCATTCAGGCTTGTTGGCGTAGACGTAGCGGTAGCGCTCGGCGTTGACGAGGTCGGTGGCCGCGGCCTCGTCGACGAGCAGCGTGACGTGGGGGTGCATCTGCGCGATTGACGCGGGGCAGCTGGCGGTCACGGGTCCTTCGGCCGCGGCGGCAACGGCGGCGGCCTTGCCGGCGCCGGTCGCGACGATGAGGAGGTGGCGGGCCTCCATGATCGTGCCGAGGCCCTGCGTGAGGGCGTAGCGGGGAACGTCGTCGAGCGTGTCGAAGAACCGCGCGTTGTCGGTCCGGGTCTGCTCGGTGAGCGTGACGATGCGGGTGCGGGAGGCGAGGGAGGAGCCGGGCTCGTTGAATGCGAGGTGCCCGTTGGTGCCGATCCCGAGGATCTGCAGGTCGACGCCGCCCGCGGCGGCGATCGCGGCGTCGTAGCTGCGGCCTGCTGCCGGGATGTCGGTTGCGGTGCCGTCTGGGCTGTGCACGGCCGTGTCGGCGATGTCGAGGTGGCCCGTGAAGACGCGTCGGATGAACTGGTGGTAGGACTCGGGGTGCCCGACGGGCAGTCCGATGTACTCGTCGAGGCAGAAGGCCTCGGCGTTGGCGAACGAGAGATCTTCGTCCTCGTGACGGCGGACGAGCTCGGTGTAGACGGGCAGCGGCGAGGACCCGGTGGCGAGTCCGAGCACGGGGTGCTCGGTGCTGCGCACGACGCGCTCGAAGATGTCGGCCCCGACCTTTCCGACAGCGTCGGCGGACGGCAGGATCACGATCTCCATGGGTGGTGCCTTTCTCAGTGGTGGGTGCGCCCGCGGTGACGGGCGCACCCGTGATGACTACTGTCAGCCCTTCACAGCGCCGGAGACCATGCCGTCGGTCATCTTGTTCTGAACGAACAGGAAGAAGACGACGACGGGGATCGCCACCATGATCGCCCCCGCCATGACGCCGGGCCAGTCAATCGCCGCGTTGCTGGCGGAGGTCAGGCCTTGGAGCCAGAGCGGGACGGTGCGGTTGGACGGGCTCATGACGACCGTCGCAAGGGTGAACTCGTTCCATGCCTGGAGGAAGGCGTACACACCGGAGGCGACGAGACCGGGCGCGAGAAGCGGGAAGGTCACGACGAAGAAGGCCTTGGTGCGGCTGCATCCGTCGATCATGGCAGCGTGCTCGAGGTCGGCGGGAATTCCCTCGACGAACCCGCGCAGCATCCAGACCGTGAAGGGCAGGACTGCTGCGATGTAGAGGACCGAGAGCCCGGCGACGGTGTTGAGCATCCCCCAGCCTTGGAGCATCTTGTACTGGGAGATGAAGAGGCCTTCAGCGGGGATCATCTGAACCACGAGCACGATGACGACGAGGGCCTTGCGGCCACGCCACCTGAAGCGGCTCACGGCGATCGCTGCGAGGAACGCGAAGAGCAGTGCGACGACGACCGTGATGAGCGTGACGACGAGGCTGAGCTTCATCGAGTTGAGGAAGCGGTCGTCGAAGACGCGCCCGAAGGACGAGAAGTCTCCGCCGAACGGCAGCCATGTGGGGTTCTTGCCGCGGACCTGGCCGGGTGAGAGGAAGGCGGAGTTCACCATCCAGTAGACGGGGAAGACCCAGATGAGTGCGACGAGTCCGCCGAAGATGTTGGGAAGGGCCTTGCGCATGTCACACCTCCTTCGCGAGCTTGCGGACGTAGAAGAACGTCAGGCCGAGCGTGAGGGCGAGCATGAAGATCGCGACGGCTGCGGCCTTGCCGAAGTCACCCTGGCCGAGGCCGAGGTTGTAGATGTAGGTGCCGAGGAGGTTGGTCTCGCTCGCGACGCCGCCGGCCATCTGCAGGTAGTAGATCTGCGCGAAGACGCGCAGGTCCCAGATGACCTGCAGCAGGGAGACGACCATGACGACGGGCATGATGGTCGGCAGCTTGATGTGGCGGAACCGTTCCCACGCGTTGGCGCCGTCGAGCTCGGCGGCCTCGAGCTGTTCCCCCGAGACCTGCGTGAGTGCGGCGTTGAGCGAGAACGCCACGAAGGGAACGGACATCCACACGACGACGAGCGCTGCGATCGTGAGGAACGACAGCGGGTCGATGAGCCAGGAGTGCCCCTGGAACTGGCTGAGTCCGATCTTGGCGAGCACCCAGTTGATGACGCCGTAGTTCGTGTCGAAGAGCCACTGCCACACGGTCATCGAGGCGATGACGGGCATCGCCCAGGCGACGAGCAGGACCGACTGGATGGTGATCCGGAGCCAGGTGGCCACCTTGGTGAGCAGGACGGCGACCGCCATGCCGGCGACCATCGTGGCGCTGGCCGCGACGAGGCAGAAGAGGAGGGAGCGGATGATGACCGCCCACACGGCGCTGTCGGCGAAGATCGCCTCGTAGTTGTCGAGTCCGATCCATTCCGGGTCGGCACCGAACTGCTGCTTGAGGCCGTACTCCTGGAACGACATGACGAACTGGCGCACGAGGGGGTAGCCGAGCGCGATGACCATCATGAGGACGACGGGCAGGACGAGCAGGTAGGGCGCGATCGCGGTCGCGCGGCGGGCGCGCTGGGTGGAGGGGACCGGGCGTCGCCCGGTCGGTGCGCGCCGGGACTGTGGGGCGCGCGCAAGGACGTCACTCATGAGGACACTTCATTCTTCCCGGCACGGGCAGGGGCGCCGGCCGGTTGCGGCCGGCGCCCCTGTCATGGTGCTGTCGTCAGTTGAGCATCTCGCCGAGACGCGCGTCGGCGTCCTTGGCGATCGCGACGATGTCGCCGCCTGCTGCGATCTTTCCGAAGGTCTCTTCCATGAGCTTGGCCGCCTCGACGGAGGCCCAGCCGGGCGAGCCGGGGGTGAGCTTGGAGTTCTCGGCGGAGGCGATAGCTGCCTTCGCGAACTCGTCGTCGCCCATGAGGGAGTTGAAGTCAGAGATGGCCGGGCCCATGCCGTTCTTGGCGAGCAGGGTCTGGTATTCCTCGGAGTAGATAACCTTGAGAAGTTCGAGTGCAAGGTCCTGGTTCTTCGACTTCGCCGAGATCGCGAGGTTCGAGCCGCCGGCAAGGCCTGCGGCGTAGCTGCCGGCCTCGACACCGGGGACGGCGAGGGGCGCGAACTTCACGTCCTCCTTAACCGACCAGCGAGCCCAGCCGGGAGCGATGAACATCGCGGAGTCACCCTCGTTGAAGGGAACCCACGGCTCTTCGTCCAGGCCGTCCTTCGGCGCCTTGGTGCCGTTGGTGTAGATATCCTGGATCTGGGCGAGCGCGGTCTGCGACTCGGGGCTCGAGAGTCCACCGACCCACTTGCCGCCCTCGACCGTGGCGATGTTGCCGCCGTTGGCGAACAGCCAGAAGAGGCCGTTGCGCCAGTCCTGGCCGGGGAGCCAGAGGCCCGAGCGGTCGGCGGTCGTGAGCTTCTTCGCGGCCTCGTTGAACTCGGCGAGCGTCGTGGGAACCTTGACGCCCTCCTTCTCGAAGACGTCCGTGTTGTAGAAGACGTAACGCGAGCCCCAGTAGTACGGGACGGCGTAGAGCTTGCCGTCGTACGTTCCGGCCTCGACGAAGGACTTCGGGCCGACCTTCTCGCCACCGAGGTCGGCGAGCGAGGCGGTGAGGTCGGTGAAGGCGCCGACCGAGGTGAACGTCGGGGCTTGGGTGTTGCCGATCTCGACGAGGTCAGGGGTCTGCTCGGCGTTGGGCAGAGCCGTCTGCAGGCGCGGGACGAGCTCCTTCCATTCGATCTGCTCGATCTTGAGCGTCGCGCCGCCGGTCTTCTCCTTGAACGTGTCGACAAGGAACTTGCGCATGTCGTCGTTCGTGTCGGTTCCAGCGACCCAGAAGGTGATGGAGCGCTCGGCGGCGGGAACCGTCGACTTGGTCGTGGGCGCTGTCGTCTCCCCGGGGTTGGGGTCGCTGCTGCACGCGGTGAGCGCAAGAGCAGCCACCGCGCCGAGCGCGGCGAGCTTGTGGATCTTCATCGATCTTTCCCTTCGGTGGTCGTCTTCGACCGAGAATGATGCGTGGACAGGTACTGCGGTCCGGTCAGGAGAGCCCGAGCTCTCCGTCGAGGACGAGTGCGGCGGCGCCGTGGAGGACGCCATCGCGACCCAGCGCAGACATGCGAACAGCGACCTGTTCGTCTGCGAAGGGACGAGTGAGGGCCAGGACCGTGGACTCTGTTGCCTGGCGGAACGGGCCGTCGAGGAGCTCGGCGGGACCGGAGAGGACGACGTCGCGCAGGCCGAGGGCCTGGACGACGGGCGCGAGGACCGCACCGAGCTGGCGCCCGGCCGCGGACAGCTCGCTGCCGGCCTCGGCCTCGCTGAGGCCTGCGATGCGGGCGCGGAGCCGGGGGGCTGAGATGAGCGACTCGAGGCAGCCGTGGCGGCCGCACGTGCACGGTTCGCCGTCGGGCACGACGGTGACGTGGCCGATCTCGCCTGCGGTCCCGTTGGGGCCGCGCAGGAGGTTGCCGTCGACGAGGATCCCGGCGCCGACGCCGCGTCCGATCTCGACGAGGAGGAGCCCGGCGCCGCCGCCCTTGACGAAGGTGTCTTCGGCGAGGACTGCCGTGTCGGCGTCGTTGGCGACGTGGACGGGGGTGCCGAGCACGTTGCGGAGGTGCTCCCCGAGCGCAAGGCGCTCCCAGCGGAGGTTGGGCGCGTTGCGGACGACGCCGTCGACCGAGACGATCCCGGGGGTTCCGACGCCGAGGCCGAGGACCTTGCCGGGGGCGTCGAGCAGCAGCCTGCGGGCGAGCTCGACGGTGCGGTCGACCGCGTCGTCGCCACGGTCGTCGCCGAGCGCGACCTCGTGGGAGACGACGACGGTGCCCTCGAGGTCGACGATCGTTCCGCGCAGGTCGTGGTCGCCGGAGAGGTCGAGGCACGCGATGTAGGCCCCGACGGGGTTGAGCCCGACGAGTGTCGCGGGCTTGCCCATGTGAGTTCCGGGGCGGACGCCGAGCTCGATGACGAGGTCGTCAGCGATGAGGCCCGCGACCACGTCCGAGATCGTCACGCGAGCGAGCTTGGTGAGGCGCGCGAGGTCCGCCCTCGACTGCGGGCCCTCGTCGACAAGATGCTGCAGAACGAGGGTACGGTGGTGCAGACGGGTATCAGAGGGCAGGATCTTTCCCGTCGGCGCAGTGACGCGCTGAGTGCCCTGCCGAGCGTCCCTTGACGTAGACGTGCGTGCCATGAAAGTAAGTACACCTTACTTACTTTCTCTGGTCAAGCCCCGCCTCCCCCCGTTACCAAGTCGCAACGGATGAAGGATCTCCACCGTGAACACCCGCCCCGCCCCCCTCCCCGCTCCCCGTCGTTCCGTGCTCACCGGCACCACCCGTCCGGTCGGTCGCCACGAGATCACCGCGCTCGCCGACGCCCTGCGCACCTGGGCCCCTCACGCCGCCCGGCGCGCGTCTGAGCTCGCGGCCGTCCTCGCGGCACCGACCACAGACGCCGGGGCCTCCGTAGCCGGCTCCCCGACGGTCACCGCGACCCAGGACGCCACGCTCGCCGCCGAGGGATCGACCCTCACGATCACGGCCGACACGCTCGCCCTCACCGCGGCCGACCCGGCCGGCGCGTACTGGGCCGTGACCGTCCTCGCACAGCTCGTCGACCCGGCCGCGGGCACGGTCGCACTCGGCGTCGTCGAGGACGCCCCCGCCTACCCACACCGCGGCGTCATGCTCGACATCGCCCGCCACTTCTACGGGCCCGAGCACCTACGCCAGCTCGTCGACCTCGCCTCGGAGCTGCGGTTCAACAGCCTCCACCTGCACCTCACAGACGATCAGGGCTGGCGCATCGAGATCCCCTCGCGCCCGCTGCTCACCGAGCGTGGCGCGACGACCGACTGCTCCGAAGGCCCAGGCGGCTTCCTCACGCTCGCCGAGTACGGCGAGCTCCAGGACTACGCGGCCGCCCGCCACATCGAGATCGTTCCCGAGATCGACCTGCCCGGGCACACGCACGCGTTGCTCGTCGCGTACCCGGAGGCTTCGCAGGACGGCGCCGTCCGCGAGCCCTACACGGGCACGAAGGTGGGTTTCAGCACGGTCGACCTCGTGTCGGCCGCGTCGTGGGAGCTCGTCACCGACGTCGTGACGACGCTCGCCGAGCACACGCGCGGCAGCCGGATCCACTTGGGCGGCGACGAATGCCTCACTCTCGAGGAGGCCGAGTACGGCGACTACATCACCCGCCTCGGGGCTCTTGCCGCGTCCACCGGCAAGCACCTGACGATGTGGCAGGAAGGCCTGCACGGTGACCTGCCCGCGGGCTCGTGGCTGCAGTACTGGACGCCCAAGGTCGACACCGAGAAGCTCGCCTCGCGCGCCGAGGTGCTTGACCTCAAGGTCGTCTCGTCGCCCGCGCCCAAGGCGTATCTCGACATGTTCCACGACGCCGACCAGGTGATCGGCCAGGACTGGGCGGGTCTCATCGACCTGCGTACGGCGTACGACTGGGATCCGGTCGCTGAGCTTCCGGGCGTCCCGGCCGAGCGCGTCGTCGGAGTCGAGACCGCGCTGTGGACGGAGACCGTGCGCACCTGGGGCGACGTCACCTACCAGCTGCTTCCGCGCCTTGCAGCCGAGGCCTCGGTCGCGTGGGGGTCGCCGCATGACTACGACTCGTTCCTCGCAGACGTTGCCGTGCATGTCGCGGCCTGGGAGGCCGCGGGTCACGTCGTCCATCATCCGGGCGACCGTCGCGGGGTCTGAGCACCGGTCCGTCTCCTCCCGTTCGTGCGACACGCACGAACGGGAGGACACGGGGGCACGACGTCTGGGAGGATCGCGGCATGTCGATCGATCGCAGCCTGGGTGATGACGAGCGCGTTGTTCTTCAGACCCGCCCGCACATCAAGAAGGTCTTCGTGCCGTTCCTCGTGCTGCTGCTCGTCGCAGCGGCCGTCGCGGCGGCGCTCATCTTCCTTCCGGACAACAACGTCAAGACGTGGGCGGTGCCGGCTGTCGGCGTCGTCGGGCTTGTTGTCGTCGTCATCTGGACGGTTGTGCCATACCTGAGGTGGCGGACGACGTCGTACACGTTCACGACGCGTCGCCTCATCACGCGTTCGGGAATCCTCACGAAGACGGGGCGCGACATTCCGCTGTTCCGTATCAATGACTTCACGTACGAGCGCGACCTGCTCGATCAGATGCTCGGGTGCGGCACGATCGTCATCTCGGATGCGACTGAGAAGGCTGGCGTCATGCTGTACGACGTGCCCCGGGTCGCCGAGGTCAAGAAGCAGCTCTCCGAGCTGCTGTTCGCTGCGGACGACGGCTCGGACGACGGCGAGTTCCCGCCGTCGGAGCCCCGTCGAGGACGCCGCAACTGACTGCAGGCGACCGGCCTCCGGACGCGAGTCTCACGATCCGGGACGGCTTGGGGAGTGCTGTGGGCCGCCCCTAGGCTCGCACCACCATCCAGAGCGGCCGAGAGTCCTGGCTCGTCGACGCCGCAGCAACCCGCCCAAGAGGAAGCCTCCTGAGGGAACGGGTGCTCACGCCAGGTCCGATGGACCAACCCTGCGGAGGCCGACCATGAGCATCACCGACCTGACTTGCGCACCGGCGCGCCCGACCGTCTCATTCGAGCTCATGCCCCCGCGCAACCCCGACGCGGCCCCCAAGTTCTGGGCCACCGCCCGTGCCCTGCTCGCGGCACGGCCCGACTTCGTCTCGGTCACGTACGGCGCGGCTGGGACGGACCGTGCCACAACCCGCCAGGTCGTCCAGACGATCGCACGCGACACGCCTGTCCTGCCGATCGCACACCTCACGTGCGTCGCGGCGACGCGTGAGCACGTGACCGAGGTCGTGCGCGAGTTCCTCGATGCGGGGATCCGGTCGTTCCTCGCGCTGCGCGGCGACCCACCCCTCGACCAGCCTGACTGGACGCCGAGCCCGGGTGGCGTCAACTCCTCTGAAGACCTCATCCGGTTGCTTCAGCAGGTTGAAGCCGTGCGCTGCGGTGAGTCTCCCGCGAGCGCGCTGCGCGGAGCGACGCGTCCGCTGACGATTGCGGTCGCGACGTTCCCGGGCGGCAACCGTGCAGCGGCGACGACGCCCGCGCAGGAGGTCGAGCGGCTTCTCGTCAAGCAAGGGGCAGGCGCGACGTTTGCGATCACGCAGCTGTTCTATGAGGCGTCGACGTACGTCGACTTTGTGGATCGCGCCCGTGCTGCGGGCGTGACCATCCCCATTCTCGCCGGCATCTTGCCGACGACCGAGCCCCGCCGCCTGCACCGGGTTGCGGAGCTTACGGGCGTGCCAGCCCCGGCTCGGCTCACGGCCGAGCTCGAGGCTCTCCCCGAGGATGAGCGGCACGCGCACGGCATGCGTGCGTCGGTCGCTCTTGCTCGGGCTGTTCTCGAGGCCGGGGCTCCCGGCCTGCACGTCTACACGTTCAACAACGCAGCACCAGCACTGGACCTGCTCGAGGGTGTTCACCTCGGCGGCGGCGCGCAGATCGCGTCGGACCTGGCCGGAGGGCCGCGGGCCGGTGAACCCCTCAGGGACGTCGTTCGAGTCGACGGCCCCTGATCTCACCTCCAGGAGCACGCAGCATGACAACGTCCTCGGGCCTTCGCGCCCCTCTTTCCGGTACATTTCCCGCTTTTCCGACGACGACGGTGCTCGGGTACCCCCGCATCGGCCCCCGCCGCGAGCTCAAGCGCGCGCTTGAGTCCTTCTGGGCCGGTCGCACGAGCGAGGCAGAGCTCTCCGCTGTCGCCGCCGACCTCCGCGCCGCAACCCGTGCGCGCCTCACGAGCCTCGGTCTCACCGAGCCGTCGGCTGTTCCGGCCTCCTTCTCGTTCTACGACCAGGTGCTCGACGCAGCCGTGACCTTCGACGCGCTTCCCGAGCGTTTCGCGCACCTGCGCGCGGCCGACGGAACCCTCGACCTCGCGGGCTATTCGACGCTCGCCCGCGGCGCGGGTGCGCTCGCACCGCTCGAGATGACGAAGTGGTTCGACACGAACTACCACTACCTCGTCCCCGAGATCGGCCCGGCCACAGCCTTCCGGCTCGCGTCGGACAGGCTCGTTGCCGAGGTGGCCGAGGGCATCGCCGAGGGCGTCGTGACGCGTCCCGTGATCGTCGGTCCCGTGACCTTCCTCGCCTTGGCGAAGGCTGCCGACGACGCCCCCGAAGGGTACGAGCCGCTCGACCGGCTCGACGACCTGCTCCCCGCCTACGGTGAACTGCTCGGCCGCCTCGCGGCCGCAGGCGCGCAGTGGGTTCAGCTCGACGAGCCCGCGCTCGTCACCGACACGCTCCGCACCTCGCCCACCGCACTCGCGGTCGCAGCCGAGCGCGCGTATGCGGTGCTCACGGCCGCGAGCGCACGACCCGCGATCCTCCTCGCGGCGCCGTACGGCGAGCTGCGCGAATCACTCGCTGCGGTTGCGACGAGCAACGTCGAGGCGGTCGCGTTCGACCTCGTCAAGGGCGCCGTTCCCGCTGCAGCCGACGATGCGGTGCAGGCGGGCCTTGCACGCAAGACCCTCGTCGGCGGCGTCGTCGACGGCCACAACGTGTGGCGCACGGACCTCGCGAGTGCGATCGATCGTCTCGAGTCGCTGCGTGCCCTGAGCGGCACGGTTGCGGCTGCAACGTCGACGTCGCTCCAGCACGTGCCGCACACTCTCGCCGCCGAGACTCAGCTCAACGAGGGCCTGCGGGCATGGCTCGCGTTCGCGGACGAGAAGGTCGCCGAGGTCGCGGTGCTGGGCCGCGCGCTCACGTCGGGCAGTGACGCGGTTGCGACTGAGGTCGAGGCCGCGAGCGCGGCCCTTGCCGCGCGCGCCGTCGCGGCGGGAGTGCAGGACGACGCTGTCCGCGCCCGGTCCGCAGCCGTGACGACTGCGGACCGCGAACGCGGCGACGTTGCCGAGCGCCGTGCCGCGCAGGCGGAGCGGCTGCAGTTGCCGCCGCTCCCGACAACGACGATCGGCTCGTTCCCGCAGACGGTCGAGATCCGCAAGGCGCGTGCCGCGCACGCGCGGGGCGAGCTCGCGACCGACGCGTACGAGGCCGCGATGCGCGCCGAGATCGAGCGCGTCGTCCGGCTCCAGGAAGAGCTGGGGCTCGACGTGCTCGTGCACGGCGAGGCTGAACGCAACGACATGGTCCAGTACTTCGCGGAGCTGCTCGACGGGTTCGCGGTGACCGAGAACGGCTGGGTGCAGTCCTACGGCTCACGCTGCACGCGTCCGTCGATCCTCTGGGGCGACGTGTCGCGCCCCGCACCCATGACGGTCGGCTGGACAACATACGCGCAGTCGCTCTCCGACAAGCCCGTCAAGGGCATGCTCACGGGCCCCGTGACGATCATGGCGTGGTCGTTCGTGCGCGACGACGTGCCCGCGCGCGAGGTCGCCGACCAGATCGGGCTCGCGCTGCATGACGAGGTCGCCGACCTTGAGGCCGCGGGGATCGCCGTCGTCCAGGTCGACGAGCCTGCGCTGCGCGAGCTCCTGCCGCTGCGTCGTGAGGCGCACGCGGACTACCTCGCGTGGTCGGTCGGGTCGTTCCGCCTCGCGACCGCAGGGGCTGCAGCCTCGACGCAGGTGCACACGCACCTGTGCTACTCCGAGTTCGGCGAGGTCATCGGCGCGATCGACGCCCTCGACGCCGACGTCACCTCGATCGAGGCGGCGCGCTCACGCATGGAAGTGCTCGACGAGCTGCGCGCGGCGGGCTTCGACCGGGGCGTCGGGCCAGGTGTCTACGACATCCACTCCCCACGCGTGCCATCGGCCGCGGAGATCTCCGAGCTGCTCGCGCTCGCTCTCGAGTCCGTCGACCCGCGCCTGCTGTGGGCCAACCCGGACTGCGGCCTCAAGACGCGCGGCTACGCGGAGACGGAAAAGTCGCTGCGGCACCTCGTCGAGGCGACACGGCAGGCGCGGGCGATGCTGGGCACGGCCTAACCAGCCCTGCCCCGTACGGCTCGGACTGTGAGGGCCCCTGCACCGTGTCCCGGTGCAGGGGCCCTCACAGTCACCTCACACGAGCGTCACCTGCTGCGCGACGACCGTCGCTCCCCCCTGACCGTCGGGCTCGACCCGATAGGTCACCGCACCAGGACGCTCGGCAAGGTGCGCGCGCACGACGCCGTCGACGACGTGCACGGCCGCTCCGTCGTCGGCCGCCCAGCCTGCTGGGAGCGCGCCCGACGCGACCGCGGCGGCATAGTCACCGACACGGTCCTCGCCGTCGGCGTGCGGGCAGAAGCTGCCCTCGACGAACCCCGTCCCACCGCGCCACGGCACGACCACCGGCCCGAACGAGTCAGTCGTGCACCCCTCGAACCAACAGTTCGCCCCGGCAGACAGACCCGCGAGCACGAGGTCACGCTCCGCAGCGAGCCGCCGGAGTTCGCGCGTCACTCCGTGGAGCTCCCACAGCGCGACAAGATTGACCGTGCTGCCGCCACCCACCATGAGGACGTCGACGCCCTCGAGCGTGCGCGCAACGGACTGCGCCCCGTCGGCGACGAGCCGCAGCACTCGCGTCTCGCAGTCGAGCGGAGCGTAGGCGGCCTCGAACCGTTCGATGTAGGGCGTCGCGTCACCGCTCGCGGTCGGGACGAAGCACACCGTCGGCCGGTCGGATCCAGACAGCGCGAGCGCATGGCGGTCGAGCGCGGTCGCCCCGTGACCGTCGGACATCGAGAAGCCGCCGCCCCCGAGGGCGAGCACGTGCGTCGTCATCGCTCCACCCCACCATCCCCGGACGCAGGTTGCACGTTCATTCCGGTACGGGGCCGTCAGGAACCTCCGGGTGGACCGAACGTGGCCGACGCCACGTCCCGCAGAACATGCCCCACGGTGCGGTCCCGTCCTCTTCACGCGAGGTCCACGGCCGCTCACTAGAGTTGTCGATGATGAGTTCGCGCCCCTCACACCCGCACCGGCCGTCGGACGACCAGGTCACCCCGACGACCGCGTCGTCGCGCCCGCAGCCAGCCATGCCCGCGCGGCCCTCGACCGTGCAGATTGTGGCGAGCGTGCTCACGGCCGTGACCTCGACCGTCGCGCTGTCCTATCTCGGGGTTGCCGGGACGCTCATTGGCGCGGCGGCTGCCGCGATCCTCACGGCGTTCGCGAACTACGCCTACACGCGCTCCCTCGTGCGCACACAGGTCGTCGTCACGCAGCTGGCGCCGCGCTACCTGCGCACGTCGTCGTCGGCCGAGGAGACCGCGGTGCTCGAGCCTTCACGCGTGCCGCCGCCCACCGAGGTTGCGTCGACGGGACTGCTCGAGCCGGTCGTCACGACGGACGTCATTCCTCTTGCGGCAGCGCCCGAGGTTGCTGTGGTCACGCGTGAGACCCCCCTCGTCGTGCCCGTCGGCCCTCAGCTCGATCGCGCCACGTCCGCGCCCGGACGCACGGTCGCAGCCGACGCTCCGACCCTCGCCGAGGGTCGGGCGCTCATGGCGCCCGCGCGCCGCAGCGCGAGGCGCGCGTTCGGGATCGTCGCCGTCACGACGTTCCTCGTCATCGTGCTCACGCTCACCGTCGTCGAGCTCGGGCTGGGTCGACCGCTCTCGAAGGCGCTGCGGGGGGTTGAGGGCTCGGGCACGACGATCACTCGCGTTCGCGAGCGGGTACGGCCCGCACCGACGACGCCTCCGGCCGATGAGCCGACGCGCGCACCGGTCCCCACCGAGACGCCCACGGAGTCGCCGACTCCCGTGCCCTCCCCGACCGTGACGGACGAGCCGACCGTCCCGCCGACGGACGAGCCGACGGACGTCCCCACCGTCGAGCCGACGGACCCCGCGTCGCCTGGCCCCGCATCGCCCGGCCCGACGACGGAGCCGACCGACCTCTCCACAGACGCGCCCACGGTCGCACCCGCGTTCCCGGAGCCCACGGGCACGCCCGTCCCTTCTCCGGCGCCCCCGCTGTCTGACGCCGACACGGCCGAGCCGGCCGTCGACTAGCTCGGCTGGTCGCTCCCCGCGGCGCGGTCCCGTGCGTCGCCGACCTCGCTCAGGCCCGCGCGGCGACGTCGCACAGGGTCGTTCGCGTACGCGTAGTACCAGCCGATGAGCAGCCCGCCACCAACGAAGTTGCCGAGCAGTGCGACGCCCACGTTCGCGGCCGCCGCCCCGAGCGACACCCCGGCGTGGAGGCCCTCGACCATGAACAGCACCGTGTTGGCGACCGAGTGCTCAAAGCCGAGGAACGCGAAGAGCATGACCGCGACGTTCATCGCGACGACCTTGACGCCGTCGGAGCTCACGAGCCCGTTGTAGACGAGCAGCATCGAGAGGTTGATGAGGAAGTTGCAGAAGACGGCGCGGACGAAGAGGTCAGCGATGCCGTCGAACCCACCCGTGACGAACGCGAGCTTCGTCTCCACGGCGCGAGTGACGAGGTCGCCCGCGGACCCGTCGAGCAGCGTCGAGGCTGACACGAGCCCCGCGATGACGAGCCCGCCAAGCGCGTTGCCGAGCAGGCACAGCGCGAGCAGGCCACCCATGCGACTCACGCGCATGCGCCGGTAGTACACGGCGATCGTCGTGATCATCATGTTCGACGTGAGCAGCTCGGAGCGCGTGTAGTAGATGAATGTGAGCGCGAAGCCGAAGACGATCGCGCCCGCGAGCCGACCGATCGTGCCCAGCCCGGGGTCGACCGCGACGAACGCCGCGATGATCGCGTAGTTGGCGAGGTAGAAGACACCGATGATCAGGCCCGCCATCGCGGCGCGCATGAGGTAGACCCGAGTGAGCCAACGGGACATCTCCGCCTTGGTGTCGGCGGCGTCGAGGACGGTCGAGACGAACGTCGTCCCCGGGAAGAGGCTCTCGCGGTCGGCAGGCATGCCCCCATCGTTGCGGACGCGAGGCCCTTCCGACCAGCGCGGCCACGAACGGGCCGCGCCCGCGACGACCGGGCGGCCCCGGACTACTGTGGACGACATGGCTGGTGAACCGTCAGCGCGACCCCACGTGACCCTGTCGACCGCGAGCGTCTACCCACGTAAGGCACCGATCGCGTTCGAGCTCGCGGCCGAGCTCGGGTACGACGGTGTCGAGGTCATGGTGTGGAACGACAAGATCTCGCGCGACGATCTTGCGCTCGCGCAGCTCTCGCGCGAGACGGGCATGCCCATCCGGTCCGTGCACGCGCCGACGCTCATCGTCTCGCAGCAGGTGTGGGGCACGAAGCCGGGTCACAAGCTTGCCAAGACCGTCGACATGGCCCTCACCCTGGGAGCGTCGACGGTCGTCGTGCATCCACCGTTCGCGTGGCAGCGCGGCTATTCACGGCACTTCGCGGAGCAGGTGCGCGCACTGTCGGAGGACTCCGGGCTGACGATCGCGGTCGAGAACATGTATCCGTGGCGGGGTCGCAAACGCGAGTACATGGGCTACCTGCCGGGCTGGGACCCGACGGAGCACGACTACGACCGCGTCACCCTCGACGTCTCGCACGCGGCAACATCCCGGCAGTCGTGCGTGGATCTCGCGGCACTCTTCGGGCCGCGGCTCGCGCACGTTCACCTCACCGACGGCACGGACTCGGGCTTCGACGAGCACCTCGTGCCCGGTCGCGGTACGCAACCCGTGCGCGAGCTGTTGCAGACGCTCGCGCGCGACGAGTTCGACGGCGACGTCGTCGTCGAGATCGGGACGCGCAAGGCTCGTGACGCGACGGAGCGTCGCGCCGACCTCGCGCAGTCGCTGCACTTTGCGCGCACCTACCTCACGCCGGGGAAGCCCGCGGAGTTCACCCCGGCGCCCGAGCATCACCGCCCCGAGTCGCCCTGGGTGTAGCGACGCCCGGGGGTCCACATGAGCCGCGCGGACCCCCGCCGACCCGCTCGAGTTCCTTGCGCCCCCGCACCCCCCAAGGGTGCGCCAGCGCAACCAACCCGGCCCCCGCACCCCACCCCCGCCAGCCCGTCCGAGTACCTTGCGTCCCAGCACCCCCCAGGGGTGCGCACACGCAACCAACCCGACTCGCCCGGGCCGTCCGACACCGGGCACACCGCCAAACGCGGGCCAACTCCGTCGGGCCCCACCCCGGTGGTGCCGTCCCGAGTTCCTTGCGCCCCCGCACCCCCCAGGGGTGCGCCAGCGCAACCAACCCGGCCCCCGCACCCCACCCCCGCCAACCCGTCCGAGCACCTTGCGCCCCCGCACCCCCCAGGGGTGCGCACACGCAACCAACCCGACTCGCCCGGGCCGTCCGGCACCGGGCACACCGCCAAACGCGGGCCAACTCCGTCGGGCACCACCCCGGTGGTGCCGTCCCGAGTTCCTTGCGCCCCCGCACCCCCCAAGGGTGCGCCAGCGCAACCAACCCGGCCCCCGCACCCCACCCCCGCCAACCCGTCCGAGCACCTTGCGCCCCCGCACCCCCCAGGGGTGCGCCAGCGCAACCAACCCGGCTCGCACCGGGCGCGATGCGTTCCGGTCTAGCGATGCGTCTCGGGCTAGAAGGAACGGAGCCGTTCGAGCAGGTCGGGGCTGGTCGCGTCGAGTCGCCGCGCCCCGAACGCGACACCTCCGGTGAGCGCAGCGAGCCCGATGGCGAGCCCGATCGCGGCGGCACCCCAGCCGATCGTCGCTGAGTCACGCACGAGCGAGAGCACAGCAAGCACTCCCGCTGGCGCGAGCACGACGATGAGGACGAGCGTGCCCACGCCCTGGGAGATCATCGCGGCCATCGAGCCACCTTGTTTCGAGGCGAACGGGTTGTCACCGGGTTCGTTGACGGGGAAGACCACGAGCGCTGAGACGACTGAGGCGAGCCCGAGCGAGGCAAGGAGCGCCGCGACGCTCACGCCGAGGATCGCGGGCGTCGTCTCCCAGCGTCCTGTGCGGGCGACGCTCCAGAGGACGGACGCGCCGGTGAGCACAAGCGCCGGGGCCCCGATCGCGACGACGCGCGCCCAACGGTCGGCGACCCCGCGCATCGGTGCGGCGACGTGCGTCCAGAACGCGGTCGAGTCGAGGGCGACGTCGACGGAGATCGCCCAGCCGCACGTCCAGGCGACGATCGGTCCCATGAGCAGGAGCCAGCTGCTCTGACCTGCGAGGAGCGTGCCCACGAGCACGATGACCGGGATCGACAGGAGCGAGGTGAGGTAGCGCGGGTCACGGACCCAGTAGGTGAGGCAGCGCGCGAGAATTGCGCCGAACTGGGAGTCCGGGACGCGTCCGAGGACGCCGAGGCCGCGGCTGTGTCCCGACGACGTGTGGGCGGGTCGGCCCGTCGACGTGCGGAGCGTGCGACGCCACCACAGCACGAGCAGGGATGGCGTCGCGACGGCGATCGCCAGATGCCCGGCGAACGCGCCCCATTGACCTGCCGCGATGTCGGCGGGCAGGGCGAACGCCGCACCGAACGGTGTCCACGAGAGCCACGGGGCGGCCGTGAGCGCGAGTTCTCCGAAGTTGAGCTCGAACTCGCCGAACAGGAGCGGCGTGAGTCCGAGGCCAGACATGCCGAGGACGACGACGCCGACGAGGACGTCGCGACCGCGTCGTCCTTCGACGAGCGGGCGCGCGGCCGACGTCGTTGCGCGACCTCCGACGACGGCGGTGACGACGCCGAGCGGGACCGCGACGAGCGCAACCGCTGCCGCTGCGGGCGCGGTGATCCAGGCGGCGACGGCGCCGAGCGCGGCGAGCACCGTGAAGACACCCCCGGGGCCGAGGAGCGTGGCGACGGACGTGCCGAGAATCAGGTCGCGCGTGGTGAGCGGGAACTGGGCGAGTCGCCGTGGGTCGAACGTGTCGTCCAGTCCGAAGGCGAGGAGAGGTCCGACGGCCCAGCCGAGGACGAGCATCGATCCACCAACGATGATCTCGGCAGAGAGGTCGTGCTGCAGCCCTGCGAAGAGGCCACCCAGGAGCATGAGCGCGCCGCCGCCGAGCGCGTAGAGCATCGCGATGACCGAGCCGATCGCCTGCCACACGCTCCGGCGGAGAGTGCCGAGGTAGGTCTGCCAGCGCAGGCTCAGGAGCTGTGCAACCACTCGAGGCCTTCCCCGGTGCGGCGTCCGCCGACGAGCTCGACGAAGCGGTCCTCGAGGCTGACGCCCGCGCGGACGTCGTCGACCGTGCCGGCGGCGAGGACGCGCCCGGCGGCAAGGACCGCGACGTGGTCGCACATGCGCTCGACAAGGTCCATGACATGGGAGGACACGATGACGGTGCCGCCCGTGCGCACGTAGTCGGCAAGGATCGCACGGATCGACGCGGCCGAGACGGGGTCGACGGCTTCGAAGGGCTCGTCGAGCACGAGGAGTCGCGGGGCGTGGACGAGCGCGCATGCGAGCGCGATCTTCTTCGTCATGCCGGCGGAATAGTCGGCGACGAAGGTCTCGGCGTCGGCCTCGAGGTCGAGGGCGCGCAGCAGCGTGAGGGCGCGTTCGTACGCGGTCGCGCGCGGGATGCGGTGGAGCATCCCCGCGTGGACGACGAGCTGCAGACCGGTGAGGCGGTCGAAGAGACGCACGCCGTCGGGAAGGACGCCGAGCAGCGACTTGCCGGCGACCGGGTCGGCCCACAGGTCGGTGCCGCGCACGGTGACGCGCCCTGCGTCCGGTCGCAGGAGGCCCGTCGCCATCGAGAGCGTCGTCGTCTTGCCTGCCCCGTTGGGGCCGACGAGACCGTAGAAGGAACCGGTCGGCACTGCGAGGTCGACACGGTCGACCGCGACCTTCGTGCCGAACGTCTTGCGCAGGCCCTCGAGCCCGAGCGCGACATCCATGTGCTGTCCCTTCTGCCGACAGCGGGGCGCCGTCGTCCAGGTTGACGCTATCGCGAGCCACCGACGACCGGCGCGCGCGCTCGCCCGCCCACCAATGGCTTGCGCCCACGCACCACCACGGGGTGCGCCCACGCAAGCAACCGACCACCGGAGCACGCGCGCGCCTCACCCAGACCAGTGACTTGCGCCCATGCACCCCTAGGAGGTTCGCCCACGCAAGCAACCGGCTCTGCACCCGGCATCAACCAATGCTGGGTGCAGAAGCGCACCCGGGGTGCGCCAGCGATGTGTCCGGCGTCATTGCGCGCTCAGGGATACTTGAGCACGTGTCTGCCACCCCCCAGCTGAGCCCTGACGAACTGGCGCGCGCGCTCGAGGTCCTTGAGGCCGCGAACGCGCTGCCGCCCGAGCACCCCGACAAGGTCGCGCTCCAGCGTGCCACGGCCAAGCTCTACAAGACGGTGAAGAAGCAGCGCCGCGACGAGGCGAAGGCCGCGATCCAGGACGCCGACCGCGCGGTCATCGAGGCGACCGCCACGGGCGCGCCGACGCGGATCGACGACGAGACCGAGGGCATCGATATCCGTCCCGGCTCGGCTCAGGGCAACTTCGCGGGACGCCTCTCGAAGCCGCAGGGCTGCTACGTGTGCAAGCAGCCCTACCAGGACATCGACGTCTTCTACCACCAGCTCTGCCCCAGCTGCGCGGCAGAGAACCGTGCCCGGCGCGACGCACGCACGGACCTCACGGGCCGTCGCGCACTGCTCACGGGCGGGCGCGCGAAGATCGGCATGTACATCGCGCTGCGTCTCCTGCGCGACGGCGCGCACCTGACGATCACGACGCGCTTCCCCAACGACGCCGTCCGCCGTTACGCGCAGATGGATGACGCGGCCGACTGGATCCACAACCTCAAGGTCGTCGGCATCGACCTGCGGGACCCCGCACAGGTCATGGCGCTCGCCGACGACGTCGCGGCCGAGGGGCCGCTCGACATCCTCATCAACAACGCCGCGCAGACCGTGCGCCGCTCCCCTGGCGCGTACGCGCCGCTCGCCGCGGCCGAGTCTGCGCCGCTCCCCGAGCTCCCCTACCTGCCGCCCGTGACGACGTACGGTCGGTCGGTCGACGCGCACCCGGCGGCGCTCGAGGCGTCCGTGCGCGCGGGCGGACGCGACCATGGCGTGCCGGTCTCGACGCACGTCGAGGAGTCCGTCACGGCTCCCGGGCTGCTGACGAAGCTTGCGCTCACCGCTGGCTCGTCGTCCCTCGACCGGGTCGCGACGGGCACGGCGATCGACGCGGGCGGCCTCGTGCCCGACCTTGTCTCGCAGAACTCGTGGGTCGACAAGGTCGACCAGGTGGACCCGCTCGAGATGCTCGAGGTCCAGCTGTGCAACGAGACGGCGCCGTTCATCCTCGTCTCGCGGCTGCGCGCCTCCCTCGCGGCGTCCCCCGCCCGGCGCACGTACATCGTCAACGTCTCGGCGATGGAGGGCCAGTTCAACCGCGGCTACAAGGGCCCGGGCCACCCGCACACGAACATGGCGAAGGCCGCGGTCAACATGTTGACGCGCACGAGCTCGCGCGAGATGTTCGAGTCCGACCAGATCCTCATGACGAGCGTCGACACGGGCTGGATCACGGACGAGCGTCCGCACACGACGAAGGCGCGCCTGCACGAAGAGGGCTTCCACGCACCGCTCGATCTTGTCGACGGCGCCGCCCGGGTCTACGACCCGATCGTGCGCGGCGAGGCGGGCGAGGACGTCTTCGGTGTCTTCCTCAAGGACTACAAGCCCTACCCCTGGTGACGATGAGGCTCATGCGTCGCACCGCTGACGGCCGCCCGGTGCGAGAATGGGAATGCTTCCGCCGGCCCTGAACGTTGGAGATCACATGCCTACCATCACCACACTCGACGTCACCGGCATGACCTGTGGCCACTGCGTGTCCGCCGTGACGAAGGAGCTTGAGGCCGTCGCCGGCGTCAAGAACGTCTCGGTCGACCTCAACGTGGGTGAGGCGTCCGAGGTGACGATCCTCTCTGACGCTGCCCTCTCGGAGGACTCGCTGCGCGCAGCCATCGACGAGGCCGGCTACGAGGTTGCCGGCGTCTCGACGCACGGCAGCGCCCAGGAGTTCTCGCAGCTCGCCGACACGCGTTCCGAGGTCTACGCGGGGACGAGCCACATCGGCTCGGGCTCTGCGACGGCCGCAGGCCCGGTGGGTATCACGCTCACGCCGCGTGAGGACATCGACGCCGCCGTCCTCGAGCAGTCGGACGCCCCGGCCGCGGGTGGCTGCGGCTGCGGCGGGTGCGGCTGCGGTAGCTGACCCCTTCGGGTCACTTCTCGTTGCGCCGGCCCATGCACTGCGACTACTTCGACGCTGGCGTCTGCCGGTCGTGCACCCATCTCGGTGTGCCGTACCCGCAGCAGCTCGCGGCGAAGGACGCGCACGCTCGGCTGTTGCTCGCCGACGTCCCGTCGGCGGTTGATGCCACCTGGTTGACGCCCGTGGCCTCGCCCCCGGCTGGCTTCCGCAACAAGGCGAAGATGGTCGTGGGCGGGACGGTCGCGGCGCCGACGCTCGGGATCCTCGACGAGGCGGGACGCGGCGTCGACCTGCGCGGATGCGGCTTGCACGAGGAGCCGCTCGCTGCGGCGCTGCCGGCCATTGCGGAGTTCGTCACGCGCGCTCGGCTCGAGCCGTACGACGTTCCCGCGCGCACGGGTGAGCTCAAGCACGTGCTCGTGACGTTGTCAGCGGACGACGAGCTCATGGTGCGGCTCGTCGTGCGGTCGACCGAACCTGAGGCTCGGGTGCGCAAGCACCTGCCCTGGCTGCTTGCGGCCCTGCCGGGCCTGCGCGTCGTCACTCTCAACGTCCAGCCGGAGCACAAGGCCGTGCTCGAGGGTGACCGAGAGATCGTCCTGACCGAGGCGTCGTCCCTGCTCATGCGGGTCGGTGGTGTCGGGCTGCACCTGCGGCCGCGCTCGTTCTTCCAGACGAACACCCCGGTCGCTGCTGCCCTCTACGACCTCGGCGCTGCGTGGGTCGGGGCCGCGAACCCGCGCAGCGTCTGGGACCTGTACTGCGGTGTCGGAGGCTTTGCGTTGCGCGCAGCCGGCGAGGGCCGCGACGTGCTGGGGGTCGAGGTGAGCGAGGAGGCCGTCGCGTCGGCTGCGCTCACGGCACGCGAGCACGGGCTCGACGCACGTTTTCTTGCGGCCGACGCGACAGCGTTCGCGCTCGCCGCGGCCCCGAGCGACGTCCCCGACATGGTCGTCGTCAACCCGCCTCGGCGCGGGGTCGGTGCCGAGCTCGCGCACTGGCTCGAGTCGTCAGCGGTCTCGGACGTCATCTACTCGAGCTGCAATGCTCTCACCCTGGCCAAGGACCTCCGCGCGATGCCGTCCCTGCGGGTTCTGGAGGCGCAGGTGCTCGACATGTTCCCGCAGACGTCCCACTACGAGGTTGCGGTCCACCTCACGCGCGCAGGGCGCCCCGCGCGCTAGACCCCAGGGGGCTCGGGTCGGACTGGCCGGGTTCTCCGCGGCCGGCCCCCGGGGTCAGCCCGTGCTCGCCGTCAGTGGGGAAGCGCTGGGAGGGTGACCTCGAGGGCGCGGATGCGGCGAGCTTCGACCTCGCTGACGCGCAGGATCGCCTCACCGACGACGACCTCGTCGCCCACCTCGGCGAGGCGCCCCAGTCGGTCGATGACGAACCCGGCGGCGGTCTCGTACGGGCCGTCCTCGAGCTCGACGCCCGTCTCTTCAGCGAACTCCTCGATCGTCACGCCTGCGTCGACCCGCGCGATGCCGTCGGCAGCGCGGATGTGAGCGGGCTCAGCCTCGTCGTACTCGTCGCGGATGTCGCCCACGAGCTCCTCGACGAGGTCCTCGAGCGTGACGATCCCGTCCGTGCCGCCGTACTCGTCGACGACGACGGCGATGTGGACGCCGTCGCGCCGCATCTGCGACATCGCCGGCAGCAGGCGGTTCGTGCTCGGCAGCAGCAGGATCTCGCGCGTGAGGTCTCGCACGTGGACGCCGGGTGCTGCCCGCAACAGGTCTCGCACGTGCAAGAACCCAAGGACGTCGTCGAAGTTCTCGCCGATCACGGGGTAGCGCGAGTACGGCGCGTCCGCGACGACGTCGAGGGCACCGGCTGCGGTGAGGTCGGCGCTCATGAACGCGACCTCGGTGCGAGGACGCATGACCTCCGCGAGGGACCTCGCGCCCGCGTCGAGCACGTCGCCGAGGATCCGCTTCTCGTCAGGTGCCAGGCCCTCGTGCCCCGTGACGATCCCGCGCAGCTCTTCGTCGCTCATCTCGTCGCCGGACGCGTCCGGGTCACCGCCGAGGAGGCGCACGACGCCGTTCGTCGACTTGGACAGCGTCCAGACGACGGGGCGCATGAGGCGCGCGAACACGTCGAGCGGCGGGCCGACGGCACGCGCGAGCTTCTCGGTGTGCTGCATCGCGAGACGCTTGGGGACGAGCTCGCCCAGGACGAGCGACAGGTAGGCGATGAGGAGCGTCAGACCGATGAGGGACGTCGTCGAGGCTGCGCTTGCTGACAGGCCGAGCGACGTGAGCAGCGGAGCGAAGTCGGGAGCGAGGGTCGAGGCCCCGTAGGCCGCTGAGAGGAACCCGGCGACGGTCACGCCGATCTGGACGGCGGCAAGGAAGCGGTTGGGATCGCGCGCGAGCCGCGCGGTGCGGGCGGCTCGTCCGCCCTCCCTCTCCATCTTGTCGACCTGCCCCTCACGGAGCGAGACGAGCGCAAGCTCGGTTGCGGCAAAGACGCCGCCGACAAGGACGAAGACGACGACCAGCAGGACGTTGAGCACCGTGTCCTGATCCATCAGGCCACCCTCCCGGTCATCGAGGAGAGGGGGCCCGAGGTACTACTGCCAGAGTCATCCATGTCAGTCAGTAGAAGATGCACGCGCCAGCCGAGTCAAGATGAGCCCGTGGGATGTGCAACAGCCCACACAGCCGCCACCTGGGGGCGGGGCTATCGCAGCAGGATCGGCCGCAGCGCGTCGACGATCTCGACGTCACCGTCGAGCCACGGCACGTCGTCGAGGGTCGCGGCGTCGAGCCAGCGCAGCTCGTCGTGCTCGGTGAGGGGAACCGGCTCGGGGCTCGCGAGCGTCGCGAACCACAGCCGCATGGTGTGTCGCTCCGTGACGTGCCATCCGTCGGCGTGCGGGCCCGCGAGCTCGGTCCCGATCTCGACAGCGACCGCGAGCTCCTCGTGGAGCTCGCGACGAAGCGCCCCGAGGACGCTCTCGCCGGGTTCGACCTTGCCCCCGGGAAACTCCCACCGGCCGGCGAGTCGCTCCGGACGGACCCTGCGCGCACCGAGCACGCGCGTCGGTGCCACGAGGTCGTCGACGATGATCGCCGCGACGACCCGGGTGCGTTCCATGCGTGACATTCTGCCAGTTCGCCGTCACCCGGCGTCGCAGACGCCCACGCGGCGAGTATGCGCCCCAGGGGTGAGGTGCGGCGCACCCAGAACGGGGACACGTCCCCCAGAACGCGACGCCTCACCCGCTGTCCCACTAGTCTCCGAGGGGCGGCGGTCGCACGGACCTGCTGCGATGCGCGGCCATCGGGGCCGACAGAGACGGGGGACCATGACGACGACGTTCGACGGCGCCTCACCAGGCGACCTTGCGATCTCCACGCGCAACCTGCGCAAGACGTACCGGAGCGCGACCGGGCGACGCTCGGTCGCCGTCCAAGGCCTTGACCTCGACGTCCCGCTCGGGGGCGTCCACGGCTTCCTCGGCCCCAACGGCTCGGGCAAGACGACCTCGATCCGCATGCTTCTCGGCCTCATCCACGCCGACGCCGGCACGATGAACATCCTCGGCTACACGATCCCGCGCCAACTGCCCGAGGTCATCGGGCGCATCGGCGCGATCGTTGAGCAGCCGAAGTTCTTCCCGACGATGTCCGCGCGTCGCAACCTCGAGATCCTCGCCAAGGGAATCGGCGCGCCGGAGCGCGCTGTCGCTCAGGTGCTCGAGGACGTCGGCCTGACGGACCGCGGCAAGGACCTCTTCAAGACGTACTCGCTCGGTATGAAGCAGCGCCTCGCGATCGCAGCGACCCTGCTGAAGAACCCAGACCTCCTCATCTTCGACGAGCCGACCAACGGCCTCGACCCCGCCGGGATCCACGAGATCCGCGAGACCATGCGCTCGCTCGGTGCCTCGGGCAAGACCGTCCTCGTCTCGAGCCACATCCTCAGCGAGGTCGAGCACGTGGCTGACACCGTGACGATCATCGGCCGGGGCCGCACGCTCGCACAGGGCCGCGTCAAGGACCTGCTCGCCTCCCAGGCGACGACGACCATCCGTGTCGGCATCGATCAGCCGGACGCCGCCGAGCGTGTGCTGCGCGAGGGCGGCCTCGGGGTGAGCCGCGACGGCGTGATGCTCGCAGTGACGGGAGTTGATGACCCGGCCGAGATCACCCGCCGTCTCGCCCACCACGACCTGTGGGTCTCTGAGCTCGTCGCTCAGCGTGCCGGTCTTGAGGCGTTCTTCCTTGAGCTCACCGCAGGCGAGGGTCCGGGTACGACTGCCGGGGTTCCCCAGACTCCGCACACCCCGGGCATGCACGCCGCACCTGCCTCCCCGGCAGCGGCAGCGGCAGCACCACCGGCCGGCGCTCCCCAACCGCCACCGGCCAGCCCCTACGGCCGACCGACGAACACCGAGGGAGGCGAGGCGTGATGCGACTCATCGCAGCTGAAGTCCTCCGCGCCCGGTCCCGCCGCGCGACCTGGATCATCCTCGCGGGCCTCGTCGGCCTGTGCTTCATCTTCCTCGTGGGCAACTTTGCCTCGACGAAGATGCCCGACGCCGCAGAGACGGCTCGCGCCCAGACCCAGTACGAGGCCGACCTCGCGATGTGGCAGCAGTCCCACCAGGCAGATTATGCAGGCTGCGTGGAGGGAGCCAAGGAGCAGGGTGTGAGCGCCGAGGACTGGGGCTGCGAAGGCATCCTCGAGCCGCCGAAGCTCCAGTACTACACGTGGATTCCTGACGGCTTCGCCGAGCGTGTCGGCAGCGAGACCTCAGGTCTGCTCTCGCTCGCTGCTGCGCTCATGGTCCTGCTCGGTGCCTCGCTCACGGCGGCGGAATTCTCGACGGGGTCGCTCGGCAACTGGCTGACCTTCGCCCCGCGCCGTACGCCTGTCTTCTTCTCCAAGCTCGCCTCCGCGGCGGTGGTCGCCTTCGGCGCTGCCGTGCTCGTCGCCGCCCTCGGCATCCTGGGGACGGCCGCGTGGACGTCGCTCCGCGGAATCCCGTCGGACGCGCCGCTCGACACAGCCAAGCTCGCGGGCGTCGTGGCGCGTTCCGTCGGGGTCGTCATCGTTGGCGGTGCGGTCGGCGCGGCGCTCGGGGCACTGCTTCGTCACACAGCCGCCGTGATCGGCGTCGTCGGCGGGTACTTCGTCGTGGTCGAGGCGGTCTTTGCGGGGATGTTCTGGCAGTCGGGGCTGCACCGCTGGTTCCTGTCGACCCAGCTCAGCGCCGTGATGAACGGGAAGGCGTCGTACTACATCGAGGTCTGCAAGCCGGATCCCGACGGATATATGGCGTGTGAGAGTATCGAGAAGTTCGTCACGGGCGGCGAGGCCGCCGTCTTCCTCGGCGCGGTCGTCACGCTGCTCATCGTGCTCTCGTGGGTCGTCTTCCGACGCCGCGACGTGCACTAACCACCTGGCTGGGTTGCCTTCCCCCGAGACAACCCGGGCAACGGCGGGCGCTTCCTCACGGGAGCGCCCGCCGTTGCTGTCTCACGGGGAGGTCGCGCTCACAGCGTCGCGCGCCACGCGGCGATCCTGTCGACCGCCTCCGCGATCGTCGCCGGGTCCTGCGCGCACGACACGCGCACCCAGCGGTGCCCGTCGACGGGGTCGAAGTCCGTCCCGGGAGTGAGGGCGACGCCCGCCTCATCGAGCAGGCGCGCGCACCACTCGGGCGAGGAAAGGCCCGAGCCGGCGATGCTCGCGTAGACGTAGAAGGCCCCGTCAGCGGGTGCGACCTCGCTCCAGCCGGCCTCGTCGAGGCGTCCCAGCAGCACCTCGCGAGAGCGCGCGTACTGCTCGGCGTCGCGCGCCGCCGCGGCGTACCCCGCGGGCTCGAGCGCGGCAACGGCAGCATGCTGTGCGAGCGCGGGCGGGCAGAGTGCGACGTTGCCCGCGAGCGCGTCGACGGGCGCGAGGAGGTCGTCGGGCAGGACGAGCCAGCCGAGGCGCCATCCGGTCATGGCCCAGTACTTGGAGAACGACGAGACGACGACCGCCCCGGAGGCGAGGTGCTCGGCTGCCGTCGCGCCCGGCCAGCGGGCGGGGTCGCTCACGATGCCGTGGTAGATCTCGTCGCTCACGAGCCGCACGTCGTGGTCCGCACACCAGCCCGCGAGCGCGGCGAGGCGGGCTGGGTCGATCATCGTGCCGGTCGGGTTGGCGGGGCTCGCAAGGACGAGGCCGGTCAACGGGGCCTCGGCGTGGGCGACGTCGAGCATCGCGGGCGTGGGTGCGTAGCCGACGTCGGCGCCCGCAGCGAGCTCGACGACCTCGCAGCCGAGGGTCGCGAGGATGTTGCGGTAGGCGGGGTAGCCGGGGCGGACGAGCGCAACGCGGTCGCCGACGTCGAAGGCTGCGAGGAACGCGAGCATGAACCCGCCCGACGAGCCGGTCGTCACGGCGATGCGTGCGGGGTCGACGTCGATCCCGTACCAGCGCCCGTAGTGCTGGGCGAGCGCCTCGCGCAGCGCGGGAGCTCCGAGCGCCTCGGTGTAGCCGAGGCTGCGGCCGTCGAGGAACTCGCGCGCGCGGTCGCGCACCGCGTCGGACGCTCCTGTTGCGGGTTCGCCGGCGCAGAGGTTGATGATGTCCTGCCCTGCGGCGCGGCGTGCGTTGGCGGCCGCGATGATCTGCATGACGGCGAACGGCGGGACTGAGGCACGCTGCGAGACCTTCATGAGGCCATCCTGCCCGACGGAGGGTGCCGGCTCAGGTGCGGCGGGTGAGGAGGGTGCGCGCGTGAGCGACGACGCCGTCGGCGGCGGCTTCGATCTCGTCGAGGCAGGTCTCGAAGTCGTCGGGCCCGCCATACCAGGGGTCGGCGACGTCGAGCGGACTCTCGTGCCCGTCGGTGAGCGCGGGCGCGGCGGGGTCGAAGGCGCGGTACATGACGACGCGCTCGTCGCCCGTCGGGAGCATCGAGCGCAGGACGCGTGCGTGGTGCTGGGTCATGGCGAGGACGAGGTCGTAGCGGGGCAGCTCGTCGGCCCGGACGCGTCGGGCGGCGTGCGCGGGCACGGCGTAGCCGCGCGTGACGAGCGCCGTCCGTGCCCGCCGGTCGAGGGGTCGGCCGTGCTCCTCGTCCGAGATCCCGGTCGAGTCGACCGTGACGTGGGCGCCGAGACCTGCGGCGTCGAGGCGGTGCTGCAGGACGATCTGTGCCATGGGTGACCGGCAGATGTTGCCCGTGCAGACGGTCATGATCCTCAGCATGTGGTCTTCTTTCGTCGTTGCCGTCGTGTCGCTCGGGGTGCGGTGACGGGTGGGGTTCGTGCGGGAGGTGCGGGTCATGGCAGGTCGATGCTCGCGGCGGCCTCGCCGATGGCCTCGAGGGCGGCGGCGACGGCGGGGCCGGGCTCGTGGCGGCTGTGGCGGTGCCGGGCGACGATGCGTCGGGTTCCGAGGCCGGGCATGGTGACAACCTCGACGCCGTCGGGCACGCCGGCTCTCAGGGCGAGCGCGGGCAGGAGCGCGACGCCTTCGCCTGCTGCGACGAGCGCGAGGGCGACGCCGAACTCGTAGAACGAGTGCCGGACGATGGGTTCGGCGCCGATCTCCTCGCCGAGGCGGCCGAGGGCGCGGGCAGCGGCCGTCCCGGGGTCGGGGCCCACCCAGCGCACTCCGGCGAGCTCGTGAAGGGATCCGGGTGTGGGCATGGACGCGGGGACGGCGAGCCGCCAGGGTTCGTCGAGGACGGGGATGTCGCGTTGGCCGCGGCCGGCGTTGGGCTTGGTGTGCTCGTCGCGCTCGTGCAGGACGATGTCGACCTCGCCTGCGCGCAGGGAGCGCACGCCTTCGGCGTACTCCATGTCCTTGAGGACGATGTCGACGCCGGGGTGGAGCTCTTTGAGGGCGACGAGCGCGGGGACGAGGACGGCGACGGTGATCGTCTCGAAGGAGGCGACCGTCACCGTTCCGGCCACGTCGTCGCCCAGGGCGGCGAGCTCTTTGCGGGCTGAGACGAGCTCACCCTCGATCCGTTCGGCAGCTTCGGCGAGGACGCGTCCGGCGGGTGTGAGGGTGACTCCGCGGGGACCGCGGTCGAGCACTGTGACGCCCTCCTCCTTCTCGAGGCGCGCGATCTGCTGGGACACGGCCGAGGGCGTGACATGCAGGAGATCCGCGGCTGCGAGCACTCCGCCAGCCCTGTGGACGGCCAAGAGAAAGGAAAGCCTGCGTGCATCCGTTGCCATGTAGTAACTCTAAACCCTAGGTCCACAACAATTCGATTGTGCTTAAGCCGATTCGCCGTCATCATTGAGGTGTCAGCACGACCACAGAAGTCCAGGAAGGTGAGAGAGATGTCCTCCGTCCAGCAGCCCGTCGCCAAGGTCGTCCGGTGGCTCAAGCGTCACGCGGTCCCCGCTGTTCCGACGCCCCAGGGTGAGCTCCGGATGAAGATGGACCTCCACCGGGTGCCCGATCAGTCCCCGCTCTACCTCCGCTAAGAACCGCGGCGGGAGCTCAGCAGCCACTGACCGTCCGCCCGCCACGACGCCATCCTCCGCGTCGTCACCAAGAGCCGCGATCTCAATGATCGCGGCTCTTCGGCAATGCCGGGCCCGGGCCGTCGACTCGGCCCGGGCGACACGGCGCGGCCACACCAGCGCCCGGGGGCGCCGTTCACCTCAGCGTGGCTGCTTTCCCACTCCCGCGAGAGCATCCGCGGCGCGCACGAGAGCGAGGTGCGAGAACGCTTGGGGAAAGTTCCCGACCTGTCGGTTCCGCCGCGGGTCGAACTCCTCCGACAAGAGGCCAACGTCGTTCGAGCAGGTGCGGAGCCGCGCCATGAGCGCGCGAGCCTCATCGAGGCGTCCGGTCGTCGCGTACTGCTCGACGAGCCAGAACGAGCAGGCGAGGAACGGCTGCTCGTCGCCGGGGAGCCCGTCGATGCCCGTGCCGGTGCGGTAGCGGAGCACAAGCCCGTCGACCATGAGCGACTCCTCGATCCGTTCCACCGTGGCGAGCATGCGAGGGTCGTCTGGCGCGCAGAACCCGACCTGGGGAAGCAGCAGCAGGGAAGCGTCCACGTCCTCGGCACCGTAGTACTGGGTGAAGTGCCCGTTCACGACACCGTGCGTGTCGATCTCCTCCCGAGCGCGCCGCCGCATCTCGCGCCACTGAGCAACCGGCCCCTCGAGCCCGTGCTGTTCGACCGCACGGATCGCACGATCGAAGGTCGCCCACATCATGACGCGCGAGTGGGTGAACTGCTGCGTCTCCCCCCGGACCTCCCACATGCCACTGTCAGGTCTCTCGAACTGGTCAACCGCATAGCGGACGAGGTGTCGTTCGAGTGCCCACGAGAACTCCGAGTCCCTCAGGCCAGCTTCGCGTGCCGCGGACAGCGTGACGAGGACTTCACCGACGACGTCGGCCTGGTACTGCAGAGACGCGCTGTTGCCGACCCGCACCGGGAGCGACCCGCGATAGCCAGCGAGATGCGGCAGCTCGTACTCGGCGAGATTCCGCTCGCCAGCCAGGCCGTACATGATCTGCAGGTCGGCAGGATCACCGGCGACGGCCCGGAGCAGCCACGTACGCCAATCATCGGCAAGCTGGACGAAACCGTGACTGAGGAGCGCCTCGAGGGTGAGGGCAGCGTCACGGAGCCAGACGAAGCGGTAGTCCCAGTTGCGGGCACCACCGAAGTCCTCTGGGAGGGACGTGGTCGCAGCGGCGGCGATCCCACCGGTGTCATGGTTGGTCAGCGCTCGAAGCACGAGGAGCGAGCGCACGACGTCCGAGCGGTACTCGCTCTCGTAGGTCACCCGATCAGCCCAGGTCTGCCACCAGTCTCGGGTCTGCTCGAGGGCCTCGGCCACATGCAGCGCCCCTGGCACAGGGCGGAACGCGGAGTACCAGGTCAGCACGAGGTTGTGCTCGTCGCCTTGCGCAACCTCGAGTCGGGCCGTGTGCCTGTGGTCGTCGGCAGTCATGTGAATTCCACGAAGGACGAGCGCGTCCGGGCCAGCGACGGCGATGAGCTCGGGCGTCTTCGGGCTGCCCGTCTGCCGAACCCAGGGCGTGGCGCGTGCGTAGTCGAACCGGATGCGTAGATCGACGGCAAGCTCGACGGACCCCGAGATACCGACGACCCGACGGACCAGATCGGTCCGGTCGACCGCAACGTGCGCCTGCGGCCCGACAGGCATGAAGTCGTGGACCTCCACGACGCCGGTCGCAGTTTCCCACCGGGTGATGAGGATGAACGTGTCGTCGTCGTATCGACGTGTGACGGTCGCGGTGGGGTCGCTCGGGCGCACGTGCCAGCTTCCGTCGTCGGCGTCGCCCAACAGCGCGGCGAAGGCGGACGGGGAGTCCAGGCGTGGGAGGCAGAGCCAATCGATGCGCCCGTCCCGGGAGACGAGTGCCGCGGTACGGCAGTTGCTCAAGAGGGCGTAGTCCTCGATAGGTGTCGCCATCCGATCAATCCTTGCACGGTCCTCGCGCAGCGCGCGGTGGCGGGTCGCGGCATCCGAAATACCCTGGAGCGATGGCGACAACGACGCTGCTGATCCTGGGGGCCTCCGGGGACCTCACGTCTCGTCTTCTCCTGCCCGCGCTGGGCCAGCTCCTTCAGCGTGAGCCGGACCGCGACATCGTCGTGCACGGCACCGGCTCGGATGAGTGGAGCACGGCCACCTGGCGCGAGACGGTCGCGACGAGCTTCGCGCAGGTGGGCGCCCAGGCTGAGGTCTCTCGGCTCGGCGAGACGACCTACACCACGACGGACGTCACGGACAGGGCGGGCATGCACAGCCTTGTCGCGCGCGCCCAGGGCCCGTTGGTCATCTACTTCGCCCTGCCACCAGCCGTGACTCGGCGGTGCTGTGACGTCCTGGCGTCGATCGATCTCCCCGAGCACACCGTCCTCGCGCTGGAAAAGCCGTTCGGGACTGACGAGAGCAGCGCACACGAGCTCACCAGCGTCCTTCGCAAGCTTGTGCCGGAGGACCGCATCTTCCGGGTCGACCACTTCCTCGGCCGATCGAGCCTGCTCAACATCCTCGGCGTCCGCCTCGCCAACCGAGTCTTCGCCCCGTCCTGGAATGCAGAGCACGTGGAATCGGTGGATATCCGCTTCGACGAGTCGCTCGGCCTGGAAGATCGCGCCCGCTACTACGACCACGCGGGTGCGCTTGTCGACATGATCCAGAGCCACCTGCTCCAGGTGCTCAGCCTGATCGCTCTCGAGCCGCCGGCCGCGATGGACGCACGGACCCTGCGCGCGGCCAAGACCGCAGCGCTGCGCGCCACCCATCTCTGGAACGACGATCCCGCGACATTCTCCCGGAGAGGCCGGTATGGGGCCGGTGCGATCGACGGTCGCACGTCCGTCGCCTACGTGGACGAGCCTGGTGTCGACCCTGGGCGCGCATCCGAGACCTACGCGGAGGTGGTGTGCGAGGTCCGGACCGAGCGGTGGGCCGGGGTCCCGTTCCGCTTACGCTCCGGCAAGGCTCTCGCTCAGCCACGTTCCGAGGTCACCCTCCGGTTCCGGCCCGTGCGACATCTCGCTTCGGGACTGACCGGCGACGTCCCCGACGGCGGCCGGCTCACTTTCACTCTCGGTCCGGACGAGATGCAGCTCCACCTCAATCTCACCGGCGGACCAGATCCGTTTCGGCTACGACGCGAGGCCTTGGTGAGCCAGCTCGGCGACGGTCAGCTGCTCGCCTACTCCGAGGTGCTCGCTGAGATCCTCGACGGCGACGTCACCCTGTCCGTCGGAGCCGAGGCTGCTGAACAGTGCTGGCGCATCCTCGAGCCGGTTCGCGAGGCATGGCACCGCAAACTCGTGCCCATGGCGGACTATGCGGCGGGCTCGGAGGGCCCCGAACGGTTGGCGCTCCCCGCGGCTCCGATCCTGCGGCGTTCAGCGCACCACACGACGCAGGGCTGACCTGGAGCAGCACTGACCGTGAGCGGCGCTGACGGGCACGGTCGTCACTCGAGGCCGAGGATGTCCTTGATCGGACCCACCATGAGGTCCTGCCCCTTGATGCGGCTCGTCTCGGCCGCGTCGAGCACGACGCGTGATCCGTCGCGGCGCATGACCTGGGACGCTCCGCCCTCGGGTCCGAGCGGCACGACGACGATCTCGGGCTCCGGCCGGTAGACGGTGCTCGGCTCCTCGCCCGCGATGACGGACCGGATGTTCTGGGCGACGACGTGCGCGTGCGCGATCGCGTGCTGCGCGCGCTTGGACTCCTTGACGTCGGTGACGTCGCCGGCGGCCCAGACGGTGCCGTGCCCGGCGACGCGGAGGAAGCTGTTGACGCGCACCGACCCGTCGCCCCGGCGTACCGCGGCGAGGGTTCCGTCGAGCGTGTCGGACTCGGCGCGGTTGCCATAGGCGCGGAACCAGATGTCAGCCGTGATCTTCTCGCCCGTCGTCGTCTCGACGGTGAAGGGCTGGCGCACAGCGACGTCGACGGGGGGCAGGTAGGCGAGGCGTGCGCCCAGGATGAAGCGGACGCCTGCCTCCTCGAGCTGCGTGCGCAGGCTCGCGCGCAGCGGTTCGACGAGCTCGGGCGACGGAAGGATGCGGTCTTCCTGCTCGACGATCGTGATCGCCATGTCCGGGAAGGCGTGGCGGAGCTCGCCTGCGAGCTCGAGGCCCACGGGCCCGGCTCCGACGAGCAGGGCGTGGTCGCTGCTCGCGAGGGCTTCGCGCAGGCGCCCGAGGCGTGCTCGCGCGACCCAGGCGTCTGACTCGATGAACTTCGCGGGGAAGGGGTAGGACGTTCCGGTCGCGATGACGACGTGGTCGGCCTCGATGACGTCGGTCGACGTGAGGTGGACGGCTCGTGGGGTGATGCGTCGAGCACGGTCATGGATGACACGGCCGCGCGTGAGCAGCGAGTCGTAGGACAGGAAGACCTGCGGCTCCCAGCTGACGTCGACCGCGCCGCGCAGCGCCGCGGTCGCGTGGACGAACTCGCTCTTGGGCTCGATGAGCGTGACATCGGCGACGTCGTCAAGCTCTCGGGCAACGACAATTCCGGCGTACCCTCCGCCGACGACGACCACGCGGTTCCCGGACATCTCAGAACACCTCCACGACGACAATGGCGGCGAGCGCGATCGACGCGACGATCTCGCCGATACCCGCCTGCAGCGGCGTCGCACCCCGGGGCGGGACGAGAGCCGCACGTACTGCCAGCATCCCGTAGAAGATCGTGGGGAGCACAGGACCAAAGGGGACCGTCGTCGTGGCGACGAGCGCCCACGGCAGTGCGCAGAGCACGAGGTGGTAGGCGACGGAGCCGACGTACCAGGTGCGTGATCCCTTCTCGCGGATGAGCGTCTTGACGTACGGGATCGTCCCGATGAAATAGCCGGCGGTGAGCGCGGTCGCGACCCACGTAGCCGCCCAGGCGGCTGGGTCTGCGGGCACGGCGCGGTCGAGGCCTGCGTGATGCGCGACGGGCAGGACGAGGCATCCGGCGACGACGGTGACGACGTCGTTGAGGAGGGTGCGGTCCTTGCGCTGGTGGTGCAGGACGAGGCTCACGGCGAGCAGGGGGGCGAAGACGGCCGCCCAGATGAGGAGGTCTGGACGCAGGACGAGGACGGCGAGCCCGGGTGCGATGCACGCGAGGACGTAGGCGCGCACGGGCGGGAACCAGCGGGCCTTGCGGTGCGAGCGGAGCCATTGTCCCGTGGCGTAGAAGGCGAGGTAGCCGAGGATCCAGACGATGCTCAGGGGAAGGTGGATCCAGGTGGGACCGGTCTGGACGACGCCGAGGGCGAGGGGGACGATGAGCATGGCCCAGGCGCCGTGCTGGTCGGGGACCCATCCGGGGCTGCGGCGGCGCTTGCGGCGCGGTCGTATGGCCTGCGGGCGGGGGGTATCGACGTCAGCCACACGCCCATCGTGACACACCAGCCGCCAGTGTCAGATCATGGGCTGCCTGTGACCGGGGCTACTTGTCGTACACGTCACGACTTTCCCCATCACGCAATCATCCCACCTATTCTGGTGGGAGTCCGTCGCCCACCAGCACAGGGAGCTCTCCGTGCAGCTCGACGTCCTCGCGTCGTCCCCCCTTCTCACCGTCTTCCTCGTCGTCGCCCTCGGCACGGCGTTCGGTGCGATCCCCTTCGGCCCCCTGCGCTTCGGCGCCGCAGGCGCACTCTTCGTCGGGCTCGCGGTCGGCGCAGCTGACCCCCGCCTCGGTGAGGGCCTCGGACTGCTCTCCACCCTGGGACTCGGGATCTTCGTCTACACGGTCGGCCTCGCCGCTGGCTCGACGTTCTTCCGCGACCTGCGCCGACAGTGGCCCCTCATGGTCGTCGCCACGATCGCCCTCGTGGCCTCCGCCGGCGTCGCCGCAGGCGCCGGCAAGCTCCTCGGGCTCGACGGCGCGATCGCCGCGGGCATGTACACGGGCTCCCTCACCTCGACCCCCGCGCTCGCCGCCGCCGTCGACGCGGCCGGGTCCAACGCCCCTGCCGTCGGCTACTCCCTCGGTTACCCCGTGGGCGTCGTCGTCGCGATCCTCATCGTCGCGAGCATGGTCAACAAGGTGTGGGACGCCCGACGCGACCCCGCCTCGGTCTCGGGCGCAGGCCTGTACGCGACGACCGTCGAGGTCGAGCGCCCCAGCTGGCTCGCCGACATTCCCGGGTGGGACGAGCAGGACGTACGCATGTCCTACCTCGCACGCGGCGGGCGCACCCGCGTCGTCGCGGCCGACGACGAGCTCCGACCAGGCGACCAGGTCGTCGTCGTCGGGCCCGCAACGGCCGTCGCCCGCGTCGTCGACCACCTCGGACGCGAGGTCGACCACCACCTCGCCGACGACCGCCGCTCGGTCGACTACCGCCGCGTCGTCGTCTCCAACCGGACCGTCGCCGGACGCACCGTGGGCTCGCTCGACCTGCCCGGCCGCTACGGCGGCGTCATCACCCGCGTCCGCCGCGGCGACGCCGACCTCCTCGCGAAGGACGACCTCGTCCTCGAGCTCGGTGACCGCGTCCTGCCCGTCGTCCCCCGCGACCGCCTCAAAGAAGTCCGCAAGCTCCTCGGCGACTCCGAGCGCCGCGTCTCCGAGGTCGACGCCCTGACGATGGGCTTCGGCATGACCCTCGGACTGCTCGCGGGTCTCGTGACGATCCCCCTGCCCGGGGGTATCGAGTTCTCCCTCGGCTCGGCAGCCGGACCGCTCGTCGTCGGGATGATCCTCGGCGGGCTCGAGCGCACGGGCCCGGTCGTGTGGGGCATGCCGCACGCAGCGAACCTCACGATCCGCCAGCTCGGGCTCGTGCTCTTCCTCGCGGCCGTCGGCCTCTCCTCGGGCCAGGACTTCGCGGCACGCGCGTTGAGCGTCGAGGGGCTGCTCATCGGTGCGTCGGCCGCGGCGGTCGTCGTCGTCGGAGCCCTCGTGCTCTTCGGCGGTGCGAAGCGCCTCGGGATCTCGGCGCAGCGCACGACCGGCGCGTTCGCCGGGTTCCTCGGGCAGCCGGCCATCCTCGCGGATGCCAACAGCCGCGCGATGGACGACCGCATCGACGCGGGCTACGCCGCCACGTTCGCCCTCGGCATGGTCGTGAAGATCCTCCTCGTCCAGCTGCTCGTCGCCCTCTAGCTGGACCCGGCCACCAGGTCACCTGACCGTCCACGCGGCGTGACCCCCGGACACACCCGTCCGGGGGGCCACGCCGTCAGTCGTGCAGATCAGAGGATGACTGAGCCGAACAGGTAGCCGAGCCCCACCGCGATCGCGATGTTGATGAGGCCGGGGACGAGGAACGGGTGGTTGAAGACGGCCTTGCCGATCTTCGTCGACCCGGTGTCATCCATCTCGACGGCCGCGAGCAGCGTCGGGTACGTCGGGAGGATGAACAACGCGGACACCGCCGGGAACGCGGCGACCATGCCGAGCGGGGAGACACCGATCACGAGCGCCGTCGGCATGAGCGCCTTCGACGTCGCCGCCTGGGAGTAGAGCAGCGCTGCGGCGAACAGCAGCACGACAGCCAGCAGCCACGTGTTGTTCTTGAGGATGTCGGAGGACGCCGTCATGATGGCCTCCTCGTGAGCCTTGACGAACGTCGTGCCAAGCCAGGCGACACCGAGCACGCAGATGGCCGCGCTCATTCCGGACTTGAAGGTCGAGGCCGTGAGGATCTCCGGCGTCTGCACCTTGCAGAACACGACGATGAGCGTGGCGATCGACAGCATGATCGAGATGATCGCGGCATCACGGCCCATCACGGGCTCCTCGATGAGCCCCACCTTGTCGGAGATGAGGGTCGCGTACGTCATGACGACGAGGAGGCCGAGGCAGAAGATGAGAACCGAGACCTTGGCGCCCTTCGTGATCTCCCGCTCCGTGCGGCCTGTCGGAGGCTCCACGGTGCCCTCGGCGAGACGCTTCTGGAACTCGGGCAGGGTGTCGAGCTTCTGCGTGCCCCGCACCTTGTCGATCGCCATCATGATCGCGGCCGTCGCCATGCAGGCGAGGAACGTCGAGGGGATGGCGACGGCGAGCAGGCCGATGTAGTCGACGCCCGTGTCACCCTCCTCGAGCATCCCGGAGAAGAACACGACCGCGGCCGAGATCGGGGAGGCGGTGATCGCGATCTGCGACGCGACGACCGCGATGGACAGCGGCCGCGAGGGCCGGATGTTGTTCTCCTTGGCAACCTCGGTGATGACGGGCATCGTCGAGAAGGCTGTGTGGCCCGTGCCCGCCATGATCGTCATGAGGTAGGTGATGCCCGGCGCGAGGAAGTTGAGGTGCTTGGGGTTCTTCCGCAGCGCCCTGTCGGCCAGATCGACGAGGTAGTCCATGCCACC
Organism: Sanguibacter sp. A247; assembly: GCF_052324925.1. NCBI lineage: Bacteria > Bacillati > Actinomycetota > Actinomycetes > Micrococcales > Sanguibacteraceae > Sanguibacter > Sanguibacter sp. A247. The sequence continues at coordinate 188,493 of NZ_JBQPRE010000001.1, read as the reverse complement.
GGCGACCTGCATCGTGGCGATCGCCGCGATGACGGCCATGATGATCGAGATCACGTCGAGAGGCATGGCCCCCGGGGTGACGCCGAGCAGCGCAAGGACGAGGACTCCGATGCCACCGGCGAAGCCGATGGCGATCCCGCCGAGGCGGGCACCGATGAAGATCGCCGCAAGGACGACTAGAAACTGGATGACCATCATCATCTCGCGTCAACCTGTCGCGTGACATCGTCGTCGTGCTTGTAGAGGTGGCCGCTGTACTGCGGCCGCATGAGGTTGGCCGGCGAGAGGATCTCGTCGAGCGTCTTCTCGTCGAGGAGGCCCATCTCGAGGACCACCTCACGCACGGAGCGGCCCGAGCGGGCGCACTCCTTGCCGACCAGGTCACCGTTGTGGTGGCCGATGATCGGGTTGAGATACGTGACGATGCCGATGGACCCCATGACGTAGGCGAGGCAGACGTCAGCGTTGACGGTGATGCCGTCGACGCACTTCTCGCGCAGCGCCTTGGCGGCGTTGCGCAGGAGGCTCACGGACTCGAAGACGCACTGCGCGATGACGGGCTCCATGACGTTGAGCTGGAGCTGACCAGCGTCCGCAGCCATCGTCAGGGTGACGTCGTTGCCCATGACCTTGAAGCACACCTGGTTGACGACCTCCGGCAGCACGGGGTTGACCTTGGCCGGCATGATCGAGGACCCCGCTTGGAGCTCGGGCAGGTTGATCTCGTTGAGGCCCGCGCGTGGCCCGGAGGACAGCAGCCGCAGGTCGTTGCAGATCATGCCAAGCTTGACGGCCACGCGCTTGAGGCCCGCGTGCACGGCGACGTACGCGCCCGTGTCGCTCGTCGCCTCGATGAGGTTCTCTGCGGTGACGACGGGAAGCCCGGTGACCTCCGCGAGGCGGGACGAGGCCTTCTCGGGGTAGCCGAGCGGGGTGTTGATCCCGGTGCCGATTGCGGTGGCCCCCAGGTTGACCTCGAGGAGCAGCTCGATCTGGCGGGCGAGGTAGCGCATCTCCTCGCGCATGAGCAGCCCGAATGCTCCGAACTCCTGGCCGACCGTCATGGGGACGGCGTCCTGGAGCTGGGTGCGGCCCATCTTGAGGACGTCGGCGAACTCGGTTCCCTTCGCCTCGAAGGCAGCGGCGAGGAGTCCGAGCTCTTCACGCAACCCTTCGACGACCGTGTGCACCGCGATGCGGAAGCCCGTGGGGTAGGCATCGTTGGTGGACTGGCACTGGTTGACGTGGTCGTTGGGGTTGATGACGTCGTAGCTGCCCTTGGGCAGGCCACGGAGCTCAAGCGCGAGGTTGGCGACGACCTCGTTGGTGTTCATGTTGACGCTCGTTCCCGCGCCGCCCTGGAAGACGTCGATGGGGAACTGATCGAGGCACCGTCCTTCGTCGAGGATGAGGTCGCACGCCTCGACGATCGTGTCGGCGACGTCGCCGGGGATCGTGAACATGTCCTTGTTCGCGAGGGCGGAGGCCTTCTTCACCATGACCATCGCCCGGACGAACTCGGGGATGTCGCTGATCTTGGCGGGGCTGATGGGGAAGTTCTCGAGGGCGCGCTGGGTGTGGACGCCGTAGTAGGCGTCGGCGGGAACATCCTTGGGGCCGAGCAGGTCGATCTCGGTGCGGAACTGCGGGTTCATCGTCTCTTCTCCGTCCGTCTGGCGTCAGCGTCGTTGCTCACGCTAGGCGTGATCGGCGTCTTTGCCGATCAGGGGGCGTCGTTGCCACCCAGATAGATCGGGGCACGGAACGCGCCCGGGGGCTCGTCCGGGCGGAGCGGGGCTCCGCCCGGGTCGGGGTCAGTTGTTCCTGCCGCGCAGCACCACCCTCATCCTTTCGCGGTTGACGACGGCGATGGCCGCGAGCGGGATGCCCGCGGGGCAGACGTCGGCGCACTCACCGTAGGAGGAGCACGGGCCGAAGTCCTGCTCCATCTCGTCGATCATGGCGAGGGCTCGTTTGCCGCGCTCCTCGCGTCCTCCGGGGAGGGCTGCGAGGTGCTGGAGCTTGGACCCCACGAAGAGGTGTGCAGCGCCGTTGGGGCATGCGGCGACGCAGGCGCCGCAGCCGATGCACGCGGCGAAGTCGAGAGCCATCTCGGCCAGCGCGTGGTCGACGGGCGTCGTGTCGGCGTCGGGCGCCGTGCCTGCCTGGATCGCGACGTGCCCGCCCGCGGTGACGATGCGGTCGAGCGCGGACCTGTCGACGACGAGGTCGCGCACGACGGGGTAGGCCCCCGCGCGCAGCGGTTCGATGCGGATGGTCTGCCCGTCCTTCCAGGACGAGAGACGCTGGTGGCAGGACGGGGTGTTGCGCTGCGGGCCGTGCGGGCGGTCGTCGACGGTGACGCCGCAGGCCCCGCAGATGCCTTCGCGGCAGTCCGACTCGAACGCGACGGGTTCGTGACCCTGTTCGACGAGGGACTCGTTGAGGCGGTCGAGGAGCTCGATGACGCTCATCTCGGGGGTTGCGTCCTCGACGACGTGGGTCTCGAAGCGCCCTGCGTCGGCGGGGTCGGTCTGGCGCCAGACCTCCAGGGTGAGTCTCACTTGTAGTTCCTCCTCGTGAGCGGGACGGCGTCGAAGGTCAGGGGTTCTGCGTGACGGACGAACCGTCCGTCGCCGGGCACGCCCCAGGCGGAGACGAACGCCCACAGCTCGTCGTCACGCATGGCTTCCCCGTCTGCTTCGTGCTCGGCGCGGAAGTGGGCGCCGCACGATTCCTCGCGGTCGAGGGCATCGATGCACATGAGCTCGGCGAGCTCGAGGTAGTCGGCGACGCGGCCAGCCTTCTCGAGCTCTTGGTTGAGCCGGTCGTCGTCGCCGAGGACGCGCAGCTCGGTCCAGAACCGTGCGCTGAGCGCGCGGATCTTCTCGATCGCGGTGGTGAGCGACTCCCGGGTGCGGACGACGCCGCAGCCTTCGTAGAGGATGTCGCCGAGGAGGCGGTGGAAGTAGGTGGGGCCGTGCTCGCCGTTGATGGCGAGGAGCTGGGCGACGCGGGACTCGGCGCGGGCGAGGGCCGCGGTCACGGCCGGCGCGTCGTCGTCGAGACGTCGTGTCCCGAGCAGCGGCGCGAGGTAGTTCGGCACCGCGTAGGGGAGTGTGAACCAGCCGTCGACGCATGCTGACAGGAGCGAGTTCGCGCCGAGGCGGTTGGCCCCGTGGTAGCCCCAGCCTGCCTCGCCGCCGACGAAGAGCCCGGGGAGCGACGTCATCTGGTCGTAGTCGGACCAGAGCCCGCCCATGGTGAAGTGGGCGCCGGGGGCGATGCGCATGGGGGCGGTGAACGGGTCCTCGCCGGTGGCGTGGGTGTACATCTCGAAGAGGTTGCCGTAGCGCTCTGCGATCTTCTTCTTGCCGACGCGCTTGATGGCGTCACGGAAGTCGAGGTAGACGGAGTTCTTCAGCGGTCCGACGCCGCGGCCTGCCTGGATCTGCTCGTGCGCGTTGCGTGAGGCGACGTCGCGGGGGGTGAGGTTGCCGAACGCGGGGTACTTCCGTTCGAGGTAGTAGTCGCGCTCGGCCTCGGGGATGTCACCGGGTGCTCGCGTCTCTGCGGGGTCGGTGGGGACCCAGATGCGGCCGTCGTTGCGGAGCGACTCGCTCATGAGGATCGTCTTCGACTGCCACTTGCTCGAGATGGGCAGCGCAGTGGGGTGGAACTGGATGAAGCTCGGGCTCGCGAGCAGAGCTCCGCGCTGGACGGCACGCCAGGCGGCCGAGGCGTTGGAGTTCTTGGCGAGCGTCGAGAAGTAGAAGACGTTGCCGTAGCCCCCGGTCGCGAGGATGACGGCGTGGGCTGTGTGCGCGCTGATCTCACCTGTGAGGAGGTTGCGGACGACGACGCCCTGGACGCGGTCGTCCTCGACGATGAGGTCGAGCATCTCGTGGCGGGTGCGGAGGGTGACGGTCCCCGCGTCGACCTGACGCAGCAGGGCCTGGGCAGAGGCGATCTGGAGCTGCTGGCCGGTCTGGCCGCGCGTGTAGTAGGTGCGCGAGACCTGGACGCCGCCGAACGAGCGGGTCGCGAGCTGGCCGCCGTACTCGCGGGCGAAGGGCGCGCCGATCGCCGCGAGGTGGTCGATGACGCGCACGGACTCCTCGCCGAGGCGGAAGGCGTCGGCCTCGCGGCCGCGGAAGTCACCGCCCTTGACGGTGTCGATGACGAAGCGGTCGATGGAGTCGTTGTCGACCTTGCGGGCACGTGCCGCGTTGATGCCGCCCTGGGCGGCGACGGAGTGCGCGCGCCGGGGGGCGTCGTGATACGTGAACGCGTGGACGTCGTAGCCGAGCTCACCCAGGGCGGCTGCGGCCCCTGCGCCGGCGAGGCCCGTCCCGACGACGATGACGCGGAACGAGCGTCGGTTGGCGGGATTGACGAGCTTGTAGTCGAGGCGGCGTCGCTCCCATGCGGTGCGGGCGTCACCGTCGGGGATCTGCCCGTCGAGCAGGGATCCGGTCTCGACTCCGGGGACGGCGCTGTCGGGGGCGGTGAACGTCATGACAGCACTCCAGTCGTGATGGCGATCGGCAGGAGGATGTTTCCGACGAGGACGACGAGGGCGACGACGCCAGCAACGACGATGGCGATCTTGCGCAGCCGCTTGCCTGTGCCGCCGAGGTCGGAGACGACCGTCCAGATGCCGTGGGCGAGGTGCACGGTGAGGATGAGGAGCGTGATCGCGTAGATCGCCGCGGACCAGGGGCGCTCCATGCTGGCGATGAGGTTCTCGTAGGCGAAGGACGTCTCGGGCGTGACGTGGCGGTAGTCGTCGGACGCGACGACCTTGCCGGCCGTGAGGTCGAGCAGGTGGAAGACGAGGAATCCGAGGATGACGAAGCCGCTCACGAGCATGCTGCGGGCGCCGTAGGAGCGGAGGTTGAGCTTCTTGCGCCGGAAGCTGCCGCGGGAGGCGCGGGCGCGGGCGGCGATCGTCACCGCCGCCGCGACGTGGATGACGAGGCTCACGAGGAGGACGATCCGCATGATCCAGAGCATCGCGTCGACCGGCAGCAGCGGGTAGAGCGCGGTGTGGAAGAACAGCGCGTAGCTGTTGTAGTCCGCCGGGCTGATGAACGCCTTGAGATTGCCGACCATGTGGACGAACACGAAGATCACGAAGAGTGAGCCCGTGATCGCCATGGCCACCTTGAGTGCCCACGAGGGGATCGTGGGTGCCTTGCGGATCCGCTGGTCAGTGACTCGGCCGACGGCGAGAGCCTGAGGCTCGGCCCCCGGGAGCGGTCGTCGGTCCGGGGCCACGGGGGCGCTGTTCGCCCCTGTCGCTTCGTTGCGCAGGTCAGCCATCGGGTTCCTCCTGTGGTTGCTGACACCACCGTAAGGACGCCGCGAGCCGTCCTCATGGGACGCAAGGCCCGAGATTCTCACGATCCAGACCGTAGAAACGGGCGTCGCGCGGACGCCAAGCGGACTAGCCTGCGCGCTGCCGAACCCGGGGCGGACGCACGAGGAAGAACGTACCCACGGCTGGCCCGACCGTGACGAGGGCCCACCACGGGACCCCGGCTGAGGGCGCGGTGACGAGGCGTGTCATGTCGTCGGGGGCCTCAGCTGCGGCGGGTCCGCCCGTGCGGACCCCTCGCACGAGGAGCCGGTGAGTGTTGACGTAGCGGGGCGTGCACGTGACGAGCGTGACGTAGTCCTCCCCGGGAACCTGCCGGAGCAGCTCGGACTGGTCGGGCAGCACGGTCGCGATCGAGTCGACCTGGTAGTGAAGCAGCTCCCCCAGGGTGAGGACGGAGAAGGTGTCGCCGACGACGAGCTGGTCGAGGTCGTCGAAGAGGGTCGCGTCGACGTACCCGGAGTGCGCTGTGAGGACGGCATGGACTCCCTCGCCTCCGACGGGCAGGCCCGAGCCGTAGAAGTGGCCGACGCCGCGCGTGAGCGTCTCCTCGGAGGTGCCGTGGTAGACGGGGAGCGTCACGCCGATCGCGGGGATGTCGAGCTGTGACATGGGGATGTCATCGCTCACGCCAGGCACGCGCAGCTCGGAGTCGTAGCGCGTGCGGCCCTCGTCGAGACTCACAGCCTCGCCGCTCGCATTGAGCACATACGGGTCACGGAGAGGCCCGTTGGGCAGGTTGGCGTTGTAGCGGTGCGCAAGGTCGCGGATCTGTGCGGCCTCGCGGGGGTCGAGGGCGTCGACTCCGCGGCGGTAGGAGACCAGCTGGTCGGCCTGGACGATGTCGGTGATCCAGGGTGCGGCGAGCGGGTAGGAGAGGATTGCTCCGCCCGCGAGCGCGACGACGACGGCGACGATCCCGGACCGCGTCCAGGGTCGTCGCCTGCCGATAGGCCGCCGATGGCGTGCCGTCGTCGTCGCGCTCATGGTGGTGCGTACCGTGCGGCGGGACGAACCCGCCGCACGGCGCGTGAGGGTCAGGCCCCGGCGCTCTGACGGCGCGCGCGGATGACGAGGAGGACGCCGCCGCTGAGGACGAGCGCACCGAGGAGCCCGAAGACGCCGGAGGCGATCTGACCACCTGTGAGGGGGAGCTCGGGCTTGAGAACGTTGGGGACGGTGACGTCACCGAACGGCAGGACCGCAGGTGCGGCACTGTCGAAGAGCACGTTGATCGCACCGATGGGTGCGGTCGCGAGCTCGTATCCCGAGGGAGCCTTGGTCTCGAGCAGCCAGTAGCCCTGGTAGTCGGCGGGGTCGGTGAGGAGCGCACCGTCCTGCCAGTTGGAGGCGCGCAGTCCCGTGACTGACACGGTGCCGTCGACTCCCGTGACGAACCTGTCGACGAGCGCGCCCGTGCCGTTCTGCTGGGCACGCAAGGGCAGCGCGGCGTTCGCGCCGGGGTCCGCCGCGTACGCGAGCGCGTCGGCCTCACTGGCAAACACCATGAACTCGGCTCCGGCGAGCGCGGTGGCCGAGCCGGACTCCTGCTTGAGGATGTTGAGCTCGCCGAACCGCGACTCGACGGGTGGAGTCTCGATACCGGGGCCGGTCTCGGGGAACGCGTCGTTGGGGAAGAGCACCGCAGCGTTCTCGATCATGCCGTCGGCGGGCAGGGAGACGACCGTGGTCTCGAAGGCGAGCTCGATGTCGACGGGCGTGCCGGCGACGGCGTTGAGCGTGGCGAGGCCGGACGCCGTGAGGCGCACGACGAGGGTGTTGTCGGTTGCTTCGTCGTACTCGACCGTGAGGTCGGCTGCGGCGAGCGGCGTTCCGCCGATGCTCACGGAGATGTTGTCGGCCGCAGGGGCGGGGATCGCCAGGTGCGTGGAGAGGACGTCCTTGAAGACGAAGGTCGTCGTCGTCTGCGCGGGCGCGGGAGCCGTGACGGTCCAGCCGATGCGGTCGCCGACCGCGTACGTCGTCCCGGGGCCGTCGTCGACGGTCTTGGTGACCGACGACTGGAGGTTCTTCGGGTAGACGTGGACGTCGTAGACCCACGTGTCGAGGTCTGTGGGGTGCGTCATGGGGATGGTGACGACGAAGGGCGCGGCGGCCGTGAGGCCGGAGGCGACCTGCGCGGGTGTGAGCCGTTCGGTCACGAGGTAGGCGCCGACAGGGAGGCCCGCAAAGGTCGCGATGCCGTCGGGGGCGACGGTCACCTGCGTGACGACTGGGCCAAGATCACCCGCGGTGAGGGTGGACGGGTCCGCAGCGAGGGCGCGTGCCTCCTCCCACCCGGCGGTTTCCGTGAGGTCGACGGCGGTGACCCGCTGCACGTCGAAGGCGATGTCGGCGAGCGGCGTGCCGGGCGCAGCCGCATCCTCGAGCCCGTCGGCGGGGCTGAGGGTGCCGGTCGGGTTGAGGCGCTTGTGGACGTAGAGCGTCCCCGTCGCGGCCGGGTCAATGGTGGGTGCGGCGTGCGCGACGCTCGCGCCGCCCATGACGGCGAGCGCGCCGACGGCGAGGGCTGCCGCCGCGCGGCGCCAGGTGGGTGTGCGTGTCACAGGAGGTTCTCCCTTGAAGTGGTCCCTGAAGAGGTGGTGTACGTGATTGGTCGTGCAGTGAGGTGGCGTCACGACCCCCTGGGTGCGGAGCGCCGGCGCACGCGGAGGGCGGTGCCCCCCGCGAGGAGAGTGAGGAGCAGGCCGATGGCGACGAGGCCGAGAGGGCGGACCCCTCCGGTCTCGGGCAGGGCGAGGGCGGGAATGTCCTGCACGACGACGGTCCAGGCGTGATCGTCGGCAGTGTCGTCGCGCACCGCCACGTGGCTCGTGGCCGCTGCGAGGGTCACTGTCCCGTCGGCTGCGACCGTGAGCTCGAGCGGGGCGGGCAGCAGCTGGAATCCGGGGAGCGACCTCGTCTCGACGAGCCAGTAGGTGCCGGGGGCGATCTGGGTGCGGACGAGCCCGGTGGCGCCTGCGACGGGGTCGAGGCTCTCGGCGGCAACGGTGGTGAGTTCGGGGTCCGCGTAGAGCGCCCAGGACGAGCCGTCCATGGGGACGACCGTCCCTGAGAGGTCCTCGCCGCGCTTCTCGACCTGGAGGAGCGCGGGGGTGAGCTGCTCGGTCGCGCATGGGTCGGTGGGTGTGCACTCGAGGGGCGGCAGGTCGCTCCCACCGACGGGGTCGGTTCCGGCGCCGGTGACGGCGTTACGCAGGGTGGTGGCCCACGCGTCTGTGGCGACGGTGACGCGGTACGTGAGGACGGCGGTCGTGGGGGTCGTCGTCCCGCCGGTCGTCGTGGCTGCGGGCAGGGCGAGCGGTCCGACGGTCAGCCGGTGACTGGCGTCGGGGCCGGCGGGCAGGGTTCCTCCCCCCGGAGTGCCAGCGACGACGACGTTGACGGATCCCGGGACGAACGTGGCCTTGGGGCCGCGCGCTCCGGCCGGGTCGTCGAGGAGGTCGGCGAGATCGTCGCTGAGCGTCACCTCGACGGCTCCGGGTGCGGCGTTGGTGGCGGTGACGGTGTAGATGAGGGTCGTGCCGGGCTGGACGAGGGTCCCGTCGGGCAGCGAGGTTCCGGGTTGCGAGGCGTCGGCAACCGTTTTGGCGAGCGTCCACGCGGGCGTCGTGTGGGTGGTCGCGCAGACGGGGTCCTCGGGGTCAGCCGGGAGCGCGCAGCTCTCGGGGTCGCCTGTCGTGGAGTCGCCGACGACGACGTTGCGCAGTCTCGTGCCGGCCGCGACGTCGGCGGCGACTCGGACCCGATAGGTGAGGACTGCGGTCTGCCCGTGGGGAATATCGACTGGGGCCGTGGTGAGGGTCATCCCTGCGGGGTCGGGCACGGGGAGGGGATCGGCTGTGCCGACAGCGAGGGTTGCGGATCCGGCGACGAAGGTTGCGTCGTCGAGGGCGTCGGAGAGGTCGTCCGTGAGGACGACCTCGCGCACGTCGCCGCGGCCTGGGGCGCCGTCGGCCGCCGCGGTGACCGTGTAGGTGATCTCGGTGCCTGCGGTGACGACGGTGCCGCTTGCGGGCTGCGCGGACTTGCTCACGCGCCACGTGTCGCCGTCGACAAGCCGGAGGAGGGCTGCGTCCTCGTTGTTGGCGAGGTTGCTTTCTTGCGGGCCTCCGGCTCCGGAGACCGTGACCCTCGCGGTGTTCGGGTAGTTCCCGGCCGCTGCCGCCGTCGAGATGGTCCCGGTCACGGTGACGACGACGGCTGCGGTGGGCGCGGTCGTGCGGTCGGGCGAGTGCCAACGGAGGGCTGCTGCTTCTGTAAGGGGACCGGTCCCGCTGAGGGTCGTCACCCAGGCCGAGGTCGCGGCGTCCCATACCTGGGCGCCGCCGGTCGCTGAGGCGGTCCAGGTGACAGCCGCAGGGTTGGCGTAGGGCACTGCGGTCATCGGGTCGGTGAGGGTCGCGGGGAAGGCCGGGTCGAGCGGCGAGGTGCCTTCGTTGGTCGCGGAGAGACGGTAGGAGACGCTGTCGCCAGCTTGTCCGGTGACGTCGTCGACCCAGGTCGTCGTGGGTTCGGCAGCGCCGCGCGCGACTGACTTCGTCACGGCGAGGTCGGTCGGTGACGTGACACGGAGGTTGCGGATCTGGTGGTGGTTGACGGCCCACCCGGTCGAGGCGGCGAAGCCGAGCCTGAACTGCGCCGGCATGCCCGCCTGGTAGGAGTTGTCAGCGAGGTTGTAGCGGAACTGCTCGGTGACGGTCGGGGTTGTTCCGAGCCGCCACTCGCCCCCGGCTGCAGCGCACGCGGCGCCGACGAGGCCGTTGGGCTCCTTGGTCACGGGGTCGACGCAGACGTCGTCGGCGACGGAGAGCTTGTTGCTCCATGAGACGACGAGTTCGCGAGCCCCGCTCGTTCGCGGCATGAGGGAGACGCGGACGCGGCGGTACTGACGGGCGTCATTCTTGACGTTGTCGATCCAGGCGCCCGTCGTCGTCGAGCCGTGCGAGCCTGTTCCGGCGAGCCAGCGGTAGCCGCCGGTGGTCTCTCCCGTGTAAAGAATCGTCGCGGTGGCACCATTGACGATTGCGTCTTGCCGTAAGCCGGGCGTCTCGCTGTAGCGACCATGGTCGGACTTCTTCCGGATGGCAAAGACCACGGGCATCGCGGACTGCGCGACCCGGGCCTGCATATAGCCACTCGTCGTGCCCCCACGGGTTGAGGGCTCCATGTCGAACCAGTTGTGCCACACGCCGTCGCTCGTCTTGTACTGATACTCGTAGTCGGACGCCTGCGAGCCGGCGTCCCAGATCGTTGAGTAGAACGTCGCGTACCCGGGGTTGTTCACCTCGGCAACGCGGAGCATGCCGTAGGCGCGTTCGAGCTGGGTCTGGTCTGTCTGGATGCATGAGGCCGCGTTCTTGAACCGGACGCCGGACCCGCGCAGACCGATTGACTGGGGTAGCCGAGCATCGACGGCAGTCGGGTTCGCATCTGAGACGGACCGGGGGCGCGTCGCCCGGTTGGTCACGAAGCCGGGCTGAGATTCAGCCTTCTGGAAGTTGCCGTAGACGTCGAAGCCGATGCCGAGGTAGGCGCCGGCGAGCCCGGGCTGGACGGGACACCAGGCATCTCCGGTGCTCGCGACGCTCGAGTAGCCAAGGGCCGCGCCGTAGCCACCAGGCAGCAAGGTCGAGGTCTCGACTTCGAACGCGCGGTCGTAGTCTGGCGGGTTCGCGTCGACGAGGAAGAGTGAGATGCCGTCGCCGCCCCCCTGCTGCAGCCCGCCCGACTTGCCATCGTTGGTGCGGTAGACACGCTGGTCGTACTCGATGATGACGCCGCGGGCTGACGAGAACGCGTCGTTGTGGAGGACGAAGCCGGTCTCGCCAAGTCCTCCGCGAGTGTTGTCGCTCGTCATGGTGAGCCAGTAGCCGTCGCGGGCTGCGTCGTAGGTGGCGAGGCAGACGAAGTCGGCGCCGTTGCAGCCTGCCGTGTCGTTCGAGTGCACCATCGTGTTGTTCTGCGCGATCGTGCGGGGCGCGGGCGTCCAGTTGTAGCCGCTTGCGGTCCATTGGGCGCCGAGCGGCGAGCTCTGGAGCGCATCGTCGATGAACACGGTGTCGCCGTTGCCCGCCGCGTCCGCCACGTCGGGCGCGCCTGCGAGCGCGAGCCCGCTCACGGCGAACGCGAGGGCGCACAGGACGGCGACGGGTCGAAGATGCATCGGCTTGATCCGGTCAGGGTGAGGGCTCGAGGGGTCCACGAGGCCACGTGAGCAATGTGGTTGGCGGGAGTTGCTGGGTGAGGCGAATCCAGGGTTGCCGCACCCGGCTGGTTGGAGCCTGCCGGTTTTTGCAGCAACTTACAAGGATCAGAAAATGGTCGTCTCTGCCATATCGTCTCGGTTCGTGGGTCAGTTTTCGCCCAACGGATGTTGGGAGCGTTCCCACAGCGGGGCGTGCCACGCGCCATTGCGCAGACCCTGAGACCTCGCTGTTCTCAACCCATCGGCGGCGAGAGCAATCCCATAAGGGGGCCTCCCGCTCGAATGCTGTTCACCCGGCGCGGCCCTCCGAACACGACGAAGGCCCGGATCGTCGATCCGGGCCTTCGTGTGATGCGTGCGTGAGGGGGGACTTGAACCCCCACGCCCTTGCGGGCACTGGCACCTGAAGCCAGCGCGTCTGCCATTCCGCCACTCACGCATGTGCTCTTGCGAGCCTCGAAAGGCTAGCACGGCTGGGGAGCAGCGCACGAATTCGCTGGAGGAGCCACGGCCACACGACGCCGAGGCACGCGATCCGCACACCGCGTCCACGTGTTAGCGCCCCGCATCGCGCCGTCCGCGGATACGATCAGGGAGCGTTCGCCGTGCTCGGCGACGTGGCCTGCGCGCCTCGAGCGCGCCACTTTGCTGAAGGGATGGAGGTGCCGTGGGCGTCCTGGACCGCTTTGAGAAGGGCGTTGAGAAGGTCGTCAGCTCGGCCTTCTCCCGCGCATTCCGTTCCGAGCTCAAGCCCGTCGAGCTCGCGAGCGCGTTGCGCCGCGAGGTCGATGACAAGGCGGCCGCGGTCGACCGTGATCGCACGGTCGTCCCCAACGAGTTCACGTTCGCGCTCGCGCCCGACGACTTCGACCGGATCGAGCAGTGGGGTGCCGAGACTCTCGCCGACGAGCTCGCGGCCAACGTCACGGACCACTCCTCCTCACAGGGGTACGCGTTCGTCGGCCCCGTGACGGTGACGTTCGAGGTCCACGACGACGTCGCCGCGGGCCGTTTCGATCTCACGTCACGCACCGTGCGTGGCGCGGTCGCACCTGCGTCCGCGAGTCCCAGCTCGCGCCACCCGCTCGTCGACATCGACGGCCAGCGCTACCTCCTCACCGGACCGGTCACGGTCATCGGGCGCGGTTCCGAGGCAGACATCGTCGTCGACGACCCCGGCGTGAGCCGCCGGCACCTCGAGATCCGCATCACGTCCGACGGCGTCGTCGCAACAGATCTCGGCTCGACCAACGGACTGTTCGTCGAAGGCCATCAGGTTCCCGCCGCCACGCTGCTCGACGGCAACTCCCTCACGATCGGCCGCACCAGGATCATGTTCTGGACAGGGACCTCCCCAGCCGACAACCAGGACCGGTGACGACACACTCATGAGCGAGCTGACGATCACCCTGCTCAGGCTGGGCTACCTGGCCGCGCTGTGGCTGTTCGTCCTCGTCGCCATCAGCGTGCTGCGTCGCGACATCTACGGGACGCGGGTCTCGACCCGGGCCACGGAGCACCGCACACGCCGCCCGACGACGTCGGCCAGGTCGGCCGAGAGCTCCGAGCCTCGGCCCCGGCAGACGGAGGCCCGCCCGACGCGCCTCGTCGTCACCGAGGGCAATCTTGCCGGCACGACGATCCCGCTGACGGAGTCGGCCATCCTTATCGGCCGCGCGGCCGCATGCACCCTCGTCCTCGACGACGACTACGCGTCCTCGCGCCATGCACGGATCTTCCCCCAGGGCGACCACTGGGTCGTCGAGGATCTCGGTTCGACGAACGGCACGTTCATCGGCCCGGAACGCCTCGCCGAGCCCCAGATCCTCCCGGTCGGCACCGCCGTGCGTATCGGTCAGAGCTTCCTCGAGCTGCAGAGGTGACCCCCGTGCCCATCGCATTGCGCTACGCCCTTCGCTCAGACGTCGGGCTCGTGCGATCGAACAACCAAGACTCCGGATTCGCCGGCCCGAACCTGCTCGTCGTCGCCGACGGCATGGGGGGCCACGCGGGCGGGGACGTCGCCTCATCGATCGCGGTGGCGACGTTTGCGCCCCTCAATGATGACTCGTTCGGCGCGGACGACGCGGTGACCGAGCTCGAGCGGGCGATCGACAACGCGCAGGAAGCGCTCGTCGCGAGGTCGACGGCCGAGCCGGAGCTCTCCGGCATGGGGACGACGATCACCGCGATCCTGCGTGCGGGCTCGATGCTCGCGATGGCCCACATGGGCGACTCCCGGGCCTACCTGCTGCGGGACGGCGAGCTCACGCAGGTGACGACCGACCACACGTTCGTCCAGCACCTCGTCGACACGGGCAAGATCACGCCCGAGGAGGCCGAGGTCCACCCTCAGCGCTCCGTCGTCATGCGGGTCCTGTGCGACTTCGGGCTCGGGCTGCGTCCCGATCTCTCCGTCCGCGAGGGACGGCCCGGCGACCGCTGGCTCCTGTGCTCGGACGGCCTCTCGGGCTACGTCTCTCACGACACGATGCGTTCGACGCTCGCTGACATCGACGATCCGGGTCTGTGCACCGAGCGGCTCGTCCAGCTCGCGCTGCGCGCGGGCGGCCCGGACAACATCACGTGCATCGTCGCCGACGTTCTCGCGACCGACGATCTTCCCGACGGGGTCACGCCCACGTCCGGGATCGAGGTCGCGGGAGCCGCAGCCGTCGAGCGGAACCTCCCGTCCGCCGCGGCTGAGAGCCCTGCCGCGAAGGCCGCCGCGCTCGTCGCGGCGACGGCAGCCGCGGCTGAGGACGAGGCGTCCGCCCCGGACGACGACGCGGCAGACGACGAGCTCGAGGCCAACACGTCCGCGATCCCCCAGCGTCGTCGTCGCACGCTCGCACGCATCGTGTGGACCCTCGTCATCGTTGCCGTGCTCGGCGGTGCCGGCTGGGGCGCCTATGCGTGGACGCAGACGCAGTACTACCTCGGGATCGACGGCGGCCGTGTCGCGATCTTCCGGGGCATCCCGCAGGACCTGGGCCCGCTACCTCTCTCGCACGTCGTCATGACGACCGAGACGCAGGTGGCCGACCTCGACCCGTTCAAGGCGGACCGCCTGCGCGCGACCATCCACCAGCCGTCGTTCGTCGCCGCGCACACGCACGCCCTGTCGCTCGCGGTCGAGGCAGTCTCGCCCACGCCACCCGCCGTCGCGCCCACCGTGACCCCGACGCTCGACCCGAGCGCGCCGGTCCAGCCGACGACGCCGGCGGCGACCACCACGACGGCGCCCACGTCCGGGGCAACCCAGTGACGCCCGCACCCAAGGTCGAGTGATGGCGACCGTCGAGCCCGGAACCCCGAGGACGGGTCGCGCGAGAGAGCTCGGGCTCCTCGTCGGCGCGGTCGTCCTCGGCATGGGTGCGTACGCGCAGGTCGAGCTGGCGATGCATGGGTCGTTGCCCGCCGACTTCTACGTGCGCACGGCCGGGCTCGTCGTTCTCGCCGCAGTGCTTCACGTGCTCGTCCGCAAGGTCGCGCCGTTCGCCGACCAGGTGATCCTCCCGATCGCGGTCGCGCTCAACGGGCTCGGCCTCGCGATGATCCACCGGCTCGACCTGGCTGACCAGGCGGCCGGGCGGAGCTCCGAGCTCGCGTCCAAGCAGCTCGGGATCACGGCCGTCGGCGTCCTTGCGGCCGCAGCGGTCCTCCTCGTCCTTCGTGACCACCGCAGGCTGCGCAAGCGCGCCTACGTGGCGATGGTGGCGGCGCTCGCGCTCATCGTGCTGCCGTTCGTGCCCGGGTTGGGGGTGTCGAACTACGGCGCGCGCATCTGGATCTCCCTCGCAGGGTTCTCGCTCCAGCCCGCAGAGCTCGCGAAGATCGCCCTGGCGATCTTCTTCGCCGGCTACCTCGTGACGAACCGCGACACGCTCGCGCTCGCCGGTCCGCGGGTCCTGGGCGTGCAGCTTCCTCGACCCCGGGATCTTGGTCCGATCATCGTCGTGTGGGCCGTGAGCCTCGCGATCCTCGTGCTCCA
This sequence comes from Sanguibacter sp. A247, assembly GCF_052324925.1. Lineage (NCBI taxonomy): Bacteria > Bacillati > Actinomycetota > Actinomycetes > Micrococcales > Sanguibacteraceae > Sanguibacter > Sanguibacter sp. A247. Next base: position 172,890 of record NZ_JBQPRE010000001.1, on the reverse strand, counting down.
GCGCGACCTCGGCACGTCCCTGCTGCTCTTCGGGCTGTTCGTCGCGATGCTCTACGTCGCGACCGAGCGGATCTCGTGGATCGCGATCGGCATGGTGCTGTTCGCGGGCGGCGCGGCGCTCGCCGCGCAGACCTTCGGCCACGTCGCTGCGCGGTTCGACGTCTGGCTCAACCCCATGGATCCGGCGATCTACGACCGCGCGCCGGGTGGCTCCTACCAGCTCGTGCAAGGGCTGTTCGGTCTTGCCTCGGGCGGCCTCATGGGCGCGGGCTGGGGCCAGGGGAACCCGGAGCTCGTGACGTTCGCCGAGTCGGACTTCATCATCGCGGCCCTCGGTGAGGAGCTCGGGCTCACAGGCCTGCTCGCGATCATCATGCTGTACGTCGTCCTCGTGCAGCGCGGGTTCCGCACCGCCATCGGGGTACGCGACGGGTTCGGCAAGCTCCTCGCGTCGGGTCTGTCGTTCGTCATCGCGTGGCAGGTCTTCGTCGTCGTCGGGGGCATCACGCGGGTCATCCCGCTCACGGGCCTCACGACCCCCTTCCTCGCCTACGGCGGGTCCTCGCTCCTGGCGAACTGGATCATCGTTGCGCTCCTGCTGCGGATCTCGGACGCTGCGCGGCGTCCCGCGCCGCTTCCCGTGCGCGGCGGGGCCGCGCCCGTCATCCACGACGCGGACGACGAGCCCGACGACGCCGACGGCAAGCTCGAACCCACGGGCAGTGGGCCGACGACACCCGACTCGCACCCGACCGAGGTGATCTCGTGAACTCCGCGATCCGCCGTCTGTCGACCGTCGCCGTCGTCCTGCTGCTCGCCCTCATGGTCGCGGCCACGAACATCCAGGTACGCGAGGCTCCCTCGCTCAACGCGGACGGGCGCAACGTCCGGTCGATCTACCGCGAGTTCGGCGTCTCACGCGGGCCGATCATCGTCGGCGGTGACGCAGTCGTGTCGTCCGTCGAGTCCGACGACGCGTTCGGTTACCAGCGCACGTACACGGACGGGCCGCTGTTCTCGCACGTCACCGGGTACTTCTCGATCGTCTTCGGCCGCGACGGGATCGAGCGCGCCAAGAACGACGTGCTCAACGGCACCGCGGACTCGTTCTTCCTGCGTCGTCTCCAAGACCTCGTCACGGGTCACCAGCAGCGTGGTGGCTCGGTCGAGCTCACGCTCTCCCGCACGCTTCAGGAGACGGCGACCGCTGCGCTCGGCAAGCAGCGCGGTGCTGTCGTCGCGCTCGACGTCGAGACGGGGGCGATCCTCGCCATGGTCTCGACCCCGTCGTACGACCCGGCGGTCCTCGCCGGTCACCGGTCGAAGAAGGTCAACGAGGCGTATCAGGAGCTTCTCGCCGACGACGGCAACCCCCTGCGCAACCGCGCGATCGCGTCGCTCTACCCACCGGGATCGACGTTCAAGCTGCTCACGGCAGCCGCGGCCCTCGAGTCCGGCTCGTACCGCGCCGACACGATGATCCCGGCGCCGGACACGTTCACGCTCCCCCAGTCGTCGTCCGTCCTGCAGAACTTCGGCGGTTCGCGCTGCGCCGCCTCGGGCGAGCAGACGCTCGCGGACGCCCTGCGCATCTCGTGCAACACCGCGTTCGCCGAGCTCGGGCTCGCGGTCGGGCAGGATGCGTTGCGGACGACTGCTGAGGCGTTCGGCTTCACGCAGCGCATGGCCATCCCGCAGACGGTCGCGGTGTCGCGGTTCCCTGACGCGCTGACGCCGCCTGAGCTCGCTCTCAGCTCGATCGGTCAGATGGACGTGGCGGCGACGCCGCTCCAGATGGCGTCGGTCGCCCAGGCGATCGCCAACGGCGGCGAGCGGTTCGAGCCGTATCTCGTCGAGCGTGTCCGGGACGCCGACCTCGACATCGTGTCCGACGCCGAGCCCGTCAACCTTGGCCGCGCGGTGTCTCGGCAGACGGCCGACACCCTGACGGCGATGATGGTCGACGTCGTCGACTCGGGCACCGGCACGTCGGCCCGGATCGCGGGGACGAAGGTCGCGGGCAAGACGGGTACTGCGCAGACGACCAAGGAGGCTGCGCCTCACGCGTGGTTCGTAGGGTTCGCTCCCGCGGACAACCCGCGCATCGCGGTGGCGGTCGTCGTCGAGCACGGCGGGTCGATGGGTTCGGAGGCGACGGGCGGTGCGGTCGCCGCACCGATCGCCCGCAAGGTGCTGCAGGCAGGTCTGCGATGAGGCCGGGCGCGGGGCTCGTGCTCGGCGACCGGTACCGTCTCGTCCGCCAGATCGCCGTCGGCGGCATGGGCGAGGTGTGGGTCGCTCACGACCAGTCGCTCGCGCGCGACGTCGCGGCCAAGGTCCTCAAGGAGGAGTACGCGGGCAACGAGGACTTCCTCGAGCGGCTCCGCACCGAGGCGCGGAACGCCGCGGGTCTCAGCCACGAGAACATCGCCCAGCTCTTCGACTACGGCGAGCAGAACGGCTCGGGATATCTCATCCTCGAGCTCGTCGTCGGTGAGCCCATGAGCGATCTCCTCGAACGCGAGCCGGTGCTGCCGCTGCGACGCCTCCTGCCGATCCTGTCGCAGGCCGCGCGCGGCCTCCATGCGGCCCACGTGGGTGGCGTCGTCCACCGGGACGTCAAGCCGGGCAACATCCTGCTCGAGCACGGCTCGACGGTGAAGATCACCGACTTCGGGGTGTCGCTCGGAGCCAACCAGGTTCCGATGACCGCGACGGGCATGGTCATGGGCACGGCCCAGTACCTTTCGCCCGAGCAGGCCATCGGTCGGCCCGCGACGGGCGCGTCCGACATCTACGCGCTCGGCATCGTCGCGTACGAGTCCCTCGTCGGGCACCGGCCCTTCACGGGGGCGACCGCGGTCGACATCGCGGTCGCGCACGTCAACGAGGCGGTTCCACCGCTCCCGTCAACGATCCACAAGGGCCTCGGCACCCTCGTCATGCAGATGCTCGAGAAGGACCCTGAGAAGCGGCCGCGGTCGGCGGCCGCGCTTGCGCTGCGGATCGATGAGCTGGGTCGTCTTGCTGAGCTTGACCCGCTCGGCCACCTCACGGAGCGGGTCACGCGTCACGGGGTCTCGGGCTCCGGGGCCTCGGTCCCCTCGACGTCGTCAGCCTCCGCGCCGGCGGTGTCCGCGCCGGCGGCCGCCGTGCCACCGTCGCCCATGCCACCGTCGTTCGCTCCGCGGACGCGTCGTGAGCTGCACGCACGGCCGGCGGTCTCCGCGCCCGTGACGCCCGACGTGGCAAGCGGCGCGGTTGCGGGCGCGGCAGTGGCGCAGCCCTTCGTCGTCCCTGGGTCCGCAGCGACGCGCGCAGTGCTTCGCCGGCGTCCGGAGGCTCCGGCGCCACGCACCGCGATCGAGCTGCCGCCCGACGCCGAGCTCGCCCCGATGCGACGACGGAGCGCGCCGTCCGCGGGTGCTCCCGTCGCTCCTGCACCTCCTCCGCCGGCCCCTGCTGCGCCGTGGGCATCCGGGGCCGCGGCGCACCAGGCGACACGCCCGAGCACGCTGCGTCCGGCTTCTCCGACCGCCACGGCGGGTCTCGCCGTCCCGGCCGCACAGCCGATGCCTCGCCCCGCTCCCCCCGTTCCGCCGGTTCCCGGCGCACCCCCGGCTCTTCCTGGCTGGTCGCCCACAGGCACCACCTCACCGACCGTTCGTCGCGCGGCCTCAGGAATGCCTGTGCCCCCGCCTCCGCCGGCGCCGGCCAGTCCGCGCGGGGCGCGCCGACTGACGACGGGCCTGCGGTTCGGTAGTCTCTCGTGGCCGCTCGTCGGGCTCGTCGTCCTCGTGGGGGTCATTGTCATCGCGTCGATCCTCACGGGTGCGGCAGGACCAGCGGCTGCCGCTCTCCTCATCCCGTTGCCGGGACTGCTCCACGGTCCCGGCGGCACAACGCTGCGAACTGATGACAAGATTGCCGTGGCCGCGCAAGCGGCCCGGGGCCACAAGGTGGTCCCCCCGACGACGAAGGACGACTAGTGGATCACGAGGCACGCCGTATCCTTGCCGGACGCTACGAGGTTGGCGAGCTGATCGGCCGCGGCGGCATGGCCGAGGTTCACATCGGGCATGACGCTCGCCTGGGCCGCACGGTGGCGATCAAGATCCTCCGCTCCGACCTGGCACGCGACCCGTCCTTCCAGGCACGCTTCCGCCGCGAGGCGCAGTCGGCCGCAGCCCTCAACCACCCGGCGATCGTCGCGGTGTACGACACGGGCGAAGAGACGTACACAGAGGCGTCGGGCACCGTCCAGCACGTGCCGTTCATCGTCATGGAGTACGTCGAGGGTCACACGGTGCGCGACATCCTGCGCACAGGGCACGCGGTCCCCATCGATGAAGCGGTCGAGATCGCCTCCGGGGTGCTCTCGGCCCTCGAGTACTCCCACCACGCCGGGATCGTCCACCGCGACATCAAGCCCGCGAACGTCATGCTCACGCCGACGGGCGCGGTCAAGGTCATGGACTTCGGCATCGCGCGCGCCGTCGCGGACTCCGCTGCGACCATGACGCAGACGCAGGCGGTCATCGGGACCGCGCAGTACCTCTCGCCCGAGCAGGCGCGTGGCGAGTCCGTCGACGCGCGCTCGGACCTCTACTCGGCCGGGTGCCTGCTCTTCGAGCTCCTCACGGGGCGTCCGCCGTTCCAGGGTGACTCGCCGGTGGCCGTCGCCTACCAGCACGTCCAAGAGGCGCCGCCCCGACCGTCGAGCCTCGCCAGCGACATCCCCGAGACCCTCGACCGTGTCGTGCTCAAGTCGCTCGCGAAGTCGCGGGTCGACCGTTACGGCTCGGCTGCAGAGTTCCGCGCGGACCTCGAGGCCGCGATCCACGGCGGTCATGTCGAGGCCGCGGGCATCGCGACGGTCGCGGCGGCCGCTGCGGCGATCCCGTCGGTCGACGACTCCGCGACGCAGGTCTTCGGCGCCGCTGCGACGCAGGCCTTCCCGCAGCAGCCGCCCGCGGCGCCCGCGGGCAATGCCTGGGCGCCCACCGGAGCGGGCACTGGCGCGACGGGCTTCCCCGCACCGAGCTCCTCTCCGGTCACCGCGACGCAGGCGGTCGCGACGGCGCCTCCCGAGGACCGTCGTCGTCGGACGCTCATCTGGACTCTCGTGGCGATCGCGGTCGTCGCGGTCGTGGCGTTCCTCCTCATCACCCTGCTCGGCGGCGACAAGGAGCCCGACGTCAAGAACGTCGCGGTGCCGACCGTCGTCGGCAAGACGCGGGCCGAGGTGAAGTCGGAGTTCGACGCAGCCAAGCTCACGCTCGTGCAGCAGCTGGAGGAGTCGGTCGAGCCGCGCGACACGGCGCTGCGGTCCGAGCCGGGCGAGGGCACGTCCGTTCCCGAGGGCACGTCGGTGACGGTGTGGTTCTCCTCAGGCCCTGGCGCCACGGAGGTCCCTGACCTCGCCGGGCTCGACCAGACCCGGGCGACGCAGGCGCTCAAGGATGCGGGTCTCCTCGTCGACTCGACGAAGACCGAGCCGAGCGGGACGATCGAGCGCGACCGCGTGACGAAGTCCGACCCCGAGGCGGGCGAGGCAGTGAGCAAGGGCGACAAGATCGTCCTGTTCATCTCGAACGGCAACGTTGACGTCCCGGACTTCACCGAGATGAAGCGCAAGGACGTCGAGAAGTTCTTCAGCGAGAACCCGCGCGTGTCCGCGTCGTACGAGTCCGAGGAGTCGGCCGAGGCGAAGCCAGGCACCGTCCTCACGCAGGCTCCCGCGGCGGGTCAGGTCGTGCACGGCACGGTCATCGCGATCACGATCGCGCGTGAGCCCGAGCCCGAGGCCGTCGTCGTTCCCGCGAACCTCGTCGGGATGACGCGCGCCGAGGCTGAGCAGGCGCTCGCCGAGCGCAACCTCAAGGCTGACGTCATCGAGGAGCAGTCCTTCGAGCAGGTCGCTGGGACGGTGTTCCGCGCACCCACGGCTGGGACCGCCGCCGAAGAGGGCGACACGGTCGTCATCTACGTCTCGAAGGGCCCGGGCCCCCAGCCCGAGACCCCGACGACGGAGCCGACGGCCGACCCGACGACCGAGCCCACTGGCGACGAGGGCGACCAGAACGGCTGAGATGTGACCACATGACGCGAGCTTCCGACCTCACGGTCGGGAGCTCGCGTCATTGAACGGTGAGCGCGCGGACCTAGCCGCCCGGGCCTCGTTCCTGTCAGCTAGAGCCGCACGAGCGGCGCGAGTCCCGCGGAGCGTTCGACGGCGTCCTTGAGGCCGGCGAGGGCGAGCCAGTTGGCGAAGAGCCTGTGGCCGCCTTCGGTGAGGACCGACTCCGGGTGGAACTGCACCCCGTGCAGGGGCAGCTCGCGGTGCTGGAGCCCCATGATGATCCCGTTGGCTGTCCGCGCCGTGACCTCGAGCTCGTCGGGGATCGTCTCGGGGACGACGGCGAGGGAGTGGTAGCGCGTCGCTGTGAAGGGGTGCGGGAGGCCGTCGAGCACGCCCGCGTCGTCGTGCTCGACGAGGCTCGTGCGTCCGTGCATGAGTTCGGGCGCGTGCGTGACCGTTGCGCCGAACGCCTCGCCGAGGGCCTGGTGACCGAGGCACACGCCGAGCATGGGCAGGTGACGTGCGGCGCATGCGCGGATGACGTCGAGGCTTGCTCCTGCCTGGGCGGGGGTTCCCGGTCCGGGTGAGACAAGCACGCCGTCGTAGTCCCACGCGTCCGGTTCGGGGACGGCGTCGTTGCGGACGACGGTCGTCTCGGCTCCGAGCTGGTCGAGGTAGCCGACGATCGTGTAGACGAACGAGTCGTAGTTGTCGACGACGAGGATGCGCGTCACGGCGTCTCCTGGGTGGACGGGGTGGGTCGTGCTCCCATCATGCCGTGGCTCGGGCCGTGGGCGTGACGTGGTCCACGCTCGGTCACCCGAACGCATCGACGTCGTCGGGCAGGTACGCGTGCTCGAGGCTCGCGACCGTGCGCGCGGGGAGGTCGAGCGTGGCGGGCGTGCTCACGTCCCAGCCGAGGCCGACGGCGTCGACCCACTGTCGGTACGTCGCGATCTCGGGGGCCGCATCGAGCGCACTGAGGAGCGCTGCAGGGTCGCCGATCGCCTCGACGACGTAGGGCGGGGAGTAGACCCGGCCGTGCAGCGAGAGGACGTTGCCGACGCAGCGGAACGCGGTGGTCGTGAGGACCCGCTGGCCTTGGAGGGTCATGGCTTCGGCTCCACCGGCCCAGAGGGCGTTGATGACGGCCTCGAGGTCTTGCTGGTGGACGACGAGCGCGTCGGCGGGGAGCGTCGAGCCGGCGGGCTGGGGCGGGGCGTCGTCGAGGGCGACGCGCACGCCGGGGCCGGTGACCGCGATCGAGCCTGCGGCGACGGCGTCGCGCAGGTAGGCGGCTTCGTCGACGTCGGGCCCCGTCACAGGGACGACGCGCGCGAGTTGTTCGTCGAGTTCGTCGACGGTCTGCTCGATCTCGCGCACGCGGTCTTCTTCGACCTCGATGAGCTGCGCGAGGTTCTCGGGGTGGCGTTCGCCCTGGCTGCGGGCGAGCCGCGCCGAGGAGGTGAACAGGAGCCCGGCGAGCGCGAGCACGAGCATGACGACGACGGGGGCTCGCTGCAGGCGTCGTGCGGCGGCTTCTCCGCTCTTCATGAGTCTCGCCTCCGGGTGTGCGCGGGGCGTTGGGCCGCCCGGGCACTAGGCTATGCCGTGTCGCGGGACTGCTGGGTCCCGGTCCCACCGTCCAGACAGGAGCCTCGCGCCGTGTCCGATCCGAAGCCGTCCGAGAATGAGCCGTCCGCGGCAGCTGCCGAGAAGAAGGCTGTTGTCCCGCCCGCTGCGAAGAAGAAGGCTGCCTCGCTCGACAAGCAGCTCAAGCAGGAGGCTCGCGAGAAGGCACGCAAGGCCGGCGTCAACCCGCCGTGGCTCGTGCCGACCATGCTCGGCCTCATGATCTTCGGCCTCGTCTACGTCGTCGTCGCGTACCTGTCATCGATGCGCTGGCCGATCCCGTTCCAGGAGGCGTTCAACATCAACGGCAACTGGAACCTCGGTGTGGGCTTCGCCTTCCTCATTGCGGGCTTCGGTCTGACGACGCGCTGGCGGTAGGCGGGCCCTCTCTCACGCAGCCTGATCTCACGTCCCCGGCACCTCTGGGTGCCGGGGACGTTCTGCGTCCCGGCCCGTGACGGGCACGGTCGTGGACAGACTGTCCCCACCGGTGGACAACGCTGTGGATAACTACACCCTTGTAGTTCCACAGCTGTGAGTAACGCTGTGGAGAACCCGTGAGGCCCGTCAGACGACCGGAGTTTTCCACAGCTCGGAGTGCCGCGGATCCGCTGGCGCAGAGTCCGTGTATCCCGGCGGAGGCAGGAACATGTCCCCGACGGGCGTCCACTCCGGGACCGTCGCGAACCGCAGCGACACCGCCGCCACGAGCGCCACCGTTCCGACGATCGGCACGACGAACGCCCACAGGTGCCGGCGCTCGCGCGGAGCGTAGGCGAACGCGGCAGTGACGGCGGCCCCGACGACAAAGCCACCGAGGTGCGCCTCCCATGCAATCCGAGGGATGACGAAGCCGATGACGACGTTGAGGGCGATGACGACGTAGACCTGAGACGCATCCCGGCCGAAGCGACGCAGCACGACGACGAACGCGCCGAAGAGGCCGAAGACCGCGCCCGAGGCACCACGCACGGCCGTGTTCCACTCGGATGTCAGCGGGTCCGCGAGCCACACGACCGCCACTGAGCCGCCCAGGGCCGACAACAGATACAGGCTGAGGAAGCGGCCGCGCCCGAGGACGTGCTCAAGGGTCGGACCGACCGACCACAGGGCAATCATGTTGAAGGCGATGTGGGCGATCGAGTCAACATGGAGGAAGGTCGCCGTGAGGAGCCGCCAGGGCTCACGCGCGCCGAGCACAGGAGCCATCTCAAGAGGCCCCGTCCACTGAACGCCGAGTCTGCGCTGCAGAACGTAGCTGACGACGCAGATCGCGATGAGGACGATCGTGATGACGGGACGCTCGTCACCCGCGCGCGCGCCAAGGATGGTCCGGGTCACCGGCGCCCGGCGCGCCTGCTCAGCGACGCAGTCGACGCAGTGCACACCGACCGCCGCGGGACGCTGGCAGTCGATGCAGGCGGGACGGCCGCACCGCTGGCACATGACGTACGAAGGGCGGTCGGGGTGGCGCGGGCAGACGGGAGCCGCCGCACCCCCCGTCTGGACGTTGTCGCTCATGCGGGCATCCTGGGGTGTACGGCGGCTCTCGGAACGTGCAGGACGAGGAGGTCAGTCCTCGAGGCTCACGCTGTTGATCGTGATGTCCTCGACCGGTCGGTCACCCGGGCGGGTGCGCGTTGCCGCGATCGCGTCGACGACCTTGCGAGAGGCGTCGTCGGCAACCTCACCGAAGATCGTGTGCTTGCCCGTGAGCCACGGCGTCGGGTCGACGGAGATGAAGAACTGCGAGCCGTTCGTCCCCTCAGGCTTGCCCGTGAGCGGGTTGCGACGCGTGCCGGCGTTCGCCATGGCGAGCAGGTACGGCTTGGAGAAGTCGAGCTCGGGGTGAATCTCGTCGTCGAACTTGTAGCCGGGGTCGCCCGTGCCAGTCCCGAGCGGGCAGCCGCCCTGGATCATGAAGCCGGGAATGACGCGGTGGAAGATGAGGCCGTCGTAGAACGGCTCGTTCGACGGAGAGCCCGTCGTCGGGTTCGTCCAGGTCTTCGAACCGGTCGCAAGTCCGGTGAAGTTCTCGACGGTCTTTGGCGCGTGGTTCGGGAACAGCTCGACGCGGATGTCGCCCGCGGAGGTGTGCAGGGTTGCGAACATGGGCTCATCCTCCCACGAAACCGGCGCCGGACGGGAGTCCTGAGCCGTCGCGGTGAGACCCCGAACGGTGGCACAGTAGGACCAGCACACCTTGTCACCGCAATCACAGGAGGCACCATGCTCGGCGGCATCCGCAACCAAGCCAAGGAGACCCTTGACGGGATTGACTCCGAGAGGGTCAAGGAGCAGGCGGCCTCAGCCGCCGCTGCAGTAGGTGACGCGGCCGAGCAGGCAGCGCACGTCGCGGGAGTTCTCGCCGAGCGGGCCAAGGTCGCGGCGCAGGACGCCGTCGTGTGGAGCGCCCCGCGTCTCGAGGCATTCAAGGAATGGCTCACGCCCCGCATCGAGAAGGTGTGGGACGAGACGGTCCAGGCGGCCGCCCCACGCGTCGAGGCGGCGGCCGTGAAGGCTCGCCCAGCTCTCGACACGGCCCACGACAAGGTCGTGGACGAGTACCTGCCCCGTCTCGTGCAGGCGTTCAACGCTGCTGCAGCGACCGCAGCCGAGAAGTCTGGTGCGGCAGCAGCGTCGACCGCTGACCTTCTCGCTCGGGTCGCCGACGACGCGACCGACGGCGGGATCGTCGAGAAGCTCGCGTCGAAGGCTCAGGACGCGGCCGGGCACGGCTCGGACTCGCTCTCCGGCGCAGCGGCGAACCTTGCGGCGAAGGCCGAGAAGTCGTCGGGCAAGGGCAAGGCGTTCTGGTGGGTCGCGGGGACCGCAGCTGCCGCCGGTGGCGCGTACGTCGTGTGGAAGAAGTCCCAGCCCGAGGTCGACCCGTGGGCCGAGCCGTGGGAGAAGGTCGACACCTCGGTCTTCGCTGACGCGCTCGACGACGCCTCGGCCGAGGCTGAGGCGTCTGCGTCGAAGCCCGGCGCGGCAGAGACCGCCACGAGCCCCGCGAGCTCGGGCGGAGAGGTCGCTGCGACGGTCGCTGCTGCTGCGGCGTCAAACCCCAAGGCCGACGACGACGCGGTCGAGGCCGTGGCCGAGACGGTCGAGGCGGTCACGCCGCCGGTCAGCACCAAGCCGGCCGCCCCGGCTGCCGCTGACACCGCAGCCGACGACGCGGCGGCACCCGCGACTGCCGAGGCACCACGGTCCGGCGGCACTGCGAAGCGGGCCGAGTCGGCCAAGGCCAGCGACGCTGGCGCGGAGAATACCGAGACGCCCAAGCCGCGCGCCCCACGCAAGGCGACACCCAAGCCGCCTGCACCTGACGCGTGAGCACACCCTGAAGAACGACGATGGCCGCCCCGAGGGGCGGCCATCGTCGCGTGTGGCGCCGACATGCTCTGTTCAGCACCCGACGGGGTCTTCAGTCTGCCGGGTCGCTCAGCCTGCCGGGACGCTCAGCCCTGCGGGAGGCTGGGGATGAGCTCGGTGAGGAACTCGGCGGTGTCCTCCCAACCCTCGACAGCGTGGCAGCGCACGCCCATGTCGAGGACGGGCCGGTCGTTCCCGCCCTCGTCGAGACGGTCACCGACGAAGAGCATGTCGTCGAGCGGCACGGCGGCAAGCGTCTCGAGGCGCGCCATGCCGTACGCCTTGTCGATGCCCTTGCGGGTGATGTCGACGGAGGTCGAGCCGCCTGAGCGAACCTCGAGATCGGGGACGAGCGCGGCGACAGCGTCAGCGAGGGTGGCCTTGCGTGTGCCGTCCGGATCCCACGCCGCCTTGGCCGCCACGGGTGCGGCCTGGCCGAGCGCCGAGAACGTGATCTGCGAGTCACGGTCCTCGAGGATCGGTCCCCAGGTCTCGGACTCCCACAGGCCGAGGCGGCGAGACTCGCCCTCGACGGCCGTCAGAGCGCGCTGCTTCTCGTCGTCGGTGAGGTTCTCGGCGTACTCCTGGTGCCACTCCCCCTCCCGGTGCCGCCAGTACTGCGTGCCGCACGTCGGCATGAGGTGGAGGCGCTCGAGGAGTGCGGGGTCGACGTCGCCGAGGCGCTCGAGGACCTGCATACGGAACTGGGCGATCTGACCGCCCGAGATGATGCATACGGGAACGCGCTCGAGCAGTGCGAGCAGGAGCTCGACCATGCGGGTGTCGAGAGGAGACTTCGACGGCGCGAGGGTGTCGTCGAGGTCGAAGGCGACGAGGCGAGGCGTAGGCACGTGCTGCTCCTAAGGATGTGCGTGTCAGATCCCGGTCAGCCTACCCAGCGCGGGGGGACAGCGGCCCCAGGCTTCCGCGTCCGTCGACGCACACAGCCGTCAACGCACGAAGCCTTGTTCCGCAGCTGCGGAACAAGGCTTCGTCTGTTGTGTGGTGGAGCCAGGGGGACTCGAACCCCCAACCCCCTGCTTGCAAAGCAGGTGCGCTACCAATTGCGCCATGGCCCCGTGGAGCGCCTCACTCGAAGGTGTCGGCGACCTCTGCCCAAAGATCTCTGCCCGCTGTCTCTTCCGAGTACTTCCGCCAGGCGTAGTACCCGACCGTCGCAACCACGGCGACGAGAAGAAGCTTCTTCATTGGACAACCTCCTTGAGGGGTACTTCCGTGGGCCCAGGAGGACTTGAACCTCCGACCTCTTCGTTATCAGCGAAGCGCTCTAACCGCCTGAGCTATGGGCCCGTCACCGCACGCTGCGGGTTTCCCCGCGACGGCAGCGCACCGAGACTACCCCAGCAACAGCCCTCGTTCCAAAACGAGGTGCCGGGCCGTCCCGTGATGTGTCTCTCAGTCGTCCGTGAGCGTCATGTGCACGCCGCCCACGAGGGCCGCGACGACGTTGTAGAGGAACGCTCCGATCGTCGTGAGGGCCGTGAGAAGCACCACATCGATGACCGCGATGACCATGGCCATCGAGACGACACGGTCGCGTTCGACGTACTGGAGGATGTCGAGCTCGGACTCGGTTCCGACGATCTTCCGGATGGTCTCGTCGATCGACGTGAAGACGCCGAGGTCGTTGAGCGCGTACCAGAACACGAATGCCGCGACGACGATCATGATGCCGACAGCGATCGAGAGCAGGAACGACATCTTCATGACCGACCACGGGTCGATCCGCGACAGCGTGAGCCGCACCTTGCGCGGCGCATAGTCGATCTCGTCGTCGGTGATCTCGGCGTCGGCGTCACGGGCCGCGCGCGCGGTGGCCGCCGTGCTGGCCGGAGCGCTCGTCCCGCCCGCGCCCGTCCCTGCAGGCCACGCCTGAGCAGGCTCGGCCGACTGAGGCGCTGGAACGGGCTTCGTCTCCTTGACCGCATCGGGGCGTGGCGACGGGGTCTTCGGTGTGATCGCCGGCGGTGTGGCGTCCTGCTTCTCGGTCACGCTCGGTCCTCCTCGGTGCCCGTCACGTCGGTCTCCTCGACGTCGGTTGTCCCAGTCTGCCCCGCATCATCCGTCACGGCGTCCTCCTCAGGGGTGACGATCCGGTCCTCGGACGGCGCCGCGTCGTCTTCCTCGACCGAGGACTCCTCGTTGCGGGCCACGGCGATGATGCGGTCGTTCTTGTCGGGCTTGGCGAAGATCACGCCCTGCGACGTGCGCCCGGTCGGGTTGATGCCGCTCACGGCCGATCGCACAATCTTGCCGCGTTCCATGATGACAAGCACCTCGTCCTCCTCGTCGACGACGAGGGCTCCGACCAGGTCACCGTTGCGCTCAGGCAGGTTGGCGACGCGGATGCCAAGGCCACCGCGCCCCTGGAGGCGGTAGTTGTCGACCGTCAGCTGGGTGCGCTTGGCGATCCCACCTTCGGTCACGGTGAAGAGGAACGCGTCGTCACGGACGACGTCCATGGCGAGCAGGTCGTCGTCGTCACGGAACTTCATGCCCGTGACGCCCGAGGTCGAGCGGCCCATGGGGCGGACCTGCTCGTCGTTCGCGGTGAAGCGGATCGACTGACCCTTGCGGCTCACGAGGATGACGTCGTCGACGGACTCGACGATACGTGCCGAGACGAGCTCGTCGGCCTTGCCCTCGTCGTCCTCTCGCAGGTTGATCGCGATGAGGCCCGCGGTGCGGTTCGTGTCGTACTCCGACAGGCGGGTCTTCTTGACGAGCCCGCGGCGCGTGGCGAGCACGAGGTACTCCGCGTCCTCGTACGTGCGCAACGCGAGGACCTGGGCGATGCGTTCGTCGGGCTGGAACGCGAGGAGGTTCGCGACGTGCTGGCCCTTGGCGTCGCGGCCGCCCTCGGGCAGCTCGTACGCCTTGGCCCGGTAGACGCGGCCGAAGTTCGTGAAGAACAGCAGCCAGTTGTGCGTCGAGGTGACGAAGAAGTGGTCGACGATGTCGTCCTCGCGCAGCTGCGCCCCGCGCACCCCCTTGCCGCCACGCTTCTGAGCACGGTAGTTGTCGGTGCGCGTGCGCTTGACGTAGCCGCCGCGCGTGATCGTCACGACCATCTCTTCCTCGGCGATGAGGTCTTCCATCGAGACCTCGCCGTCGAAGGGGAGGATCGTCGTGCGTCGCTCGTCACCGAACTTGCCGACCGTCTCGTTGAGCTCGTCGCCCACGATCTGACGCTGACGCGTCTCGCTCACGAGGATCTCGTTGTAGTCGGCGATCCGCGTCATGAGGTCGGCGTGCTCGTCCGTGATCTTCTGACGCTCCATCGCGGCGAGCGCGCGCAGCTGAAGAGCAAGGATCGCGCGTGCCTGGACCTCGTCGACGTCGAGAAGAGCCATGAGCCCGTCGCGTGCCACCTCGACGGTCGACGACGCGCGGATGAGGGCGATGACCTCGTCGAGCATGTCGAGAGCCTTGAGGTAGGCCGTGAGGATGTGAGCGCGTTCTTCGGCCTCACGCAGGAGGAAGGCCGTCCGGCGCACGATGACGTCCATCTGGTGCGTCGTCCAGTGACGGATGAACGCGTCGAGCGACAGCGTGCGCGGCACGCCGTCGACGAGCGCGATCATGTTGGCACCGAATGTGTCCTGCAGCTGCGTGTGCTTGTAGAGGTTGTTGAGCACGACCTTGGCGACGGCGTCACGCTTGAGCACGACGACGAGGCGCTGGCCCGTGCGGCCGGAGGTCTCGTCGCGGAGGTCGGCGATCCCGCCGATGCGACCATCCTTGACGAGGTCGGCGATCTTGGCTGCGAGGTTGTCGGGGTTGACCTGGTAGGGCAGCTCCGTGACGACGAGGCACGTCCGGCCCTGGATCTCCTCGACGTTGACGACCGCGCGCATCGTGATGGAGCCACGGCCCGTGCGGTACATGTCGTCGATCCCGCGGCGGCCGAGGATCGAGGCGCCCGTCGGGAAGTCGGGGCCCTTGATCTCACCGATGAGTGCTTCAAGAAGCTCTTCGCGGCTCGCCTCGGGGTGGGCGAGGTGCCAGCGGACACCGTCGGCGACCTCGCGCATGTTGTGCGGCGGGATGTTCGTCGCCATACCGACGGCGATGCCGGCCGAGCCGTTGACGAGAAGGTTGGGGAAACGCGACGGAAGAACGACGGGCTCGCGCGTGCGGCCGTCGTAGTTGTCCTGGAAGTCGACGGTCTCCTTGTCGATGTCCCGGACCATCTCCATCGCGAGCGGCGCCATGCGGCACTCGGTGTAACGGGGGGCGGCGGCCGGATCGTTGCCGGGGGAGCCGAAATTCCCCTGGCCGGAGATGAGCGGGTAGCGCAGGGACCAGTCCTGCACGAGGCGGACCATGGCGTCGTAGATCGCCGTGTCACCGTGCGGGTGGTACTTGCCCATGACGTCGCCGACGACGCGGGTGCACTTGGAGAATGCGCGGTCGGGGCGGTAGCCGCCGTCGTACATCGCGTAGAGCACCCGCCTGTGGACGGGCTTGAGCCCGTCGCGCACGTCGGGCAGTGCGCGGGAGACGATGACGCTCATCGCATAGTCGAGGAACGACTTCTGCATCTCCTGCTGGAGGTCGACCTGGTCGATCCGTCCGTGGTTGACGACGTCGTAGTTGTCGCTCGTCGTCCCGTTCTCGGGGGTGTTCTCGCTCACCGTCTCGTTCCTTCACTCGGCGCTGGGCCGGTCCTGCGGGATGTTCCTTGAGCTGTGGCCGGGTGGCCGTCAGATGTCGAGGAACCTCACGTCCTTGGCGTTGCGCTGGATGAAGGAACGTCGCTGTTCGACGTCCTCACCCATGAGCACCGAGAAGACCTCGTCGGCGGTGGCCGCGTCGTCGAGGGTCACCTGGAGCAGCGTGCGGTGCTCGGGGTCCATCGTGGTGTCCCACAGCTCCGAGTAGTCCATCTCACCGAGACCCTTGTAACGCTGGATCCCGTTGTCCTTGGGGATGCGCCGGCCGGCCGCGATACCCGCTGTGAGCGCCTGGTCGCGCTCTTCGTCCGAGTAGACGTAGTCGTGCGGGGCGTTCGACCACTTGAGGCGGTAGAGCGGCGGCTGCGCGAGGTAGACGTGCCCCTGCTCGATGAGCGGCCGCATGAAGCGGAAGAGCAGCGTGAGCAGGAGCGTCGCGATGTGCTTGCCGTCGACGTCGGCATCCGCCATGAGGACGATCTTGTGGTACCGAAGCTTCTCGATGTCGAAGTCCTCGGAGATCCCGGTGCCGAAAGCCGTGATGAGACCCTGGACCTCAGCGTTGCCGAGGGCGCGATCGAGGCGGGCTCGCTCGACGTTGAGGATCTTTCCGCGGATCGGCATGATCGCCTGGTTGTACGGATTGCGGCCGCGGACGGCCGAGCCGCCTGCCGAGTCACCCTCGACGATAAAGATCTCGGACTCTTCGGGCTTGTTCGACTGGCAGTCCTTGAGCTTGCCCGGCATCGACGACGAGCCGAGGAGGCTCTTGCGCGTCGCCTCGCGGGCCTTGCGCGCGGCGAGTCGGGCCTGAGAGGCCTGGACTGCCTTGCGGATGACGTCGCGTGCCTCGTTCGGGTGGGACTCGAGCCAGTCCCCGAGGCGGTCGTTGACGATGGTCTGGACAAACGTCTTGGCCTCGGTGTTGCCCAGCTTCGTCTTCGTCTGGCCCTCGAACTGGGGCTCGCCGAGCTTGACCGAGATGACGGCGGTGAGCCCCTCGCGGACGTCGTCGCCCGTGAGGTTCTCGTCCTTGTCCTTGAGCAGGCTCTTGGCCCGCGCGTAGCGGTTGACCAGGCCGGTGAGTGCGGCGCGGAAGCCCTCTTCGTGGGTTCCGCCCTCAGTCGTCGAGATCGTGTTGGCGTACGTGTGCACAGACTCTGAGTAGGCACTCGTCCACTGCATCGCGATCTCGAGCGAGATCCGTCGCTCGGTGTCCTCGGCCTCGATGTCGATGATCTCCGGATGGATGACCTCGATCTTCTTCGTCGAGTTGAGGTGGCGGACGTAGTCCGTCAGGCCCTCGTCATAGCGGTACGTCACGGCGCGGTGGCGAGGCTTCTCGGGCTGCTCGTCGGTCGCGAGCTCGTCCTCGTCGACCTCGAGCGCACGCTCGTCGGTCAACGTGATCTGCAGGCCCTTGTTGAGGAAGGCCATCTGCTGGAAGCGCGCGCGCAGGGTCTCGAAGTCGAAGATCACCGACTCGAAGATCGTGGCGTCGGCCCAGAACGTCTGGGACGTTCCGGTCTCGGTCGTCGCAGCACCCTGGCGGAGCTCACCGAACGGCTTGCCGCCGTCTGCGAAGGACTGGTTCCACGTGAAACCATCGCGCTTGATCTCGGTCTCGACCCGGCTCGAGAGCGCATTGACGACCGAGATTCCCACCCCGTGAAGACCACCGGAGACTGCGTAGCCACCGCCACCGAACTTGCCGCCGGCGTGAAGGATCGTCATGACGACCTCAACGGTGGGGCGGCCCTCGGTCGGGTGCATGGCGACTGGGATGCCACGACCGTTGTCGACGACGCGCACGCCGCCGTCGTCCAGGAGGGTGACCTCGATGTGGTCGCAGAAGCCGGCGAGGGCTTCATCCACAGCGTTGTCCACAACCTCGTAGACAAGGTGGTGAAGCCCACGTTCGCCGGTCGAACCGATGTACATGCCAGGTCGCTTGCGCACGGCCTCGAGGCCCTCGAGAACCGTGATCGAGCTGGCGTCGTAGCTGGGAGCTGAGGATGTCGGGAGTCCCGCGTCCTGAGTGCTCGGCTGATCAGTCACTGGAAGAGGTACTCCTCGGCTCGACGCTGGAAAATCCATGCTCAACGGCGCTGTACCGAGCGGCCGCGACGAATCGTGGCCCCTGCGGCGAGGTCGGCCAGGATCGGCCGGCCCCCGCAGGAATCCCCATCGGGGGACGTCGTGCGAGCGTCGGTGGGAGAGTCTGTGGTGGCCCCGTGACCGGGGTCTGGCCACGTGCCCGGCCCAACCTGTCCAGTCTACCTGTCACGGGCGGATTTTCAGGCCTCAGACGCGTTGTCCACAGCGATTTTCACAGGCACGTCACGTCTTCCACTGCCTCATCCACAGGAGTCTGTGGATAACTTCTTAGCCCCACGTGTCCCGAGGGCCTCTGCCTCGGACCCGACGTGGACCACGGGCGAACGACCGCGCCGCCGGACCAAGGATCTTCAGCTCCTCGACGACCCCCTGGCCGAGCTCCTGAGCAAGCCGACCCAGGATCGAGGGTCGAAGAAACTCGAGCTGGGTCGCCCACGCCGTCGAGCCCGCCTGAACGATGAGCACACCGTCGTCGAACGTCACCGGGGTCGCGTGCGAGGCAATCTCGTCACCCACCACCTCACGCCACCGACCGATGACACCGCCGACCGAGACCTCCTTGCTCCAGCCTCTCTCGGCGAGCAGCCTCCCGACCACGTCCCCGAACAGCTGCGGGTCCCGTCCCCCCGGGCGGGCCCCCGACCGCTGCTCAGCGAGAGGCGAGCGCGAGGTCACGCCCGGCCGTGCTCCGCGATCACGTGCCGCAGCCCGGGCCCGGTTGAACGCCTCCTTCGCGACCTGCTGCGGCGGGGGCAGGCCGACCAGAGCACGCACATCAGGTGCAGGGCCGTCAGGATCGACCGCCGGCACCCCGCGCGGCTGCGGGAGCTCCACCGGCTCGTCAGGCGCCACGAGTGACCTCGCCACCCAGGACGTCGAACCGCGCACCGACGAGAGAGGCTGGAACATCGGCCGGAACGGCCGCGGTGATGAGCACCTGCCGCGCCTGGACGACAAGATCGGCGAGCCGCTCGCGCCGCCGGACGTCGAGCTCAGCGAAGACATCATCGAGGATGAGAACCGGTTCGCCGTCCTCGCGCGAGTCGCTCATCCAGAGGTCGTCCTCGGTCGCCACACCCTCGGTGAGGAGGTTGTACGACGCGAGACGCAGCGCGAGCGCAAACGACCACGACTCCCCATGGCTCGCATATCCCTTGGCCGGAAGGCCGCCAAGGGTGAGAACGAGATCGTCGCGATGAGGCCCGACGAGGCACACTCCCCGCTCGATCTCCTTGGGCCGGAGCTGGGCCATCGCCTCGATCAGCTGGACCTCCAGCTCGGCGGGCGTCTGAGGCTCGGACGGCTGCCCGGCGGGCGCCGCGACGTCGTCGGGCCTCTGGTCGCTCCTGGCGGCAGCGAGGCTCGAGCGATACGTGATCTCAGCACGCCCCTGCCCAGCGCTCACCTGGTCGTAAGCCTGGGCGACGTACGGTGCGAGACCAGCGACGAGGCGCTGGCGGACCGCGATGATCTCGGCACCCAGGGACGCGATCTTCGCGTCCCACACGTCGAGGGTGCGTAGGTCAGGTGACGCGGACTCCTCCCCCGCGCTCGGCCGCCCTCGCCGGCGTGGCCCACCTGCCGACTTGAGAAGAGCCGAGCGTTGCCGGAGCACGCGCTCGTAGTCACCAAGGACCGCGGCAAGGCGCGGGCTCACAAGGATCATGAGGTCGTCGAGGAACCGCCGGCGCGCGTCGGGGTCACCCTTGACCAGGACGAGATCCTCAGGTGCGAACAGCACCGTGCGCAGGATCCCCACGACGTCGCGCACCCGAGGGACCGGCGATCGGTTGAGGCGCGCCCGGTTGGCTCGACCCGCGTTGATCTCAAGATCGATCGTCGAGGCGCGGTCGCCGCGCACGACGCGCGTGCGGACGACGGCACGCTCCTCGCCTGCCCGGACGAGCGCAGCGTCTGTCGAGACCCGGTGCGAACCGAGGGTCGCGATATACCCGACAGCCTCGACGAGGTTGGTCTTGCCCTGTCCGTTGGGACCGACGAACGCGTTGATCCCGGGTTCGAGCTCGAGATCGACCTGTGCGTAAGAGCGGAAGTTCTGCAGAGAGAGGTGGGAGACGAACACCCGGCCCTCCGGGTGCTAGCTCGCGAAGCGGATGGGAACGAGCAGGTAGCGGTAGTGGGTCTTCGACTCCCCGTCGAGGGAGTCCTGACCTGTGAACTCGACCGGCTTGTTCGGGTGCGTGAAGCTCATACGGACGAAGTCGGTCCCGAGAGCGCCGAGCCCGTCGAGCAGGAACGTCGGGTTGAACGCAACAGAGATGTCCTCGCCGACGAGGAGCGCCTCGAGTGCCTCGGAGGCCTGAGCGTCGTCGCCCTGGCCCGCGTTGAGCACCACCTGGCCGTCCGAGAACGAGAGGCGGATGGGTGTGTTGCGCTCCGCGACGAGCGACACCCGCTTGCTGGCCTCGATGAGAGCCGACGTCGCGACGACCGCGTGGATCGGCGTCTCGTCGGGGAAGAGCCGCCGCACGGGCGGGTAGTCGCCGTCGGTCAGCTGCGACGTCGTATGACGGCCGCCCGCCTCGAACCCGATGAGGTCGACACCCGATCCCGTCGAGAGCGCAACCGTGACATCGCCCGAGGACCCGAGCGACTTGGCGACCTCGGACAGCGTGCGAGCGCGAACGAGCGCAACATTCGAGATGTCGGTCTGGTTCGGACGCCACGGAAGCTCCCGCAGCGCGAGGCGGTACCGGTCGGTCGCGAGCAGCGTGATCGTCGAACCCTCGAGCTCAGCACGGATGCCCGTGAGAAGAGGGAGAGTGTCGTCCTTGCTGGCCGCGACCGACACCTGGGCGACGGCCTCCGTGAGCTCATCACCGGAGATGACGCCAACCACCTGCGGCATCGACGGAAGCGCCGGGTAGTCCTCGACCGGCATGGTGAGCAGCGAGAAGCGGCTCGAGCCACAGGTGACGTTGACCTTCGTGCCTTCGACGACGACGTCGACGGGGCGGTTGGGCAAGGCCCGCGAGATCTCGGCGAGCAGGCGGCCTGAGACGAGGACCTCGCCGGCCTCGGACACCTCGGCGGGGATCTCGGAGCGCGCCGAGACCTCGTAGTCGAAGGTCGAGAGCTTGAGGACGCCCACGGGATCGGCTTCGATGCGGATGCCGGCGAGCACGGGAGCCGGGGGACGGGCAGGAAGGGTCCGCGCGGCCCAGGTGACGGCCTCGGCCAGGACGTCTCGCTCGACGCGGAACTTCATCTGCTCGCACTCCTTCGCTGTGGGGACCTACGTGCTCGTGCCGAGACGCAGGACGTATGCAGACTACGCGACCCCAGGTGTCCCGGTCATCTTGGGATTCCCAAGATCTTGAGCCTCCTCGAGCTGGAGGCTCGGCATGCTCCGTCAGCCCCATGAAGGTGATGTGGATTGCCCTAGGAGAAATCTGTCATCGTCGTCGTAGGTCTTGTGGATTCTGGGGATAGTGGCTGTCTTCGCAGGTCAGACGATGAAACTTGTTGTTCGCCGCGTCCGTGCACCAGCTGTGGAGAACTCGGTCGTCCTGTGGACGGAGCCGATGCGCCCCAACACGGTCCCCCGTTGTGCACGGTGGTGTCCACAGATCTGGGGCCCTCGTCCACCGTTGTCCACAGGTCAATCCACAGGTGTGGAAAGACATCCCACGTGAGTCTCGACAGAGCATCGAGACTTGGGACCTAGGACCGATGCTCGTGCTTGATCCGGCTCGTCAATTCGGTCACCTGGTTGTAGATCGAACGCCGCTCCGCCATCTGTGCACCGATCTTGCGGTTCGCGTGCATGACCGTCGTGTGGTCGCGGCCCCCGAACTCCTGACCGATCTTCGGCAGAGAGAGGTCTGTGAGCTCACGGCACAGGTACATGGCGATCTGACGGGCCGTGACGAGCACCCGCGACCGGGAGTTGCCGCACAGGTCATCGATCGAGAGACCGAAGTACGCCGCGGTCTGGGCGATGATGCTGCCGGCCGTGATCTGCGAGGCGTCCTCGTCGGTGATGAGGTCCCGGAGCACGATCTCTGCGAGCCCGATGTCGACCTGCTGACGATTGAGGTTCGCGAAAGCCGTCACGCGGATGAGCGCGCCCTCGAGCTCACGGATGTTCGTCGAGATCTTCGAGGCGATGTACTCGAGCACATCGTCCGGCGCTGCGAGGCGCTCCCCCGCCGCCTTCTTGCGGAGGATCGCGATCCTCGTCTCGAGGTCCGGCGGCTGCACGTCGGTGATGAGACCCCACTCGAAGCGCGAGCGCAGTCGGTCCTCGAAGCCGTTGAGCTGCTTCGGTGGTAGGTCGGACGTCATGACGATCTGCTTGTTGGCGTTGTGCAGCGTGTTGAAGGTGTGGAAGAACTCCTCCATCGTCTGTTCCTTGCCCTGCAGGAACTGGATGTCGTCGATGAGGAGCACGTCGACCTCGCGGTACCGGCGCTGGAACGCGCCGGCCCGGCCCTCACCGATCGAGTTGATGAAGTCGTTCGTGAACTCTTCCGAGTTCACGTAGCGCACGCGGACCCCGGGATAGAGGCTCTTCGCGTAGTGGCCGATCGCGTGGAGCAGGTGCGTCTTGCCCAGGCCTGAGCCGCCGTAGATGAACAGCGGGTTGTAGGCCTTGGCGGGAGCCTCGGCGACGGCGACGGCGGCCGCGTGAGCGAAGCGGTTCGAGGCACCGATGACGAAGGTCTCGAACACGTAGTGGGTGTTGAGGCTCGTCGGCTCGAAGGGCTGCGGTGAGGAGCTCGGGCCCGAGGTGTTGAACACCTCGGAGTGTGAGATCCGCTGCGTGGGAGCCGGGGCGGGCGCGGGCTCGGGCTGCTCGTCGGCGCTGGGACGCGTGAGAGCCAGCTCCTCCTGTGCGTCGGCGAGCGAGGTGTCCACAGTGATGACGAAGCGGGCGTCGCGACCGAGTGCGTGGGTGAGCGCGTCGGTGAGCTCGGTCCGCACCCGGTTCTCGAGGTACTCCCGGATCCACTCGTTGGCGACCGCCACGATGATCGTGCCCTCGGCGATGGCCAGGGGCGATCCGAGCTTGATGAACGCAATCTGGCGGGGAGTCATGTCGGGGCTGGCCTCGAGCTCGGCGATCGCCCGTGACCAGACCTCGGTGACGTCGACGTCTGTTGCGGACATCGTTCTCCTTTGCTCGGGACGGAGTGCGAGCGTCGCACGGCCGTCGTTGTCCACATAGTTTTCCACAGGTTGTGAACTCCGGGGACAGAGCCGGGTAGTCCCACCCCCAGCGGCACCCGTCACGCCCGTGAACGGCGTCAGCGGGCCGCTGGTGTGGGTCCCGCCGTGACGGACCCGCACCCCCTGTGGCATGCTGAATGACATTGGTGTGACTTCGGTACGGCAATGGCGCCGTCCACATCCTGTGACTTTCGACCCGTCGGAGGTCACAGCGCTCTGGCTTGACCTGGGAGCCCTCCCCGGCATAGCGTCAGACAGCCGTTCGGCACCTTCGTCGTGCCCGCGTGCCCTGATCCCCGGATCCTGCCCTTTCCTGTGGCAGGGCCTCATGTCAACGTTCTGGAGTTATCTCGTGAGCAAGCGGACCTACCAGCCGAACAACCGGCGTCGTGCGAAGACCCACGGCTTCCGCGCCCGCATGGCCACCCGTGCCGGCCGCGCCATCCTCGCCGCACGCCGTCGCAAGGGCCGCGTCGAGCTGTCCGCCTGACCGGTGCTTCCTGCGGCGCACCGCCTTCGGCGTTCGACCGACTTCGGTCGGACCGTTCGCGAGGGTGTGCGCGCCGGACGATCGACCATGGTCGTCCACCACCTCGTCCTCGACGAGCACGGTGGACGGGCCATGGTCGGTTTTGTCGTTTCTAAAGCAGTGGGGAATGCGGTGGCGCGCAACGCCGTCAAACGGCGCCTGCGCGCCGCGATGGCACAGCACGTGGCAAGCCTGCCGGACGGCAGCACTACCGTCGTCCGGGCTCTTCCGGCGGCCGCGGACAAGCACTATGACGAGCTCGCACGCGATCTCGACGGATGCCTGAGCCGTGTCGGTCGCCTACACAAGCGAGACGGCGCGTGAGCAGGGCCGCGGTGTGAACGGCGCTCAGCGTGCCTGGCGCGTCGTTCGTCGGCTTCCTGGCCGTGGCGTCCTGCTGCTGCTGCGGGCCTACCAGCTCGTCATCTCGCCGATGACCCCGCCCTCGTGCAGGTTCTACCCGAGCTGCTCGGAATATGCGGTCCGCGCCGTGAGGATTCACGGCGTGCTCAAAGGTGGCAGGCTCGCGATCTGGCGGGTCCTGCGCTGCAATCCCTGGAACTACGGGGGCGTCGACGACGTTCCTGGTGATGTGAGACGTCCTGCCGTGCAGGAGACCGGATCGCGCACGCCCGAGGCTCCGACGCATGTGTGCGCCGCAGCCGAGAAACCTGCCTGCATGGAGTTGTCCTGATGGAGTGGATGTACAACCTGCTGTTCCCGATCCAGTGGGTCGTGGCCTGGATCATGTTCGGGTGCCACTGGATTCTCGAACGCGTCGGAATGCCCGGCGACAGCGGCCTCACGTGGGTCCTGTCGATCGTCGGCCTCACGCTCGTCATCAGAACCGTGCTCATCCCGCTGTTCTTCAAGCAGATCCACGCGTCGCGCGGTATGCAGGTCGTCGCGCCCGAGATGAAGAAGCTTCAGGCGAAGTACGCCAACAAGAAGGACCAGGCGTCGCGCGAGGCTATGGCCCGCGAGATGCAGGAGCTCTACAAGAAGCACGAGACGTCCCCGTTCGCGTCGTGCATGCCTCTGCTCCTGCAGACCCCGATCTTCTTCGCACTCTTCCGCGTCCTCAACACCTTGCCGCAGATCGCCTCCGGGGTGAACGATCCCATCGGGCCGATCAACCGAGTCGTAGCGAGCCAGATCGAGAACTCGACGTTCTTCGGTGCTCCGCTCTCGGAGACGTTCCTCAACTCTGACGTCACGCAGGTCAAGGTAGTCACGGCCCTGCTCATCCTCATCATGTCTGCCACGCAGTTCTTCACTCAGCGCCAGCTCACCATGAAGAACATGCCGCCTTCGGCCCTCGAGGGCCCGGCCGCGTCGATGCAGAAGAACATGATGTATATCTTGCCGCTCGTCTTCGCGGTCTCCGGCGTGAACTTCCCGATCGGTGTGCTTGTCTACTGGACGATCTCGAACCTGTGGTCCATGGGCCAGCAGTTCTACACGATCCGTAAGATCCCCACGCCCGGTTCTGAGGCAGCACGGCGCCTCGAGGCGCGTCGCCGCGCCAAGGGCATTGTCGAGGTGACGAGCGCTGACGGTGAGACGTCAGTCATCGAGCGCCCGGCTGGGCAGCGCCAGCAGCCGGTCTCGGCGCAGCGCCAGAAGCGCAAGAAGAAGAAGTGACCTGGCGCCGCCAGGATTCCTGACCAGAACGCCGTAGGGAGCATCAGGTGACGAGCCAGAACACCGAGCCGAAGTCGACGACAGCCCGTTTGGAAGAAGAGGGTGAGATCGCCGCTGACTACCTTGAAGAACTTCTCGACATCGCCGACCTCGATGGTGAGATCGACATGGACATCGACCATGGCCGGGCCACGGTTGAGGTCGTGACCGACGCTCCCCAGCAGCTGCAGGGCCTTGTGGGTCCCGATGGAGAGGTGCTGGATGCTCTCCAGGAACTCACTCGGCTCGCGGTGCAGGCTCGCACAGGGGAGCGGAGCCGGCTCATGCTGGACGTCGCCGGCTACCGAGCGGGTCGTCGCGCGGAGCTGACGACGCTTGCGGAGGAGACGATCGCATCGGTTCGTGCCTCTGGTGAGTCCGTCGAACTCGACCCGATGAATGCGTTCGAGCGCAAGGTTGTCCACGATGCCGTGACCGCCGCGGGCCTGACGAGCGAGTCGCACGGGGTTGACCCGGCGCGCTACATCAAGATCAGTCCTTCCGCCTGAGCGGAGTTCGAGAGCGGGTCACCCCAGTGCGGGGTGGCCCGCTCTTGCGTTCCGGAGGGGCTACCCACGCCTGGGTTGCAGGGAGGACGGCGGCGTTCGGTCATGCTCGATGTTTCACGTGAAACACAGGGCGTATGGAGGCGATGGCGCCCACCATCAACGAGGGACGGCGAGCTGTGCACGGGCCAGTGGCGACAGGCCGCTGCGAAGCGATGGCGCAGTCGAGGGTGGCGACGCGCGGAGGGGGCTGAGCGTGTCGGGCGGGTCGTGCTAGCTGAGCCGACCGGTTCGACGTGGGGCTGCGCGGTGCGGGCGAACGGGAGTAGGTCGGGGGCGTGCGAGCCACACCGTGCTTCCGGCCTGCTCTCACGGATGCGAGAAGCTCGGCTGGACCCGACTACGGGCGTGGGGCCCGTCGAGTCCGCTGGTGGCCCAGCCCGGGATACCCACGGTCCATGTCGGTGGACCCTGCACGACGGCTGAGGGAAGCGACGGCGCGTGACCGGTGACTTCGCCGTTGGGAGCCCTTCAACAGAGGATGCGACACGGAGGGGACGCGCACCCGGCGCAACGCGAGCCAGAGCTCTGGAACGGAATCGCCGCGGGGCGCGTGCGCCACAGCTACGCGGAGGGGTGAGTGGGACGTCCGCTGGAGGGAAGCGGCTGCAGGGAGATGTGAAGGAGACGTCCGCTGAAGCGGCACGGCTGCTGGCAGGTGCGAGCCTAAGGTCCGCTGAAGCAGCACGGCTGCGGGGAGGTGTGTGGGAGAGGACCGCTGGTGGGACACGGCTGCGTAGAGGTGTCTGGGAGACGTCCGCTGGTGGGACACGGCTGCGGGGTGGTGTGTGGGAGACGTCCGCTGATGGGGCACGGGGCACGTGGGCGGAGGGGCACGTACGGAGCGTCGTGCGATGAACACACGGCATGTCTGTGGACGGGGGAGTGCGGTGCGCCCACGCGCAGGGCGTAGAACACCAGTTGGGCGGCGGTCGGGTGGAGTCCCGAAGCGCACGGGTCAAGCGGTGCGGGCCGCCCGCTGTCGGGCCGGGGAGATATCCGCGTGCGGGTTCCCGAGGGTCCAGTCGATGCGAGTCGGTGGTTGTTTCACGTGAAACCACGGTCGGTGTGACACCGTCGCCAGTCCCCCGGTGGCCCCAAGGCGATGGGATCTCGGAGAAGGCGCGGCACCTCGCATCATGACGCGTGCCTAGAGAGCCCGGCCTCGCCCGTCCCTCCGCCGTTGCGATGTGGCGCGAGGAGACCGCTGGCGCAATCGATCGTAGGGCTGCAGCTACGGCTGTCGGTGGCGCAGGACCAGAGCTCGTGCGCGCTACCACCGGAGAGTCAGGGCCCGGACGGTGTCGTGAGACGTGTGCGGGGGTGGCGGGGTGCACCGCTTGATGAGCATGTCGTCGGAGGAAGGGATGCGTCGTCTGAGGCCGAACGATCCCGCTTGAGCGGCTCAACCACGTGGGGGTGGGGTGTGTGGGTGTGCGGGCCAGCGGGTGGGCGCAGGTCCCTGTGTTCCAGCGTGCGTTCCTGCGTCAGCGTGCGTTCGGGTGTCCGGGTGTGCGGGTGGGATCGTGGGAGGTTGAGGCGGCGTGGCGCGGGCGGGGCAGATGGGGTCTGCCTGCAGCCCGACATGGCGACGGTGTGGGCCAGTGTGGGGGAGGGTGAGTCCCGGGACCCGACCTCGAGTGCGAGGTCGCGCGCGCGAACATCCCAACAAGCGCCCCAAGGACGGCCCGGTGTCCGACGTGCGGGGTAGCCTAGGACGGAATCCCCGTCGAAGGAGTGCTGCGTGCCTGCTAACCCCCAGGAACACCCTGATGTTTCACGTGAAACGTCAGTGGCGGAGGTCGAAGCAGAGGAGTCACTTGCCTCGGACGACCCGCGCCTGGCCGACTACTTCGGCGACGCTTTCCCGGCTGTCCGGTCGTTCCACGACGCCCTGGTCTCTCAAGGTGAATTGCGCGGCCTCATTGGCCCGCGCGAGGTCCCGAGGCTGTGGTCCCGTCACATCCTCAACTCGGCGTCGGTTGTGCCTTTCCTTCCCGAGGAAGGCACCATCATCGATCTCGGTTCGGGTGCAGGCCTGCCAGGAATCGTTATCGCCGCGATGAGGCCCGCTGCGCAGGTGCTTCTTGTCGAGCCGATGGAGCGACGTTGCGCTTGGCTGACAGAGATCGCCGAGCAACTTGCTCTGACGAACATCGAGGTGAAGCGCGGCCGCGCGGAGGAGTTCCACGGTGCCCTCGAGGTGGATGCCGTGACAGCACGGGCGGTCGCCGCACTCGACAAGCTGGGGCGTTGGGCTTTCCCGCTGCTCCGGCGCGGGGGAGAGCTCATCGTCCTCAAGGGGCGCTCGGCGCAGGACGAGATCGACGCGGCGACGAAGGTCCTGCGCAAGTACGGCGCGACCGATGCCGCCGTGCACCTGGCTCCGACGATCGAGGGACTCACGACCACGTCAGTCGTGACGGCGACCCGAACCCGATGATCCAACAGCGGCATCGGAGATCACCACAGCGCGGCAAGGATCGAGAGGGAAGCGTGTGAAGGACAGCGACGCGATGACGGCGGGCGAGGCGACCCACGTTTCACGTGAAACATCGCCGTACGAGCATGAGAGCCATGAGGAACGGCGGCGCGCCCAGATCCTCGAGAGCGTGCCGTCGTTCGAGGACGACACGCCTCTTGCCGCCCAGCTGGCGCTCGACGCCCGGCGGCGCATCAGCCTGCGTGGACGTCGGTTCCCCCGCCCCGAACACACCCGCATCATCACGGTGGCGAACCAGAAGGGCGGCGTCGGCAAGACGACGTCGACCGTCAACCTCGCCGCCGGTCTCGCCCAGTCGGGCCTCAACGTGCTCGTCATCGACAACGACCCCCAGGGAAACGCCTCGACTGCCCTCGGCGTCGAGCACCGGGCCGGGACCCCCTCCGTCTATGACATCCTCGTCAACGACACACCCATGGCCGAGGTCGTCCAGCGCTGCCCCGACATCGAGACCCTCTGGTGCGTTCCCGCGACGATCGACCTCTCGGGTGCAGAGATCGAGCTCGTCTCCCTGGTTTCACGTGAAACACGGTTGCGACGAGCACTCGACGCCTACCTCGCACACCGCGAAGCGGCGGGGGAGGAGCGCCTCGACTACGTCCTCGTCGACTGCCCACCGTCCCTGGGCCTGCTCACGGTCAATGCGTTCGTCACCGGGCGCGAGGTGCTCATCCCGATTCAGTGCGAGTACTACGCGCTCGAAGGGCTGAGCCAGCTGCTCAAGACCATCAGCATGATCCAGTCGCACCTCAACCAGGACCTGCACGTCGCCACCATCCTGCTGACGATGTATGACGGACGCACGAACCTCGCGCAACAGGTGGCGGCGGAGGTTCGCGAGCACTTCCCCGCACAGACGCTGCTCACCGCGATCCCACGCTCCGTGCGGGTCTCCGAAGCTCCGTCGTACGGGCAGACCGTCATGACGTACGACCCCAACTCGACGGGCGCACTCGCCTACCTCGAGGCAGCACGTGAGATCGCCGAACGCGGAAATCCACAGACGCCCACCCCGACCCAAAGGCAGGACGCATGAGCGAGAAGAGGCGCGGACTCGGGCGTGGGCTCGGAGCCCTCATCCCCACCGCATCGAACGAAGAACGTCCCGTCGATGTCTTCTTCCCCGGAGGGGGCTCAACCGCCGCCTCGATCGCCACGACTGCGACCCCCGTCGAGACTGTCGACGACGGCGGCCTCGTGCCCATCCCGGGAACAAGCTTCCGGGAGATCCCGCTTGACAGTATTCGGCCAAACTCGCGGCAGCCACGCACCGTCTTCGACGAGGACGACCTCAATGAGCTCGTCGGATCGATCGCCGAGATCGGCGTGCTCCAGCCGATCGTTGTGCGTCCCGACCCGACCGGTGAGGCCGCCTACGAACTCATCATGGGGGAGCGGCGCTGGCGCGCCTCACGCGAGGCCGGCAAGGAGTCGATCCCGGCGATCATCCGTGAGACCGATGACGATGACCTCCTCCGCGACGCCCTCCTCGAGAACCTCCACCGTGCTGCTCTCAACCCCCTCGAAGAGGCGGCCGCGTACCAGCAGCTCCTCGATGACTTCGGATGCACGCACGACGAGCTTGCAACCCGCATCTCGCGATCGCGACCGCAGATCTCCAACACCCTGCGCCTGCTCAAACTCCCCGCCCTTGTCCAGCGTCGTGTCGCGGCCGGGGTGCTCAGCGCCGGCCACGCACGCGCCCTCCTGGGCCTCCAGGACGCCGCCGCGATCGAGAGGCTCGCTCAGCGCATCGTCGCCGAGGGCCTTTCTGTGCGCGCCACAGAAGAGATCGTCTCCATGGGAGGGCTCGAGCCACGGCCCGCACCACGCAAGCCCCGCGCCGGAACACGCAGTGCCGCCGTCGACGAGCTCGCGACGCGCCTCTCCGACCGCTTCGAGACCCGCGTCAAGGTGGACCTCGGCCGCACGCGCGGCAAGATGACCATCGAGTTCGCGTCCGTCGACGACCTCAACCGGATCCTCGACGTCATGGCACCCGAAGACCCGGGTGTCCTCCGGAAGCGATAGACATCGACCACAGACGCCTGTGGCCCTGATCCAACGGATCAGGGCCACAGGCGTTTCGTCACTCCCGCGCGCTGCCCGCCATAGCGCACTCGCCAACGCGCGCTGTCGCACACCGTCGCACGACCTCAGCTCACCGCATCAGCCAGCGAGAACGTCCTCGAGCTCCTTGGCGAGCACCTGCCGGGGGCGCCCGCCGACGATCGACCGGACGAGCTCCCCGCCCGAATAGATGTTGAGCGTCGGGATCGACACGATGCCATAGGCCGCGGTCGTCGCCTGGTTCTCATCAGTGTTGAGCTTGACGACCTTGACCCGGCCCGCGAACTGCACCGCGAGCTCCTCGACGATGGGAGCTACCTGCCGACACGGTGCGCACCACGGAGCCCAGAAGTCGACGAGCACCGGAACGTCGGCGCCCATGACCTCGTCGGCCCACGTCGCGTCTGTGACAGGAGTGGCAGCCATCATGCCCCCGCAACGACCGACGACGTCGTGTCGTCGAGTGCCGCCAGGAAGTGCTGGGCGTCGAGAGCGGCCGAGCAACCCGTCCCGGCTGCGGTGATGGCCTGCCGGTACGTGTGATCGACAGCGTCACCGCACGCAAAGACCCCGGGAAGGTTCGTGCGCGTCGAGCGGCCCTCCACGACGATGTATCCGTTCTCGTCGAGGTCAACCTGACCCTTGACGAGGTCGGTGCGCGGTACGTGACCGATAGCCACGAACAGGGCCGTCGCGTCGAGCTCGCGCTCCTCACCCGTCACGGTGTCACGCAGCGTGAGCGAGCGAACCCTGTCGTCACCGGTGATACCAACAACCTCAGAGTTCCACGCGAACGAGATCTTCGGGTCATTCATCGCCCGGTCAACCATGATCTTCGACGCACGCAGCTCGTCACGGCGGTGGATCATCGTCACCTGAGAGCCGAAGCGCGACAGGAACGTCGCCTCCTCGACCGCCGAGTCACCGCCTCCGACGACCGCGATGTGCTGGTCCTTGAAGAAGAACCCATCGCACGTTGCGCACCACGAGACCCCGCGGCCCGAGAGGCGTCGCTCGTCCTCGAGGCCCAGCTCACGGTAGGCGGAACCCGTCGCGAGAATGACGGCGCGAGCCTTGTAGACCGTGCCCTCCGACGTCGTCACGAGCTTGATGTCGCCTGTGAGGTCGAGCTCGGTCGCGTCGTCCCACTCGATCTCCGCGCCAAAGCGCTCAGCCTGCTTCTGCATGCCGGCCATGAGTTCGGGGCCCATGACGCCGTCGGGGAACCCCGGGAAGTTCTCGACGTCCGTCGTGTTCATGAGGGCACCGCCCGCGGTGAACGCACCCGCGAGGACCAGCGGGCTCAGGCCGGCCCGCGCCGCATAGACCGCGGCCGTGTAGCCCGCGGGGCCAGAACCGACGATGATGAGGTCGCGAACGTCCCCGTTGTGCTCGTTGCTCACGTGCTCTCCACTCTTGAGGTCTCCACCCGGTCAACGCCGGACGGTGCAGGGGTTGTTCCCGAGGGTCTAGGACACCGAGATCTCAAGGATCTCCGCGCGGTTCTGGCCCGAGGTCTGCGGCAGCTCGGTAAACCACAGCACGATGTGCTCGGCCTCGACCGGCTCCTTCACCTCGATCTCCATGTCCTTCTCGATGGGGCCTTTGTACAGGACCGTGCCCTCATCAGGCTTCGAGGGGTCGGTCGCGCGGACCTCCATGCGGCCGCCGGTGCTGTTCGACTGGATGTAGACGGTCGACACCGGAGCGGGCTTCTCGAACGTCACGGCAATGCCCAGACCACGCTTGTTCATGCCCGCGTACGTCGCCGAGCGGTAGGTGCGCGTGAACCAGCCGGTCGTCGGGTCGAGGTCGATCGCGCGCGGAACCGCCTCGGGGTGCTCGTTGTCGTCGCCGTCCGGATCGAGCTGCTGAGCCGAGACGATGACGGGCAGGGTCGGCGGAGTCGTCGCGGGAGGTGACTGCGTGCCGTCCGAGCCGTCGGTTGCGACGGGCCGCATGTTCGAGCCCCACTGGAAGGGGGAGCGGAACTCCGTGAGGTTGCCCATGGACCACAGGACCCCACCGACCACGAGGACGAGGGCGACGACGAGCGTGAAGATCGTGGGATCGAAGCGCATCGTACGGATCTCTGCGCTGCGGGCAGCGGTCGTCGGGCGTGAACCAACTCGCGGCTGCGTCGGCGTTGCCGCGGAATGGGCCTGCTGGAGGACCGCCGCGTCGAACGACACGCGGGCCGCGGGGGCACCCACGGGCGCCGCGCTCGGAGCGGAAGGCGTCGATCCGGCGGTGCCTCCTGCGGCGCTCCCGGGTGCGATCCCCTCCGCTGTGCCAGCAGCGGCACTTCCTGCGGCGCCTGTCGCCCCGCCGGCAACCCCGGCGGCTCCTGCTCCGGCAACCCCGGCAGTACCCGCCGCAGTGCCCGCCGCAGCGCCCGCAACGGCTCCCGCTGCGGCCCCCGCACCTGAGCCGACGACCGTGACCCCGGCCGCGGCTGCTGCCGCAGCGGCAGCACCCACCCCGCCGGGGAGGCTGGCGCCTCCGCCCCGCACGCTCGTGCGGCGGACGGGCTCGGCGGCAGGTGGCGGCTGGGGGGCGCCGGGAACGGCGGGTGCGAGCGGCGTGCCCGCGAGCATGCCGCGCACCGATGTGCGTTCGAGAGGAGCTGGCACCACGGGTCCTTCGGGTACGGCCGCCTCGGCGACATCGATCGCGTTGGCGGGGCGCTCGCCACCCACGGCGGGGTCGGAGGCGGCCGGTGCCCCGGTCGTCGGCGGACCCGGGACGGCCGCCAGGGCAGCAGGACCGACGTCTTCGGAGGCCTCGCCCTCGAGGCTCGCCTCGGCAGCGGCAGCGGCAGCGGCAGGCGCAGGCGCAGGAACGGGGCTGCTCGGTGCGGGCACGGGAGCCTCGGGCACGTGCACCTCGCCCCACGGCTCAAGCTCCTCGACGAGCGCGCTCGGCGCGCGCAGCCCAGGGGTGAGGCTCGTGAGCAGGGAAC
Organism: Sanguibacter sp. A247; assembly: GCF_052324925.1. NCBI lineage: Bacteria > Bacillati > Actinomycetota > Actinomycetes > Micrococcales > Sanguibacteraceae > Sanguibacter > Sanguibacter sp. A247. The sequence continues at coordinate 139,477 of NZ_JBQPRE010000001.1, read as the reverse complement.
GTGCGACGGAGGCCAGGGCGACCGCCTCGACATCGTCGTCCGCGGGCCCGTCGAGCGCTCCGGCGGGCACAGGAACGTCGGCGATGCGCTGTCCCGTGAGCGCAAACTGCAGGAGTCGTCCCAGGCCGGCGGCGTCGGCCGGGAGGCTCGCACGCGAACCACCGAGCGAGCCGTCACCCAGCGCGCCATCGAGGCCGAGGCCTTCAAGCTGAACGGTGCCGGGCGCCAGGTGGACGGCTGAAGGGCGCAGAGCGAGGTGATGCACCCCGCGGCGCTCGGCGACCGCGAGAGCCTGCGCAACCTCTCCGACGATCGCACGGGCGTGCTCACCCGACAGCGGGCCGCTCTCGAGGACGACGTCGTCGAGAGTGCGGCCTCGGGGACGCTCGATCACGACGTAGGGGACGACGTCCGCGCGGCCGACGTCGAGGATCCGCACAAGGCGTGGGTCCATGACGAGCGACGCACGGCGGGCCTCGTCGAGCGCGACCTCGGCACGCTCGCCCGACACGATCGTGACGAGCACCTCGCGACCCAAGATCTCGTCCTCCGCCGCCCAACGCTCAGCGTCGCCGACGTCGTAGGGAACACGCTCGCGCAGGCGGTAGCGCTCGGCGATCACGTCTCCGACGTGCGACTCGGTCACGGTGCCCCTTCCGGTGGACGTCACAGGTTCAGCGGATGTGCCGCGTCGCCCTCATCGATCTTACGGTGGACGACCACGTCGGCGGGGAGGTTACCGTACGGGCATGCCAGCGACCTGCCCCTGCGGCTCCGGCTCGACCCTCGAAACGTGCTGTCTTCCGCTGCTCCACCGCGAGCGGGAAGCCGCGACCCCCGCCGACCTCATGCGCTCGCGCTACACCGCCTACGTGCTGGGCGACGCCGATCACGTGTGGCGCACCTGGCACCCCCGCACGCGCCCGGAGACGATCGATCTCGCCGACGGCCCCGCGTGGACGGGGCTCACAGTCCAGGTGGCCGACGGCGGCGGCCCCGGGGAGGACGAGGGCACGGTGGAGTTCATCGCGACGTGGGGAGGGCCGGACGGGCCGGGCCGGTTGCACGAGCTCAGCCGGTTCCTGCGACGCGGCGGGCGTTGGTACTACCTCGACGGGGACATCCGCGACGCCTGAGCCGCGCCCGCCGGGCCGCGCCTGCTGAGCCGACCCCGCGCGCGACCGTCAATGTCAGCGCCCGCGGCGCACGACCCGCTCGACCAGACCGCGCAGCGCCGCCGTCTCTTCGACCCGCATGAGCCGGAGCAGCCCGAGGTAGACCGCCCCGATGACCGCCCCGACGACGACGCACGCGAGAACCGCCCACGGCCAGGACTCGACAGCGCGGTCGCCGAACGCGGACAGAGCTGCGAAGCCGGCACCTCCGCCGACGAGCGCGGCAACTCCCGCACGGACGTAGAGACGCACGATGCGCGCGCCGTCCATGCCGTCGAGCCGCCGTCCGAGGGCACGCCCACGCAGGAGCACGCCCACGACGTTCGACAGCGCCATCGCGGCCGCGACTCCGACGACCCACAGCTCAGGGCGCAGGACGACCGAGCCGAGCAGGGAACCCCCGACTAGCGTCGCTGCGATCGGCACCTGGATGACGAAGACCGTGCGACCGTCCTCGAACGCGAAATACACCCATTTCATCGACACCATGGCGCCGAGCGGCGCGAGACCGAGCGCCATGACGCCCAGGACCTGGGCGATCGCCGCCTGGCTCGGGAGCGACATCGAGGGCACGAGCACACGCACGAGAGGCTCGCGCAGGACGACGAGCACGGCGGTGGCGACGAGCGTGAAGACACCGATCGTGCGCAGCCCCCGCGAGAGGTCCCGTCGGACCAGGTCCTTGCGCCCCGCGTGCGCCGCTGCCGCCATACCGGTGAAGAGCGCTGTCGCGACCGAGACCGTGACGAGCGAGTGCGGCAGCAGATAGATCATGAGCGCCTGCGTGTACGCGCTCGGCCCTGCGACCCCGGGCACCGCCGCCACACCGTCACCCGCGGCCCACGGCGCGCTCGCCGCGATCCGCGTCGTCACCGCGACCGCCCCCTGGTCGAGGAGCGTCGCTGCGAGCGTCCACAGGGCGACCTTGCCCGCAGAGCGCAGTCCGGCACCGCGCGGATCGATGTTCGGCCGGAGCGTGATCCCCGCCCGGCGCAACGCGGGAAGGAGGACGAGCGCCTGCGCGACGATCCCGAGCGTCGCCGTCCCCGCGATGAGGATGATCCGGGGCGAGGTCCACCACGTCACCGCGTCGAGCGGCGCCCCCGGCTCGTACCAGCCGTACATCGCCACGAAGACGCCGAAGCCGAGGATCGAGACGACGTTGTTCATCGCGGGCGCCCACATGCCCGGACCAAAGACGCGACGCGCGTTGAGCACCTGCGAGAGGACCGCGTACATGCCGTAGAAGAACAGCTGCGGCGCGCACCACAGCGCCATGACGACACCGAGCTCCTGCTGCGCAGGCGACCACTGCGAACCGCCGAGCGCCAGGACGACGACGCCCATCCCGACCATGACGATCGTCGTGAGCGCGACGAGCGCAAGTGCTGCCGACGTCACCAGCTTGTCGACGGTCCGGGCCCCGTCCCGCCGTGCATACGCTTTGACGATCGCCGGGACGAGGACGACGTTGAGCATCCCGCCGAGCACGACCGCGTGGATCATCGTCGGGATCTTGTTGGCGACGTCGAACGTGTCGGCTGCGATCCCCGTCGCGCCGACGGCCCCGACGAGGAGGATGTTGCGCACGAACCCGAGGCCACGCGACGCAGCCGTCCCGACCGCCATGACGACGCTCGACCGTCCGAGGCTGTCAGAACCCTGTGCGGCCTCGCTCACGCGTCCTCCAAGGGGCGGATCGGGGCTGTGCGCCGGGTCGAGCGCCCACGCCGGATCGTGCGGACCACACCACCGAGGACGAGCAGGGCGAGCAGCACGCCGATGACCGCGGTCCCGACCGTCTCCCACTCCGCCCGCACGCGCACGTCGAACGCGTAGGGCTCGGCGACGACGTCACCGCTCGGACCGCGCAGCTGCACGAGCACGGTGACGTCGCCCGAGCCGATGGCTCGCACCGGGACCTCGACGTTGACCTCGGTCCCGGGCTCGACCACGGCAGACGGCGTATCCAGAACGCTCAGGCGGGGGTCGTCGGGCACGAGCGCGACGCCGATCGACACCGCGACACCGAGATCGTTGCGGATCCTGATGGGGAGGTCACCGCGGTCGGAGATGAGGTTGATGTCGCTCCCGGCGACGACCGAGATGCCCTCGAGGATCCGCTCCGTCTGCGCGCGCGCAGCACCCAGGAGCCGCAGGCGCTCTCCCGTCGCGCTGCGCCACGCCACGGCGAGCGCTGCGGACGTGGCGTCGACCGGTCCGTCGCTCAGCGCGCCCGGGTCGGCCGCGACGTCCGAGAACGCGCGCACGTCGCTCACCCGTTCCCAGGCACGCCGGACCGCGACGGGCCGCAGGTCGGCGACCGGCGATGCCGATTCGGGCAGCGGCGTGCGGGGCACGGCGGCCTGGGGCGAGCCCACGAGCGTCGAGACAGGGACGAGGTCGATCGTGCGGTCGCCGGCGAGCGTCGCGAGAACGGCGGTCACCGCCGCGCCGTCGGGCGACCAGGAACGGTCCGCCGTGATGACGACGTGAGGCTGCGCGAGGGCTGGCTCCTCACCGACCGTCGCCAGCTCGGCCAGGAGCACCATGAGCGCGTGCGACCGCGCCGCAGCCGCGTGGGCGGCGGGGACCGCAGGGTCGAGGGGCGCGGTCGCCTCAGCGAACAGCTGGTTAAGGATCGCGTCCGGGACGAGGGCCGTGATCGACCCCCCGTCCGTCGTCACGGCGACAGACCCGGGTGCCGTCGTCATCCCGGTCCCGGCGAGGCCGTCGTCGACGACGATGAGCGACCGTCCCGCGGACGCGGCCGCAGCGAGCAACGTCGTCGACGCGGTCCGCGTCGCGGGGAGCGCAAGATCGGTGCGCCACGCCTGGGCAGCCCGCCGTGCCGCCTCGACCGGATTGTCCGTCGGTGTCGCCTGGTCGTCGGGCTGCGTGGCGGCGGCGCTCGGTGGCGCAAGGGGCTCGCGGTCGTCACCCAGCGGCGTGACGTCGGCTGCGGCGAGCGCCGCAAGGTCGGGGTCGAAGCGGTCGGTGGCGAAGACGTCCCGCCCGTTCGCGCCCGCGAGCAGGGCTGACGCCCACGCCGCGGTGACGGGGGTGCCTGCTGCGGCTTGCTCGACGAGCGCCGGGTCGACGACCCACGAGACACCCTTGGTCGCGGCCGTTCCGGCGACGACCGTGCTGAGGCGCCCGCCGGGCGCCGTGTCGACGCCGATGCGCGTCGACCACGCCGCGACGTCCGTCGGATCCGGTGCGGGGCCCGTGAGCGGCACGATGACGGAGAGCCGGACGGGGTCGACGTCGAGCGTCGGTGTCCAGGTGAGGAAGCCCCGACCCTCGCCCAGCGTGCCGCGGACGGGGTCGGCGAGGCTCACGACGATGCCGCGGACGCCGCTCGACTCCGGGTAGGGCAGGAGGCGCAGGTCGACGGCGGGTGCGGTGAGGGTGACGACCCGTGACGCACCGGGCGCCAGGGGTCCCTCGAGGTCTTGGCGCGCGACGGGTGTCGGGGGGATCGTCGTCACCTCGCCCGCGGCCCAGCCGCGCAACGCCTCGCGCGAGGACAGGCGGTACCGCACGACGCCCAGCTGTGCGTGCGCGGACTCGAGAGGGACGTCCGTCGTGTTCGTCACGAGCGCCGTGACCCGCACCGTGTCGGAGGTCCCGATCGCGCGCGGCAGCACCTCGGTGACGACGACGGTGGGCGCGGGCGTCGCCGCGGGCTCAGCGACGACGCTGCGGGCACCGGTCGCTGACGCCGCCGCGGCTGCGGGCAGCGCCGCACCGAGCGACGCGAGCGTGAGCAGAGCCGCGAGAGCCGTCCCCACCAGCGCGTTGCTGCGCGCGCGCACCCGGCCGTCCCGCGCGGGACGACCTGCGAACCTGGGGCCCATCAGGGAGCCGTGCCGTGAGACGCGCTGCCGCGCCGGAGAAGGGCCCGCACCTCGGCGGCAAGCCGCCGTTCGTTCGGGTAGGACAGGACGGCGTCGAGATCGGCGAGAGGAACCCACGCGACGTCCTCAGCCTCATGGTCGGGGTCACCCTCGACCGTGAGGAACCCGCCGATCGCCTCGAGGAGGAAGTGGTGGACGACCTTGTGGACGCGCCGCCCGTCGCCCGAGAACCAGTAGTCGATCGAACCGATGCGCTCGACGATGCGCCCGAGGATCCCAGTCTCTTCGTGAATCTCCCGCACCGCCGCCTCTTCGGGAGTCTCCACGCCCTCGAGGTGGCCCTTGGGAAGGCACCATTCGAGGCGTCCGGCCCGGTTGCGTCGGGCGATGACGGCAACGCACGGCGTGCCGTCCTCGAGCCCCACGACGAGCCCGCCCGCGGACGTCTCGTCGACGACGGGCAGCTGGGACGTCGTGTGCACGGCAGAGCGACGCACCGCCACACGATCGATGCGGAGCGCGTGCCCGCCAGGCGGTGCAGGGACGCCCGGACGTCCCTGACCCTCGGCCGCGTGCTCTTCCATAACGTCACTGTAACGAAGGCCACGGGGTAGTCGGGCCACGAACCGCTGATCCGTTGGGCCGCCGACCGCTCCATCTGGCACGCTTGGTCGTCGTGGACGACGACCAGATTCCCCAGCCCGAACAGGCGACGCTCGAGCAGCTCCGGCGCCGTGCGCTCTCTGTCGTCGCCTCCCTGCCCCCCGAGGTCCGTGAGCTCGGTGAGATCTTCGCAGCCGCAGGCCACGAGCTCGCGCTCGTGGGTGGCCCGGTCCGGGATGCCTTCCTCGGCCGCGCCTCGAACGACCTCGACTTCACGACGTCGGCCACGCCCGACGAGACGCTCGCGCTCCTCGCGCGCTGGGGCGACGCCCACTGGGACATCGGCAAGGCCTTCGGGACGATCGGCGCGCGCCGCTTCGCGCGGCTCGACCGCGAGGACGTCGTCGTCGAAGTGACGACGTACCGCAGCGACGAGTACGACCCCGAGTCACGCAAGCCTGTCGTCACGTTCGGTGACACGCTCGACGGGGACCTCTCGCGCCGGGACTTCACCGTCAACGCCATGGCGCTGCGCCTGCCGCAGTTCGAGCTCGTCGACGTCCACGGTGGGCTCGAGGACCTCGCCATCGGTGTGCTCCGCACCCCGATCGCACCCGAGATGTCGTTCGACGACGACCCGCTGCGCATGATGCGGGCCGCCCGCTTCGCAGCCCAGCTCGGCTTCACGATCGAACCGGGTACGTGGGCGGCCATGACCGCGATGGCCGACCGCCTGACGATCGTCTCGGCGGAGCGCATCCGCGCCGAGCTCGACAAGCTGCTCGTCGCCGCGCACCCGCGCCGCGGCCTCGAGGCCCTCATGGACTCTGGACTTGCGACGCACGTCCTGCCCGAGCTCGCGACCATGCGCGAGACGGTCGACGAGCACAAGCGGCACAAGGACGTCTACCAGCATACGCTCACCGTCCTCGAGCAGGCGATCGACCTGGAGACGGGCCCCGACGGCCCCGTGCCCGGCCCCGACCTCGTCCTGCGCCTCGCGGCTCTGCTGCACGACTGCGGCAAGCCCGCGACGCGCCGGTTCGAGAACGACGGATCCGTGAGCTTCCATCACCATGAGATCGTCGGAGCCAAGCTCACGACGAAGCGCCTGCGGGCGCTGCGCTACGACAAGGAGACGATCCAGCAGGTCGCTCGTCTCGTCGAGCTCCACCTGCGCTTCCACGGCTACGGCGACGGTGCCTGGACCGACTCGGCGGTCCGTCGTTACGTCACGGACGCCGGGCCACTCCTCGAACGCCTCCACCGCCTCACGCGCGCCGACTGCACGACGCGCAACAAGCGCAAGGCCGCGCGCCTGCGCGCAGCCTACGACGACCTCGAGCAGCGCATCGCGACGCTCGCAGCCGCTGAAGAGATCGCGTCGATCCGGCCCGCGCTCGACGGCGGTCAGATCATGGCAACCCTCGGGGTCACACCGGGCCCGCTCGTGGGACGCGCCTACAAGCACCTGCTCGAGCTCCGCATGGACCGTGGTCCCATGAGCGAGGACGAGGGCCGCGAGGCGCTCCTCGTCTGGTGGGACGACCAGCCGGAGCGCGCAGGCGACTGAGCCGGGCTCGGACGCGGTGCACGGCCTGCGCCCCGCGCAGCTAGTCCGCGACGATCGCGAACGCGACGATCGCGAACGCGTCGATCTCGACGAGCATCTCGGCGCGCGGGAGCCCGGTGAAGACCGTCGTGCGCGCCGGCAGGACACCCGTCGTCGACCTGGCCGTGACGAAGGCACCGTAGGCGTCGTTCATGAGGGCGAAGTCCTCCCGACGCGTGAGGTAGACGCGCAACATCATGATGTCGTCGAACGTCGCCCCTGCAGCCTCGACGATCGCGAGCACGTTGTGCAGCGTACGGGTCGTCTGCGCTGCGACATCCCCGGGGAAGAGGTACTCGCCCGTCGCCGGCTCGACCGGTCCCTGGCCTGAGACCTGCACGAACGGTCCCCGACGCACACCCTGGTGGAACGTGTGCGCGGGGGCAGGTGCGTCGGGCGTGCTCACGGCAACCTTGGGGCCAACGGACATGGTGTCTCTCTTCGGTCGTGGACGGGCGGTGGGACGCGAGGGTTCAGAGCTGGGTCTCGATGACGTCGATCGCGCGGCCGTCGAGGCCGATGAGCACGGCCGTGCGCCACTTGTCGAACACGGTGCACGGGTGCGACAGGCCGAGCGTGATGACCTGGCCCGGCTGGAGGGACGTCGGCGTCGGGGCGTCCGGCGGCCCAGCGGTATGACGCAGGTACGCGTGCTGGTCGTCGACCTTCGTCACCGCCCACCCCGAGATGCCCAGAGGAACAGGGAGGTCGATGTCGTACGGCACGTGACGTCGACCCGCGCCGAGGACGGCGAGGCCCTGCTCGGGCGTCGAGAGGACCTGCGTGTGCACCCGGAGCGCAGGCCTGGGCGCCTCGGCACGCCACTCGGCGGGCATCCGCGACCACGGGTTCGCGCGCGCGAGCAGACCGTCGTCGTGCGTAAGATACGCGCCCGCACGGACGACCGGGTGCACCGAGACCGCGTTCATGTACCCCGGCGGGAGGACCGGGCCCGGAAGAGCGTCGAGCACGACGTCGAGGTACGCGCTGCCCCCCGCGGAGACGATGACGGCAGGCTCGTCGGCCACACCCGCGGGTGAGGTGAGCGTGACGACGCCGCTCGCGACGAGACGGCCGGCGAGCTCGCGCAGGTCCGCGACAAAGCGTCGGACGGTCGCGAGCGCCGCCGCATCACAGCCCCGGGCGACGGAACCTTCGTAGCCGCTCACGCCCCGCACCGGGACGTGCTGAGCGTGGGCGAGCCGGCCGAGGGCCTCGGCCTCCTGAAGGCTGCGTGCCCCTGCCCGGCCGCCGCTCGCACCGAGCTCGACCAGGATGCCGGGCACCGCCGCGCCGATGTCGTGCAGGCCGGGGATCGAGGCGAGGACGCCCGCGATCACCTCGATCCCGCGCGCTGAGTCGACCTGGACGAGGACCTCGACAGGACGCCCGAGCGACGCGCGGCGCGCGAGCTCGCTGCACAACCAGCGCAGGTCACGTGCGTCGACGAGCTCGTTGGCGACGACGACGCGACGCAAGGCGGGCAGCTCCCACGCCAGGACGGCCCGCAGCTGAGCCCCGTCAGCGACCGTCAGACCCCACGCACCCGCGGTCAGCTGACGCTCCGCGAGCTGCGGTGACATGTGCGTCTTCGCGTGCGGCGCATGAAGCGCGCCCCGGTCGGCGGCGATCCGCGCCATCGTCGTGAGGTTGTGGTCGAGCGCGTCGGCGTCGATCGTCAGCAGCGGCCACGAGAAGAGCGCGTCGGTGAGCGCAGGACGATGCGCCGCGAGGTGTGCCCGCACCTCCTCGAGCGGTCTGGCCTCGTCGAGACGCAGTCCCTTCGTCCACGGACCGACGGTGGTCCCGGGACGCGTCGTGGTCGTCGTCATGTTCGACCGCCTCCTGGCTGAGGGCGCAGCGCGCGCCCGGGCGTGGCTCCCGTGAGCCTTCCGGCGGCGAGCACGGGGACGCCGGCGACGACGACGTCGTCGATACCGTCCGCAGGCACGCGCGGATCGACGTACGTGGCGCGCGGGGCGAGCGCGCCCTCGTCCACGAGCACGATGTCGGCGACCGAGCCGATGCCGAGGGTTCCGCGCGCAAGCGCGTGCGCGCGGGCCGCGCGGGTCGACAGGTGCTCGACCGCGTCGGCCCACGACCATGGACCGACCGGTGCGAGCATGCGCGCAAGCGTCGCCGGGAACGTCGCCCAGCCACGAGGATGCGGGTGCGAGCCCGGGTAGATCGCGTCCGAGCCGACGGTGTGCCCGGCGTGGGACGCGAGCGTCGTGAGGGCGGCGTCCGTCCCCGTCGGTGGCTGCTCGAAGAGGCACGTGACCCGCAGGTCGGACGTGAGCAGAAGGCGCAGCGCCGCGTCCGCGGGAGTGCTCCCGAGCCGCGCGGCGACGTCGAGGAGCGTTCGGCCCTCGGCCCACGCGAGCTCCCCCGGGACTGACGCGAGGGTCACCCGGGGCCACAGATCGTCGAGCGTCGCGAGGTGCGCGGAGACCCGTGCCGCGGCCACGGGCTCGGCGAGCGCCTCCCGGGTGGCGGAGGCGTCCGCGAGCGGGAGCCACGTCGGCAGCGCAACCATCGAGAGGATCGAGCAGCCGCGCAGGTAGGGGTAGGAGTCGAACGTCATATCCACGCCCGCGTCGGTGGCTGCCGCCAGGGCCCTGACGATCTCGTCGGCAGGACCGTGCAGGTGCGAGACGTGCGTGCGCACGCCGGTCGCGACGGCGAGCTGCGTGAGCTCGCCGAGGGCGCGCGCCGCGTGCTCCTCGTAGCCGCGCATATGGCTCACGTGGACAAGATCTCGCTCCGCCACGGCGCGTGCGAGAGCCTCGAGCTCTGCGCGGTCCGCGTACGCGGCCGGGACGTACTCCAGACCCGTCGACAGCCCGACGGCGCCGTCGTCGAGAGCCTCCTCGAGGAGCGAGACGATGCGCGCCCGGGCCGTGTCGTCCGCGGGTGCCGCCGATCCTCCCAGGACCGCGTGCCGCAGCGTCCCGTGCGGCACGAGGTAGGCGACGTTGAGCGGGGTCGTCGCCTCGTACGTCGCGAGCAGGTCCGCGACCGAGCCGCCCCTGAACGTCGGGTGCGGTCCGAGGATCCCCGCGAAGTAGGCGCCCGCCCAGCCGGCCCCGGACGGATCCGGCGCGAACGAGACGCCGTCGAGGCCCAGGACGACGCTCGTGACGCCCTGGCGCAGGAGGGCCAGCTGGATGTCGGGCTCGAAGAGCGCCGACTCCGCGTGCGAGTGCGCGTCGATGAAGCCCGGCAGAGCGATGCGGCCGTCCGCGTCGACGACCTGGTCCGCGGTCGCTGTGCCCGCTGCACCCGCGGCGCCCGCGGCGCCCCCGGTGCCCGCGGGGATGAGCGCCGTGAGCCGGTCACCCGTGACGTGAAGGTCGACGGGGTCGGAGAGACCCGTGCCCTCGGGCACACGGGCGCCACGGATGATCATGCCGGCGCCCCCGCGGTGTTCTCGTTGCCCTCGTGCCACCCGCCGACGTGGCCCTCGGGGCCCGCTGCCGCGAGCGTGGCGGCCAGGTCGAGCGGCCATCCCGGGACTCCCGGGCGCTTCTGCCACGGGAGCGGGCCCGCAAGCGGGCGCAGCTCGACGCCTGCGGCTGCAAGCCGCGGCAGGTGGGCGTCGACAAGGCGAGCGTGGAACTCTGCCTGAGCGGCCGAGCCGGGGGAGCGGTCCGTCACGTGCGACCACGCGACCTCGGCAAACGCCGCGAGCCTCGGGAAGGCCGCGTAGTCGCGCCGTCGGGCGTCGGGAAGGTGCTCGGCCCAGAGGCACGCCTGCACGCCGAGGACCCGGCCCGGGCCGACCGGGCCCGCGAGCTCAAGCACGTCGGCGGGCAGGGGCTCGAACGCGTAGACGTCCTCCAGGGTGCGGACAAAGCCCACGGGGACGGGCTCGTCCTCGCCGTCGGCCGCGCGGTGGTCGAGGTAGACGACCTGCTCGGGCGCCATGACGACGTCGTGGCCGGCCTGCGTGGCGCGTACGCCCGCGGCGAAGCCGCGCCACGACGTGACGATCGTCTGCTGCGGCAGGTGCTCGGTCACGGCGTCGTCCCAGACGACGGGACGCCGCCCCACGCTCAGCACGTGCTCGGCGAGGCGGCCGACGAACCAGCCGTGCAGCTCGTCGACGGACGCAAGCCCGAGCGCCTCAGCCTGCGCGACGACGTGAGGTGCCTCGCGCCACAGGTGGGGCGGAACCTCGTCGCCTCCGAGCCCGAGCCACGGCCCGTCGAAGACGTCGGCGAGCTCGTCGAGCACGGTGCGGAAGAAGTCGAGCGTCGCCTCGCCCGGGTCGAGCACGTCGGTCGAGATCCCCCACGTGACGCCTACCTCGCGCGGCTTCGCGGAGACCCCCAGGTCCGGGTAGGCGGCGATCGCCGCCTCGACGTGCCCGGGCACGTCGATCTCCGGCATGATCTCGATGCCGCGGGCCCGCGCGTACGCGACGATCTCGCGCAGGTCGTCCTTCGTGTAGAAGCCGCCATGCGGCTGGTTGTCGAGGTTGGGGAAGCGCCAGGCTCCCACCTGCGTCGCCCGGCGCCATGCGCCCACCTCCGTGAGGAGGGGGAAAGCGTCGATCTCGACGCGCCAGCCCTGGTCGTCGGTGAGGTGCAGGTGCAGCACGTTGAGATGGTGCGCGGCTGCGAGATCGACGAAGCGCAGGACGTCGGCCTTCGGCATGAAGTGCCGGGCGACGTCGAGCAGAACTCCGCGCCACCCGAACCGCGGAGCGTCTTCGATCGCGACGACCGGAAGCTCAAGGTGCGCCGGCGACGCGCTGGGCGCGCGCCGGAAAGCGTCAGGGCCCGCAAGCTGGCGCAGCGTCTGCACGGCGGCGAACGCACCGCCGAGGTCGCCCGCCATGATCGTCACGCGCGGACCGGTGCGGCTGGTTGCCAGGGTGTAGCCGCCGGCGGGCAGGACGGGGTCGAGATCGAGGACGACGTGAGCGTCGTCCTCAGCGAGGACGACGTCAATCCCCAAGGCATCCGCGGCGTCACGGGCCCACCTGCGGGCGGCCGGACGGAGCTGAGGAGCGACACGCAACCGCGTCCCGTCGTGGAGGGCGACGGTCCCCTGACCCGCGGCGACAGAACGCGGGAGGGGCAGCGGAGCGCGTGACGCCGCGGTGCCGGTCACAGGCCGCTGGTGCCGAAGCGGTCGCCGGGGCCGGCGCCGCTCGCGAGCTCCTCACGGACCTCGCGGCGGAGCTTGCCCTGGTTGGTGGGCTCGGGGGCGGCCGAGAGCAGCAGCTTGGTGTAGTCGTGCTGCGGGTTGAGGATGACCTCGTCGGACGGGCCTCGCTCGACGACCTTGCCGCGGAACATCACGAGGATCTCGTCCGAGAAGTGGCGGGCTGTCGCGAGGTCGTGCGTGATGTAGAGGACACCGAGGTTCTCTTCACGCTGGAGGCGCGCAAGCAGGTTGAGCACCCCGAGGCGGATCGAGACGTCGAGCATCGAGACGGGCTCGTCAGCGATGAGGAAGCGGGCACCGGGAGCGAGCGCACGGGCAATCGCGACGCGTTGGCGCTGCCCGCCCGAGAGCTCGTGCGGGCGCCGGCTTGCGTACGCCGACGCGGGTGTGAGGTTGACGCGCTCGAGCAGCTCGTCGACGAGCGTGTTCATCTCGTCACGCGAGCGTGCGCGGCCATGGATCGTCAGCGGCCGTTCGAGGTGGTGCGCGATCGAGTGGAACGGGTTGAGCGAGGCGAACGGATCCTGGAAGACCATCTGCACGTTGTTGCGATAGTCGCGCAGGCCCGAGCCGCGGGTCGCGGAGTCCTCACCGTCGAGCAGGATCTGCCCCGACGACGGGGTCTCGAGCTTCGCGATCATCCGGGCGACGGTCGACTTGCCGGAGCCTGACTCGCCGACGAGCGCGATGGTCTTGCCGGGCTCGAGCGTGAAGCTCACGTGGTCGGCCGCGCGCAATGCCGTGCTCCTCAAGCCCTTGCGGATCTTGAAGTCCTTGGTGAGGTCACGGACCTCGAGGCTCCCGGTCACTTGCCCGCCTCCGTCGTCGTCATTCCGGTGCGGACGAAGTCGCCGCGCTCGCCGAAGAGGCTCGGGAACGACCCGAGGAGCTTCTTCGTGTACTCGTGCTGAGGTGCCCCGAGGATGTTCTCGGCGGTGTCGAGCTCGACGATCTCACCGGACCGCATCACGGCGATGCGGTCGGAGATCTCCAGGAGCAGCGGCAGGTCGTGCGTGATGAAGATGACGGCGAAGTTGAACCGCTCGCGCAGGCGCATGATCTCGCGCAGGATCCCGCGCTGGACCACGACGTCGAGGGCCGTCGTCGGCTCGTCCATGATCATCACCTGCGGGCTGAGCGCGAGCGCCATGGCGATCATCACGCGCTGGCGCATGCCGCCCGAGAGCTCGTGCGCGAAGGAGCCGAGGCGGCTCGGGTCGACGCCGACGAGCTGCAGGAGCTCGGCGGCGCGCGCCTCCTTCTCCTTGCGAGACATCGTCGGACGGTGCGTCGTGAAGATGTCATGCAGCTGCGCACGGATGGAGATGACCGGGTTGAGCGAGTTCATCGCGCCCTGGAACACCATCGAGACCTTGTCCCAGCGGAAGGCTCGCAGCTGTGCGTCGCCCAGTGCGACGACGTCGATGTTCTCGCCGCTGTCGTCGTGGAAGGTGACGGCGCCGCTCGTGAGGAGCGCCGGCGGCTTGAGCAGGCGGTTGAGTCCGTACGCGAGCGTCGTCTTGCCGCAGCCGGACTCACCGGCGAGGCCGAGGATCTCGCCGCGGTTGAGGGTGAGCGAGACGTGCTTGACGGCCTCGACCGGTGGCGTGACCTCGTAGGTGACCGAGACGTCGGTCGCTGTGAGGACGGGGGTCTGCTGCGCGAGGTAGGCGGCGTGCTCGGCAGAGCTCAGCGGTGCGACGGGCATGTCTCAGGCCTCCTTCGGGGCTGCGGAGGACGTGACCTCGGCGCCCGCCTTGCGCGCCTTGCGGACGCTCTTGACCGCGGCCGGAGCATTGCGGAGCTTGGGGTTGATGATCTCGTCGATCGAGAAGTTGATGAGCGAGAGGCCGCAGCCGAAGAGGGCGATGAGCAGGCCCGGTGGGACGAACCACCACCACGCCCCGATCTGGAAGGCGTTGTGGGCCATCGCCTGGTTGAGCATGACGCCCCAGGTGAGGGACCCTGAGGGGCCGAGGCCGAGGAAGGACAGACCGGCTTCGGCGAGGATTGCTGCGATGAACGCGCCGAGGAACTGGGCAGCAAGGAGCGGCAGCAGGTTGGGGAGGATCTCGACGAGGATGATGCGAGTCGGTCGTTCGCCGGCGACGCGGGACGCCGCGACATAGTCCCGGTTGCGCAGGGATCGTGCTTGCGTGCGCAGGACGATCGCTGGCCCGGCCCAGCTGGTGAGCCCGAGGATGATCGCGATGACGATGAGGTCGCGGTTCTCGAGGTAGGCCGCGATGACGATGATGAGTGGCAGGCCCGGGATGACGAGCATGATGCTTGTGATGAGCGAGAGGATCTCGTCGGTCCACCCGCCGACGTACCCGGCGACGATGCCGAAGACGAGCGAGAGCGTGATCGCGATGACTCCGGTGACGAGCCCCACCATGAGTGAGCCTGCGGCGCCCTCTGCGAGCTGGGCGAGGACGTCGGCGCCGAGGTTGTTGGTGCCGAGCAGGTGCCCGCCGCCCGGGGGCAGGAAGCGGTCGGACTCGTAGACGCGGGGGTCCTGCGTGACGTGCGGTGCGATGAGCGCGAACGCGGTGATGCCGATCGTGAGGATGAGGCCGACGATGAGCTTGCCGGACATCCGCGGCATGAAGGACCGCAGGCCGCCGCGCTGGGGTGCGCCGCTGAGGACGGGTGTTCCTGCCGCTGGGCTGAGCGCGGCGTCGGCGGTGGTCTCGATGGTCGTGTTCTCAGACATTCTGACGCGCCCTCGGGTCGATGATTCCGTAGAAGATGTCCATGAGGAAGTTCGCCGCGAGCACCGTGAGGGTGATGACGAGGAACACTCCCTGCATGAGAGCGAAGTCCTTCTGGGTGACTGCGGTGATCATGAGCTTGCCGATGCCGGGGTAGGAGAAGACCTGCTCCATGACGATCGATCCGGCGACGACGAACCCGAGCGTGATCGTGAAGCCCGCGAGCGAGGGGAGTGCAGCGTTGCGGGCCGCGTAGGTGAGGAAGACGCGTGAGGGCTTGAGGCCCTTGGCCTCGGCGGTCGTCACGTAGTCCTCCGACAGCGTCGCGACCATCATGTTGCGCATCCCGATGAGCCAGCCGCCGACGGAGGAGATGACGATCGTGGCCGCTGGGAGAACGGCGTGGAATGCAGCGTTCGAGATGAACGCCCATGACATCTCGGGCCCACCACGGAACTCGCGGGCCGAGTAGCCGCCGATGATCGGGAACATCCCGAGGTTGACAGCGAAGACTGCGACGAGGACGAGCGCGAGCCAGAAGTAGGGGATCGACTGCAGGAGCGCAGATCCGGGGATGAACCCGTCGACCCACGTGCCTCGCTTCCAGCCGGCCCAGGCGCCGAGCCCGACTCCGAGGACGAACGCGATGACGGTCGCGGTGCCGACGAGGATGAGGGTCCACGGCATCGCGTCCGCGAGAAGCTCTGTCACGGGGGTGGGGTACTTCGTGGTCGAGATTCCCAGGTTGCCCTGGAAGAGGTTCGACCAGTACCGCGTGTACTGCTCCCAGAGGGAGTCGGTGGGTGAGCCGAAGAGGAGCTGGATCGTCTTCTCCATGGCGGGCGTGACTTCGCCCCCCTGGCGGAGGAGGTTCTCCCTGAAGATGTCGGCGGGATTGCCCGGCATGAGCTTCGGGATGAAGAAGTTGAGGGAGATGGCTGCCCAGAGGGTCACGAGATAGAAGGTGATCCTTCTGACGTAGAACTTCATCGTGCTGCCGTCCTCACTTCGTTCCAGCTCCTCTTCGGCTCAGATGTCACTTCGCGGGACCAGTGAGGTCAGCGAGCACGACACCCGAGGAGACCGAGCCCCACGAGGCCGGGAACGCGAACATGTTGTCCTCGGTCGGCCAGTTGCTGTAGTCGACCGTGTTGAAGAACGTCTGCGTGGCGTTGATGATGAGCGGGATGTAGGGGAGATCGCGGACGATCTCCGTCTGGATCTTGCCGTAGGCCTCCTTCTTGGTGGCCTCGTCACGCGTCCCTGCTGCGACCGCGACGGCGTCGTCGACGATCTTGTTCGAGTACCGGGTCATGTTCCACTGGCCGGGCTCGAGGTTGGTGCCGACCTTCTGGGTGTGCGTCCCGGCGAACCAGTCGCGGTAGAGCTGGAACGGGTCGGACAGCGACGTGCCGACCATACCGCCGATGATGAGCTCGTAGTCGCCGGAGAGGCGGGCGTTGGAGAAGCCGTCCCAGTCGGTCGTCTCGACCGTGACCTCGATGCCCGCGGCCTTGGCCTGGGCGGAGATGAGCTCGGTGGCTGCGACGTAGTCGGACCAGTCGGAGATCACCATGAGCTTCATGGAGACCTTCTTGCCGTCCTTGGCGAAGATGCCGTCCGAGCCCTTGGCATAGCCCGCGTCGGTGAGGGTCTTCTCGGCCCCCGCGACGTCGGCCGCCTGAGCGATCTCCTTGGGCATGTCGTCGGCGATCCACTTGTCGTCACGGCCCAGGAGCGCGAACGTCGGTGAGATCGAACCGGCGAGACCGACGAAGGCCTTCTTGTTGATCGTGCCGCGGTCGAGCGCGAGGCTGAGGGCATTGCGGACGGCGGGGTCCGTCTGAGCACCCTCGCAGCCAAGATCTGCGTTGGCGCACGTGTAGAGCACGGTCGGGTCCATGGGCGTGTTGACCATGGCGACCTCGCCGCCGCCGGTGAGCGACTCGGGGTTCGGCACGAAGAGCGACATGTAGTCGAGCTCGCCCGCCTGCATCATGGCCTGTGCGGAGCTGTTGCCGTCGATCCCGAGGTACTGGACCTCCTGGAGCGCGGGCTTGCCCTTCTGCCAGTAGGTCGGGTTGGCCTTGAGCGTGTACGACGCGGACGTCGCGGCCTCGAGGACGAACGGTCCGGTCCCGACGGGGGCAGTGTCGTTCGCGAACGCCACGAGCTTCTCAAGGTCGGTGAACTCGCCGAAGATGTGCTTCGGGACGATGAACGTCGCGCCGAAGATGGCCCACTCGTTGGTGAACGACGGCGCGTTGAACTTCAGCTCGACGGTCGAGGCGTCGACGGCCGTAGCGCTGTCGATGTAGTTCGCCTTGGCGACGTTGGTGAAGGAGAAGACGACGTCGTCGGCGGTGAAGTCCTTGCCGTCGTTCCACTTGACGCCCTGGCGGATCTTGATGGTCGCCGCGGTCCCGTCCTCGTTGAACTCGAAGGACTCGGCAAGCATCGGGGTGGCCGGGTCGGCCGACGTCTTGTTGTAGTGGAAGAGCGTCTCGTAGATGGGGCCGAGGGCGCCGTGGAGCACGGTGGGCGCGTACGGGTTGAAGTTCGGCGTGATCGGCGTCTGTGAACCGGCGAACACGACGAGCGGGCGGTCGATCTTGGCGGCGGCGCCGTCAGAGGAGCCCGAGCCACCGGGCTTCGGGGTCTCGGTGGGCTTGTCGTCGCCGGCGCAGCCGGCGGCGAGCAACGAGAGGCTTGCCGTGAGAGCTACCACGGGGAGCATGCGCTTGCGGGTAGTGCGGAACATTCGTCGTCCCTTTCGCTCAATGACGCATCATTGCGCCAACGGGCCTCCGCGAGGAGGGCTGCAGCCATAGTAAGGAACACTTACTTACCCATGCCCGGTCAGTCGGAGGTTGTTACCAAGATGAGACTTCGTTAGGCAGCCAACCTGACAAACGCGTGGGACGCCTCCCGCGACGGTCCCCACGGCGCACGACCAGCCGGCCGGAGAGCCGGTCAGGCCGCCTCGGACTCCCGCGCCGCGCGGCCCGGAAGCTCGACCTCGTGCGCAACCCGCGCCCCACGCCCCGCAAACACCCACGCCACCACGACGTACACCGCCGCAAGCGCCCCGTACAACGGGCGCGAATAGCCGTCGTCGGGCAGGACGAGCGCCGCAAGCGCGGCCGCACCCACGAGCCCGGTGTTGTAGAGGACGTCATACAACGCAAAGGCGCGTCCCCGGAACTCGTCGGCCGTATCCCGCTGCACGATCGTGTCGACCGCGATCTTCGCACCCTGCGACGACAGCCCGAGCGCGGCTCCCGCCACGAGCATGAGGGGAAGCGAGACGTGAATCGCAAGCGCGCCCTGCGCGAAGGCCCCCAGCCCCAGGCACACGAGGATCCATCGACGCTGCCCGAGCCGAGCCCCCACGGTGGGTGACAGTACGACGGCCGCCGCGAACCCCACGCCGGTCGCGGCGCCGATCTGAGCGAAGGTGCCGAGCCCGCCCGTCGCATCCGCGGGGTCAGCGAGATAGTTCTTCGCGAGCAAGATCCCGTAGACCATGGTCATGCCGAACAAGAAACGGTGCACGGCCATGACGACGAGCGCCTGCCCTGGCGTCCCGCGCCGCCAGAGGTAGTGCGCCCCCGCGGCTAGGTCCCGCGCCATGACACCCAGCGAGCTGCGCAGAGGAGTCCGATCGGGATCCTCGGGGCCGAGTCGATCGGCACGCAGACGCAGCGCGAGCGCAGACGCCCCGGCCATGAGCACCGCGGCGACGACGACGGCGCCCGCGTCCTTGACCCGGCCCGCCGGTGCGACGAGCCCGATGACCAGCCCGAGCCCCGCGCCCACCCCCGACGCCACAGCTCCGAGAGTCGGCAGGAGGGAGTTCGCGGTGAGGAGCAGCGGACCGTCGACGATCCGCGGCAGACCCGCCGACAGGGCGGAGAGCAAGAACCTGTTGATCGACAGGTTGACGAGAGCGAGGACGTAGATCCCCAGCCCCAGATCCTCGCCCGCGGGCGTCGCGAGCATGAGCCCACCGATGACGATGGCGACCGCCGAGCGCACGAGGTTGCCCACGAGGAGCACCTGCCGCCGACGCCAGCGATCGAGGAACACGCCAGCCCACGGGCCGACGATCGTGAACGGCGCGAGGAGCACGGCGAAAGCGACCGCGACCTGCCCGGCGCTCGACGCGCGCTCGGGAGAGAAGAAGAAGAGGGTCGCGAGGCCGGCCTGGAACATGCCGTCGGCCGACTGGCTCACGAGCCTGATCGCGAAGAGCCGTCGGAAGTCACGGATCTTCAGCAAGGTCCCGAGCTCAGTGATGACGCGCACCCGACCACCGTAACCGGGACCTGCACAAACGGGTGAGCCCCGCGCCGTGGCGCGGGGCTCACCCGTGACAGAGTCCGGAAGGACGAACGGTCAGCGCTCGACCTCGCCGGCGATGAACGCCTCGAGACGGGCGCGGCCGACGCCGTCCTCCATCTGCAGCGGCGGCGACTTCATGAAGTACGTCGCAGCAGCGTGGATCGGGCCGCCCACGCCGCGGTCCTTGGCGATCTTCGCCGCGCGCAGCGCGTCGATGATGATGCCGGCCGAGTTGGG
Organism: Sanguibacter sp. A247; assembly: GCF_052324925.1. Classification (NCBI taxonomy): domain Bacteria; kingdom Bacillati; phylum Actinomycetota; class Actinomycetes; order Micrococcales; family Sanguibacteraceae; genus Sanguibacter; species Sanguibacter sp. A247. The sequence goes on along the minus strand of NZ_JBQPRE010000001.1, from coordinate 119,757 downwards.
GGAGTCCCAGACCTCAAGCTTGTACTCGAGGCTCAGGGGAACCTCACCGAACGCGCGACCCTCGAGGCGGACGTATGCCCACTTGCGGTCGTCGAGCCACGCGACGTAGTCGGACGGGCCGATGTGGACGTTGCGGTCCTCCTTCTTGCCGGCCAGAGGGCCGTCCTCAAGGTTGGAGGTCACGGCCTGCGTCTTGGAGATCTTCTTGGACTCGAGACGCTCGCGCTCGAGCATGTTCTTGAAGTCCATGTTGCCGCCGACGTTGAGCTGGTACGTCCGGTCGAGGATGACACCGCGGTCCTCGAAGAGACGCGCGAGCACGCGGTGGGTGATGGTCGCGCCGACCTGCGACTTGATGTCGTCGCCGACGATCGGCACGCCAGCGTCCTCGAACTTCTTCGCCCAGACGGGGTCGGAGGCGATGAAGACGGGCAGGGCGTTGACGAAGGCGACGTTCGCGTCGATCGCGCACTGGGCGTAGTGCTTCGCGGCAGCTTCGGAGCCGACGGGGAGGTAGCAGATGAGGACGTCGACCTTGTTGTCCTTGAGCTGCTGCACGACGTCGATCGGCTCGGCGTCCGACTCCTCGATCGTCTCGGCGTAGTACTTGCCGATGCCGTCGAGGGTCGGGCCGCGCTGGACGGTCACGCCGAGCGGCGGGACGTCGGCGATCTTGATGGTGTTGTTCTCGGACGCGCCGATCGCCTCGGAGAGGTCGAAGCCGACCTTCTTGGCGTCGACGTCGAGCGCCATGACGAACTCGATGTCCTTGACGTGGTAGTCGCCGAACTGCACGTGCATGAGGCCGGGGACCTTCTGGTCGGCCGGGGTCTCGCGGTAGTACTGGACGCCCTGGACGAGCGACGCGGCGCAGTTGCCGACGCCGACGATGGCGACGCGGATGGAGGTCATCCTCACTCCTTGCTGTTCGTGCCGGGACGGCGGTCGTCCGCGGCTTCGTTCTGCGTGGTGCTGCCCGGTGCGCGTCGCGCCTCGGACCGCGGAGCACGGGGACGCCCGCGCTCGGTGTCGATGAGCTCGTCGAGCCAAGCGACCTCGTGCTCAACCTGTTCCAGGCCGTGCCGCTGAAGCTCGAGCGTGTACTCGTCGAGACGCTCGCGGGTCCGGTTGGCGCTCTCGCGCACCATCTCCAGGCGTTCGGCGAGCCGCGTGCGACGTCCTTCGAGGATGCGCAGGCGGGTCTCGGCGTCGGTCTTCCCGAACAGGGCGAACCGCACGTCGAAACTCTCGTCCTCCCAGGCCGCGGGGCCTGCTGAGGACAGCAACCCTTGCAGGTACTCCTTGCCGAGCGCCGTGAGCTCGTACACGATGCGCGAGCGGCGTCCGGAGAGTGCGTGCTGAGGAGGGGCGTCCGTGGTTTCGGTCCCGGCGATGAGAGCGCGCCCTTCGAGAGAGCGCAGGGCCGGGTAGAGGGATCCGTAGGAGAGCGCGCGGAACGACCCGAGCACGACGTTGAGCCGCTTGCGCAGCTCGTAGCCGTGCAGGGGAGAGTCAGCGAGGATGCCGAGGATCGCGGTCTCGAGAACCGTCGATCGTGCGCGCACGCTGCACCTCCCCGCCTGGTCGTCGCGCGAGCCCAGGAGGCCACGAGCACGTCGATGTATCGAACCGATACATCGGAGAGACTATGGCGCACGACCGCCCGCCGCAAGGCGCAACGCGTGCGGCACGTCACGCGCTCTGTGAAGATCGTGCGGAGCACACGCGGCAGCCCCGGGCAGAGTCCGAGGCGGCCCCCATGCTCCTGCCGTACGAGCCGATCAAGCGCATAGGGTTCGTACGGTCGTCTTACCGAAAGAGAAGGGGTCAACGTGACCAGGTCGAGCAAGGCAACGAGCGCGGGACGCGCACCAGCGCGAACGCCGAGCCGTCGTCGGCTGCTCAACTACCCACGGGCAGGCCGGGGCCGCATCCACCGTTGGATGCCCTCGTGGCGGTTCATCCTCACCTCCTTCCTCTTCGTCATCGCCGTCGGCGTCGGAGCCCTCATCACGGCCTACGCCCGCACCGAGATCCCCGACGCCTCCTCTGTCGCGCTCGCGCAGACGACGACCGTCTACTACTCCGACGGCAAGACGGAGATGGGCAAGTTCCTCGAGATCAACCGCGAGATCGTCGACGAGTCCGAGATCCCCGACGTCGTCAAGGACGCCGTCGTCGCAGCCGAGGACCGGACCTTCTGGGAGAACGCCGGCGTCGACGTCAAGGGCATGGCGCGCGCGCTGTGGATCAACGTCACGACCGGCAAGCGCCAGGGCGGCTCGACCATCACCCAGCAGTACGCCGAGCGCTATCTCGGCGACGAGACAGTGACGGACTACGTCGGCAAGCTCCAGGAAGCACTGCTCTCCCTCAAGCTCGGCCAGGAGGTCGACAAGGACGAGATCCTCGCGAGCTACATCAACACCATCTACTTCGGCCGCGGGGCCAACGGCATCCAGACCGCCGCACAGGCCTACTTCGGGGTCGACGCCAAGGAGCTCACGACCGCCCAGGCCGTCCTCCTCGCAGGCGTCATCCCGTCGCCCAACAACTTCGACCCGCGGACGAGCGAGGAGGACGCCCAGCGTCGCTTCGACTACGTCCGCGGCGCGATGGTCGAGACGGGCGCCCTCACCCAGGCCGAGTCTGACAAGCTCAAGCTCCCGAAGACGATCAAGGTCAAACGGTCCAACGCGCTCGCGGGTCCCCGGGGCTACCTGCTCGACATGGTGCGTCGCGAGGTCGTCGCGACGGGACTCACGACCAACGACGAGATCGGCACGGCGGGGCTGCGCATCGTCACGACGATCGACCGCAAGAACCAGGCCGCGCTCCAAGAGACCATCCTCAAGGAAGGGCTCCTCGAGGGAGCGTCAAAGAACCTGCGGACCGCAGCCGTCTCGCTCGACGCGAGCACAGGCGCGATCCGCGCCCTGTACGGCGGTGAGGACTACACGGTCGTCCAGCAGAACCGCGTCACCCAAGACCGGGCCCAGGCCGGTTCGACGTTCAAGCCGTTCACGCTCGTCGCGGCGCTCGAGTCCGGACACACGCTCGACGACCGGTTCGACGGCCGCAGCGGGCGTCGCTTCGAGGGCGTCAAGGACCCCGTCCGCAACTTCGGCAACCAGAGCTGGGGACGCGTCACCCTGCTGCGCGCCACAGAGTTCTCCATCAACACCCCCTTCGTCGAGCTCAACCTCGAGCTCACCCCCGCCGTGACGAACGAGGTCGCGGTGCGTGCCGGAATCCCCGCGGACACCCCGGACCTCGACGACGTGCCGTCCTCAGTCCTCGGCGTCGCAGCCGTCCACCCGATCGACATGGCGGAGTCCTACGGAACCCTCGCCGCCGGCGGTATGCACTCCGACCCGTACATCGTCGAGTCGGTGCGCCGTCTCGGCGAGGACGACGACGTCTACCGCGGGTCCACGCCTCCCCGCCGCGTCATCGAAGCAGACGTCGTCGCCGACACGACCTACGCGATGACCCAAGTCGTCGAGCGCGGCTCGGGCACGACCGCCAAGCGTCTCGGTCGACCCGTCGCCGGCAAGACGGGAACGTCGAGCAACAACCGCTCCGCATGGTTCGTCGGCTTCACTCCGCAGGTCGTCACGGCCGTCGCGCTCTACCAGAGCGGCGAGGATGGCACCCAGGAGGAGATCACGCCGTTCCGTGGCTACCGGGAGATCACAGGGAGCTCCGCGCCATCGGACATCTGGACGTCGTACATGATCAAGGCGATGGAAGGCGTTCCCGTCGAGAACTTCCCCGAGCGCACGGTCCCCGAACGACCGACGCCGACGCAGGAGCCGACCGAGGACCCCTCGACCGAACCGACCGAGACCGAGACCGAGACCGAGACGACCCCGACGTCGGCCGTCGTGCCCTCCAACCTCGCCGGATCGAGCGAGAAGGCCGCGCGCCGAGCCCTTGCTCGCGCCGACCTCGAGGCCGTCGTCGTCTACCGCGACGACGCGACCGTGCCCAAGGGCACCGTCATCTCGACGCAGCCCGGCGGGGGAACCGAGGTTCCGCCCGGATCGAGCATCACGATCATCGTGTCCTCGGGCCCGCCTCCCGAGCCTGAGCCCGAGCCCGAGCCCGATCCGACGACCGAGCCGACCCCCGAGCAGGAGGCCACTCCGAGCCCCCCCGCGACGCAGGATCCGGGCGACCCGACGACCGAGCCCGCGGCCCAGGCCGGGGGCAAGCGGGAGCCCGGGCCGCCCGCGAAGCCCTGACCACAAGTGCCAGGCCCTGAGCGGTCTGTCACACGGTTGGTGAGGGTGCCAGCGTTTCCGGTACCCTGACATCCTGCCCTGCGTCGACCGTCCGCCATCGGACGTGCTCAGCGCAGGGCGACGCAACAACCCTCCTGTCACGGAAGTCCCGTGACCGCCAAGTCCAAAGGAGGTGGGTATGAGCATGCGTCAGTACGAGCTGATGATCATCCTGGATCCCGAGATCGAGGAGCGCACCGTCGCCCCGTCGCTCGACAAGTACCTCACGGTCGTCACGACCGAGGGTGGATCCGTCGACAAGGTCGACATCTGGGGCCGCCGTCGTCTCGCTTACGAGATCAACAAGAAGTCTGAGGGCATCTACGCGGTGGTTGACTTCACCGCAACGCCCGCGACCGCCAAGGAGCTCGACCGCCAGCTCGGCCTCAACGAGGTCGTCCTGCGCACGAAGGTGCTCCGCCGCGAGGAGTCCAAGGCCGCAGCGGCACCCGCCGTCGTCGCCGAGGCCCCCGCAGAGGCCGACGCTTCCTGACGTCTCCACGCTCCACCCCGTCGGCATGAGCCGATGGGTCCCGTACATCTCGAAGGAGTAGGCAATGGCTGGTGACACTGTCATCACCGTGGTGGGAAACCTCACCGCGGACCCGGAGCTCCGTTTCACCCCGTCGGGTGCAGCGGTGGCCAACTTCACGGTGGCCTCCACGCCCCGCACCTTCGACCGCCAGGCGAACGAGTGGAAGGACGGCGACGCGCTGTTCCTCCGCTGCTCGGTCTGGCGCGAGGCCGCCGAGAACGTCGCAGAGACCCTCACCAAGGGCATGCGCGTCCTCGTCCAGGGTCGGTTGACCCAGCGGTCGTACGAGACCCGCGAGGGTGAGAAGCGCACCGTCGTCGAGCTGCAGGTGGACGAGATCGGTCCGTCCCTGCGGTACGCCTCTGCCAAGGTCACACGAGCCCAGCGCTCGGGTGGCGGCGGTGGTGGCGGATTCGGCGGCGCACCCCAGGGTGGTGGTGGCGGTGGCTACCAGCAGAACGACCCGTGGGCCACGTCCGGTCCCGCAGCCTCAGGCGGCGGATTCTCCGACGAGCCCCCGTTCTGACCGTTCCCCACCCGGGACACAGACACGACGACCCTCCGGCCGCCCTGCGGCACGGAGGGACAGCACCTGACAAGGAGCCCCCACGATGGCCAAGGCCGTTGTCCGCAAGCCCAAGAAGAAGTCCAACCCGCTGAAGTCCGCGAAGATCGACGTCGTCGACTACAAGGACTCTGCGCTCCTGCGCAAGTTCATCTCTGACCGCGGGAAGATCCGTGCGCGCCGCGTCACGGGTGTCTCCGTCCAGGAGCAGCGTCAGATCGCGCGTGCCGTCAAGAACGCGCGTGAAATGGCCCTCCTGCCCTACTCGTCCTCGGCTCGCTGAGCCGACGCCTCGAAGGGAAATCACAGAAGATGGCAAAGCTCATCCTCACGCACGAGGTCACTGGCCTCGGTGAGCCCGGCGACGTCGTGACCGTCAAGGACGGTTACGCGCGCAACTACCTCGTCCCCCGTGGCCTGGCGACCGTCTGGTCCAAGGGTGCCGAGTCTGAGGTCACCGCGATTCGCAAGGCCCGCAAGGCCCGCGAGATCGCAACGCTCGAGGGTGCCCGCGCTGTGCGCGACGCACTCCAGGGCAAGGCATTCGCTGTGGAGGCCAAGGCCGGCAACGGCGGGCGCCTCTTCGGTGCCGTGACGACCGCGGACATTGCCGCGGCCGTCGAGGCTGCCGGTGGCCCCAAGATCGACCGCCGCAAGGTCGAGGTCGCTCAGACGATCAAGTCGACCGGCGACTACACCGTGTCGGTTCGCCTGCACGCTGAGGTCTCCGCGAACGTCAAGATCAAGGTCGTCGCCGCCTGAGTGCAGCGCTGACCAACGACGCCCGGTTCCCCGCGAGGAGGGCCGGGCGTCGTGCTTCCCGCGCGCACGCGCCCCCAGGTGGCTCGATCGCGGATCCGCCGACGTGAGGTACGCCCGGCGGCGTCAGGAGCCCGTGACCATCCAGCGCGCGGACCGTGCGCGCAGGCCCGTCGTCAGCGCCCGCGCACACATGAACACGCCCCCGAACGCGAGCCACAACCACACGACGCCCCACGTGCCCGCGGGAGCCCACGCGCGCACGGCGAGCGCGCACGGCAGGTAGACGACGAGGGTCGCGAGACCCGCCCACGCGAGATAGCGACCGTCACCAGCTCCGATGAGAATGCCGTCGAGCACGAACACCCACCCCGCGATCGGCAGCAGCACGGCCGTCGTGATGAGCCCCGCGACGACAGCCCGCCTCACGTCCGGATCCGGCGTGAACAGAGGCGCGAGCACAGGCGAGGCGAGGGCGACAAGAATGCCCAGCCCGATGCCGGCCCCGACTCCCCACTGGAGCGTGCGGCGCAGGACGGTGCGGACCCTGTTCGTGTCGCCCGCACCGAGGCTGTGCCCGACGAGCGCCTGCGCCGCGATCGCGAGCGCGTCGAGCGCGAATGCCGTGAGGCCCCAGACACTGTTGATGACCTGGTGAGAGGCGAGCGTCACGGCGCCGAGACCGGTCGCGACCCACACGGTCGCGAGGATCGCTGCGCGCAGCGACAGGGTGCGCACGACGAGCGGCATCCCGTCGCGCGCGGAGGCCCAGACGCCGCCCCGCTGCGGCCGGAGGCTCACCTGCTCGCGGCGTGCGAAGCGAACGACGACGGCGACGAGCACGGCCCCCATCGTCAGCTGCGCGATCGCCGTGCCGGCGCCGGACCCAGCCACCCCGAATCCGAGACCCCAGACCAGAGTGACGCTGAGGACCGTGTTGAGGACCGCGCCACCCACGGCGACCACGAGGGGCGTGCGAGTGTCGAGCATGCCGCGCAGCACGCCGGTCGAGGCCAGCACGAGGAGCATCCCGGGCAGGCCCGGGACAGACGAGCGCAGGTAGGAGCCTGCGTGGCGGGCCACGTCGGCGTCGGCGCCCAGCAGGTCGATGAGTGCTGGCGTTGCGACCCAGAGCCCCGCCGCGAGAACGAGGCCGAGAGCGAGGGCGAGCCACAGGCCGTCGATCCCCGCCTGGAGCGCCTCGGCGCGTCGGCCCGCCCCGGTGCGGCGCGAGACCGCAGCGGTGGTTGCGTAGGCGAGGAAGACGCAGAGCCCGACGACGGTCATGAGGATCGTGCTTGCGAGCGAGAGCCCTGCGAGCTCGGCGGTCCCGAGGTGCCCGACGACCGCGGAGTCGACGAGGACGAAGAGCGGCTCGGCGACGAGGGCACCGAGGGCGGGGACGGCGAGCGCGAGGATCGACCTGTCCAGCGCGCGATCACGCGATCGTTCACCTGATGGACGCATGGGGGACAACTTTCTGTCCACAGGCGTGAACGGCGGAATCGTGCGGATCTTGGCGTGGTGTGACGGCGCGCTCTCATGTTATCCCCGGGATCGTCCACAGGCTGTGGGTTCATTGACCGGCGGTTTCCACACCCGTGGAGCACCCTGTGGATAACTCGGTGCACGACGCCGCTGGTTGTCGGGTCCCCGGAGCCGTATGGTGCGGGTGGCCCGGACCCCGCAGCCCGGCCGGCTCCGCGCGCGTCGATGTCCGACGCTCGAGGCAGGATGCGGTGAGCGACCACAGGGTCGCACGAGAGGCAGGGCACATGTCGGCGGAGCACGACGAGGACTACGGCAGCTCCGGGGGGCGCGCGTTCGACCGCACGCCACCCCAGGACGTCGCCGCCGAGCAGTCCGTCCTCGGCGGCATGCTCATCTCGAAGGACGCCATCGCCGACGTCGTCGAGGAGCTCAAGGGGAACGACTTCTACCGGCCGGCCCACGAGCTCATCTATGACGCGATCATGGACCTCTACGGCCGCGGCGAACCCGCGGACGCCATCACGGTCCTTGCTGAGCTGACCAAGCGTGGCGAGGTCGGCCGCATCGGCGGCGCCCCCTACATCCACGAGCTCATCGCGATGGTCCCGACCGCCGCGAACGCCGGCTACTACGCCCGCATCGTGCGCGAGCGCGCCATCCTTCGGCGTCTTGTCGAAGCCGGGACGCGCATCGTCCAGCTCGGCTACGCAGCCGACGGCGGCGACGTCGACGAGATCGTCAACAACGCGCAGGCCGAGGTCTACGCGGTCACCGAGACTCGCGCGAGCGAGGACTACGTCATCCTCGGCGAGGTTCTCGGCGCGACCGTCGACGAGATCGAGGCCGCGGGCAGCCGCGGCGAGGGCATGGTGGGCGTGCCCACCGGCTTCGCCGACCTCGACAAGCTCACCAACGGCCTGCACCCGGGGCAGATGATCGTCATCGCCGCTCGTCCGGCCATCGGCAAGTCGACGCTCGCGATCGACTTCGTCCGGTCCGCCGCGATCAAGAGCAACCAGGCCGCCGTCGTCTTCAGCCTCGAGATGAGCAAGACCGAGATCACGATGCGACTGCTCGCGGCCGAGGCGCGCGTGCATCTGCAGAAGCTGCGCAACGGGTCGATGAGCGACGACGACTGGCAGAAGCTCGCGGGCACGATGGGCCGCATCTCCGAGGCGCCGCTGTTCATCGACGACTCCCCGAACATGTCGCTCATGGAGATCCGCGCCAAGTGTCGGCGGCTCAAGCAGCGTCACGACCTCAAGCTTGTCGTCATCGACTATCTCCAGCTCATGACGTCCGGCAAGCGCGTCGAGTCGCGTCAGCAGGAGGTCTCGGAGTTCTCGCGTGCGCTCAAGCTCCTCGCGAAGGAGCTCGAGGTACCCGTTATTGCGCTCTCTCAGCTCAACCGTGGCCCTGAGCAGCGCACCGACAAGCGGCCGGCGATGAGCGACCTGCGTGAGTCCGGCTCGATCGAGCAGGACGCCGACATGGTGATCCTGCTGCACCGCGAGGACGCCTACGAGAAGGAGTCGCCGCGCGCGGGGGAGGCTGACCTCATCGTCGCCAAGCACCGTAACGGCCCCACTGACACGATCACGGTCGCGTTCCAAGGTCACTACTCGCGCTTCGTCGACATGCAGGCGTGACGACCATGACGACTGCTACGCCTCGACCTCACTACGCGCTCATCCCCGCGTCATACGTCTTCTTGCGCCGCGGCGACGAGGTGCTCCTGCAGCACCGCGCAGGCACGGGGTACATGGACGGGCACTGGGTCGCAGGTGCGGCCGGGCATGTCGAGCCAGGAGAGACCGCCGCCCAGGCCGCCGTGCGTGAAGTTGCCGAAGAGCTTGGCGTCGAGGTCGACGTGGCCGACCTCACGCTGCTCACGGTTCTTCAGCGGACCGACGGATCCGACGCTCCGATCGAGCAGCGCATCGAGTGGTTCTGGGCCGTCGACACATGGACGGGCGAACCGCAGATCATGGAGCCGCACAAGTGTGACGGTCTCGAGTGGTCTGCCCTCGACGCGCTGCCCGAGCCGGTGCCGCACTACGAGCGATTCATCCTCGACGGTCTGCGCGACGGATCGTTGCCGCTCGTCACCGCCTTCGGCTATCCCCGGGTGCCCTAGGCCCGGTCCCAGGGCGTCGATAGTCGATTGGTCCATGTGAGGTGTGCCGATCGGCTATCCCCGGGTGCCCCGGTGCCCCGGTGCCCCGGTGCCCCGGGCCCGGTCCCAGGGCGTCGATAGTCGATTGGTCCACGTGAGGTGTGCCGATCGACTATCCCCGGTGCCCTAGGCCCGGACTCAGGGCGTCGATTGTCGATTGGTCCATGTGAGGTGTGTCGATCGGCTATCCCCGGGTGGCCTGGTGCCCCGGTGCCCCGGGCCCGGACCCAGGGCGTCGATAGTCGATCGGTCCATGTGAGGTGTGTCGATCGGCTATCGGGCGGGGCGGGCGGGGCTGGTGGGGGGAGGCTCCTAGGCCGCTGCGTAGAGCTCCGTCACCGTGTGGACGAGCTCGTCGAGGCCCGGTGGGCGGGCATCGCGCAACCAGACGAGGCGGACCGCGATGCGTGGACCGTCCTTGATCGGCCGGTAGATGACCCCCGGCCGGGGATGATGGTCGGCCGTCGCCTGCGCCGTCGTCCCCACACCGCGCCCGGCCGCGATCGTGTCGAGCCACGACTCGACGTCCGTCGACTCGACGAACGTCGGCAGCGTCGCTGCGCCCTGCCACAGGTCCGAGCCCGTCGTGCCCGTGCGGGGATCGATGACGACGGTCCGGCCCGCGATCTCGGCCATCGTCACCCGCCGTCGGCGTGACCACAGCACGTCGTCGGACGCGAACGCGACGAGCCTGCGCTCAAGACCGACGACGAACGACCCGTAGCGCCTGTCGTCGACGGGACGACGCACGATCGCGACGTCGCACACCCCCTCGGCAAGACCCGACGTCGAGGAGTTGAACCGGACGAGCTCGAGCCCGATGTCGTCGTGCTCCTTGGCCCAGCGTCGCTGCAGCGGCGCAGTGTGGCGACCGAGCGCCGACCACGCGTAGCCCAGCCGGATGAGGCCGTGCCGGGAGCGGACGAACTCGCTGAAGCGACCCGCCTCAGCAAGCACGCGGCGCGCGTGGGGCAGCAGCTGCACACCGAGCGCGGTGGGCTCACAGCCGCGCGGGACCCGCCGCAGGATCCTCTCGCCGAGTGCGCGTTCGAGAGCCGCGATCGAACGCGAGACCGTCGCCTGCGACACGTGCAGCTGCAGGGCCGCGTCGGTGAGAGAGCCCGCGTCAACCGCGACGACGAAGACCTCGAGCTCGCGCAGCGTCCAATTCATACCCTCAGGCTATGGCAGCCATGCAAACTGCACTAGGTGAAGTTCGCGGGGGCGCTTAGCGTCACCCCCATGAGCCTCCTCGCGGCGCGACCCGCCGCACCCGCCCGCCCCGCCGTGCCCACAGGCGCCGGCGCACCCGCCGTGCCCACAGGCGCCGGCGCACCCGCCGTGCCCACGGCCCCCGGTGCCTCCCTGGCGCCCGCACGCCCCGCGCCCCAGGCCGGGCCGAGCACGATCGAGGTCCTTCCCGCGTCCGTGCCGAGCTCGCGTGATCGCGCGATCGGCATCGGGCTCATGCTCGTCGGGACCGCGACGGGCCAGACGGGCGCCGCGCTCGGAGCCAAGGCGTTCCCGCTCATCGGCCCCGTCGGGGTCGTCGCGTTGCGCCAGCTCGTCACGGCGGCGATCCTCGTCCCCGCTGTCCGACCCCGTGTACGCGGCCGCAACCGTGCGCAGTGGCTCACGGTCCTCGGGCTCGTCCTGGTCTTCAGCGTCATGAACCTCACGCTCTACCTCGCGGTCGAGCGCCTTGGTCTTGGGCTCGCGGTGACGATCGAGTTTCTCGGCCCGCTCGCGGTCGCGATCTTCGGCTCCCGCAAGCGCCTCGATCTCGCGTGCGCGGTGCTCGCCGGCGTCGGCGTCGTCGTGCTGACCATGCCTGGCCCGACGACGGACGTCGTCGGCCTCGCCCTTGCACTCACCGCCGCAGCGGCGTGGGGGGCCTACATCCTCCTCAACCGTGCCATCGGACAGCGGTTTGCGGGTCTGGAGGGGCCAGCGCTCGCGAGCGGCGTCACCGCGCTGCTCTGGCTGCCGATCGCCGCATGGTGGTTCGCGCACCACGCGCTCACTTGGCACGCGTTCGCCCTCGCGGCCGGCTGCGCGGTCCTCGCGTCGCTCGTTCCATACGTTGTCGACGTGCTTGCGCTGCGGCGCGTGAGCGCACCCGCCTTCGGGACGTTCGCGAGTCTCAGCCCGGTCTGGGCGGCCCTCATGGGCTGGCTCGTGCTTAGCGAGGCGCTCGCCGTCAACGAGTGGGTCGGGATCGGTCTCATCGTCGCGAGCAACGCCGTGACCTCCGCGCACGGCCTGCGATCCGCGGCGCACTGACGACAGCCGGGCGCACTGACGACAGTCGGGCGGTCCGCGCGCTACATCCAGCGGTTGCGTCGGAAGAGCAGCCACAGCCCAGCGCCGACCCCGAGCATGAGCAGGATCGACATCGGGTAGCCGAACCGCCAGTGGAGCTCGGGCATGTCGTCAAAGTTCATGCCGTAGATCGCACCGACGAGCGTGGGCGCGAAGAGGATTGCCGCCCAGCCCGAGATCTTCTTCATGTTCTCGTTCTGGCGCTGGTTGACGAGGGTCGCATTGACGTTGAGGATCTGCGCCAGCGCGTCGCGCAGCTCGGCGACGGACACCGTGACGCGCGTGAGGTGGTCGGCGACGTCTTGCAGGTAGGCGCGCAGTCCGGGGTCGATCTCGTACTGGTCGAAGCCCGCGCGCAGGGCTTCGACGACTGCGACGAGCGGAACCGCCGCATGCTGCAGGTCGATGATCTCGCGCGAGAGCCGGTAGATGCGCTCCGCGGCCTTCTCGTCGCCGTCAAAGACCTGCCGTTCGATCTCCTCGCGGTCGATCTCGAGATCGGCGATGACGTGCGCGTAGCCGTCGACCGCGACGTCGAGGAACGAGTGCACGATCGCTTCCGGGCCGAGCCGCAGGACCTCGGGGTCGCGCGCGATCCGATGGACGTCACCGACGGCCTGCCCGCCGCGGGCCTGGCACATGATGGCGACGACGTTCCTGCGCACGAGCAGGTGGAACTCGGTGACCTGCACGTCTTCTGTCGGGTCGTCGTAGGTGGCGAGCCGGGCAACGACGAAGAGCACGTCGCCGTACCGCTCGAGCTTGGGTCGCTGGCCCGCCTTAAGGAGGTCTTCGACGAGCAGCGGGTGCAACGTCCATACGCTCCCGAGGTGCGCGATCTGCTCGACCGTCGGCATGTCGTAGCCGAGGACGACGAGCCCGTCCGGGTGCGCCTTCGCGTAGCTGAGAGCGGTGTCGGCTGCCGTGTCGGAGGCGTCGAGACCAACGGTGCGCGAGTCGACGACCTCGCCGTCGCGCAGGTGTGTCGTCCGCAACGTCGAGGGCTGGTTCGGCTCGTCCGCGCGCTCACGCCGCCCGACGAGGTCGAGCAGGCGTCGTGGGCGGTCCCGACGGGGGTGTGACGTTGACATGCGAACTCCTTGCAGGGGCGTGCCTCGAGCGTAGTCAGTGAGCGGATCTGGGATCATGATGGAGTCTGATCTGGGACGCGTGGCAGAGGAGGATCACGTCGTGTCGAGCGCCACCACCGCCCTCGGCAGGGCCTTGGCTGCGGGGAGCCGCGTCGAGCTGCTGCACCTGCTGCAGACGTCAGGTCCGTTGCACCTTGAGGACCTCGTCGCGACGACTGGCCTGCACTCGAACACTGTCCGCGGGCATCTCGCCGTTCTGTGCGAGGTCGACCTCGTGCGGCGGGAGCCCGAGGTGCGCACGGTGCGGGGACGGCCTCGTATGGTCTACCGGGCGACGAGCGCACAGGATGTGGCGGACGACCCGGAGGCGAGTCGTCGGCTGGACGACAGCATCGAGCAGGCGCGACGTGCCGCGGCGGTCGTGGCGCACGCGTGGAACGACGCAGCAGTGCCCGACGAGGCTGCCGGGAGCGCGACTCCCGGGCGGGACGTCCTGGCGCTCGAGGCGCACCTCGACCGCGTCGGTTTTGACCCGGTCTACGAGGCGTCCGAGGCGACGTTCCACCTGTGGCGCTGCCCCTTCGTCGAACTGGCTCGTGCGCTCCCGGAGGTCGTCTGCCGGCTCCATGAAGGCCTCGCGCAGCGCACGCTCGACGCCGCTGGCGGCGAGCACGACGTCGTGCGGCTGCAGCCGTTCGTCGGCCCCGACCACTGCACGCTCTCGCTCCAGCCGCGCCCGGCGGCCGCGCCGGGAGGCGCCGAAACGGCGCCAGCAGAGCCTCGGGCGGCGTCGACCTGCTCGCCGGCTGGCCCAGCGGACGCGCAGGTCGCGGGCGCGTACGAGCAGACAGAGCGCTCGTGCGGGGCTACGGTGGATTAAGCACGGCGTCGATGACGACGCAGCGCGCGTGGCGCGGTGCAGGATCGATGCACGGCGACGACCAGCCGAACGACTGATCCCACCCGGGAGTGCACATGGCGACGACACGCGGCTCCGCGCTTGCAGCTGACCTGTCCAACTGGAACCCCGAAGACGAGAGCACGTGGGACAAGTCCCTCGCGTGGCGCACCCTGTGGGTGACGACGTACAACCTCACCCTCGCGTTCATGGTGTGGTACCTCGTCTCGGCCATCGCTCCGCGCCTCAACAGCATCGGCTTCGACCTCTCGTCGAGCCAGCTGTACTGGCTCGCGGCGATCCCGGGGCTCGCAGGCGGCAGCCTGCGCCTCATCTTCATGTTCCTGCCCCCGGTCGTGGGCACACGCACGCTCGTGGGCGGGGCGACGACGCTCCTGCTTCTGCCGATCCTGGGCTGGACGTTCGCCGTGCGGGACTCGTCGACGACGTACTCGACGCTCCTCATGCTCTCGTTCATGACCGGGATCGGCGGTGGTGCGTTCGCGGGCTTCATGCCCTCGACGAGCTACTTCTTCCCCAAACGCATGTCGGGCACGGCTCTCGGCCTGCAGGCCGGCATCGGGAACTTCGGCGTGAGCCTCGTCCAGCTCATCGCACCGTGGGTCGTCGGGTTCGGTCTCTTCGGGACCGCCGTTCTCACGCCCCAGAAGACGACGGGCGGCGGAGACCTGTGGCTGCACAACGTGCCGTTCGTCGTCGTGCCCTGGGTGATCCTCGGCATCGTCCTCGCCGCGATCTTCCTGCGGCGGGTGCCGATCCGGGCGAGCTTCCGCGACCAGCTCGACATCTTCCGGCTCAAGCAGACCTGGGTGATGACCGCGGTCTACCTCATGACGTTCGGCGCGTTCGCGGGCTTCGCCGCGCAGCTCGGTCTCATCACGATCGCCGAGTTCGGCAGCTTCGCCGACGCGCCCGATCCGCTGAAGTTCGCGTTCATCGGTCCGCTCCTGGGCTCGGCGACACGGGCTCTGTGGGGACCGCTGTGCGACCGTTTCGGCGGCGCGATCTGGACGTTCGTCGCGGGCATCGGCATGACGATCTCGACGGTGTTCACGATCTTCTTCCTCGACCCCACCGACGTGTCGCAGTTCGCATGGTTCCTCGGCGGCATGCTGGCGATCTTCACGTTCGCTGGGATCGGCAACGCCGGGACGTTCAAGCAGATGCCCATGATCTTCGACAAGCGTCGCGCAGGCGGCGTCATCGGCTTCACGTCCGCGATCGCGGCCTTCGGGCCTTTCATCGTGGGCATGGGCCTGTCGTTCTTCTCACCGCGTGCGTTCTTCATCGGCGCGGCGGTGTACTTCGCCTTCTGCACGTGGCTGACCTGGAGCAACTACGTGCGCCGCGGCGCACCCCACCCGAGCTGATCATGGGCGCCGGACTGTCGGCGCCCATGGGAGTACGACCGACCGGATCGCCCGGCCGAGAGAACGAGGGATGAGCATGACCGACGCACCCACCCGCACGGCGGGACTCGACAACCCTCTCGTTGACGCGCTGGTGCGCGTCGGTTCGCGACTGCACAAGGGCACGGTCTCCGAGGACCTGCGGTCGGTCTTCCTCGAAGGGGGCCGGGAGGGCGACGCGTTCTACCGTGATCGGTGGTCGCACGACAAGATCGTTCGCTCGACGCACGGCGTCAACTGCACGGGCTCGTGCTCGTGGAAGGTCTACGTGAAGAACGGCATCATCACGTGGGAGACGCAGCAGACGGACTACCCGTCCGTGGGACCGGGTTCACCCGAGTACGAGCCGCGCGGCTGCCCGCGAGGCGCCGCCTTCTCCTGGTACACGTACTCGCCCACGCGCGTGCGCTACCCGTACGTGCGTGGTGCGCTGCTGCACGCGTACCGGGCCGCGAAGTCTCGCACGGGCGATCCCGTCCTCGCGTGGGCGGAGGTGACGGGCGACCCTGAGACGGCGCGTGCGTACAAGGCGGCGCGCGGCAAGGGTGGCCTGGTCCGTGCGACGTGGCAGGAGGCGGCCGAGATCGTCGCGGCCGCGCACGTCCACACGGCCAAGGAGTTCGGCCCCGACCGCATCGCGGGGTTCAGCCCGATCCCGGCGATGTCGATGGTGTCGCACGGTGCGGGCGCACGCTTCGTGCACCTGCTCGGCGGCACGATGCTCTCGTTCTACGACTGGTACGCGGACCTCCCGGTCGCCTCACCCCAGGTCTTCGGTGACCAGACGGACGTTCCCGAGTCCGCGGACTGGTGGAACGCGTCGTACCTCATGATGTGGGGCTCGAACGTCCCTGTGACGCGCACGCCCGACGCCCACTTCATGACCGAGGCGCGCTACCGCGGCCAGAAAGTCGTCACGGTCTCGCCCGACTACGCGGACAACACGAAGTTCGCCGACGACTGGATGGCTCCGCACCCGGGGACGGACGGCGCCCTCGCGATGGCGATGGGCCACGTCATCCTCACGGAATTCCACGTGGCGCGCCGCACGGAGCGGTTCGTCGACTACATGCGCCGCTTCACCGACGCCCCCAACCTCGTGCGGCTGCGTCGCCGCGGTGACGCGTGGGTGCCCGGCAAGTTCCTCACGGGGGCGGACCTCCCGGCACCGTCGAGCGACCGCGACGCGGCGTTCCAGACCGTCGTCCTCGACGCTGACGGCGCCGTGAAGATCCCCGGTGGTTCGCTCGGCCACCGCTTCGACCCCGCCAAGGCAGGGACCTGGAACCTCGAGCTCGGCGACCTCGACCCGCGGCTGTCCGTCATGGACCTGGCCACGTGGGACGGGCAGGCGGTCGAGCTCGACCTGCCGCGCTTCGACGTCGCCCCTGGCGACCCCGAGAAGGACGGGGCCGTGCCTGGCACGACCGAGCAGGGACGGCACACGGGTGGCGCGGGCGCCGTCCGGCGCGGCGTGCCGGTCGTCGCCGTGGGCGACGAGCTCGTCACGACGGTCTACGACCTCATGCTCGCGCAGTACGGCGTCGGTCGTGAGGGCATCCCCGGCACGTGGCCGACCGGCTACGACGACCCGACGACCCCGGGAACCCCCGCCTGGCAGGAAGAGATCACCTCGGTCCCGGCCGAGCTCGCCGCGCGGATCGGCCGCGAGTTCGCACAGAACGCCGAGGACTCGGGCGGCCGCTCGATGATCCTCATGGGCGCGGGAACCAACCACTGGTTCCACTCCGACACGATCTACCGCACGTTCCTTGCGCTCACCGCGATGACGGGCTGCCAGGGCGTCAACGGCGGTGGCTGGGCGCACTACGTCGGCCAGGAGAAGGTGCGTCCTCTCACGGGCTACAACCAGTACGCCAACGCGCTCGACTGGCAGCGTCCCCCGCGCAACATGATCGGCACGGCCTACTGGTACCTCGCGACGGACCAGTGGCGCTACGACGGGCTCCCCGCCGACGCCCTCGCGTCGCCCCTCGCTGAGGGCACGTTCGCCGACCGCACGACGGCCGACTGCCTCGTCGAGTCGGCTCAGCGGGGCTGGATGCCGAGCTACCCGACGTTCTCGCGCAACCCGCTCGACCTCGTCGACGAGGCGCGTGCGGCGGGCAAGGAGCCCGCGCAGCACGTCGTCGACTCCCTCAACGACGGCTCCTTGCGGTATGCGTGCGAGGACCCCGACGACCCCGCGAACTTCCCGCGCGTGCTCAACGTGTGGCGAGCGAACATCCTCGGCTCGTCGGGCAAGGGCAACGAGTACTTCCTCAAGCACCTGCTGGGGACCGACTCCGCGGTCCTCGCGGAAGAGGCGGGTCCGGAGCGTCGGCCCACGACGATGACGTGGCGCGAGGAGGCCCCTCAGGGCAAGCTCGACCTGCTCGTCACGAGCGACTTCCGGATGACGTCGACGACACTCTTCTCGGACGTCGTCCTGCCGGCCGCGACCTGGTACGAGAAGTACGACCTCTCGTCGACGGACATGCACCCGTTCGTCCACTCGTTCAACCCGGCAATCAACCCGCCGTGGCAGACGCGGACGGACTTCGACATCTACGCGACGCTCTCGCAGGAGGTCTCGCGGCTCGCCGTCGGGCACCTCGAGGCTCGCTCGGACCTCGTCGCAGTCCCGCTCATGCACGACACGCCCGACGAGCTGGCTTACCCGCGCGGTGAGGTTCCGGCGCAGGCCGAGCTCATCCCGGGTGCGACGATGCCCAAGCTCGTCGTCGTCGAGCGTGACTACACGAAGATCGGTGAGAAGTGGGCGGCTCTCGGCCCGCTCACGGACCGGCTCGGCATGGTGACGAAGCAGGTGGCGTTCGACCCGACCCCGGAGGTTGCGGAGCTCGGTGTGCGTAACGGCCTCGTCGGTGGCACCGGGGTGGCGGCCGGTCGCCCGCGCCTCGACAAGGCACAGCAGGTGTGCGAGATGATCCTCGCGCTCTCGGGCACGACGAACGGACGCCTCGCGGTGCAGGGCTTCCGTGACATCGAGCGTCGGACGGGTACGCGTCTCGCGCAGCTCGCCGAGGACAACGAGGGGCAGCGCATCACGTTCGCGCAGACGCAGGCGCAGCCCGTCGCGGTGCTCACCTCGCCCGAGTGGTCGGGCTCGGAGCACGGCGGGCGCCGCTACACGGCGTTCGCGATCAACGTCGAGCACTCCCGCCCCTGGCACACGCTGACGGGACGCCAGCACTTCTACCTCGACCACGACTGGATGAGCGAGCTCGGGGAGTCGCTTCCGGTCTACCGGCCGCCGCTCGACATGCACCGCCTCTTCGGTGACGTGCGCGTGGGCTCGACCGACGCGACGGGGGTGAAGGGCTCCGACGGTCATGCCGAGGTGGCGGTGCGGTACCTCACGCCGCACTCGAAGTGGTCGATCCACTCCGAGTACCAGGACAACCTGTTCATGCTCGCGCTCTCGCGTGGCGGGCCCACGATCTGGATGTCACCGCAGGACGCGGGGAAGATCGGCGTGACGGACAACGACTGGATCGAGTCCTACAACCGCAATGGCGTGGTCGTGGCCCGTGCGATCGTCTCCCACCGCATGCCGGAGGGAACGGTGTACATGTACCACGCGAAGGACCGCACCGTGGATGTGCCGCGGTCGGAGACCTCGGGCCTGCGCGGCGGTATCCACAACTCCCTCACGCGGGTGCTGCTCAAGCCGAGCCACCTCGTGGGCGGGTACGCGCAACTCTCGTTCGCGTTCAACTATCTCGGCCCGACGGGCAACCAGCGCGACGAGGTGACGACCATTCGTCGTCGCTCCCAGGAGGTGCAGTACTGATGCGAGTCATGGCTCAGATGACGATGGTGATGAACCTCGACAAGTGCATCGGCTGTCACACGTGCTCGGTCACGTGCAAGCAGGCGTGGACCAACCGGTCCGGCATGGAGTACGTGTGGTTCAACAACGTCGAGACGCGGCCCGGGATCGGCTACCCGCGCACGTACGAGGACCAGGACCGGTGGAAGGGCGGCTGGCAGCTGACCCGACGCGGCCGTCTCAAGCTGCGCGCCGGCGGTCGCCTGACGAAGCTGGCGAGCATCTTCTCCAACCCCGTCCTGCCCGAGATCTCGGACTACTACGAGCCGTGGACGTACGACTACGACACGCTCATCTCCGCCCCGCAGGGCGAGCACACGCCCGTCGCCCGGCCCATGTCGCTCCTCACCGGTGACGACATGCAGATCAAGTGGTCGGCGAACTGGGACGACAACCTCGGTGGTGCCGGGGAGACGATGCAGCAGGACCCGATCCTCGCGACGATGGAGAAGCGCGTCGAGGCGGAGTTCTCGCAGTCGTTCATGTTCTACCTGCCGCGCATCTGCGAGCACTGCCTCAACCCGTCGTGCGTCGCGTCGTGCCCGTCGGGCGCGATGTACAAGCGTGAAGAGGACGGCATCGTCCTCGTCGACCAGGACCAGTGCCGCGGCTGGCGCATGTGCGTCACCGGATGCCCGTACAAGAAGGTGTACTTCAACCACAAGACCGGCAAGGCCGAGAAGTGTACGATGTGCTATCCGCGCCTCGAGGTCGGTCAGCCGACCGTGTGCTCCGAGACGTGCGTCGGGCGCCTGCGGTACATCGGGCTCGTCCTGTACGACGCGGACAAGGTCCTCGAAGCCGCCGCGACGCCCGACGAGAAGGACCTGCTCGAGGCGCAGCGCTCCGTCTTCCTCGACCCCCACGACCCCGAGGTCATCGAGGCCGCCCGCCGCGACGGCATCGCGGAGGACTGGATCGAGGCGGCGCAGAACTCGCCGTGTTGGGACCTCATCGCACGCTACGAGGTCGCCCTCCCGCTGCACCCCGAGTACCGCACGATGCCGATGGTCTGGTACGTCCCGCCGCTGTCGCCCGTCGTCGACGTCGTCACCGACTCCGGAAACGACGGCGAGGACGCCCCGACGCTCTTCCACGCGATCGACAAGCTGCGCATCCCGATCGAGTACCTCGCCGGACTGTTCAGCGCGGGCGACCCCGCACCCGTCGTCTCCTCGCTGCAGCGACTCGCGGCCATGCGGTCGCACATGCGCAACGTCAACCTCGGCGTCGACCAAGACCCGCGCATCGCGGAGGCCGTCGGCATGGACGGTCCGACGATCGAGGCGATGTACGAGCTGCTCGCGATCGCCAAGTACGAGGACCGCTACGTCATCCCGACCGCGCACGCCGAAACGGCGCGCGAGCTCGAGATGCTCGGCCTCGACGAGCTCGACTCGGGCTGCTCGCTCGACCATGACGGCGGCCCCGGCATGGGCGGTCCTCGCTTCGGTTCGTCGAGCGGAACCCCGCTGCGCGCGACCGTCGAGAACTTCCACGTCCTCAAGGAGCGCCAGACCGCCGACGCGATCGACGAGCCGCGCTCGCGCGTCAACCTGCTCACGTGGGACGGCAACGGAACCCCGCCGGGGCTCTTCCCCGAGCGTGAGGACGCCCCGCACGAGCACGCACACGAGGACGCACCCGGCGCGCCCGACCCTGACGGTCTCACCCCGCCGGCCGGCCCCGAGCCCGACCAGGGCACTGACGTCGGGCCCGACCCCGGGCCGTCGTCGCTTCCCGAGGGAGGGCCGCGGCTGTGACGGCGAGCGCCCCCACCCTCTGGCAGCGCGTCACCGGCCGGGCGCCGCTCCCGGCCGGTCCCGCCGCGCCCATGACGGCCGTGCCCGCGGCGTCGACCGCGCCCCGGCGCGGGGGACGCACCGAGCCGCTGCCGTTCCTCGAGCCCGTCACGATGCCGGACGCGCTGCGGCGCGCGACGCACATGGCGGCGTCGTTGCTGCTCGACTACCCCGGGCCCGACCACGACGCGCGTCTCGACGCGGTCGAGATAACCGCGGAGTCGCTGCCCGCGATCATCGGCGACGACCTGCGCGCCCACATCCAGACGATCCGCGAGTGGGGCATCGACCGCACCCAGGAGTACTACGTCGAGACGTTCGACCAGAAGCGTCGCTGCGCCCTTCACCTCACGTACTACTCCTCGGGAGACACGCGCCGCCGCGGCATGGCGCTCGTGACGTTCACGGAGGCGTTCGCCGCGTGCGGCTGGGAGCTCGGCGACGACGACCTGCCCGACTTCCTGCCCACCGTCCTCGAGCTCTCGGCGCGCGACGGCGGTCCCGTCGTCGACATGCTCCTCGCGACGCACCGCGAGGGCATCGAGCTGCTGCGCTCGGCTCTCCACCACGTGCGCAGCCCCTACCGCTTCGTGCTCGACGCACTGTGCCGCACCCTGCCGCACGTCGATGACGCGGCCGCCGCACGCTTCGTCGACCTGCTTGCCGCCGGACCGCCCCAGGAGATGGTCGGAATCGGCGGAACTCTCCTTCCCTTCCCGTCCGTCCGTCCGGAGGCGACACCATGAGCGCGACCGACATCCTCCTGTGGGGCGTCCTGCCCTACGTCGTCATCGCCGTGTTCATCGTCGGGCACGCGTGGCGCTACCGCTACGACCAGTTCGGATGGACGACGCGGTCGAGCGAGGTCTACGAGAAGAAGCTGCTGCGCTGGGGATCGCCCATGTTCCACGTGGGTGTGCTCATGGTGGCGGGTGGGCACGTCGTCGGGCTCCTCATCCCGCGCGGCTGGCTCTACGCGATCGGCATCAACGAGCACATGTACCACCTGGGTGCGACGTGGCTGGGGACGTTCGCGGCCGTGCTCACGGTCGCGGGCCTCGCGATCCTCATCTTCCGCAGGCGCCGCACGCGGTCGGTGTTCCTCGCGACGACCCGCATGGACAAGCTCATGTTCGTCATGCTCGGCGGCGCGATCGGCTTCGGGACGGCCGCAACCGTCGTCGAGCAGATCATCGGCGGCGGGTACGACTACCGCGGCACGATCTCGCCCTGGATCCGCTCGACCATGTACTTCCAGCCTGACGTCGCGCTCATGGACGGCATCCCTGTGCTGTTCGCGCTCCACGTGATCTCCGGCCTGCTGCTCATCGCTCTGTGGCCGTTCACGCGGCTCGTGCACGTGTGGTCAGCGCCCGTCGGGTACCTCGTGCGGCCGTACATCGTCTACCGCTCCCGCGGTCGCAAGCAGGGGATGCGTGCGACGCGTCCCGGCTGGGACCCGGTCGAGACACGGACGCGCAGACGGTGAGACGCTGGGCGGCATGACGGACGTCGACGTGAGCGAACCGGCGCGGGCTGCGAGCCCGCGCCGGTTCGCTCCGCTCGTCGAGCCCGGCCCCGCGCTCAGCGGGGCCCAGGCCGCACGGTACGCACGGCACCTCGCGCTGCCCGAGGTCGGGGCAGAGGGACAGCGGCGGCTTCTCGCCGCGCGCGTGCTCGTCGTGGGCGCGGGCGGCCTCGGCTCGCCCGTGCTCCTCTACCTCGCGGCCGCGGGCGTCGGCACGCTCGGGATCGTCGATGACGACGTCGTCGACGTGTCGAACCTCCAGCGGCAGGTCATCCACACGACCGCGGACGTCGGCCGGAGCAAGGTCGAGTCTGCCGCCGACGCCGTCCGCGCCCTCAACCCCGACGTCACCGTCGTCACGCACGACGTGCGACTCGGACCCGAGAACGCGCTGTCGATCCTGTCGGGGTACGACCTCGTCGTCGACGGCGCCGACAACTTTGCCACGCGCTACCTCGTGGGCGACGCGTGCGCCGAGCTCGGCCTGCCGTGCGTGTGGGGTGCCGTGCTCGGTGGGCACGGGCAGGTCTCGACGTTCTGGGCCGCGCCGCCCGGCGGTGATGGCGTCGAGTACCGCGACGTCTTCCCGACGCCACCCGCTCCCGGGTCGGTGGCAAGCTGCTCGACGGCCGGCGTGCTCGGCGCCGTGTGCGCAGCGGTCGGCTCGATGCTCACGCTCGAGGTGGTGCGGCTCGTGTGCGGGGCCCGCACCCTTCTGGGACGGCTGCTCGTGCTCGACGCCTGGGGTGCGACGTGGCGCGAGCTGCCGGTGCGCGGGACGCCCGGCGGGCGACCGCTCGGGCGGGATCTCGCCGCCGCTGTGGAGGCGTGCGGCGTTCCGTCGGGTGCGGCGAACGGGGCCGACGCGGGCGGGGCGACCGTCGTGCACAAGCCCGAAGGGGTGGGTGGGGTGGCGCCCGACGCTGCCGGCGCCACACCCGGTGCCGCCGCCGCTGGGACTGGCGTCATCGACGTCGACGCGCTCGCGGACGTGCTGGCCGCCGGGACGTGCGACGTCGTCGACGTGCGTTCGCGCGAGGAGTTCACCGCGTACGGGATCGCCGGCGTGCGGTCTGTGCCGCTGGAGAAGTTCGAGGACGGGACGGCGTTCGTCGGACCGGGGGCCGTGCAGGCTCCGCTCGTCGTCCTGTGCGAGCTCGACGCGCGTGCGCTGCACGCCGCGGCGCTCGCGCGCGAGGCCGGCGTGGCTGACGTGCGGTCGGTCGCGGGCGGCGTCGTCGCGTGGCACGCGACGGGGCGCGACGTCGTCGGCACGCAATGAGCGTGGCGCGGGTGAGGAGGACGCGCCGCGACTGACCTCAGTGGGTACGGCCCGCGAGCTGGTCGAGCGCGTGGGGGAGGACGGGCGAGAGCACGCGCACGGCGTCGCGCGCCGCACCCGGTGAGCCCGCGACGTTGACGACGAGCGTGCGCCCGGCCACGCCCGCGATCCCCCGGGACAGGACCGCCGCGGGCACGCCGCGCGCGAGGCCGTCGGCGCGCAGCAGCTCAGCGAGGCCCGGCACGGGCCGCTCGACGACGCTCGCCGTGACGTCCGGCGTGAGATCGCGCGGGCCCAGCCCCGTGCCGCCCGTCGTAAGGACGACGTCGACACCCGCCCCCACCGCGTCGAACAGCGCGTCACGCACCGCGTCGCCGTCGGGCACGACCGTCGCGTCCGGGACCTCGAGACCCAACGCCCGCAGACCCGCGACGAGCACGGGACCGGAGCGGTCCTCGTAGATGCCTGCCGACGCGCGGTCGCTCACCGTGATGACGCGTGCAGCGCCGTGACGCTCGTCGACGCCGGCAGGCGGCGTCGAGCCTGCCGCGACGTCGTGGCCAGACGCGCTGTGCGGCATCTCAGCGCGTCCAGTCGCCCGAGCGGCCGCCGCTCTTCGCCTCGACCCGCACGTCGGTGATCGTCGCGAGCTTGTCGACGGCCTTGACCATGTCGACGAGGGCGAGCCCCGCGACCGACACGCACGTGAGCGCCTCCATCTCGACACCCGTCCGGTCTGCGGTCCGCACCGTTGCGCTGATCGCGACGGCGTCGTCCTCGACGACGAGGTCGACCTTGACGCCGTGGATCGCGATGGGGTGGCACAGCGGCACCAGGTCCGGCGTGCGCTTGGCCGCCGCGATGCCCGCGATCCGCGCGACCGCGAGAGCATCACCCTTGGGGACGCCCTCGCCGCGCAGCAGGCGCACGACCTCCGCCGAGACGAGCACGCGCCCCGTCGCCGTCGCCGTCCGCACGGTCACGGGCTTCTCGGCGACATCGACCATGCGAGCGGCGCCGCTCGCATCGACGTGCGTGAGGCCCCGCGGGGCGGCCGGCGCGACCGGCGCCGGGGAGTCGGTGGGCGGTGTCGCGGCAGGCTGCGTCGAGGTCATGCTCCATCCTCCCGCAGGTCGAGGACGTCGACCATCGACCCCACCGCGAGGTCTGTCACGTCGGCAGGCACGACCGCGAGCCCGTCGGACCCGGCGAGCGCGCCGAGCAGGTGCGAGCCGCGTCCGCCGACCGGGGTCGCCTCGGGCAGACCACCGGGCCACGTGAGCGCGACCCGCACGTACTGCTCGCGGCCCGACGGCGACGTCAGCGGCGACGTGAGGCGGGCCCGCACGCGGCGGCGCCCGACGACGGCGGCGCCCGCGAGGCGCCGCAGCAGCGGCCGCACGAAAACCTCGAACGACACGTACGAGCTCACGGGGTTGCCGGGCAGCCCGACGACGATCGCTCCACTCGGCAGACGCCCGACGGCCTGTGGCCGCCCGGGCTGCATGCGCGCGTGGACGAGCTCAAGGTGCTCGGCGAGGGCGTCGCGGACGACGTCGAACTCGCCGACGGACACCCCACCGCTCGTCACGACGACGTCCGCCTCGAGATCCGGGTCGGTGAGCAGTGCGCGCAGCGCGGCGACGTCGTCGGGCAGCGTCTGGACCCGCACCTGAGCGCCCGCGGCCTGCGCGAGCGCCGCGAGCTGGACGGAGTTCGACTCGAAGATCGCGCCGTGCGCGAGCGCCTCACCGGGTGCGAGCGACCCCGGTGCCACCAGCTCCGAACCGGTCGAGACGATGAGAACCCGCGGGCGCACGTGGACGCGCAGCGTCGCGTGCCCCGTCGCGGACGCAAGCCCCAGCCGCGCCGCCGTCAGCACCTCGCCCGCGCGCAGCACGACCGCGCCCGCCGCGACATCCTCGCCACGGCGCCGGATGTTCGCTCCCTGGGGCACGGGCTCGAGGACCCTCACCGCATCCTGGCCCGCGTCCGTGCGCTCGACCTGAACGACGGTGTCCGCACCGGCGGGCACGGGCGCGCCCGTCATGATGCGCACGGCCGAGCCCGGCGCGAGCGTGAGGGCACGCGCATCGCCGGCCGCCACGACGTCGACGACGGGCACGGGAACGCCCGCGAGGTCGCCGTGACGCAGCGCGTACCCGTCCATCGCCGAGTTATCCCACGGCGGCAGGTCCACGAGCGAGGTGACGTCGGCGGCAAGGACCCGCCCGAGCGCCGTCACCTCCGCGCGCACGCTCTCAGACGCGAGCGGCGCACCCAGTGCGAGCACCGCAGCCGCGTGCTCCGCGGCCGTGCGCGTCGGGCGCGGGGCGTCGAGGCGGACGGGTCGGGAGGCTCCCTCAGAAGTCGTCACGCCGTCAACCTACCGGCCACCGCGGGCGTCGCGACGCGGGTCCGCCGGGTTTTTCCACGGGATGGCGAGGGCAGAAGTCCGGACCCCCTCCTAGACTGGCGACGTGGCGGACCCTCGAACTCCCGACCACCCCGCGCAGGCGCCTCACGGCACGCGCACCGGGGTGAGCCCGAGCGAGGGCACGCGCCCCGACCACCCGGGTCTCATCGACCGCTTCGGACGCCGCGCGAAGGACCTCCGCGTCTCCCTCACCGACCGCTGCAACCTGCGGTGCACGTACTGCATGCCGGCTGAGGGCCTCGACTGGACGCCCACCGAGCAGATGCTCGACGACGAGGAGATCTCGCGCCTCGTCCGCATCGCGGTCGACCACCTGGGCGTCACCGAGGTGCGGTTCACGGGAGGCGAGCCGCTCCTGCGGCGCGGCCTCGAACGCATCGTCGCGGCGACCGCCGAGCTACGCACGCCCGACGGCGCACGCATTCCGACGTCCCTCACGACCAACGGGCTCGGCCTCGACCGTCGCGCCCGCGGCCTCGCGGACGCAGGCCTCACCCGCGTCAACGTCTCCGTCGACTCCCTCGACCCCGCACGCTTCGCACAGCTCACGCGCCGCGACCGCCTCCACGACGTCCTCGCGGGCCTCGACGCGGCCGAGGCCGTGGGCTTCGCCCCGATCAAGGTCAACGCGGTCCTCGTCCGCGGCGTCAACGATGACGAGGCCCCGCGTCTGCTCGACTGGGCGCTGGACCGCGGCTTCGAGCTGCGGTTCATCGAGCAGATGCCGCTCGGCCCGCACGGCACGTGGGTACGCAAGGACATGGTGACGGCCGACGAGATCCTCGCGTCGCTCACGGCCGCGCACACGCTCGAGCCCGAGGGGGCCGACGTGCGCGGGGGCGCACCCGCCGAGACGTGGCGCGTGCTGCGTGGCGGCGAGGTCGTCGGGCGCGTGGGCGTCATCGGAACCGTGACGCGACCCTTCTGCGGTGCGTGCGACCGCACGCGCCTCACGTCGGACGGCAACATCCGCACGTGCCTCTTCGCCCGCGAGGAGACCGACCTGCGTGGGCTCCTGCGCGGCGGCGCGTCCGACGACGAGCTCGCGCAGGCGTGGCGCACCGCCATGTGGGGCAAGAAGGCCGGCCACGGCATCGACGACGAGAACTTCCTGCAGCCGCAACGGCTCATGAGCGCGATCGGGGGATGAGCATGACGACGACCGACCTCACCACGACGGTGACCGTGCGGTACTTCGCGGCGGCCGCGGCCGCCGCGGGCTGCGAGGAGGAGATCCTCGCGCTGGACGTCCCCGAGGGCACGGACGTGACCGTCGGGCACGTGACCTCAGCGGTCCTGCGCGCGCACCCGGGCATCGACGCCCTGCTCGCGCTCTGCAGCGTGCTCGCCGACGGACGCCTGCTGCGCGACCCTGAGGCGACGCTCGGCGGCGCCGCGACGGTCGACGTCCTGCCGCCCTTCGCCGGGGGCTGACCGTGAGCGCGGCTCAGGCCGAGCCGACCCACTCCTCGCCGCCGGCCGCCAGGTCCTGCCGCTTCCACACGGGCAGATGCTCCTTGACCACGTCGACGAGCAGCGCCGCAGCCTCGAAGGCCTCGCGACGGTGCGCCGAGCTCACCGCGAGAGCGAGCGCGCACTCGCCGACCGCAAGCGGGCCGAGCCTGTGCGTCACCGCGACCGCGTCGACGTCGAGCGTCGCGACCGCCTCCGTGATGACGCGCTCGAGCACCGCAGCCGCGTCGGGGTGGCCCACGTACTCGATGCCCGTCACCCCGCGCCCGCCGTCGTGGTCACGCACGACACCCGCGAACGTCACGACCGCACCCGCGGCCGCGTCGTCGACCAGCCGCGCGTGCTCGTCGACGTCGAGCGGGTCGGTCGTCACAGCGACGCGCACGACGGCGCGGCGTGGGGGCACGAGCCGCGAGCTGTCGCGCGGGGCGGAGGTTGCGGGGTGGGTCACGCCTTCAGCGTACGTGCGTGGGAGCGGGGACCCGGCATGAGCGGGGTGCGCAGGCAGGACGTCGTCATCGTCGTGCCCGCGGGCGGAACCGCGCGGCGCCTGGGTGGCGGCGACAAGACCGCGCTCGACGTGGGCGGACGCTCGATCCTTGAACGCGTGCTCGACGCGACCACCGCATGGCCGTGCGTCGTCGTCGCCGACGACCCCGGACCTGCCGTGCACGCGCGGCATCCGGGTGTGCGCTGGGTGCGGGAGGACCCGCCCGGCGGCGGACCCGCGGCAGCGCTCGCGGCCGGCGTCGCCGCGGCGCCCGACGCCCGCGTGCTCGTCGCGCTCGCGGGGGACCAGCCGTGGGCCGGGGACGTCGTGCCGCGGCTGCTCGCGGCGCTCCACGCCGCTCCCGAGGCCGAGGCTGCGCTCGCGGTCGGAGGGTCGGGGCGCAGGCAGCCGCTGCTCGCCGCCTACCGGATCGCTGCGGTGACGGCCGTGCTGGCGGGTGGCGCCCACGGGCTGCCCGCGCGTGCGCTCGCCGAAGGGCTCGCGGTGGTCGAGGTTCCGGTGACGGACCTGGAGGTGTTCGACGTCGATACGCCCGACGATCTCGCGGCGGCGCGCGCGATCGAGGGCGAGCGAGGGCGCCGCCGTGGACGCGGGTGAGCGATCCGCTCACCCGACGCGGCCTCACGCCGCACCTGCGGCGGGCCACCGCTAGAGTTGCCGCATGAGCGTCCTGAGAACGAGCGAAGCCGCGCGTCTGCTCGGCGTGAGCGACGACACCGTCCGCCGCTGGATCGACGCAGGCCGCCTCCCCGCCCAGCGCTCCGAGACCGGCCGGTGGACGGTCGACGGCGCCGACCTCGCGACCTTCGCCCGCGACCTCGCCGACGCCCCTGACGGCGGCGACGGAACCGTCTCAGCCCGCAACCGCCTCGACGGCATCGTCACCCGAGTCGTCCGCGACACCGTCATGGCGCAGGTCGAGGTCCAGGCCGGCCCCTTCCGCATCGTCTCGCTCGTGAGCCGCGAAGCAGCCGACGAGCTCGCGCTCGCACCCGGCTCCCTCGTCTCCGCACGCGTCAAGGCGACGTCCGTCATGATCGACAGCCTCGAGCCCGGCCGGTGAGCCGCACGCCGCGCTCCGCCGTCCGGCGCACGCTCGCGTTCGTCGCGGGCGCGACGATCCTCGCCGCGGGCGCCTCGGCATGCGCGGACGCCGCCGCGCCGACGGGGGGCCCCGCAGCGCCGAGCGCGACACCGCCAGCCGTTGACGCCGCCGCCCCGAGCCCCGCCGCCCCAGGGCCGACGCCCGCCCACCTCACCGGGCACCTCGTCGTCCTCGCGGCCTCGTCCCTCGAGCCCGTCCTCGCACCGCTCAGCGCTGAGCTCGAGGCCGCGCACCCAGACCTCAAGGTCGACCTCTCGTTCGCCGCGAGCTCGGCACTCGCCGAGCAGATCGCCGCCGGGGCACCCGCCGACCTCCTCCTCACCGCGTCGTCCGCGACCATGGCGAAGGCGGGGCCCGACGTGACGGATCCTGCCGTCCTCGCCGGCAACACGCTCGTCATCGTCACACCGCCGGACAACCCGGGCCGCATCACCACCCTCGCCGACCTCGAGAACCGCGACCTGCGCCTCGCGCTGTGCGCCGTCGAGGTCCCGTGCGGCGCGGCCGCCGCACGCGTCGTCGCAGACGCCGGGCTCACCCTCACCCCCGACACGTACGCCCCGAACGCCACCGCCGCGCTCACCCTCGCCCGCACGGGCGAGGTCGACGCCGCCCTCGTCTACACGACCGACGCCAAGGACGCAGGCTCCGACGTCGCGACGGTCGTCATCCCCGAGGCGGCGGATGTCGTCAACGACTACCTCGTCGCGACCGCCGCGGAGGCCCCCAACCCGGCAGCCGCCGCTGCCTTCCGTGCGCTCCTCACCTCCGACCGCGGATCCGCCGCGCTCGCGGACGCCGGGTTCCTCCTCCCGTGAGCGACCACCCGTCCAGGCACCGCACCCGGGCGCCGCTCGCGCTCGCGATCCCGGGCGTGCTCGCGCTCGTGCTCCTCGTCGCCCCGTTCGTCGCGCTCGTCGCGTCGGCACCCTGGGACGAGATGACACGCGTGCTCACCGACGGGCCCGCGCTCGAGGCGCTCGGTCTGAGCCTGCGGACCGCCGGGGTCTCCGCCGCGCTGTGCGTCGTGCTGGGGGTCCCGCTCGCATGGCTGCTCGCGCACGACGCGCTGCCGCTGCCCGGGCTGGTGCGCGCGCTCGTCACGATGCCGATGGTGCTGCCACCCGTCGTCGGTGGCGTGGCGCTCCTCGCGCTGCTGGGGCGGCGCGGGCTGCTCGGGTCGACGCTCGACGCGTGGTGGGGCGTGCAGCTGCCGTTCACGACGGCCGCCGTCGTCCTGGCGCAGACCTTCGTCGCGCTGCCCTTCCTCGTCATCTCCGTCGACGCGTCGTTGCGGGCCGTCGACGGGCGCCTCGCGCAGGTCGCGGCGACGCTCGGTGGGTCGCGGTGGTACGTCTTCCGTCGCGTGACGCTGCCCGTCGTCGCCCCCGGGATCGTTGCGGGCGCGGTCCTGGCCTTCGCGCGGGCTCTCGGCGAGTTCGGTGCCACCATCACGTTTGCGGGCAACTTTCCTGGCGTCACACGGACCATGCCCGTCGCGATCTACCTCGCGCTCGAGAGTGACCGGACGACGGCCGTGGCGCTGTCCCTCGTGCTCGTCGCGGTGTCGCTCGTCGTGCTCGTCGCGTTGCGTTCGCGGTGGCTCGGCGGCCTGGCGGGGCTTGCGACGCGTGGCGTCGACATGGTGGGGACGCGATGAGCGACGCTCGTGTGGTCCAGGTCGGCGGTGCCGGGGCGACGGTGCCCGACGGTCTCCGCGCGCACGTCGTCGCGCAGCGTGGCCGCCTGCAGCTCGACGTGATGCTCGAGGCCGGGCCGGGGGAGGTGGTCTGCGTCGTCGGGCCGAACGGCTCGGGCAAGTCGACGCTCCTGTGGGCGCTCGCGGGACTCGTCCCGCTTGTGGGCGGGCACGTCACGCTCGGCGGCACAGTGCTCGACGACGTCGCCGCACGCACCCACGTCCCCGCAGCCGCGCGTCACCTCGGCCTCGTGCCACAGACCCACGTGCTCTTCGACCACCTCTCCGCGCTCGAGAACGTCGCCTTCGGGCTCCGCGCGCGCCGCATGCGCGCCCGCGACGCGCGCGGCCTCGCGGCAGAGGCCCTCGGTCGCGTCGGGCTGATCGACCACGCGCACGAGCGTGCCGACCGGCTCTCCGGCGGGCAGTCGCAGCGCGTCGCGCTCGCGCGCGCCCTCGTCGTGCAGCCGCGGATGCTGCTGCTCGACGAACCCTTCGCTGCGCTCGACGCAGCCTCGCGGCCGCTCCTGCACGACGTCGTGCGCGGGGTCGCCGCGGCCGGGACGCCCGTCGTCCTCGTCACGCACGACGCCGCCGAGGCCGCAGCGCTCGGCACACAGATCGTGACCCTCGCCGACGGGCGCGTCGACAAGGTGGAAGACTGAGGGGATAGGACGTGCGGACCGTCCAGACAACGCGTGGAGGACGATATGAGCGATCTTGATCGTTGGCTCGAGCAGGCCGGGCCAGCCCTCGACATCGAGCAGGAGGTGCTTGACCGCGTCACGGGACCGATCCTCGACATGGTGCGGGACGTCGCGCACAACGCCGTGCGTCCCGGCGCACCGCTCACGGCCTTCCTCGTCGGGCTCGCCGCCGGACGCGTGCTCAACCGCAGGTCCGACGCCGAGGCCATCTCCTCCGAGGTGCTCGCACGCCTGGAGATCGTTGACGGGCTCGTGTCCGAGTGGGGCCCGCCCGTCGTCGGTCGTCCCGCACGCAAGCACGACGACGCCGAGCCGGAGGAAGCCCCGTCTGACGGGGTGTGAGGAGTCGCGGGCCTTCCTGGCCTTGCCTGAAGCGAGTCGGCACCGACGCCGACGCGCCGTCGACCGTGTGGGGTCCGGTCGCACCGGGTGCGTCGTCCACATGCATGGACCAGTCGCCCGGCGGTTCGTCAATGTGACGAGCGAGGGGCGGCGGGTTGTCAGAGCCTCGTCGTACGCTGCGAAGACCTGAGAACGACGGAGGTCCCCCATGGCTGAGACGATGACGCGCGACGAGGTCCTTGCGGAGCTCGCTGCGATTGGCGACCCCAAGGTGCAAGCGGTCAACGCGCGACACGGCGACGATCACACGGTCAACCTCACCACGTTGCGAGCGCTCGCCAAGCGCGTCGGCACACGTCAGACGGCGCTCGCACGCGAGCTGTGGATGACGGGTGACGGCGACGCCCGGCTGCTCGCGCTGCTCGTCCTGTCTCCCAAGGACCTCACCGTCGACGATCTCGACGAGATGCTCCGCGAGGCCCGCACGCCCAAGCAGCAGGACTGGCTCGTCGGGTACGTCGTCAAGAAGTCTCCGCACGTCGAGGCGCTGCGCCTGCGCTGGAAGGCCGCCGCCGACCCGTGGGTGGAGTCGGCCGGCTGGGCGCTCACGAGCGATCGCGTGCCCAAGGCCGCCGACGGGCTCGACCTGCCGGGGCTGCTCGACGAGATCAGCGTCCGCATGAAGGACGCCCCCGAGCGCCTCCAGTGGGCCATGAACTGGTGCCTCGGCACGATCGGCATTCACCACCCGGCGCTCCGCGAGCGGGTGCTCGCGATCGGTGAGCGGCTCGAGGTCCTCAAGGACTACCCGACGCCCCGTGGCTGCGTGAGCCCCTACGTGCCGCTGTGGGTCCCAGAGATGGTCGCGCGCCAAGGCTGAGCGTCGGCGGTCACGACCAGGGCTGGCGGTCGACGGTCACAGGGAGGCCCGACGCGACCGACTCGTCGATCGCGAGCGACACGGCGTGATCGTGGCACGCCCGCGCGAGCGGGTACGGGCCCGGCCCCTCGTCGCGAGCGAGATCAGCAGCGCCGAGCATGAGCGTCGCGATCGCGATCTCCTCGTCCATCCACCGCTTGCCGACGAAGGGGTTGCTCCACAGCACCTCGCCACCGAGAGAGACGTGGTCCGTGTCGAACCCGTCAAGGTCAAGGTCGTAGCCGAGCTGACGGCGGCGCAGCGTCGTCGTCGTCACCTGGCGCGGGCCCGCGAGGCGCAGCACCTCGTCGTTCGAGATCTCCCCGTGGGTGCCGCGCACGAGGATCCGGCGCGAGCGCAGCTGGTTGTGCCACTGGTTGTCCGTGAAGTCGTAGAGACCGTGCCGCCCGTCGAGGTCGAGGGTCGCGAGGACCGTGCCCGCCTCGTGCGTGGCAGGGTCGTCGGTCCAGCCGTCACGCGAGAGCGGCTGGACGATCTGCCCTGCAAACCGGTGGGCGCGCACAGTCACTGGACCGTGGTCGTCCGCCGCGCCGAGCAGACCCCGGATCATCGACACAGCGTGGTAGCCGTGCGTCGACGACACGTGGACGGACTGCGGCTCGCCCACGAGCCCCCGCTCGACCACCGCAAGCCGGGCCGCGTGCATGGGCAGCGCGAGGTACTGCTCAGCGACATGGACGCGACCCGTCGACCCGACCTCGGCCCACAGGGCGTGAAGACCCGCAAGGTCGGGCGCGGGTGGCGTCTCCGCGAGGACGACCCCTCCGGCGCGAGCGACCTCTGCGGTCGCGACAGGTGTGACCGGCCAGGGTGTCGAGATGACCGTCACCTGCGGAGTCGCGCCGTGAAGCAGCTCGCCGACGCTCGCGTACGGTCGCGTGCCCCACGCCTCGGCGGCGCGCGCCGTGCTCTCGGGCCGGCCGCTCGTCACACCGACGAGCTCGAACTGCTCGGGCAGCGCCCGGGCGAGGCGAGCGAAGAACTCCGCACGCCAGCCGGAGCCGACGATCGCGAGACGGACGGGTGCGGACACGGTGATCTCCTTTGACACGGGTGTCCCTGACCGTACGCCCCGTCCGCCGCCGATAGCGGATCCGCACGCGTGTGACGTGCGGATCCGCTATCGACGAGCCCGGAGCATCTCGTTTGGTGACATCGCGTCATCCGAGTAGCGGACCTGAAGTGAATTTGGTTACTCTTCCATCACGTAATTGCGGTGAGGTGAGGCTAACCTGAGAGGGTGGTCCCGTCGCAGCGCACGCACCCAGCCCTGCACCGACCCTGGAGACCACCCATGACCCGTGTTCGACCCGCCGCGCTCGTCGCACTCGCCGCAGCCGCCGCGCTCGCCCTCACGGCCTGCGCCGCCGATGGCGACGCAGCCCCCGCACCTGCCGCGGGAAGCGCGTCCACCACCATCACGGTCGAGGACAACACCGGCTCGAAGTCGATCACGGCTCCGCTCACCTCGGTCGTCGCAACCGACAACCGCACCTTCGAGACCCTCGAGGCGTGGGACGTCACGCTCACCGCAGCGGCCCGCACCCTCATGCCGAAGACGATCGGCTACAAGACCAACGAGGACATCATCGACCTCGGCAGCCACGCCGAGCCCGACCTCGAGGCCCTCGTCGCCGTCGAGCCGCAGCTCATCATCAACGGCCAGCGCTTCACACAGCACGAGGCCGCGATCGCGAAGCTCGCCCCCCAGGCGACGATCATCAACCTCGACCCGCGCGAAGACCAGCCCCTCGACGCCGAGCTCAAGCGCCAGGCGACGGTCCTCGGCGAGGTCTTCGGCAAGCAGACCGAGGCCGCGAAGCTTGGCGCCGACCTCGACGCGGCGGTCGCTCGCGTCAAGGCCGCCTACGACCCGTCGCAGAAGGTCATGGCCGTGACCACGTCGGGCGGCGAGATCGGCTACATCGCACCGAGCGTCGGCCGCACGCTCGGCCCGCTCTTCGACCTGCTCGGCCTCACGCCGGCCCTGACGATCGAGGGCGCGTCCGACGACCACCAGGGTGACGACATCTCCGTCGAGGCGATCGCCGACTCCAACCCCGACTGGATCCTCGTCATGGACCGCGACGCGGCCGTCGCAGCCGACGACCCCGCCTACACGCCCGCAGCCAACGTCCTCGCAAGCGCTGAGCCGCTGTCCAAGGTCTCCGCCGTCACGAAGAAGCAGCTCGTCTTCATGCCCACCGACACCTACACGAACGAGGGCATCCAGACGTACACCGAGTTCCTCAACACCCTCGCCGACGCCCTCGAGGCCGCAGCCTGAGACCCAGGTGCGCGGCACCCACCGCCGCGCACCGCTCGGAGCACCGATGAGCATCACCACCGCCCGCACCGCGGGCACGCACGACGCCGACGCGCCACGCGCGCGCCGGCGTCGCCGCGCGCCCTGGCTCCTCCTGGCGATCCTCGGAGTCCTCGCGCTGCTCGTCGCCTCCCTGTTCACGGGCCAGTACGACATCCTCGGAGCCGAGGACGGCGCCTGGATGTTCGCCGTGACCCGGGTCCCGCGCACCGTCGCACTCGTCCTCGCGGGCGCGGCGATGGCCGTCTCGGGCCTCGTCATGCAGATGCTCACGCAGAATCGCTTCGTCGAACCGACGACGACCGGCACCACCGAATGGGCCGGCCTCGGCCTGCTCGCCGTGACGATCATCGCCCCGACCGCCCACCTCATGACCCGCATGAGCGTCGCGATCGTCGCCTCGTTCATCGGCACGATGATCTTCTTCCTCGTCCTGCGCCGCATCTCACTGTCGAGCTCGCTCGTCGTCCCCGTCGTCGGAATCATGCTCGGCGCCGTCGTCGGCGCAGTCTCGAGCTACATCGCGCTCGCGACCGACTCCCTGCAGTACGTCTCCGTGTGGTTCGCGGGGTCCTTCACCTCGGTGTTCCGCGGCCAGTACGAGCCGCTGTGGATCGTCTTGCTCGTCCTTGTCGCGATCGTTGTCGCGGCCGATCGCTTCACCGTCGCGGGACTCGGCCGTGACGTCGCGACCAACGTCGGGCTCAACCACGACCGCGTCATCATGCTCGGCGCAGGCCTCGTCGCCGTCGCGACCGGCGTCGTCGCCGTCGTCATCGGCAACCTGCCGTTCGTCGGCCTCGTCGTCCCCAACGTCGTCGCCCTGCGCCGCGGGGACGACCTGCGCTCCAACCTGCCGTGGGTCGTCGTCCTCGGCATCGGGCTCGTCGCCGCCTGCGACCTCATCGGCCGCATCATCATCGCGCCGTTCGAGGTCCCGGTGTCGCTCGTCCTCGGCGTCGTCGGATCCATCGTGTTCATCACCATGCTCGTCCGAGGGAGGCGTCGTGGCTGACATCCTCACCACGGCCGCGGTCGACACCGCTGCGACCAGCTCAGAAACGTCCGTCGCGGCCCCGGCCGCGCCGCCGGCCGCGCCGCCGGCCGCGCCACCGGTCGCGCCGCCCGACGTACCCCACCCGACCGCGCCCAACGCGCCCGCGCCCGCGCCCGCGCGACGCTCCGGCCCCTTCGCGACGAAGCGCGCGGCGCGCCGCTACACCATCCTCGTCCTCGCGCTCGTCGTCGTCGCTCTCGGCCTCACCGCCGCCTACCTGCTGCTCGACAACCCCGGACGCCCCGGCAGCGCGGGCTACTGGCTCGTCGCCCAGCGGCGCGCCACAAGCATCGCCGTCATCGCCGTCGTCGCGTTCTGCCAGGGGCTCGCGACCGTCGCGTTCCAGACCGTCACGGGCAACCGGATCGTCACGCCCGCGATCCTCGGCTTCGAAGCGCTCTACGTGACCGTCCAGACCGCGGGCGTGTACGTGCTCGGGGTCGCCGGCCTCACGGCGCTCACCGGCGTGCCGCAGCTCCTCATGCAGATCGGCGTCATGGTGGCACTCGCCGTCGCGCTCTTCGGGTGGCTGCTCTCGGGTCGCTTCGCGAATCTCCACGTCATGCTTCTCGTCGGTGTCGTGCTCGGAACCGGCCTGCGCTCGGTGTCGAGCTTCATGCAGCGCCTGTTGACTCCGTCGGAGTTCGACGTCCTCACCGCCCGCATGTTCGGTTCGGTGTCGAACGCCGACCCCTCCTACCTGCCCGTCGTCGTACCGCTCGCGGCTCTCGCGGGTGGCGCGATCCTGCTGCGCTCCCGGCGCCTCGACGTGCTCGCGCTCGGCTCGGCCGCCGCGACGGGCCTCGGCGTCGAACACCGCCGCGAGACCCGCATCGCCCTCACCCTCGTGGCTGTTCTCGTCGCCGTCTCGACGGCCCTCGTCGGACCCATGACCTTCCTCGGGTTCCTCGCCGCCACGATCGCGTACCAGATCGCGGGAACGTTCAGCCACCGGCACGTTCTCCCCTTGGCCGTCCTCACCGCCTTCGTCGTGCTGTGCGGCGCCTATGTGACGCTCAAGCACGTCTTCTACGCGCAGGGCATGGTGTCGATCGTCGTCGAGCTCGTCGGCGGCACCGTGTTCCTCGCCGTCCTGCTCCGAAAGGGCCGTCTGTGATCACCCTCGAGAACGTCCGCAAGGACTACGCGACCGACGTCTGCATCGGCCCTCTCGACGTCACGCTGCCCGCATGCGGCGTGACCGCGCTCGTCGGCCCCAACGGCGCAGGCAAGTCGACCCTGCTCACCATGGTGGGTCGCCTGCTCGGCCTCGATGCCGGCACCGTGACGATCGGGGGCCACGACATCACGCGCACCCCGTCGAAGGAGCTCGCGCGCATCGTCTCGGTCCTGCGCCAGGAGAACCACTTCGTCACGCGGCTCACGGTGCGCCAGCTCGTCGGGCTCGGACGCTTCCCGCACTCCAAGGGTCGGCTCACGGCCGACGACGAGCGGCACGTGAGCGAGGCGATCGACTTCCTCGGTCTGAGCGACCTCGAGGGTCGGCACCTCGACGAGCTCTCGGGCGGTCAGCGCCAGCGCGCGTACGTCGCGATGGTTCTCGCGCAGGACACGCCGTACGTGCTGCTCGACGAGCCGCTCAACAACCTCGACATGCGCCACGCGGTCGCCATGATGCAGCACCTGCGCCGCGCAGCAGACACGCTCGGGCGCACCGTCGTCGTCGTCCTGCACGACGTGAACTTCGCAGCCCGCTACGCCGACCACGTCGTCGCCATGAAGGACGGTCTCGTCATCGAGCAGGGCAGCCCCGACGAGATCATGCGCGACGACGTGCTCTCGCGGATCTTCGATACGCCCGTGAGTGTCGTCGCGGGGCCCCACGGGCCCGTCGCCTGCTACTTCTGACGCGCACAGGCCGGCCGGGGACGCCCTCCACGGCGTCGTTCCCGACCGGCCTGCACACCCGCGGCGAACCACGGGTCATCGGTCGTGACCGGACGTGTACCTGTCCAGGATCCGTTCGGCCACGACCGAAGTTCTAGCGGGTCTCCCCAGTGAACATGATGTCGACTTCGAATGCGCGTTTCCAGGGGAGAGAAACCCTGTCGAGGTGAAGCGCATCACCTGGGAAAATGTTCTCATGCTCGCGCCGAAGCTGCGTGGTGACCCATGCCTCGGCGTCCGGAACCTCGGCGTCGGGGAGCGGCGTGTAGTCCGCGTGGAACACGGCCTCCCACGCGCGCTTGCGCACGATCGACTGGTAGGCGTGGTCGTCGAGCAGCCGTCGCACGCGCGCCGGGCGCGCAAGCTCGCGCGCGGGCAGGCCCGTGCGGTCGGCAACGACGGCCGCGATGCCGAGCGCGACCGTCGAGCCGAGGGCGTTGCCCGCGGTATTCCACCCGCCGTACGCGACGATCTCGTCGAGCAGCCCCGCCGCGCGCAGCCCCTCGACGAGCGTCGGGTCCGAGCCGTTCGCGTACCGGAGGTCGGCGACCGCCACCATGACGCCCGACGCGACGTGCTCGCTGACGAGCGCAACGGGCGCCGCCGCGGCGGCGGGATCGTCGGCGGCCCGGTGCGGCCCGCCCTGGTCGCCGCGCGCAGGGTCTGAGGTGTGGACGACGAGGACGAGCTCGGGGTCCTCGTCGACGACGAGCCCGCCCGCCGCCGCGATCTGACGCGGGACCGACGTCGCGAGGGGCGCGTTCTCGTACGGCGGGATGCGCTCCATGCCGTCCGGGTCGGCGGTCACGTGCCGGACGCGCGGCGTGACGCCCGCGAGCAGCGTGATCGCGCGGGCCACGAGGACCGCGCCCGTCTCGTCGGCGCCCGGGTAGATCGGCACGTTCATCGCGGGGTCGAGCACGCCCCAGTAGGCGAGCCACGCCTGCTCGACCGACCCGGCCGAGAAGCGCGCGGTGTCGTCAGCCGTGACGACGAGGTGGTGCAGGACGTTGTCGGCGCGCAGGTCGATCGCCGAGAGGTTGACGATGTGGTTGCGCAGGCGGCGACGCGCGAAGTCGCGGCGGACGTCGGCCGGCACGTCAGCGGTGGGCGCCTGCTCACCTGCCTCCCACGCCTGGTGGGACTCGCGGCCGAGCGCGTGCATCCGGCGGCCGTACGTCGCCCAGTAGTCGGGCTCCTCGATCGCGGAGTCGTGGTCCGAGGCGCGCGTGACGAGCGTGACCGCGAGGATCGGCAGGTCGGGGCGCTCGCGCTTGATGTCGCGCAGCACGTCGAGACGTCGCAGGACCGTTGCGGTGTCCTCGTGCGTGGTGCGGGCGGGGATGAGGCCGCCGTGGACGAGCATGTCGATCGAGACGACGATCGCACCCACGTCGGGGTCGGCCGCGCGCACGCGGAGCCAGGCCGCGAGCATGTCCGTGTTGGCGGCCTCGCGGTAGGAGGCGCGTGCGCCCGCGGGTGGGAGCTCGAGCCGGTGGCCGGCGACCGAGGCGACGTCGGCGACGAGCCCGGTGTTGACGGGGCGCTCGTCGAGGGGGACGAGGACGATCGACGGGCGGGGGCTCATCGTTGAGTCTCCTGACGGGGGGTGCGGTGGATGGTGAGGCTGTAGTCGTAGCGGTCGCCGCGGTAGGTCGTCACGGCGTGCTCGACGGCGCGTCCGCGCACGTCGTACGACGTCCGCGTGACGTGGAGCGCGGCGGAGTGCGGCGGGGCGTCGAGCAGCTCGGCGGTGCGCGGGTCGAGCACGGTTGCGGCGATCGTCTGCTCGGCGCGAACGACGCTGACGCCGCGGCGCAGGAGCGCCTCGTAGAGCGAGGCGCCCATGACCTCCTCGACGAGCTCGGCGCCCAACCAACCGGGCAGCCAGACGTCCTCGTGGCAGACGGGGGAGCCGTCGGCCGTGCGGACGCGCTCGAGGTGGATGACGTCGGAGGCGGGGGAGATGCCGAGTGCGGGGCCGACGCGGGGACCCGCGTCGAGCGTCTGCCCGACGATCATGCGGGAGCCGGGGACGAGGCCGCGTGACCGCATGTCTTCCGAGAACGACGTCAGCTCGATCGACTTCGTGATGCGGGGGTCGGCGACGAACGTGCCGGCGCCCTGGACGCGGTAGACGAGGCCGTCGACCTCGAGGTGCGCGAGCGCCTGTCGGACGGTGGGCCGGGAGACGTCGAGCTCTGCGGCGAGGTCACGCTCGGTG
Organism: Sanguibacter sp. A247; assembly: GCF_052324925.1. Lineage (NCBI taxonomy): Bacteria > Bacillati > Actinomycetota > Actinomycetes > Micrococcales > Sanguibacteraceae > Sanguibacter > Sanguibacter sp. A247. Next base: position 79,007 of record NZ_JBQPRE010000001.1, on the reverse strand, counting down.
GGCAGCCGGGTGTGCGGCTCGGCCTCGGTGAGGAGGGTCTCGAGGTGGGCGCGGACCATGTCGGTCTTCGTCGTGCGGCGCGGAAGGCTGGCGGCCGCGCGAGCCCCGGGGGGCGTGGGGTCGTTCGCTGAGGAGGGAGCGATGTCGTGGCCGAGGATGGTCCGAACCTCTTTCGCATCTGGTGGGGCGACTTTGTCCTGACTGGTAGCCATCATGCACCCAGAGGGCCTACATTGGATAGTACCTATTCGACGGCCCGCGGGGGCAGAGAGGTAGCGGTCCATGAACCGGGAGCAGATCGCGACCCGCCTGCGCGGCGGCCTCGTCGTGTCCTGCCAAGCACCCGCCGGAAGCCCGCTGCGCGACCCCGCCATCACCGCCGTCATCGCCCGCGCCGTGCTCCTCGGCGGTGCCGTCGGCCTCCGGGTCAACGGCCCGGACGACATCGTCGCCGTCCGCGACCTCACCGACGTCCCCATCATCGGCCTCCACAAGGTCGAGGGCAGCCCCCGCCCCTTCATCACCCCGACCCCCGCGCTCGCCCGGGGGCTCGTCGCGGCAGGCGCCGACGTCGTCGCAGCCGACGCCACCGCCGAGGTCCACGGTGCCGACCTCACCGGCTTCCGCGCCATCGTCAGCGCCGTCGACGTCCCGGTCATGGCCGACGTCTCGACGCTCGACGAAGGCCTGCGCGCCGCCGATCTCGGCGCAGCCTTCATCGGGACGACCCTCTCGGGCTACACACCCGCGTCCCGCCCGGCGCCCGAGGGCCCCGACCTCGAGCTCGTGGCCGCGCTCGCCGAACGCGGGCTCACCGTCATCGCCGAGGGACGCATCCGCACGCCCGACGACGTCGCAGCCGCGTTCGCGGCCGGCGCGAGCGCCGTCGTCGTCGGCGGCGCCATCACCGACCCCCTCCTCACGGCCCGGCGCTTCGCCGCCGCGACCCCGGCCGCCGCGACCCCAGCCGCCGCAACCGCACGTGCCGGGGGAATCTCATGACGACCCTGACGATCGGCATCGACCTCGGCGGCACCAAGATCGCGGGCGGGCTCGTCAGCCGCGACGGCGCCCTCATCGGCGACGTCATCCGCGTTGCCACACCCGCGCAGGACGGCGCCGAGGCCATCCTCGCCGCGATCCTCGACGTCGTCGCGACCCTGCGCCTCGCCCACCTCCGCCTCGACGCGATCGGGATCGCCGCAGCAGGCGTCATCGACGACGACGGCTGCGTCGCGAGCGCAACCGACCTCCTGCCCGGCTGGGCAGGCACGCCCGTGACGCACCGGATCGCGTCGGCGACCGGGCTCCCCGTCGTCACGCTCAACGACGTGCACGCCGCCGCGCTCGGCGAGGCGACCGTCGGCGCAGGTCGCGGCCGCGCGACCGTTCTGCTCACCGCCGTCGGGACAGGGATCGGCGGCGGCGTCGTCCGCCATGGCCGAGTCGTCGCTGGACGGACCGGCATCGCCGGATCCGTCGGGCACGTCGTCATCCCCGAAGCCGTCGGACACGTGTGCTCGTGCGGCGTCGACGGCCACGCCGAAGCCATCGCCAGCGGGCCTGCGCTCGAGCGCCGCTACGCCGCCCGCAGCGGGGAACGCGTCAGCCTGCAGCAGGTCGCCGTGCGCGCGACGAACGGCGACGCGCACGCCCAGACCGTGCTCGCCGACGGCGCCCGCGCCCTGGGACGCGCCCTCGCCACAGCCGTGAGCGTCCTCGATCCCGACGTCGTCATCGTCGGCGGCGGGGTCGCCCAGATCGGCCCTCCCTACCTCGGGCGCGTCGCCACGGCGCTGCGCGAGGACCTCATGCCGGCGGTCCGCGACACCCCTGTCGTCGCGGCCGCACTCGGCACGGAAGCCCCGATCATCGGGGCGGCCGTCGCCGCCCGGGGGAGTGGTGGCAGATGAGCTCGCGGAGTCGCCGTCCACGGCACCGCGGCCTCATCTGCCACCGTCCTCCGACCTGACCTGCGTCTGACGCGTCACCCGGCCGACGGGCCACAGCCCGGGCGCGTCTCAGCCTCGGCGTACGGGGCGGTAATGTCTCAGGGCAGCAGAGAGGGGGCCCGCCGTGGCTCGGGTGACGATCGCCGACATCGCACGAACGGCCGGGGTGTCGACCGGAGCGGTGTCATACGCGCTCAACAACCGGCCCGGCGTCTCGGACGAGACGCGCGCCCGGATCCTGCGGGTCGCGAGCGACATGGGCTGGGCGCCGAGCGCCGCGGCGCGCTCCCTGTCGGGGGCGCGCACCGAAACGATCGGGCTGGTCCTCGCGCGCGATCCCTCGACCCTCGGCGTCGAGTCCTTCTACATGCAGTTCATCGCCGGGATCGAGTCGGTCCTCTCGCAGCGCGGCTACGCGCTCATGCTCCAGGTCGTCCCTGACGCCGAGACGGAGATGCGCACGTATCGCAGCTGGCGTGCCGCGCGTCGGGTCGACGGCGTCATCATGGTGGACCCGCGGCCCGACGACCCCCGCGTCGCCCTGCTCTCGGAGCCTGAGCAGCTTCCCGCGGTCGTCGTCGGTGACCCCTCGCTCGCGGGTCCGCTCACGAGCATCTGGACGGACGACGGCGCTGCGATGCGCGAGTGCGTGCGGTATCTCCATGCGATGGGACACCGCAGGATCGCGCGTGTGGGCGGGCTGCCGCACTTCGGTCACACGACGATCCGCGACGCCTCCTTCCAGGAGGAGTGCGCGCTGCTCGGGGTGGACGGCCTGACCGCCGAGACCGACTACACGCCCGCGCAGGGCGCGACCGCGTCGCGGGCGCTCCTGCTCACGCACGAGAGACCCACCGCGATCGTCTATGACAACGACGTGATGGCGCTCGCTGGCATGGGTGTCGCACGTGAGATGGGCGTCGTCGTGCCGGACGACGTCTCCCTCATCGCGTGGGACGACTCGCCGTTGTGCGAGGCGACATTCCCGCGCCTCACCGCGTTGAGCCATGACGTGACGCGCTATGGCGCACACACCGCGCGGCGGCTGTTCGCGCGCATGGAGGGGGCTGAGCCGGGCGCGTTCCTCGACTCGACGCCCACGTTGCGCCCGCGAGGCACGACGGCGCGGCGCCCGCGGGACTGAGCCCGCGCGAGCGAGGTCTCACCGTGCCCGCTGGCGGGGTGGCCGACGCTCCGGCCCGCCAGGGCGTGCGTCCATAAGGCGGGCCGGACCGGCCCACGTCGGCCGTCTGCCCGCTTAAGCGAATCAGTCATCGCCGCGAGGCTGTGGGGGCGGAGATGAAGCCGTGACACGGAACCTTTGACTTAACACAACTTAAGCGCTTCACTTCTGATCGTGCACGGATCGCACCCGCGCACGTCAATGACGACAGATGGGAAGCACGATGGCAAAGATGCACACAATCGCTGCGCTCGCGGCGATCGCCGCACTCTCCCTCAGCGCCTGCGGCGGCGGCGAAGACGCCGCCACCGCGCCGACAGCAACCGGAGCCCCGACGGGTGACGTCACAGGCTCGATCACCGTCCTCACCAACCGCACCGACCTCGCCAAGACGGTCTTCCCCGGATACGTCGAGGAGTTCAAGGAGGAGTACCCGGGCGTCGACGTGACGTTCGAGTCGCACACCGACTACGAGGGTGAAGTGACGATCCGCATGGGAACCGAGCAGTACGGCGACGTGCTCCTCATCCCCAACAAGATCACCAAGGACCAGCTCTCGAACTTCTTCGAGCCCCTCGGCTCGGTCGAGGAGGCCGCCTCGACCTACCGCTTCGTCAAGACCGAAGCGTCGCTCGACGACACCCTCTACGGGATCGCGATCACGGGTAACGCCTCCGGCTACGTCGTCAACACCAAGGTCATGGCGGAAGGCGGAGTGACGTCGCCCCCCACGACCCCCGAGGAGTTCCTTGCCGCGCTCAAGGCCGTCAAGGACGCGACCGGAGCCGGCTACTACACGAACTACAAGGATGGCTGGCCGCTCTCGCAGTGGCAGGGCAACCAGGGCATCATCGCCGGCCCCGACACCGTGACGATCCGTGACTCTCAGGACGCTCCGTGGACCGAAGGCAACGAGCAGTACGCGCTCGACTCGCTCCTGTTCGACATCGTCAACCAGGGCCTCTCCGAGAGCGACCCCACCACGACCAACTGGGAGGAGTCGAAGGTCAAGCTCGCCAAGGGCGAGATCTCAGCGATGGTGCTCGGCAGCTGGGCCGTGACCCAGATGAAGGAAGCCGCTGAGCAGAACGGCGGCTCCGCGGACGACATCGCCTACTGGCCCATGCCGTTCACGACCGACGGTGCGCTCCACTCCGTCGTCTCGGGCGACTACAAGATCGCGATCAACAAGCACTCGAAGAACAAGGACGCTGCGCGCGCCTGGCTCTACTGGTTCGTCGACAAGTCTGGCTACTCCTTCGACGAGGGTGGCGTCTCGCCGCGCCTCGACGGCAAGACCCCGGACACGCTCAAGGCGTTCGGCGACGTCGGGACGAAGCTCGTCGACCTCAACCCGAGCCCGGCCGGTGAGGAGTCCCTCGACTCCGACCTCTACAACGAGGCCGAGATCGACCTGTGGGGCGACAGCTACCGCCGCACGCTCGTCGACATCGCGCGGGGCGCGCAGAAGGGCGACAAGGCGTCGTACTTCGCGGGCCTCAACGAGAAGTGGGCCAAGGCTCGCGCGAACATCATCGACTGACCGCGCCCGGGTGCGGGGCCGCGACGGCCCCGCACCCGGCGTCACCACCCCTTCGGCCCTCGTACGAGAAGAGCGTCTGGCAATGGCCCTCCTGGCAACGAACCGCACGCGCACGGCCGCCGCGCCGCCGCGGACCCGCCGCGGCTGGCGCATCACGCCGTGGCTCTTCCTCCTCGTCCCCCTCGCGCTCCTGCTGACGTTCACGTACCTGCCGGTCGCGAACATGGTCTGGTGGAGCTTCACGAGCTGGGACGGGCTGAAGCCCGAGAAGGCTCTGGTCGGGTGGAAGAACTACGAGCGGATCTTCACCGACCCCGACATCCTGCGAATCTTCTTCGTGAGCGCCTACTACCTCGTGGGGGCGTCGCTCCAGCTCCTTCTCGCGCTGTACTTCGCGGTGATCCTCAGCTTCACGACGCGCCTGAAGAACCTCTTCAAGGGCATCATCTTCTTCCCCTATCTCGTCAACGGTGTGGCGATCGGCATCGCGTTCCTCTTCTTCTTCCGCCCCGGCGGGACGCTGGACGCGCTCCTTGCGGTCGTCGGCGTGACGGAGCCGCCGACGTGGCTCGGTGATCCATCCATCGCCAACGTCTCGCTCGCGTTCACGTCGGTGTGGCGCTACATGGGCCTGAACTTCGTCCTGTTCCTCGGCGCGATCCAGTCGATCCCGGAGGAGATCTACGAGGCGGCGGATCTCGACGGCGCGACGACATGGCACAAGGTGCGGTTCATCATCGTGCCGGGCATCAGCCAGATCATCGGCCTCACCGCGATCCTTGCGATCTCGGGTGCGCTCTCCGTCTTCGAGATCCCGTACATCATGACCGGCGGCGCGAACGGAACGCAGACCTTTGTCATCCGGACCATGGAGCTCGCTTTCGAGTACCGCAAGCTCGGGCTCGGCTCAGCGATGGGGATCGTCCTGCTCGGGCTCGTCATCATCATCACGATCGCTCAGAAGAAGCTCTTCCCCGCCGAGAAGGGAGACCTCGCATGAGCGTCTCAGCTCCGACCGCAGTGGCGTCCGACGAACGCGGGCGCAGGCGCCTGACGTTCGCGGACAGGTGGCGTGGCGCTGTCGCCGCGCACCGCGCGCGGACCGGCCACGTGACGGGGCCGGTCGCCGCGATGCTCAAGTACGTGACGCTCGTGGCCGCGTCGGTTATCGCGGTCGTCCCGCTCGTCACCCTGTTCTTCGCCTCGCTCAAGACGAAGGCTGAGTTCGCCGCGACGGGTCCGCTCGACCCGCCCGCCAACTGGCTGAATTTCTCGAACTACGCGACGGTCATCGTCAAGGGCGAGCTGCTCATGGCGTTCTTCAACACCGCCGTCATCCTTGGTGTGGCGCTTGTCGGGACGATCTTCCTCGGCACCATGACCGCGTATGCGATCGACCGTTTCGGCTTCCGCGGTCGCGGGGTCGTCATGTCGCTCTTTCTTGCGGCCGCGCTCGTCCCTGCGGTGACGACCCAGGTTGCGACATTCAAGATCATCAACGTGCTTGGCGTGTTTAACACTCGATGGTCGGTCATCCTGCTTTTTCTCGGAACTGACATCATCGCGATCCAGATTTTCATCCAGTTCATGAGCTCGATCTCGCGCTCGCTCGACGAGGCCGCGATGCTCGACGGCGCCAACCGCTTCCGCATCTACAGGTCAGTGATCCTGCCACTTCTCAAGCCCGCGATCGCGACCGTCGTCATCATCAAGGGCATTGCGATCTACAACGAGTTCTACATGCCTTTCCTCTATATGCCAGGTGAGAATCTCGGTGTTCTTTCGACCGCGCTGTACCGCTTCAAGGGGCCTCAGGGATCCGACTGGGAGCTCATCGCGGCTTGTACGATCATCGTGATCGTGCCGACGTTGGTGGCGTTCCTCGCTCTCCAGCGACACATCTATTCAGGTCTGACCTCTGGAGCCACGAAGTGAACAACCCCCTGGTCCTCACCACGACGCGGGACCTCAATGAGGGCTGGAGCGTCCGACCGACGCGCGGCCCCGTGCCCTCCGGCCTCATCCTCGACGCTGTGCCGGCGACCGTGCCCGGCTCCGTGCACACCGACCTCCTGGCGGCGGACCTCATCTGCGACCCCTACCTCGACTCGAACGAGGGCGTGCTCGCGTGGATCGGGGCGTGCGACTGGGAGTACCGCACGACGTTCGCGTGGAGCCCGGGCGGTCACGACCGCCACGACCTCGTGCTCGACGGCGTCGACACGGTCGCCACCGTGACGGTCAACGGCGTCGAGGTCGGCCGGACCGCCAACATGCACCGCTCCTATCGCTTCGACGTCGCGGCCGCGCTGCGCGAGGGTGACAACGAGCTCGTCGTCGCCTTCACCTCGCCCGTCACGTACGCGAACCAGCAGTCGCTCGCCCTCGGCATCCGTCCGCAGGCGGGCAATGCGCACCCGTTCTACGCGATGCGGAAGATGGCGTGCAGCTTCGGCTGGGACTGGGGGATCGCGACCGCGACGAGCGGCCTGTGGAAGCCTGTGCGCCTCGAGTCCTGGTCGGCGGCACGCCTCGCGCACGTCCGCACCGAGGCGCTCCTGCCCGACGGCGCGACCGAGGGCGCGCGCGGCGTCGTGCGTGTGAGTGTCGACGTCGAGCGCGTGAGCGACGAACCGCTCGCCCTCACCGTCGGCGTGGGCGGCGCAGGGACGACCGTCGAGGTCGCGGCCGGCGTGACGAGCGTGACCGCTGATGTCGAGCTGGCGTCCGTCGACCTGTGGTGGCCCCGGACGCACGGTGCGCAGCCGCTCTACGACGTCACGGTGACGCTCGCCGCCGCGAACGGCCCCGCCGCGAATGGCGCCGACGAGCCCGACGACGTGCCCCCGGCCTGCGACATCGCGACGCGCCGCGTCGGCTTCCGCACGATCCGCCTCGCGATGGACCCGGACGAGCACGGCACGAGCTTCACGTTCGTCGTCAACGGTGAACCCGTGTGGATCCGCGGAGCCAACTGGATCCCCGACGACGCCTTCCCGCACCGCGTGACGCGCGAACGCTACGCGGCCCGCGTCGCCCAGGCCGCCGGGATGAACATGAACCTGCTGCGCATCTGGGGCGGCGGGCTCTACGAGACCGAGGACTTCTACGACGCGTGCGACGCGCAGGGTCTGCTCGTCTGGCAGGACTTCCCCTTCGCGTGCGCGGCCTACCCCGAGGAGGAGCCGCTGCGCTCCGAGGTCGAGGCTGAGGCACGTGAGAACGTCGCCCGGCTCGCGCACCGCGCGAGCCTCGCCCTGTGGAACGGCTCGAACGAGAACATCTGGGGCTTCCACGACTGGGCGTGGCAGCCGCGCCTCGCTGGCGCGAGCTGGGGCCTGGGCTACTACACCGAGCTCCTGCCCGCGATCGTCGCCGAGCTCTCGCCCGGCACGGACTACACGCCGTCCTCGCCGTGGTCGGGGACCCTCGACCGCCACCCCAACGAGGTGAGCCACGGCTCGATGCACTCGTGGGAGGCGTGGAACCGCCAACCCATGACCGCCTATCTCGCGGACGTGCCGCGTTTCATGGCGGAGTACGGGTGGCAGGCGCCGCCGACGTGGGCGACGCTCACCCGCTCGATCCACGACGAGCCGATGACGCCCGAGTCGCCCGGCATGGTGACGCACCAGAAGGCAGCCGACGGCAACAACAAGCTCTGGTACGGATTGCTGCCGCACTTCGAGCTCCCGGGCGACATGGACGCGTGGCACTGGGCGATGCAGCTCAACCAGGCGCGTGCGCTGCGCACGGGGATCGGCCACCTGCGCTCGCACGCCCCGGTGTGCATGGGGTCGGTCGTGTGGCAGATCAATGACTGCTGGCCTGTGACGTCGTGGGCTGCGGTCGACGGCGACGGGCGGCCCAAGCCGCTCGCCTACGAGCTCACCCACCAGCACGCCGACCGTCTCGTCACGGTGCAGCCCCGCGAGGACGGCCTCGTCGCCGCGGTGCACAACGATCACGCGGTGGCGTGGTCGGGCGACCTCGTGCTGCGTCGCGTGTCGTTGGCGGGAGAGGTGCTCGCGGAGTCGGCGGTGGCCGTCGACGTCGAGGCGCGCGGCATCGTCGTCGTGCCTGTTCCGGCTGACGTCGCGACGCCCGCCGACGCTGCCGTCGAGCTCGTCACAGCGACACTCGGCGACGCACGCGGTGTGCGGTTCTTCGCTGAGCCGCGCGACTCGCGTCTGAGCGCCCGGCCCGGACTCACGGTCGAGGCGTCGTCAGCCGATGCCGACGGCGGCGGCGTCGTCACGACCGTGACGATCACGCCCGACACGGTCGTGCACGACCTCGCCCTGCTCGTCGACAAGATCCACCCGGACGCGCGCGTCGACGACATGCTCGTCACGCTCCTGCCGGGGGAGACCGCGACGTTCCGGGTGACCGGACCGCACGCCGTCGGTGTCGAGGAGCTCACGGACCCACGCGTGCTCAAGCACGCGGGCCAGCTCGTCCGCTCCTGACCCGGGGCGGTGGCGGCACCCGCGAGTGCCGCCACCGCCCGCACGACACCGCAGCCCTGGGCCGACGCCCGCCCGCAGCCCGAGACGAAGAGGATCGCCATGCTTCCCTGGACCGCACTGCCCAGCCACCGCACGTGGCTCGACCAGCACGTTCGCGACCTGCTCGGGTTCGGCCGCGCGCACGTCGTCGCTCCCGGCGGCGGCGCCGCCTACCTCGGTGACGACGGCCTGCCGTGGGCTGACCGCGGCGTGCAGACGTGGATCACGTGCCGCACCGTCCACGTGTATGCGCTCGGCGCCATGCTGGGGATCCCGGGCTCGGCACCCGTCGCTGCGGGCGCGCTCGCGGGCCTCACCGGCCCGCTGCGAGACGCCGAGCACGGCGGCTGGTTCCACGCGCTCGACGCGTCGGGCGCCCCCGACGTCGCCTCGGGCAAGTCCTGCTACGACCACGCGTTCGTGCTGCTCGCGGCCTCCACCGCGACGCTCGCCGGCCTTCCGGGAGCGAGCGAGCTGCTCGACGAGGCGTGTGCGGTCTACCTCGAGCGGTTCTGGGACGACGAAGCCGGCCGGGCCGTCGACACGTGGGACGTGATGTTCACGGAGCTCGACAACTACCGCGGCATCAACGCGAACATGCACTCCGTCGAGGCGCTCCTCGCGGTCGCCGACGCGACGGGGGACCCAGCGTGGCGCGAGCGTGCAGCACGGATCGCGTCGTTCGTCGTCGACCTGTCACGCGCGCACGACGGGCGTCTTCCCGAGCACTTCGACGCCTCATGGGTCGCAGACCTCGAGCTCAACGCTGACCGCCCGGGCGACCAGTTCAAGCCGTACGGCGCGACCGTCGGGCATGGGTTCGAGTGGGCGCGGCTCCTTGTCCACGTCGAGGGAGCGCTCGGTGCGGACGCTCCGAGCACGCTCCTGCCCGCGGCCGTCACGCTCTTCGAGCGTGCTGCTGCCGACGGCTGGGACGCGGACGGCGCCGAAGGCTTCGTCTACACGACCGGCTGGGATGGCGCGCCCGTCGTGCGCGACCGCATGCACTGGGTCGCTGCCGAGGCGGCCGCAGCCGCCGACGCGCTCCATCGCCGCACGGGGGAGGGCCGCTACGCCGAGCTCTACGCGCGCTGGTGGGACCACATCGTCACGCACGTCATCGACCACGAGCGCGGCTCGTGGCACCACGAGCTCTCGCCGACGCTCGAGCCCGCTGGCACCGTGTGGCCGGGCAAGCCCGACCTTTACCACGCGGTCCAGTCGGCGCTCCTGCCGCGCCTCCCGCTCGGCCCCTCGATCGCGCGGGCCGTCGCCGACGGGCAGGTGGCGTCGTGACCCGGTTCCTCGTCGTCGGCGAGGCGCTCGTCGACGTCGTTCCCGGGCCCGACGGTCCGCGCGACCTGCCGGGCGGCTCGCTCGCGAACGTTGCCCTCACGCTGGGTCGGCTCGGGCGCGACGTCACGCTCGTGACGGCTCTCGCCGACGACGAGCGAGGGCGGCTCGTGCGCGAGTGGCTCGAGGCGTCATCCGTCACCGTCGCCGCGCACGTGCCCTCGACGGGCCGGACGTCGTCGGCCGCGGTGACGCTCGACGCCGACGGCGTTGCGTCGTACGAATTCGACATCGCCTGGGAGCTCGGTGATGTCGACGTGAGTTCGGCGGACGTCGTGCACGTCGGCTCGATCGCGACGTTCCTCGAGCCCGGCGGAACCGCGGTCCGCGATGCCGTGCGGCGCGCCCGAGGGCGCGCGGTCGTCGGGGTCGACCCCAACATCCGGCCCGCGCTCATCGCGGACGCCGACTCCGTGCGCGCCCGCGTCGAGGAGATCGTCGCGCTCGCGGACGTCGTCAAGGTGTCCGACGAGGATCTCGCCTGGTTCGCGCCCGGCGTCGACCCGCTCAACGTTGCGCGGCGCTGGTCGGCGTGGGGTGCGGGGCTCGTCGTCGTCACGCGCGGCGGCGACGGCGCGTGGCTCCTGCGCCACGACGGACGCCTGCTCGAGGTGCCTGGCCGACGCGTCGACGTCGTCGACACGGTCGGTGCCGGCGACACATTCATGGGGGCGCTCCTCGACGCGCTCGCGACGGGCGGTGTCGTCGGCGCCGCAGGAGGTCGACGCCTGCGCGGACTCTCCGACGAGGCGGTGCTCACCGCGGCACGAGCCGCGGCGGCTGCCGCGTCCGTCACCGTCTCGCGTGCGGGCGCCAACCCGCCGACACGGGCGGAGCTGCGCGACGTCCTCGCCCCGGAGGCGTGACACGGGCAGCCAGGCCCGAGCGGCCCGGCCCGAGCGGCCTGGCGCGGGCCGGCTACCCGCAGGTTTGTGCGCTACCCGCGGGTCTGGACGTGCGGGTAGCGCACAAACTTGCGGGTGCGCGGCCCGGCGACCGCCGCCGGACGGGTCGCCGTGCGGGTTAGAGAGCTCGGACCTCGGGGCCCTTGAGCACGTGCTGCGTGTCGAGGACGGGCAGGCCCGCCCGGATGAGCAGGTCGTAGTCGGGCCCCGTGTGCGGCGTGAGCAGGAGTGCCATGTCCGAGGCGGCGACGGTCGCGTCGTCCAGCTCGACGCGTTCGACGCCGACCGGCCACCAGCGCGGGTCGACGAGTCCGTCGACCGCTGACAGCTGTGCCCCCAGCCCCGCAAGAAGGTGGACGACGCGCAGGGCGGGAGACTCCCGGGCATCGCGCGAGTCACGCTTGTACGCCAGGCCGAGCAGGAGGATGCGCGAACCGCGCACCGCGCGGCCCAGATCGTTGAGCATCGTGATCGTGCGCGTGACGACGTGGTCGGGCATGTGGTCGTTGACGTCGTTCGCGAGCTCGACGAAGCGGAACGAGCGCCCGAGCGTGCGACGCACCTGCCATGACAGGTAGCTCGGGTCGACGGGAAGGCAGTGGCCTCCGACGCCAGGCCCGGGCGTGAACCGCATGAAGCCGAACGGCTTCGAGGATGCGGCGTCGATCGACTCCCACACGTCGATCCCGAGGTCGTGCGCAAAGACCGCGAGCTCGTTGACGAGTGCGATGTTGACGTGCCGGAACGTGTTCTCGAGCAGCTTGGCGAGCTCGGCCTCACGGGTCCCTGAGACGGGGACCGTCCGGTCGACGAGCGAACCGTAGAACTCCTCGACGCGGGCGAGCGACGCAGCGTCGATCCCGGAGACGACCTTGGGGGTCGAGACGAACGTGTACGTGGCGTTGCCCGGGTCGATGCGCTCGGGCGAGTAGCCGACGTGAAAGTCCGGGCCGGCCGTGAGCCCCGACCCGGCCTCGAGGATCCCGACGAGAAGCTCTTCGGTCGTGCCCGGGTACGTCGTCGACTCGAGGACGACGGTCGCGCCGCGCGTCACGTAGGGCGCGAGCGCCGCGCCGGCCTGCTCGATGAAGGTGAGGTCGGGCAGGGTCTCGCGCAGGGGGGTGGGCACCGTGATGACGGCGACGTCGAACCCTGCAGCGTCCTCGTAGCGACGGGTCGGAAGATAGCGACCGGAGGCGAGCGCCGCCGCGAGGTCGTCGTCGGTGACGTCGTCGACGTACGACAGGCCCGCGGCGAGCCGTTCGATGCGCAGCGCGTCGACGTCGAGGCCCACGACGTCGTACCCCTGTGTGACTGCGCGCATAGCGACAGGCAGGCCGACGTAGCCCTGCCCGACAATGACGACCTTGCTCATGGTGGTGCCTTCCCCCGGCTGTTTCGTGCGTGATCTCGAGCGTAGGGATGGGCCGGGTGGGGGCGTCACCCGTCGGGAGGCTTCTCACCCCGAGCCCACCCCGGTGGTCAGCGTCGACCCCCCGTGGCACGTCGCGGTCACCTCGATGCTCTCGGTACGCCGACGCGAGGAGCGGCAAGGTCTCGCGGCGATAGGGTCGGCGTGTGAGTGCCACCCCCCGACCCCGCGCGTGGCCGCGGTGGATCGACCCGCTCACCGCATCGATCCTCTCCCTGCTCGCCCTCGGCCTGCTGCTGCCCGCGCGTGGTGGCGTCGCAGCAGCGCTCGACGGCGTCCGCGACGGTGCTGTCGTCCTGCTCTTCCTGCTCTACGGCGCGCGCATGCCGTCCCGCGAGCTGCTCCGCGCCGCCCGGCGCGTCCGGGTGCAGGGCTCGATGCTTGCCGCGACGTTCCTCGTCTTCCCGCTGCTCGGCCTCGCGATCCAGTTCGTGCCCGACGCGGTCCTGCCGCACGACGTGCGTCGCGGGCTCCTCTACCTGTCGATCTTGCCGTCGACCGTGCAGTCGTCCGTCGTCCTCACGGGCGAGGCCCGGGGTGACGTGCCGACGGCACTCACGGGCGCGACCGTGTCGAACGTCGTCGGCGTCATCGTCACGCCTCTGCTCGCGATCGCGCTCCTCGGCGCCGGCGGCACCGGTGGCGCCGGGTCCGTCCTCCTGCCCGCTCTGGCGATGCTGCTCGCGCCGTTCATCGTCGGGCAGCTGCTGCAGCCGCTCGTCGGCCGCTGGCTGCGGTTGCATCCGCGCCTCACGCGCGTGACGGATCGCGCGACGATCCTCCTCGTCGTCTACACGTCGGTGAGCGAGGCCTCGACGTCGGGCGCGTGGGACGCCGTCACTCCGCTCGTCCTCGCCGCGCTGCTGGCCGTGTGCGGGGTCGTCCTCACGCTCATGCTCGCACTCACGTGGTGGGGCGGCGGGAGGCTCGGCCTCGGTCGCGGTGAGCGGATCGCGCTGCTCATGTGCGGGTCGAAGAAGTCTGCGGCGACCGGCCTGCCGATGGCGGCGGTGCTGTTCGCCCCCGCGATGGCGGCGAGCCTCGCGCTGCCCGTCATCGCCTACCACCAGCTGCAGCTCACGGTGTGCGCGATCCTTGCCCGCCGCCTCGCCCGCGAGACCGCGGTGGGACTCCCGTCGCCGACGAGCTGACGGCTTCCCCCTTCACACGAGGGAAGCCGTCAGCCCACCGTGAAGCCGTCAGCCCACCGTGGAGAGCGGTGAGGCAACCGTGAACCGCGCCGTCTCGTGCGTCTCCTGACGCGAGGACGGACCGACGCGCACCTCGAACTCGCCGTCCTCGACGACGCGCTTGCCGTCGGCCGTGACGAGCGTGCAGTCCGCGACGGGCAGGTCGATCGTCACCTCGCGGCTCTCACCGGGGGCGACCTCGACGCGGCGGTACGCCTTGAGCTCGGCGATCGCCCACGAGACTGAGGTGACGACGTCGTTGACGTAGAGCTGGACGACCTCGTGCGCGGGGCGCGTCCCCGTGTTCGTCAGGGTGATGGTTGCGCGCACGAAGTCGTCGCGCGTTGCCTCCGCACGATCGAGCCGCAGGTCGGAGTACTCGACGGTCGTGTACGAGAGCCCGTCGCCGAAGGCCCACGCCGGGTCCTGGGTGAGGTCGGCATACCGGGTTCCGTGCTGGCCAGGCAGCTGGTTGTAGAACGTCGGCTGCTGGCCGACGTGCCGTGCGAACGAGATCGGCAGACGCCCCGCGGGCTCGGTGATGCCGAGCAGAACCTCGGCGATGGCGCGGCCGCCCTGCATGCCCGGGTTGGCCACCCAGAGGATCGCGGAGGCCATCGCGGCCGACGACGGCAGGACGAGCGGCTTCGACGCCATGAGCACGATCGTGAACGGCGTGCCCGCGTCGGCGAGCGCGTCGAGCAGCGCGTTCTGCGCGCCGATGAGCTCGAGCGTCGCGGTCGAGCGTCCTTCGCCGATGAGCTCGATGCGGTCACCCACGACGACGACGACGTGGTCGGCCGCCGTGGCGACTGCGGTGGCCTCGTCGAGGAGTGCTTCGTCGGGGTCGCAGGGGACGACGATCTGGGGGCGTGGCTGCCCGTCGGGGAAGTACTCGCCGGCGGGGTCGGCGCCGAGGGTGAGGATGTCGGCGCCGCGCGCGTGCGTGATCTCCCAGTCGGCGGGTGCGTGGTTGCGCAGGCCGTCGAGGACGGTCGTGATGAGGTGGCGCGGGTGACCGTCGGGCAGCCACTCGGCCTGCCCGGACGACCCGGCCCAGTCGCCGAGCTGCGTCTGGGCGTCGTCCGCGAGGGGGCCGACGACGGCGACGCGTCGCACGCTGCCGTCGGTCCCGTCGACGCGTCCGTCGAGGCCAGCGCCGTGCCCGCCCGCGAGCGGGAGCGTGCCGTCGTTCTCGAGGAGCACGATGGAGCGGCGGGCCATGTCGAGGTTGAGCGCGGTGTGCGCGTCGGTCCCGATGACGGCCTGCTGCCGCTCGACGGAAGGCCGACGCGGGTTCTCGAAGAGTCCCAGGTCGAACTTCAGGGTGAGGATGCGGGCGACGGCCGCGTCGATGTCGGCTTCGTCGAGCGTGCCGTTCGCCACGGCCTCGAGCGCGCCCTCGTAGAACTTGGGCGTCGTCATGATCATGTCGTTGCCAGCCTTAACGGCGGCCGCGGCGGCCGCGGTGTAGTCGGGCATGATGTGCTGCTCCCACACCATGCGGCCGACGTTGTCCCAGTCGGTGACGAGGGTTCCGGTGTAGCCCCACTCGCCGCGCAGGACCTCGGTGAGGAGCCAGTTGTTGATCGTGATGGGGACGCCGTCGGTCGACTGGTAGCCGAGCATGAAGGTGCGGCAGCCCTCGCGCGCGACGCGCTCGAAGGGTGGCAGGAACCACGAGCGCATCTTGCGGCGGGAGACGTCGGCCTCGGTCGCGTCGCGTCCACCTTGCGTCTCGGAGTAGGCAGCGAAGTGCTTGGCGGTCGCAAGGATCGCGGTGTCGTCGGCGAGGCCCTCACCCTGGTAGCCGCGGACCATCGCCGAGGCGAGCTCGCCGATGAGGAAGGGGTCCTCGCCGAAGGTCTCGCTCACGCGGCCCCAGCGCAGGTCGCGGGCGATGCAGAGGACGGGGGAGAAGGTCCAGTGGATGCCGGTTGCGGCGGCCTCGATCGCGGTGACGCGGGCGGTCTGCTCGACGAGCTCGGGGTCCCAGGAGGCGGCCATGCCGAGCTGGGTGGGGAAGATTGTCGCGCCTTCCCAGAACGAGTGGCCGTGGATGCAGTCCTCGGCGATGAGCAGGGGGATGCGCAGGCGGGTGCGTTCGGTGTGGTCGTGAGCCTCGAGGACGCGCTCGGGGGAGGTGTGGAGGATCGAGCCGACGTGGAAGTCCTCGATGAGGTGCTGGACGCCGGACTGGGCCGTGAGCTGGAGCATCTGTCCGACCTTCTCGTCGAGCGTCATGCGCGCGATGAGGTCGGTGACTCGCGAGGCTGTGGGGAGCGTCGGGTCCTGGTAGGGGAGGTGCTCGGTCACGGCGTGTCCTTCGTCGTCGGAGGGCGGGCTTGATCGTCTCGCCCAGGCTAGTGCACATGCTTACAGCGTTGTAAGAATAGGGAATGCGCGGGCACATCGGCGCACGCGTGTCGACACCCGAGCCCACTGTGACCAACCACCTACCCCTCGATCTGGACCCGCCGCGCGCGACCATCGCACAATGATCCGGCGTACCGAGACACCAGGGGGCACCGGATGCGATTCACCCGCACGCACATGCGTCGCGACACCTGCGAGAACGCCGTGATCGGTCGTCTCGCATCCCGTTCGTCGCAGTCGCGGCGACTCACCGCAGCGCTCGCGCTCGCGGTCACGCTCACACTTTCCCTCCCGGTCGCGGCGACCGCCACGCCCGTCGGCAGCGCCGCGTCGGGCACGCACGGCAGCGCCGCGTCGGGCACGCACGGCAGCGCCGCGTCGGGCACGCTCGTGGGCGCCGCGAAGAAGAAGCCCGCCGGACCCGTCGTCAAGGCAATCCCGGGCCGGACGACGACGACGCTCCGATGGAAGGCGACCAAGGGAGCCAAGCGCTACCTCATCGAGCTGACGTCGGGCCGGACGTTCACCAAGAAGACGACGCGCAAGCTCACGACCCGGAGCACGACGATCCGCGTGACGGGGCTGCGCAAGTCCACCGCCTACAAGGTGCGCGTCACAGCCGACCGCGGCACCCGTACCCGGCCCTCACGCACGATCACGACGAAGACCTCCTCGGCCGCACCGGCCCGCGTCACCGCCAAGGTGACGCCCGCAGGGCAGGACGCAGTCCGCATCACGTGGAACAAGCCCGTCCGGGCGACGGCCGTGAGCGTGACGATCGCGCCAACCTCCGCCGAGCTCAGCGCCGGGTCAGCCCGGAGCACGAAGAGCGGCCTGTCCCCGTGGACGACGACGACCGTCGTCAAGGTCCCCGCCTCCCTCCGCTCACGCATCGGCTCGACGAGCGGTCATCCCGTCTTCGCGCGCGTCGTCGTCCACAACGGCAGCGCCCGTGCGACGTCCCCGACGGTCTCCGGGTTCGCCGGGTCGCCGGTCGTGCGCGGATCCGCCAAGGACCTCACAAGGGTTGCCACGTACAACGTGCAGCTGCCCGCGATCACCGAGAACCTCCGTGGCCGACGCTGGGAGGACCGCCGCGAGGCCGTCGTCCGCACGATCGTCAAGAACCGCCCCGACGTCGTCGGCCTCCAAGAGGCTGACATCCCGTACGTCGCGCCCGGGGTGCGGCAGTACAAGGACGTCGAGCAGCTCGTCGCACCCCACGGCTACGCGTGGGCGACGACCTCCGCGGAGATCGACGCGATCCACCGGACGGTGAAGAACCGTTCGCTCGGCGCCCACCTCATCTACCGCACCGCGACGACGGAGCTGCTCGACTCCGGTCTCGTCTCGCTCAAGGCCGCCGCAGCCCGCTACGACGCGAAGGCGCGGTGGGTTGATGACGCAGGCGCGCCCGACGGCGACCGCTACGCGACCTGGGCACTTTTCCGCGACATCGACTCGGGCCGGGTCTTCTACGCGGCCTCCGCCCACCTCAAGAGCGGCGAGACGGCCGCGGTCTACGTGCAGCGCACGTCGGCGGCCGGCGGGCTCGACCTGTTCCTGCGCAACCTCGCCCGGTCCCAGGGGCGTCCGAGCGCGCCGCTCATCATCCTCGCGGACCTCAACTCCGACAACGGCCGGCACCCGCACGGACCTCAGGAGCGGCTCGTCGCTGCCGGCTACGTCTCGGGCGCAGCGGCAGCGCATCGCACCAACATCGGCATCCCCTCGGCGACGTCGGCCGCCTCCGGCTACCCGGCACGCCCGACCGTGAGCCCCCACGCCGGGATGCGCATCGACCACATCCTCGTCCGCAACGGCGGGGGGATCGCGCGCTACGTCAACCAGGTCGTGCTCACGGCCGACGGCCGCTTCGACGAGCGGTTCCGCGGCTCTGACCACAACCTGCAGCTCGCCGACGTCTCGCTCAAGGGCCCGTGACCGGTTGCCGGTGAGCGATCGCGACGCGTTAGCATCGGCGACCATGAGGTTCCGTCGAGCGCTGGCCCGCGCCATCTTCACGATCAGCCGCTATGAGCACCGCTCGACGGCCCGTCCCACCGACGGGATCGGCGTGCTCGTCGGCGCGCCCCACACGTCCAACTGGGACTTCATCTTCATGCTCGCGCTCGCGTGGGACCTGGGCATCCCCGTCAAGTACTTCGGCAAGAAGTCGCTGTTCACGGGCCCGTTCGGGTGGGTCATGCGGGCGCTCGGCGGGATCCCCGTCGACCGGTCGAACCCGGCGGGTCTCGTCGACGCGGTCGTCGAGCGGATCGCTGCGGGCGAGAAGTTCTACCTCGTGGTGACGCCCGAGGGCACGCGGAGCAAGGGTCGCTACTGGAAGTCGGGGTTCTTGCGGATCGCGACGTCGACGGGCGTCCCGGTGACGCTCGGGTACGTGGACGGTCCGACGCGGACGGTCGGTCTGGGTCTGACGTTCCGGCCGACGGGCGACGTGCGCGCGGACATGGACGTCGTGCGCGGGTTCTACGCGGACAAGCACGGGGTACGCCCCGAGCTGCGCACGGAGCCGCTCCTGCGTGAGGAGGACGCGTCCGCCGGAGATGCGGGGGCTGCCGGGGCTGCCGGGGCTGCTGGGGCCGCGGGGGATGCCGGGGTTGCCGGGGCCGCCGGGCCTGCGGGTGCGCCGGGCTCGGGCGGCGCGGGGGTGTCGGGCTCGAGCGGTGCGGGGGCGTCGGTCGACGACGTGTCCGGCGCGACGCCCGACGCGTGAGCGACGTCCCTGGGACGGTGCGGCGCGCGCGTCCTCAGGACGCGGACGCGATCGCGGACGTCCACGTCCGCGCGTGGCGTGAGACGTACCCGGGCCTGCTGTCCGACGAGCTCCTCGCGAGCCTGTCCGTGCCGGCGCACGAGCGCCTGTGGACGGCGATCCTCGGCGGGGCTGACGCGCCGGGTGCGCACGTCGCTGAGCGCGCCGACGGCACGATCGTCGGGTTTGCGCTGGCGTGCACGCCGCACGAGGACGACGCGCCGCGGGACGTCGAGCTCGGCATGCTCTACCTGCTCGACGAGGTCAAGGGCAGTGGTCTCGCGGACCTGCTCCTTGAAGCGGCGCTGGGAGACCGTCCGGCGTTCCTGTGGACGGCCGACCTCAACCACCGTGCGCTTGCGTTCTATGCGCGCCACGGGTTCCGGCGGGATGGAGTGAGCAAGCGCATCGAACGGTGGGACGACATCCTCGATGTCCGCCTCGTGCGCTGACGTGGCCGGCGGCTGGGCAGCAGCCGGTCAGACGGCCGACGTCGTGTCGACGAGGGCGACCGTCGCGCCGGCCTCAGTGAGCGCGGCGGCGAGACGACGGGCGTGAGCCTGCGTGTAGATGCGTGGGAGCGCCGTCGGGAAGCAGAGGTCGAGGCGCTGCGCAGACGTGAGGCCCGCGTGCTGCTCGAGTGCGTGGCGTGCCAGGCCGGTGAGCGCCCCGTGGGGCGCGCCGCCGTCGAGGACGTGCACCGTCGCGAGGGCGACGCGGAGCGGGCTGGGCGCGGGACGACGAGCCTGGGCGGTCGTGCGGACCCGGTCCGTCGTGCGCGCTGCTGAGGCCGTCGTGGTGAGCATGGGAACAAGAGTGCTCCCATGTAAAGAAAAGGTCAAGCCCTGGCGCGGAGTGAGTCACGTCACGTCGTGATCGGGTCATGTTCCGGGAGTTTGCAACCCCGCCACGACGGCGCCCACCGCCTCGTGGCCCGGATGCGGCAGCCCGGCACACGTGCTTACGGTGGCGGGGCCCAGACGCACCACCGATCAAGGAGGAACCATGGGAGCCGACGACAAGATCAAGAACGCTGCGCAGGGAATCGAAGGTGACTTCAAGGTCGCCGCAGGCCGCGCCACGGACGACGAAGGCCTTGAGGCCGAGGGCAAGAAGGACCAGATCGTCTCCGACCTCAAGCAGGCCGGCGAGAAGGTCAAGGACGCGTTCCGCCGCGACTGACCCTCGGCACGGCCCCGCCGTCCACCGGCGGGGCCGTGCCACCCCGCAGCTCGACCCCACGCGGGTCACGTCGACAGGAGCGCACATGCACCGCAACACCGAGGACGCCACGCCCGGGCAGGGCGCGCGGCCGACCAAGGATCCCGCTCAGACGGACAGCGACATCGCAGCGCCGCCCGGGACGACAGGCGCTGGCCCCGACGAGTCGGACCTCCACAACACGGGTCAGGCCGACGACGGCGACGACGGCGAGCGCTTCGACGCTGGCTGACCTGTGCCGACGCAGTGACCAGCCCGGCCGGTCAGCGCCCGGCCGGGCGTCTGCGTGTCCGGCCGGAACGTGACGAGGTAATCGGAACGGGTCGTCGCAGCCGGAACGCGTCGCCACGGAGCGGGAACGCGTCGCTGCGCTGTCGGAACGCGACGCTGCACAGTGCGTCGAGGCGATGTTGCCTGGGGGCGACGTTGCGCCTGAGTGCGGCGACGTAGCCTGGACCCGTGCCCCACACCACCGTCCTCACGATTGCCGCCGTCTGCTTCCGCGACCCGGACGGCCGGATCCTCACCGTGCGCAAGCAGGGGACGAGCAAGTTCATGCTCGTCGGGGGCAAGCTTGAGCCGGGCGAAGCGCCCGATGCGGCTGCTGTGCGCGAGGTTGCCGAAGAGGTCGGCCTCTCGCTGACGACGGGCGACCTCACCTTGCTCGGTGTCTTTGACTCCGAAGCCGCGAACGAGACGAATACGCGGATCGCGTCGACCGTCTACACGGCACCTCTGCCCTCGGGCCGCGCCCCTGCCGCAGCGGGGGAGATCGCCGAGCTCGCGTGGCTCGACCCCGCATCTGCGTCGGGTCGCACCGATCTGGCGCCGCTCCTGCGCGACCACGTCGTCCCGCTCCTCTAGCGACGCCGCGCGTCTCCTGGCGCTCACGCCCCAGCCCACCCGCAATCTTCTGCTCCACCCGCAAGTCCAGACTTGCGGGTAAGGCACAAAGTCGCGGGTAGCCGACCAGCGGCCAGCGGCCAGCGGCTGGCGGCCTGCGGCCCGCGGTCTGCGGCTGGCGGCCTGCGGCTGGTGGCCAGGGACCGACGCCCGCGCCTATACCGGCGCCCGCCCCTCGACTGGTGCCCGCTCTTCTACCGGCGCCCGCGCCTCTAGCCCACCCGCAGTTTTCTGTTCTACCCGCGAGTTCAGACTTGCGGGTACGGCACAAAGTTGCGGGTAGCCGGGCCGACGGCTGGTGGCCGGTGCCTGGCGGCCTGGCGACTTGTGGCCGTCGGCTGGCGGCCGGGGACTGGGACAGGGGCTGGCTGCCGGGGACCGGCGCTCGCGCCTCTAGCCCACCCGCAGTTTTCTGCTCTACCCGCGAGTTCAGACTTGCGGGTACGGCACAAAGTTGCGGGTAGCCGGGCCGACGGCTGGTCGCCGGTGCCTGGCGGCCGGGGGCCGGGGACGGGGGCTGGCTGCCGGGACCGACGCCCGCGCTCCTGCCGGCGGCCGCTCCTCTACTGGTGCCCGCTCTTCTGCCTGCGCTCGCGCCTCTCGCCCACCCGCAGTTTTCTGCTCTACCCGCGGGTTCAGACTTGCGGGTGCGGCACAAAGTTGCGGGTAGCCGGGCCCGGCGGCCGGGCGGCCAGCGGACCGGGTTAGTGGGTGGGGTGGTAGCCCCAGTGCCACGACTCGCGGGGGGTGTCTTCGACGAACCCGTAGTCGGCCGCGTTGGTCCGCATCCAGGCGAGGGCCTTCGCGTCGAGCGCAAGGTCGGCAGCCATGCCCCAGCCGTGGTTTGACGTCCCAGGAGCCGCGGCAAGCCCGCCCTGGGAGTAGAGGCCCTTGCGCCGCACCAGGTCGACCTGGGTCTCGTAGGTGCGGTAGCCGTCGGTCACGCCGATCTTTACGCCGTCGGCCGCGGCCGCCTTGCGCAGAGCCTCGAGCGACCGTGCCGCAGGCTCCCACAGTGCCTTGTTCGTCCCCTCGACCGGCGAGAGAGCGGAGGCGGGAACCTTGCCGTTGCCGTAGCGGCGCAGGTCTTCGGGGACGTTGTCGACCCCGAGCCGGTCCTTGCCTCCGGCCACACCGGCCGGACCAGCTCCTGCGACCCTCGCGAGCGCGTCGGCGAAGGCCGAGCCGGGCGCAGCAGCCAGCGTCGCCCCGGACGTCGCCAAGGCGCCGGTCGCCGAGGCGCCGGTCGCCGCAGGGGTGGGGATCCCGCCGAGGACGCCGCCGGCGCCGCCCGTGGTCAGCCACGCGAACTGGTTCTGGATCTCATTGATCCGAGCGGTCACCGCGCCCACCGAGTCCATCCGGCACCCTCCGTCCCGCAGCGCGAGGCGTCGACGCGAGGTGTCGACGCGCACCGTGCCTGGGACGGGCGCTCGGAGGACCTATCGGCTGCGAGGCGGCAGCGATGAGGCATCGCGTGCGCTCGGTGCCGCGTAGGCTCACCGCGTGGAAACGACGACGTGGACGTGGGCCCTGGTCGCGGCGTGCGTCCTGCTCGCGGCCACGCTCGCGTTCACCGTCCGACGCCTTCGCTCCGGTCGCGCCGACCTCGCCGTCACTCGGCACGAGGCCGAGCGGTTGCGGACCCTCGCCCGGGCGCGCGCCGAACGGTCTTCGGTGCTTTCCCACGAGATCCGCACGCCCCTCACGCTCGTCCAAGGTGCAGCGGAGCTCCTCGCGGAGGAGACGCCGGGGCCGCTCAACGATCACCAGAGGCGGTTTGTCGACACGATCGTCGACAACTGCGGTCAGATGATCGCGATGGCGGAGGACCTGCTCACCGCGGCCCGCCTCGAGGCGCGCCTTTTCGAGCTTCACCTCGAGCGCACGGACGTGCGCGCGCTCGCACGGCAGACGGTGCGCGAGATGCGCCGCATGCACGGCGTCACCGTGCTCCTTGACTCCCGGGGCGCCCCCTTGTGGCTCGACCTCGACCGCAATCTTGTGCGGCAGGCACTGTGGAACCTCGTCAACAACGCAGCCCGCCACTCGGGTGCGGAGGTGACGATCACCGTCCGGATCACGGTGGGTGACGACGACGTGCTCGTCTCGGTCGCCGACGACGGCCCCGGGATGACGGCTGCGGAACGCGACACCCTCTTCTTGCCGTTCGTCGTCGGTGGTGGTCCCGGACGGGGCACGGGTCTCGGCATGATGATCACCAAGGAGATCGTCGAGCTTCACGGCGGCCGCATCTTTGTCGACACGGCGACGCGCGCCGGCACCGTCGTCCTGCTCACCTTGCCCTTGCGCGCGACCGCGGTCGCCGCCGAACCCGCCGACGGAGGCTCCCGATGACCGAGACGGACCCGGTCGCGCTCGTCGTCGATGACGAGCCGCAGATGCGCGCGATCATCACGTTCGCGCTCGAGACCCAGGGATTTACGTGCGTCGAGGCGGGTGATGCGGCGGCGGCGTGGCACGTCGTCGAGCACCGGCCGCTCGACCTTGTCGTGCTTGACGTCATGATGCCGGGGGAGGACGGCGTGGCGTTGTGCCGACGCATCCGGGACGGTGGGCACGACGTGCCGGTCATCCTCCTCACTGCCAAGGGCGAGGTGCGCCATCGGGTCGACGGGCTCGAGGCGGGCGCTGACGACTACGTGACCAAGCCGTTCTCGCCGCGTGAGCTTGCGTTGCGCGCGCACGTCGTCGTGCGGCGGACGCGTCCCCCGCAGCGCCCGACGGGACTCGTCGTCGGGACCCTCGACATCGATCTTGCGACGATGCGCGCGGTCGACGACGACGTCCCGTTGCAGCTGTCGACGACTGAGATGCGCCTGCTCGTCGCGCTCGCTTCGCGGCTCGGTGAGCCCGTGCCGTGGCGCGATCTTGTCCGGGAGGTGTGGGCGACGGACGGCGACGAGGGTGGGCGCGAGATGCTCAAGACGACCATCTACCGGCTGCGTTCCCGCCTCGAGAAGGACCCGTCGAGCCCCGAGCGCATCCTCACGGCGCGCGGCGTCGGCTACCGGATGGTGCGTCCGGTGACACGCGCGTGACCGGCCACCAGCGCGGATGTCGCCAAGTCACAGGACTGTGACCGGTCGCGACCGCACCGTGACCCGCGGCCGCTCCTGGGCGACCTACCGTGGCGAGGGAAGGGTGCTGACGCTGAGGTCGGCGCCGCCGGTCTCGAAGTGCAAAGGAGCACTCATGAGCATCAGGAAGGCAGCGGCCATCACGGGCCTGCTCGCGCTGTCGCTGGGGGTGACCGCCTGCTCGGTCGACGAGGGCGCGCAAGGTTCCGCTGACGGGCCCATCACGATCGCGTGCGGCGCCATGGAGGACTGGTGCCAGAAGATGACCGAGTCGTTCACGGCGAAGACAGGCATCAAGGCGAGCTTCGTCCGGCTCTCGTCGGGTGAGACGGTCGCGCGTCTCGAGGCGGCCAAGGCGTCGCCCGAGTTCGACGTGTGGCACGGCGGACCGGTCGACGGCTTCGGGGCCGCGAAGAACGCGGACCTCATCGACGCCTACAAGTCCCCCAACCGGGACGCGATCCCCGACAAGTACAAGGACGCCGACGGCTACTGGACCGGCGTGTATGTCGGCGTGCTCGGGTTCTGCTCGAACCAGAAGGTCCTCGACAAGATCGGCGTCGCCGCCCCGACGTCGTGGGATGACCTGCTCGACCCCAAGCTGTCGAAGAACGTCTCCTCTGCCCACCCCTCGACGTCGGGCACGGCGTTCACGACCCTGTGGACCCAGGTGACGCGCCTGGGCGGCGAGGACCAGGGCATGGAGTACATGGCCAAGCTCCACAACAACATCCTCCAGTACTCCAAGTCCGGCACCGCGCCCGGCCAGACTGCGGGCCGCGGCGAGGTCGCCGTCGGTCTCGTCTTCTCGCACGACTGCGTGAAGTACAAGGAAGAGGGCATGAGCGACCTCGTTGTCTCGTTCCCGGAGGACGGCACGGGCTATGAGATCGGTGGCGTCGCGCTCATCAAGGGCTCGAAGCACGCTGAGGCGGCCAAGAAGTACATCGACTGGACGCTCACCGCTGAGGCGCAGGACAACGGCCCGACCGTCGGGTCGTTCCAGGTCCTCACCCACCCGGACGCCAAGGTCGACGAGCGCATGGTGACGCTCGCTGACGTCAACCTCGTCGACTACGACTTCACGGCCGCCGCGGCCGCGAAGAAGGAGCTGACGACGCGGTTCGACGAAGAGATCGCCTCCGCACCCAAGGAGTGACGTGGTCGGCCCGGGCGCCGTGTGCGCCCGGGCCAGACCCGTCGATCCCCCGCGAGCGCCACGTCGCCCGCCCCCCGCCTCGAACGCCGCGGCCGTGCCGCACGGAGGAAGCCATGCCCGTCCAGACGCTCGACCCGCCCGTCGCGCAGCCACCCGCTGACAAGGTGCGCACGAGGTCCCGTACGCGGCGCGACGTCCCGACGACCGTCGTTGTCGTCCTCGTCTCGCTCGTCCTTGTCGTGCTCATCGGTCTGCCGCTCGTCAAGATCTTCTCGACAGCGTTCTCGGCGGCCGGCCTCGAGGTCGCGGGCAAGATGTTCACGTCGTCCGTGCACCGCACGATCATCAGCAACACGGTCCTGCTCGGCGTCGTCGTCGGCGCCATCGGCACCCTCATCGGCTTTGCCCTCGCCTACGCCCAGGCGCGCATGAAGTTCCGTGGCAAGCGTGCGCTTCACCTGCTCGCGCTCATGCCGATCGTCTCGCCACCGTTCGCGGTCGCGACCGCGGTCATCACGCTCTTCGGCCGCTCCGGCATCATCACGCACCAGTGGCTCGGGCTCGACACGAACGTCTACGGTCTGCCGGGCCTGACGATCGTGCTCGCGCTGTCGTTCTTCCCCGTCGCGTACATGAACTTCCTCGGCATGCTCAAGAGCCTCGACCCGGCGCTCGACGAGGCTGCTTCGGGCATGGGCGCCTCGCGCTGGAAGATCTTCACGTCGGTCACGCTGCCCATGCTCGTGCCCGGCTTTGCCTCGTCGTTCCTCTTGCTCTTCGTCGAGACGATCGCCGACCTTGCCAACCCCCTCGTCATCGGTGGCGACTTCACGGTCTTGTCCTCGCGGGCCTACATCGCGATCACGGGTGAGTACGACGTCGCCTCGGGAGCCGCCTACTCCGTCATCCTGCTGCTCCCGGCCGTTCTCGTGTTCCTCGTCCAGCGGTTCTGGTCGCAGCGGCACTCCGTCGTCTCCGTCACGGGCAAGCCGACGGGCCGTCACCGTGAGATCGAAGGATGGGCGCGGGTCCCGCTGCTCGTCGTCGCGTTCGCGATCGGTGCGTTCATCGTCGTCATCTATGCCACCGTCATCATCGGCGGGTTCACCAAGATCTTGGGCGTCAACAACACGTTCTCGCTCGACAACTACCGCTACGTGCTCGGCGGGATCGGCAACGACGCGATGATCGACACGACGGTCCTCGCGCTCATCGCGACCCCGATCGCGGCGGTTCTCGGCATGCTCATCGCCTGGCTTGTCGTGCGCAAGCTCAAGCGCGGCCGTGGCTTGCTCGACTTCGCGGGCATGCTCGGGCTCGCTGTTCCCGGCACGGTCGTCGGGATCGGCTACGCGCTCGCGTTCAACCAGCCGTGGATCATCGGCAATCGCATGATCCTGCCAGCCTTCGCGGGTGGCGCGGCGATCTTCGGTGGCGCGGTCGCGATCATCATGGTGTACATCATCCGGTCGATGCCGTCCGCTCAACGGTCGGGTGTTGCCGCGCTCCAGCAGATCGACACCGCGATCGACGAGGCCTCGGCCTCGCTCGGCGCCGGCGGTGTGACGACGTTCCGCAAGGTGACGCTCCCGCTCATCAAGCCCGCCCTGCTCTCGGGGCTCACGTATGCGTTCGCGCGGTCGATGACGACGCTCTCGCCGATCATCTTCATCACGACGCCCCAGACGAAGATCATGACGTCGCAGATCCTCTCCGAGGTTGATGCGGGACGGTTCGGCAATGCCTTCGCGTTCTGCACGATCCTCATCGTCATCGTCATGACAGTGATCGGGCTGCTCAACCTCGCTGCCCGCGGCCGGGCGGGCCGCCGCACTGCCGCCCCTGTCCTGCCCGGAGGTGCGCTGTGAGCGCCCTCGACCCCGCACCTGACTCGCGCCGCACCCGCCGCGCCCGCTCGACCGTCAAGGAGTCCGCCATGGAGACGCTCGCCACCGCCGAGACCGAGGCTTTCGCCCGCGAGGGCGAGATCGGTCGGCTCCGCCTCACCGACATCGTCAAGGAGTTCGGGCAGGGCGACGGCACGGTGCGCGCGGTCGACGACCTCGAGCTCGACATCGAGCCGGGGGAGTTCGTCACGCTGCTCGGCCCGTCGGGCTGCGGCAAGACGACGACGCTCCGCATGATCGCGGGCTTCGAGGAGCCGACGAGCGGCCACATCTACCTCGACGACGAGGACATCGTCGTGCAGCCGCCGAACAAGCGGCCCATGGCGATGGTCTTCCAGTCCTACGCCCTCTTCCCGCACCTCTCGGTGCGGGAGAACGTCGCCTACGGCCTCAAGCTCCGGCGGCTCCCCGCGGACCGTCTTGCCGAGGAGGTCGACCTGGCGCTCACGTCGATGAACCTCTTGGCGCTCGCGGGTCGCGCGCCCAACCAGCTCTCGGGTGGTCAGCAGCAGCGTGTTGCGCTCGCCCGCGCCATGGTGATGAAGCCCAAGGTGCTGCTCTTCGACGAGCCGCTGTCGAACCTTGACGCGAAGCTGCGCGTGCAGATGCGGCTCGAGATCCGCCGCCTGCAGAAGCGCCTCGGCATCACGTCGGTCTACGTGACGCACGACCAGTCCGAGGCGATGAGCATGTCGGACCGGATCGTCGTCATGAACCAGGGACGGATCGAGCAGGCGGCGACGCCGGACGAGATCTACCGTCACCCCGCCTCCGTCTTCGTTGCCGACTTCATCGGCCGCGCCAATTTCCTCGACGCCGATGCGGTGACGGTGACCCAGGGCGCGGACGGCCGGGCGCGAGCGCGCGTGCGGGTCCTGGGCCGTGACGTGGAGGTTGCGGCGCACCCGGGCTGCATCGTGGGGGAGCGCGTGACGCTTCTTGTGCGGCCCGAGTCCATGCGGATCGCGCCCGTCGACGTCACGGACCGCGCGGTCGACGTCGTCGGTGACCATGGGCGCGTGCTGTCAGCGGTGTTCTACGGCGAGCACGTCGAGTACGAGGTTGAGACCGAGTACGGGACGGTCGTCGTCGTCGTGCCTGACCCGAGCACCGAGTCGATCCTCGCCGAGGGTGATGCGGTGACGCTCGACTTCGTCGTCCACCGGGCCTGGCTCCTGCCCGCCCCGGAGTGACCTGACGCCCCGGAGTGACCTGACGCCGCGGGTACGCCCCGGGTGCGGTCCGGGAGTCGACGACGGTCGCCGCGCACGAGCGCGGCGACCGTCGTCGTCCGTGTGACGGCTCGGCTACGCGCCCGCGTAGAACGCTGAGATCGCGCCCGAGAGCGCGTGCGGGTCGCGCACGTGGATGAGCTCGCGCGCCGAGTGCATCGAGAGCAGCGGAGCGCCCACGTCGACCGTGCGGATGCCGAGCCGGGTCGCGGTGAGCGGCCCGGTCGTCGAGCCGCACGGCACGGTGTTGTTCGAGACGAACGGCTGAGCCGTCGTCCCCGCGGCCTCGCAGCAGCGGGTCCAGAGGGCCGCGCCCGGGCCGTCGGTCGCGTACCGCTGGTTCGCGTTGACCTTGAGCAGGGGGCCGCCGCCCGCGAGCGGGTGGTGCGTCGGGTCGTGGCGTTCGGCGTAGTTGGGGTGGATCGAGTGCCCGACGTCGCTCGAGACGTGCCACGAGGCCGCGTAGGCGCGACGCAGCTCGGTCGCCGTGCCTCCCGAGAGCCGCACGAGCACGTCCTCGAGGAAGGGCCCGCAGGCTCCCGAGCGCGTCTCCGAGCCGATCTCCTCGTGGTCGAAGGCCGCGAGCACGCTCGTGTGCGCTGCATCCGCGGGCGCCTCGAGCAGGGCGACGAGGGCCGCGTGGACGGAGGTGAGGTTGTCCATGCGCGGGGCGGCGAAGAGCGCGTCGCCCGCGCCGAACCGCTGCGGCGGGGTCGTGTCGACCGTGATGAGGTCGTGCCCGACGACGTCGTCCGCCGTGAGCCCGGCGAGCGCGGCGAGGTGGGTGAGGATCTCGACCTCGGAGGAGACGCCGTCGCCGACGACGCCCATGACGGGCTGCGTGTGGCGCTGCTTGTCGAGCGTGAGCCCGTCGTTCGCGCCCCGGTCGAGGTGGACGGCGAGCTGGGGGACCCGCAGGTACGGACCTGTGCGCACGAGGTGCTCGGAGCCGTCGCGTGTGACGAGGCGGCCGGCGAGCTCGAGCTCACGGTCGAGCCAGCTGTTGAGCAGCGGCCCGCCGTAGACCTCGACGGCCACCTGGTTCCAGCCGTGCGCGCGCAGGCGCGGGTCGGGCTTGGCCTTGAGGCCGGGGGAGTCGGTGTGGGCGCCGAGGATCCGGAAGGGGCTCGTCGGCGTGGCGTTCGCGGGACGCACCCACGCGATGATCGCGCCTTCGCGCACGACGTAGGCGCGGGCGAGGGCGTCAGGAGCCCAGTCGTCGGTCTCTGCGAGGCGGGTGAAGCCCGCGGCGTCGAGCCGGCGCGCGGCCTCGGCCACGGTGTGGAACGACGAGGGGGAGGCAGAGATGAAGGACGCGAAGTCGTCGATGTGGTCGTCGAGGAGCATGCGTCCATCCTCCCACTGGTGGCAGAGGCTAGAGCCGGATGAGGAGGAGATCGATCGCGGGGTCGGGGTCGGTTGCGAGACGCGCGTGGGTCTCGACGTCGAAACGCTCGGCCCCGTAGCGCAGCTTGTGCCGCTCGAGGCCCTCGGCGCTGAATCCGGCGCGTGCGGCGACGCGGCACGAGGCGGGGTTGTTGACGCGGTGGCCGAGCTCGAGCCGGTGGACGCCGAGGTGGTCGAACGCGTAGCGCGCGAGGCTCGCGCACGCGCGCGTCGCGAGTCCGGCCCCGCGCGCGCCGGGCGCTGTCCAGTAGTGCATCCAGCCCGTGTTGTGGCGCATCTCGATCGCTCCCACGCCGACGTTGCCGACGGCGACCCCGTCGACATCGATCGCGAGGCTCACCTGCGAGGACGGCTCGACGCACATCTCAGCGACGATGAACGCCGCGTGTTCTGCGAGCGTGCGCGGACCGGATCCGCCGAACTGCTTGTCGAGGTCGGCGTCGCCTGCGCGGGCGGCCATGAGGGCGGCTGCGTCGTCGGGCGTCCACGGGCGAAGGGTCACAGGCACCGCACGAGCCTACCCATGCGCTGCCGTGTGGGGCGAAGATGAGGCATGCTTCCCGAGACCGGACTCCGTCAGATCCCGACTTCCCCCGTCGCGCTCCCCGGCGCGGTCGTTGCCGGTGACACCTGGCGCATCACGGTCCTCACCGACGCGCTCGTCCGCATCGAGCACGCACCCGACGGGCACGTCGAGGATCGCGCCTCCGCGTTCGCGCTCCACCGGGACCTGCCGGTCGCAGACTTCACGGTGCACGACACGGGGACGCACGTCGAGATCGTCACCGCCCGGCTGCGCCTCACGTATGACAAGGGTCCGCTCACGACGTCCGGTCTCTCGGTCGAGGCGCTCGGTGGTCTCACGGCGTACGAGTCGGTGTGGCGGCCTGAGCAGCCACGGTGGGATCGCGAGGGCAACTCGGCGGGTCTCGTGCGTCTTGCGGGCACGGCCCGCACGCTCGACACGGCTGACGGGGCGGTCGAGCTCGAGGACGGTGTTGTCTCGCAGACGGGAGTCGTCGCGCTCGACGACTCCGGGACGCTCCTGCTCACGGACGACGGCTGGGTCGCGCCCCGCCCTGCGGGCGCGACCGACCTCTACGTCTTTGCCTACGGCCACGACTACCGGGGTGCGGTCCGCGACCTCTATCGCGTCTCGGGGCCGACGCCGCTCCTGCCGAGGTTTGCGCTCGGCTCGTGGTGGTCGCGCTACTTCCCGTACACGGCCGACGGCTACCGCGAGCTCATGGAGCGGTTCACGGCCGAGGGCATCCCTTTCTCGGTGTCCGTCATCGACATGGACTGGCATGTCGTCGACGTGCCCGCGCGCTTCGGCTCGGGCTGGACGGGCTACTCGTGGAACCGCGACCTGTTCCCGGACCCGCCCGCGTTCCTCGCGTGGTTGCACGAGCACGGGCTGCGCGTCACGCTCAACGTCCACCCGGCCGACGGCGTGCGCGCGTTCGAGGACGCCTACCCCGAGATGGCGGCGGCCCTGGGCCGTGCGACGGGCGACGAGGCGCCCATCCAGTTCGACGTCACCGACAGGGCGTTCCTCGAGGCGTACCTCGACGTCCTCCATCGCGGTCTCGAGCGCGACGGCGTCGACCTGTGGTGGCTCGACTGGCAGTCGGGCCCGCACTCGCGCGTCGCCGGGATCGACCCGCTGTGGATGCTCAACCATGTCCACTTCCTCGACAACGCGGACCGTCGCCGGGGCCGCGAGCGCCGCCCGTTGACGTTCTCCCGCTACGCGGGGCCGGGCTCGCACCGCTATCCCGTGGGGTTCAGCGGGGACACGGCGATCACGTGGGCCTCGCTCGACTTCCAGCCGTACTTCACGGCGTCGGCGTCGAACATCGGTTACGGCTGGTGGAGCCATGACGTGGGTGGGCACATGCACGGGGTCAAGGACGACGAGCTGGCGACGCGCTGGGTGCAGCTCGGCGTCCTGTCGCCGATCATGCGCCTGCACTCGGGCAACAACCCGTTCACGCACAAGGAGCCGTGGGCGTTCGGGGCTGAGGCCCAGCGTGTTCAGACGGCATTCCTGCGGCTGCGGCACCGGCTCGTCCCGTACCTGCACACGATGAACCACAGGGCTGCGCTCGGCTCTCCGCTCGTCGAGCCCATGTACTGGGAGCATCCGGAGGACCCCGAGGCGTACCGGGTGCCGAACCAGTTCCGCTTCGGGACCGAGCTGCTCGTTGCGCCGGTGACGCAGCCCGCGGACCGTCGTGCGGGCCGGGCGTCGGTGCGCGCGTGGTTGCCCGACGGTACCTGGGTCGACGTCCTCACCGGCGTCGTGTACGACGGTGGCCGCGAGATCGTCCTGTGGCGTGGTCTCGCGTCGGTGCCCGTGCTCGCGGCGCCGGGTGCGGTCGTCCCGCTCGACGGCGCGCACGTTCCCGCGAACGGTGCCGAAGCGCCGCGCGACCTCGAGGTCGTCGTCGTCGCGGGTGCAGACGGTGCGTTCGACCTCCTCGAGGACGACGGGTCCGTCCCGGGGCCCGCTGGTCCGACGGACGTGCCGACGCTCGTCACGCCCCTGCGCTGGGAGCAGGCGTCGGGCACGTTGACGGTCGGGCCGGTTGCCACGCGTGGTGACGCGGCGGCCGCGCGCACGTCGGCGCCCGACGTCCGCACGTGGACGGTCCTCCTGCCCGCGGTCGACCTCGGCTGGGGTGGGACGGCGACGGCGACGGTCGACGGCCGCCCCGCCGGCGTGCACGTCGACGCGTTCGCGCCGCTGCCCGGTGAGACGGGGGCGACGGGCCTGGGGGTGCGGGTCGCCGACGTCCCGGCCGACGCGCGGCTGACGATCACCCTGCAGCCCGCGCACGGCGGCGTCGCGCTCGCGGGCAATGATGCGGGTCGTCTCGTCTTCGAGCTGCTCGACGAGGCGCGCATCGAGTACGACCTCAAGAGCCGGGTCATGGATGTCGCGACGTCGGACCGCCCGCTCGCGGTGCGGCTGGCCCACATCGAGGCGCTGGGCCTCGAGCCTGCGCTGCGCTCGGCGCTCGTCGAGGTGCTCACGGCCCGGGGGTGAGCGTGATCGCCCCGGCGGTGCGGGCGGGGCGGGCGGCGCGGTGTGACGCCGGTTGTTCGACGGCGCGTCCCGTCGTGCCGTCGCTGCCCGCGGGCTGCGGCGCGCGAGGATGGAGCCATGAGGATCGCACTGGTGACTCTTGGCGGGACGATCAGCTCCGAGCCGCTCGACGGTGACGCGTCGCCGGGCCCTGACGCGGGTGGCGGTGCGGTCGTCCCGGTGTCGGGTGCGAGCACGTTCGTGCGCGAGGTCGAACGGTTCTTGCCGGGGATCACGGTCGTGCCCGTCGAGGTCCGCATGGTGCCGTCGGTGTCGTTGACGATCGGTGACCTGCGCGAGCTTGCCGCACGCATCACAGAGCTTGTCGAGGAGGGTGAGGGGGTCGACGGTGTCGTCGTCGCCCAGGGGACCGACTCGATTGAAGAGACGGCGTACGCGCTCGACCTCGTCGGGGCGGCTGACGAGGTTCCCGTCGTCGTGACAGGAGCGATGCGCGACCGCACCGCCCCCGGCCCGGACGGGGCCGCGAACGTCGTCGCCGCGCTGCGCGCCGCGGCGAGCCCCGCCCTGCGGGGCAAGGGTGTGGTCGTCGCGTTCGCCGACCGTCTCCATGCGGCCCGCTGGGTGACGAAGACGTCGACGTTTCGGGTCGATGCCTTTACCTCCGAGCCGTACGGCCCCGTCGGGATCGTCGCGGAAGGGCGCGTGCGCATCGGTGGTGTGCCGCGGCCGTTGCCGCCGTTCGAGGTGCCCGAGGGTCCGCCTGCGCGTGTGGCGACCGTGGCTGCCGGTCTCGGCGACGACCTCGCGGTCCTGCCAGCGCTGGCCGACGCGGGCTATGACGGGGTCGTGCTCGTCGCCATGGGTGCGGGGCATGTTCCGGCTGCGGCTGTCGACGCGGTCGCTCTGACGGCCCAGACGATGCCCGTCGTCCTGTGCTCGCGCACGGGTGCCGGGCCCGTGTTCACGCGCACGTACGGGTACGAGGGTGGCGAGGTCGACCTGCTCGAGCGGGGCGTCCTGCCCGGGGGCAACCTCACCGCGTCGAAGGCCCGGCTCCTGCTCATGCTGCTTCTCGCCTCAGGCCTGCAGGGCCAGGACCTCGCGCAGGCGTTCGCGCGGCACGCGGAGTCCTAGGCGCCGGGGACTGCCCGGCACGACGGGGGCACCGAGGTGCCCCCGGGCAGCGCTAGGACACGAGCCGGAAGATCGCTCCGGTCGGGTCGGTGACGACGGCGAGACGTCCGAACGGCGTGTCATCGACTCCTGAGACTGCCGTGCCGCCCGCTGCGGTGACGCGGGCGAGAGCCTCGTCGACGTCGTCGACCTTGAAGTACACGTGCCAGCGGCCGCCGTCGACGGAGTCCTCGAGCGTCGCGTCGACGAGCGCGAGCGCGGGCTCGCCGTCGCTCATGTGTCGGGCGTAGCGGAACGTGTCGGAGACCATGTCGTCGTTGAGGTCCCACCCGACGACGCGCGTGTAGAAGTCGCGAGCGCGTGCGTAGTCGTTCGACCAGAGCTCGGCCCAGGCGGGGCTTCCCGCCGTGGTGCCGTCGAACGTCTGTGTCGAGCCCTCGGCGATCTGCATGAGGCCCACGTCGACGCCGGACGGGTCGGCGATGAACGCGAGGACGGGGCCGTCGGGCAACGTCATGGGCTCGTGGTGGATCGTCGCTCCCTCGGCGCGGGCGCGTGCGACTGCTGCCTCGATGTCGGTGACCGCGAGCGTGACGGTCCACGTGTTGCGAGCGCCGGGGATCATCGTGTCGGACTCGGGCGTCACGGGCATGAGGCCGGCGACGAGGCGGTCGCCGACGTACACGAGCTGGTAGTGGTCGCTCTCCTCGCCCGCATCGACGATCCGCCAGCCGAGCACGGACTCGTAGAAGGGGCGGGTTGCGTCGAAGTCGGTCGTCGAGATGTCGATCCAGGCGACGACGCCGGGACGCAGGGCAGGCGTGCTCATGATGGTCCTTCCCTCGGGGGATCTCCACGCTACGACCGTCGTCCGCGTCGTGCACGGGCTGAGACCCCTGGCGCCCCGAGTGCCGGGCCCGTGCGGGCCCGGCACCGCGTGCTAGTGGACGGGCGGCGCGGCTGGTCCCGTCAGGTCGGGCCGACGCACGAAGAGCGAGAGCCCGACGGCTCCGAGCGAGACGATCGCGCCGACGAGGAACGCGGACCGCACGCCGGCAGCCGTCGCCACCGTCTCGGTCGCCCCGTCGGCCAGCATCGCAGCCGCGCCGGACGCCATGAGCGTGACGAAGACGGCCGTGCCGATGGCACCGGCGACCTGCTGCACGGTTCCGAGGATCGCTGATCCGTGCGAGTACAGCCGCGGCTCGACCGACCCGAGCGACGACGTGAACAGCGGGGTGAACGTGAGCGCGAGCCCGAACGAGAGCGTCACGTGCGCGGTGACGAGAAGGGCCGTCGGGGTCGTCTCGGTCACCTGGGTGAGCGACCACAGGACGGCCGACACGATCGTCACCCCGGGAACGACGAGCGGGCGCGGCCCGAAGCGGTCGTACGCGCGGCCGACGATCGGGCCGCACAGGCCCATGAGCAGCGATCCGGGCAGGAGCACGAGCCCCGACTGCAGGGTGTCGAGACCGAGGGACCGCTGCATGAAGAGCGGCAGCAGGATGATCGTGCCGAAGAGGACCGCCATGAGCACCGTCATGAGCCCGATCGAGACGGCGAAGTTGCGAGAGCGGAAGGGACGCAGGTCGAGCAGCGCGGAGTTCGTCCGCTGCCGCAGCAGCTGGCGGACGACGAACGCGACGAGTGCGGCCCCGCCGACGCTCAGCGCGAGAACCATCGCGCGGCCCTGGGCCGCGTGCGCGGCGGCCGTGTCCCCCGTGCCCTCACCGCCGACGAGCGACAGCCCGTAGACGAGGCCGCCGAACCCGAGTGCGGCGAGCACGATCGAGAGGGGGTCGAGCGGGGCCTTGCGGGTCTCGCCGACGTTCGTCACGTGACGGGCGCCGATCGCGAGCATCGCGAGTGCGATGGGCAGAACGATGAGGAACATCCAGCGCCACGTGAGGTACTTGAGCACGAGGCCCGAGATGGTGGGGCCGATCGCGGGCGCGACGGACATGACGATCGAGATGCGGCCCATGAGGCGGCCGCGTCGTTCGGGGGCGACGAGCGTCATGATCGTCGTCATGAGCAGGGGCATCATGATCGCGGTGCCCGACGCCTGGACGACGCGTGCCCCGAGCAGGACGGGGAAGCCGGGTGCGAGCGCGGCGACGAGCGTGCCGGTCGAGAACAGTGACATGGCCGCGATGAACAGGGTGCGGGTCGTCACGCGCTCCAGCAGGTAGCCGGTGACGGGGATGACGACGGCCATCGTGAGCATGAACGCGGTGGTGAGCCATTGGGCTGCGACGGCGTCGATGCTGAGGTCGGTCATGAGGTGCGGGATCGCGACGCCCATGATCGTCTCGTTGAGGATGACGACGAACGCGGCCGCGAGCAGGAGCCAGATGACGCCTTGGCTGCGGGGCGTCGAGCCTGTCGACACGGCTGCGGCAGTGTCCGCGACCGGGTGTGGCGCGGCGTCGGCTGCGGCGTCGGGGCGGGAGGGCGAGGGTGTGCTGCGCACGGGTGTCCTTCGGTCGGCGGGGCACGGGGCGCCCAAGGGGGCAGACGGGTGGGGCTGGGGGTGCCGTCGGAGGGGGCACATCACATTGCCTCACCCCAACGGCGCACGCCCCAAGGTTATTTCCCTCCCCGGCCGTGCTGAGTCGCCGGCCATGGTGCTCCGACGGCGTGCGCCGTGCGCACCTAGGGTGGTGGCGTGCCTACGTACCGCGTTGTCCTGCCGATCGGTGAGATGCGCGTGGGGCGCACGCCCGACCAGGTGCTTCCCGCCGCCGTCGCGGGGGCGCGCGAGCTCACCGAGGTTGAGGCGTGGGACGTCGGGATCGTCCGTGGCCTGCCGCGCGTGACGGTGCGGTTCACGGCTGACGACGACGACGAGGCGTTTCGCGTCGCCGAGCTGACGCGCGCTCGGACGAACCTCGTCGCACAGGTGCTCGGGGTCGAGGTGACGCGCCGGTGGGGCTCGCGCTTCCACCCCGTGACGCGGCGGTCCGACCCGTGGTGAGGCGCGTCGTCGTCGCGCCGGACTCGTTCAAGGGTTCGCTCGGCGCGGTCGGTGTTGCGGCCGCGATCGCGCGCGGCTGGGGTGCGGTGCGGCCGGACGACGTGTGCGTCGAGCTGCCCATGGCCGACGGCGGTGAGGGCACGCTCGATGCGCTCGAGCGCGCGGTCCCGGCCGCGGTGCGCCGCCCGGTGACGGTCACGGGCCCCGACGATCGCACGGTGAGGGCCGCGTGGCTTGCGCTCCCGGACGGGACCGCGGTTGTCGAGCTGGCGTGCGCGAGCGGCCTCACGCTCCTTGACCGACCCCTCCCGCTCGACGCGCACACCCGGGGTGTGGGGGAGGTGGTGCGGGCGGCGCTCGCAGCGCGGCCGCGCCGACTCGTCGTGACGCTCGGCGGCAGTGCGTCGACCGACGGGGGCCTCGGGCTTCTGCGTGCGCTTGGCGCGCGTGTCCGTGACGCGTCGGGCCAAGACGTGCCCGACGGTGGTCGTGGCCTCGCGCGTGCCGCGTCGGTCGAGCTCGCCGAGCTCGTGGCGTTGCCGCCCGACGGTGTCGAGGTCTGGGGTGACGTGACGAGCCCCCTGTGCGGCCCGGCGGGCGCAGCGGCCGTCTTCGGGCCGCAGAAGGGAGCCACACCCGACGACGTCGCCCTGCTCGACGCGGCTCTCGGGCGCTGGTCGGACCTGCTGGAGGCGTCGGGCGAGGTGCCGTGTGGAACGTCGGGCAGGGCGGGGGTCGGGGCTGCGGGTGGGACCGCGTTCGGGCTCGTCGCGTGGGGAGCTCGGCTCGTGCAGGGGGCGGCGGCGATCGCCGACGCCGTGGGGCTCGACGCGCACCTGGCGGGAGCCGATCTCGTCCTCACGGGGGAGGGGCGTCTCGATGCGCAGTCGCTCGCGGGCAAGGCTCCGGCAGAGGTTGCGCGGCGTGCGCGGGCGGCTGGCCTCCCGGTGGGGTTCGTCGTCGGCTCGGCTGAGCCCGGCGTGGCCGACGCGCTCGCGGGCGACGACGTCGATCGCAGAGAGCGGATGTGTCAGCAGGTGGGAGGCGTGGTCGTCGACCTGGTGAGTGAGGCGGGATCCCTCGAGGCAGCGCTTGCGGACCCGGCGTACTGGCTTGAGCGCGCGGGCGCGCACCTCGCGCGGACCGCGTGGTGCGAGGGCTGACGGGCCGGGCGCGCCCCGCCCGGCTCCTGCGGTGCTAGACCGGTACGTCGGCGATGCGGCGGCCACGCTCGAGGGGCTCAACCGTGCCCGACGTCGCGGCCGCCAGCTCGGCCGTGAAGCCGCTGAGAAGGCGGGGTGGAATGAGCACCGTGAAGAGGGCCTCGGCGTCGTAGTCGACGCCCGCGAGCACGCCGTCGTGCGCCGCGAGCCACGTCCTCACGACGTGCTCGACGCGCCCGGCCTCCGCGAACGGAACGGGCAGCGCGAGCTCGACGAGCTCTTCACGTCGGATGATCGGGGCGACGTCGAGCGTCTCGGCGACGGCTCCGGAGTACGCGCGCACGAGCCCACCTGCGCCGAGCAGTACCCCTCCGAAGTAGCGCGTGACGACGGCGACGACGTCGGTGACATGGCGGTGGCGCAGCACCTCGAGCATGGGGATGCCGGCGGTTCCCGAGGGCTCACCGTCGTCGTTGGAGCGTTGCTGGTCGGCGTGCGTGCCGAGGACCATCGCGACGCAGTGGTGCCGCGCGTCCCAGAACTCCTTGCGGATGGCTGCGATGACGGCGTCGGCCTCGTCGACCGACGTCACGTGGACGAGTCGCGTGATGAAGCGCGACTTCTTGATGACCAGCTCGTGGATCGTCGTACCCGCGACGGTCGACGGCAGCGGCGGCGACGATGCGTCGCCCCGTGCGGGATCGTCGACGATGCTCACGCCCCCATCCTCCCAGCCTGCACGACGCGGGCGATCAGACGAGGAGTGTGCGAAGACGACTCACGGTGTGAGCGGGGGACTCGTGGCCCGTCACGACCGTCATGGTCGCGAGCGCCCGTGTTCCGGGGTCGTCGAACCACTCGGCGAGAAAGTCGTGGCCATCGCGCACCCAGTCGGTTCCCTTGCTCTCACGTGAGCGAGTGCGCAGTTCGTGCAGGGCTTCGGCGCGGTTGAGAGAGGGCAGGAGGAGGATGACGTGGGGCACGACGCTCAGCGCGTCGCGAACCGCCGAGTGACACTCCGCGTCCGTGTACGACGCGTGGCCCGCTCCGAGCGCGATGACCGCGCCCGGGTAGTCCTCGATGATGCGTGCGACGGCATGGGCCCGGGCGGCCTCCCACTCCCGCTCGGCGGCCACACGACCCACGTCTGCGATGCGTTCGACGAGCCGGTCGATGCTCCAGCCGACCTCGGCGTAGTAGCGGTCGCCCACCTCGTCAGCGTCGACCAGCGTGCGCCCGAGCGCTGAGGCAAGGAGTCCACCGATGGTTGACTTCCCTGTCGCTGCGGGTCCGATGAAGACGATGGAGCTCCCCGATGGCATACGTCATCCTCCCAGGCTGGACGACGCCTGCGCCCGCGCCGCTAGCCGTTGGAGGCGAGGAGGCGGTCGATCGCCACCGCGAGCCCGTCGTCGAGGTTCGACCCTGTCACCCACGTGGCTGCGGCCTTGACCGCATCGGATGCATTCGCCATCGCGATCGACGTCCCGACGTGCGCAAACATGCCCAGGTCGTTGGGGCCGTCGCCGATTGCGGCCATGGCCTCAGGCCCGACGCCGAGATCACCCGCGAGCTGGACCAGACCCGTCGACTTGTCCACGCCCTCGGCAACGATCTCGAGATAGTGCTCACCCGAGAGGAACCCGCTGCAGCCGGCCGGCAGTGCGGCCGCGATGCGCGGCACGAGCGTCGGGTCCCACGAGCACGGCGGAACCATGAGCTTGTGCGGTGCGCGCGCGCTCGCGTCGAGCAGCTGGGCGTCCCCGATGAAGCCCGTCGGCTCCACACCCGTCGCGCGCGCCTCGTGCTCACCCTGCTCGTCCCAGCGCGACGGGAGCCAGTCGGCGCCGTCGTACCAGTTGGCGACGTGCCCCGCGTCGATGACGGTGCGCACGACCGTGCGCGCGATCTCGAGGTCGAGGCGCGTCTCGTGGAGGACGTCGAGCGTGCCGTCCGCGAGCAGGTGCCCGACGACCGCTCCCTGGAACGACACGAAGGCGCCGGCGAGGGGGTCCTCCGACGGCGCGTCCGCGAAGGGTGGCAGCCCGAGCTCCTGGACGATGTGCCGGAACGCCTCGGGGCCGCGGGCCGAGGCGAGGACGACGGTCACGCCCGCGTCGGTCGCGCGACGCACGGCGGCGCGCACGGCAGGGGTGATGCGGTGGTCGGGCGTGAGGAGCGTGCCGTCGACGTCCGAGGCGATGAGGCGAATACGAGAAGTCACTGGCTCATCATCGCCCAGCGGGTAGCGTCAGCGATGTGACCGACCTGCTGAACTCCCTGGACCCGGCCCGCCTCCGCGAGCGGACGAGCCTCAAGTGGCGTCGTTATGAGCCTGACGTCCTGCCGCTGTGGGTCGCCGAGATGGACGTGCCGCTCGCGGAACCCGTCGTGCGCGCGGTCACCGACCTCATGGCGAGCAGCGACACCGGGTACCCGCCCCACGCGCCGGGCTACGTCGAGGCGCTCGCGGCCTTTGCTGCAGCCCGCTGGGGCTGGGAGGTCGACATCGACCTGTCGCGCGTCGTGCCCGACATCATGTCGGGCCTCGACGCCGTCATCCAGGTGGCGACGGACCCGGGTGAGCAGGTCATCGTCGCCTCGCCCGTCTACGGCCCGTTCTTCGGCCACCCGCGCGCGCTCGGGCGTGAGGTGGTCCCGGTCGCGCTCGACGAGGCCGGCCGGCTCGACGTGCCCGCCCTCGAGGTGGCGTTCGCCGCCGCGACGAGGGGCGGCCGCCGCGCCCTCATGCTGCTCGCCAACCCGCACAACCCCACGGGTGTCGCGCACGCGCGCGACGAGCTCGCTGCGCTTGCCGCGGCAGCGGAGCGCCACGGCGTGCTCGTGGTGTCCGACGAGGCGCACGCGCCCCTGGTGCACCCGGGCGCGGAGTTCGTGCCGTATCTCACGGTCGACCCGCGCGGGCTCTCCGTCCTGAGCGCGGCCAAGACGTGGAACCTCGCGGGCTTCAAGTCGGCGATCGTCCTTGCGGGCCCGCAGGCCCGCGCGACGCTTGAGGCGCTCCCGTCGACCCTGTTCGACGCTGTCGGCCACGTGAGCCTCGTCGCGCACACCGCGGCGTTCCGCGACGGCGGCCCCTGGCTCGATGAGCTCCTGCCGGCGCTCACACGGTCGCGGGACCTGCTCGTCGATCTCGTTGCCGAGCACCTGCCGCGGGCGCGGATGCGCGTGCCTGAGGCGACGTTCCTCGCGTGGCTCGACCTGTCCGCGTACGACGCCGGGGAGGACCCGGCTGAGCAGATTCTCGAGCGTGGCCGGGTGGGGCTCTCGAACGGGCTCTTCTTCGGTCCCGGCGGCGAGCACCACGTGCGGGTGAACTTTGCGACGCACGCGGATGTCGTCACCGAGGCGGTCCGACGGATGAAGGCTGCGCTCGCGCCCTAGACGGTGCGGAGCGCGACCTCGAACCAGACGGTCTTGAGGTAGCCGTTGTCGTCCGATGACACGACGCCCCAGCGCGTCGCCAGCTGGTCAACGAGCCCGACGCCGCGCCCTCCGCCCTGCGTGGGCGCTGGACGGCGAATGACGGGCACTTCGCGTGCCTGGTCGGTGACCTCGACACGCGCGACCGTGTTCGACACCTCAAGATGCATGAGGACCGGCGGGGTTGCGTGTGCGACAGCGTTCGTCACGACCTCGCTCACGAGCAGCACGAGGATGTCGAGCAGGTGGCCGTCGACGCCCGCCTCTTTGAGGTGCCCGGCAGCCCAGCGTCGCGCGGGCGCAATCGCATCGAAGCCATGCGCAATCGCCAGTGCGTGCTTCATGGACCGTTGCCCCATTTCCGCGATCGACGGGGGTGCTTTTGCGAGTCATGCCAAGCCTTGCGGGGCATGTGGACGGTGACCAGCGTGACCCGATCTTGGAGCGCCCGCAACCGGAGGCGCCGTAAAAATGGGTCAACATCGCGACATCCTGCGGCCCTGGGCGCGTCGTGCGTGCGACGAGGGCCTGTGAACGATGTACGGTGACACGCGGAACGATGCTGGCGCCCTCGATAGGAGGACGGGGCAGAATTCCCTAGGATTGTCCACGGTCCCGCCATATGGCAGGGCACAGAAGTCTGACGTCCCGACGCCTCGTCGCCGGGCCGTGACCCGATGAAGGGATACGTATGTCGCTCAACCGTTCCGACCTCGTCTCGGCCATCGCCGCCAAGGCTGAGCTCACGAAGGCCGACGCCGACCGCGCCGTTGCCGCTCTCCAGGACGTTCTCATCGAGTCCCTCGGCAAGGGCGAGGCCGTGAAGCTCACGGGCCTCCTCTCCGTCGAGCGTGTCGAGCGCGCTGCGCGCACGGGTCGTAACCCGCGCACGGGCGAAGAGATCTCGATCCCCGCTGGCTACGGCGTCAAGCTGTCGGCTGGCTCGCTGCTCAAGAAGGCCGTCCAGGCCTGACGCAGCGCCCCTGGCGTTCACGACCTCGCCCCTCGTCCGAGGGGTGAGGTCGTGTCGTTCACGGGATGTGATCTACGTCCGTGATATCG
Organism: Sanguibacter sp. A247; assembly: GCF_052324925.1. Classification (NCBI taxonomy): domain Bacteria; kingdom Bacillati; phylum Actinomycetota; class Actinomycetes; order Micrococcales; family Sanguibacteraceae; genus Sanguibacter; species Sanguibacter sp. A247. The sequence continues at coordinate 36,018 of NZ_JBQPRE010000001.1, read as the reverse complement.
CCAGTGATTTGACCCCTGTTCCGGCGCGGCCGTAGCATGGGGCGAAATATGACCGCTCCCCGGGCCTTGGCTTTTGTCGGAGCAAGGTTTCAACCCGAGTCGAAGGACGATCATGGCAGTTCCGAAGCGGAAGATGTCCCGCTCAAACACCCGTGCCCGCCGCTCGCAGTGGAAGGCCACCGCGACCGAGCTCGTCGAGGTCCGTGTCGACGGTCAGACCGTCCGCATCCCGCGTCGTCTCGTCAAGGGCGCGCAGCGCGGCCTCGTGAGCGTTGAGGGCTGAGCCCTCGTCACCACGAGCTGAAGACCACCGGAAAGCCCCTCACCGCATCGCGGTGAGGGGCTTTCTTCATGCCTGTGCGGGGCGTGAAGTCTGTGCGGGGCGTGGGCCGGCGTGGCCGGGGCCAGGGGCGCAGCGGCGCTAGAGGTCGCCTGAGCGCTGGAGGACCCGCATGGCGACCGCGCCGATGGGGATGCGCAGCCAGAACGTCATGACGCGGAAGAGCATGACCGCGGTCGCCCCGACGGCCGGGAGCACGCCCGCGGTGAGCTGGAGGCCGAGCGTGAGCGCGCCCTCGACAGCGCCGATTCCGCCCGGCACGGGGACGGCCGCGCCCGCGGTGTTGCCGAGCAGGTAGATGACCGACGCGTCGACGAGTGCGACGTCGAGGCCGAATGCCTTGAGAGAGGCCGCGAACGCGAAGATGTAGCCGAGCGACATGAGCGCATTGCCGGCCAGCCCGATCGCGATGCGGCGGGGCGAGGAGAGGATCGTCGAGAGGCGCGGCCACGTCTGGTTGAGGATCGGCTCGATGCGTGCGCCGGCCCACCGGCGCACGGCGGGCACGAGCAGGACCCCCGCGATGAGGGCGGCGAGGACCCCGAGGCCGACGAGGACCGCGGCCGACGGAAGCTGGCGCAGGAGACCGCCGTCACCCGTCGCGGCCGCGAGGATGACGAGGATGACGATCGTCACGATGACCTGCGCGACCTGGACGAGCGCGACGGACGCCGCTGCGAGCGTCCCGGAGGTGCCCGCACGCGTGAGCAGGCGAAGGTTGAGCGCTGCCGGCCCGATGCCCGCGGGGGCGGCGATCGACACGTAGGAGGCGGCGACCTGCGTGAGCGTCGTCTTCCAGAGTGACAGGCGCGCGGGCGAGAACGCCATGAGGGCGAGCGCCGCGCCGAACCACGTGAGGCAGCCGACGGCGAAGGCCGTGACTGCCCACCACGGGTTGGCGTCCGCGACGGCCTGCGCGATCTGGTCAAACTTGAACTTCGTGACGAGCACCGAGACGGCGACGATCGCGAGCACGGCCGTGAGGACCGTGCGGACACCGAAGCGCACGAGGCGCAGCGGTTCGACGTTCGCCTCGGGCAGGCGGGCGACGATCTCGTCGCGCAGCCGGTCGAGCACGTCGCTCTTGGACCTGCGAATCTCGTCGCGCGTGCCGCGGGGCAGGGCGATCGTCTGCAGGAGCGGGCCGAGCGCCTCGACCTCGGCGGCGGGCACGAGCCCCGAGACCGACGCGAGCGCGCGCTCGGGGCCCACGCGCAGCGCGAGCAGAGCGAGCATCTGCGTGAGGTCGACGCGACGGGCGAGCTCGGCGCTCGCGATGTCGCCGTTCTCCCAGCCCGTGAGCCACACCTGCGGCTGTCCGTCGGCGTCGTGGCCGACGAGGACGACGTCCGCGGTGAGGGAGCGGTGCGCGAGCCCTGCGTCGTGCGCGCGCAGGAGCTGCCGCCAGCACTCGGCGAGCGTCATGTCATCGAGCACGAGCTCGGGGATGTCCCGCAGCGGGAGCGACCCCGAGATGTGCTCCTGGACGAGGATCATCGAGTCGTCGGCTGCTGCGACGCCGAGGAGCTCGGGCGTCCGCACGCCCGCAGCCTGGGCGGAGTACTGCAGGAGCGCGGAGCGTTCGGCGATCTGCCGCAGCGAGATCGCTGAACGGCCCTCGATGCCGCGCATGCGGAGCGAGCGCCATGCCCGCGCGAGCATGCCGACGACCTGGCGCTCGCCGTCGAGGACGACGACGTCGAGTCGGTCGCGCTCCGCGGTCGTCATCGAGTAGACGCGGTGGTCCGAGGACCGCATGAGTGCGAGGGTCGCCTCGTCGAACGGGGACGGCTCCGGGGTGCCGAGGGCGCTCCCGGACCACCAGGGTCCCGACCGGCGCACGGACGCGTCGCCGTCGGGGACGATGTCCTGCACGACGTCGTGCGGCCGGTCGGAGAGGTCGCGGACGCGGACGAGCGCGGTCGGCTCGAACCCCGCGCGACGGACGCCGTCGACGAGGGTTGCGCCGTGGGCGCGCTCGGACCGCACGCCCGAGGCGTAGCGGACGACGAGGCCCGCGACGCGCCCGACGAGGAGCATGAGGAAGACGCCCGCGAGCGAGACCTGGCCGGTGACGAGGTAGATGCCGAGCGTGAACCACAGGACGTTCCACGACCACGCGACGGAGCGGCGGCGGGTGCGAGGGCCGGCGCCGACGAGCAGGCCGCTGATCGCTGCGACGTAGGCGGGCAGGGAGAGGGTGGGCTGCTCGTTGACGCTGATCGTGAGGCCCGCGACGAGCGACTGGGCGCCGAACGTTGTCACCCCCCAGTACGCGACGAGCGCGAGCAGCAGGCCGAGGCCCGCTGCTGTGAGGGACTCGATGACCTGGCGTCCGTGTCGTCGCCACGCGAGCTCGCCGAGCACCACGAGCGGGACGCCGAGCGTGACGACTCCTTCGAGGAGCACGACGGGCAGCGTGAGGATCTGTGCGAGGAGGCGTGAGAAGCCTCGAACGTCCTGCTGGACGCCGACCGTGGTCGCGTGCGCGAAGACGGTGAGCAGGAGGACGAGTGCGATGCCGACGAGCGCGAGGATGATGCCGAGGGCGTCCTGGGGGCGCCGGACGTGGTTGGACGGGGCGTCCACGAGGCGGACGTGCCCGGGCTCGCCGACGTCGGGCAGCGTCGGCGTGAGCCGCCTGCTGCGCGTGTACGACCCGATGGCGTGCGTGCGGGCCAGGGGGGCGGCCGCGGGCGCATCGTCGTGCGAGGGCACGTCGGAAGGGCTCGGACTGCTCGGCATGCTCCCGAGTCTAGGGGTGATCGGTGCCCGTTCCTGGCAGTTTTTCCAGGTGTGTGCGCGAGGATCATCCCTGGGTCGTAGGTTGTCTGTCCCGAAGGAGCAGCGCTTCGCGTCCTAGAGGACTCCGAGCGCCCCGAGCACGATTGCCGGGAGGAGTGCCCAGCCGACGAACGAGACGATGTCGAGGATCGTGTGCGCGACGACGAGCGGCATGGTGCGTCGCCTGCCCCACCGCGAGACGTAGAAGAGGCAGAAGACGATGCCCATGACGACGTTGCCGAAGAACGGACCGATGCCCTGGTAGAGGTGGTAGGAGCCGCGGAGCACCGAAGACGCGATGATCATGGCGGGTAGGGACCACCGCATCTCGCGCAGCCGCTCCATGAGGTAGCCGACGACGATGATCTCCTCGAGGAGCGCGTTCTTGAGCGCGTGGAGGATGAGGACGGGGACCGTCCACCAGTAGGCGTCGAGGTTGGCGGGCTGCACCTGGACGGTGATGCCGGCGGCGCGTCCGAGCGCGTAGAAGCCGAGGCCGGGAAGACCGATGGCGGCGGCGAGCGCGACACCCCAGCCGAGGTCGCGCAGCGGTCGGGCCCGGTCGAGGCCGAGGCGCGCGAGTGCCGACCGGCCGGGGCTGGAGAGCAGGTAGAGCGCGAGAGCGACGGGGACGAGGGTGAACCCGATGCTCAGCAGCTGGTAGGCAAGGTCGACCCAAGGCCGGGGGGAGAGCGAGGTGTTGATCGACGCGGCCTGGTCCTTGAGGGCCGTGTCGGCGCTGAGCCGCTCGATGATGTTCGCGATCGCGTAGATGGCGGAGCGGCCGAGCGAGAGCCCGAGGACGATCCAGATCTCGACGCCGAGGCGAAGTCGGGTGGCCCGGTCGGGGCGGGGCGGTGTCGTGGGTGCGGCGTCAGTGCTCACGGACCCGTTATAGCAGCACGCGGCCGTTAGCCGATCCGCACACGTGTCGTGTGCGGATCGGCTATCGGAGGGAGCTGCGCCGGGAGCGGCGCGGGAGGCTAGGCCGCCTTGGCGAGGCGCAGGCTGTTGCCGACGACGATGACCGAGCTCGCCGCCATCGCGGCACCCGCGATCATCGGGTTGAGCATGCCGAGCGCCGCGAGCGGAATGGCCGCCACGTTGTACGCGAATGCCCAGAAGAGGTTCTGCTTGATGATGCGCAGCGTCCGCCGCGAGATCCGCACGGCTGCCGCGGCCGAGCGCAGGTCACCGCGCACGAGCGTGACGTCGGACGCCTGGATCGCGGCGTCGGTCCCCGTCCCCATCGCCATGCCGAGGCCGCGAGTCCCGGCCTGGGCGAGCGCGGCAGCGTCGTTCACACCGTCGCCCACGACGGCGACGACGCGCCCTTCAGCCTGCAGACGACGGACGACGTCGACCTTGCCCGCGGGCAGCACCCCGGCGACGACGTCGGCCGGGTCGATCCCCACCTCGGCGGCGACCTCGCGGGCCGCGCCTGCGTTGTCACCCGTGACGAGGTAGGGCCGCAGGCCGAGGGCCCGCAGCTCGGTGATCGCCTCGCGCGACGTGGGCTTCACGGGGTCGCGCAGGACGATGACGCCGCGAGCGGCCCCGTCCCAGGCGACGACGACGGCCGTCGCGCCGGAGTCCTCCGCGACGCGCACGGCGTCGGCCGCGCGGACTGAGGCGTCGGACGCCGCAGCCGTCTGCTCCGCGATCCAGGCCGGCTTGCCGACGAGCACACGTCGCGAGAGGTGCGGCCCTGAGTGGGCGGTGCGCACGGTCCCGGTGACGCCGCCGCCCGCCGTCGTCGTGAAGTCGAGGGCCTGGAGCGAACCGATGGCGACGCCGTCCGCGCCGAGAGCGGCATCCGTCGTGGGCGCGCCTGCGGCTTCGTCTGCGGCGCGCACGATCGCGCGGGCGACGGGGTGCTCCGAGCCGCCTTCGATCGCGCCCGCGAAGGCGAGGACCTCGTCGGTCGGGACGGCGTCGTCGAGCGTGACGACGTGGTCGACGGCCATCGCACCTGCGGTGACGGTGCCCGTCTTGTCGAGCACGACGGTGTCGATGCGACGCGTGGACTCGAGTGTCTCGGGGCCCTTGATGACGATGCCGAGCTGGGCGGCACGGCCCGTTCCGACGAGCAGCGCCGTCGGAGTGGCGAGGCCGAGCGCGCACGGGCACGCGATGATGAGGACGGCCACGGCTGCGGTGAACGCAGCCTGGACGTTGGCCGCGTCCGTTCCGCCGATGAGCAGCCATGCCGCGAGGGTGACGGCGGCGATGACGAGGACGATCGGCACGAAGACCGCCGAGATGCGGTCGGCGAGCCGCTGCACGGGCGCCTTGCCCGTCTGGGCCTGGGCGACGAGCCTCCCGATCTGCGCGAGCGTCGTCTCTTCGCCCACGCGTGTGGCGCGCACGACGAGGTGGCCGTCGGTGTTGATCGTCGCGCCCGTGACGGCGCCGTCGACCGTGACGTCGACCGGAACCGGCTCGCCGGTGAGGAGCGAGGTGTCGATTGCTGCGCTGCCGCTCACGACGACGCCGTCGGTCGCGATCTTCCCGCCCGGGCGGACGACGAACTCGTCGCCGACCTTGAGCTCGGAGGCGGGAATCTCACGCTCGGTGACGGAGCCGTCCGAGCCGACGACGCGCAGGGTCGCGGTCGTCGCGCCGAGCTCGAGGAGCGTGCGGAGGGCATCGCCTGCGCGGCGACGCGAACGGTGCTCGGTGTAGCGGCCGAGCAGGAGGAAGACGGTGACGACGACCGCGACCTCGAGGTAGAGCTCGGGAAGCCCCGAGTGCGATCCCGCGCGCGGGACGAGGGTCGGCTCCATGCGCATGCCGATCTCGCCTGCGCCTCCGAGGAGCAGCGCCCACACGGACCAGCCCGTTGCGGCGATGACGCCGAGCGAGACGAGCGTGTCCATCGTCGATGCGCCGTGGCGTCCGGCGCGGAACGCTGCGGTGTGGAAGGGCCAGGCGCCCCAGGTGACGACGGGGAGGCTGAGTGCGGCGACGAGCCACTGCCAGCCGTCGAACTGTGTGGCGGGGATCATCGACAGGACGACGACGGGCACGGCGAGAACCGCTGAGACGCGCAGGCGTCGCAAGAGGTCGGTCCCACGGTCGTGCGTGGGCGCGGAGGTGTCGGACCCGTGGTCGTGGCCTGGTGCGGCTGCGTGCGGGGCGGGCACGCGTGGTGCTTCGGCGGGTGCGGGCGTCTCGAGGCGTGGGGCCGCTGACTCGTCGGGCGCCGGGTGGGGCGCCTGAGCTGGCGCCGGGTTCGCGGCGGGCTTGACCGTCGTGCGGGTCACGATTGCGGTGTAGCCTGCGGACTCGACGGCGGTGACGAGTGCGGCGGCGTCGACCGTCTGGCCGTCGACTGCCTCGATCTTCACGTGTGCTGATTCGAGGGGCAGATTGACGGTTGCGGTGACGCCGGGAAGCTTCGTGAGCTTCTTCTCGACGCGTGCAACGCACGAGGCGCAGGTCATGCCGCCGACTGCGAGGTCGATGATGACGGGCTCTGTTGTGCTCATGGTGGGTCTCCTCGTCTCAGCGGAGCAGGCGTGCGATGGCGTCGGTGGCTTCGGCGACCTTGGCGGCTCCGGCCTCGTCAGACTGTTTGGCGGCGTCGACGACACAGTGGCCGAGGTGGTCGCCGACGAGCCCGATGCTCACGGCGTGCAGGGCCTTCGTCACCGCTGCGACCTGCGTGAGGATGTCGATGCAGTAGGTGTCGCTCTCGACCATGCGTGCGATTCCGCGGACCTGGCCCTCGATGCGCGCGAGGCGCTTGAGGTAGGCGTCCTTGTCTTGGACGTAGCCGTGGGGAGTCGTGCTAGCGGTGTGCTCCATGACGTCGACGATACCCCCATGGGGTACGCATGTAAACCCCCCAGGGGTATCGCTCCCACGGTGGCCGTCGGCGGGCTGCGAGGGTGCCCGTGGGGCGCACGCCGCCGGCGATTCCCATGACCGTCCTGTGAATCCCCTCACTTGGGTAAATATCACGATCGTGTAACGATGCGGTTTCCTGCGTTAACGCAGGTCAGGCGTCTGTTTGCACCATGAAAGCGTCATGGAAACATAAAAAACACGGCCCCGCAGGTCGAGATAGCGTTTCGAGTAGGGCAAGGTGGTCGAGGACCAGGGCCGACGACGGCGCAGGGCCGCGGCCTCCGCCGCACCGCGTTCGGCCGCACCTGTGCTGAACCGCCGCCCCGCCGCTTGGGCGCACGACGCCCCGTCGACCGGTCCGTGAGAGCAGGGCCACCGCCCCGCTCCGGACAGCGAGAGCACAAAGGTGGCGAACCACAACCGCATGGCAGCGATACGCGTCGAGAACGTCTACAAGGTCTTCGGTCGACGACCCCAGGAAGCCGTCCGCAAGCTCCGCGCCGGTGCGTCCCGTGACGACATCCGTCAGCACGGGACGGCTGCCGTCATCGACACCTCCTTCGAGGTCGCACCCGGCGAGATCTTCGTCGTCATGGGACTGTCCGGATCTGGCAAGTCCACTCTCATCCGCATGCTCAACGGACTGTGGCGCCCGACCGCGGGCCGCGTCCTGCTCGGCGATGACGACCTCGCGACGGTGAGCGCGTCGCGCCTGCGCACCCTGCGCCGCACGACCGTCTCGATGGTCTTCCAGCACTTCGCGCTCCTGCCGCACCGCACCGTCCTCGACAATGCCGCCTACCCCCTCGAGATCCAGGGCGTCGGCAAGGCGGAACGCCGCGAGCGCGCTCGCACCGCGCTCGAGCTCACGGGCCTTGGCGGCTGGGAGGACTCCCTGCCGGGGCAGCTCTCCGGTGGCATGCGTCAGCGCGTCGGCCTTGCCCGCGCGCTCACCGCCGACACCGACATCCTCCTCATGGACGAGGCGTTCTCCGCGCTCGACCCGCTCATCCGCCGCGAGATGCAGGAGCAGCTCGTCGAGATTCAGCAGAAGCTCGGCAAGACGATCGTCTTCATCACGCACGACCTCAACGAGGCGATGTTCCTCGGAGACCGCATCGCGGTCATGCGGTCAGGTCGCATCGTCCAGATCGGCACCGCTGAAGAGATCCTCACGGCGCCCGCCGACGACTACGTCGCGCAGTTCGTCGCCGACGTCGACCGCACGCGCGTCCTCACGGCCTCGTCCGTCATGCTGCGCCCGGGCGTCGTCCTGCCCGTCGCGGCAGGCCCGCGCCGCGCGGCACGCGCGATGCGAGAGGCCCAGGTCGCCGCAGCCTTCGTCGTCGACCGTGACCGCGTTCTTCTCGGCGTCGTCCGCGACGACGACGTCGTCGCGGCCGCCCGTGCGGGTGCCACCAGACTCGAGTCCCTCGTCTCGAGCGAGGTGGCGACCGTCGACGAGAACACCCCGCTGTCTGAGGTCTTCGCCCCGTCAGCCGAGTCCGTCGTGCCCGTCGCCGTGACCGACGCACAGGGCCGCCTGCTCGGCGTCGTCCCGCGCGTCACGCTGCTCGAAGCCATGGTTCCCCCAGAGCTCGACGGCTCCGACGAGCCCGACGACGGCGAGATCCACGCAACCGTCGTCGGCGGCGGAACCCACACCAACGGCAACGGCAACGGTGTGCCCGACGGCTACGAACCGCTCCCCCCGGACGACGGCGTACCCGGGCTCGCCCCCGACGTCCTCCCCGCGGCCGACCCGACCGGCCCCATCGAGATGACCGCGCCCGCCGCAACCGAAGGAGACGCCCGATGAGCGACACGTTCGTGCCCCGCATCCCCCTCGGCGACGCCGTCGCGGACGCCGTCGACGTCATCACGAAGGCCGGCAAGGGCTTCTTCGATGCCGTGAAGACCGGCTTCCTCGCCGTCCACGAACCCATCGAGACGATCTTTGCCGCGCCGCCGGCGTGGGTGGTCATCCTCGTCATCGCGGCCGCCGCCTGGTGGGTCAAGGGCTGGCGTCTTGGGCTCGGCTCCGCGATCGGGCTCATCCTCGTGGCTGCCGTCGACCAGTGGGACAACGCGATGGACACGATCGCGCTCGTGTTGCTCGCAAGCGCCGTCGCGATCCTCATCGCCGTACCCCTCGGCATCTGGGCCGCACGCTCCGACCGGGTCTCGGCGGTCGTCCGGCCCATCCTCGACTTCATGCAGACGATGCCGGCGTTCGTCTACCTCATCCCGACCGTCGTCGTCTTCCTCACGGGCGTCGTCCCCGGGATCGTCGCGACCATCGTGTTCGCGCTCGCCCCGGGCGTGCGCTTCACCGAGCTCGGCATCCGCCAGGTCGACCCCGAGGTCGTCGAAGCCGGGCACGCCTTCGGCGCGACCGAGGGCCGCATCCTGCGGCAGATCCAGCTTCCGCTCGCACTGCCCACGATCATGGCCGGCGTCAACCAGGTGATCATGCTGTCCCTGTCGATGGTCGTCATCGCGGGGCTCACGGGAGCTCCCGGCCTGGGACGCGACGTTGTCGCCTCCCTCCAGCGCGTCAACGTCTCGCTGGGAGTCGAGGCCGGCCTGTCCGTCGTCGTCCTCGCGATGATCCTTGATCGCCTCACCTCGGCTCTCGCCGATCGTGCCCCCGTCGCCAAGGCGCTTGCACGAACCTGACCACGCTTGCGGGGCGCCCGACGCCCCGTGCTGTGGGGGACGCTCCGCGTCCCGCACCCGCTTCACCCACCCGACCTGGATGCTTGACGCGTCCACGAGAGGAACGCATGACCCGCACGAACCGCACGACCTTCCGTCGCACGCTCGCCGCAACGGCCGCGCTCGGCCTCGGCCTCACGCTCGGTGCCTGCGCGAGCGACACCGAGACCGACGCGCCCACGACTCCGGCCAAGGCTGTGAGCATCGGCATCCACTCGGGCTGGGACGAGGGCATTGCTGTCTCGCACCTGTTCAAGGTCATGCTCGAGGACGACGGCTACGCCGTCACGACCGAGACCGCCGACCCCGGCATCGTCTACACGAGCCTTGCGGGCGGTGGCTACGACCTCAACTTCGACATGTGGCTCCCCACGACGCACGCCGACTACCTCGAGCAGTACGGTGACAAGCTCGAGCAGCTCGGCGTCTGGTACGACGACGCGCGCCTGACGATCGCGGTCAACGAGGACGCCCCCATCACCTCGCTCGCCGAGCTCGCGGACAACCTTGACGAGTTCGACGGTCGCCTCGTGGGTATCGAGGCAGGTGCGGGCCTCACCCGCATCACCCAGGACGAGGTCATTCCGACGTACGGCCTCGACGACATCGAGCACGTCATCGCCTCGACCCCCGCGATGCTCGCGGAGCTCAAGAGCCGCACGGACGCCGGCGAGAACGTCGCCGTGACGCTGTGGCGCCCGCACTGGGCGTACGACGCCTTCCCGATCCGTGACCTCGAGGACCCTGAGGGCGCCCTGGGCGGCGCTGAGGAGATCCACACGGTCGGCCGTGCCGGCTTCGCCGCCGACCACCCGGACGTTGCCGCGCTCATCAAGGCCTTCACGCTCACGGGCGACCAGCTCTTCTCGCTTGAGAACATCATGTTCAACCAGGACGAGGGCAAGGACCCGGACGCGTCGGTCCGCACGTGGCTCGAGGCCAACCCGACGTTCGTCGAGGACCTGCGCAGCGAAGCGGGTCTCGCTTCTTGACCCCCTCCGTGGCCCGAGTGGGCCACGCAGCTCGCCGATAGCCGATCCGGACACCTGAAGTGTCTGGATCGGCTATCGGGCCATTGTCGTGTCTGGGCCGCGCCCTAGGATCGTGAGACGTGAGCCAGTCCGCCGGATCTCCGGCCCCGCCCGTCAGCGCGATGCGCGCGGCTCTCCTTGTTCACTTCGGACTTTTCGGAGTCGTCGGTGCGCAGTGGCTTGCCCGGCTTCCGTCGGTCCGTGCGACGCTCGGCCTCGATGCCCTCGAGCTCGGCAGCCTCCTCACGCTCGGCGGTCTCGGCACGCTCGCGTCCGTCCTCATGACCGGGGGACTCGTCACGCGCTACGGCGCCCGGCGCATCCTTGTCGCGGGCACGCTGGCGAGCGCCATCGGGTTCGGGCTCGTCGGGACCGGCCTTGCGACAGGGTCCGTCGTCATCCTCGTCTCGGGCCTCGTCGTCAATGGCATCAGCGGCGCGTTCATCAACATTCCCATCAACATCGCCGGCGCCGCGATCGAGCGACGGCTCAGCCGCACGGTCCTGCCGCACTTCCACGCGACGTTCTCCGTCGGCGCGGCTGCCGGAACGCTTGTCGCGGCGGCCTTCTCCTGGGGTCACGTCCCCGTCGAGGTGCAGCTCGTCATCGTGCTCTGCGTCGCGACGATCGTGCGCGTCGTCACGCTCCGCGCGGCCACGGCCGCGACCGAGATGCTGCCCGACGATGCCCTGGCTGGTGACGCTCAGCCTGGTGACGTACTGCCCGGTGACGTGCTGCCCCGTGACCCTCTGCCCGACGATGCTCTGGCCGCTCACGCTCTGCCCCGTGACCCTCTGGCCGGTGACGCGTCATCGGTGGCCGACACCGTGCGGGCCGCGGCCGGCGTCGCCGCGGTCGACGATGTCGTCACGTCGCCTGCGTCCGAGGGCCGCCTCGCCGCGCCGGCTCCCCGCGGCTTCCGGTCGGCGCTCGGCGCGTGGACCGAGCCGCGCACCCTCCTGCTCGGCCTCGTCCTGCTCGCCTCGTCGCTCTCCGAAGGGTCAGCGGGTACGTGGCTGTCGATCGCCGTGACCGACGGCTTCGCGGCGCGCGAGGCCATCGGGGCGCTCGCCTACGGCACGTTCGTCACGTCGATGACGATCGTGCGGTTCCTCGGGACGGGCCTCGTCGATCGCCTCGGGCGCGTCACTGTGGTGCGGATATCGGGGGCGGCGGCGTTCGTCGGGCTCGCGGTGTTCGCGCTTGCCCCGAGCCTCGCCACGGCGTGGATCGGCGTCGTCCTCTGGGGTGTGGGCGCGGCGCTCGTCAACCCGGTGACGATCGCGGCGGCGTCGGACGACGCGCTGCAGGCGGCGGGGCGCGTCTCCGTCGTCACGTCGTTCTCGACGATCGCGATGCTCACGGCGCCGCCCGTCCTCGGCGCGCTCGTCGACGGGCTCGGGGCGCGGCACGCGCTCGGCCTCATCACGCTTGCGACGGTTCTCTCGATGTCCCTCGCGGGGCAGCTCCGTCCGCGCGTCCGTGAATGAACCACCTACCCCCGTCGATAGCCGATCCGCACACGCGAGGTGTCCGGATCGGCTATCGGGGGCTGACTAGCGGGGAGCAGCGGCCGCCCGGGCCGCAGCCGGCAGGGCCTCGAGTGAGCCAAGCAGCGCGCCGATAGCCGATTCGCACACGTGAGGTGTCCGGATCGGCTATCGATGCCCCTACCGGGCCAGCTCGACGGCCTCAACTGAGCCCAGCAGCCCGCCGATAGTCGATCCGCACACGTGAAGTGTCCGGATCGGCGATCGATGTCCCTACCGGGCCGGCTCGACGGCCTCAACTGAGCCAAGCAGCCCGCCGATAGCCGATCCGCACACGTGAGGTGTCCGGATCGGCTTTCGAGGGCTGACTAGCGAGGAGCAGCGGCCGCCCGGGCCGCAGCCGGCAGGGCCTCGAGGATGCGGCCGACGGCCTCCTCGTCGTGCGCGGCCGTGAGGAACCACGCCTCAAACACCGATGGGGGCAGCGCCACGCCAGCGTCGAGCATCGCGTGGAAGAACGGCGGGAACCGCCAGGCCTCCTGCGCCTGCACCTGCGCGTAGTCGCGCGGGCCGGTGATGCCGTCGGCCGACGTCTCCCACTCCCCGAACGCGATCGAGAACAACGAGCCCGCGCGCTGCACCGAGTGCGCGACGCCCTCGGCGTCCAGAGCGGCCGAGACCGCGCGCGACACCTCGAGCGAGACCCGGTCGACGTGCGAGTACACGTCCGCGTCCGCGAGGCGCAGCGTCGCGAGACCCGCCGCGACCGCAACCGGGTTCCCCGAGAGCGTGCCCGCCTGGTACACGGGCCCGAGCGGCGCGAGATGGTCCATGACCGACGCCCGTCCGCCGACAGCAGCGACAGGCATGCCACCGCCGATGACCTTGCCGAACGTCACGAGGTCCGGCTCCCAGCCCTCACGTCGGCCTTCGCGACCCCACCACCCGGCGGACGACACGCGGAAGCCCGTGAGCACCTCGTCGAGGACGAAGAGTGCCCCGTGCTGCGAGCACAGGCGTCGCAGGGCCGCGTTGTAGCCGGGCGCGGGCTCGACGACGCCCATGTTCGCGGGCGCAGCCTCGACGATGACGGCTGCGATCTTTCCCGGGTGCGCGTCGAAGGCCGCGGCCACGGCCGCGACGTCGTCGTACGGGACGACGATCGTCTCGGCGGCCGTCGCCTCGGTGACCCCCGCCGAGCCCGGCAGCGCCTGGTTCGCGACGCCCGAGCCCGCTTGCGCGAGGAGCGCGTCGAGGTGCCCGTGGTAGCAGCCCGCCACCTTCACGATGAGGGGCCGGCCCGTGACGCCGCGCGCGAGCCGCACCGCGGTCATCGTCGCCTCGGTTCCCGTCGAGACGAGCCGCAGCTTCTCGACGAACGGCACGCGGGCGATGACCGCGTCAGCGAGCTCGGCCTCGGCAAGGGTCGGCGCGCCGAACGACAGGCCGCGCGCGGCGGCCTCCTGGACAGCCGCGACGACCTCGGGGTGCGCGTGCCCGAGCAGCGCCGGGCCCCACGACGCGACGAGGTCGACGCGCTCGACGCCGTCGGCGTCGGTGACGTACGCGCCGCGCGCCGACCGCAGCATGCGCGGCGTCCCCCCGACCGACCCGAACGCCCGCACGGGCGAGGACACCCCACCCGGCAGGACGCGCTGGGCGTGGGCGAAGTCGGACGCGTTGCTCACAGGAGCTCCCTCACGTCGGGGTTCTCGACGGCTTCGAGCGCCCAGTAGGTGGCGATGATGTCGGCCCCCGCGCGCTTGATCGACGTGAGCGACTCGGCGATCGTGCGTTCGCGGTCGATCCAGCCGATGGCGGCGGCGGCCTCGACCATCGCGAGCTCCCCTGAGACCTGGTAGGCCGCGACGGGAACGTCGGAGCTCGCAGCGACGTCGGCGAGCACGTCGAGGTAGAGGCTTGCAGGCTTCACCATGACGATGTCTGCGCCCTCGGCGATGTCGAGCGCGACCTCGCGCTGTGCCTCGCGCCGGTTGGCGGGATCCATCTGGTAGGTGCGGCGGTCACCCGTGAGGGTCGACTCGACAGCGTCGCGGAAGGGCCCGTACAGGGCGGACGCGTACTTGGCGGCGTAGGCGAGGACGGAGGTGTCGGTGTGGCCGGCGTCGTCGAGCGCCTCGCGCACGGCGGCGACCTGGCCGTCCATCATTCCGGACAGCGCGACGACGTCGGCACCGCGCTCGGCGTGGAGGACGGCCATGCGTGCGTAGAGGTCGAGGGTCGCGTCGTTGTCGACGGTGCCGTCGTGGCGCAGGACGCCGCAGTGGCCGTGGTCGGTGAACTCGTCGAGGCAGACGTCTGTCATGAGGACGACGGCGTCGCCGACCTCGGCCCTGACTGCTGCGGTGGCGACGTTGAGGATGCCGTCGGGGTCGATTGCGCCCGAGCCGACAGCATCACGATCGAGGGGCACGCCGAAGAGCATGAGTCCGCCGAGGCCCGCCTCCGCGACGCGCACGGCTTCGCGGCGCAGCGAGTCGAGGGAGTGCTGGACGACGCCCGGCATCGACATGATCGGGGCGGCCTCGGTGAGGCCTTCCTTGACGAACGCGGGCAGGACGAGGTCGCGCGGGTGGACGCGCGTCTCGCTGACGAGCCGTCGCAGCGCGGGGGTGCGGCGCAGGCGGCGGGGGCGGTCATAGGGCGTCAAGGTTCTCTCCTCGTCCGGGGTGGTTCTCATCATCGCAGCCTCGGCGTGCGGTCGATCGCGGCGACGAGCGCGGGGACGTCGGGCGTGGTTGCCTCCGCGTCGACGCGGAGTCCGAGCGTGCGCGCGGTCGCTGTCGTGCGGGGACCGATGCTCACGATGAGCTGCCGTGCTGCTGTGTCGTCGGTGGTGTGCGCGGTGAGGGTGGCCCAGGTCTCGGCGGTGCTCGAGGAGGTGAGGACGACGACGTCGACGTCGCGCGCGGCGGCGGGCAGTGAGGTGGCGAGCTCGGTCGTGTAGGCGTCGGGGGCGTCGACGAGCCAGCCGGCGGCGCGCAGCCCGTCGACGAGCTCGGGCCGCGCGATCGCGGACCGTGGCGCAAAGGCCCGCACGCGAGTGCTCGATCGCCGATCCGTCCGCATGGAGCGTCCCGATCCGCTATCGCTAGGGTTCGGGGCGGTGAGGGCCGCGAGTAGGCCCGTGGCCGTGCGGTCCCACTCGGGAACGATGTCGACGTCGATCCCTGCCCGTCGCGCGCGGCGCGCGGTCGACGGACCGACGGCCGCGGTCCGCGTGACTGCAGGGACCTGGACGACGCCGGGCTGTGATGACGTGTCGACGAGCGCGTCGACCGTGCGCTCGGAGGTGAGGACGAGCCAGTCGTACTCGCCCGCCGCCAGCCTGACCACACCCTCGAGAAGCGGTGCGGTGTCCACAGGCGGGCCGAACGTGATGAGTGGAGCGACGAGGGGAACATACCCGGCTGCCGCGAGAGCGTCAGCGAGCTCCCGGCCCGGCCGGCCGCCCCGCGGCACGAGAACACGCACCGGCGGCCCGCTCGGCTCGGCCACCGTCATCGCAGGGGCGCGATGTCCGCGGCACCCAGCTCGAGGACGATCTCGCCGAGGTTGATCCCGAGCGACTCGGCGCTCTCGACGGCCTCAGCGACGCCGTACCCCGATCCGTCGGCCACGACGGGCCCGCTCTGCGACGCGGCGTGCCGCAGCACCCGCGTCCCGTCGAGCGCCGCGACGACGACATCGAGGTCGAGGTGCATGCGCGCACCGGCACCCGAGCCCGTCACGGACACGGTTCCGAGAGCGCCGACGGGCGCCGCGCACCCGGCCTCGAGGCGCGCGAGCAGCGCACGCTCGGCCGTCGCAGCAAGCCGCGACGGCAGGTGGTCGAGCGCCTCGAGACCAGCGACGTCGAAGCCCGTGCGAGTCTCGATCGCGAGCACACCCTGACCGGGAGCGGGAAGCATGACGGAGGGGTCGAGCAGCTCCGAGATCGCGTCGTCCTGACCGAGACGCGCGAGCCCTGCCGCCGCAAGCACGACCGCGTCGAGATCGGCGTCTGGCCCCAGCGCGCGGGCAAGACGCGTCCCGACGTTCCCGCGGATGTCGACGACCTCAAGGTCGGGCCGCGCGGCGAGCAGCTGCGCCCGTCGCCGCGGGGACCCGGTCCCGATGCGCGCGCCGGGCGCGAGCGTCGCGAGCGTGAGCCCGTCGCGTGCGCACAGCGCGTCGAGCGGTGTCACACGCTCGGGCATCGCTGCGACCGTGAGCCCGGGAGCAGGCGCCGTCGGCAGGTCCTTGAGGGAGTGGACCGCGATGTCGATGCGCCCCTCGAGCAGGGCGTCGCGCAGTGCGGCGACGAACACGCCTGTGCCGCCGAGCTGTGAGAGCGACGCGCGCGTCGTGTCACCTTCGGTCGTCACGTGGACCGTCTCGAGGCTGAGTGCGGCCCCGCGCGCGTGGGAGGCCGTGCGTAGCGCGTCGACGACGTGCCCGGTCTGGGTGCGGGCGAGCTCGGATGCGCGCGTCCCGACGCGCACGACGGTCACCCGACGTCCTCTGCGACGGTGGGCAGCACGCGCCCGCGCGGGTCGACGCAGCAGTCAGGCCGGCACGTGTCGTACCAGGGGCCGAGGTTCCCGGCCGCCCCGCACGTCGCCTGCGTCGGCGCCTGTGTCGTTGCGTCCGTCCGTTCGGCGATGAGGTCGACGAGGCCCGCGACGAACGACGGGTGGACGCCGGGCGTCGGCACGCGTTCGGCGCGCAGGCCGAGCTCGGCGCACGTCCCGAGCGCCTCGGTGTCGAGGTCCCAGAGGACCTCCATGTGGTCGGAGACAAAGCCGAGGGGGACGATGACGACGGCGTCCGGGCGATCGTCGGGGTCGGCTGCGAGCTCGGCGAGACGATCGTTGATGTCGGGCTCGAGCCACGGTGTCCGGGGATCGCCTGAGCGTGACTGGTAGACGAGCTCCCATGGCACCGTGTCGTCGACCGCGTTCATGACGGCGTTCGCGACGGCGTAGTGCTGCGCCTCGTAGGCGCCGCCGTCGGCCCAGCCGATCTGCCCGCCCGGGCCGCTCTGAGGTCCGGTCGCCTCTGCGGCGGCCGTCGGGATCGAGTGGGTGCAGAAGAGGACGCGCACGCCGCCGGCTGCGTCGACCTTCTCGGGGTCCTTGCCGCGCAACGTGTCGAGCGCGCCGCGGACGCCTTCGACGAAGGGTGCGACGAACCCGGGGGAGTCGAAGTACTGGCGCACCTTGTCGATCTGCACGACCCCGGTGAGCCCGGTCTCGTCGAGCGCGCGGGCGAGGTCCTCGCGGTACTGGCGGCAGCCTGAGTACGACGAGTAGGCGGCGGTGACGATCGCGAGGAGGTGCCGGTGACCAGCGTCGGCGGCTTCACGCAGCGTGTCTGCGAGGTACGGGTCCCAGTTGCGGTTGCCCCACAGGACGGGCAGGTCGAGGCCACGGGCCGCGAGCTCGGCCGCGAGGGCGGCTCGCAGCTGGCGGTTCTGCTCGTTGATCGGCGAGACGCCGCCGCGGGCGCGGTAGTGGACGGCCACCTCTTCGAGGCGCTCGTCGGGGATTCCGCGGCCGTGGGTGACGTTGCGCAGGTACGGCAGGACGTCGTCCTGGCCCTCGGGGCCGCCGAAGCCGACGAGCAGCACGGCGTCGTAGGCGACGCGCTGGGACGCGGCTGCGGGCGGCAGCTGGCTGACGATGTCCGCGAGGTAGTCGTCGAGCTCGAGCTCGACGTCCTGGCAGTCGTCGTGGCCGCACGCGCACGCGTGCGCGTCGTCGGCGAGTGGAAGGGGGTTTTCGGGGTTCATGCGACGTCCAGGAGGATTGCAGCGAGACGCTCGATGCTCACGCGGCGGCCGGTGTAGAAGGGCAGCTCGTCGCGCACGTGGCGGCGGGCTTCGGTGTAGCGCAGGCGACGCATGAGGTCGACGAGGTCGGTGAGCTCGTCGGCCTCGAGCCCGAGGAGCCACTCGTAGTCGCCGAGCGAGAACGCGGAGACGGTGTTGGAGAGCACCTGGGGGAACTCGCGACCCTTGAGCCCGTGGTCGGAGAGCATCGCGCGTCGCTCCTCCTCGGGCAGGAGGTACCACTCGTAGGAGCGCACGAACGGGTAGACGGTGAGCCAGTCCTTGGGCTCCGCGCCCCGCATGAACGCGGGCAGGTGGCGCGCGGTGAACTCGGCGGGTCGGTGGACGCCGAGGGCGTTCCACACGGGAAGGAGGTCGCCGAGGAGGACGGACGTGCGCAGGGTGCGGAGCGCGGCCTGGAGGCTCTCGGCGGTGTCGCCCGTGAGCCACACCATGACGTCGGCGTCGGCGCGCAGGCCGGAGGTGTCGTAGAGGCCGCGGAGGGTCACGCCCTCGGGCAGGTCGTCGGCGAGCTCGCCCAGGTCGGACGACGCTGCCTCGAGCAGCTCGACGAGCGTGTCCTGGGGGACCGAGGTTGCGGTCGCGTCGACCTCGTCGCCGAGGAGTCGCGTGAGGAGCGGCTCGGCGGCGAGGTCGCGTCGCAGGACGGCCCAGAGTGTGTAGGCGACGGGCTCGGGGCCGTCGTGCTCGGACGTGGGGGTGCCGTACGCGTCGTGGCTCATGCAGTCGATTGTGGTCCCCGGTGGGGCTCAAGGGGAAATGCTGCGACGCTGTCGCCATGTGAGGTCGATCTGGCGATTTGTCATGACGATTGTTCATCAAACCTGCGTGAATTCACTCCCGGGAGGGGGCTCGCGGCAATGAGGGTCGAGCACGTCCCTGTCGCGCGTTTCGAGAGGTGAAGGGATCAGCGGTGGGCGGTGCCGTGAAGCTCGCGGCCGACCCGCCGCGCGTCGGCGACGACGGAGGCGAGGCCGGTCCCAGCCACCCATGCGCCCGTGACGCTGAGCCCAGCCACGACCTCGAGAGCACCCCGAAGCCGCGTGACGCGCGCTGCGTGCCCGAGGGCCGCGAACGGCATGCCCGCCGAGAACCGCACGACCCGTGTGCCGACGACCTGCGCGGGGGTGAGCGGCACGCCGAGCAGCTGGCCTGCGTCGTGCAGCGCGGTGCGTTCGAGCGACGTCGCGGACGCGTCACCGGGGTCGGGATCGCCGCCGAGGCGTCCGTACGAGAGGCGCACGGCGTGGTGCCCGTCGGGCAGCGCGTCGCGCACCCACGCCCACTTCGCGCTCGAGTGGGTGAGGGCCTTGGCGCGTACGCCGTGCGCTGGGTTGACGCCCGACGCGACGAGCACTCCCGTGCCGCGTGGGGCGGCGTCGAGCCGTGCGTCGGCGAGGACGAGGGTCACGATGCTCACGTGTCCGCCGGGTGTGGGTGGCAGCACGTCGGTGGGCACGTGCCCGGTGAGGAGCCGTGCGGCCTCGGCCGCGCTCGCGGCGAGCACGACGCCGTCGGCGTCCTCGGTCTGGGCGGCGTGCGCGCCGACGGCATCTTCGAACGTCCCGGGACGTGCGGGCCCGAGGCTGTGGACGCGCCAGGCAGAGCCAAGACGTTCAAGACGTTCGACGCGTGTCGAGCGTCGGATCTCGACGCCCATCGAGGCGAGGTCGGTGACGAGCGCCGCGACGAGGCGGTGCATCCCGCCGCGCAGGCCGGCGACCGCGGACCCTGCGGGGGCGGCGGCCCGGGCGGCCGCGGCGGCTGCGATGAGCGAGCCGTGGCGCGCCACGCCGTCGCGCAGCCCGGGCGCGACAGCGTCGACGTCGAGGAGGTCGGGCGATGCGGAGTGGACGCCGCCTGCGACTGGGGCGACGAGCGCGCGCAGGACGTCGACGCCGAGTCGTGCGCGCACGAGGTGGCCGACGGAGACGGCGTCGCCACCCGTGCCGACGGACGCGGGAAGCGCCGCGTCGAGGCGTGCGCGCAGCCATGCCCGCGTGCCGAGCAGACGCCTGATGTCGTCGAGGTCGCCGGGAATTCCGAGGATGCCTGAGCGGGGCAGCGGCATGAGGGCGTCCGGCGTCCGCACCCAGGCGGGCGCTGACGCTGGCTGGACGATGTCGTCCGTGAGTCCCAGCTCGCCGAGGAGCTCGGCCACGGCCGTCGACCGGGTCGCGAAGGACTCCGCACCTGCGTCGAGCGTCACGCTCTCGAACGGGGAGTCGGCCGGGCACTGCGGCTCGGCACGGTCGATCCCGCCGCGCGTGACGACGAGCGGCCCGACGCACCCACCTAGGTGGGGCGACGCCTCGAGCACGGTGACGTCGTGACCGGCGCGGGCGAGGTCCCGCGCGGCCGTGAGGCCCGCGACTCCTGCGCCGACGACGATCGTGCGGGTCATGACGCCTCCGGCTGCCAAGCGTGGACCGTGCGGACGACGCCCGTGAGGACGTCGGGGTCGGCGTCGGGCGGGACGCCGTGGCCGAGGTTGACGACGTGCGCGGGTGCGGCGAGGCCGCTGCGCAGCACGTCGTGGACGTGTGCGTCGAGCGTTGCACGAGGTGTGAACAGGTAGGAAGGGTCGATGTTCCCCTGGAGCGGGGTGGCGTGGCCCAGCTGGGCGGAGGCTTCGCTGAGCGGCGTCCGGTGGTCGACGCCGACGACGTCGGCGCCCACGGCCCGCATGGCTCCCAGGAGGTGCCCGGTCCCGGTGCCGAAGTGGACGACGGGAACCGCGCGGCCGCCGACGTCGAGCGCGTGGACTGCCTCGAGGGCGAGGCGCGAGAACGGCGCGACTGAACGTTCGTAGGCCGCGAGCGAGAGCGACCCCGCCCACGAGTCGAAGAGCTGGACGGCGCTTGCGCCGGAGCGCACCTGCGCGACGAGGAAGTCGGAGGTGGCCTGCGCACACCACGTGAGCAGGCGTGCCCACAGGTCGGGGTCGGCATGCATGAGCGCGCGGGCCGCGAGGTGGTCGCGCGAGGGCCGGCCCTCGACGAGGTAGGCGGCCAGGGTGAAGGGTGCGCCGCCGAACCCGATGAGTGGGGTGTCGCCCTCGCCGCTTGCTCCGGGCTCGGCGGCGAGGCCAGCGACCGAGAGCTCGACGGCTTCCCTGATGGGCGCGAGCGCTGCGTCGTCGAGGTGGAGCTCTTCGAGGCGTGCGATGTCGTCGGCTGTGCGGATGGGGGCTCCCAGCACGGGCCCGACGCCCGGGGCGATGTCGACGTCGACGCCGGCGAGCCGGAGGGGTACGACGATGTCCGAGAAGAACACGGCGGCGTCGACGTGGTGGCGTCGGACGGGCTGGAGCGTGATCTCTGCCGCGAGGTCGGGGCGGAGGCACGACTCGATCATCCCGGTGCCTTCGCGAATCAGGCGATATTCCGGCAAGGAACGCCCGGCCTGGCGCATAAACCAGACTGGTGTGACCTCCGGTCGATCGCCGAGGAATGCGCGCACAATGCGCGAGGAAGATGTCGTCCCGTCAGAAAGCGGGTGTGTGGTGAGATTCATCAAGAACGATTGTGCCGTGGATTCCTGTGGATGGTTGAATCATTCTCACCGTGAACATCTGGTCCTTCTCCGCGTCGCACCACGACCTTGATCTCGATCTGCTCGAGAAGCTCGGTTCGGTGGGCCCGGGGCTCGCGCTCGACATCGTCGCGCCAGCCCCGGCGAGGTCTGCACCCGCGCGGTCGGTCGATGTCCACGGCGCGGTCGTTCTCACGACCTGCAACCGGGTCGAGGTCTACGTCGACGCGTCCGACGCCGGTGCTGCGGCCGAGCGGGTCGAGCAGGTCGTCGCGTCTGCGACGGGCCTCGGCAGCTCGGAGGTCGCGTCCGCGCTCACCCGCCGGTCCGCCGAGGACGCAGCACAACATCTGCTGCGCGTCGCGGCGGGCCTCGAGTCGATGGTCGTGGGCGAACGTGAGATCGCGGGCCAGGTGCGACGCGCGGCGGTGCGGGCTCGTGAGCTCGGCACGTCGACCCCCGCGCTCGATCTTCTCTTCCAGCAGGCGTCGCGCACGTCGCGGCGCGTCGAGTCGGCGACGGGCCTGGGTGCGGTCGGCCGGTCCGTCGTCGGTGTCGGCCTCGATCTTGCCGGTCTCAACCTGCCGCCGTGGCGGCAGGTCCGAGCCGTCCTTGTCGGCACGGGTTCGTATGCGGGTGCCGCGTTCGCCGCGCTCCGTAGTCGCGGCGTCGTCGACGTGCGCGTGCACTCGCGTTCGGGCCGGGCGGAGGACTTTGCGGCGACGCGAGGTGCGGTTGCGGTCGGCGCGGAGGGACTCGTCGAGGCGGTTGCGGACGCCGACCTCGTCGTCTCGTGCTCGGGACGCGTCGGGCATGTTCTCGACGCCGCAGGGGTCGCGGCAGCGCGCGAGAGAGCGACCGAGCGCGCCGAGATGCGGGCACACGAGCCTGACCCTCTCGGCCGACCGCTCGTCATCCTCGACCTGGCGCTGCGGCGCGATGTCGAGGCGGCCGTGGGCGATGTCGAGGGTGTGATGCTCCTCGACCTCGCGACGATCGGTGCGCACGCACCGGCGGCGGGCGCCGAGCCCGTCGCGCACGCCGACGCGCTCGTCGCTGACGGGCTGAGCGAGCTCGCCCGGCGGGAGTCGCGACGCACGATCGATGCGCTCGTCCGTGGTGTGGCGATCGAGCTC
Organism: Sanguibacter sp. A247; assembly: GCF_052324925.1. Classification (NCBI taxonomy): domain Bacteria; kingdom Bacillati; phylum Actinomycetota; class Actinomycetes; order Micrococcales; family Sanguibacteraceae; genus Sanguibacter; species Sanguibacter sp. A247. The sequence goes on along the minus strand of NZ_JBQPRE010000001.1, from coordinate 13,279 downwards.
ACAGCAGCTGCCGAGCGCGAGGCGGCAGAGGCGGCGGCGGAGACGGACTCCTGCGGATCGCCAGCGTCAGGGCAGGCGGCGGCGCGTGCGGCACGTCGTGCCGCGTTCGCGCGCCGGCACGCGGCGCTGCTCGCGGCCAAGGCGGCGGTCGCTGCTCGCACCCGATAAGGGGGGTGCGCGCGGCGCGCGGGCGTCGTACGGTGGTCGGGCCGGGCGCGACGATGCCGCGCTCGGACGCTCACCGCACGCGGCGGCCGACGGTTCCGCAACGGCGGGCAGCCGCGCACGGACGAGGACGCTGGGACGGAAGCACACGATGTGGCGAATGATGAGGCACACCCGCGCAACACCCCTGCCGTCCGCTGAGGACCCACGCGGGCGCGCCAGGCGGATGACCGCGCTCGTGTGCGGGGCGACGCTCGTCGTGGGGCTCGGCGTGCCCGTCGTCGAGGCTGCGCCGGCCGCAGCGTCGTCAGCGGCGTCTGTCACGCCCGTCGCGAGGGCAGCCGACGACGACCAGGTCGTCTCGACCCCCCTCGGCCGCTTCGACGCGGGCCGCATCATCACGGATGACGTGTTCTTCGCGGGAGCCGACCTCAGCGCGTCGCAGATCCAGTCGTTCCTCGTCGACAAGGTGCCGGACTGCGCGGCCACGTCAGGGCCGACGTGCCTGAAGAACTTCCGGCTGACGACGGCGTCGGTCAAGGCCAACAGCTACTGCCGCGCCTACCGGGGCAGCAAGAACGAGCGTGCCTCGACCGTCATCGCCAAGGTCGCCAAGGCGTGCGGCGTGAGCGCGAAGTCGCTTCTCGTGCTCCTGCAGAAGGAGCAGGGCCTCGTGACCGCGAAGGCGCCGACGCAGCGCCAGTACGACGCTGCGACCGGCTTTGCCTGCCCCGACTCGGGTGGCTGCAACCCTGCCAATGAGGGCTTCTTCAACCAGGTGTACGGGGCTGGTCGCCAGTACCAGCGGTACGCCAATGAGCCCGGAATCTACAGCTGGCGCCCCGCGGGCCAGACGCACGAGATCCAGTACCACCCCAAGCTCAGCTGTGGAACCAAGACCGTGAAGATCGCCAACAAGGCGACGGCAGGCCTCTACTACTACACGCCGTACACACCCAACGCCGCGGCGATGAGCAACCTCTCGGGCACGGGCGATGCGTGCTCGTCCTACGGCAACCGCAACTTCTGGCGCTTGTTCACGCAATGGTTCGGCTCGACGACGATCGGCGTGACGGGTCCCGTGCAGTCGGCGTGGCTGCGCACGGGTGGGGTCGATGGCGCGTTCGGGGTGCAGCGCGCGAACGTCAGGTGCACCACCGGGTCGCCGCGTTACTGCGTCCAGACGTTCGCGGGCGGCACGATCGCGTCGTCGGGGTCGAAGGGCTTCACGATGGCCCGGGGTGCGATCCGCACGAAGTGGGTGCGCCTCGGCTCGCAGACGAGTGCGCTCGGCTGGCCGAAGGCCGCGCAGCGGTGTGGCAAGGACCGTCGGTGCACGCAGAGGTTCACGGGCGGCTACGGTGCGACGTCACCGACGACGGGCACGCGCGTCGTCCTCGGCCGGCTCGCCTCTGCATGGGTCAAGGCAGGCGGGCGCAACGGAGCGCTGGGCATGCCGCGTGCCGAGCAGCGCTGCACGAAGTCTGGTCGGTCGTGCACGCAGAAGTTCCAGGGCGGCTACGCGGCGACGCAGCCGACGTATGGAACACACGCGGTGACGGGTGACTTCTCGAAGCGTTGGGTGCGCAAGGGCGGGCGCAGCGGATCGCTCGGTTGGCCCGCATCGGCTCGCAAGTGCGCGAAGGTGACGGGTGGCAAGTGGTGCCGCCAGGACTTCAGCAAGGGCGTGGTCACGTCGCACCCCAAGTACGGGGTCCAGCACGCCAACGGCCGGATCGGCGCCGAGTGGAACGCGCAGCGCAAGGCGGGCCGCAACTACGGCTACGCGAAGGCCGCGACCAGGTGCACCAAGCGCAAGGGCGTCAACACGTGCCGACAGGAGTTCGCCAAGGCCACGCTCGTCTCGCGCACGGGTCGTGACACGGTCGCGGTGACGGGCCACTTCCGGACGGTCTTCCTCAAGTCTCAGAAGAAGCTCGGGCTGCCGACGAGCGACCGCACGTGCAAGGGCAAGGGTTCCAAGCGCGTGTGCACGCAGTCGTTCGCGAAGGGCAAGATCGTCAAGAAGGGCTCGGGCCGCACGAAGGCCGTCATCAACCGCCGTTGAGGGTGCTTCGCCTGTAGCGTCTCCCCATGAGGCTGGGAGTCCTGGACGTCGGGTCCAACACCGTGCACATGCTCGTCGTCGATGCCGAGCGCGGCCGTCCGCACGTGCCGGTGGCGAGCCGGCGCTCGGTCGTGCGGCTCATGCGTTTTCTCGAGCCCGACGGCTCGATCGGCGAGGCGGGCATCGAGCTCATCGCGGCGGGTGTGCGTGACGGGCGTGAGCTCGCGCGCGAGCGCGGGATCGCCGAGCTGCTTGTCCTCGTGACGTCGGCGATCCGCGAGGCACCCAACGGTGGCGAGGTCATCGCGCGGATCGAGGAGATCCTCGGGGAGTCGATCGGCATCCTCTCGGGCGAGCAGGAGGCGGCGCTCACGTTCCTCGCGGCGCGGCGCTGGCACGGCTGGGGTGCCGGGCGGATCCTGCTGCTCGACATCGGGGGCGGCTCGCTCGAGGTTGCGTACGGGGAGGGCGAGGTTCCTGACATCGCGTTCTCGCTGCCGCTCGGCGCGGGGCGGTCGACGATCCAGTTCCTCGACACGGACGTGTCGACGCCCGCGCAGGTCGACGCGTTGCGCGGCTACGCGCGCGGTGTCCTGGGGGAGGCGCTCGGCGCCCTTGAGGAGCGTCCGCGGCCGGATCACGTCGTGGCGACGTCGAAGACGTTCCGTTCGCTCGCGCGGCTCGCGGGTATGCAGGTCGAGGCGGTAGGGCCCGACGATCGTTGGCGGTTGCGCCGCTCCATGCTCGCCGATTGGGTCCCGCGGCTGGCACGGCTCACGGCTCAGGGTCGTACCGAGCTCCCGGGCATCACTCCGGAGCGCACGTATCAGATCGTCGGGGGCGCGATCGTCGCTGAGGAGGCGATGCGGGCCCTCAAGGTCGCGGAGGTCGAGATCTGCCCGTGGGCGATGCGTGAGGGCGCGATCCTGCGCCGCACCGACGCGTTGTGACACGCGGGCGGCTCCGTCACCGCGGTGACGGAGCCGCCCGCGTGGGCGTCAGAGGTAGCGCTCGACGAGGCTCGAGGCGATGCCGGTGTAGGACGCCGGCGTCATGGCCTGCAGCCGCTCGGTGACGTCGCGCGGCAGGCCGAGCGTCCCGATGAACTCCCGCATCTCGGGGCCGGTGACGCGGTGGCCGCGCGTGAGTTCCTTGAGCCGCTCGTAGGGGTTCTCCATGCCGGTGACGCCTGCAACCCCGGCGGCGCGCATGGCGGACTGGATGGCCTCGCCGAGGACTTCCCAGTTGTGGTCGAGGTCGTCGAGCAGCGTGGGCTCGGAGACGGCGAGCGCGGTGAGGCCGCGGGCGACGTTGTCGATCGCGAGCAGGGAGTGGCCGAATGCGGTGCCGATGTTGCGCTGCGTCGAGGAGTCGGTGAGGTCGCGCTGCATGCGGCTTGTGACGAGGGTTGCGGCGAGCGTGTCGAGAAGCGCGTTCGAGATCTCGAGGTTGGCCTCGGCGTTCTCGAAGCGGATGGGGTTGACCTTGTGCGGCATGGTCGAGGAGCCGGTCGCCCCGGGCACGGGGATCTGGGTGAAGAAGCCGAGGGAGATGTACGTCCACACGTCGGTTGCGAGGTTGTGGAGGATGCGGTTGAAGCGTGCGATGTCGGCGTAGAGCTCGGCCTGCCAGTCGTGCGACTCGATCTGCGTCGTCAGGGGGTTCCACGTGAGGCCGAGGTGCTCGACGAAGCTCTGGGAGACCGCGGGCCAGTCGGCTCCGGGAACGGCTGCGAGGTGCGCGCCGTAGGTGCCGGTCGCGCCGTTGAGCTTGCCGAGGTACTCGGCGGTGTCGATGCGGCGCGTCTGGCGGCGGAGGCGGTGGGCCAGGACGGCGAGCTCCTTGCCGACGGTCGTCGGCGTTGCGGGCTGGCCGTGCGTGCGCGCAAGCATCGGGACGTCCGCGTGCTCGCGGGCCATGGCGACGATCTGGTCGACGAGGGCGTCGGCGGCGGGGAGCCACACGGCGCGGACGGCGCCCTGGACCATGAGTGCGTACGAGAGGTTGTTGATGTCCTCGCTCGTGCACGCGAAGTGGACGAGCTCGCTCACGGACGGCAGGGCGGTGTCGTCCCCGAGCGTGCCGGGGGCGGCGGCGATGCGGCGCTTGATGAAGTACTCGACGGCCTTGACGTCGTGGACGGTCTGTCGTTCGATCTCGGCGAGCTCCGAGATCCCGGCGGCGCCGAAGTCGGCGACGATGGCGCGCAGGTAGCCCTTGTCGTTCTCGGTGAGCGTGCGGGCGCCGGGGACGACCTGCTGCTCGGTGAGGTGGATGAGCCACTCGACCTCGACGTGGAGGCGCTCGCGGTTGAGCGCGGCCTCGGAGAGGTGGTCGACGAGGGGTGCGACCGAGCGCCGGTACCGACCGTCGAGCGCGCCGAGGGCGATCGGCGGGTTCGCGTCGGCGAGGCTGACGCGGGCGGGCACGGGCGTGGGCGTCGTCGAAGGCATGGCAGCATCCTGCCACGGCGGGCACGCGCTGCGGCGGGGTCGTCCGGCCTGCGACCTGACCACAGGGCAGGGTTCTCGCGTGCCGTCCACGGATGTGAGGAGCGGCCGCGCGCGTCGACCGGGGGGCCCCTACCGTCGGCCGCATGATCGAAGACATCTACACGCCGCTGCCCGCATATCCCGCACCCTTCGGGTCAGAGATCACGTGGGTGGGTTCACGCATGAGCGAGGTGTCCGGGGCCCTGACGGCCGCGCACGCGACGCTTCGACAGGTGAGCGGGACGTCGTGGCGCTCGGACTCGGCCACCCGGTTCCTCTCGCTCCTCGGGGACCTGAGCGAGGCCCTCGTGACGGTCGAGGCGACCTGTGCCGAGGTTGAGACGGCACTCATGTCGTTGACGCAGGCGATGGGTGCCGCCGAGTCCGCAGCGGAGCTCGCTCGGTCGGTGCAGCCGTGAGCGGCACGCCCCCTGGCTGCAGCGACGGGCGCGGTCCCGGCCTTGCCCCGCCGCCGTTGCCCGCGGGGGTCAGCGTGGCCGGAGGGACGCTGGACGCGCGGATCAACCTCGACGACCTGGACGAGCTGGCGACCGACCTCAGGTCGCTCGCATCCGCTCTGGAGGGCGCGTCGGCTCAGCAGGCTGCGGCCGTGGCCGACCTCGACGCGGTGACCGAGCGAGTCGGTCTCGAGGTGAGGCGCGTGACGGGCGAGGCGTGTGTCTCGCCCCTGAGCGGCGGGGTGCGCACGGCCTGGAGCGTGGCCTCAGGCAAGGCGGCGGACGTGAGGTACGACCTCGGGCGCGTGGGGGATGGGCTCGACGCTGCGGTCCGTGAGGCGAGGCTGCTGGCCGGCGACGTGACGGCGGCCCGCACGATCTATGAGGGCGCAGAGAGATCGGTGTTCTCGTCCGTCACCGACGTCGTGCGTCGTGGCCTGGCCAATGTCGACTACGTGGGTCTGGCGCTCGATGTCCTCACGAACGCGCGCGCCGCTGCGTCGGCCACCTGGAGCCCGCTCGCCGCGCCGTTCACGTGGGCGATGGGCGCGCGCGATCCGTTGACGCGTGCGGGAACCGCGGACCTGCTGACCGACGTGACGGATCTGGGGTTCATCCAACCCCTCACGTGGCTGCGCACCCGCAAGACCCGCGCCGAGCTGGCGACCCCGGCGATGGTGGCCCAGCCGGCCGTCGCGGACGCGCGCCGCGCCGGCACGTCGGCTGAGGCCCTGCGGACGCTCGAAGCCATCAACCGTGACGCGCGCGACGGCGCTGTCGGGATTCAGCGCAACCTGCTCGCGGACGGTTCGAGTGCCTGGGTCGTCTACATCCCGGGGAGCGAAGGGAAGCCGGACCCCCGGCGCAAGGACTTCTACGAGGCTGATCATGCGCGCTCGTACGCGAACAACACCGGGCTGCTGCGCGGCACACGTGAGCGCTCCCTGCGCGCGGTCGAGGCGGCGATGGCGGCGGCGGGCATCCGGGCGGGTGAGAAGGTCGTGTTTGTGGGCCACAGCCAGGGTGGCATCATCGCGACACGGCTCGCAGCGGAGCGCGGCGACGGAGGGCTCATCACGGTGGGGTCACCCAGCGGCGGGATCGACCTGCCACCGTCGGTTGTGGCGGCGCACTACGAGACCGCGGGGGATCTGGTGCATGCGCTCGATGGCCGGCCCAACCCCGCGACCCCGTCGCGGACGACCATCAACCTCAACCCGGCCGAGGCGCTCGGCACGCCTCACGCGGCGGAGGACAGCAGGCATGCGATCGGCAATGGCGCGCGCGTGGCGGAGGCGCTCGAGGGGTCAACCGTGACGGCTGCGATCGACGGCGTGGTCCGCGAGGTCGCTGGGCACGGGCACGGGCACGGGCCCGTGCAAGATCTCATCCCGGGAGGCGTCGCGATCTATGCTCCGCAGTCCTCATGATCCCGCTTGCGCCGAGGTGCTCGCGCGCTGGGTCAGGACCCGTCGCGCCACGTTGCGGTGATCTGGCAGAAGAGATCGGTCGCCTCGGGCTCACCGACGCTCACCCGGATCCCCTCGCCCGCAAAGGGACGGACGACGACCCCGGCGCTCGCTGCCTCGGCCGCGCGGGCAACGGTCTGCTCGCCGAGCGGCAGCCACACGAAGTTCGCCTGGGTCTCGGGCAGGTCCCAGCCCTGGGCGCGGAGCTGCCCGACGAGCCGGGTGCGTTCGTCGACGATCTCGTCGACGAGCTCGAGCAGGCGGTCGCGGTGGGCGATTGCGGCGAGGGCGGCGAGCTGGGCGACGTGCGAGACGCCGAAGGGTGTCGCGCACGCGCGGATCCCGGCCGCGAGCCGTGGCCGCGCGACCGCATAGCCGACGCGCAGCCCGGCCAGGCCGTAGGCCTTGGAGAACGTGCGCAGCATGACGACGTTGGAGTGGGCCGCGTAGGTCGCGACGCCGTCGGGCGCCTGCGGGTCGCGGACGAACTCGACGTAGGCCTCGTCAAGCACGACGACGACGCGGCGCGGGACCGCCGCGAGGAAGGTCTCGAGCTCGTCCCTGTGGACGGCGGGGCCGGTGGGGTTGTTGGGCGTGCACACGAGGATGACCTTGGTGCGTTCCGTGACGGCCGCGGCCATGGCTGCGAGGTCGAGCCGACCGCCGTCGGTGAGGGGAACGCGCACCTGGGACCCGCCCGCGATCTGTACCGCGATGGGGTAGGCCTCGAACGACCGCCATGGCATGACGACCTCGTCGCCCGCATCGACGAAGGCCGCGAGGATGTGCGAGAGGACGGCCACGGACCCGTTGCCCGCGACGACCTCGCCCGGACGCACGCCGATCATGGTGGCGATCGCGGTGCACAGCTCGGTCGCGTGCATGTCGGGGTACCGGTTGGTGTCCTGCGCGGCGTCGGCGATCGCGGCGAGGACGGCCGGGTGCACGGGGTACGGGTTTTCGTTCGAGGACAGCTTGAACGAGGTTGCACCTGCGCGGGCGCCGGGGACGTAGGCGGGCAGCGCGCCGACGGCGGGCCGCAGCTGGGGGGAGTCGCTCACGGGGACAGCATCCCACTGACACGGGAGTGCGGTGCTGGCAGGATCACGTCATGAGCTTCGTTCTGCGTGTCATCGTCAACGCGTTCGCCCTGTGGATCACGTCGCTGCTCGTCTCGGGCTTCTTCCTCGTCGGATCGAGCTCGACGGAGGGCAAGATCGCGGTCCTCCTCGGGACTGCGGCCATCTTCGGTGTCATCAACGCGGCCGTCCGCCCGATCGTGGCGCTCGTGTCGACGCCGTTCTACATCCTCACGCTTGGCCTCTTCACGTTCGTGGTCAACGCACTCATGCTCATGCTCACCGCGTGGATCACCGAGCAGACGTCGTGGGGCATCCGCATCGAGGGTGGGTTCTGGACGGCGATCGTCGCGGCGCTGCTCGTCTCGATCGTGTCGTTCTGCGGATCTCTCGCGATCGGTCGTGCGGACCGCTCGGAGCGCTGACGAGGACAGCCGTCGGGTCTCACGAACGGCTTTGTGGGACTCCTACAAAGATCTGTCGCTGCTCGTGGCGCGCCAGCCCATCCCTTCGTCGATCCCATCTGCTTACGCTGGCGTAGGTTACGCAACCGTAGCCAACGTCGGCCGCGGTCGGCGTCCTGCCGAAAGCTCTCGGGGAGACCCTTCGTGACCGACGACGCAACCGAGCGCACGGGCCAGAACGGCTCAGACGTTCCGATGGTGCAGCTGCTCACCCCCACGGGTGAGCGCACGACGGACGACCGCTGGGAGGGCTACCGCGAACGCGCGGCCCACCTCGATCACGGCGACGTCCGGAACCTGTGGCGCGACATGGTGCTCGTGCGTGCCTTCGACGACGAGGCCACGTCGCTCCAGCGCCAGGGGCAGCTCGGCCTGTGGGCCCAGTGCCTCGGCCAGGAGGCTGCGCAGGTCGGGTCCGGGCGCGCGCTCGCGCCCCAGGACTACGTCTTCCCCTCCTACCGCGAGCACGGCGTCGCGCACACGCGCGGCGTCGACCTCGCCGAGATCCTTCGACTCTTCCGCGGGATCGACCACGGCGGCTGGGACGGCGAGGCGCACCGGTTCCACAATTACACCCTCGTCATCGGCTCGCACACGTTGCACGCGACGGGCTACGCGATGGGCGTCCAGCGAGACGGCGTCGTCGGGACGGGCGACCCGACGGTCGACACCGCGGTGGTCACGTACTTCGGCGACGGTGCGACCGCGCAGGGCGACGTCAACGAGGCGCTCGTCTTCGCGGCGGTCAACCAGGCGCCGCTCGTGCTGTTCTGCCAGAACAACCAGTTCGCGATCTCCGAGCCCAACGACCGCCAGTTCCGGGTTCCGGTCGCGCGTCGCGGTGAGGGCTTCGGTGTCCCGGGCATCCGGGTCGACGGCAACGATGTGCTCGCGACCTACGCCGTGACCCAGGAGGCGCTCGAGCGGGCACGTTCGGGCGGGGGCCCGAGCCTCGTGGAGGCGTTCACGTTCCGGATGGGTGCGCACACGACGTCCGACGACCCGACGCGCTACCGCACGCGGGAGCTTGAGCAGCAGTGGCGCGACCGCGACCCGATCGCTCGTGTCGAGGCGCTCTTGCGCCGCGAGGACGCGTGGGAGGACTCCTGGGCGGCTGAGGTGCGCGAGGAAGCGGGCGCTCTCGGCGCGCGCGTGCGCGAAACCGTGCGCACGATGGAAGCGCCGCCCGCGTCGAGCATGTTCGATCACGTGTACGCGAGCGCGCACGCCGTTCTTGAGGATGAGCGCGCGTTCTTCGCCGAGTACGAGTCCGGCTTCGCCGACGGAGGTGCCCGATGACCACGATGACGACGACCGCCGCGGGTGAGGCCCGCGTGGCCCCGTTCCCCGTGGGGACGACTGCGCTGCCGCTTGCGAAGGCGATCACGCTCGCGATGCGTCAGGCGCTCGCGGAGGACCCGAAGGTTCTGGTCATGGGTGAGGACGTCGGCCGGCTCGGCGGGGTCTTCCGCGTGACGGACGGGCTCCAGGCCGAGTTCGGTGAGGACCGCGTCGTCGACACGCCGCTCGCGGAGTCCGGCATCGTCGGGACCGCGATCGGTCTGGCGATGCGGGGCTATCGGCCGGTTCTCGAGATCCAGTTCGACGGCTTCATCTTCCCGGCGTTCGACCAGATCACGACGCAGCTGGCGAAGATGCACTACCGCACCTCGGGTCGCGTGACGCTCCCGATCGTCATCCGTGTTCCTTACGGCGGTGGCATCGGTGCGGTCGAGCACCACTCGGAGAGCCCCGAGGCGCTCTTCGCGCACACGGCCGGGTTGCGTGTGGTCTCGCCGTCGAACTCTGCCGATGCCTATCTCATGCTGCGCGAGGCAATCGCGTCGCCGGATCCGGTGCTCTTCCTCGAGCCCAAGGGACGTTACTGGGACAAGGGTCCGGTCGAGGTGGCGCCGCTCGCGCTGCCTGAGGCGGGTGTGCCGACCGCGTACGAGGCCATCGGTCATGACTGCCTCGACCGCGCGGTCGTCGCGCGGCCGGGCACGGATCTCACGCTCGTCGCGTACGGGCCGTCGGTTCATGTGGCGCTCGCGGCTGCGGCCGCTGCGGAGGCGGAGGGGCGCAGCCTCGAGGTCATCGACCTGCGTTCGATCTCACCGATCGACTTCCCGACGATCGCGGACTCGGTGCGTCGCACGGGCCGGTGCGTGGTCATCCATGAGGCGCCCGTCTTCCACGGTGTGGGCGGCGAGGTCGCGGCGCGCGTGTCCGAGGAGTGCTTCTACTCGCTCGAGGCGCCTGTGCTGCGTGTGGGCGGCTTCCACACGCCGTATCCGGTCGCGAAGATCGAGCACGACTACCTGCCCGGGCTCGACCGCGTCCTTGACGCGGTCGACCGCTCGCTGGCTTTCTGAGACGGAGACGCTGTGCCGACCTTTGAGTCCTTTCCTCTGCCCGACGCCGGCGAGGGCCTGACCGAGGCTGAGATCGTCCAGTGGCTCGTCGCGGTGGGTGACGAGGTGACGGTCAACCAGACGATCGTCGAGATCGAGACGGCGAAGTCGCTCGTCGAGCTGCCGAGCCCGTGGACGGGTGTGGTGGCGGAGATCCTCGCGCCCGAGGGCACGACGGTCGACGTCGGGACGCCGATCATCGTCATCGACACGGATCCGGGTGGCGTCGCGGTTCCGGCTGCTGTGTCGGGTACGGCCGCGAGCTCGGCTCCGGCTGTCGCGGCGGCGGAGCCCGGCGATGCTGACTCGGGGTCGGGCGCGGTTCTCGTCGGGTACGGCACGGCGGAGCACGCACCGACGCGTCGGCCGCGGCGGGCGCAGCCCACAGCCACGTCGTCGGCTGCCGCGCCGTCGCGTGCGAGCGCTGCGCCTGCCGCGCCGTCGTCACCCGCGCCGTCGCGTGCAAGCGCTGCGCCTGCCGACGCGTCGGCTCCCGCGCGTCCGGCGACTCCTGCGCCGGCGCCCTCGGCGTCGAGCCCGGCTTCTGCGTCGTCGGCGTCGGGTGTCCGGGTCAAGCCGCCTGTGCGCAAGCTCGCACGGGACCTGGGCGTCGACCTCACGTCGATCGTCCCGACGGGCCCGGGCGGGCTCGTCACGCGTGAGGACGTGCTGGGGCAGGCGGAGCGCATCGATCCGCGCACGCTCGCGACGTACCCGAACGACGACGACAACCCGTGGCTCGCGCAAGGTGCGGTGACGTCAGACGGTCGCCAGACGCGCGTCCCGGTGCGGTCGGTGCGCAAGCGCACTGCCGAGGCGATGGTGGCGAGCGCGTTCTCGGCTCCGCACGTCACGGTCTTCCACACGGTCGACGTCACGCGGACGATGCGTCTGGTCGAGCGGCTGCGTGCGGACCGTGATTTTGCGGAGGTCCGCGTGACGCCGCTGCTCGTTGCCATGAAGGCGTTGCTCATCGCGATCGACCGGCACCCCGAGATCAACGCGAGCTGGGACGAGGCCGCGCAGGAGATCGTCTACAAGCACTACGTCAACCTCGGGATCGCGGCGGCCACGCCGCGCGGTCTCATGGTTCCGAACATCAAGGACGCCCACCGTGCGACCTTGTTGCAGCTTGCGCAGGCTCTCGGTGGGCTCACGGCGCTCGCGCGGACGGGCAAGACGCCGCTCGCAGACATGGTGGACGGCACGATCACGATCACGAACGTGGGTGTCTTCGGCATCGATACGGGTACGCCGATCCTCAACCCCGGCGAGGCGGCGATCTTGGCGTTCGGCGCGATCCGCGAGCAGCCGTGGGTGCACAAGGGCAAGATCAAGAAGCGTTGGGTGACGCAGCTGGCGCTGAGCGTCGACCACAGGCTGGTCGATGGCGAGCTGGCGAGCCGCGTCCTCGCGGACGTCGCTGCCGTCCTTCACGAGCCGGGTCAGGCGCTCGTCTGGGTCTAGGGGCCTCGTGCCAGCCGCGGCCTGCTGCTGCGGGCGTCGCGGTGATCGTCGGTGTGACGACGGCGCCCGCCGTTCCACCCGTTCGGGTGCGGACGGCGGGCGCTGTCTGCGTCGCTGGGCTATCCCGCGTCGAGGGTGAGGACGAACTCGTCGGTCGTCGCGTCGCGTTCGAAGCCGACGGCCTCGTAGTAGGAGGCGGTGCGACCGGTGATTCCGGGGCGGGTGACGACGCGGGTGTAGCCGCGTCCGGTCAGGGGGCCGGGGCGACGGAAGACGTGCTCACCGGGGGTGAAGTCGCGGTAGCGCTCGATGACGTGGTCGAGGGTGAGTCGCGCGGTCCCGTCGCCGGTGTCATGGAGGAGGACGGCGCCGACGGTCTCGTCCCCGCGCAGGACGAGGAACGCGTCGGTTGCCTCGGCGGGAGCGACGGGGCCTGGGTGGAGGGCCGCGATGTCGTCGTGGTGGCGTGCGAGCAGGTGCTCGAGGACGGGCGCGTCGACCGCGGTGGGCAGGACGTCGTAGCCGCCGTCGGTGAGGTGGCGCTCCCGCAGGAGCCTGCGCAGCTGCACGACGTTGACGATCGCAAGGACGACGTTGAGGCCGACCATGGGCCAGACGCCGACGGCGGTGTTGTAGCCGATGTGGACGAGGCACCCGATGAGATTGAGGATCCGTAGCCGCAGGATGCGGGTTTGGATGAGCGAGAAGACGAGGATCGCGGATCCGATCCAGCCGATGGCTTCGAGCATGGCGTGCTCCTGCAGGGAACGGCATGATGCCGGGGCCGGCAGCTCTGCCGACAGGCACACGGTATCGCGCCCGGCGGGAGGGGTGACCGGCGTCACCGGTCACGGATTTGACCCCTGCGGAATCCTCCGCGTAACGTTCTACTCGTTCACCCGGCAGGGAGGAACGGACAGCGAGCAGGCCTCCGCAAGGAGAGAGCTCGTGGCCGGTCCCGCTGGGAGAACCGCTCCCAGATCTGATGCAGCATCGCTGTGTCGTGACGGGATTCGGACGCTCTCCGCCCCTCCGGATTCGAAAGAAACCGGATTGGACAACGGAAAGCAGATGGAGTAAGTTTGAACGGTTGCCTCCGAGCAGGACCCGCAAGGGAAGAGCGAGGATGCGCGTCTGTTCCTTGAGAACTCAACAGTGTGCTTGATAGTCAATGCCAAATAACTCTCGTACGAGAGGGAAGCC